>JAZDRN010000003.1:0-860 GCA_047501485.1 Actinomycetaceae bacterium L2_0104 | reverse complement strand
GGGTTGCGCCGGGGGGGGGGCGTTAAACCCCGCCCCCCACCGCGTATCTGACCCACACCCGACCCCACACCACGACCTGTTCGTGGACCCGCGCATGGACGTGGACGTGTCCGTGTGCGGTTATTGTCCGAGGAGGTATTGGGTGGTGTTCAACCCCACGTGGTAGAGGCCCTCGTAATGCATCCCGCGGCCCAGCAGTTCGGTGATGACGGCCAACACGAACGCACACACGATCAACACCGCCACCACCCGTGACGGACTCGAAGCACGACGCGCCCGCACAAACACGAACACCCCACACAGGACCACCACCACAGCCAACAACACCAACCGCACACCCGTCGCCGGCATCATGAGCCGGTCGGCGACTTCTTGGGCTGCGGCCGGTCCGTTGGACAGGTAGAGGAAATAGATGGGGTAAGTGACCAGCATGGCCACCCCCGCCAGAGCGGCGGACAGAGAGATACCCGCCAACGAGCGCGTCACCAACTCACTCAACTCACCCGACAACGTCCCACCAGGAAGCAACCGCAACCGCACAGCCAACCCCGGCTTCGTCGCCACAGACCCACCAGAAGAAGCAGTCTCGCCAGTCGTGGCGGAAGGAACGGTTTCACCGGTGATGGTTTCGCCGGTTTCACCAGGCTCACCCGTGACAGTCTCGCCGGTGGCTGTGGTGGCGTGTTTCATGGAGGCATTCCACGTCACCAACAACGCCACTCCGACGGCGAGGGATCCGGTCAAGATGGCCGAGGCGAAGAAGAACACCCACGTCGCGGGATGATGCCACGCCGGAATCGTCTCCACCGAGTAATACGTCCCCGCCATCGTGACCACCAACAAGAAACCAGCAACAGCAG
>JAZDRN010000034.1:0-205 GCA_047501485.1 Actinomycetaceae bacterium L2_0104 | reverse complement strand
ACTGGGGACGTTTTTTGCTGTCGATGCGGCTTTCGCCCGGCCCCCGCTTTGTGGCGAGATACCGGGCGAAAGTCACTGTGTGCCCCCGAATGGATTCGAACCATCGACCTACCGCTTAGGAGGCGGTATAATCACAGTGTCACACCCCCAGAAAGTGGCGAGATAGCAACGATTGCTATATGGTATGGGTATACCGGATACGTAC
>JAZDRN010000033.1:0-255 GCA_047501485.1 Actinomycetaceae bacterium L2_0104 | reverse complement strand
ATGTGGATGAGGGTAAGTGTGTGGGGTGTCGGTATTGTCAGTGGGCGTGTCCTTATGGTGCTCCGCAGATGAACACTCAGACCGGGCATATGTCTAAGTGTGATTTGTGTTATGACTATCGGGAGTCTGGTCAGGATCCGGCGTGTGTGGATGCGTGTCCGTCGCGTGCGTTGGGGTGGGGTCCGATTGATGAGTTGCGGGCGGAGTTTGGGGATGAGGCGGGGATTGCTCCTCTTCCTGATCCGTCGTTGACGG
>JAZDRN010000032.1:0-255 GCA_047501485.1 Actinomycetaceae bacterium L2_0104 | reverse complement strand
ATGTGGATGAGGGTAAGTGTGTGGGGTGTCGGTATTGTCAGTGGGCGTGTCCTTATGGTGCTCCGCAGATGAACACTCAGACCGGGCATATGTCTAAGTGTGATTTGTGTTATGACTATCGGGAGTCGGGTCAGGATCCGGCGTGTGTGGATGCGTGTCCGTCGCGTGCGTTGGGGTGGGGTCCGATTGATGAGTTGCGGGCGGAGTTTGGGGATGAGGCGGGGATTGCTCCTCTTCCTGATCCGTCGTTGACGG
>JAZDRN010000031.1:0-255 GCA_047501485.1 Actinomycetaceae bacterium L2_0104 | reverse complement strand
GGCTTAGCTTCCGGGTTCGGAATGGAGACCGGGCGTTTCCCTGCAGCTATGACCACCGCCACAACTCGTGGATGCTATCCCCTCGTGCGTGATGGGGTGGTGTTGAGGAATCGTAGAGTGGACGCGAGACAATGACCCACCCCGTCGGGGGTGGTGTTTTGTGAGGTGGTCGGCCATTAGTACCAGTCAGCTCCAAGAATTACTTCTCGTCCACGTCTGGTCTATCAACCCCATGGTCTGTGGGGGGCCTTCACA
>JAZDRN010000030.1:0-331 GCA_047501485.1 Actinomycetaceae bacterium L2_0104 | reverse complement strand
GACCTGCACGGGGCCAACCTGTACGGGGCCGACCTGTACGGGGCCAACCTGCACGGGGCCGACCTGCACGGGGCCAACCTGAGCTGGGCCGACCTGCACGGGGCCGACCTGCACGGGGCCACCCTGCACGGGGCCAACCTGCACGGGGCCAACCTGTACGGGGCCAACCTGTACGGGGCCGACCTGCACTGGGCCGACCTGCACGGGGCCTACCTGCACGGGGCCAACCTGAGCTGGGCCGACCTGCACTGGGCCGACCTGCACGGGGCCAACCTGCACTGGGCCGACCTGCACGGGGCCAACCTGAGCTGGGCCGCGATCTCTGCCCGGA
>JAZDRN010000002.1:0-288135 GCA_047501485.1 Actinomycetaceae bacterium L2_0104 | reverse complement strand
GGATCTGCTCGGGGGTGTCGTCTGCCTGCGTGGCCGGGTGTGCGGCCTTTACGTTCTCACTCACGGACCCAAGCCTAGCGTCGGGGGGGGGGGGGGGGGGGGGCCCCCGCCCGCCCGGGGGGCGCCGGGGGGCCCCTCCCCGTACGAAGCAGAAATGGGATCAGAACAGGGCTGATGCAAGCGCTCGGCGCGCCGCTCCCACGCTTGGGTCGTCCGCTCCCACGATCTCGAACAGCTCGAGCAGGCGCTCACGCACCCTGTCTCGTTCCTTGCCCGACGTCACACGAATCACATCGATAAGCCGCGTGAAAGCGGAGTCAGCGTGCCGGCTGTAGCATTCGATATCGGCGGCTGCCAGATGCAGGTCGATGTCACCGAGATCCGCCTGTCCAGCCTTCTGAAGCAGAGCCACTGGATCCTCGTAGGTGCGCACTCGCTGCAGCAACTCCACCTGTGCCAGCATGACCTTGGACTCCGAATCGCCCGGATTGTCCTTGATCGCCTGGGTGAACTCGGCATGAGCCCTGTCGATATCGCCCGCGTCCAGGGCATCCAGACCGGCAGCCTGGTGAGGAGGCCGTTCAGGAGCCTGAACCTCCGCTTCCTCGGCGCCGTCGAGCACACCGTTCAAACCGTTCTGGTGAGCGGCTTCCATTACACGGTTGATAAGCGGAGCCAGCTCCCCCTCCTGGGGCATGCCCTGGAACAGAGGAATCGGCTGGCCCTGCATCACGGCGACCGCTGAGGGAATCCCCGCTACGCCAAAGGCCTGCGCAACCTCCGGGTGGGAGACGGAATCCACCTTTCCCAGCTGGAAGTGCCCCTGAGCCTCTCTCGCGAGCGCCTCGAGTTGCCTGGCCAGAGACATAGACTGCTCGACATTGTCGGCGACGAACACGAGAACGACGGGAACCCCCGCGGAGGTCTCCAGGACGGTGCGGAGATTATCCGGAGTCACGTCGAGCACATAGGGGCCCGAGACCACGCCGGAAGCAGGCGCCGCCCCGGGAGCAGCGCTCCCGCCGCCGATGGCTGACAGATCAACCGCACCGTACATTGAACTACCCAGAGGCTGCGTCATTACTATCCGTTCTTCACGCTGAGGAGTATCGGATCGCTGGCCCCAACAACCTGAATTGCGTCATCGTCGGAGTCCGCGGCCGGTACATGGAAAGCTACTAAGACAGTGTAGTTCGCCTCCAGGGTTCCACTCACCTCGATTTCGCCGCCAGCTTCGCCCGTGCCCAGTGTGCCGATGGTCGAGCCGAGCTTGATGGTGGCTCCTTCGGTCGTCACGTGGATCTTGGTGTTGAAGTCCATCTGGCCTACGACCAGCGCACCGCCGTCGTCGGTGGCGAAGGAGACGATGCCCTCCTCACCCGGCGTGTACAGCATTTCGACCTCACCGGCGCCTTCCACCGCGGCGATATTGGCTTCCTTCCCGCCCCGAAGCGTCTGGCGCAGGCGATCGTCCAAGAAGTTCAGATCCTTGGAGTCGGAGCCGGTCTCACTGAGCGACGAGTAGGCCTCTAGCACCTCTTTCGGACTTGCCACCAGGCCTTCAGCGGATTCGGCATCCACCGGCTGCCCGCTGCCGTCCGAGACGGCCAGGGCGGGAATGGTGGCACCGGGGAGGATATCGAGCACTCCCCATAGAGCCCAGTTATCACGGGCCGAATTCTGCTGGAAGACGTCGATGGTCTGAAGGTTGGACCCTTGTGGGGCGTCCATGATCGATATGGCCGAATGCGGATATTCGCCGGCCGGTGAGATGACAGTCTGCACGGGGGAACTCGAGATCCGTTCCAGCCCGTAGCTATCCGCGAGGATCTCCTTCAGCTGATACTCGGCGGATCGGATCTGCGTGAAAGGCCCGACGGTACGAGCGCTCAGCGCATCGCTGTCCATCTCCGCATCGGCTTCCTCAACGGACTCGAAGATCGAATTCTGAGCGTCGGCGAAGCGTTCGGTCGAGATGGCGGGACGAGCCTCGACGGGTGCCGCCGAGGGGCTCGGAACCTCCTCGTCGTTCCCGCAGGCAGAGAGAGCAAGTGCGGCGCCCATGGCAAGGGCAAGCGCGCGATACTTACGCATTGGTGTTCTCCTCGTCCTCGGTGTTCTCTGTGTTCTCATCGGGGGAAGCATTCTCGTTGTCGTCAGGTGAACCGTCATCAGAAACGAGATCCTCTCCCGTCGAAGGAGCGTTCAGTGTGTCTTGGCCCGGAACGGCACCCGGTGCATCGCGGAGCACCCAGGACGTCGGATCAACGTCAGAGGCATCGGCATCCTGCGAGCCTTCCACGGCGGAATCCTGCGGTTCCTCATCTCCGCCTTCGCTGTCGGCTGCTGCTTCGCCGGATTTGGCCTCGTTCCCCAGCACGATCCGATCCTCGTCGGAGAGCTCCCGATTCCGGAACTCCTCTGCGCTGAGACTGGAGGGAAGAATACCTGCGCCGAAGGCATGGCCCGTGGTCATATCCTGCTCCCCACGGCTCTCAGGGGCCCCATCCGCCGCGGCCGCGTCACCGGGCTCGACCTTGGCCAACACGCTGGTCTCCGCCGCGGCGCGCGTCGCCTTGCGATCCACGCGCCGATCGCGGGCCGCCTTGCGCTCGGCGTCACGACGACGCTGCTGAATATCGAGCACGAGCAGGAGGATACCGATGAGCGCAACCAGGACGCCGATGACGATGATCGGCATTGCGTAGGAGTTGCTGAGGCTACGATCCCATTCCAGTGTGAGCTTGGGAGCATGGCCATCGGAGCTGGTGGCGATGAGGGAGATTGCGCCGGCGTCGGCCACGCGGTAGGACACCGAGATCTTCCCGGAGCCCTCCTCCGTCATGATCCACATGTCCGAGTCCGCCAGCTTGGCGACGTTCGGATCGACTTCCTCGGTCTGCTCGCCTTCCTCGCCTTCGGCGGGGGTCGAGGGTTCTGCGGCGGGGGTCGAGGGTTCTGCGCTGTCCGAGGGGGACGCGCTCGGCGAGGCCTCCGGGTCGTCGCCGGTGGCGACATCCAGATTGTCCCAATCCTGCAGGCCGGTGACCGTCGCGACATTCAGACCATCACTCCACGCGGCGACGTCGCCCGAGAGACCGAAGGCAAGCGTCACATCGGCGTCGCCCTCCGCCTCGGCGGTGATGGTGACCTCGGGCCCCACCAGATCTATGACGCCGGGATCCGTTTGGATGAACGCGGCATCGGGCGCTGCTGCTGACGCCGTCACCTTGGAGCCAGGGGCCCAGATCGTCATCAGACCGACGCCGATGAGCGCGGCGACAAGCCCAAATGTAGCCAGAGCTACGCTGGCAATCCTTCGCATGTTTTCCCTCTCGTCAACCGCTGCACGGCCGGTTCGGACATGGCCGCGGCGCGACCGATGGTTCTATGATCTTGCGCGCGGCAAGAATCGTCAGAGATACAAGGTAACGTTTTCATAACGATACCGCGTCGCCCTGTCTTTTTTCGGTTAGCTCCGTCACGGTAGTCATGGAGTTTTATCCCATCTCACTATTGTGGAGAATTAGAGAAGAATCCGGAAGAGTCTCACCATATTCCCTGAGAAAGGCCCGTCATGATCGATGATAACCCCCAGTTCCCTATCGTCAGGCGCGGGTATGACCGCGCTCAGGTTGACCAGCAGATTCACGCGTTGGAATCCGCCCTATCCGAGACCCGTTCGCAGGTGGCGGGACTCGACGCTCGAATTCTTCGGCTCTCCGGTGAATTGGCAGAGGCGCAAGAGCAGCTTCGCGAGCACGATCGCCCCTCCTACGCCAGTCTCGGTTCGCGCGTGGAACGTCTCCTCCGCTCCACCGAACAGCAGGCATTGGAGGTCATGACCCGCGCGAACGCCGACGCAAAGGCGATTATCTCACGCGCACACAAGAGCGCCGACGAGCTCACCCGTTCAGCCGAGACCGAGGCCCAGGACACTCTCTCCAATGCCTATAGCGTTGCCGAGAAACTGCGCTCTTCCACCGAGGCAGAGGTGGCGGCGCTGACGAAGAACGCGCAGCTCGCAGCCGATGAGACCGTTGCCGCCGCCACCCGTCAAGCCGAGCAGATCCGTTTGCGCGCGACGTCGGAGGCATCTTCGCTCCAGGCGCAAACAGCACACGACATCGAGGAGCGTCGCATGAGGGAAGAGGCCGAACTCACCGAGCTGCGCACAAGCGCCGAGGAAGAGGTCTCACGCCTGCGGGCGGAGACCGAACGCGAAGTCAACCGAATCCAGACCGAGGCGAACGAGCAGGTCGCGGCCCTGCGCGCCGAGGCTGACAGGGAGATCGCGGATAAGAGACGGGATGCAGCTGAGACTCTGGCAGCCGCAGACACGGAGGCCCGCCAGAAGACCGAGGCCATGATCTCCGATGCCGAAACGCGAGCCGAGGCAGCCGAGAAACGTCTGGCCGAGGCAATCGAACGTGCCGAGTCACTGACGGCTTCCTCACAGGAGGACGCCTCCGAGCAATTGAACTCGGCCCGCGAGGAAGCCGACAGGATCCTGGCGCTCGCTCGCGAGGACGCTCGCCGGGTGCGTACGGAGGCGCAGAACGAGGCGGACGCCCGCACCTCGGAGGCCGAACAGCATCTGGCGGCCTTGGAGGACCAGCGCACAGCGCTTTCCTCCTATGTGGAAGACATGAGGGCGTTGCTGGCCAACTCCGACAACGGCATCACGTTGAATTCGATTCTCGGGGCGGCCTCGGACAACAACGAGCCCACGGATCAGCCGGAGGAGCCCACCGAAGAAGCCCAGCCGCAGCAGTAAGACGCGGCTGCTGGGCCTCCGGTCCCAGCCACTTGGTCCCGCGGTGTCATCGGGTACCGCGGGACCGGAGTGCCGACCATCGGTGCCGCGGCCCCATCCATCGAGATACACCCTTTGCACACGAGGTCGCGCTTCTAACGGTGTACTTCGTGCACAAACCCTTGACTTCACCTCCCGAGAGCGCGGCTCAGCGCCTCCCGAGAGCGCGGCTCAGCGCCTCCCGAGAGCGCGGCTCAGCGCCTACCGCGGTGCTTCCAGCACGCCGTGTGCCAGTGCCTGCGCGAATCCTGCCCGTACTGCGCTCCCCAGATGGTGTCCTCGGTCCAGGCCACCTCATGCGCCTCGCCCACGAGAATCACTCCGTTGCAGCCGGGGCAGAGATATTCCTTCGCGGCGGCGGGGATGTGGCGCACGTTGTACTGCGCTCCGTTGGCACCCTCTTCGCGCCGCATACCGCCCATGGCCATCCCCATGTTGAGGGGGCGGACAGGACGGGAGTATTTCTTCGAGCGGCGCACCCTTCAAGGGTATCGCCACCGCCGCGAGCGCTTCGAGCCTCTATTGCTCATCACACAGCTGCGTGCCGCGCGGCGTTCCGGCCACCGCCGCGCCTCGCCCCGCATGGCGCCTCGCCTCCCGCTTCCCGCCCCGGGCACGCTCAGCTGACGAGCTGCCCGCGGCGGTATACCCGCTCCACGTACAACGCCTCGTTGGCGACGACGACGTCGGCCCGGCGCCCGGCCTGAAGCGCCCCCACATCGGTGCGCCCCAGCACGGAAGCCGGGGTGGTACTGGCCATCGCCACGGCGTCCGCCAACGGAACTCCTCCGTTCACGCAATTGCGCACGATGTCGATCAATCGGCTTGTCCCGCCGGCGAGGTTGCCTCCGCGCAACCGAGCCACGCCATTGGTGACATGGACAAGCAGACCACCCAATTCATAAGTGCCGTCGGGCATCCCCGCCGCCGCCATGGAATCGGTGATGAGCACGATCGGTTCCGTGCCGAGTATCTCGACGACGTCGCGAACCAGATCGTTGGACAGATGGACGCCGTCGGCGATGAGTTCCACCACCGCGCATCCGCGCCGCCCGGCGGAAAGGTATTCGATGACCGGCCCTGGAGCCCGATGACTGAGCTCACGCATCGCGTTGAAGAGATGCGTGGCCACAGGTTTGTCCGTCGCGGCCTTGCCGTGGCGACGCAGCGCGTTCACGGCGACCTCGTTGAGCCGCCGCGCCGTGGTGCTGTCCGCGTTGGTGTGAGCCCATGCCGGCACCACACCCCTGGCGGCCAGATGCTCCACCAGCTCACTGGCGCCCTCCAACTCGGGAGCGACCGCCATCGACCAGGCGTGCCCGCGGGCGGCGTCTATCAGGCGATCCGCCACCTCGATGTCGGGAGCCCTGAGATAGATGGGATTCTGCGCTCCACAGCGCTCCCGGGAGAGGAACGGCCCCTCGACCTCGATGCATTCGATCAGGTCCTGTTCGCAACCGTCGGCCAGCAGGCCGAGAACGAACTCCATCCGTTCCAGCTCCATGGTACTGGCCGTCGCGCAGAGGACTGTTGTTCCCTGCCTCCTGTGCTCCGCGCTGGCACGAGCCACCTCGTCCAACGAGGTGGCATCGGGAAAAGAGGAGCCGCCCCCGCCGTGACTGTGCAGATCGATGAGACCGGGCAGAATATATCCGGCTTCTCGTTCCTCGCTATCGCCCGGACGCGGCGCGCCGACGTAACTGAGCGTCTCGCCGTCCCATTCCACGACGGCATCTTCGAGCAGCTCTCCCGGTACAACGACTCTCCCGCGCACAGCTTCCATGGGGTTCTCCTTGGCTCAGTGCGCGGCGGGTTCCTCAGAAGAGACGATCCTCAGGGTTGTCCAAGCCACGCATTTCGTCATAGTCGAGGATAACGCACTCGATGCCTCGATCTTCGGCAAGCACGCGGGCCTGTGGCTTGATGATCTGCGCGGCGAACACTCCCCGCAGCGGTTGCAGCAGTGGATCGCGGCCCAGCAGTTCCAGGTAGCGGGTCAGCTGCTCGACGCCGTCGATCTCGCCGCGACGCTTCACTTCCACGGCAATGTATCCTCCGTCGCGGTCACGCGTCATCAGGTCGACGGGTCCGATCGGGGTGGGATACTCGCGGCGCACAAGACTCATGCCGGTGCCCAGGCGGTCCACCTGTTCGGCGAGGAGGGCCTGCAAATGCGCCTCCACCCCGTCCTTCACCAGGCCCGGCTCCAGCCCCAGATCGTGGCTGTAATCGCCGATGATCGTGAAAAGCCTGATGATGAGCATGTCGTTGAGCTTGGCGTGGGTTATCTCCCATACCTCGCTCACCCCGGCCTCCGCCTCTTCCTCGTCAGGCTCACGGACCCGCATCGAACAGGGCGGGCTCATCCAGTTCAGAGGTTTGTAGGATCCCCCGTCCGAGTGAATCAGGACGGAGCCATCCGCCTTGACCATAAGCAATCGGGTGGCCAGCTCCAGGTGAGCGTCGAGGCGACCCGAGTATTCGACGGAACATTCAGCAAAGACGGTACGCACAGCAGAACACCTTACCCGAAGCTCTCAGTAGCCCACACTCCCGACTCCCGGCGGTGCGGAGTCGATCCAGGAGACCAATCCCGCGAACGAGCCGGCGTTCATGGCAATGACCAGGGGCTCGCCGTCGTCGGTCACTTTGATGATGGTGGTGTTCGGATCGTCCGAGGAGAAACGGTGCGAGACGATCGCGAAATCCTCGCGGGCGATGACCCGCTGGGGGCGCAGGCGCAGCGAACGCGATCGATACCACTGCAGATCGTTGAGCCCGAGCAGCAGGATTCCCGTGCGCCATTTACGATCCGGTCGGCGCATCGTGCAGTGCAGAGCGCCGGGAATGCGCACGAGGACCAGGAAGCGTACCGTCAGCCCGATCGCGAGGATGAGACCGATGGCGGCCACGATGAGTGCCCAACGAACAAGAACATCACCGTGCAAGGATCGCCACCTTCTCCCCCGAACCGAAGCTAAAGACCGGCAGACTCGGAATCGGAGCGCACCGCGGAGTCGACGACGACGTAGATGTGGTCCTCGTCCACGGTCACGAAGCCCTCCGTGACCTCGTACTGGATGTCCTGCCTGCCCTCCTGGGAAATGTACAGGTGACCGGGCTGGAGAATGGACAGGATCGGGGTGTGTCCGGGCAGGATGCCCATCTCGCCGTCGAAGGCCGGCAGGCGCACCTGCGTGGCCTCGCCAGTCCAGACGAGGCCACGTGGCTGCACGATCTCGACGATCATCAGCGCTGCTCCGCCTGAATCTTGGCCCAGGCGCGCTCGAGATCCTCGATACCTCCGATGTTGAAGAAGGCCTGCTCGGGAATGTGGTCGTACTCGCCGTCGCAAACGCGGCGGAAGGCCTCCACCGTCTCGTCCACGGGCACCGTCGAACCCTCAACACCGGTGAACTTCAGTGCGGTGTAGGTGTTCTGCGAGAGGTACTGCTGTATGCGGCGGGCGCGGGCAACCGTCACCTTGTCCTCTTCGGACAGCTCGTCCACGCCGAGGATCGAGATGATGTCCTGCAGTTCCTTGTTCTTCTGGAGAATGGCCTTCACCCGGGTGGCGACCTCGTAGTGGGCCTTGCCCACGATCTGCGGATCGAGGATTCGCGACGTGGAGGCCAGCGGATCGACGGCCGGGTACAGGCCACGCGAGGCGATGTCGCGCGAGAGCTCCGTGGTGGCGTCCAGGTGCGCGAACGTGGTCGCGGGCGCGGGATCGGTGTAATCGTCGGCGGGCACGTAGATCGCCTGCAGCGAGGTGATCGAGTGGCCGCGCGTGGAGGTGATGCGCTCCTGGAGAGCGCCCATCTCGTCGGCCAGGGTCGGCTGGTAACCCACGGCGGAAGGCATGCGGCCCAGCAGAGTGGAGACCTCGGAGCCGGCCTGCGTGAAGCGGAAGATGTTGTCGATGAAGAGCAGCACGTCCTGGTTCTGCACGTCGCGGAAATACTCCGCCATCGTCAGACCGGACAGGGCCACACGCAGGCGCACACCCGGCGGCTCGTCCATCTGTCCGAACACCAGGGCCGTCTTATCCAGGACCTCGGCCTCGCCCATCTCGCGAATGAGATCGTTGCCCTCGCGGGTGCGCTCGCCCACGCCGGCGAAGACGGAGACGCCGTCGTGATCCTGGGCCACGCGCTGGATCATCTCCTGGATCAGCACCGTCTTGCCCACGCCGGCGCCGCCGAACAGGCCGATCTTTCCACCCTGGACATACGGGGTCAGTAGATCGATGACCTTGATCCCGGTCTCGAACATCCGAGTCTCGGGCTCGAGTTCGTCGAAGGCCGGAGCCTTGCGGTGGATGGGCCAACGCTCCGTGACCTCCAGGCGCTCGCCCTCCTCCAAGTTGAGGCATTCGCCGAGCACGTTGAAGACGTGCCCCTTGGTGACATCCCCGACGGGAACGCTGATGGGACCGCCCGAATCGACGACGGCGGCGCCGCGTACCAGACCGTCCGTGGGCTTCATCGCGATGCAGCGCACCACGTTGTCGCCCAGGTGCTGAGCGACCTCGAGGGTCATGTCATAGGAGCCCTCGCCCTCACCTTGGCTCGCCAGATCGATGTGGGTCGTCAGGGCGTTGTTGATCTCCGGGAGCGCATCAGACGGGAACTCAACGTCGACGATGGCGCCGATAACCTGAACGATGCGCCCTTGCCTGGTGGGGGCCTTCGTGTCAAGAGTGGCAGTCATGTTCTTTACTTCCTTGCGTATTGCGGCCTAGACGTCCTGCTTGAGGGCGTCGGCGCCGGAAACAATCTCCGTGATTTCGGTGGTGATCTCCGCCTGACGAGCATTGTTCGCCTTACGGGTGTAGTCCTGAATGAGTTGCTGCGCGTTCTCCGTGGCCGAATGCATCGCCTGCTGGCGCGCGGCCAGCTCGGAGGCGGCGGACATGGCTAGGACGTTGGCGATACGGTTGCGCACGTACAACGGCAGAAGGCGATCGAAGACCGCCTTCTGCGACGGCTCGAACTCGTAGACCGGTCGCATCCCAATCGGGTATTCGCCCAGCTCGTCGGGTTCGGCGGTGTGATCCGCGATCGGCTCGTCCGTATCCACGATCACCATCGGGAGCATGTGGCGCACCTGCACTACCTGCCGCACCATGGATTCGAATCGCGTGAACACCACGTGGAGCTCTGCGATCCCTCCCTCGTCGGCAGGAGCGAGGAAGCGCTCCAGCAGTGTCTTGGCGATGTTCGCGGCCATCTCCTGGCTCGGCTTGTCGGATTCGCCTGTCCACGTCCGCTCGACGTCGACGCCACGGAAGCGGTAATGGGATTCACCGCGCCGCCCGGACACGAACAGCACCGGTTCCCGTCCCTCCTCGCGCAGGTCCTGCATGAAGCGGTCCGCCTCGCGCAGAACGGAAGCCGAGTAGGCTCCCGCCATTCCGCGGTCGGAGGTGACCACGAGCACGCCCACCCGGTTCGTGTCCTCGCGCGTGGCGAGGAGCGGATGGTCCGTATCACTCGTGTGTGCGGCGACTGTGGCAATCGACTGCGTGAGAAGACGCGTGTAAGGGTCGAGCGACTGGGCGAGCTCCCGCGCCTTGCCGATACGCGAAGCCGCAATGAGCTCCATGGCCCGGAAAACCTTTTCCAGGGTCCCCGTAGCCCTGATCTTCTCCTTGAAGATTCTCTGTGCGCCAGCCACTGTCAGCCCCGCTTGCCGCGAACGATCGTCTCTTGAGTGCGCTCGGCCTCCACGTCGCCTGCGTCCTCGGTGATCAAGCCTTCGGAGAGGAGGAAGCTGTGATGGAATCCTTCGACGGCGGTGCGCAGCTCCTGCTCCGTGTCGTCATCCAGAACGCCGGTGGATTCCAGGGTCTTGATGACCTTCGAGTTGTGCTTCACGTAATCGAGCAGCCCCTCCTCGAAGGAGTGCACGAGCTCGACGGGGATGTCATCCAGATAGCCGGCCGTACCCGCCCATACGGAGACGACCTGTTCCTCAGCTGCGAACGGCGTGTACTGCGGCTGCTTGAGGAGTTCCATGAGGCGTTCTCCGCGGGTCAGCTGCTGCCGTGTGGTGGCGTCCAGGTCCGAGGCGAACATGGCGAAGGCCGCCTGCGCCCGGTATTGGGCCAGGGTGATCTTCAGTGTTCCCGCAACCTTCTTCATGGCCTTGATCTGGGCGTCGCCGCCCACGCGGGACACGGAGATGCCCACGTCCACAGCGGGGCGCTGGTTCGAGTTGAACAGGTCGGACTGCAGGAAGATCTGGCCATCGGTGATGGAGATGACGTTGGTCGGAATGTAGGCCGAGACGTCGTTCGCCTTCGTCTCGATGAGGGGCAGGCCCGTCATCGAGCCGCCGCCGAGTTCGTCGGAGAGCTTGGCGCAGCGCTCCAGGAGGCGGGAGTGCAGGTAGAAGACGTCTCCCGGGTATGCCTCGCGGCCCGGGGGGCGGCGCAGCAGAAGGGAGACGGCGCGGTATGCCTCGGCCTGCTTCGAAAGATCGTCGAAGACGATGAGGACGTGCTTGCCCTCGTACATCCAGTGCTGGCCGATGGCGGAACCCGTGTAGGGGGCCAGATACTTGAAGCCCGCGGGATCTGAGGCGGGGGAGGCCACGATGGTGGTGTACTCCATCGCACCGCGACGTTCCAACGTGGAACGGACCGAGGCGATGGTCGAGCCCTTCTGCCCCACGGCCACGTAGATGCAGCGCACCTGCTTGGCGGGGTCCCCGCTTTCCCAGTTGGCCTTCTGGTTGAGGATCGCATCGATCGCGAGAGCGGTCTTGCCCGTCTGGCGATCGCCAATGATGAGCTGACGCTGGCCGCGGCCGATCGGGATCATGGCGTCGATGGCCTTGAGACCGGTCTGCAGCGGTTCGTGCACGCTCTTGCGCATCATCACACCGGGGGCCTGCAACTCGAGTGCGCGGCGACCGGAGACGGACTGGATCTCTCCCAGGCCGTCGATCGGCTTGCCCAGGGGGTCGACGGTGCGGCCGAGGTAGCCCTCTCCGACGGGAACGGAGAGGACCTCGCCGGTACGGCGCACTTCCTGGCCCTCTTCGATAGCGGAGAAGTCGCCGAGCACGACGACGCCGATTTCTCGTTCCTCCAGGTTCATGGCCAGGCCGAGCGTGCCATCCTCGAAACGGAGCAGCTCGTTGGCCATTGCGCCGGCAAGCCCCTCGACCCTGGCGATGCCATCCGCGGTCAGGGTGACGTGGCCGACTTCTTCGCTCACGGACTGGGCAGGCTCGTAGGAGTTCACGAAACTGTCGAGCGCAGCCCTGATCTCATCGGGCCGGATTGTCAGTTCAGCCATTCCTCATTCCTTCATTCAACGGCTCTCGCCACTTGTGGTAACCGGCCCTCGTCCGGAAGATGTCTATATTCTTGTGCTGTCAACGTTCGGTCTCACGCAGGCGTGTTCCGAGCTCAGGAGCCCAGCGCCTGGCGCACCTCTTTGATTCTCGCAGCGAGAGTTCCATCGATGACCTCTTCTCCCACTCGGATGCGGAGGCCGCCGATGATCGAGGTGTCGATCGCACTGTGCACGTTCACTTCCCGACCATAGCGCTCCGAGAGGATGCGTGTGAGTCGTTCTTCCTGACCCTGGGTCAGGGGAACCGCAACCGTCACCGAGGCCACCAGGCGATTGGCTCGCTCGGCGGCGAGGTCGATGAAGTGGGAGA
Source organism: Actinomycetaceae bacterium L2_0104 (assembly GCA_047501485.1). Taxonomy (GTDB): domain Bacteria; phylum Actinomycetota; class Actinomycetes; order Actinomycetales; family Actinomycetaceae; genus Ancrocorticia. Next base: position 275,642 of record JAZDRN010000002.1, on the reverse strand, counting down.
GGGTCCGGATCAACGGCTGAGCCGGAGCCAATTCCACGGCGCGCTCTATCAGGAGACGCACGGCGGGTTCGGAACCGGAGAAGACGCGCTGCGCCAAAGCGCGGCGCGTTTCGACCGGGTGCGCCCGGTCCGCCAACGAGACGCGCAGATTGCGATTGTCCCGCAGGATACGAACAGTGCGATAGAGCTGCTCCTCCGCCAGGTCCAGGCTTCCCTGGCGCTGCACTCCCACCAGAATGGTCTGCGCGGCGAGCTCGCCGAGCGCCGTGGTCAGATCGCTGTCCTTGGACCAGCGGTCGCGGGCCAGACCGCTGAGGAGATCGAGGACCTCGCCGGAGACCGCCCGAGAGAAGACTCCGCGTACCAGGGCTACCCGATCCGCATCCTCACGAGAGGGATCAGTCAACGCCCGCGCCAGGCCCCGCTGGGAAGCAACGGTGTTGGCGACCGCGAAGATCTCGCCACTCAGGGCGAGTTCCTCACCCGGGTGCTCGCGCAGAAGCGCCTCCCAGCTCTCCTGGGTCCTCGCGAGAGTTCCAGCACTGCTCGAACGCATTAGCCCTCCTCGGACTGGACGGCCACCGGAGCAACGTTCTGCTGCTCCAGTTCGTCAAGGAAACGATCCACGATCCCGGCCGACACCTTCGGATCGAGTGCCTGCGCACCCACGATCTTCTCGGCGAGTTCAACGGCGAGCGATCCGACGTCCGAACGCAGAGCGCGCTTGGCGGCCACGGCGTCGGCTTCGATCTGCTGATGCGCGGTCTCGGAGATCCGCGCTGCGCCTTGAACAGCGTCCTTCTTGGCTTGGTCCACGATATCCGCGGCGTTGACCTTGGCCTGGTTGCGAATGTGGGCGGCCTCGCGGTGCGCCTCGTTCACTTCCTCAGCCAGGTTCTCGCGGTCGCGGGCCATCTCTTCCTTGGCCTTGGCCGCGGCGGAGAGCCCATCCTCGATCTTCGTCCGGCGCTCGTCAAGAAGCCCGACGAAAGTGGGCCACGCCATCTTGTAGATGACGAAGGCGACGACCACGAAGGCTATGGAGCCCCAGATCAGATCAGCCGGAGCCGGAAGCAGCAGGTTCTGCCCGCCCTCGGCAGCCAGAATGTTGCCAGCCATCATGCCCCGAATACGAGTCCAGCCACGAAGCCGATCAGGCCAAGGGCCTCAACGAATGCAGCCGAGATCAGCATGTTGACGCGCAGGAAGCTCTTGACTTCGGGCTGACGAGCGGTCGCTTCCTGGGTCTTGGCGGCAAGAATGCCGATGCCAATACCAGGTCCAAGGGTGGCGAGGCCGTAACCGATGGTTGCGATATTGCCGACGATCATATTGGTTCTTCCTTTGTTGTTGGTTGTGGAGAATCAGTGCTCTTCGATGGACAGCGAGATGTAGACCGCTGACAGAAGGGCAAAAATGTACGCCTGCAGGCAGGCGATGAAAATCTCGAAGGCCACGAAGGCCATACCCGCCAGCAGAGTCAATGACCCCAGTCCGATTCCGAGCAAACCACTCATACCCAGGTAGAGGTAGTGCGTGCCCACGAAGCACAGCACGAGGATGATATGCCCCGCCACCATGTTGGCGAGAAGTCGGATCGTGAGCGTGGCAGGACGGATGATGAACGTCGAGAGGAACTCGATCGGCACCATCAGGACGTAGAGAATCTTGGGCATGCCGGGAGGCATGAGCTGATTCCTGAAGAAGTGCCCCGCTCCCTGGGCCTTGATTCCCGCGACGATGAATCCCACGTAGGCCACGAGAGCGTAGACGAGTGGCATTCCGATAACGGAGGTCGCGGCGATCTGCAGCCCCGGTATGACTCCGGTGATGTTCATGAAGAGAACGCCGAAGAAGAGAGTGGCGAGCAGCGGAAGATAGCGATCCGCCTTCTCCTCGCCGATGATCTCGTGACCGATCTGCTTGCGCACGAAGTCCATGAGGAATTCGACGCCGGCCTGCGCCCTACCCGGCACCAACTTCGCGCGCCTGGCATAGAGGCCGAAAATCACCACGATCGCCAAGACGGCGATGAGACGAACGAGGATGAGGCGATTGATCTCAAAGGGGGTGCCCTCGAAAAGGAACGGTTCCGGGAAGAACTCTTCCAAACCGGGAACGTGCCATAGATCGTCACCAGCAGCTAGTACCGACGCAGCCGCGGCGGCGGGGAATGTGAGCGACAAGCCCATCCTCCGTACGTATCGTGGTGGTTTCAGCGTGAGGAGCGGCAACGTTCCTCGGGTACCAGGCCATCATACCGAGATTCTGAAACCACCGGGAACCCTGTCGAATTCTATGCATACTCTCGCATACGGCGGTACCGTGGCATTTTGGAGGCTTTTTACCCCTATTCTTCGGCCATATCGCGTTCTGGGATATCAAACCCGGGACCTTCACCCCACATGACGACAACGCACATTGTGACGAGAGAAACAATCTCGCAGACGACGAGTGAGATGACGAGCGCACGGCCATCGGCTGGTATGTATCGTAACGCCAGCGCCACCATGCCGACGATCAGCAGGATCTTGACGACATACGCCAGCGCACTCGCCACGCCGCCCAGGAGACTATCCCGTGCGGCAGAACCGGCGGTGATCAGGTTCGAGACGATGACAGCGGCGCTGGCGATCCCGATGGACCACGCATATGCCCGCGCGTCCAGTGCGGCCGCGACGGCCCCCGCCAGAAGACCGGACCCGCCGACCGTCACGACACTCCACAGGAAGACGAGACGGAACAGCTGTCCCACACTGCGCTGCTCGCCGGGACGGCGCCCCTTCAGTCGCATTCTCGACGCCACGGCATCCTCCCCTCGAGTCATCAATTGTCCCCGATGACGTCGTCGTCAGGGATACGGGTGGTTCCGTCTGCCGGTCGAGAATCGCTGTCGGCTCCCGTTTCCAGTTGCCGCCTGGTGAGCAGCAGCCCACCCAGGATGGCGGCGGCCACGAAGGGCGCCACGACCTGCGGAGGCCAGATCACGAAGCCCACTCCCCCGAAAGAGGCGATTGCGGCCCACAGATAGAGCACGAGCACGGCCCCCGAATGCGAGTGGCCCCGCCGCAGCAGCCTATGGTGCAGGTGCCCCGCATCCGCGTGGAACGGACTCTGCCCCCGTGCAAGCCTTCGCACAACGGCCCACACCAGATCGATGAGGGGGAGCAGGACGACGGCCGCGGGCACCAGAATCGGCATGTACGCCGGCAGGGCGTGGCCAACGGAGGTATTCGCCGGGTCTATCTGTCCCGTCACCAGGATGCCCGCGCCGGAGATGACGACGCCCAGCATGAGCGCGCCGGAATCGCCCATGAAGATCCGTGCCGGGTGGAAGTTGTGCGGAAGGAAACCGGCGCAGACCCCCACGAGCGCGGCCACCACCACCGAGGAGACCGCGGCGTAGTTGTCCGGGCTGGCATCACGCGCGAGAAAATACGAGTAGGCGAAGAAGGCGAGCCCGGCGATGCCGACGATCCCAGCGGCCAGTCCGTCCAGTCCGTCCATGAAATTGACGGCATTGACGACGACGAGCACCACCAGAATCGTCACGAACAACGATAGACGGGTGGAACCGACCGTCAGCCCCATGAGCGGCACGGAGATCAGCTGCACCCCCTGCCAGGCCATGACCCCGGCCGCCAGCACCTCCCCGGCCAGCTTGGCGTACCAATCCAGCTGCCAGATGTCGTCGATGGCACCTACGAGGCACATCAGCCCGGCGCCTATCAGCACTCCCCAGACCCCCGACCCGATGGGGAAGACCCAGTGCAGGTAGGGGATCTGGGAGGCGATGAGGAGAGAGAGCAGCAGTCCCACATACATGGCCACCCCGCCCAGTCGCGGTATGGGAACCGTGTGGACGTCTCGTGCCCTGATCTGGCTGACGGCGCCTATGTTCAAGGCGAGGCGTCTTACCACCGGGACCATCAGGTAGGTGATGGCGGCGGCAAGGATCATTACCAGAAGATAGACGCGCAAATTCTCAGCTCAGTTCTGTGGAGGCGCTAGGGGGCGGCGCAACGGACGATGTCCTCGTCCGCTATGGCGCCGTGACGAACGATCTCGAGAGTCTCTCCCACGATCACAATAGTGGAGGGCACGCCTCCGCCGCATTCGCCGCCGTCGAGATACACGGCAACCTTCTCCCCCAGCTGCTCGTTTGCCTGGGCCACGGTGGCCGCAGGATGTTGCGCGGTGAGGTTGGCGCTGGAGACGGCCAGGGGCCCGGCGATTCGCAACAGTTCGAGGGCGATGGGGTTGTTCGGCATCCGTAGCGCGACAGTCCCGTTCGTCTCCCCCAGATCCCAACCGATCTCCGGGCGGGCCGGTAAGACGATGGTCAAGGCGCCCGGCCAGTACGCCTCCATGAGTGCGCGAGCAGCAGGTGGGATCGCGACGGCCAGTCTTTCGGCGTCGTCGATGCTCGCCACGAGGACGGGTGAGGGCTTGTCCCGACCGCGTCCCTTCGCCGTCAGCAGCTTGTCCACGGCATTCGGGGAGAAGGCGTCCGCGCCGACCCCGTACACGGTGTCGGTGGGAAGGACCACCAGGTCCCCCGCACGCACGGCCCGCAATGCCGCCTCGATGGCCTCATCCTGGTTCTCCAGGCAATCAAAGATTCGCATCAGTCTCCCCTCCCTTTGCGCCCCGGTCTGTCGGCCCGCAGCCAACGGGGGCGGCCGGTGAAATCGTACCCCGTGTGCGCATCGGCGAACCCGGCGGCCAGGGCGGCGGCAACGAGCTTCTCCGCCTGATTCTCAGCGTGTTCCATGACGAGGATACCCCCAGGGGCCAACAGGTCGACCGCGCGCGCGATGAGGGCAAGGGGGAACTCCGTCCCATCGGTCCCGCCGCCCCACAGCGCCAGATCCGGGTCTGCGTCCACCTCTGGGCTCACCTGCACCGTGGGCGGCACGTAGGGCGGGTTGGCGACGACGACGTCGACCTTCCCTTCCAGCTCTCCAAGCGCGGTACGAGCATCGCCGCGGACCAGCTCGACGACGTCGCCGTAGCGCGCGTTGTTCTCTCGGGCCAGGGAGAATGCCTCATCGGAGAGCTCGACACCGATGACTCGCGCGCCCGGGACCTCGGTGGCGAGAGCCAACGCGATCGCGCCACTGCCGGTGCACAGGTCGACGGCCACGGGCCTTGCCGTCTGCGGCCTCGCGGAGGGGGCATCGCCACTGTCGGCAAGGAGGGCGCGCAGCTCCGCGATCGCCTCCTCGGCCACCAGTTCCGTCTCCGGGCGCACGATGAAGCATCCCGGTCGCGAGGCCAGTTCGAGGAAACGAAAGTACATCCTGCCCGTCACATGTTGCAGGGGAACGCGCTCGGCGCGCCTGCGCACCATCGACTCGAACCGCGCCCGTTGCTCCGAGTCCGGGGCCGGAAGGGAGGCGATCCGTCCCCCACCAACCACCTCGGCGATCTCCCGCGCGTCAGCACGCGGTGAAGCGACTCCCTGTTCCGCTAACCGGGAGGAAGCCGAGGCGATGAGGCTGTTCCAGCCCATCACTCCTCCGCGGAGGCCAGCCGTTCGGCCTCGTCCATCTGCCGAGCCGACTCGATGAGGGGCTCCAGGTTTCCCGCGAGAACCTGATCGAGGTTGTAGGACTTGTAGCCCGTACGGTGATCCGAGATGCGATTCTCGGGAAAGTTGTAGGTGCGGATGCGTTCGGAACGATCCACGGTGCGAACCTGCGACCGGCGCAATGCCGCGTTCTCCTCGGCCTGCTGGTCCAGCTGCATCTGACGCAGCCGGGCGCGCAGCACGCGCATGGCGGCCTCGCGATTCTGAATCTGCGACTTCTCGTCCTGCATGGACACCACCACGCCGGTGGGAATATGAGTGATGCGCACGGCGGAGTCGGTCGTGTTGACGGACTGGCCACCCGGGCCAGAGGAACGATAGACGTCGATGCGCAGATCGTTGTCGTTGATCTCCACCTCACCCGGGTCGTCGACCTCAGCGAAAACCAGCACGCCGGCGGCAGAGGTGTGGATGCGCCCTTGCGACTCCGTGACCGGGACCCGCTGCACACGGTGCACGCCGGCCTCGTATTTCAGGTGGGCCCACACGCCCTCCGAGGGATCCTCGATTGTTCCCTTCGTCCGAATCGCGAGCTGGATGTCCTTGTAGCCGCCCATATCGGTAACGGCTGAGGAGAGGATCTGGACGGCCCAGCCCTTGTCCTCGGCGTAGCGCTCGTACATGCGCTCCAAATCTGCGGCGAACAGTGCGGATTCCTCACCGCCCTCGCCTGCCTTGACCTCGACGATCGCATCGCGGGCATCGTCAGGATCGCGCGAGATCAAAACGTCGCGCAGCTCATCGGACAGTTCGTCGTAACTGGATTCGAGGCCGGGAAGCTCCGGTTTGAAAAGCTCGGCATCCTCGCCGCCACCAGCAACGATCTCGCGCGCCTCGTCCAAATCGGCTGCGGCGGCCTTGTAGGCGCGGTAGACGCGGACCACACGCCCCAGTTCCGCGTAGCGGCGGCCCAGGGATTTCATCTTCTCGGGAGAGCTGAGCACCTCGGGGGAAGACATCTGGCCCTCGATGCGCTCAAACTCAGCCAGCATCTGTTCGGCCAGATCGACTTGGTTGCTCATGCTCTGCTCCTTAGAGGTTGCGCTGGGGACGGGGCGATGGGCCGCCGTCCCGCTGTCCACCGGCGCTTCCACCCTACTCATGGCAGACGCCGACACAGCATGGCTGTGTCGGCGTCCCGAAGATTGGAAAGCTACTTCTTGCGCTTGCCGTAGCGAGCCTCGAAGCGAGCAACGCGGCCGCCGGTGTCGAGGATCTTCTGCTTGCCGGTGTAGAACGGGTGGCACGCGTTGCACACGTCCACGCGCAGCTCCTCGCCGCCAAAGGTGGAACGGGTCTCGAACTGGTTACCGCACGTGCAGGTGACCTTCACGTCGTGATAATCGGGGTGGATACCCTGCTTCATGGCATTCTCCTTGGATCGTTTGGTGCCCCGGGTCCAATCCGCAAGCCGCAACGCATTGACGCCGCGCGCTCTGCTCGCCGTACGAGCCACGAACCGGTGAACCGAAAGCCGACGAAATATTATGACACGCTCACCCGCGCCACTGCCAGAGTCACGCGGTGCGGGTGAGCAAATACACGCTAGTTCTGCTGTCCCGAGGCCTGCATAGAACGCAGGATCGAGACGAGGAATTCCGCGTTGTTCTCCGTCTTGCGCAGGCGTCCGAGCAAGAAGTCAGAGGCATCGCTGACATCCAGCGTGCCCATGGCGCGACGCAATTGCCAGATGACCTTGAGTTCCTCAGCCGTGAAGAGCAGTTCCTCGCGACGGGTGCCCGAGGCATTGACGTCGATGGCCGGGAAGATGCGGCGATCCGCCAGCTGGCGGGACAGGCGCAGTTCCATGTTGCCTGTGCCCTTGAACTCCTCGAAGATGACCTCATCCATCTTGGAGCCGGTCTCCACCAGCGCCGACGCGATGATGGTGAGCGAACCGCCGTCTTCGATGTTGCGCGCCGCTCCGAAGAACTTCTTGGGCGGGTACAGGGCGCCGGCGTCCACGCCTCCGGAGAGGATTCGACCCGAGGCGGGCGCCGCGAGGTTGTAGGCACGCGAGAGCCTGGTGATCGAATCGAGAAGGACGACGACGTCCTGGCCGAGTTCGACCAGGCGCTTGGCCCGTTCGATGGCCAGTTCCGCCACGATGGTGTGATCGGAGGCCGGGCGATCGAAGGTCGAGGCGATGACCTCCCCCTTGACCAGGCGCTTCATGTCGGTGACTTCCTCGGGTCGCTCGTCGACGAGCACGACCATGAGGTGCACCTGAGGATTGTTGGCCGCGATGGCCATGGCGATCTGCTGCATGACCATCGTCTTGCCCGCCTTAGGCGGCGAGACGATCAGGCCGCGCTGGCCCTTGCCGATCGGAGCGACCAGATCGATGGCGCGCGGGGTCAGCGCTTTGGCCGTGGTCTCCATCCGCAGCATCTCCTGCGGGTAGAGCGGGGTCAGCTTGCCGAATTCTGGGCGTTCCATCGACCGCTGCGGATCGAGGGAGTTGATGGACTCGACCTGGACCAGGGGGTTGAGCTTCGGGCCGTACTTGCGATGCTGATTGCGTCCCCGGCCCGCCTGGTTCTCGCGCTCCGAGCGCTGGCGAACCGCGCCCACGATCGCGTCGCCACGGCGCAACCCGTACTGCTTGACGATCTGCGGGGCCACAGCCGCGTCATTTCCTCCGGGGAGGTAGCCACCCGTGCGCAGGAAGGCCTGATTGCCTTCCAGATCGAGAATGCCCGCGACCGGAATCAGAACGTCGTCCTCGGAGCCATCGTTCTGCTCGTCACGGCGATCATCGCGCTGACGATCGTCGCGCTGGCGATTATTGCGGTTCTGGTTGTCGCGATTGTCGCGATTGTCGCGGTTGTCACGGCCATTGCGGCCGCGCTCGCGCCGGTTACGGCGGTTGCGACGGTTGTTCCCGCCTTCTTCCTCGCCGGAATCCGTCGAACGGCGCTCCGCCGCATCTCCGATGGCATCCAGTGCCGCTCGGCGATCCTCTGCTGAGATCTTCTCTCCGCGCCCGTCGTGACTGTCCCGGTTTTCTCGATTGTCACGAGAACCGCTGTCACGGGAGCCGCGATTCTGCCGCTCACCCCGGTTCTGACGTTCTCCACGCTGACGACGAGGAGCTTCCTCGTCCTTGGAGCGATCCGGCAGAACGATTTCATCGGGAGAAACCGGCCGATGCGAGGAAGAGACGACGTCTGCGGTGCCTTCCTGTGCCGCATTCCCGGTTTCGGCGGAAGCCTGCGAGCCTTCGTCCTGGCGAGCACGAGACTTGCGGGATTGACGCTCGCGCTTGTCCGGCGCGGAGTCTGATGCCGTCTTCTCGGAGGAGGCGCCGGTGTCGCTCGTCGTCGCCGTGCCGGTCCCCTTGTTCTTGGGCGGGCGCCCACGGGTTGCGGGACCGCGCACTGTACGGATGGCAGCGATAAGATCTGCCTTGCGTGCCTTGGGATCCACCTCAATGCCCAGACTCCGGGCGAGCTCTTTGAGCTCAGGTAGGCGCATCGTTGAGATTGCGCCACTCGTGCGAGATTCGCTCACGAGGTTCCTTCCTTGGAAAGCTTTACACTGTAGCTTTGCCTGTGGCCAGAACTGCACTGGCCTTCTTCTCAGGGGTAAACACCAAACACATGCGCGAAAGGACCTGATAATCCATAGGGGTCTAAATGTTTGTGTCTCTTGCCGGGAGTACTCGAGACAACCACGAAGGTTGAGAGCCGCGTTTAACCGGCAGTCTGTACTCTAGCAGCTAGGCACGTATATCCGCACCAATATTCATAGTGACGTGGAAAACTATGCGTTGTCAAGGAGAATGCGTGCGCAAGAACGGCTGATGCGAGCCGGCATCGTTCCTCAGTATTCCAGAGTATTCCAGCGACTAGTGCACGAGATGGGCTCCACGAGCCGACGCACCGCTGATGACCCGGAAACCGGCGGACTCCATTCGCGCTCTCGTCTGCGCATCCAGCTCTGCGAATACCAACAGGGAGGGACCGGCTCCAGAGACGACGGCGGGCCACCCTTCTGCTCGCAGCGCACGCAGCGCTTGCGCCGAGGCAGGCATGGCATCCGCGCGATAATCCTGGTGAAGCTTTTCCTCCGTGGCCCGCAACAGATACTGCGGGTAGTGCTCCAGAGCCAACACCAGCAGGGCAGTGCGGGAGGCGTTGAATGCCGCGTCCCGATGCTCCACCCGCTGTGGGAGGACCGCTCTGGCTTTCTCTGTCAAGAGCTCGGCATCCGGGATCAGCAGACTGGTGCGGATATCCTCGCTGACGGCGATGGGAACGGCTTGAGCGCCGTCGTCGTCGATCCACGCCACCACGGCACCGCCGAAGACGGCCGGGGCCGCGTTGTCCGGATGTCCCTCGAACTCCGCCGCCAAACGCAGCACCGTGTGCGAATCGAGCGCCTCGGGATCGGAAATCAGCCCGCGGGCGAGCAATAGACCGGCAACGGTCGCTGCCGCCGATGAACCCAGTCCCCTGCCCTGCAAGATGCCATTGATGCAGGTCAGCTCGATAGTGGGCTGGGGCGCGCCGACGTGATCCAGGGCCCGGCGAAGCGAGCGGACGATGAGGTGGGACTCGTCGGTGGGAAGGACTCCGGCTCCTTCGCCGCTGATGTGCACGACGGCACTCGGCTCCACGCCATCGGCGGGCAAGGAGGCCTGAACGCTCACCTCGTCCCAGAGATCGTGGGCCATACCCATCGAATCGAAGCCGGGCCCCAGATTGCCCGATGTCGCCGGAACGCGCACACGTGCGCTCTCGTGAACGATTCGCATCACAGGCTCAGCGCCGCTGCAGCCGCCTCGAGTGTCGGCGCGATCGGATCGATGTCCAGATCGCGCCCACCCAGGGCCGTCGCCGTATCCTTCAGACCGTTGCCGGTGACCGTACAGACGATCGTGGATCCCTCCGGGACCTTGCCTGCCTCCGCGGCCTGCAATAGGCCCGCGATCGACGCCGCGGAACCCGGTTCGATGAACACCCCGGCCTCGGCTGCCAGAATCGCCTGCGCTTCGAGGATCCGCTCGTCGGTCACGCGGTCGATCCAGCCGTGCGAATCGTCGCGCGCCGATTCGGCGTACTTCCAGGAGGCGGGATTTCCGATGCGGATGGCGGTAGCGACGGTCTCCGGCTTCTCCACCGGATGGCCCAGCACCAGAGGCGCGGCCCCCCAGGCCTGAATGCCCCACATCTGCGGCACTCGTGTGGAGACCGGGTCGATGTGCAGCGCCGAGTCGTCGATCGATGCGAGCGTCGTGTGGCCCGCGTACTCGTTGTAACCCATCCAGTAGGCGGAGATGTTTCCGGCGTTGCCGACCGGGAGTACGTGGATGTCCGGAGCATCGCCCAGCGCGTCGACGATCTCGAATGCGGCGGTCTTCTGCCCCTGCAGACGATAGGGGTTCACAGAGTTCACCAGCGCGACCGGGTAACGCTCCGTCAACTCGCGGGTGATGTTGAGGCAGTCGTCGAAATTGCCGTCGATAGCCACCAGGTGCGCGCCGTGCACGATGGCCTGCGCCAGTTTGCCCGCGGCGATCTTTCCGGCGGGGAGGATGACGGCACTCTGCAGGCCCGCGGCAACCGCGTAAGCCGCGGCCGAGGCGGAGGTGTTGCCGGTGGAGGCGCAGGCCACCACCTGGGTGTCGCTCTGCAGGACCTGAGAGATCGCCGTCGTCATACCGCGATCCTTGAAGGAACCGGTCGGGTTCATGCCCTCGACCTTGACGTAGACCTTCGCGCCGGTGCGCGCGTCGAGAGCCCTGGCGCGAATCAGCGGCGTTCCGCCTTCTCCCAGCGTGACGACGGGATCGGACTCGGCGAACGGAAGACGCTCGCGGTACTCGGGGATAACACCTTGCCACTGGTGCGCCATCAGGACTCCTCAACTCGGATGACTCGCCGTACGCCGGCGATGTAGGAAGCTTGCCGCAGATCGTCGATCGTCGCGTAGAGATCCGCATGGGTGGCCGCGTGGGTCGTCACCCTCAGTGTGCAGGTGGCCCGGCCATCGCTGGAAACACTCTCATGATCCTGGGCGACCGCGCTGATCGAGACGTTGTGACTCGCGAAGACCCCGGTAACCGCGGTGAGCACACCGATGCGGTCCTCAACCGCGAGTTCGATCTGGAACCTGGAGACGGCCTGCTGGGCGGGAAGCACCGGGAGTTCGGCATAGATGAGTTCGCGCGGGGCATGGCCGCCTTCGACGATATGCCCCGCTGCCGCGACGATGTCGGAGAGGACAGCCGAGGCCGTCGGAGCTCCGCCCGCGCCGCGCCCGTAGAACATGAGCCGGTCGGCGGCCTCCGCCTCGATGACCACGGCGTTGAACGGGCCGTGCACCGCCGCCAACGGATGGTCCAGCGGAATGAGGGTGGGTGCCACCGAGGCCTCGATGCCGTCGTCGCGACGCTTCGCCGTCGCAATCAACTTGACCACGTAACCGCCGGCCGTCGCCGCACTGATATCCTCCGCGGTGATGTCGCGGATACCGGTGACGTGGACGTCCTCCAACGAGACCCGGGAGTGGAAGGCCAGGGAAGCCAGGATCGCGCATTTGGCGGCTGCGTCCAGGCCGTCGACATCGGCCGTGGGGTCCGCCTCCGCGTAACCCAGATGCTGCGCCTCCGACAGCACCTCCTCGAAGCCCAACCCCTTGGTGGTCATCTCGTCGAGGATGTAGTTCGTGGTCCCGTTGACGATGCCCAGGACCGCAGTGATGCGATCGCCCGCGAGCGCCTCACGCAGACCGTAGACGATCGGGACCGCGCCCGCGACAGCCGCCTCGTAGTAGAGATCCACGTCCGCGCGAGCGGCGGCGTCGTACAGTTCCGGGCCGTGCGCCGCCAGAAGTGCCTTATTGCCCGTGACCACGGAAGCGCCCTGCTCGAACGCCTCCAGGATCAGGGTGCGGGCGGGCTCGATGCCACCGATGAGTTCGACGACGATGTCCGCCCGGGCGATGAGTCCGGAGGCATCCTGGGTGAGCAGAGTGCGGTCGATCGCCGGATCGCGCGGGGCGTCGATATCGCGCACCGCGATGCCGACCATATGAAGCCAGGCCCCGGCTCTGGCAGTCAGGTCCGCCGCCTGCTCCTGCAGCAGGCGGGCAACCTGGGTTCCGACCGTCCCGCACCCCAACAGAGCAACTCTCACATCTTCCACAGGATCTCCTTTCAGACGAACCCAGCGTACCGGGATCGCAGTGCACTGTACCGAATCGTCCGCGCACTGTACGAAAGAGAGGTACTACGATCTAGGTATCACGCACTGAGAAAGGGCTAGCAATGCGCACCGCAGATATCGACGGCGTCGTCCTCGGCGAGGGTTCTCCCAGAATTATCGTCCCCCTCACCCCAGGTTCTCTACGCGAACTGGAAGAACAGGCCGTGGCTCTTGGCGGGCAGAGGCTCGAGGACAGGAAGGGCCGGGCGCTCGCATTCGAATCCGGAGGCAGAGAGGGCTCAGCCGCTCATTTCACAGCGGACATCGTCGAATGGCGGATCGACTATTTCGAAGAGGCCAATCCTGCGGAACTGCTGCACGCCGCCGCGATTCTGCGGGCGCGCGTGCCCCTTCCTATTCTCGCAACATTCCGCAGCCGCCAGGAGGGAGGAGAACGCGACATCGCGACGGCCGACTACCTGCGCCTCCTGCAGTCGCTGACGGCAAGCGGCTCCATCGCCGCGATCGATGTGGAATTCTCGCGAGGAAACGAGGTTCTCTCGCAGATCCTCCGCACAGCCAACGATTCCGGCGTCGAGGTCATCGCGTCGGCTCATTTCTTCTCGTCGACTCCCCCGCAGGCGGACATCGTCGCATTGTTCTCCGGCATGGCCGCCGCGGGTGCGGATGTCGCCAAGATAGCGTGCATGCCGCAGAGCCCGGGCGACACGCTCACCCTGCTGCAGGCCACATGGGAGGCCTCTCAGCAGCTCGACATCCCTCTGATCTCGATGGCGATGGGACAGCTCGGCGCCGTGTCTCGCTTGATCGGGGGTTTCTTCGGTTCCTCCGCCACCTTTGCGACGGTCGGCGCCGCATCCGCTCCCGGTCAGGTTCCCGCTGACGAGCTGCTACCGGTCCTGCGGGCCCTGGAGGGTTTCGCCGGAAAGTAGCGCGGCTTGCCGCAGTGCGCATGGTGGGTCCTCGCCGAGAGGCCACAGACCGGGCGAGAGGCCACACGTCGGGCAGTGTCCCAGGCGTGACCTCTCGCCAGAAGTGTTGCCTCTTTCTACGGAACCCAGACGGGACCGGCTGAGAGAACCATCGAGCTGACGAGCTGTCACCTCACATACGCCTTCCCGAAGGCGGTCCAAGCGTTGCTTGTTTCGAGATGCGCGAGTCCATTCGAAGCGCTCTGCTCGGTCGAGACAAGTCCCGCCTGATCTGAAGGTTCGCCATACCCACACCGGTGCGAGTCTTCGAGCGCAAGTACCTGTGAATCAACAGCGCCACGTGCCGGTGGTCCTTCAGCTGATCCCAGGAAAGGTTGAGAACCTCGAAACCAGCTGATCGAAGTAACGATTCCCGCGCTCGCTCATCCGCGACACGTCGGCTCCGAGCATCATCCGTCCCATACTTCCCCTCGCCGTTGAACTCCACGATGAGACCCGCCTCGGGCCAGACGAAATCACCGAAGAACTCCTTCCCGTCTACAACTATTCGGTACTGCATGAGGGGCATCGGCAACCCGTATGCGCAGACCAGCCACAGGACCCGAGCTTCGGCTACACTCTCCACCTGCCCGCTCGCGCGCGAGATTATTCCCATTGCTCTCTGCCGTCCCGCGGTATTCGAGAGATGCTCAGCCATCTCCATCATCTTCGCCCGAGCCGCCGATTCCTTCGCGAGGAAAGACTTATCGTTGCGATCGCGATATCGATCGCCGGAAGTGGCAAGCCGCCCCAGTATCGAACAGACGACGATAAAAGCACTCTGACTGGCCGCTAGACGAGCTACATCCACGCCCGTTCGTTCACGGGTCGCAACGACCACTCCGTTACCGAGATCAACTGCATTGCGCAAGGAGTTCGGCCTGCGCATCGCTCGCACCGGCACCGGCACCGTCGATGTCGGATAAGAACGCAAAGTCCTCACCTCGCGCCGGCCTTTACATCTGTAGATGTCAATGGCATCGAGCCTAGGCCATACCGGGTGGCCGAGCAGCATGGCTGCGGTAGTGCCAGTGAAGACGACCGCTCCGGGAGACTGCTGAGAAAGAGCACCGACGTATCCGAGGTAATAGTCACGCTGGCGAGTAAAGGACTTTTCTTGTCTGGGCTCGACGAGAAAGCCTTTCGTCGGCCTCCACCACCCCTGCCGCTCCAGCTCGCGCACCTCGGATCTCGGCATTGCCGAGGTGGCGACGACTCTCGGCCAACGCAAGGGATCTCCGCTCATGAACATGGGAGTATCATTCTGCAACCCCGCATTCCACACAGGGACAATCCACAGGTTCGCCGAGAGGCCACAGGTCGGGCGAGAGGCCACATATCTGGCAGTGTCCTAGGCGTGACCTCTCGCCAGAAGTGTTGCCTCTTCGCTGAGAAGGCACCTCACAACCGCAGGCGCTCTCCAAAGCACCAACTAAGGCCGCCGCTCGGCTGCGCGCCCTATGCGTCCGCGTCCAACGCCAACAGGTCCTCGACGGTCTCGGGGCGGATGATCCAGCGGGCCTTGCCATCGCGAACGGCCAGAACGCCGGGCTTGGTCAGGAGATTATAGTTCGACGCCATGGAACGCCCGTAGGCGCCCGTTGTCGGGACAGCCAAGATGTCACCGGGGCCCAGATTGGCAGACAGCGCGACGTCCTTGATGACGATGTCCCCACTCTCGCAGTGCTTTCCCACGACGCGCGAACGCACGGTCTCCTCGGAGGGCTCCCGATTCGCGAGCGCAGCAGTGTAGTCGGCGCCGTAGAGAGCCGGACGAATATTGTCGCTCATACCACCGTCGACAGAGACGTAGCGACGCGACCCCTCGTCGAGCTGGATGGTCTTGATCGTTCCCACCGTGTACAAGGTTATGGCGGACGGAGCCGCGATGGAACGTCCCGGCTCGATCGAAACCGTGGGCGCTGCCATCGACGTGGAGATCACGTGCTCGGTGACCGCTTCGGCCAATGCCTTGGCGAAATCGATCGGCGCCGGTGGAACGTCGTCGAGCACCGTATAGCGCACGGCGTAGCCGCCGCCGAAGTCGATCTCCGGGATCGTCGCACCGAAGGAGGAGAAAGCCTCCGCGCGCAGGGAGAGGATCGATTCCGCCGCGGCAGCGAAAGCCTCCAGCGAGAGAATCTGAGAGCCGATATGCGAATGCAGGCCCACCAACTCCAGATGCGGAGCCGCCAACGTCTCCTCGACCGCCCGCAGGGCGGAACCGGAGGCGATCGACAATCCGAATTTCTGGTCCTCATGGGCCGTGGAGATGTATTCGTGACCGCCGGCGTGCACACCCGTGGTCACGCGCAGCACGATCTTGGCGACGGCATCCCGTTCTGCCGCGATGGCTTCGACGAACGCCAGTTCGGCAAGCGAATCCACCACCAGATGCGCGACGTCGTTGTCGAGAGCGAGCTCGATCTCCCGACGTGATTTGTTGTTGCCGTGCAGGCCGAGCTTCTCGCCCGGGACGCCCGCGGCAAGCGCTACACGCAGCTCACCCTCGGAGCAGGTGTCCAGGGAGAGCCCCTCCTCCACCATCCAGCGAGCCACCGCCACGCTGAGGAATGCCTTACCAGCATAGAAGACCTCGGCCCCGGCGAGGTCTTCGAACGCCTCGTCCATGGCCTGCTTCCAGGCACGGGCCCGCTGACGCATATCGTGCTCGTCGATCACGAAGACCGGCGAGTCGAACTCACTCACGAGGGAGGCGACGCCGAGCCCGCCGATGTGCAGTTCGCCGTCGATTCTGCGGGTGGTGGTCGGCCACAGACCCGAGGCCGAGCCATCGGGTTCGGGAGCGGACAGATTCTCAAGGCTGGTCATGGGTTCCTCTCCTACATCTTCTGCGGCGCGGATACTCCCAGCAGGTCGAGACCATTGGCGAGCACCTGGCGCGCTGCATCGTTGATCCACAAACGAGTGCGATGCAGATCAGTCACTTCTTCATTGGCACGAGGAGTCACTCGCGCCTTTGCATACCAGGTATGGTATGCGCTTGCAAGCTCTTCGAGGTAGCGGGCGATACGATGCGGTTCGCGCAACGTGGCGGCCTGAGCGGCGATATCGGGGAAGCGGGCCAGGGTGCCCAGCAACTCCGAATCCGCCGCCTCGAGAGCCTCGGGGGTGAATCCATCCTCGCGTTTGACGCCGTGTTCCTCGGCGTTGCGAGAGACCGCGCACGTGCGGGCATGCGCGTACTGCACGTAATAGACCGGGTTCTCATTGCTATGCGAGGCGACGATGTCGAGGTCCAGCTCCAGCGTGGTGTCGACCGACGCCCGCACCAGCGAATAGCGCGCGGCGTCCACGCCGACGGCATCGACGAGATCCTCCATCGTGACGACGGTTCCGGCACGTTTGGACATCCTCACAGCCTCGCCGTTACGCACGAGATTCACCAACTGGCCGATGAGGATCTCCATATTCCTGCCGGTCCCCGCCTCGTCGCCGAAAGCACGAGCCATTGCGTACATACGTCCAATGTAACCGTGATGGTCGGCTCCAAGCATGTAGACGCACTGATCCGCCCCGCGCTCGCGCTTGTCGAGATAGTAGGCGATATCCGCCGCGAAGTAGGCTTTCTCCCCGTCCGATTTGATGATCACGCGATCCTTATCGTCCCCGTAGTCCGTCGAGCGCAGCCACAGCGCACCCTGGTCCTCGAAGAGAGCTCCCTGCTCGCGCAACCGCTCGATAGCCTTGTCCACAGCGCCGGATCCGTGCAGCGACTGTTCGTGGAAGAACACATCGAAATCCGACCGGAACTCATGCAACGCCTTCTTGATCTCCTCGAACATGAGGGCGACGCCACGCCGCCGGAACACTTCCTGCGCCTCCTCATCGGGCAAGGTACGCGGATCGGGTTCGCCCGCGGCGGCGCACTGGACGATGACCGTCTCGGCGATGTCCGAGATGTACTGGCCGCCATAGCCGTCGGCGGGCACCTCACGGCCTTGTGCGCGGGCTAGCAGAGAGGAAGAGAAGTGATCGATCTGGTTGCCGTGATCGTTGAAGTAGTACTCGCGCACCACGTTCGAGCCGGTGAAGGAGAGGATACGGGCGAGGGAATCTCCGACGGCCGCCCAGCGCGCACCTCCGATGTGGATGGGCCCCGTCGGATTCGCTGAGACATACTCCAGATTGACGGTGTGACCCGCGCCTCCGTGAGAGCGGCCATAATCCGGGCCCGCCGCGAGAATCGTACGCGCCAGCTCTCCCGCAGCACCCGCGGAAAGACGAATGTTGATGAAGCCGGGACCCGCAACCTCGGCAGAATCGATACCCTCGACCTCGGCGAGCCGGACAACGAGAAGTTCAGCGAGTTCACGCGGCTTCAGCCCGGCACGCTTGGCGAGCTGCATCGCGACGTTAGTGGCCCAATCGCCGTGTTCACGAGAGCGCGGGCGTTCGACCAGCACACGGGGAAGGTCACCTTCGATCGCTATCGAACCGTCGGCCACCCCGGCAGCGAGCTGGGCGGCAATTACCTTGCTGAGTTCTTCTGGAGTCACGATTTCGATTCTACGTCCTCGCGCGGCCTCCCCCGAATTGTGCTCAGCACGGGCATTATGTGAATGGTCCCGGCGGTGCTCGATCGGTCCGCCAGCTCCTCGGCGGGTACGGAGCGTTGAGCACTGCCAATAAAGGCACAGCGCAACGCTCCGTACCCACTCAATCAAGTAACGGCGACGTAAACGGCTGTTCGCGGGCAAGAATTCCACGACATCACCGCAGAAGTTCCACGACATCGCGGGCGGGCACCGCCGTGGTCGAGCGACCTCCCGACTTCTGCTAATATATTCCGGTACGCCCCGATAGCTCAGGGGATAGAGCGTCTGCCTCCGGAGCAGAAGGTCGCAGGTTCGAATCCTGTTCGGGGTACAATGCGGCAAACCCCGGAATCTCACCACAGAACGAGAGACCGGGGTTTCTGCGTTCCAGCCGGGGGCCGCCTTTGTCCAGCCGGGGGCCGCCTTTGTCCCAACCCAGGACCGCCCTTTACGCCGGTCTCGTAGCGAGAACGATCCTGAAGAGACTCGGCAAAGCCGCCTCCCGACTCATCCGCGTGAACTCCGCCTTCGCCAACCGTTTGGCTTCTGCGAGTCACAGGAACGGCTGGCTTCCGCGAGTTACAGAACGGCCGCGGCAGCGCAGCCTTCGGCCGCCGCGGCGGGGCACCGCGTCCCGCGACGAGCCTTGACCTACATCTGGATTCCAGTGGTGTAATACCACCGGTCATTTTCATGCGTGAAACTCGAGCGCTCGTGTACGATCCCGCGCTCCATCTTCTGACGCCAGTGCGCTCGGAACTCTACGATCGCCCGCTCCCCGAGTTCTGTGAACTCCAGGATCTCGAGGCGGCGCCATTGCAGATCCTTATCCAGATTCAGCGTATCCGGGCGGTATGCGGGGTGCCACGTGTCCAGGACGTAATCCGCGAGGCCCAGAGCGTACGCCGAATAGCGCGACCGCATGAGCAGCTCCGCATTGGGAGCCGCTTCTCCCTCGTGGAACGGGCGGCAGCAATCGGCGTATCGCTTCCCGCTCTGGCAGGGGCAAAACTCTACTGCTTGTGGAAGTGGGGCAAGGCTTGGCATGCTTACTCTCTTCGAAGGACTGGTTATCTACAGGCTGATGCCGTGGGCTCTCAACCGTTCTCTGACCGCAGTCGGTTCATCAGTAATGATGCCATCTACACCGAGTTCCAGTAAGGAATCGACGGTATCCAGGTCGTCGATCATCCACACGTGCACGGCGGCTCCGTGCCGGTGAGCGACCTCCACGAATTCCTCGCTCACAACGGCGACACGCCCGTGAGCCATGGGAACCTGTGCCACCTCCGCGCGCCGCTCCGGGCTCGGAACCGAGCGCATGATCCCCGAACGGATGTGCCGCGGCAACCTTGTGGCCAGGACCATCTTGGCGATCGCACTCACGCCCAGCGAGGTCGCCACCTGAGGCAAGCTTCTACGAACGTAGCGAAGCCTCTTCTCACTGAAACTCGCAATGCACACCTGGTCGGTGGCGTTGGTACGGCACACGGCATCGATGAGTGGCTGGGCGACATCGTCGGCCTTGGCGTCGATGTTGAACACCATCTCCGGAAAACCATCCAGGAGTTCATCGACGCGCAGAAGTCGGTTACCCGATTCGTCGCGAAGCTTCGCCACCTCACGCCAGGTGTGGGAGGAGACGAGCCCGCTTCCGTCGGTGATCCGATCGAGGAACGGGTCGTGGGAGATAACGGCGACGCCGTCGCTTGTGGCGTGGGCATCCGTTTCCATGTAGGTGAAACCCGCGTCTCGCATCGCCTCGAAGGCCGTTATGGAATTCTCCGGTTGCTCGCTGCCACCGCCACGATGAGCCATGACGAGGGGAGCCTCACCGTAGGGGTAGAGACGAATCATTAACCACACATTTCGCTGAGATCCACTGCTCCATGCTCGGCAAGGAAGTCATCGGGATTCAGCAGAACTGCAAGATCTCCGCCCTCAGCGAGTGAGGGATCGTGAAT
Source organism: Actinomycetaceae bacterium L2_0104 (assembly GCA_047501485.1). Lineage (GTDB taxonomy): Bacteria > Actinomycetota > Actinomycetes > Actinomycetales > Actinomycetaceae > Ancrocorticia. The sequence goes on along the minus strand of JAZDRN010000002.1, from coordinate 255,383 downwards.
CTCCAGATGGAGATGGGGACCCGTGGAATTTCCATTCGAGCCCACCAGACCGATCGTCTGGCCGGCCTCTACTCGATCGCCTTCCTTGACGAGCACACCATGATCATACATGTGCACGTACCAGGACTCGTAAACTTTGCCGTCGATCTCGTGGCGGACGACGATGGTGTTGTTCGAACGCCCTTGGTAGCTCCCGCCCGCGTGCACGACGACGCCGTCGGCAATCGCGTAGATGGGAGTGCCATCGTCGGCCGCGTAATCCTGACCCGCATGGTAGGACGAGCCGCCCCCGAAGGGATCGATCCGGGGACCGAACGGAGAGGTGCGATGGAACGTTCCCTGCGAAAGGGGGAAGACGACGACGTTCTGCTGGTCCTGCACGAAAGCAGTGCGCAGCCCTTGAGCTCCCTCGGGCGAGCATTGGGCGTTGACGGGATTTGCCTTGGCCTGCTCGCTGGCTTCGAACGCGGAGGAGCGTATGCCCGCTGTCGGCGTTCCGGCCAGCGAGGCGGGAGTCTGAACCTCCTGGGGCCCCGCACTGAGCAATGATGCGGTCAGAGGCTGGGACGCCTGAGCTTGCCCAGCACCGAAGTTTCCGAGCACGGGAACAGCCACTCCGGCGACGGCGAGAGCCGAAACCGTCATTCCCTGAAGCACGCGGCTGCGCGAGGGACGGGTGCGAGGAGCGGTGTATTTCGGAAGGGAGGCCGGCTTGGCCGCGGTGGGGAGTGCGTGGAGCTCGTGCTCGGGCGTGATGCTCTCACGCCCGGCGAGGCGAGGAGCCGCTTCGGACGTGCACTCGCGCTGCTGCGCAGCCAGACGCTCTCTGCGCCGCAACTCGACACGCGAGATACGAAGCCCTTCGGACACCGCCGCGCTTATCACCTCGGGAGTGAGGATCTCGGTCTCGTGGACCGTGACGGCGGGTTCTTCCTCGTGGACGGTGACGGCAGGCTCTTCGGATTCGACCAACTCGGAGGAAACAGTTTCCACCGCCGCCTCGCGGACCGTCTCGGTCATGTCCGACATCGTCTCGGCGCGCGACTGCGAGCGCGTGGCCTCGCGCAGCGCCTTGCGACGGGCCGACTCGGCCTCCATACGGCGCGCGAGTTCGAGTTGGCGAGGCGTCAGAGCCGCCTCGTCGCGTCGGGCCTGACGCCGCCTGGGTAGTTCAGATGGCCCAGTTCGATGTGCCATCAGAACATCAGCCGTCACTTTCTCCACTCGTTTCCCATTCACTCACTAGCAGCACCACGCCACCAACTATCACAAAATGATAACGGAGCCGCATAGTCGGCTCTATTCAATGTGATCCATCTGGCGCTCAACTATGGCACAAAATGGCTACATATCAGCATTTTCTCCACAGTGTGCGACGAGTCCCATTCGATACTTTTCCGTGATTTTCTTGCGACGTCTCTGTGGCCGAGGATTACTCACGGCGGCAAAACCGCCAGCGCTCGCCGAAAACACATTTTGTTCCCGAAAACGCCCCGAATCGACCTAAGTCCCATTCGCTCGTTCGAGCATTAATCCCGCTGCATGAGGTCGCGCACTTCGCCGACGAGTTCCTCCAGGATGTCCTCGAGGAAGACGATACCCACAAGCTCACCGCGGTCGACGACGCCCGCCAGGTGCGTCCCAGAGCTGCGCATCGCCTTCAAGGCGGTCTCCACCTCGTCGTCGAGCTCAATCCGCACCAGGCTGCGGATGCGCCCGGCCGGGATCGGATCGTCACGGCGCGCCTCGGGGATCGAGATCACGTCCTTGAGGTGAACGTAGCCACGCACCTTCTCCGTCTCGTCACGCACCAGGAAGCGCGAGTAGCCGGTTGAGGCCACCGCGTGCTCGATTTGAGCGGGCGTCACATCGGCGCTCACCCCCGCGACCTCGGCCACGGGGACCATGACGTCCTTGGCTTCATGCTCCGAGAACTCCAGCGCGCCGGAGATCAGACCCTGATCGTCGTGCAGCACACCGGCCGCCTCCGACGCCTCCACGATCGAAGCCACCTCATCCGCCGTGAAGGCCGAGGCCACCTCATCCTTCGGTTCGATGCCGAACATGCGCAGCACGAGCAGCGAGAGGAAATTCAGCAACGCCACCACGGGATAGAAGATCTTCTCGAAGACCAGCAACGGTGGCACCAGCCTCAGCGCCGCCTTCTCGGGGAAGGTGACCGAAATGTTCTTCGGCACCATCTCTCCGAGCACCACGTGCAACCCCACGACCAGGATGAGAGCCAGGATGAAGGCGATCCCATGGATCGCCGCAGGGCTCAGTCCGGTTGCCTCCAGCGGAATCTCGATGAGCTTGGCGATCGCGGGCTCGGCGAGAACGCCCAACCCCACCGAGCAAAGGGTCACGCCGAGCTGAGCGGCCGCGAGCATTCGGGAGAGGTGTTCGATGGACCAGAGAACCTTGCGCGCGGCCTTGGAAGTATCCGTGAGAGGTTCGATCCGCGAGCGCCGCGATCCCGTCAGAGCGAACTCGGCCGCCACGAAGAAGGCGTTGAGAGCCAGAAGGAGAACGGTCGTCAGCAATGCATACCCGGTGCTCATGCGCTCTCCCCCTCTCCTGACCTCGTATCGTCTGCGGCGGATTCCAGCGCTTCGGTCGCGGCCTGCGCCGTCTCCCCGCTCATATCCTCTTCCACCGGGTCTCCCGCCTCGGATGCGGCACCGGCGCCGTAGACTGCGAGCGTGCCGGCGTCCTCGAACGGGCTCTCCTCGGCCCGGACAAGCGAGACATGAACACGTTCTATCCGCCGTCCATCCATCGTCTCCACGCGCAGACGCGCATTGTCCACAGCGACGATGTCGCCTTCCCTCGGGATGCGGCCAAGGGCGAACATGATATAGCCGCCCAAGGTCTCGTACGGGCCGTCATCGGGCACATCGACGGGGCAGACGCGCGCCAGTTCGTCAGGGCGCAACGAACCGGGAACGGACCAGTTCCCATCGCCGCTCCGATAGACGGAGGGGCGCCGCGGATCGTGTTCGTCGGCCACTTCGCCGACGATCTCCTCGACGACGTCCTCCAGCGTCACCACTCCGGACGTTCCCCCGTATTCGTCGACGACGAGCGCCATCTGCAACCCCTGGTCGCGCAGGTCCACGAGTAGCTGTGCCAGCCTCATGGTCTCAGGCACCCGCGGGGCGGGGGACATCAGCGAGGCGCTGGTCACCTGTACCTCGCGACGGCGCTCGAAGGGAACGGCCACCGCACGGCGCAGGTGAACGAACCCCCGCACGTCGTCGACGCCGTCGCCGACCACCGGGAATCGTGAGAGACCCGTCGCGCGCGAGAGGGCGACGACGTCGGCCGCGCTGGCCGTGTCGGACAGCGTCTGCAGGCGGACCCTGTCGGTCATGACATCGACCGCGGTCAGTTGCCCCACCCCGATGGACCGCGTCACCAGACGTGCCGTGGACACATCGAGTGTTCCGGCCTCCGCCGAGCGACGCACGAGGGCGCCGAGCTCGCTGGCCGAACGCGCCCCCGACATCTCCTCGGCGGGCTCGATGCCGAAGCGGCGCAACAGCCTGTTCGCCATTCCGTTGAGCACCACGATGACGGGCTTGAAGACGACCGTGAAAACGTGCAGCGGGCGCGAGACGAGGCCGGCGGTCCGCAAGGGACCGGATAGCGCCATGTTCTTCGGGACCAGTTCACCGAACAGCATGGAGAAGAGGTTGACGAGGATGAACGCCGCCGTCGCCGAGATCGCCACGGCGGCCGCCTGAGCCAGTCCCAGCGACTGCAGTGGGCCATCGAGAAGCCTGGAAAGCGGGTCCTGCGCCACATAGCCGAGCAGGATCGTGGTGAGCGTGATGCCCACCTGGCAGGCCGAGAGCTGGAGGGAGAGTTGATGGAGGGCTCTGTTGACGACTCGCGCTCGCGGGTCCTTCTCCGCTTGCCCGGCAACCGTCGCCGGGTCGAGAGCCACGAGAGAGAATTCGGCGGCTACGAAGATCGCTGTGCCGAGCGTGAGAAGCACGCCCAGAGCGAGAAGAACTATGTCGCTCATCGGATATTGCGCAATATGGCTAACATGATGAGCCATATTCTAACCGCCCTCTCACGGCGGCGAAACGCTTCCGACTCGTCCGCCGCTGAGATCACATCGGCCCCGCGAACTCGTCGTTTTCACCGGCTCTCTCACTCACGCGAAGCCATGCATCTTCACGTCCGTGCATCGGCTCGTTCAAGACTGTGCAATACCTTCTTCAAGTCTTTGTGCCAGCTATGACTATGGGACGAACGTCACGTATTCTTGTTGTGTTCACCCACCCGTAGATGAGGCATTAAGTGACACAGCAGCATCCTGAAGACTTCGGGGCCAACCAAGGGTTCATCGAAGATCTTTACTCCAGCTATCTCGTCGACCGCTCGAATGTACAACCGCAATGGCGCGAGCTTTTCAGACGATGGGAGGACGAGGGCAAGGTCACCAAATCGCCGGACCCGCTCTCTCCCAAGACCGCCGAAGCGCAGATCTCGGTGCATTCGACATCCGACTCCCGGTTGACCTCCCCCGAATTCTCCACCCAACGTGCCGATCTTCCTCCGGCACCGCGCTCAGCTTCGCAGCCCGCCCTCACGCCCTACGCCAAGCATTATCAGCTTGCACCCACCAAGCAGCCACTGGGCGAGGAGGTGACCGAGCGTCTCAAGGGTGCGGCCAAGTCCGTCGCCACCAACATGGATTCCTCTCTGGAGATCCCGACGGCGACCTCGTTCCGCCAGATCCCAGCCAAGATCATGTTCGACAACCGGGCGCTCATCAACGAGTACCTGCAGTCGACCCGCGGCGGCAAGATCTCGTTCACCCATCTCATCGGATACGCGCTCATCGAGGCGCTGGTGCAGATGCCGGAGATGAACAACTCCTATGCGGTGGCCGACGGCAAGCCGTCCATTCACCGGCCTCAGCACATCAACTTCGGCCTGGCCATCGATGTCCAGCGTCCCGACGGCTCCCGCAGCCTGGTGGTTCCCTCCATCAAGGGTGCGGAACTCATGACGTTCGATCAGTTCCTCAACGAATACGAGGGGCTGGTCCGGCGCGGCCGCGAGAACACACTGACCATGGAGGACTACCAGGGCACAACGGTCTCCCTGACCAACCCCGGCGGCATCGGCACCACGCAATCGGTCCCCCGGCTCATGAAGGGGCAGGGGCTCATCGTGGGCGTCGGCTCCATGGTCTATCCGGCGGAGTTCTCCGGAGCCTCGGACGGGACACTGGCGCGTCTCGGGGTCTCCAAGGTGGTCACCCTCAGCTCCACCTACGATCACCGGATCATCCAGGGGGCGCAGTCGGGCGATTTCCTGCGCATCATGGAGCGCAAGCTCTTGGGCCTGGACGGCTTCTACGACAGGGTCTTCATCTCGCTGCACGTCCCGGCCGAGCCCTATACCTGGGAACGCGATATCGAGTACGACGCGGGCCGCGAGCTCGATCGTCCCTCGCGGATCGCCCGGCTCATCCACTCCTATCGCTCGCGCGGGCATCTGATAGCCGACCTCGATCCATTGGCATTCCGCCCGTTGCGCCATCCGGACCTGCGGCTCTCCAGCTACGGGTTGACCTCATGGGATCTGGACCGGGAGTTCCCCACCGGCGATTTCGGCGCACAGAACACGATGACGTTGCGGGAGATCCTGCGGCGCCTGCGCTCAGCCTATTGCTCCACCACCGGATACGAGTACATGCACATCTCGGATCCCGCCCAGCGCAAGTGGTTCCAGGCGCGGCTGGAGCTCTCCTCCGAGAAGATGAGCCCCGAGAAGCAGCGGCACATCCTCGCCAAGCTCAATCAATCCGAGGCGTTCGAGGCATTCCTGCACACCAAGTATCTGGGGCAGAAGCGTTTCTCGTTGGAGGGCGGCGAATCGCTCATCCCCGCCCTCGATGAGGTCCTGGCGCACGCCGCGAACGACGGACTGCCCGACGTCGCCATCTCGATGGCCCACCGCGGGCGTCTCAACGTTCTGACGAATATCGCGGGAAAGTCCTATAAACAGATCTTCACCGAGTTCGACGGGATCGTGGATCCCCGCACGGTGCAGGGCTCCGGGGACGTCAAGTACCATCTCGGCACCGAGGGCGTGTACACCGCTCCCAACGGCGATCAGACCGGCGTCTACCTCGCTGCCAACCCGTCGCATCTGGAGGCCGCCTCCGGGGTTCTCGAAGGGATCGTCCGGGCCAAGCAGGATCTGCAGAATCTGGGCGACGACGGCTATGCCGTGCTTCCGATCCTCGTCCACGGCGACGCCGCCTTCGCGGGCCAGGGCGTGGTTCAGGAGGTCCTCAACCTGTCCCAGCTGCGCGGATACAAGACCGGCGGCACGATCCATATCATCGTGAACAACCAGATCGGTTTCACTACGGCTCCCACCGCCGGACGCTCCTCCAACTACGCCACCGACATCGCCAAGGGCCTGCAACTGCCGATCTTCCATGTGAACGGAGACGACCCCGAAGCCGTGGTGCGGGCGGCCGGCCTGGCCTACGAGTACCGGCAGGAGTTCAACAAGGACGTCATCATCGATCTCATCTGCTACCGCCGCCGCGGGCACAATGAGGGAGACGACCCGTCGATGACCCAACCGGTCATGTACGCCCTGGTCGATTCCAAACGCACCACGAGGCAGCTCTACCGCGAGTCCCTCATAGGACGTGGCGAACTGACCGCGGAGGAGGCCGAAGCCTCCGAGCGCGAGTATCAGGCTTCCCTGGACAACGCGTTCATCCAGGTCAAGGAGGCCGAGGCCGCACTGGACAAAGGGCAGCAGGACGCCATCGCCGGGCTCGAGCTCCCTGCCGCGCAGCAGGAGGACGCTGGCACGCTGGTGGGCTGGACCTCCTCCGCCAGCTCGCAGATCATTCGCCGCATCGGCGACGCCCATCTGCAGGTTCCAGAGGGCTTCACGTTGCACCCCAAGATCGCCCAGCTCTTCGAGCGCCGGGCCAAGATGAGCCACGACGGCAACATCGACTGGGGCTTCGGAGAACTATTGGCCTTCGGTTCGCTGCTCATCGAGGGCTTGCCGGTGCGCATGTCCGGCCAGGACGTGCGCCGCGGAACCTTCGTTCAGCGCCACGCCACCGTGCACGATCATGACACGGGTGCCGAGTGGACCCCGCTGCGTGCCCTCACCGAGGACCAGGCGAAGTTCTGGATCTACGATTCCTCACTGTCGGAGTATTCGGTGATGGCCTTTGAGTACGGCTACTCCGTGGAGCGCCCCGATGCCCTGGTGGTGTGGGAGGCCCAGTTCGGCGACTTCGCCAACGGAGCCCAGACCGTGATCGACGAGTTCGTCTCCTCGGCCGAGCAGAAATGGAGCCAGCGTTCCTCGCTGGTGCTCATGCTCCCGCACGGGTTCGAGGGGCAGGGGCCCGATCACTCCTCTGCCAGGATCGAGCGTTACCTCCAGCTGTGCGCACAGAGAAACATGTGGGTATGCCAGCCCTCGACGCCGGCGAACCATTTCCACATGCTGCGCACCCAGGCCTACTACCGCCCGCGCACCCCGCTGGTGGTCTTCACCCCGAAGCAGCTCCTGCGCCGCAGGGCAGCCGTCTCCGCGATCGAGGACTTTACGACGGGGGCCTTCCAGCCGATCATAGACGAGGTCGATTCGACGATGGAGAACGTCAATCGGGTGCTGCTGTGTTCCGGACGCATCTACTACGATCTTCTGGAACAGCGCATCCGCTCGGGCGACAGCACCACCGCTATCGTGCGGATCGAGCAGCTGTATCCCGATCCCGTCGAGGAACTCTCGAGTGTCCTGGAGAATTATCCGGGGGCCGAGGTCTACTGGGTGCAGGACGAACCAGAGAATCAGGGGCCCTGGCCGCACTTCGCTCTGAACCTCTTCCGCCGGGTGGGCATCTCGCCGACGCTGATATCGCGTCCCGCAGCGGCCTCTCCCTCCACCGGACGAGGCAAGGAGCACGCGGCCCAGAATCAGGAGATTCTGACCGCCGCTTTCACGAGGTAACCTCGCGAGCAACGGCGCGCACCGGGAGACGACGGTGCGCGCCGTTCTCGCATGCGCACTGCACTCCGCGCGATTCGCGCGCATGCATGTCACCCACTTCGCCCAACTCGCCCAACTCGCGCGAAGCCCGGACCTTTCAGCCCGCCAAAGCTTCACATTCAGTCCGCCGGAGTCCCGAGACTCCCGGCAGCGGTGGCCGAAACGAGTACGTATTTCGGCATGGATCGGGCATGGACATCATTTTTCTGCCAAAGTAGTGGTGTGAACGACCCGCAGATCCGCATCCTATTCATGGGCGACGAACTCGTCGCCGGTCTTGGCGACGCGCGCGCTCTCGGCTGGACGGGACGGGTCATGGCGAGGACGTCAAACGAGCCCCCTATCCTGTGGATGAGTCTCGCCGTACCCGGCGAGGACACCGCACGCCTTGCCATGCGTTGGGAGGAGGAGGTCGCACGCCGTATCTCTCCCGAGGTCGATTGCAGGCTCGTCATCGGTCTCGGATCACACGACCTCGATACCAGCCAGACGCTCGCGCGGGCCCGCCTGCACCTCGCCAACCTCCTCGACTCCGCCGAGAGAATGCGCCTGCATACTTTCGTGGTGGGCCCTCCCCCGCGTCGCGATATCGCACAGAAGGTGCAGGCGGATCTCACTCGCGCCTACAAGGATGTGTGCGAGCGGCGCGGGGTGCCCTTCGTGGACACCTACTCGCCCCTGGTCACCCACGAGCAGTGGAACACGGACACGTTGGTCTCGGGAAGCTATGCCCCGCGCCAGGCCGGCTATGGCCTCATGGCGTGGCTCGTTCTTCACAACGGCTGGAACGAATGGTTAGGAGTGCCACCAGCTTCGGCGTAATAAGGACGTTCGCAAAGATACGGCTCGCCGAGTCCGAGGATGTCCGTGCCGCATAGAACTTGCCCGATAGAACACGCTCGCTGCTGGCCGTTCTTCGCCGTAGCGACGGCCGAACCGCATTCGAAGAGGTGAAGAGGTAACCCTTCATTCGAGAGGCCACAGATAGGGCGAGAGGCCACAGGTCTGACGGTGCCCTATCTGTGGCCTCTCGCCAAAACCGTGACCTCTTTCAGCCGCGAGTACTCCGTTGAGGATTTCGAGCAAGGGAGCACTCCGAGCAAACCACTGTCTTCACAAAACATCAGGCCCGGATCATCGATCCGGGCCTGATAGGGCTCATGCGTTGGGACGCTTGCCGTGGTTAGCGGCTTTCCCCGCACGAGCGCGACGCTTACGTCCACGCCTGCTCATCTCGGTCTCCTTCTATCGGGTGCCGCCTCATTGAACAAACGGCAGAACGACAGTTTACCAAATTCTGGGCCGTCGCCGCCCTGTAGCCCCTGTCACGCTACACCAATATCCATATCGTTCGAAGAAGTATTTCCGCTCAGATCTACTGCCGTTTGTAACGCAACGCGTAATCATTCGTTGCGCGAGGCTCCGTGAAAGGAGTTTGCAGTGATACATCAGCCCTTCTTCTGATACAAGATCATGCTGCCAACAATGTCGCCGCCACCCAGAACTCTTCTTCCTTTTATGAAGACATCAGAAAGCGGACAGCCGCCAAAAAAGAAGAAACGTTGAAATATTGCCGATCTTTGAAGCAAGTACTGTCAGAAGAGCTTGCCGCTTACTTGTTCTTTTTTACAGTTTCCCAAACCGAGTGCTTTCGACCACCAACGTTTTCGATCTCTCCAGCCTTGCGCAGCCGGGTCAACAATGAACTCAGCTTGCGGTACTTTTCTTCCGGACCAAGAACATCACTGAACTTGTCAGTCAAGAACTCATCAAGATCAGCCCGTGTGGCACTTTCGAACTGCTCGATGTACTCAATTATCAACTTCTCATAGTGCTTGTCATCAAGAGCACGAGTACGGATGTAATCAGCACGTTTGCCTGTCATGGCAGCAACTTGCGCGCTGACTCGCAGGTGAGGTCGACGGCCCTCGATTAGTCCCAACCTTTTCAAGCGACGTTGCGCATCAGAAGGTATCTCCTGGTTTTTCTGAATGCGATCCAAAGCCAATACATCGCTCATCGGTAAATCGGTATGTGTCATCAGCATCTGACTAAAGTTCTGGTCGATGACGGCCCCGTGGATCGTGAGCGAAACCGCTCCCGGCTCATCAAAGTCGTAGTCAGGCAACGGCAAGAAACGATGGGCCTGAGAACGAGTCATCGAAGAAATACCACTGCCAAGTTGGTCGATCATATTAAGTTCAACCATCGCTTTAACCAGGAACGGATTACGATACGTACGAGGTACCCGATTGCGCAGCACGTAATCCTCGGGCACCCCCTCGATAAAAGGCCCACTGTTTTGCAGCACTATTCGATCGGGATACTCTTGAACGACGATCCGGGCGCCAGTGCCGTAGTCAGCATGCGCAACGCAGTTATGGATTGCCTCCATGACGCTCGCTTTTTCATACTTTTGAACCTCAGTCTGGATCAAGGTTCCAGGCTGCATCATTCGAATATTGTAGTTGCGTATCCGCTCGTAAACCTTTGATGTAGCTAGAACAAATGGAGGGCTAAAGTGCTCATAGACCCGTTCTTCGCCGACCAATCGCCACGTTATCTCAGCCAACAATGGGGAGAGCAAGTGCGTCGACTCAGGTCTTCCAAGTAAAAGAAGCGTGGCACGGGTAATTCCACCCCAAGTTGTCAGACGCGCCTTTTCCAAGAAGTCTTCAGTAGACCACGAAGCTATTTCCTCTCTGGAAATTCTACTTCGACGTCGTGTGTGGAAGGCCTCCCGAGCCGCCTCCAGCGCCTCCGGATCAAGGTCATCAACAGTTGCATTTAGTACTACTCCGGCGGACCAATCATTACCTACATCTTGCGAACGAATCTCATCCGACTTCCCCAACGAAAGCGAACCAAGGCTCTCGCCATTACGTGCGAAGTAGTGTCCATTCCAGGCAACCGGAATTCCACGAGGCGCTGGGGGAATCTCGAAAAGAAGAACACGCCCATACTCGGTGTTCAACTCATGAATCTCACGAAACGATGCATGGGTTTCAGTGCCATTGGCAATCTGGTTCTTCAGCATCTGCAATTCCTCCGCAGTCTGCCGAAATCCTGTTCCAACAATCAACCGGTCTCTATTGCGTACACCGAATACGAGCCAACCTGCCGTAACGCCATGCAAATTGGCTTCATTCGCTAGGGCAGAAAAGTACTTACCGATGTCACTTGTTGAATAACCAGCGCCCCCTTCCTTGAATTCAACAACTTCGTTTTCCCATCCAGACAGCAAACGATCAAGGAGAGTCCGCAGTTCTTCTTGTGTCATCACAACCCCTGTTCAATCGTAAATCGGCTCGCCCGCAAAAGCTCGCGTTCTCCATTAGCTGTCAACCAAATCAAAAGAAGTTAGCAACCTGCGAAGGAGCCCTCCATGCCCAGTTACATTCAGGGAGCGCTTACAGAGAAGGGCAAGTTGTACCCGGTCTCATTTCATTGAAGGCGCTAGGCCAGATACGCAACCGTCAAATGAGTCGTCTTCTAATCTACCGTCGAGGGGTTCCACGCGTAGCCGACTTCCTCATCCTCATCTGTACGAGCAAACTCGCACAACCGGGGCTCCACCCACAAACAGCTTCCTGGCCCTCACCTGTGAATGCAAACCATTCACAGTTCGGATGGCGCCGTCGGCGGGTCACGTCGCGGAGCGATAGACCGCGATCTGCTGGGTTATCTTGATGCGCAAGGTGGAGGGGGCCGACTCGCAGCATGAGCGCTTGAGCATCTCGCGAACGTGGGTCTCCGCTTCCATCAAACGGTTGCAGTGAGGGCAGGTCTCCATGTGTCTGCGAAGTCTCGCTGCCTGCTCCTGGGGCATCTGGGCGTCCAAGAACTCGAACAGGTGCCCGGACAGCTCCTCGCAGGAACAGTCGGAATCCGCGAAGTCTCGCAGCTTCCGCTCCACTTGAGTGACGATCTCATCGATATTCTGTGGCTCGTCGAGATGCCCGCGATCCTCCGTGCGGCCGTGCTTCTCGATTCGCCCGTTCTCGCGGTCCCTCTGCTCCCGTGCCATTTCCTCCTGGCTCACTTCTGATCCTTCCCGTAGCCGAGCTCCCGCGCATAATCCGCAAGAAGCTCCCGCAGCTGACGTCGTCCGCGGTGTAGACGCGACATGACGGTTCCGATCGGCGTATCCATGATCTCGGCGATCTCCTGGTAGGAGAACCCCTCCACATCGGCGAGGTAGACCGCCATGCGGCGATCCTCTGGCAGCTTGGCCAGCGCATCGCGAATCTCCGAATCAGGCAGGTTCTCGATGGCCTCGGCCTCCGCCGATACCATCCCCGTCGACTGGTGATTGGCCGCCTCGTATTCCTGCCAGTCCTCCACCTCCGCCGCGTCGCTCTGCTTGGGCTGGCGCTGCGCCTTGCGGTAATTGGAGATGAACGTGTTGTTGAGGATCCGGTACAGCCACGCCTTCAGGTTCGTACCCGGTTGATACTGGTGGAACGCGGCGAATGCCTTCGCGTACGTCTCCTGGACCAGATCTTCTGCGTCCTGGGGATTGCGTGTCAGTCGCATTGCAGCGCCGTACAACTGGTCGAGGAAGGGCAGCGCATCGCGTTGGAATCGTTCCGCGCGCTGTGCCGCGTCCTCCACCGGTGCGGAGTCAAGAGTATCGGTGCTCATCATGTTCTAGATTAGTCGCCTTTTGTCGGTTCGTCCCTGATGTCAACGCCTTCAGGCCGGTATCCATTCCCGATCGACGTGTTCTCCCGGCTCACCGCATGCCTCATCGTCCTCCTATTCGGGCGACGACGTCGGCTTGCCCTCGCCTATTCCCGTTGTTCGCGTCTACCCCTCCCCGACTCTTCCACATCCCATAGGCAACGATCGGATTTTCAAGTTCGGCGCAGAAGGTTCTCCATCGCCCTTTCGTGCGCCTCCGTTTCCATCGTGCGCGGCGTGCGAAACGGGAGTATTTTTGGGCCGGTAGGCGACTTTTCAACTCAATTGCGGTAGTAATAATGCATGAGCATTCTGCGCGTCCTCGCCCGCCCCTTATTGGCCACCCCTTTCATCGTCTCCGGGGTGGATGCACTCGTTCGGCCCGCGAGCCATCGTGAGCGCGCCGAGACCCTTACCCCGTTAGCCGAGAAGGCCGGTTACCCCGTCAGTACCAAGCAGGTGGACCTCGCCACCCGCGCTTTCGGGCTCTCCAACGTCCTGTGCGGAGCTGCCCTCGCCACCGGCAAGATGCCACGCGTATCGGCGCTGGTCCTGGCGGCAACGCAGCTGCCCGTCGCCGTCGCCAACAACCCCGTGTGGCTTCACAAAGGAGCCGAACGCCGCGAGGATCTTCGTGGTCTCGCCACCTCCGCGGGGCTGCTCGGCGGCGTTCTCCTGGCCGCCGCAGACCTTGCGGGCAAGCCCTCCCATTCCTGGCGGCGCATGTACAGGCAGGAGCGTCGCAGGGAGATCTCCGAGGTCCGCAACCGCGAGCGCGCCGCCGCCCAGGCTCGCATCGCCAAGATCGAAAAGGCACAGCTCACCAAGGGCAAAGCCTCATGAGCGATGTCTGGCCCGCCCCGCATCATCCCGAGCCGCTGAATTCCTCGGTTCGCATTCCCGGTTCCAAGTCGTTGACGAATCGTTATTTCGTGCTGGCCTCACTCGGAGATCAGCCCTCTGTCATCCGTGAGCCGCTGGTGGCGCGAGACACCATCCTGATGGCGCAGGCTCTCGAGTCCCTTGGCGCAGGCCTCGAATTCTACGATCATGAGCTTTTCGTCTATCCCGCCCCACTGCACGGCGCGAAGATCCAGGCCGGCCTGGCGGGAACGGTCATGCGTTTTCTACCCGCGGTGGCGATGCTGGCCAAGGGCGACGTGACCATCGACGGCGACGCGGCCGCCAGGGTCAGACCCATGGATCCTGTCCTGCAGGCCATAAAGAAGCTGGGTGTGGGCGTCGACCACGCCGTCGACGCCCGTGGACGCGGCGTCTTGCCGGTGACCGTGCACGGAACCGGAGCTGTGGAGGGAGGCCGCATCGAGATCGATGCCTCAGCGTCGTCGCAATTCATCTCTGCTCTCCTCCTCGCCGCTCCACGGATGACCAACGGCCTCGAACTGCGCCACGTGGGCGGTTCCATCCCCTCCTCTCCTCATCTGGACATGACGGTCGAGGTACTGCGCGACTCCGGCATCGAGGTCTTCACCTTCCCCAAGGACGCCGGCCCCGTGCGCCCGGGGCATCCGGCCGTGCGCTGGCTCGTGTTACCGGGTGTACCCGATGTAGGAAACGTCGAAGTCGAACCGGACCTGTCCAACGCCGGCCCCTTCCTCGCAGCGGCCATGGTCACGGCCGGAACAGTGGAGGTCCCCGGGTGGCCCCGCTCCACGCAACAGCCGGGCGACGCACTGCGCGACATCTTCACGCGCATGGGCGCGGCCGTCCGTGTCGTCTCGGGTCGTCTCGTCCTGACCGGGCCACGGGAGATCCTGCCGCTGGACATGGATCTGCACGATGTCGGCGAACTCGTTCCCACCGTGGCAGCGGTCGCCGCCTTCGCGACGGGTACCTCGGCGCTGCGGAACATCGGCCAGCTGCGCGGCCACGAGACGGATCGCCTGAACGCCATCACCACGGAGCTGAACCGCCTGGGCGGCAAGGCGTGGGTGGAGGGCGACGACCTCTTCGTCGAACCCACGATACTGCACGGGGCCCGCCTGGAGACCTACGAGGACCACCGGATGGCGACCTTCGCCGCTGTTATCGGACTACGGGTTCCGGGCGTCGACGTCGTCGATATCGAAACAACATCCAAGACCCTTCCCCAATTCCCCCAGATGTGGGCCGATCTCGTCGCCGGCGAAGCGAGCGTACGCGCCCTGCCGCAGGAGATTCCGCTGTCCAGTCAATTGCCCGCAACCGGGACGGACGGTGATCTCTGACGGTGCGCCGCGACATTGGCACGGACGATCCGCGCGTACGAGTCCGTCCCGGCCGGGCGTCTCGGCCCCGTACGAAGATCCGCCCCGATTACTCCGACGCACCTCTTGCTCGCGTCATCGGCGTCGATCGCGGACGTTCCCATCTTCTGCTCGACGACGGCGTGGAGCTCACCGCCGTCAAGGCTCGCGAATTGGGGCGCCGTGCCATCGTCGTGGGAGACCGCGTGCGGGTGACCGGCGATCTCTCCGGAGGTAAGGACACGCTCGCGCGAGTGGTCAAGGTCGAGGAACGAACGTCTGAGCTGCGCCGCTCTACCGAGGAAGGCGACGGGCGCGAACGCGTCATCGTCGCCAATGCGGACCAACTCGCAATCGTCGTGGCGCTGGCCAATCCCGATCCGAAGCCGGGGATGATAGACCGGTGCCTCGTGGCGGCATATGTTGCGGGCATGACCCCTTTCCTGGTGCTCACCAAAGCCGACCTCGCAAGCGCCGCCGATCTTCTGGATCGCTACGAGCCCCTCGGGCTCCCGGCCTACGTCACCGATCTGAGTTCTGTGGCCTGCGATATCGCCTCCTCTTACCCGCCAGAGAGCCCACCGGTGGATCTGAGCGAGCTGCGCGATGTGCTCGCCGGCCACGAGACCGTCCTGGTGGGCCACTCCGGCGTCGGCAAATCCACCCTCATCAACGCGCTCGTCCCCGAGGCCGAGCGCACCATCGGCCACGTCAACGAGGTCACCGGCAAGGGCCGCCATACCTCTACCTCGGCGGTCTCGTTCGCCCTCGCGGGGGGAGGGCGCATCATCGACACCCCCGGAGTGCGCAGCTTCGGGCTCGCCCACGTGCGCCCGGAGGATCTACTGCGCGGCTTCAGCGATCTTGCCGAGGTCGCCCAGGAATGCCCGCGCGGTTGCCCTCATACCGCGGACGCCCTCGACTGCGCTCTTTCCGAGGTGACCGACGAACGTCTGAAAGCCCGCGTCGCCTCGTTCCGACGCCTCCTGGATGCGGGGCGAGTCAACGATTGGAGTAACTCATGACCTTCAGCCTCTCCGACGATCTGCTCCTGGCGCTCGATATCGCCGATCGGGTCGACGCGTTGACGATGGAGCGATTCCGCGCCGACGATCTCGTGGTGGAGACCAAGCCCGATCTCACCCCGGTCTCTGACGCGGACAAGAACGCCGAACAGATCGTCCGCAACCTTCTCACTCAGCACCGGCCGGATGACGAGATCTACGGCGAGGAACAGGGCGGGTCGTTGGAGCATTCCGCCCGGCGCTGGATTCTCGACCCCATCGATGGCACCAAGAATTTCGTTCGCGGCGTCCCGGTGTGGGCCACGCTGCTCGCGCTGGAATCCGGTGGAGAGGTGGTTCTGGGAGTTGTCTCCGCTCCCGCACTCGGGCGGCGCTGGTGGGCAGCCCAGGGTATGGGGGCCTTCCTGCGCACCGGTCAAAACCCGCCCGAGGCACTGCGTGTCTCCGCGGTGTCAGCGATCGAAGATGCCTCCCTCTCCTATTCGTCTCTCAGCGGTTGGCAGGAGCGCGGCCAGGCCGAATCCTTCTATCAACTGGCCACCGCGTGCTGGCGCTCACGCGCGTACGGCGACTTCTGGAGCTACATGATGGTCGCCGAGGGCACGGTGGACATCGCCGCCGAACCCGAGCTGGAGATCTACGACATGGCGGCTCTGGTCCCCATCGTGATCGAGGCTGGGGGGACCTTTACCTCACTCGAGGGCGAGCCCGGCCCCTGGGGAACGAGTGCCATCGCCAGTAACGCGCTCCTGCATGAGGGCGCCCGGGCAATCCTCGGCTCCGGGGCCGTGCGCTAGGCGGCCCACCCGAGAGAAGGGTCACAAGCCCCTGGATTTTCTGGGATTCCCCGGCGTTCACGTGGTGCGACTTGCATGAAGCTGCAAGAATACGTTTATGACAGACGTGCGCGAAGTACTCACTTGGGAAGCATTCGGCGAAGCATCACGCGATCTCGCCACAACCGTTTGGGATTCTGGATTTGAGCCTGACCTCATCGTGTGCGTCGCACGCGGCGGATTGATTCCGGCCGGCGCCATTGCCTACGCCCTGGAACAGAAGAGCATGCTGGTGCTGAACGTCGAGTTCTACACGGGCATCGGCACCACCCTTCTCGATCCTCGCCTCGTCGACCCAGTACCCGAGAACCACGGCATGTCGGGCAAGAAAGTCCTGATCGTCGACGACGTCGCCGACTCCGGCCGCACCCTGGAATTCGTACGGGGGATTTGTGCCCAATACACCCAGGAGATCCGCGTCGCGGTCCTCTACCAGAAGCCGCGCTCGGTCATCGACTGCGAATACGTCTGGAAAGAGACCTCAGAATGGATCTCCTTCCCATGGTCCTGCCTTCCTCCCGTCAACGGCGTGACCAGCAAGGATAACTGAAAACCTCTGTTTTTGATGCCTCGCGACGCAGCCATGTTCCGGTGGCTCGCGGGGCATCGTGTTGTCTGCTCGTAGATCACTGGACGGCCAGGTTATAGCGGGCCATAAGTCCCGGAATTTGAGCAGGCCTCACACAGTCAGGGCGGCGGAGTGCTATCGTGAACAGGCCAAATAGATGGTCCTGCTCGGGTTTGCCAGGGTTTCGCGACGCGGACGTGAGCTAGCCTGAAGCACTTCGGCCCATCGATTTGGTTGCTGCAGTCAGACATGGCATTTGCCGGGCTTGCCTTGGGAAATACGCAGTGGCCTCACGTACAAGAGATAGAGGAATTCTCATGACTCAGACCACCAGGCTCAGGAAGCCTTTCGTCAAGGCTCTGGCAATCCTCTCCGCTCTCATGCTGTCGCTTGCCGCGTGCGGCGACGAGGGCGGCGACGAGAATACGACCACGCCTAGCGCCAGCACCGAGTCCGTCGCCTCGCCGGAGGCTTCGACCGAGACCAGCGAGCAGCCTTCCACGGATGGTAGCGAGCAGCCTTCCACGGATGGCAACGAGAGCCCGGATTCCAACCCGGGTGTCGATAACAACGCGGGCGCCGAGAACGGCGAGACCGAGGTTGTGCTGAATGCCGTCCAGAACGGCGTGGACATGACCTTCACCTACTACGCCGTCGGCGATGAGGTGACCCGCCAGACCACCAGGAACGTCATGCCCTATGACGTTCTCGGAGTTACCACGGCCGATGAGGCACGGGCGAAGCTCGATTCCATCGCCGCTGAGTTCCAGGGGATCGAAGGGCTCTAGCACAACATCGAGTACGGCGATTCCGAGGCCATCGAGACCCTGACCGTCGATTACAGCGTCGCCAATCTGGAAACCATTTCCCAGCTCACCGGCTCCACCTTCTCTGGAGACACGAGTGAAGGTGCGAAGGTAAGCCTGCAGCAGAGCATCGAGATGCTTGAGGGCCAGGGATTCAGCCGGGTCAACTGAAGTCCTTCAGACCGTTAGTCTCAAACAGGACGGCCCACCCCGATATGGGGTGGGCCGTCCTCGCATATGTGGCGGTCTGGCGGCAACGGCAGTCGCGGGTGCGAGAACGTGTCGGAGAGGGCCGCTAGGGTTGAATCATGCGAATCCTTCACACGTCCGACTGGCATCTGGGGCGAAGCCTGCATGGAGCCGATCTCACCCCTGCCTTTGAGATGTGGTGTTCTCACGTCATCGAGGTGGTACGCGAATACGATATCGATGCCGTCCTGATCTCTGGGGATGTCTACGATCGCGGCGTTCCTCCCACCTGGGCGGTCGCACTGTTCAACAGCACGCTCAACGAACTCGCCGAACTCACCACGGTGATCCTGACCTCCGGCAACCACGATTCGCCCCTGCGCCTGGGTTTCGGCGCCGAGCTCATGAGGCACTCCGTTCATATCCGCACCGACTCCCGCCAAGCCGAGCATCCCATCGCGATCAGGAACAAGCGGGAGGAGGTGGAAGCTATCGTCTATGCCATCCCATATCTGGATCCGGATGTGGAACGCCGTCGCCTCGCTCCTCACACGTCAGGAGAAGGCCCCGCGCCGGAGGATTACCTGGAGCGCAGCCATGAGACGGTGCTGCGAGCCGCTCTCGATCGCGTCAGGCAGGATGTCACCACCGGGGCGTACTCGCATGCGAAGGTAGCCAGGATATGCCTGGCCCACGCATTCATCACCGGCGGCGAAGCCTCCCCTTCCGAGCGCGACATACACGTAGGAGGAGTGGACAACGCCCCCTCCGGGCTCTTCCGGTTGGGAGCGGAGGGTGAGAACCCGGGTCCACTGTCCTACGTGGCCCTCGGCCATCTGCACTCACCGCAACGCATCGGGCGCGCCTGGGATCCGCCCATGCGCTATTCGGGCTCCCCTATCGCGTTCTCGTTCTCCGAGGAGCGCGCCAAGTCATCGCTTCTCCTGACCATCGAGGGCGATCAGGTCTCCACCGAGGTCATCCCGGCCCCGGTCTGGCGTCCGGTCAAGACGCTCACAGGGACGATGGAGGAGCTGCTGCATCCCGAAAACTCCGTGCACACGCAGAGTTTCACCCGCCTCATCGTGACCGATCCAGCACGTCCCGCGGACATGTCCGCAATACTGCGCCGGGCCTTTCCGCACGCCTTGGAGATACAGCATCGTACGCAGGCCATGGAACGCGGGGCAGGGCCAGTCCAGGTGGCCGCAATGCACCCGCTGGAAGCCCTCAAGGATTTCATGGAGGTATCCGGCAACCGCATGCTCACCGGCGCGGAGGCCGCAATCCTCACCGATGTATGGGAAAACGTCCGCGCCGAATACGAGGGAGAGGCCAAGTGAAGCTACACCGCCTGGAACTACGGGGAATCGGTCCTTTCGCCTCTCGTTTCTCCATCGATTTCGATCGTTTGAGCGTTGCGGGGATTTACCTGCTCGATGGACCAACCGGCTCCGGGAAGTCCACGATCATCGATGCCATCACCTGGGCGCTGTATGGAAGCGTGGCGGGAGGGGACGATTCGACATCCGATCGGATACGTTCTACCCATTCCGATCCGCATCTCGAGAGCTATGTGGACCTCGTCTTCACGGTCAACGCCGGCACGTATCGTGTACGCCGCACCCCGGCATGGACCAAAGCGGGAAACAAGAACCCCACCGCAGTCACGGCGAAACTCTGGAAGCTCTACGATGGAGCCCTCGATTCCGGGGATATCGAGGCCGGCGTCGTTCTCGAGACCAAGGCGTCCGGGGCAGGCATCGCGATCACCGAACTCATCGGGCTCTCCCGCAAGCAGTTCGTGCAGACGATCGTTCTGCCACAGGGCAAGTTCGCGGAGTTCCTCCGACTGAATTCCACCGAGCGTACCGCGCTCTTGGAGCAGATCTTCGGCACAGAGATCTACCGGAAGGTGGCGGAGAAGCTCGCCGCCATGGCCGGCTCCGCCAACCAGGCGATCGAGCGGGGAAAACAGGAATTCGTCGTCGCGCTCGGCAACCTCCTTGAGGCGGCGGGGGCTTCTGGGCAAGATCACGAGGACCTCATGGAGATGGGTCGGGGCTTGATCGATCCTAGCGGCGCCGCAGCGCTGTTAGAGGAACTGGACGGATTGCGTGACCTGGCTTCCAACCGCCGCGATGTAGCTGCGACGGCGCAGCAGACGACGGCGGCAACGCTCGCACAGGCCCAGGATTCTCTGCGACGGGAGCAGGATCTCGCGGAGCATCTTGACCGCCGCTCCAAGCTTCTGGAAAGGCGGACCGCTCTGACGGAGTCCACCTCCGAAATCGAGGAACTGGAGCGGAGGCTACAGGCCGATCGCAGGGCCCGCCAGGTTCTGGCGCGGGTGGAGACGGCCGAAGAAGCCGAACGCGCTGCGGACGTTGCGCGCGAGGAATTGCTCGAGGCATCCGGAATCGCCCCGGAGGAGGCGACCGAGGCAGCACTTGCCGCACTCGAGCACCGGGTGAGAGAGATGAACTCGCTTTCCGGCACTCTCGCGGAACTGGAGAGACTGGAGGAGAGCCTCAGTCAAGCACGCGACGAGCAGAGCCGCGACAGGGCGGATCTAGAGGGCATCGAGCGCCAGCTGCACGAGGCGGAGAAATCCTCTCAGTCCCTGCCGGAGAAGATCGCCGCGGCCAGGAGGGCTCAAGAAGCCGCGGCCTCTTCCTTTGCGGCACTACCCGGTGCCGAGGCCAACCTGCGGGACGCCGAAGCCCGCGGCAAAAAGGCCGCACGCCTCACTGAACTCCGGAAGGACATCGAGCGCGCCGAGTCCTCCACCGCGCGCAGGCTACGAGATCTACAAGATGCCAGAGGGGAACACGACCGCCTCACCGAGGCCTGGATCGCCTCCACAGCCGCAAACCTGGCGTTGGAACTCGAGGACGACTCCCCCTGTCCGGTCTGCGGTTCGTTGGAGCACCCGCTTCCCGCCGTCAAGTCAGAGGTGTTTGCCACGCACGAGGAGGTGCGCGAGGCAGAGGGGGTACGCCACGAAAGGGAGGCCGAGCTCAACGCGGCACAGACAGCTCTGGAGACGCTGCGTGCAACGGCGAGCGCCGTCGAGGCGGACATCGCGGGCATCACGGTGGAGGAAGCTCAGCGGCTTCTCGCACATGCCCGCAAAGAGGTGAAGGCAGCGGAGAAGGCTGGAGTCGAAGCCGCAACCCATGCCCGAGCCATTTCCGAGTTGTCCCGGCAACAGGAGAACATCGGGGCGCAGTTGGCGAGGCTCCGAGAACAGGCCACCACTGCGACGACCCGGCTGGCCGAACGCGGCACGCGCATCGCCGCCGATGAGGCTCGTCTTGAGCAGCAGCTGCACGGATTCGCCTCGGCGGCCGAGCGCCTCGTCGCGCATAAGGCCGCTCTGGCGGCACAGAACCGAGAGGTCGAGGCCGTGCGCTCCTGGTTGTCCGCCAACCGCACCGCGGAAGCCCGGCAGCAAGAGCTGGCCGAGGCGCTCGTCGAATCTGTGTTCTCCAATCCCCAGGACGTGCGCGCGGCCCTCGTTCCTCCGTCGCGAGTAACCGCGTGGGAAGCAAAGATAACCCAGCACAAGCAGGAGAGCCACGATGTGGCCCGGGACCTGAACTCTCCCGAGATTGCCGTGCTCACTGGCGAGGAAGAACCGCGGGTACCGCAGGCGCGGCAAGCGCAAGTCAGCGCGTTGGAGCAGGACGAGGAGGCACGAGCCGCATTGGCCACCGCGGATGTAACGCTCAGACAGGTCGCGGCAAGGACCCAGAACGTCCGCGAACGCCTGCAATCCTGGGAACGGGCGAAAGAGACGGCGGGGCCCGTCGTGCGACTCGCCGGTCTCGCCAACGCAAGTTCCGAGTATTCATTCACGAAGATGACGCTCCCCACCTACGTTCTCAGCCAACGTTTCAAGCTGGTCGTGGAACAGGCGAACAGGCATCTTGCAGTCTTCTCCCTGGGTCGCTATGAACTGATCAGCACCGAGGAGAGGGAAAAAGGATCGCGTGCGCAGAAAGTCGGACTTGGGCTGGAGATCATCGATCACATCGGTGATGCCGACGGAGACGTGCGCCGAGCCACCAAGTCGCTCTCCGGAGGCGAGACGTTCTACGTCTCTCTATCCCTGGCGCTGGCCCTGGCGGACGTCGTCTGCTCTGAGAACGGGGGGATCCAGCTGGAAACCCTGATGATCGACGAGGGATTCGGCTCTCTCGATGAGAACACTCGAGATCAGGTGATGGAGGTCCTCACCTCACTCGCCAGCGGTGGGCGAACCGTCGCCGTCGTGAGTCACGTCGAAGAACTGAAGAAGATGATTTCCGAGCAGATCGTGGTGCGCCCGCAGGCGGACGGCTCGTCGACCTTGGAGGTGCGCGCCTAGCGCGGCGGGGAATCACAGGAAGGAGACCCGAGCGGGAGAGCCCATGGATGAAGGCAGCCTCAGTTGGGTGCGCCTACCGGCCGGTACCGGGTGCGTGCGTCTGGCAGGGCTGATACTGGTGCCGAGTTACAGGCTTTCCAGCTCAGCGGCCAGCACGTCTCGCTCGGCAACGTCATACCACATGAGGTCCTCATCGATGACTCGCTCGAATGCGCTTTCGTCGCCGTCGGCCGCCGCGGCGACATCCTGCTCCGATTCGAGATCGTCCACGTGGATCGACTCCACGTGTTTCCAGCCCACCGGGTCGACGAGCCTGAGCGCGGAAGGAAGAGCCTCACCTTCCGCGAGCGGGCGCAGATGCTGATCCGGCACCACGGCGACGACGACGCAACGCCGCGGAGCAACGGAGGAACCGGCGCCTTCTTTACGCACCCCGCCTATGAGCGCCAGCGAATCGTCCGCGGCCGCATTCATGGCGACGGCCTCGACGACTTCCGGATCTTCCGGGCCGAGAGCGGCCTCGAGCGCGGGCGTCGCGGCATGAACCACACGCGGTTCCAGAGGGCTGCTCTTCAGGTCACTGCTCGTCGCAGGAATGTAAATCCTCACAGGTCTATGCTAATGGATCGCCGCTAGAGGGGACGTCGATGCCTGCCGTTGCGTCGCGTGGAACCTACGCCCTCACCATCTGTATCCCCGCAGCCCGCAGCGTCACCGGGCAATCTCCCACTCGGCTCTCCGCCACTCTGATTCCCGGCCTCGCTATCGGCCCTCCTCATCGTCCTTCGATCCGACTCCTCTGCCTTCTCGAAGCTTCCCAGCTTCTCGTCGCTTGCCCCTACGGCTCCTTCTTCACACGTCCCCATGGCATCTTCATTCGTCCAGGTACCACCGGCCTGCGAGGGCAGCTTGCTGCGTGGCGCGAATCTTCCTCGAGCAAGTCTCTTGGTGAGCCAGCCTCGCCACCGCTGCGCACGCATCCGCATCGGCCGCCCAGGGGGCCGTTCAGAGGAAGAGCGAGGCCTTCCGCGCTCTTGCGCACGCGAGCCCGCGGATGTTCCCTCCAACCGTGCCGCAAGGGCGGCGATATCTTTCGCGCAGGCGCAACCAGGGGAAATCTCCCGCAGGGCGGCTCCCTGATTCTCCGCGCGGGTAAGGTTCTCTCCATCCTCGCGGATGCAGAAGGCGTTCTGCCTTCCGGACTCCGCCAAGACGGCAGCGATCTCTGCCGAGCCGTTCATCTGCCGGTGCCCGGTCTTGGTGACCACGATCTGGGGCTTCGCAATCCCCAGGCCATCGGCATGGTCTAGCTGGTCTATGAGCCGCCGCAGGCCCAGCGGCCCCGCCTGGCCGACGACGATCACCTCGTCGGCCGTTTCGAGAAGCGAGAGCGTGACGCCGTCCCTTTCCATCTCGAAGCCATACTCCTGCACTTCAACCTCGGCTGCACAATCCACGACGATGCACTCCCAACCCGCCCGGACGATATCCCAGAGCTTGTCGGCCACCGGGCGAGGTATCTCCCTCCAGCGTCTACCGGTGTTGAGGCCCGGGAGAAAGTCGATACCCGCCAAAGGGATACTGGCCCGCCTCACGACAGCGGCATCGTCCTCTCCCATGTTGATCGCTCGTGCAACGGCCACGATGGCCGACGTCTCCTGATCCAAGCCCAAGAGTTGAGCCAGTGAGGGGGCGTGCACGTCGGCGTCTATCAATAGCGTGGGAGCATTGACGCCGAGGGCGCATGCCAGCTCTCGCGCCACGGTGGAACGTCCCGGCGATCCGACGCTCCCCCACACGGCGATGATCTTTCCCCGCGGGGGCGTACCAGGGAAGCTCGCGAACTCACCGTCGTCGCTCCGAGAGCGGACCTCCAGCGCCTCGGAACGCACTTGGCTCTGCCGCCCGCCGGGTGCTGACCGCCCGAACCTCTCCTTTTCGTCGCTTCCATCGTTGTCGGGCCGCAAGATTCTCATCTCTTGCAGGTTCAGGACGCACGCGACGACGTCGTCGGCAAAAGGCGAGGCGATGGCATCGCAGCCGACGTGGCGGCCCGCACCCGGGTCCATGCGCTGCATGACGCCAACGATCCGAAGCCCGCGGCCGTGCAGTTCAGAGGCGGTGGTGACGTCGATATCGTCGACAACGGCGATCTCTCCAATGCCCGCCTGCGCGCAAGCGATCAATTCGATCATGTCCGCGCAGCGGCGCAGCACGGGAACGGCAGGATCGAGGCGCGCGAGCCCTTCGACTATCTGCACCTCGAGGTCTCCGGAGACGCACAGCAGGACGCTCATGGCGTCCCTCCCTCGACCAGGACGAGTCCGTCCTGAGAGCCCAGCACGGCAAGGATCGGGGCTATCTGGGAGCTGCCCACCCTGATCTCCGCCGTCATCTGGTCCAGCATCATCGTTTCCGGGGCGGCAATCGAGGCGATCAAGACGTCGTCGGCAACGAGCTCGGCGACGGATTCGACGCCATCGGGCTGTTCCTGGCGCACCCGCCACACCTGGGCGTGACTGCCCTTTCCCAGCGTTGCGGGAGCGGCACTCATGAGGGGAATCACCAGGATGCTCCCATCGCTGCGCTCCTCTGCCAACGAACTGACCGCCACGAATTCCCCAGGTGCGACCACGGAGGCGATCTGTGCGGCGTCCTTGTTATCGTCCGGACCGACGTAAGCTGCGGCGCTGCCCTCGGGAACCTCGACGACCCCAAGCTCGGCGTCTGCCACCACCGTTCCCGGCATTACCGTCTCCGAGGCTCGGTATACAGGAACCATTGCCGGTCCCTGCACCAGATATCCTCCAACCACCGCGGAAAAAGCGACGAGAAGAATCCCTCCCGCCAGGCGCGGGTCTTTCCACCGCGACGGTCTTATGCGCCGAGCTTTGGCCATGTTCTTCCCCTCCTGGAGGTCGACTTCGCGAGGGAACGAGTTCTTCTCCTCTCGATGCCCTCCGTCCACGTCGTTGAGGCTGTGGGCATGTCCCGTTTGACGACGCACGCATTCCGATGTGGCGGCAACGTGCACTCGCCAGCACGGGCGGGTTCGATGAACGCGACTGTCCACGCCCCTCGCGAGCGGACTCCGTCAGTGTGGCAAACTGCCGCCGATGCCGCACAGGCTCTCCACAGCACTGTGGAAAAGCACCGCACCACCTCTTTAACGTGCCATTATGTCGTTATGGGAAAGTTCTTGAGCATTGCCGATGTAGCGGAGTACCTCAACGTCTCGGCCGGGCAGGTCCGCACCCTGATCCGCAGTGGCCAGCTTCCCGCTATCCAGGTGGGCGGCCGCGGCCAGTGGCGGATCGAGACCACAGAGTTGCAGAAGTATGTCGAAGCCTGCTACGAGATCACCCGCCAACGTATAGCGGAGAACCACACCGGCCTGTGATGCCCGCGGTCGCGGAATCTCCCTGCTCCACGACCGCCTTGTTGCCCCGCCTCGCACGCTGGAGGCATCGCCCTCGCTCGATGCTCACCAGTCGCCTGCGCGAGGGAGTACCGGCACATCGACTCGCTCGATCCTCGCGACGGGAACCGTGAGGTTCACTGCCGTAGCAGATCCACTCGTCTCACGCAGGTCGAGCCAGTCAGCTCCAACCGAGGTCAGTCGGCCACGACAGATTCCCGCCGTGCTCGTGAGCACTACCCGATGCCCCCGCTGCATGATCGCACGCAAGGCACTTTGAAAAGACAGCCGGGAGACCACCGCGCCCTCCCACTCGCTCGCACGCGCCGGAAGAGACCATATCGCCGCGATAGCGGACATCGGCACCAAGGTCTCACCGCGCGACGTCTCGCCAAGTATCCAGAACTGAGAGTTGTCTCGGATACGAATGTCCACGGTCTCGGCGCCGGTCAACCGCAACCGCACGCGGTACCCACGGCATGCCCTCATTCTCTGCGCCAGGGCCACGGAGACCTGTTCCCCCTCACGCAACTGCCTGCGCTCGGATTCTGCCTCGACGCGCATATCCGCGTCCATGCGGCTGGAGAGATCGGCCAGAGTCTCCCAGACCGTCGCTTGCTGCTTCGCCCGCAGCCGCTGCCCGCGCGAAAGCTCATCCTCGTTGTCCATGGGCTGGCATCCTAGCGGAGATTCACACGGCGGCGGCTAGTTATCCCCAGGAACAAGCCGTTCCAACTATTCTCCACAGGGCCCTCTCACGATTTAGAGCCAACACTCCGACAAAGGTACGAACGGCGTCTCCTACAAAAGTAGTGAACGGGGTATACCCGGCGGTTGATCCTGGATTGATTCTTCAACTATAGGAATGCAGCACCAAACAGCATCAAACGTCACCACTAGCCATCAAGGAACCACCATGGACGACCCAACTCCCGCGCCTCGACATCCCGGTGCGATCTCCATCGCCGCCCTCGTGGCATCCGCGTGCTGTCTTCTGGCCTCGTGGCATTCCCTGAGCACCCCCATGGCTTCCAGTGGCACCCAGGCTCTGACTCAAGCCGTCATCGGAATTGCCGGTCTCGTCGGAGCGCTGTCCGGGCTATGGGTCGCCCTCTCGTACGCTGTACTGGCACGAGCTCGTCGCGACAATCGCGTCACCCTCGGCGTCCGGATCGCCCGCAGAATCGCCACCCCGGGCGTCCGCCGCGCACTGGCCGGCCTGAGCGTATCGAGCACACTTCTGGTATCCCCCGCTCTGGCCGATCCCATACCCGAGGAGGCGGGACCCGACCTCGGTTGGGCCGTATCCTCCTCGACGTCCGTCGAATCATGGGCGCAGAGCGAGAATCCCGAGGATCCCGACCTCGGTTTCAGTTCCGCTTCGACGACGAGATCGCCGACTCCCTCCCTGAATACGACCCTGCCCTCTTCCACCCACACCCCCGACTCGAATCCATCCGATTCCTCGTACACGGTAATTCCCGGAGATACCCTCTGGTCGATCGCCGACGATCACCTACGCGAAGGGGCGAGTTCAGCAGACATCGCCCTGGCAGCAGACGCGTGGTTTCGTGCCAATGCGGATCACATCCTCGATCCCGATCTCATCTACCCCGGCCAGCTTCTCATCTCACCCGAGGAAACCCCATGAACGCCCTGCCCGCCATCCATCAACCTCTCGTACCGCCTGCGCGCGAAAGCGCGGCGAAGAGCGTTGGCGCGCCCGCTCGTCTTCACGTCAAGCGTCCGCCCCGCTTCACACTGGTCCCCATCCCGGAAGATGACGAACGCTACCTCCAGATGGAGCTTCCCGGTGCGGACTTCGCCCGTACCTCTCCGCAGCGTCCGTGGGACCGCCTCGCATTCACATCGCAGCAGGAGAAGATCGCACTCTGGGCCGACGATGACTACCGTCCCAGAGATCCGCTGCCGGAAGGGATGAGACTGCCGACGGCGGCCCTCGGTCAGATCGTGGTCCACGCCATCGAGATCCTCCTGGGGCATCGGCCTCCCTCGCATCTGCGCAACTGGCTCAGCCCCCAGGTCTTCGAATCGCTGGTGCGCCGAGCCGGCCTCGCGATCCGCATCAATGGCCGGGCACCCCGAGGCAGGTCGCCCCGAGTGCTCCGCACCCAGATCTGCCAACCGCGCGAACGGGCCATAGAGGCCGCCGTGGTCGTTCACGATGGAAGAAAGAAACGAGCCGCCGCGCTACGGGCAGAGTTCATCCGCGGCAAATGGCGGATCGTAGCGCTGGAAATAGGCTAGGGAGGTTGTCCCGGCGGCAAACGGAGCTCAGGCCCCATCGATTCTCACCCGCTCACCGCCCATACGAATGAACCTCCCCGTCTCGGGGAGGTTCATTCTCAGTCGTGCCAGCCACCGCATCCTTCGATCGACGCCGCGTGGCCCTCAGTCCGGGGCGCCGCACCGCCTCCCGGTCCAGCTGCCCTCTAGTCCAGCCGCCCTCCGGTTCAGCTAGCGGCGCTTCTTGGCGGCTCGCCGCTGAGCGCGGTTCATACCGTCACCGCCACCTGCCTGACCGGCGGCACCGGCACGAGGAGCCGTCTTACCCGCGGCATTGGTGGTCTGAACCGATCCGCTGCCGTCCTTGGCCGCCGCCGAATAGGAGACCGGAGCGGTACGCTTCGGCGCCTTGATACCGAGGACCTGTTCCGCATCCACCCGGTCCTTGGTCGCTCCTGCCGTGGCCTTATCGGCCGCGGCGGCCTTGGCCTTGACGGACGCACTCGGGCGCGAACCCGCCGCGGCGATCCGCGCGGCATTCTGCTGCTGAGAGGCAACCGCCTCGTCCTCGTTGACCACGGCGGCCTCCCGGGCGGCACGCTCACTGGGCAGCTCGAAGTTGAAGAGGTAGCGAACCGTCTCCTCCTTGATGCCATCGTTCATGGCCTGGAACATGCGGTAGCCCTCGGACTTGTACTCGACGAGCGGGTCGCTCTGCGCCATCGCGCGCAGCCCGATTCCCTCCTTGAGATAGTCCATCTCGTAAAGATGCTCGCGCCACTTGCGGTCCAGCACGTTCAGCAGGATCTGACGTTCCAGCTCCCGCATCGTCTCCTCGCCCACCTCGGCCTCGCGGTCCTCGAAGTTGGCATGGATATCGGTGATCAACTCGTCGATGAGGGCGGAGCGCTCCAGCCGAACCTTTCCCCCGGCTTCCTCCACCAGCTCGTCGGCTTCGAAACCAGGCCGGTAGAAAGTGCGCAGTTCATTCCACAATCCGTCCAGGTCCCAATCGTCGACCTCACCGGGCGCGTGGGAACTGACGATGTCCTCGACGACGAAGTCGAGGAACTTGCGGACCATCGGATCGATATCCTCGCCTTCGAGGATGCGACGGCGCTCCTCGTAGACGACGGTTCGCTGTTCGTTCATGACGTCGTCGTACTTCAAGACGTTCTTGCGCATCTCGGCATTACGGGACTCAATCGCCGACTGCGCGCGCTCAATGGACTTGCCGACCATCTTGAACTCGAGCGGCTGATCCTCGGGGTAGCGCGACGGATCGAGAGCTCGCGCCGCCAGTCCCGAGGCGAAGAGACGCATGAGATCGTCCTCGAGGGAGAGATAGAAACGGGACTCACCCGGATCTCCCTGACGCCCGGAACGTCCGCGCAGCTGGTTGTCGATGCGGCGCGACTCGTGCCGTTCTGAGCCCAGCACGTACAGACCGCCAAGTTCCACCACTTCGTCGTGCTCAGCGGCGACGGCGTCCTTAGCCTGCTTCAGCGCGGCGGGCCAGGCATCCTCGTACTCCTCGGGGGTCTCCTCGGGATCGAGGCCACGGGATTTGAGAGCGGCGACCGCACGTTGTTCCGGGTTGCCGCCCAGCATGATGTCGGTACCGCGACCGGCCATGTTGGTGGCGACAGTGACCGCTCCCCGGCGGCCCGCCTCGGCCACCACGTGCGCCTCGCGCTCGTGCTGCTTGGCGTTGAGGACCTCGTGGCGCACCCCGGCCTTGCGCAAGAGCCGGGACAGCTCCTCGGACTTCTCCACGCTCGTGGTGCCGATGAGTACCGGCTGACCGGACTCGTAACGTTCGGACACGTCTTCGACGATCGCACGCAACTTGGACGCACGCGTCGGGTAGACGCGATCGATGTTGTCCTGGCGGATCATAGGCTTGTTCGTGGGGATCGGCACAACGCCCAGCTCGTAGGTGGAAGCGAACTCCTCCGCCTCGGTTTCGGCGGTGCCCGTCATGCCGGAGAGCTTGTTGTACAGACGGAAGTAGTTCTGCAGCGTGATGGTGGCGAGGGTCTGATTCTCCGCCTTGATCTCCACGCCCTCCTTGGCCTCGATCGCCTGATGCATGCCCTCGTTGTAGCGGCGGCCCGCCAGCACACGACCGGTGTGCTCGTCGACGATCAGAACCTCGCCGTTCTTGACGATGTAGTCCTTGTCATTCTCGAAGAGCTCTTTGGCCTTGATGGCGTTGTTGAGGTAACCGATCAGCGGCGTGTTCAGCGACTCGTAGAGGTTATCGATGCCCAGCAGGTCCTCGACCCGCTCGATACCGGGCTCCAGGATGCCGACGGTGCGCTTCTTCTCGTCCACCTCGTAATCCGTGTCGCGGCGCATCTGACGGGCAACGCGCGAGAACTCCAGGTACCACTTGTTGGCATCGCCTTCGGCGGGGCCGGAGATGATCAGCGGGGTACGGGCCTCGTCGATGAGGATCGAGTCGACCTCGTCGACGATGACGAAGTTGTGGCCGCGCTGGACGAGGTCTTCGACCTTCCACGCCATGTTGTCGCGCAGATAGTCGAAACCGAATTCGTTGTTCGTCCCGTAGGTGATATCCGCCGCGTACTCCTTGCGGCGCTGCTCCGGGGTCTGCCCCGCGAGGATGCATCCCGTGGTCAGGCCGAGGAAGCGATGGATGCGGCCCATCAGCTCCGACTGGTAGGAGGCGAGGTAGTCGTTCACCGTCACCACGTGCACGCCCGCGCCGGTCAACGCGTTGAGATAGGAAGGCAGGGTCGCAACCAGGGTCTTGCCCTCACCGGTCTTCATCTCGGCGATGTTGCCGAGGTGAAGGGCTGCGCCGCCCATGACCTGGACATCATATGGGCGCTGGCCGATGGTGCGGCGTGCGGCCTCGCGGACCGTCGCGAAGGCCTCGGGCAGCAGCGAATCCAGCGATTCCCCGTCGGCGATTCGATCCTTGAAGAGCTGGGTCTGTTCGCGCAACTCCTCATCGGGCATGTCGGCGACGGTCTCCTCTAGAAGATTGACCTGTTTGGCCAAGCCTTCGAGCTTCCTGAGAGTGCGTCCTTCGCCGGCGCGGAGAATCTTATTGAGGAACTTTCCCACGGACTCGAACTCCTTTTATGCAGCACGGATTGGCGTGCACGGTGCAAACCACATCCATTCTATGCGAGGCCTCGTCATCTCCCACTCTCATCCGGTTCACTAGGCGATGAATCACGCAAGGTTCTCAGGGAAAACACATGGGAGCGGCGGAGGCGGCCTCACGCAAGCAGACGGATGGGTCGGCGCAAGGATATCCTTGCGCCGACCCATCCGGTCTCTACCTCACTCGCCTATTCCAGCAGTCCGCTCCGTCGATTAGACCGCTCAGTCGATGCTGGCGGCACGGCGGCGAGCCACCAGGATTCCACCCGTACCCACCAGGAGCAGCGCTCCGAGGGTCAACGCGGCCACATTCGCACCGGTGTTCGGCATATCGCCGGGCTTACCGGGCGTCGTCGACGTCGCGGAAGGCCCGCCCGTCGTCGTCTGCCCGGAGGTCGGCGTGCTCGTCGTCGGCTCGTCCGTCGGTTCCGCCGTCGAGGTAGCGGTGTCGGTGGGCGACGGCGACGGCGCCGCGTCCTCGACGACGAGCGTCCAGTTGAGCTGATGGAAGTTCTCCGGGTTGAGCGTTTCGACTTCCGTCGCATAATCGATGATGAGCTGGCGGATCTCAAGCTGCTCATCCCAGATGGTCACGAAGTCCTGGACGGGGTACCCTCCGCCGCCATTCTGGCGGTAGTTGTTCACGGCCAACACGAATTCGTCGTCGTCCGCAATCGGGGTGCCATCCTCGTGCTGGAGGTTCACCACCCGCTCACCCACGGGGTTGCGGATATCCAACTGGTAGGAGATCGGGCCCGTCATCGCGTCGAAATTATAGTCCCGGACTCCGCGAGTCTCGCCCTCGTAGAGGGCACCCGTGTGCGTCTCCGGGTTCCACGGGTTATCGTCGGTCACCTGCACGAAGTAGCGCGCGGACCACTCGAGGTACGTCTTGAGCTGGGCGCCCGTTATGAGCTGGGCGGCAAGCGTATTGTCGTAGATGTAGAGCCCCGCGACGTCGCGCACCCGCAGATCGCCCTGGGGGAACACGGACGTCCTGGAGAACGGCGAGGTCTGCGCGATGACCGGCAAACCCTCGTATTCGGTTCCCACCATCGCGTCGCGGACGCTCTCCTCCATCACATAGCCGATGATGTCGAGAATCGGGGTGTCCTCGTAGCGCGAGGTCTCCGTCTTCATCTCGACCTCGTTCGTCGCGATCACGGAGTTCACATACTCGACTGTCGCCTCATGATCGCCCCACAGCGTCGCATGGCCGGTGAAGGCCGACGAGTCCGCGACATCCTTCGAGTACTCCGGGACGGCAAGGGCCTCGATCTGCGCGTCGGTCTCCGGCCAGTTCACCATGTAGCCGCCGTTCCCGTCCTCGGCGATGGGCAGGGAGACCTGCGAAGTGGAACGAGCCCAGAAGTAGGGCTGCGTGAACAGCACCGGATCGCCGTCGGGAGCATGGAACACCTGCGAGGGGATGTCCACATGAGAATGGCCTGCGACCACGAGGTCGATATCGTCGACCAAGGTGGAGACGGACGTGGCGACATTCTCCTGCAACTTGGCCGGATCCCAAGCCACGCCTTCGGCGTCCTGCCCCGAATGAACGAGGGCGACGACGACATCGGCCCCTTCGGCCTTCATCTGCGGCACATACTCCTGCGCCGTGAGCACGAGGTCATGGAACTCGAGCTTGCCCTCCACATTGGCCTTGTCCCAGATACGGACACCGGGCGTCACCAGGCCGAGGATGCCCACCTTGACGGTCTGCCCACCCACGACCTTGTCCACGAGCACATAGGGCTCGAACGTGAGATCCGTTCCCGGCAGGGTCTCGACGTTGGCTCCCAGGAGCGGGGCGTCGATCTGATCCTGGTATTCGCTCAACAGATCCAGGCCGTAATTGAACTCGTGGTTGCCGAGGTTCTGGGCGTCGTAGTCCAGTTCGTTGAGCGCCACCGCCATCGGGTGTTCGGTGGAGACCAGTTGCCCGGATTGCTCTGCCGCGAGATACGTCAGCGGAGTGCCCTGGATGAAGTCGCCGTTGTCGACGACGAGTACCGAACCTTCCTCCTTCTCCGCGCGTACCTGTTCCACGACGGTGGCCACCCGCGCCAGGCCACGCTGATCATCCTCCGCCGCGGGTGCCGCATCCGCGAAATAATCCCAGTTGTAGACGTTGCCGTGCACATCCGTGGTTCCCAGAACAGTCAGGTCCCCGATCGTCTCCGACGCGTCCAGCGGGGACACCGGGTCAGTGGTCTCATCTGCCATGGCGGGAAGCGCGAGGAGCGGTGATGCGGCAAGTGCTCCAACCGCGAGCGCACCGGTCATACGCCGTCGTACTGGTCTCATAGAGTCTCCTACTCATTCGCACGAGCACCTTCGCTCGTGCCATTCATCCGAAGATGTGAAGCCGTCAGTCCACCAGATTCGGACGCGGCATAGGCACCACTCTATGTCAGAATTCGCCGGAAAAATACAGGCAATTTTCATAAACCAGCAGCTCCCAGGCCCCGTTCGGGTCCCAGGGGCGACGAGTATCGCGAAGTATCGCGACGTCAAGAATTGCGGTTGATCGCCAGCTGGGCGTACTCCACCAACGCGTCGCGGACCTCGCCATCGGGAACATCCCTGAGGAAGTCGATCCCGGCCTGGACCCATTCCTGGGCCATCTCCTGGGTCTGCGCCACCACCTCGTGGCGGCGCAGCATGGCGACCACCTCGGCCAGCGCCTCGTCGGAGGAGAGATCGGCGTTCTCGAGCCGGTCGAGGATCTCCAGCCCCAATTCGTCAATCGTTCCCGCTTCGCGCTGTTCACGCAGCAGCAGGGTCGGCATAGTATCCACGCCCTCACGCAGGTCGGTTCCCGGGGTCTTGCCGGTGGTGTCGCCGTCGGACATGACGTCGATGACGTCGTCGGCCAACTGGAAGGCCACCCCGACGCGCTCCCCATAGCTCGCGACCACCTCGGCCAACTCCTCGGAGGCTCCCGAAGAAACCACTCCGTAGCGCGCGGAGGCGGCGATCAACGAGCCCGTCTTGTCCGCCAACACAGAGAGGTAGTGCTCCTTGGGAGACGCGCCGGCTGCCACCCCGATCGTCTCGTGCAGCTGACCCGTGCACAACCGCTCGAACATCGTCGCATGCATCTCAACCGCACGCGGTCCCAGTCCGGCCACGATGGTGGAGGCCCGGGCGAAGAGAATATCCCCCGCCAGGATTGCGACCGTGTTCCCGAAGAGCTGCTGCGCCGAGGCAACACCGCGGCGCATAGGCGCCTCATCCATGACATCGTCGTGGTAAAGCGAGGCCAGATGCGTGAGTTCGACGGCAACGGCCGAATCGATGACGGACTGCGCATCCGGTTCGGGGCCCAGTTCCGCTGTTAGCAGCACCAAGGCTGGACGAAGCCTCTTGCCGCCCGCGATCGCGAGATGCGACGTGGCGGGATCGATCTGCAGATCGTCCATTCGGACGAGATCCTGCAGTAGCGCCTCCACTCGCTCCATACCGGGGCCCAGGCGCTCCAACAGGGTTTCCTGATTCGCTGAATTACTCACAGGTTGAACACTAGCCGAGATTCTCACAGCATGAACACCGCGGCCTGCTCCAAGAAATCGAAGACCGGCTGCGGGAAGATACCGAGCACGAGGGTGGCGATCGCGCAGGTCACAATCGCCACGATGGAGAATCCCTCGGAGGCGACCGTGGTTGTGCCCTCGACCGGTTCACGGAAGAACATCGCAACGATGATCCGGAAGTAGAAGACCGCCGTCGCCGCCGAGGCCAGGACAGCCAGTACCACCAGCACAGCCTCACCGTTCCCGAGGCCCGATGCGAAGGCTGCGAACTTGCCCATGAAACCACCGGTGAGCGGGATACCGGCGAAGGAAAGCAGGAAGATCGTCATGCAGGTGGCCAGCAGCGGGTTGGTCTTGCCCAGCCCCTGCCACTTGGATAGTGCGGTCGCCTCGCCGAGGATATTTCCTTCCTTGTCCTTCTCGCGTACCAGTGTCACGATACCGAAGGCGCCGACCGTGGCGATTCCATATGCGAGAAGGTAGAAGGCGGTGGAGACTATACCGCGCTGGGAGAAAGAGGCCACCGCGATCAGGATGAAGCCCGCGTGGGCGATCGAGGAGTAGGCGAGCAGGCGCTTGATATCCGTCTGGACCAGACCCACCACCGTGCCCACGAGCATCGTGAGAATGATGATCGTCCACAGCACCGGCGTGAGTTCCCATTCCACACCGGAGCCGATGAGGTAGAGGAAGCGCAGCATGGCGGCAAAAGCCGCAATCTTGGTTCCGGCGGCCATGTAGCCGGTGATCGGAGTGGGCGCACCCTGGTAGGTGTCCGGCGTCCACGAGTGGAACGGGACCGCTCCAACCTTGAACAGGAGACCGACGAGGACGAGTGAGACGCCCGCGATGAGCAGCATGTCCATCCCGGTCGCGGCAGCGATCTGCGGGACGATGCCTCGGAACGTGACCGTTCCCGCGTAACCGTAGAGCAGTGCCGCACCCATGAGGAAGAAGGCCGAGGAGAAGGCTCCCAGCAGGAAGTACTTCATGGCGCCCTCTTGCGACAGTGCGCGGCGACGGCGTGCCGTGGCGGCCAGAACGTAGAGCGGCAGCGAAAGCACCTCGAGCGCGATGAACAGCGTGAGCAGGTCGCCGGCGGAGGCGAAGGTGAGCATACCGCCGAGCGAGAACAGCACCAGTGGGAAGACCTCGGTCTGCTGTATCCCGGCCGCCGTGGCGTCGCGCTCGTCGCGCGAACCCGGCTGGGTGGCCGCCGAGGCGGCGAAGAACCCTTCGCCTGTCTGGGTGCGATCGGCGATCACGAGAACCGCGAAGAATGCACATACCAGGATGATGAGCTGGAATGCCAGGGCCGCACCGTCTTCGACCAGCGTCCCTACCCCGGCACCGGTGCCCGTCGCGTCCTGCGCAATCGACGTGGGGCCGGACGCCGAGACGACGGTCCAGCGCCACACCACCGCGACGAGCGAGGCCGCGATGGCCAACATGGTCAGGACAACCTGCACGCCTCGGCGGGCTCTGCGGGGAGCGAAGGCCTCGATGATAACTCCGAGGACCGCGGCCCCCAGAATGATGAGAACGGGCGTAAGTGCTGCCCAATCGATGACAGGCGATGTCACTTCGTGCTCCCTTCCGCGACCACAGCAGCCGCTTCGGCCGCAGATGCGGCCGCGCTATCGGAGTTCGTGGCGATGAGTTCCGCATGGGTCTCGGCCACGGGGCGAATTGTATCGAGGACCGGGGCCGGGCCGAATCCGAGGAACAGCATGCCGACGATAAGCAACGCCGAGACAGTCTTCTCTCGTCCGTCCATGTCCGCCGCCTCCACCGCAGGGCGCGGACCGGTGAAGATCCGCTGGTACGGGAGCAGGATGTAGACGGCTGCGAGGATAACACCGAAGACCGCCGCGATCGCGAGCGTCGCGTTGACCTTGTAGGTGCCCAACAGGATCAGGTATTCGGGGATGAATCCGGACAGGCCTGGCAGGGCAATCGAGGCCAGGCCCGCGACGAGGAAGCTGCCCGCGATGAGCGGCGTCACGCGCTGCCAGCCGCCGTAGGAGGCGATCTCGTACGACTTGCCGCGGCGAGCCAGGAACCCGACCGTGAGGAATAGGGCTCCGGTTGCCACACCATGGGCGACCATGTAGAGAATCGCGCCGGTCATCGCAACGGAATTTCCGGAGAAGATGCCCAGAACCATGAAACCGAAGTGGCTGACGGAGGTGTAGGCGATCAGACGCATGAGGTTCTTCGAGGCGATCGCCATGAATCCACCCCACAGGATGGAGATGACCGCGAACACCATGATCGGCGTCGCCGCTTCCGCAGCCGCCTCCGGGAAGAGAGGCAGGCACAATGCGATCATTCCGAAGGTGCCGATCTTGTCCAGCACTCCGACCAACAGGGTCGAGGTGCCTGCGGGAGCCTGCTCCGTCGCATCCGGGAGCCAGGTGTGGACCGGGAACATCGGGGCCTTCACCGCGAAGGCGAAGAAGAAGGAGAGGAAGACCAGCATCTGGGCCGTCGAGGTGCCGGAGATGGCACCCGCGAGGTTATCGATGAGGAAGCCCTGCGGGCCCCCCGGACCCATGACGTAGACGGCGACGACGCCGACGAGCATGACAAGACCGCCGACGAGCGAGTACACCAAGAACTTGACCGCGGCGCGCTGTCTGTTCTCGCCGCCGTAACGGCCGATGAGGAAGAACACCGGCAACAGCATGACCTCGAACAGGATGTAGAAAAGGAACACGTCCTGTGCGGCGAAGATGCCGATCATGACGGCTTCGAGGAAAAGGATCCAGGCGACGTATCCCGCCGCACGGGAATCGCTCTCCCCGTCGAGTTCGGGCCAGGCCGCGAGCAGGACGAGAGGAACCAGGAATACCGCAAGGCCGATCATCACGAGCCCCATGCCGTTGACGCCCCAAGCGATCGAGGTGCCGATGGCGGGAATCCAGGAGTAGGTCTCCCGGAGCTGTACCGTACCGGCCTCTGCCACATCGAAACCTGTGGCCGCGGCGGCGATGAAGCCGGCAAGGATCAGCACCGAGATGGCGAGACCATAGGGCCGGGCCACCTTGTGCAGCGGCTTGACCAGCCACAGAGCTCCGGCTGCGACGACCGCCACGGCGATGAGCGCAGTGAGCCAGGGAAAGGCTGTCTCATTCGAAAGCATGTACTTCTATTCCTTCCCCGTTAGATCCGCGTCGCCAGTGCGATGACTAGTACAACCACGACGCCGATCATCATGTAACTGGCATAAGCGCGGGCGTAGCCGTTCTGCAGCAGAGCAACGACCTTGCCCACACCGGTTGTAGCCTTGGCGACTCCCTCGACGGCACCATCGACCACGTACTTGTCGAGGACTGCCACACCGGTGGTGGCAGCAATGCCGGACTCCATGAAGATCGCCTCGTTGAACTGGTCCTGATAGAGATCCGCGCGTGCAGCCTTCGTCAGTGCGGAGCCGACCGGAGCCACCCGCGGGACGGAGGATACGACATACATCCTCCAGGCCACGAAGACCCCGAGGGCGACGAGCACCAACGTTGCACCGGTGATCACCGGAATCGGAAGCACCGGTTCTCCATGCTCGCCGTGTCCGATGGCCGGTTCCAGCCACTCGACGAAGCCGAACTGATTGAGGATGAATCCGAGGCCGAGCGAGCCGATCGCGAGGATGATCTGCGGCACATACATCGAGGCGGGAGCCTCGTGAGGATGCTGCGCCTGCGGTCCCGTCGTCGTGAACCGTTCCTTCCCATGGAAGATCATGAAGAACAGACGCGACATGTAGAACGCGGTCAGACCCGCGACCAGCATCGTGATCGTTCCGAAGACCCACGGCTGCCATCCCTCGCCGACGAAGGCCGTCTCGATGATCTTGTCCTTGGAGTAGAACCCGGACAGGAATGGGAAGCCGATGATGGCCAGATAGCCCGCCAAGAAGGTGATCCACGTGATCGGCAAATACTTGCGCAGACCACCGAAGCCGCGCATGTCCACCTCGTCGTTCATGGCGTGCATGACCGAGCCGGCGCCAAGGAACATGTTGGCCTTGAAGAAGCCGTGGGTGACAAGGTGGAAGATGGCGAAGGCGCCACCGACCGGTCCAAGACCCGCGGCCAGCATCATGTAGCCGATCTGAGACATGGTGGAGGCGGCCAGCACCTTTTTCATGTCGTCCTTGGCACTACCGACGATGGCTCCGAAGATCAGCGTGATGGTTCCGATGATGGCGACCGCCAGCTGGGCGGAGGCCGACACGGCGAAGATCGCACCGGAGCGGACCATCAAGTACACACCCGCGGTGACCATGGTGGCGGCGTGGATGAGGGCGGAGACCGGGGTCGGGCCCGCCATCGCGTCACCCAGCCAGGCCTGCAGGGGGAATTGCGCGGACTTGCCGCACGCCGCCACGAGCAGGAAGATTCCGATCGCGGTGGCCGTGCCGGTGGAGACGGTCGCGATGCCGTCGTTCACACCCTGGAAGGTCACCGTGCCGAAGGCGCCGAACATGATCATCATGGCGATGAGCATGCCCATATCGCCCACGCGGTTCATGAGGAACGCCTTCTTACCTGCCGCAGCGTTCTCCGGAACCTGGTTCCAGAAGGAGATTAGCAGGTAGGAGGCCAGGCCCACGCCTTCCCAGCCCACGAAGAGGACCAGGTAGGAATTGCCCAGAACGAGCAGCAGCATGGCCGCCACGAAGAGATTGAGATAGGCGAAGAAGCGACGACGATCCGCGTCGTGCTTCATATAGCCCACCGAGTAGATATGGATGAGCGTTCCCACGAAGGTGACCAGCATGAGGAAGGTCATGGAGAGCGGGTCGACCCGCATTGCCACGTCGATCGACAGCTCGCCTGCGGGGACCCATCTGTAGACGACCGTATCCATGACACGTTCGCTCGCATCCTGCCCGAGCATCTGGATGAGAGCCGCACTGGCGACCACGAAGGACGCCGTCGAGGCCGCGATGGCGAGCCAGTGGCCCCACGCGTTGGAGGCCTTGCCCGCGACGAGCAGGAAACCCGCGCTGAGAAGGGGGATTGCCACACACAGCCAGATCAGGCTGGCAGCGCCGGTTGCGGGGACGACATTCACCGTATCCGCCGCGACGCTGGCTGGAATGAGACTCGAAGTCAATTCACACCTGCTTCCGTCAGTGCTTTAGCTGGTTCGCACCGTCAAGCGAGGCGGACCGATGAGTTCGGAAAATGGAAACGACGATGGCCAGACCCACAACGACTTCCGCTGCGGCCACGACCATGACGAAGAAGGAGAAGACCTGCCCCTCCACGTTTCCCCACATGCGGGAGAAGGTGACAAGCGCGAGATTGCACGAGTTGAGCATGATCTCAACACCCAGCAGAGCGATGATGGCGTTACGCCGGGTGAGGACGGTGGCTCCGCCGATCACGAAGAGGATCAGTGCCAGGACGACGTAGTACATCAGGTTCACTTGGATTCCTCCTGTTCGTTGTTCTCGGAGTCCTCAATGGCGCCCTGGGAAACGCCGTCGTCGGGCGGTCCCGACTCGATCTGAGGCGAGGAGGTGCCACTCGGATAGACGGGCGCCTCTTCGCCGGGCATGCCGGGCAGGGTCGAGAGCGGAACGTCCGCCTGAACGCGCCCGAACTCGCCGCGGGCAACGCGGGCGGCGGTAACCGGCGAGATCTCGGACAGCCTGCGTCCCTGACCGCGCACGCGCAACACGCGGGGAACGGACTCTTCGAGCTCGACTCCCCCGGCGGTGAGCGCTGGGTTGGCAGCCGAATTCGATTCCGCGAAGACACCCGTGGGCGGTTTCTGGCCGATATGGCGGCCGATCTTGGAGTAGGCCTCCATCTTGGCGTCCACGAGCTCTTCCTGCGTGTACTTCTTGCGGGTACGCTCGCGGTGCGTCAGAGTCATGGCGCCGAGCGCCGCAACGATGAGCAGTGTGCCGGTCAGTTCCATCGCCAG
Organism: Actinomycetaceae bacterium L2_0104; assembly: GCA_047501485.1. GTDB lineage: Bacteria > Actinomycetota > Actinomycetes > Actinomycetales > Actinomycetaceae > Ancrocorticia. The sequence goes on along the minus strand of JAZDRN010000002.1, from coordinate 214,321 downwards.
GACGTGGTTGCCGAAGATGACCTGGGCGATCGCCTGGGGGTTCGTCGGCTCGTTCGCGCCTTCCATTCCAACGGCGTCCGGTGTGACGGCACCGAGGATCGCGCCGCCGAGGATGACGACGAAGCCCAGACCGCCCAGGATGGCGACCGGACGCTGCGTCCGCAGCGTCTCATGGGTGGAATCGGAGGAATCGACGCCGATCATCATGAGTACGAAAAGGAACATCATGAGGATGGCGCCGGTGTAGACGGCCACCTGGACGACGCCCATGAAAGGCGCCTCAAGCATCGTGTACAGGAACGCCAAGCAGACCATGTTCGCGATGACGCACGCGGCCGAGTACACGGCGCGGCGGGTGATGAGCAGGCCGTAGACGGCCAGGATGATCATGATGGCCGCAAGACCGAAGAAGAGCACCGTCTCCCACATCGAAATCTCTAAAGCCTGGGTCGCGCCGGGCATCACTTGCTCCCCTCAGGCTGAGCCGTGGACAGGGTTGGATCGTCGGGCCGGTGCTCGCGCACCCACTCGATCTGCTCCTGGGTGGGACCGGTGACATCGCCGCGGTAGTAATCGGCGTCCGTCGTACCCGCGACCATCGGGTGCGGCGCGGCAAGCATCTTCGGTTCCATCGGAGCGAGCAGATCCTGCTTCTCGTAGATGAGGCCTTCGCGGGTGGGACCGGCCAACTCGAACTCGTTGGTCATCGTCAACGCGCGGGTCGGGCAGGCCTGGATGCAGTAACCGCAGAAGATACAGCGCAGGTAGTTGATCTGGTAGACCTTGCCGAAACGCTCTCCCGGCGAATACTGTGCGTCGGGCTCATTGGCCGCAGCCTCGACATAGATGGCATCAGCGGGGCATGCCCAGGCACACAACTCGCAACCGATGCAGCGTTCGAGCCCATCGGGGTAGCGATTGAGCTGGTGGCGCCCGTGATAACGCGGCTGGGTGGGAACCTTCTCCTCCGGGTACTGCTCTGTGACAGCCGGGCGGAACATGGAGGAAATGGTGACGCCGAAGCCCGCCACGGGCGCGAAGAACTGGCCGATAGCCCCCTTCTGGGCCGGGCCCCAGAGCGAGGGATCGGGATCGGTGAACTGAGGTTCCTTGGAGTCGCCCACCTCATGGGACTGATTCTCAGACAAGGTCGCCCTCCTGACTACTGCTTAGTGTGGCATCTCTGCGCGGCGTACGCGGAGATGGTGGAAGCGACTGCCCGGGCAGCGGTGGCACGGGGAATCCGCCCGCCGTCGCATCGAATTCCTCTTCCCGTCTGACGAATCCCTCTTCATCCGAGCGATCCTCATCCGCGCTCTTGGAGCCACCCACGAACCAGAGGAGGCCGACGACGACGAGGAAGACGGCCGCGATCCCCAAGAGCAGACCGCGCCGGGAAATGTCGGTGAAGGTCGAGACTCCCAGGATGACCGTCACGCAGACCAGCCATCCAAGTGCGGCCGGGATGAGTCGCTTCCACCCCAGTTTCATGAAGTGGTCGTAGCGCATGCGCAACAGCGTGCCTCGCACCCAGACCATGAAGAACATGAACATCCAGGTCTTGATGAAGAACCACAGCATGGGAATCCAGCCCTGGTTCGGGTCTCCACCCCACAGCGAGTAGATTCCGGTGACGATCGGGCCGGCTTGCCAGCCGCCGAGGAACACCGTGGTGGCGATCATCGAGACGTTCAGCATGTTGACGTACTCGGACAGGTAGAACCACGCGAACTTCATCGACGAGTACTCGGTGGTGTGCCCCGCAACCAGCTCGCCCTCGGCCTCGGGGAGGTCGAATGGGAGACGGTTGGTCTCCCCGAACATGGAGACGAGAAATATGGCGAATGCCGGGAAGAGCGTGATCACATTCCACATATCGGACTGCGCCGCGACGATACCGGAGGTGGACATCGTGCCCGAGTAGAGGAAGACCGTCACGAGCGAGAGGCCGAGAGCCAGCTCGTAGGAGATCATCTGCGTCGCGGAACGTACCGAACCGTACAGGGGCAGCGTGGAACGAGAGGCCCAACCGCCGAAGACCAGGCCGTATTCTCCCAGTGCCGTCACCGCCAGCACGAAAAGCATCGCGACGGGCGAATCTGCCAATTGCAACGGCGTATCGTGCCCGAAGATCGAGACGTTCGGCCCCATCGGGATCACGGCCATGACCGTGAATGCGCAGGCCGCAGCGATAACCGGGGACAGGAAGTACATGACCTTGTCCGCGCCCGCCAGCCAGAAGTCCTCCTTGATGAGGAGCTTCATGGCGTCGGCGAATGCCTGGCCGAAGCCGAGGGGTCCCACGCGGTTGGGGCCCAGTCGGGTCTGCATGCGACCCAGGCCGCGACGCTCCACCCACAGGGCGAGGATCACGGAGAGGATCAGGTAGACGAGGATGAAGACTGCCTTGAGAACCCAGAGCCACCAGGTGTCTTCGGAGAAATCTGCTGCCTGAGCAGCGGCCATGATGGTCGGACTCACTTGGTCACCTCCGCAGGAGTCGCACGTAGTGCGACCGGCTCACCGGCGTTGATACCGAGAGCTGTGATTGAACATCCCACCGAATTCTGCGGCACCCAGACGACGCCGTCCGGCATCGGCTGAATCACAGCATCGAGGGTCAGGTCTCCGGAAGGACCGGACAGCGTGAGCAGAGATCCACCTCTGACTCCCGCCGCTTGGGCCGTGGCGTCGGAAAGCACCGCCACCGGCTTGCGGGCCGTTCCAGCAAGATGAGGTTCGAAGGCCTGCAGCGAGCCGCCTCCGAGCATGAGATTCCAGCTGGCCAGGATGGCCTGGCCGCTATCTGCCTCCGGAGTCGCGCCAGCCGGCACGGTCGGGGCCGGGACACGGGCTCCATCCCATGCGTGGAGCTCGGAGATCTCGCGCACGGCGTCCTTCAACGTCGCGAGCCCGAGATCCACACCGAACTCCGCCGCCAGATCGTTGAGCACGATGCGATCGGGACGCTGGACCGAGGTCAGAACCTGCCCGAAGGGTCGGATGCGACCCTCCCAGTTGACGAAGGATCCACCCTTTTCACTCGGAGGAGCGACGGGAAGGACGACGTCGGCGAGCTCGGTCAGTTCACTGCCGCGCACCTCCAACTGCACCACGAATCCGGCAGCGGAGATCGCGGCACGTGCGTCGCCGGGAAGATCGCCTAGTTCGACACCCGCCAGAACAAGCCCGCCAAGCGAGCCTTCAGCGGCCGCCTCGAGCATCTGTCGCGTGTTACGACCTGGTTCGGTGGGCAGCGACTGCGTTGCCCACACCGCCGCGGTGTCCACCCGGGCGCCGGAATCGGAGACCGGACGTCCACCGGGGAGCAGGTTGCCGATAGCACCCATGTCGAGCGCTCCGCGGTCGCCCGCACGGCGCGGGATCCACGCCAGACGTGCGCCGGTGCGCTCGGCCAGGCGAAGTACCGCCGAGAGAGCACCGGGAGTCTGAGCGGTACGCTCGCCGACCAGGATGACCCCTCCGGTCGCGAGACCGTCGTAGGTGGGGTCCCCCGCGGCGAGGGCATCGAGTATGCCCGCCTCGCTGCCGGGCACCGCGGGAATGAACCGGGCACCCATCTTGGATGTGCCGCCGGTTGCGTAGGCCGAGACCACAGAGACCGAGACGGTCTTCGCCAGGTATCCCTTGCGCAAGCGGAGGAAAACGGTGCCGCACTCTTCTTCCGCCTCGAAGCCGACGGTCAGAACGTGACCGGCCTTCTCAAGATCGGTGTAGGTCACCCCGAGGCCCGTTCCGGCGACGGCAGAGGCGAGGAAGGAGTCCTCTTCCTCATCGCTCACGCGGGTGCGGAAGTCGATGTCGTTCGTCCCGAGCACCACACGCGCAAACTTCGAGTAGGCGTATGCATCCTCCATGGCAAGGCGACCGCCGGTGAGCACGCCGACGCCCGTCTTCTTCGCCGTGGCGAGGCCGCGGGCTGCCACGTCCAGAGCATCGGACCATGAGGTCGGGACGAGGTTTCCGGCCGAGTCGCGCACCAACGGCGAGGTGAGGCGGTCCGGTCCGTTCTGCCAACGGAAGGCGAAACGATCCTTGTCCGTGATCCATTCCTCGTTGACCTGGGCATCCTCGCCGGAGAGACGGCGCAGGACTTCTCCGCGACGGTAGTCGATGCGGATGGCGGACCCCGAGGAATCATGCTCCGCGACGCTCGCGACCGAGACCAGATCGAAGGGACGCGAGCGGAACCGGTAGGAGGCGCTCGTCAATGCGCCGACCGGGCAGATCTGGATGATATTGCCCGAGAAGTAGGAGCTGAACGGACGCCCAGAGGCGTCCTCCTCGGAATCGGCGATCGGACCGGCGGAGAAGCCTCCGGCCATCCCGCGGTTTCCGTAGGGGCCCGCGTAGTCTCCGGCGACGGAATCGGCGTGCGTGCCGCCGTCGTCCGCGAAATGGAGAATGGAAGCGTCGAAGTTACCGACCTGGGACCCGTTGAGGGCATGCACGCCGTAACCTGGCGTGCCGCCGCCGCGCCCCTGCAGCTGGATGAACTTGTCACCGGCGATCTGGGACTGGAAGCGGGTGCAACGCTGGCACAGGATGCAGCGGTCTCGATCGAGCAGAATCTGCGAGGAAACCTGGATCGGCTTCGGGAACGCGCGCTTGACATCGATGAAGCGCGAGGTGGCACGTCCGTCGGTCATCGCCTGGTTCTGCAGGGGGCATTCGCCTCCCTTATCGCAGACGGGGCAGTCCAGCGGATGGTTGATCAGCAGGAACTCCATGATTCCGTGCTGGGCCTTGCGAGCCACCTCCGAGGTGTGCTGCGTGTAGACCTCCATGCCGGGAGCCACCGCCTCCGCGCACGAGGCCGCCGGCTTGGGCATCTTGGCCAAGGTTCCGTCGCGGCCCGGGCGCGCTACCTCGACCAGGCATTGGCGGCAGGCACCCGCGGGCTTGAGAAGAGGATGGTCGCAAAAGCGCGGAATCCGCACGCCGACTTGTTCGGCGGCTCGGATGATCATCGTCCCCTTGGGAACCGAAACGTCCTTGCCGTCGATCTTGAGGGTTACGAGCTCTACGGTCTCGTTGGCACTCATCGAACACCCACCTCGCTGAACAGGGTCGTCTTTTCGTAGGGGAACAGCTCACGGGCCGAGGTGTGATACCCCGCCTCGAACTCGTCCCTAAACAGCTCGATACCCGATTTGATCGGGGTGGCCGCGGCATCGCCGAGCGCGCAGAAGGAGCGGCCCTGGATATTGCTGGCGATCTCATACAGCAGATCGACGTCGCCGGGCTGGCCCTTACCTGCCTCCAGACGATGCATGATCTGACGCATCCAATATGTTCCCTCGCGGCACGGCGTGCACTTCCCACAGGATTCGTGCTGGTAGAAGTCCGTCCACCGCGAGATCACGCGGACAACCGAAACCGTTTCGTCGAACACCATGATCGCACGGGTGGCCAGCATCGAACCGGCCTCGCGCACCGAGTTGTAGTCCAGCGGCACATCGAGGTGCTCCGGGGTGAACAGCGGTGCGGAGGACCCTCCGACGGCCCAGAACTTGAGCTCGTGGCCCTCGCGGACACCGCCCGCCAGATCGAGCAACTGGCCTCCGGTGATTCCAAATGGCGCCTCGTACTGGCCGGGCTGCTTCACGTGCCCCGAAAGGGAGAAGAAGCCGTGCCCCTTGGCGGTATCGGTGCCCATGGCCTGGAACCAGTCCACACCGTTGCGGACGATGCCGGGCACCGACGAGATGGTTTCGACGTTGTTGATGACCGTCGGACGCGCGTACAGGCCTTCGGCGGCGGGGAACGGCGGCTTCAGGCGCGGCTGGCCGCGGCGACCCTCGAGGGAGTCGAGCAGCGCGGTCTCCTCGCCGCAGATGTAAGCGCCGGCACCCGCATGAACGATGATATCCAGATCGTAGTCCGCGCCCGGGCCGCGGCCCTTGCCGAGGATTCCGGCCTCGTGGGCCTCGCGTACAGCGGCCATGAGGCGCCGGTAGACGTGCACCACCTCGCCGCGCAGATAGACGAAGCCGTGGTGCCCGCCCACGGCCAGAAGACAGATGGCCATGCCCTCGATGAGGGAGTGCGGGTTGCCCATGAGGGCGGGAATGTCCTTGCAGGTGCCGGGCTCGGATTCATCGGCATTCACCACAAGGTAACGGGGGCCGCCATCGGGAGCGGGAAGGAAGGACCACTTCAGGCCGGTGGGGAATCCCGCGCCGCCGCGGCCTGCCAGACCCGAGTCCTTGATGAGCTGGGTCAGTTCGCCCTCGCCGTAACCCCAGGCCTTGGCCAGCCCCTCGTAGCCGCCTTCGGCCTTGTAGGTCGCCAGCGTCCAGGACCGTTCCTTGTCCCAGACATTGGAGACGACCGGGGAGAGAACACCCGGTGCGGAATACTCGGTCACTTTGCCTGCCCTCCAATCGTTTGCGGAGCGGTCCAGTTCTTCTCGCGCGCGATCTTGAGACCGGCGAGCGAGGCCGGGCCCGCCCCCGGGCCCTCATCGACGTGCCCATCCTCGAAACCGGCGAGTACTCGCTCGATCTCCTTGAAGGTGTGGACCTTGTCCGCGCCACGAGTGGGATGGATGTCCTTGCCCTCGCGGATGTCCTCCACGATCTGCAGCGCACTCGAGGGGGTCTGGTTGTCGAAGAACTCCCAGTTCACCATGACGACGGGCGCGTAGTCGCAGCCCGCGTTGCATTCCAGAGCCTCGAGGGTGATCCTGCCGTCGTCGGTGGTCTCGTCGGTGCCGATGCCCAGGTGCTCGCTGAGCGTCTCCCAGATGACATCGCCGCCCATAACGGCACACAGCGCGTTGGTGCACACGCCGACATTGAACTCGCCGTTGGGATGGCGGCGGTACTGGCTGTAGAAGGTCGCCACGGCGGAAACCTCGGCGCGCGTCAGACCGAGCACGTCCGCGGTCAGAACTACGCCGCGCGGGGAAACGAAGCCCTCCTCGGACTGGATCAGGTGCAGGATCGGCATGATGGCCGACCGCGAATCCGGGTAGCGGGCAAGGATCTCAGCCGCGTCGGCGCGCAGCCGGGCCTCGACCTCGGGCTCAAAATTCTGTGCCATCAGCGGTCAACACCTCCCATAACGGGGTCGATAGAGGCAAGGCACACGATGGCGTCGGCGAGCAAGCCGCCCTCGGCCATCATGGACAGGCCCTGCAAGTTCCGGAAGCCCGGATCCGAGACGTGCGCACGGAATGGCCGTGTGCCGCCGTCGGAGACGAGATGACAGCCCCACGTCCCCTTAGCGTGCTCGATGAGCGTGTAGCTCTGGCCTGCGGGAACGCGGAAGCCTTCTGTCACCAGCTTGAAGTGGTGGATCAGCGACTCCATGGACTGCGTCATGATCTCACGGACGTGCTCGTGCGATGTGCCCTGACCGTCGGTGCTGATCGACATCTGCGCGGGCCAGGCGATCGCCTTGTCCGCGACCATGACCGGCTCCCCCTCGGAGGCATCCAGACGGTCGAGGACCTGGTAGATGATGCGCAGGGACTGGTGGCATTCCTGAACGCGGAGATAGGTGCGGTTGTAGGCATCCGACTTGTCGGTCACGGGCACGTCGAATTCGTACTCCTCGTAACCGCAGTAGGGCTGCGTCTTGCGCAGATCCCACGGCAGACCCGCGGCACGCAGTCCCGGGCCCGTCTGGCCGAGGGCCATGAGGGCGGAAAGCGAGAGAACGCCGACGTCCTTGAAACGAGCCTTGAAGATCGGGTTCTCCCCGACGACGTCCCACATCTCCAGCATCGACTTGCGCACGTTGGGTAGTACCTCACGGCAGAAGTCGGTCGTCCCCGGGGGGATGTCCTCGGCCACGCCGCCGGGCCGGATGTACTCGTTGTTCATGCGCAGGCCGGAAATGCGTTCGATGATGCGCAGCAGGTCCTCGCGCCCGCGGAAGCCGAGCGTCATCATCGTGGTGGCACCCAGCTCGTTGAGCGCCGAGCCGAAGGCGATGAGGTGGGAGGCTATACGCGAGAGCTCCATCATCAGCACGCGAATCTGCTGGGCGCGGCGAGGGATCTGATCCTCGATGCCCAGCAGCTTCTCGACGCCCATGCAGTAGCCGACCTCCTGGAAGAAGCAGGCCGTGTAGTCCATGCGGGTCACGAAGGTGACACCCTGCGTCCAGGTCCGGTACTCCATGTTCTTCTCGATACCGGTGTGCAGGAAGCCGGTGGCCCCGCGCACCTCGCGCACGTATTCGCCGTCGAGCTCGAAGAGAAGACGGTAAACGCCGTGAGTGGAGGGATGGACGGGACCGATGTTGACGACGATGCGCTCCTCGGCGAGCTGAGCCGCCTCCGCGGAGATATCCGACCAGTCCCCGCCGTCGGCGGAGAAGCTGGGCAGGCCGTCAAGATCGGCTTCCGTGGCGCCGTTCGTGGCGTGGAAAGTCTGCGATGCCATCAGTTGTACTCCCTCCGAGTGTCCGGTGGTGGAATGACCGCTCCCTTGTATTCGACGGGGATGCCGCCCAGGGGGTAGTCCTTGCGCTGGGGATGGCCGATCCAGTCATCCGGCATGGCCGTGCGGGTCAGACCCGGGTGATCGTCGAAGATGATCCCCATCAGGTCCCATGCCTCACGCTCGGGCCAGTCGTTGCCCGGGTAGACGGAGACGATGGAGGGAATGTGCGGATCCTCATCCGGGCACGTCACCTCCAAGGAGACGAACCGGTTATGCGTGATGGAGAAGAGAGGGTAGTAGGCGTGCAGCTCGCGCCCGGCGTCGGCCGGATAGTTGACGGCGGAGACTCCCAGACACATCTCGAAACGCAGATCCTGATCGTCACGCATGTAACGCGCGCAGCGCTCGATGTGTTCGCGCGCGATGAAGATGACCAGCTGACCGTTCTCGACGACGACCTTCTCGATCGCCTCCTCGCGCGGGATACCATCCGCTTCGAAGAGCTCGATGAGAATATCGACGACCTCGTCGAACCAGCCGCCGTAGGGGCGCGAAGCGGGCTGCGCGAAGGTCTCCGTCTTGACGAGTCCCGAGAAACCAGTGGTATCCCCGGATCCTTTGACTCCCCACATTCCCTTGACATGGCGGATCACCGAGGCCTCGGGCCCGGCGCCGTCGGGGGCGGGCGTCAGGGCGCCCTCATTGAACTCACTCACGCCAGCAACCCCTTCATCTCGTGAATCGGCGTCGCGGAGAGCGCGGCTTCCTCTGCAGCCCTGGCTGCGGCCACACGCGCCTTCTTCGTCAGCTTGTGCGTCGCCTTGACCTGCTTGCGCAGTTCGAGGATCGAGTAGATGAGCATCTCGGGGCGAGGCGGGCAGCCGGGAAGGTAGATGTCCACGGGCACGATGTGGTCCGCGCCCTGCACGATGGCATAGTTGTTGAACATGCCGCCCGAGGAGGCGCAGACGCCCATGGAGATGACCCACTTGGGGTCGGCCATCTGGTCGTACATGTCACGGACGACGGGCGCCATCTTCTGACTCACGCGCCCGGAGATGATGAGCATGTCGGCCTGACGCGGCGATGCGCGGAACACCTCCATGCCGAAGCGCGACGAGTCGAAGCGCGGCGTGCCGAAGGCCATCATCTCGATTGCGCAGCAGGCCAGTCCCATGGTCACAGGCCACTCGGAATTGGTCAGCGACCAGTTGACGACCGATTCGACGGAGGTCAGGAAGAAGCCCTGTGATCCATCATCTTGGTGTGCCATACGTTCCCCCTCAGTCCCATTCCAAGCCACCGCGGCGCCACTCGTAAACGAACGGCACGGTGATGAGGAAAATGAATACGAGCATGGCGACCATCCCGAACAGGCCGAGTGCCTCGAAGGACACGGCCCACGGGTAGAGGAAGACCACCTCGATGTCGAAAATGATGAAAGTCATGGCGGTCAGGTAGTACTTGACCGGGAAACGCCCGGCTCCGCCTGCGGACGGAGTAGCCTCCACGCCGCATTCGTAGTTCTCAAGTTTGACGCGGTTGTACCTGTTCGGACTGAGAATCGCGCTCAGCACCAGGCCAACGACAGCCAGAACCAGTGCGGCGACGATCATCACCAGCAACGGGGCGTATGCATTCACCGGGTCTCCACCTGCTCTCTTACCTTCTGAAGTTGCCGCATTCCCAGGAATGGCGGACTGAAAACTCGTGCGGTGCGAGCACCGTCACCTTTCATCTTGTCACAATTCATGCTTTGGGAACCGCCTTTGCTAAAGCCGCTATCAAGCGGTCCATCCAATCCCCTCCGCGACGGTCGTAGCAGTCGGAAAGCAGCTTCATCACCAGCCGCATGAGCACCGGGCGAGGTAAACCGTATTTCACGCACAGGTGCATGATCTCCGGGCGTTCGATCAGGGCGGCGAAGACCCGTCCGAGCGAGTAGTACCCGCCCAGTTCCTCGGTCATCGCTCTGGGGTAGACGGACAGTGCCGCCTCCTGAGCCGTGACGGTGGGGCGCACGATCGCCTGCGAGATGGCATCGGCCGCCAGCCGCCCGGATTGCAGGGCGTAAGCGATTCCCTCGCCGTTGAAGGGAGAGACCATACCGCCGGCGTCACCGACGAGGAAAAGGCCGTTCGCGTAATGCGGCTTACGGTTGAAAGCCATGGGGAGAGCGGCTCCGCGCAGCTTGCCACGCTGATTCTCCTCGGTGAACCCCCACTCGGGAGGGACGTTCTTCATCCAGTTGGCGAACATGCGGCGGTAGTCCAAACCCGAGGGCTTAGCCGTGGAGGAAAGCGATCCAAGGCCGACATTGACGAGGCCGTCTCCCACGCAGAAGATCCAGCCGTATCCCGGCATCAGGTCCGATTCTCCGGGTGCGCCCTCCCACAGTTCGAGGTGGGATTCCATCATGGTGTCGACGGCGCGCGGGGACTCGAAGTACACGCGATGGGCCACTCCCATGGGGCGCTGGGCGTCCTTTTCGCGCCCTACCGAGGTTGCCAGGCGAGCGGAGACTCCGCCGGCATCGATTATATAGCGGGCAGTGTAGTCCCGGACCGCCTTGCTGCCAGACTGCCTGGCGGTGACGCCGACGATGCGCCCTGTGCGCGGGTGCTCGATGGCCCCGGTCACGGTCACGCCCTCTTCCAGACGCGCACCGCTGCGCTCGGCATGGCGGATGAGAGCCTCGTCCAGAACCATGCGAGGCGCGGCCAGGCCGTAATTGGGCATACTGGCGAGCTCCGGCCACGGCACCTCGACGCAATGCCCTCCACCGTAGGTGCGCAGTCCGTAATTGCGCTCCCAACCATCGGTGCGCACACCCATGCGCACGAGCTCGGCAACGGCACGCGGCGTCAGTCCGTCCCCGCAGATCTTGTCCCGCGGGAAGGTCGCCTTTTCGAGGACGAGGACGTCCATCCCGGCTTGGGCAAGGTAGTGAGCCGTCGAGGCGCCGGCCGGCCCTGCACCGACGACGATGACGTCAGCGTTGCGCGTCATCCCGCCTCCATTCCAAGCTCAGATCCCGCAGTCCTTTGACATACCAAACCATCCTACGTCTCGCGGGCAGGGGAAGCGAAACGGAAAAGGGGATCTTTTCGCAAGTCTTTCGTTGCGAAATAGCCAAATTGGCGACATCGGGCGACAACCGCGAGAGTAGGACTTCGCCGATTTTTACCGCAGTGGCAAGATTCACTCACAGAGTGAGACGGTCGCGCGAATTGGCGACACTTTGTCCTTACAACACCGAGATCACGGACGGGTGCCGCGATGCAGCGCGACTATCCCCCCGGCGAGATTCCTGTAGGCAACATTGCGCCAACCGGCCTTCTGGATCTGTTCTGCCAATTCCTCCTGACCGGGCCAATCGACGATGGACTCGGTGAGGTAGTCGTAGGCGACGTCGTCGGACGAGAACAACTGGCTCAGCGCCGGAAGTGCCGTCCCGAGATAGAAGTGGTACAGCGCACGGAAGGGAGCCCAGGTCGGACGCGAGAATTCCGCGATCACAAGCCGTCCACCCGGTTTGGTCACACGCAGCATCTCCCGCATGGCCAGCTCCGGATCCTCCACGTTGCGCAACCCGTAGGAGATCGTTGCGACGTCGAAGGTCTCGTCGGCGAACGGCAGCGCCATGGCATCTCCCGCCACGAAATCCAGTTCGGGATAGCGCCGCTTTCCTTCCGCGAGCATCCCCTGGGAGAAATCGCATGCGACGACGTCGGCTCCCTTGGCGGCGTATGCGGCCGACGACGTCCCCGTGCCCGCGGCGAGATCGAGCACCTTGACTCCCGGGCGGGCACCGATCGCGACGCTCACCGCCTCGCGCCACACCCTCACCTGGCCAATCGTCATGAGATCGTTCATGATGTCGTAGCGGGCTGCGACCTCGTCGAACATTCCCGCGACGTCAGATGGTTTCTTATTCAGTGTGGCTCGCCTACTCATACGCAGTATTCAACCACGCTCTCGCCGGGGCTTCTAACCGCGCTCGTCACGGCATCTCTATTCGGCTCCCCCTAAAACCTGTCGCAGTGGTGGCATAGAGTATTCGCAAGAGCCGAACTAAGGAGACCCTCATGAGCTGGCAACCACCGATGCAGATACCGCGGAATAGCCGTATATCAGGGCGGACCTTGCTCACATCGGTGCTCGCGCCGATCGTCGGCGTGGCCGTCGCCTATCTCCTGGTCTGGGTGTCGCTCCTGCTCACTCCCAGCCTGCAGGAGCTCGTGGAGGCTTCTGGCCAGGGCGGGCCCGGCGGCGCTGAGATCGCGAGCATGGTCAACGACTGGTTCGAGGGCGTTCCGAACATGGCGACGTCGGCGCTCATCTTGCTGGCGATGGGCTTCCTCGCCCCGATATCGGCCACCGTCTCCGTCGTCACCGAGTTCGGGTTCCCCATTCCCATCCAGATGTTCCTCTGGTCGACTCCCCTGACCGTGACGGTGATCGTCGCCGTTATCGTCTTCTCCATGCACCGGCGCGATTGCCGCAAGGTTTCACAGGCCGCCCCAGCATTGTGGATCCCGGCGCTCCTCTCCGGGGCGGTCCTGACGGGACTCGGTCTGCTGGCCGCGCTGTTCGCCAAGACGCGCGTCGTATTCTCTCCTCCCCCCGAAGCCGGGATCAGCGACATCCAGGATGTCACCATCACTTCGCAGATCAACATCGCGTGGCTACTGGGAGCGGCGTTTGCCATCGGGCTCCTCGCCGCACTGCTGGGACGACTGAACGCCATCCCTGCTCGCAGAGCGACGTACGCGCTCACCTCCGCTCCGAACTACACCCCTTCCATCGCCCACGGGATACGGGTGAGCTTCGGGATACTCCTGCTCTCCGTCATATCGACCGGCATCTACATCATGATCTACATGCTGTTGAAATTGGAGGATGGGGTACCGGCAAGCATCCTCTTCTCCGCTCTGCCCTTCTTCGTGAACATCGGCCTGCTCACCACGCTCGGATCTCTCGGCGCCCTGGGTGTGGCCACGATGCGGGTTCCCGGTGACATCGCCGCTGCCGGAGATCCCACCGGGATGGCTGGTAACCAGGACATCCGGGAGCTGCTCTTCCAAGATGCTCCATGGACGATCTGGATCATGGCCGCGTTTGTGGCTCTCAGCATCATCATCGGAGGCGTCTACTGGGCGCGCACCCGCGACCCTCGCCGCGAACGCGGAGCCGTCTCCTGGCTCATTCTCCCGCTCTCCTTCACCGCGGTCGGAGCTCTCGCCCTCGCCACCAATATGCTGGTCTTCAGCGGATCCGTCATGGGCGAAGAGGTCCAGTTGACAGCCCGCCTTTCGTGGTTCAGCCTCGCCTGGTTCTTCGCTATGGGGTTGATAGCGGAGATCGTGGCGCGTATCGCCCGGCCGAAGGCGCCACTGCCTCCCACGTATTCCGGAAATCCCCAGTTCCCAGGCGCAGCGGGCGGTCCGCAGTACCCCGTCGGATCTCCATATCAGGGAGCGGCGGCCGGTCAGCCCTCTCCATACCCGGCCACCCCGCAATACGCGCCCGGTCAGCAGTATCCCGGTGGCCCGCAGTTCCAGGCGAGCGCACCCGATGCAGGCAACGGCGGTGCTCCGCAACATGCGTATGCTCCGGCGGTCCAGAGCGGCCCGGAGAGTGTGGCGAATCAACACGCGGCGAGTGCCTCACCGACCTCGGATGGTCCGGGGCCGGCACGGTTCTCTACCACATCGGAAGCCGGGGCTGTTCGTCAGCCTGACGGCCCGGCATCCGAGCATGCATCGGCCGCGGCGCAGGAGACCATGGCCTTCTCCGGGGAGCACACCAGCGATTCGGCAGGGCCCTCCCCTTCCTCCGCCGGGCTGCCCACTATGCCCTACGGCCTCGAACCCCACAACGACGAGGCCGGGCAGGACGCGACGCAGCAGCTGCCCGGGCAGGACGCGACGCAACCCTTCCCCCAGCAAGACAGTGAGACAGACACCCGCAATGACTGAGTTCCCGGCACTTCCCCAACCCGTCTCCGAACTCTTCGAGCCGGAGGTCTGGCGTGACATCGAAGGATTCGACTTCCACGACATCACCTATCATCGCGCTGTTGTCCGTACCCGGAACGAAACCGGAGAGGTTATCAGCTGTCAGGATGCCCCCGTCGTACGCATCGCGATCGATCGCCCAGAGGTACGCAACGCTTTCCGGCCGGAAACCGTCGACGAACTGTACCAGGCCCTCGATCATGCACGCCTGACGGGTGATGTCGGTTCTGTGATCCTCACGGGGAACGGCCCCTCCCCCAAGGACGGCGGCTGGGCCTTCTGCTCGGGCGGGGACCAACGAGTACGAGGTCGCGACGGCTATCGCTACTCGCAGAATGGCGAGCCGGATCCGGTGCGGGCCGGCCGACTTCATATCCTGGAAGTCCAGCGGCTCATCCGTTCCATGCCCAAGGTGGTCATCGCCGCGATTCCAGGATGGGCCACCGGCGGCGGGCATTCTCTCGGGGTCGTATGCGATCTCGCGGTGGCTTCGAGTGAGCACGCTCGATTCAAACAGGTCGACGCCGACGTCGGCTCCTTCGATGCCGGTTATGGATCGCAGCTGCTGGCCCGCCAGGTCGGTGATCGTCGGGCGCGGGAGATCTTCTTCCTCGCGCGGGAGTACACAGCGCAGCAAGCAGAATCCTGGGGCGCCATCAACGAGGCTGTTCCCCACGCCGATCTGGAGAAGCGCGCACTGGAATACGCCGCGATCATCGCCGGCAAGTCCCCTCAGGCCATCAGGATGCTGAAGTTCACGTTCAATGCCCTCGATGAGGGCATTGCGGGAATGCAGGCATTCGCGGGCGAAGCCACGCGACTCGCCTACATGACGGACGAGGCGCGGGAGGGTCGCGATGCCTTCCTCGAACGGCGAGCTCCGGATTGGTCCGCGTTCCCCTATTACGCCTGAGAAAGCCAGCCATGCCGATCACCGTCCTTGCGGACAACACGATAGCGGCGGCCGCGCAGGCGGTCGCCGAACTCCTCGAAGGCAGCTCGAACCCCGTGATGCCCGTCTCCGCCGTCGAGGAAGCGGCGCTACGTCGTTCCTTGGAGGACGAACCCCCGCAACCCGTCCCCCCGGGGACCGCGCTGGTGATGCGGACGTCCGGTTCCACATCTGGGGTGGGGAAGAGTGTCCTCGTCTCTTTGAACTCGCTTACCGCCTCCGCTCATGCCACGCATGAGGCCCTGGGAGGCCCCGGGCGCTGGGCTTGTTGCCTGCCGACTCATCACATCGCAGGATTCCAGACCATCTTCCGGTCACTGCTTTCCGAAAACGCCCCATTGGACGCGGGCAAGGGCAGTCCCGAGGAGATTGCGAGGATCGCCGCCGGAATCGCGGATGACCGGGTCTATCTCTCACTCGTCCCCACCCAACTCGTCCGGCTTCTCGATTCGCCACACGCCGCGGCGGCCCGGGCATTCGCGACGATACTTCTGGGAGGGTCCGCTGCTTCTCCGGAGATGGTCTCACGTGCACGGGAGGCAGGCCTCAACATCGTCACCACCTACGGCATGACAGAGACCTGCGGCGGATGCGTCTACAACGGTCTTCCCATTGGCGACACCTCGATCTCACTCGGAGAAGGCGGGCGAATCACGATCGCCGGAAGCGTCGTCGCCACCGGGTACCTGGGAGCTGCTCCGTTCGATGGTAAATGCGTCACACAGGATGCCGGTAGCTGGGCCGACGGCAGGCTCCGTATTCACGGACGTCTCGATGGCGCTATCACCACCGGAGGCCTTACGATCCTTCCCCAGGTCGTGGAGGCGGAGCTGGAGAAGATGGGGAGCGGGCAATGCGTCGTCGTCGGCATTCCCGATGCTCAGTGGGGCGAGATCGTCGTCGCGGTGACAACCAACCCCCTCGATGATCCTCGCGGTCGCCTGCGCCAGCGATTGGAAGCCGGCTACACCCCGCGGGTGTTCTTCACGGCGGCTCAGCTCGGACTGGAGTCACTCCCCTATCTCGCCTCGGGGAAGATCGATCGCCGGGGTGTGCAACGGCTGGTTGGTAAAAGGTTGTAGGATCGACCCTCGTGGCTAATGTCAAAGACTGGATCGAAGGTGCACGGCTGCGCACGTTACCTGCAGCTATAGCGCCGGTACTTGCCGGTACCGGGATCGCGATATGGATGGGCGAGGGCAGCTACGTGCGCGCCGGACTCGCCGCGGCCATCGCGTTGCTCTTCCAGATCGGAGTGAACTTCTCCAACGACTACTCCGACGGCATTCGCGGAACCGACGACGTGCGCACCGGCCCGCCCCGTCTGACAGGCGGCGGCAAAGCCTCTCCACGCACCGTGAAGCTGGCGGCATTCGGCTGCTTCGGACTCGGCTGCTTGGCGGGTCTGGTCCTCGTCGCCCTGTCCGGTACCTGGTGGCTCATAGCCGTCGGCGCTCTGGCGGTCGTGGCCGCCTGGTTCTACACAGGTGGCAAACGCCCCTACGGTTACATGGGCATGGGCGAGATCTTCGTCTTCATCTTCTTCGGACTCATGGCTACCGCGGGAACCACCTATACCCAGGCCCTCCAGGTGCCCTGGCAGGCGTGGCTGGCGGCGTGCTCGATCGGCTTCCTCGCGTGCGCCCTGCTCATGGTCAACAATATCCGCGACATCCCAACGGATTCTCTGTCCGGGAAGAACACGCAGGCGGTGCGGTTGGGGGACGAGCAAGCCCGGCTGGTGTACGATTCGCTCATCATCGTCCCTTTCATCTCCGCCCTTCTCTATGTCCCTTCTCTCAAATGGACGATCATCTTCCTACTCCCGGCCCTGGCATTGGCGATGTTCAATATCGCCAGGATCCACGGGCTGGGCAACCGTTCCCCGGCACAGGGGCGCGAACTCATCCCGGTGTTGCGCGACACCGGGTTCCTCGAACTGGCCTACGGCCTCGGACTCTTCGCTGCCTTCGCGTTCAGCTGAGGAAATAACGTGTTTTTGGCAAGTCGACTAGGATAGGAGCATGGCCAGAATCGTGCCCATTGTTCTCGCGGTCGCCCTTTGGATCTATGCGATCATCGACTGTGCTCGCACAGATCGATCATTTATGCCCGGACGGCTCTCCAAGGGAGCCTGGATGGCGCTCGTCATCGTGCTCCCGGTCCTTGGATCGGCGCTGTGGCTCTGGCTGTCGTGGCAAGTGAAGCATCCCACCTCTCCGGATTCCATCGGTCCTGACTCACTGTTCCCCCGTAACCGAACGAGGCAGCAGCCGTCCGGCCCCCTCGCTCCCGATGACGACCCAGAGTTCCTCGCGCGGCTCGAGGCTCACAACCGCTTCCTGGAGTGGGAGCGCGAACAGCAGAAGTCGAAAAAGGAAGATCCTGACGGCGACGATAACCGAGACCACGAGCGCTGACGCTCGGTGGCGAGGTTGAGGAAGCCGACTGCGGGCGAAGCCCCTCGGCGACGATAACCGAGACCACGAGCGCTGACGCTCGGTGGTGCCAATGACGCAGTTCGACGCGTGAAAGCCCGCTTTCACAGCGGAGGACAAGGAAATTACCCGTGGGCGGAGCCCCAGGTTGAGGAAGCCGACTGCGGGCAAAGCCCCTCGGCGACGATAACCGAGACCACGAGCGCTGACGCGACAGCTTAGAGAGGCCCCACATATGGCGAGAGGCCACAGATCGGATACTGTCCGATCTGTGGCCTCTCGCTCGAAGGGTGACCTCTACAGCTCAGCAACCCCGTGCGGCTCAGCCTTCACCGGCGTTCTCTTCGGCCGCGGAACGGCCGGGCGTCACATCGCGGGCATCAAGCAGCAGGTCCGCCGCGGGTTCTGCGTAATCGACCGCGATGAGCTGGCGTCCGACGAAGGTGAGCGAGGTGACGGAGCACAGCGCACACTCCCGCCTGCGAGGATCGTGCGCCAGGGACCATCCCTCGACAAAGCTGCGCATGGTCCAGATGGGAAGCTGGTGAGAGACCATGACGGCCTCTCCGCCTTCGGCCAGGGTCAAGGCCCGGCGAATGGCAGCGGAGAACCTCTCGACGATCTCGGTATATGGCTCTCCCCACGACGGTGTGAAGGGATTGATATACCAGGGCCAGAAGCGCGGGGACGCCAGCACCCAGCGGTTCCTGTTGACGTTCAGGCCCTCGAAGTTGTTGCCCGCCTCGATGATGCGTTCATCGGTGAGAATCGGCAGGCCCGCCTGCTTCGCGACGGGAGTGGCTGTCTCACAAGCCCGCTCCAACGGGGACGCGATGACGGTACGGATATCGGCGTCCCGAAAATGCTCGGCCACCCTCTGAGCCATCTGGTTTCCCAGCGACGTGAGGTGGAAGCCCGGCTGGCGTCCGTAGAGTTCGCCGCTGGGGTTGTCCACCTCACCGTGGCGGACCAGATGAATCGTGGTTATCTCGCTCATCGGTTCTTCTCCGGTTGGTCATCGATCAAAATGGAGCAGAGTCTACCCAGCTCCAGCATTCCCTCCGCACCTAATTTGTCCACAAGATGGCGCCGAACCGAAGCCACGTGCAACGGAGCCGCGCGCTTAAGCAGGTTGAGGCCCTTTTCGGTCAGGGAGCAGTTGACTCCTCGGCGATCGGCCTCGCAGGTGGTGCGCGCGACCAGTCCTTCGCTTTCCAAGCGGCTTACCGTGTGTGTGAGACGGGAACGTGAATGCACAAGACCTTCAGCCAGCGTCGACATGCGCAGGGTGTACTCCGGGGTCTCCGATAGTCGGGAGAGGACCTCATACTCGTTGAGCGATACGCCTGAATCGACAATCAGGTCGTGATTGAGCGCTTCCGAGACGACTGCCACGCCGCGCAGGTATGTGCGCCAAGCGAGCTGTTCATCCGCGCTGAGCCACTGAACGTCTTCTTCCATCTTTCTCACTTCCCTCAGACCATCATTTGTACACCAGCTTTACACAGAAAACCTCAAGGTTTCAGATATGCCAAGGGCCCGGAAGTTCCCCGGGCCCTTATTTCGTCACTTCTTGTTGCGACGCTGATGGCGAGTCTTACGAAGCAACTTGCGGTGCTTCTTCTTTGACATACGCTTGCGGCGCTTCTTGATAACGGAACCCACAGGTTACCTCCGGCAGTCGAAAATTGGGGACATACGCCCTCAAATGAACAGTAAATATGGTACAGGTTCAACGAGCCCTCGCGGAACTCGCCACATTGTGAGGCGAAACTTACTCGCCGGCCACCTGCTGGTCCCCCGGGGCCTCGAAGGAGCCCAGCAGTTCATCAACAGCGGACTTGGGGACACGATAGGAGCTGCCCACCCTGACTGCCGGTAAGTCACCGGAATGCACCATACGATATACGGTCATTCTCGATACCCGAGTCAGCTCGGCCACTTCTGCCACAGTGTAGAACTGCGGTGCGGAGCGTGGTAGCTGTGTCATTAATCCGTCCTGATCAACCCATCAACCATTCCCACCACATTAGGTTGGGACATGCCAACGATACATGACTTTTCCTTCCCCCACCTAGGTCTTGCCAAGGCGTGGCGGAGATGGAAGGCTGATTGCGAGCACGATTCCCGCTCAACTCGGCATGTCATGGACATCGTTGTGGGTTAGATTAAGGAAGTTCGATTCGCCCAAGGCGTGAAAGAGCTAGGAGGTGACCGGTGGCCACTCGAAGAAAACCGGACGGGACGGCACCGGAAATCGCCGCCACCGGTTCCCTCACGCCCTCCCTCTGGCAACGGACACGCGATCGCGTGGACCATGTCGCCCGCGATTCGCCCGCCAGGCTCGCCCTGGCCGTTTTCGCCATCATCATCCTCGGCATGACGGCGCTGCTCCAGCTGCCCATCGCCACCTCCAGCGGCGAACGGGCGCCCTTCATCGACGCGCTGTTCACCGCGACCTCCTCTGTGTGCGTGACAGGGCTCGTCACCGTGGAGACCGCCGTCTACTGGTCCCCTGTCGGCCAGTTCTTCATCGCCATCGGCATGATGGTCGGCGGCTTGGGCGTCATGACACTCGCGTCGATCCTGGGAATGGCCGTCTCCCGTCATATCGGCCTGACGCGCAAGTTCCTTGCGGCAACCGAGACCCATGCCCGCCTGGGCGAGGTCGGTTCGCTGATCCGTGCCGTCGTCGTCGTCTCCCTCACCGCGCAGACGTTGCTCTTCTTCGTCCTGACGCCCTTCTTCCTGAAAGAAGGCGAACCCCTCCTCACCTCACTCTGGCACGCATTCTTCATGGCGGCGTCCATCTTCAACAACGGTGGGTTCGTCATCATGCCCGAAGGTCTCGGCCCGCATCTGGGCGACTGGACCCTGACCGTTCCCATCATGCTTGGAACATTCGTCGGGGCCATCGGCTTCCCCGTCATCCTGGATATGTGGCGCAACAAGAGGATGGCCCACCGCTGGAACCTGACCACCAAGGTCTCGCTCATCACCTACGGTGCGCTCTTCATCGTGGGTGTGTGCGCCTTCGCGCTGCTGGAGTGGGGGAACTCGGACACTCTCGGCAGTCTCCCGATCGCCGACCGTCTCAATGCCTCTCTCCTGCATTCGGCCACTGCGCGTTCCTCGGGGCTCTCCACCTTGGATGTGAGCCAGATGAATGAGACGACGTGGTTCATCCTCGACGCGCTCATGTTCGTCGGCGGCGGCTCCGCCTCCGCCGCGGGAGGCATCAAGGTGACCACGCTTGCCGTCCTCGTGCTGGCCATCATCGCGGAGGCGCGCGGCGACAGAGATACCGAAGCCTTCGGTCGGCGCCTGCCTCCCGACGTACTGCGCCTGGCGATCGCCGCGACCTTCCTGGGAGCGTCGATGGTCGGGATCGGCACGCTCGCGTTGCTCCAGATCACCGACCTGCCGCTGTCCCACGTGCTCTTCGAAGTCATTTCCGCGTTTGCCACCTGTGGTCTATCGACAGGCATCACCCCCGATCTTCCGGTAGCCGCTAAGTGGGTCCTCGTGCTACTGATGTTCGCGGGGAGAACGGGCACAATGACACTGGCGGCGGCCCTGGCACTGCGCATGCGTCGACGAGTCATCCGCCTGCCGGAAGAGCGGCCGGTCATCGGCTGATCAAACGCCAGGTCATCGCCTGAACCCATCAACGATCCGCGACTGATTCGCAAAGGAGATCCCATGCCTGCACAACAGGGCGACGGAGCAGTACTCGTCATAGGCCTGGGGAGGTTCGGCTCGGCCATCGCCTCCACATTGGACGATCTGGGTCGTGACGTCCTCGCACTCGAAAAGGATCCCGACCTCGTACAGCGGTGGTCGCATCGGTTCCATATCATCGAGGCCGACGCCGCCAATGCCGACGCCCTCGAGCAAGCCGGGGCACGCGACTTCTCCGTGGCTGTCGTAGGCGTCGGCACCGCCCTCGAATCCTCGGTGCTGGTGACCGCCAACCTCGTGGACATCGGCATGCAGCAGATCTGGGCCAAGGCGATCTCGCGTTCGCACGGGCGCATCCTGCGCCGCATCGGCGCGCACCATGTCGTCTATCCGGAGTTCGACGCCGGCGCCCGCGTCGCCCATATGCTGTCCGGCAAGATGCTCGACTACATCGAGATGGAGGACGGGTTCTCCATCATCAAGATGTACCCGCCGCGAGACATCCGAGGCTTCGCCATATCTGAGTCCCGGGTCCGCGAGCGCTTTGGCGTCACCATCATCGGGGTGAAATCGCCGGGCCAACCTTTCGAGTACACCCAGCCTGAAACCCGAATCGGTCCCGAGGACATCATCATCGTCTCCGGCGACTCCGAACTCCTGGAGGCGTTCGCCAACCGCTAGGCGCCGCACGCGGCGCAGAACCTGTCGGAGCCGCGACATATGCTTGAGGTATGACTCCAAAGGCACCCGCCATCACCTATACCTGCACCGAGTGCGGCTGGACCACCACGAAGTGGGTGGGCCGCTGTTCGCAGTGCGGAGCGTGGGGCTCGCTCGAAGAGGCGGGCGAGCAACGCACCCCGCAGGCTCTGGCTCCCTCCAGCCCGGCGTTACCCATCACCGATGTGGCCACAACCGCCTCGCACAAGCAAGCGACCGGCGTAGACGAGCTGGATCGAGTCCTGGGCGGTGGGTTGGTTCCCGGCGCGGTCATCCTTCTGGCCGGCGAGCCGGGCGTCGGCAAATCCACCCTCCTCCTCGACGTCTCGGCCCGCGCTGCCGATCAGGCAGTGCGATCGGGACGCTCCCCGGTGCTCTATGTGACGGGAGAGGAGTCGGCGTCGCAGGTGAGGCTGCGGGCCGAACGCATCGGTGCCCTGAACCCCAATCTCCACTTGGCCGCGGAATCGGATCTCTCCAAGATCCTCGGTCACGTGGCACAGACGAAGCCCTCTCTCCTGGTGGTCGATTCCGTGCAGACGATCGCGGACTCCAAGGTCGACGGCGCCGCCGGAGGCGTGGCTCAGGTTCGCGCCGTCTCGGCGGCCTTCGTAGCCCTGGCCAAGGAAAGGGCTCTCCCCATTCTTCTCGTCGGGCACGTGACGAAGGATGGCTCGATCGCCGGGCCGCGCGTGCTCGAACATGTGGTGGACGTGGTCTGTCAGTTCGAGGGGGATAAACATTCCCGGCTGCGTATGGTTCGAGCCGTCAAGAACCGTTATGGTCCCACCGACGAAGTGGGATGCTTCGAGCTGACCGACGACGGCATCGTTGGCCTGGCCGATCCGTCCGGTCTCTTCCTATCCGCGCGTAATCTCACCGTTCCAGGCACCTGCGCCACCATGACCATGGAGGGGCGCCGTCCCATGCCCGTCGAAGTACAAGGCCTCGTCGTTCCTTGCGCGGGCTCCCCGCGGCGCACCACCAGCGGGGTGGATTCCTCCCGGGTGGCGATGATGGTCGCGGTCCTGCAATCGCGTCTCGGCTTCGAGATGGACAGGAGGGATGTCTTCGTCTCCACCGTTGGGGGAGCTCGCGCGAGTGAGCCGGCATCCGACGCAGCAATGGCGCTGGCTCTTGCCTCCGCCAACCTCGACCTTCCTCTGGCTCCCGGCGTCATCGCGATCGGTGAGGTCTCGCTGACGGGAGAGCTTCGTCCGGTGACCGGACTGCAGCAGAGACTGGCCGAAGCTGCCCGGCTGGGATTCACTGTGGCCTTGACGCCCGCGCAGAGCTCGGACGTCAAGGTACCGGCGGGCGTCCAGGTGCGTCCGTGCGGCGATATCGTCGAAGCGATGCGGTCGGTGCTGCCTCTGGACAGATGAAGGTGAGGAAGCTAGTTCAAAGCTAGTTCACAACGAAAACCGCTTCGGCGTCCTCCGCCGTTTTGTCCTTGAAGCTCAGATGGGCAACATAGGTTCCCGGTCGGGAGGGATTCGCATCGGGGGCGCCGCACGCGGCATCGCCCACGCCACCGGGCCAAGTCAACGTGAAGGAGGCCTCGGCGCTCCTGTCGATCAGAAGCTGCTTGTTCTCCGAGCCGATCTGGCACTCCTGAGTGGAGACGACCGTATCGTTCCCAGACGTCACCGTGATGTCGACGTTCGACCACCCCGCATCGAAATAGCAAGGGTGTTCATCCGATTGGTTCTTCAAGGTGACGGTGAAAGCGACCTCTCGACCAGCTGCCGCCTCGGTCGGCCCCTCGAAGGTGACCGCGACGTTCTCCGCCGTGCAGGCCACGTTGGACCACCGTTCCGTCGGAGGCTCCAGCGCGGTCGATTCATCGCCACCGCGGCTGTTGAGGAAGTACACGCCGAGGGCGCCCGCCAGGACTATCGCGGCGACTAGGGCAACGAGGATGACAACCTTTCGGCGGCGCATGGCCACCTCCTGCTGCACGATCCGCCGCTGGCGCTCCCGAGCGCTCATCCGCGCCCGCTGCGTCTTGTTGTCCCCCCTCGCGGCACGCACCGAACTCTTTGCGGCATCTCGCCGCCCGCTCTGGGGCCGCGCCGTATTCTGCTCTTTCCGCCCCTCGCGCGCTGGCCGGCGTTGCTGCTTCTGTGGTCGCCTGCCTGCCTGGGCACCGCGTCTATCTGCCTGGGCACCGCGTTCGCCGGCGCGAGTGCGCTCTCGCGGCGAATCGGATGCTCGCGCGCCGGACGCTCTCGTATGCGAACCATTCGTGGCCTTGCGCGATCGCGCCGCATCTCGACCCGCTCCTTGAGCCTTCGCCCGACCCGCTCCTTGAGCTTTTCCCCGCGGGTTGGCCGCGTCCGAGGAACGATCGCGCTTCTGCTTCGGTGAGTCGGCTTCGTTCCGATCACTGCCCGGGCGGCGGGGAGCCTGCGAGGCCGGGCGCCGCCTTTCGCCATCGGCTGGCGTGCGGGAGCCCCGGCCGCGGGAGGGACGCCGCTCACTCGCGGATCGCGGGCGCTTCTTCGGGTCGTCGGACTGATCGGATCTCACGAGTGACACGCTATCACCGCCGCCCAGCCAAACTCGCCGGGACGCTTCGGATGAGGCAGACTAGGGCGGTGTTCTTCGCTCTGTCCCAATGGTTCGCACGTCATTCTCGCCCCCTTCCGTGGCGTGAGGCAGGGACGGATGCCTGGTCGATTCTCGTCTGCGAGGTTATGAGCCAGCAGACGCCGGTCGTCAGGGTTCTCCCGCAGTGGGAGCGATGGATGGAACGCTGGCCCACACCGGCCGAACTCGCAGCGGCGTCTCCTGCCGAGGTCATCGTGGCTTGGGACCGGCTGGGTTACCCGCGCAGGGCGCTGCGACTGCGCGAGTGCGCCCTCGCCGTCGTCGAAAGATTCGGGGGCGAGCTCCCACACGGGCGCGACGATCTGCTCTCCCTTCCGGGAATCGGCCCCTACACGGCCGACGCGATCATCGCTTTCGCCTATCGCGAGCGTTCCACGGTTCTCGACACCAATATCCGCCGGGTTATCGCCCGTCTCAATGGCGAGGAATTTCCGCCGCCGTCCCTGAAGAAAGCCGAGATAGCCAGGGCTGAAGCTCTCGTCCCCCTGGACGGGGAGGAGGCGGCCCAGTGGAATGCGGCCATCATGGAACTCGGAGCGCTGGTATGCACCGCTCGCAATCCACGATGCGAGCAGTGCCCTCTGAGCGACCACTGCCGGTGGCTCGCTGCAGGCAAGCCGTCGAGCACCCAGGAACGCAGGGTTCAGAAGTTCACCGGCACCCATCGCGAGGCCCGCGGCAAAATCATGGCCGTCCTGCGCTCCGCACAGGGTCCCGTCGACCGTGAGATTCTGTTCAAACGCAGTCGGCTCACCGCCGCGCGTTTCGACGTCGCCTTGGAGTCGCTGGTGGGCGACGGCTTGGCGAGCTCCGACGCCAATGGCTACCGGCTTCCCGAGGGTTAGGGCGGGCGCTGGGCCCACCTAAACCGAGAGGGCACCCGTAGAATAAAGCCATGGAACCCCATATCCGCCTACAGCGCCTCGCCCAGATTGGAATCGTGCTCGCCTTCGGAGCCATCATCATGGGCACCGTGGGGCTCGTGCTGTCCTGGATGGGACCCGATTCGGCCGGGCGGCTCCCGCTCATGCTCGTCGTCCCCGGTGGAGTCATGGTTCTTGCTGCCGCCTATCTGCTCCTCGGAGCCACTCGTACGGCACCCGAGGATTGGCGACGCCTCTATCGCAACGGCTCCGGGCTTCTCCTGGTGGGAGCGTGCATTGCGGCGGTGACCGTTCCCGCGGCGGGCATCCTGACTCACACCGACGAGCCGCTGCTGCAGGCCTTCCTCGTGGGCGCCGTCGGCCTGCAGGGTCCTCTGGCGATGTTGTTGCTGTCCAGGCTCCTCGGGAGATCGGCGAAGCGCGGCGGGGATTAGGCGCTCCCCGCTTCCGGATTCCGACCGAAACCGCCCGTGGCATGTGCCGTTCCGTCCCTAGATGGGAGCACAACCGATGTCAACGCCATATACGGCACCGAGAACCACCTGGTGCCCATTTAGGTCAGCAGGTCACCACAGTTCCTTGAGCATCCTGGTGTTGCCCAGGGTGTTCGGCTTCACCTTGGCCAGGTCGAGGAACTCGGCGACGCCGTCGTCGTGCGAGAGGAGCATCTCCTGATAGACGTCGGTACCGATGGGGGTGCCCTCGATCTCGGTGAAGCCATGGGAGGCGAAGAAGTCCACCTCGAAGGTGAGGCAGAAGAGGCGGCGCAGTTCGAGGCTGCGTGCGCGCCGCTCCAGTTTCTCGAGGAGCAGGTGCCCCACGCCCGTACCCAGCGCCTCAGGGGAGACTGCCAGCGTGCGCACCTCCGCTATGTCGTCCCACAGCACATGCAGTGCGCCGCATCCCACGAGCGTGTCCTCGCGATGAGCCACGATGAACTCCTGAACATCCTCGAAATAGGCGATGAGCTCCTTCTCAACGAGGATGCCGCGAGTGGCGTAGGGGCCGACGAGCGCGGCTATAGCCCGGACATCGGAGGGTTTGGCTAACCGAAAACGAATGGTCACTGGGATATTCCAGCGCCCGTCGGCCGCGCCCGCCACGGCCGTTCGCTCTCTTCGAGGACGCGCTGGGCGCATTCGTCATCCACGATGAGATCGGTGACCGCTCCCGAGCGCAGGACGCCGATGAGGGCGGTGGATTTCGCAGGGCCCGCCACAACGCATACCCGGCGCGGAATCTTCTGCAACTCAGCAGGGGTGGGGCCCGAAGCGCGCGAGTTGATCTCGATGTCGGAATAGCTGCCATCCGAACGCACCAACACGGTGCACACATCGCCGACGACGCCTTCGCGTCGCAGTCTCATGACATCGTCGTTGGCCAGATAACCGGAAGCGTAGACGTGGGATGCCAGTGGAGCGCCGAAGGCTCCCACTCCGAAGATGGCGATGTCGGCGTTGCGCCCCGCCTCCCGGACCGCGGCGATCGAACGCTCGCGCCACAGGGCCGCGCGGGTGGTGGCGTAGTCGAAGAAAGCGGGGACAGGGAATGCCATGACCTTCGCGCCGAAGGCTCGGCTGAAATTGCCCAGCAGCTCCCCCACGAAGGGAATGCCGGTGGTGCCCGGGTTTGCGGCACCGTTGAGCTGGACCACGATCGAGCGATCCACATGCTTGGGCACAAGCCGTTCGGAAACCGCCGAAAGCGTGGTGCCCCAGGCCACGCCAATGGTGGCACCGTCCGTGACTAGGTCCGAGATCATCGCCCCGGCCATAGAGGCCACTCGTTCGAGGCGGCGCAGTTCGCTCGTCGGCTGGGAGACCGGAACGATCGTCACCGACACGCCATACATCGAACTGAGCCTCGATGCGGTTGTGGCGGCCGGTTCCTGGGGGGCGTGCAGCGTGATCCGGACCAGCCCCTCCTCGCGCGCGGAGGCTACGAGACGTGACACGGTGGAGCGAGACAGACCCATCCTTTTCGCGATGGATTCCATGGTCTGCTGCTCCATGTAGTACAGGAGAGCGGCTTCATAGGCCAGCCGTCGGCGTTCCAAACTATCTACCACATAACCCATTGTGCACGATGACCTGCACAATCTCCCACTCGTATCATGCACGAATGCACATAGTTCCTTTGGTATTCGAGATGCACGACACATCGGTAGAGTGAAACTGTGTCAGCCAAGAAATTAACCTGCGATGTCGTCATCATCGGCGGAGGGGCAACCGGCGTCGGTGTCCTTCGTGATGCGGCCATGCGCGGATTGAAAGCCATCCTCGTCGAGCGCGTCGATCTCGGCCAGGGAACCACGGGCCGTTACCACGGCCTTCTGCATTCCGGAGGGCGATACGTCGTCTCCGATCCGCATTCGGCAACCGAATGTGCGGAAGAGAATGCCATCCTTACCCGTATCCACCCCGATGCCGTCGAAACCACCGGGGGGCTTTTCGTTTCCGTCGAGGGCGACGACGAAGAGTACCCGGACCGGTTCTTCAAGGGAGCCCAGGACACCCAGGTCCCGACGGCCGAGATCACGATCAAGGAAGCTCTCCGGCGCGAACCGCGCCTCAACCCCAGGATTGTGCGCGCCTTCGAGGTTCAAGATGGGACCGTGGACGGCTGGCGTATGATCTGGGGAGCCGTCGAATCCGCCAAGGAATACGGTGCCGAGTGCTTGACGTACCACCGGGTCACCAGCGTCGAGAGCCGCGACGGAGCGGTCAGCGGCGTTGTGTGCCATGCGGACAAGACGGGCGAGGACGTTCACATCGAATGCCGCGCTGTCGTCAATGCGGCTGGCCCCTGGGCCGGTCAGATCGTGGAGATGGCCGGAGAGCACGGCGTCGAGGTCGTCCCCGGCCGCGGCATCATGATCGCGATGAACCATCGCCTCGTCAACAGTGTGGTGAACCGTTGCGTCTATCCGGCCGACGGCGACATCCTCGTCCCCGTTCACACCGTCTCGATCATCGGCACCACGGACGTTCGCGCCGAGGATCCCGATCATCTGAAGATCGAGTACAACGAGGTCCAGCAGATGCTGGATTCTGGCGAGGAGCTGATCCCAGGCTTCCGCAATTCCCGCGCCCTGCACGTATGGGCCGGTGCCCGCCCGTTGCTCAAGGACAAGCGCGTCGCGGCCGACGACACCCGTCACATGTCTCGCGGCATGAGCGTGGTGAGGCACGACGTCAAGGGCCTCATCACCGTCGCCGGAGGCAAGCTGACCACCTACCGCCTGATGGCGGCTCGCGTGGTCGACGCCGTCTGCGAGGAACTGGGTGAGAATCTGGTATGCCGCACGGCCGAGGAAGCGGTGGCAAGTGGCCATAACTACAAGGTCACCCACCGCCTCGAGATGGTGGAGAAGGCCAAGAAGGCCGATCACGGCGCCCCCGATCGGGATCCGATCATCTGCGAGTGCGAATTCGTCACCAAGAAGATGATCACCGACCTGCTCGACGAGCAGCCAGATGCCACCTTCGACGACCTCCGCCGCCAGCTGCGCATCGGCATGGGCCCCTGTCAGGGAGGTTTCTGCGCCTCGCGCACGGCGGGCATCGCACACGAGCACGGCTGCTGGAGCGCCGAACAGGCCACCGAGCTGCTGCGCCTGTTCATGAAGAACCGCTGGGGCGGCATCTATCCGATCCTCAATGGGGCGCAGGCTCGCGAGGCGGCACTGGACGAGTGGGTCTATCACTCGACCTTCAGCGTGAACGATTTGCCCGTCACCGAGCTGCCACGGGGCTCCGAGCTCGCCTCGGCGACTCGCTTCCCGGCGGCCAAGGTTGCAGGAGGAGCAAAGTGAGAACAGTAGTCATCGGTGCCGGTATCTCCGGCCTCACCGCGGCCCTCATGCTGAAGGATGCCGGTGCGGACGTCACCGTCGTCACCTACGGCTTCGGCGGGCTTCAGCTCGGTCAGGGAACCATCGACATCCTCGATGCTCCCCGGCCGCTCGACGCAGTGAAGGATCTACCCGAAAGCCATCCCTATCGCAAGATCTCAGAGGAAGCGCTTCGCTCGGGCATCGCCGCGTTCAACAAGACGGTTCCGCTTGAAGGCAATCTGGAGACGAGTGCCGTTCTCCCCACCGCGATGGGCGCACTGCGCCGCACCAGCTTGTACCCTGCCTCGATGGCCGCCGGCCGTATAGAGGAGGGAGCGAGCTACGTGTTCGTCGGCTTTGACGGCCTGAAGGACTTCTATCCCAGGCTGGCCGCTGAGAATCTCGCCGCTCAGGGCGTGAACGTGCGAGCAGAGGTCATCAAACTCTCAGCCGCGGGCGATACTGCGCTCGCCTATTCGCGCTCCCTGGCCGAACCCGGTGCCGCTGAGGACCTCGGCAGGCGCCTCTCGAAGCTCGTCCGCGAGGGTGAGCGCATCGGTATTCCCGCCGTGGTGCGCGAGGATGTCTGGGCTCGCATCCAAGACGCCGCCGGCGCTCCGGTGTTCCAGATTCCGTTGCCGCCCCCCTCCATTCCAGGCCTGGAGATGAACGAACTGCTCCGCCAGGCCTGCGCGGACCAGCGCATCCGGATGTTCCTGAACGCCAAGGCCGTCGGCGCCGATGTCGTGGACGGGCGGGTCACCGCCGTACACGCGCAGGTCGCCGGTGCGGTCAAGCGCATCAAGGCCGACGTCGTCGTCTATGCCGGTGGTGGCATCGAATCCGGTGCGCTGCTGTTGGATTCGTACGGGAAACTCTCCGAGACGGTCTTCGGACTGCCCGTCACCGCCGGCGAGGAACTCGTTCACGGCGATTACTGGGGCACTCCCCAACCACTGTTCGCGGCGGGTCTTGCCGTGGACGAGGACATGCGTCCACTCGATGGCAAGGGCCAGCCCGTCTATTTGAACCTGCACGCTATCGGAGGACTTCTCGCCGGGGCCCAGCGCGCCCATGAGAAGTCTGGCGAAGGCATCGCGCTGGGAAGCGCCGCCACGGCGGTTGCTGCAATCATGAGGAGGAACGTATGAGCTCCCTGGATCACGCCCGCGCCTCACTGGCGCGTGCCAGCCTTGACCAGTGCGTCAAGTGCACCATCTGCGAGACACAGTGCCCGGTCGCGGCGGTGACCCCGCTGTTCCCCGGCCCCAAGTACGTCGGTCCGCAGGCCGAGCGTCTGCGCGATGGGAAGTCCGTCGATTACAGCCTGGACTACTGCTCGGGCTGTGGGATCTGCACCACGGTGTGCCCGCAGGGTGTCAAGATCGCCGAGATCAATGCCCAGGCACGCGCCGTCATGAAGGCCGATCACGGTGTTCCGGTGCGCGACAGGCTCATCACGCAGACCGAGCTCGAGGGCATGGCAATGACCCCGATCGCTCCCGTCGCCAATGCCGCCCTGAAAGTCAAGCCGCTGCGTAAGGTCATTCAGGCCGTGGTCGGTGTCCACGAGGACGCCCCCTTGCCCAAGGCGACCACCCAGAGCTTCGCCGGATGGTTCAAGAAGCGGGGAGGTTCCAAGCCGAACCCCAAGGTACCCTCGCGCGGGCCGGTGGTCTTCTTCCACGGCTGCGCCGGCAACTATTTCGAGGTGGAGGCCTCCAAGGCCACGGTCGAGGTGCTCGAACATCTCGGCTACGAGGTGCTTGTCCCCAAGCAGGGGTGCTGTGGCCTCGCCCAGCAGTCCAACGGCCTGTTCGGCGGCGCGACCAAACTGGCCCTCAAGCTGGCGGACGATCTGCGTTCGGCGGGCCGCGATCTGACGATCATCTCGTCATCTGGCTCCTGCGCCGGCATGATGCGCCACGAGGCGCACGAGATCATGGGACTGGAGGAGCCCGAGCTCCTCGATGTGGGCAGCCGCATGGTGGAGACCTCCGAATTCCTCGCCGAGTTGATTCAGGATGGCGAGTTCCCTGTCGACGACCTGAAGCGCATCGAGGCCACGATCCCCTACCACCAGCCATGCCAGGTGAAGTCGCAGGGAATCGGCAAGCCTGCCATCGAGGTCATGGAAGCGATCCCCGGTGTCACCGTGATCGAATCCGGCCAGGCATGCTGTGGCATCGCGGGCACCTACGGTCTGAAGAAGGAGAAGTACGACATCGCGCAGAAGGTCGGCCAACCGCTCTTCGACATGATCAAGGACACCAATCCGCAGCTGGCCACCTGCGATACGGAGACCTGCCGCTGGCAGATCCGCAAGGGTTCCGGAGCCGAGGTCGTGCATCCGATCCAGATCGTTCATGCCGCCTTGGGAATGTCCGAAGTTCCCGCCGGCGCTAAGGTATCCGGCTAAAGGAATATTCCGCGTGACCCGTGCCGATCGTACGGGTCACGCGGTATTAACGGTGATTGTAATCGGGTATGCTTGTGGCGAGGGCCACGTTTGAGCCTGATGACAAACACCATCAATCCGAGGCTGTATCCGCAGTCTTGGAGTCTCGAGACCTACCGGTCAAGCACCGGTAGTTGATAGTCCCCAGAAAGGACAGTCAATGACGACTGAAGACAAGTACGTCCTGGCCATCGATCAGGGCACCACATCGTCGCGCACAATCCTGTTCAATCACGCTGGACAGAATGCCGCGTCGGGTCAGCTGGAGCATGCGCAGATCTTCCCCCATGCGGGGTGGGTGGAGCACGATCCCGTTGAGATCTGGAACAACGTTCGCCAGACGGTCGGTATCGCCTTGGCCAATGCCCAGGCCAACAAAGAGGATATCGTCGCGGTTGGCATCACCAACCAGCGTGAGACCACCATCATCTGGGATCGCAAGACCGGAGAGCCCGTCTATAACGCCATCGTGTGGCAGGACACCCGTTCTCAGGACATCGTTGATCGCCTCGCGGCCGACGGCGGCCCGGATCGTTTCCGTCCCATCGTCGGTGAGACCCTCTCCACCTACGCCTCGATCACCAAGATCATGTGGATCCTGGAGAACGTGGAGGGCGTGCGCGAGCGTGCCGAGCGCGGCGAGCTCGCCTTCGGCAACCCGGACACCTGGGTCATCTGGCAGATGACGGGCGGTGTCGACGGCGGCGTTCACGTCACCGATGTCACCAATGCCTCCCGCACCATGCTCATGGATCTGGAGACGCTGCAGTGGCGCGAGGATATCTGCGAGATCGCGGGCATCCCCGTCTCCCTGCTGCCGGAGATCAAGTCCTCCTCCGAGATCTACGGCTACGGTCGTGAGGCCGGACTGCTCGGCGATGTTCCGATCGCCGGCGACCTCGGCGATCAGCAGGCCGCCACCTTCGGCCAGGCCTGCTTCCAGCCCGGCATGGCGAAGAACACCTACGGCACCGGCTGCTTCATGCTCATGAACACCGGCGAGAAGCCGCAGATGTCCGAGAACGGCCTCATCACCACCGTGTGCTACAAGATCGGCGACCAGCCGACCAAGTACGCGCTCGAGGGCTCCATCGCCGTAACCGGCTCGCTCATCCAGTGGCTGCGTGACAACCTGGAGATCGTCCCCACCTCCCCCGATGTCGAGGCGCTTGCCGCCAGCGTCGAGGACAACGGCGGCGTCTACTTCGTTCCCGCGTTCTCCGGCCTTTTCGCCCCGCACTGGCGCGGCGATGCCCGTGGCGCCATCGTGGGCATGACGCGCTACAACACCAAGGCTCACATCGCCCGCGCGGCGCTGGAGGCGACAGCCTTCCAGACCCGCGAGGTGCTGGATGCCATGGAGGCCGATTCGGGCGTCAAGCTCGAGGAGCTGCGCGTCGACGGCGGCATGACCGCCAACAACCTGCTCATGCAGTTCCAAGCTGACATCCTCGATACCGCGGTGGTTCTACCCGAGGTTGCGGAGACCACCGCACTCGGTGCGGCCTACGCCGCCGGTATCGCTGTCGGTTTCTGGGAGGGCGAGCAGGACGTCATCAATAATTGGAACGAGGCCAAGCGCTGGACTCCGGATATGGATGCTGGCGAACGCGACCGCCAGCTGCGCATGTGGAAGAAGGCCGTCACCAAGACCCTCGATTGGGTTGACGACGACGTGAAGTGAGCTACGCGTGCTCGCACGCGATAGCTCGCTTGAGGAGTCGCAGAGGAACTAATGTTCCGCCCGACGACGTGAAGTGAGCTACGCGTGCGGTAGTACCTGAGGTGCGGTGAGGAATTCTTTGTTCCTCACCGCACCGAAGCTTCTCAAGCTTTCAGACTGTTGATGAAGGAGGTAGGCAGGGATGGCCCTGCCTACCTCCTTCATCAACGAGAGACAGTTTGCTCATCGAGGTTCTTCCCCCATCGTCTCGGACACAACTCAGAACATCCAACCCAAGAGAAGCCGAGGCATAGATATCCCACAGCAGTTCTCGTGACACAGAGGAGTTCATAGAGCCACGCGAAGCAAGAGCAAAATAAACACTTAATTATGTAACTCTTTCTTTGTCTATATTGACCCCACCCTCGGCACTCTAGTGTCGGGGGTAGCCTGTCGTTGAAGGTATTACCTAAGTCCTATGTCCTGACAGTATGTCGATCACCCTACCGGCCCCGTCGAAAGAAATATTTGATGGTCGCTTACGCCGCCCCATTCGTACCATCTAGTACGACGGTGGGTTCCAGCCTGGTCCTCACCGCCTTACTGTCACTTTTGCCGCTGCTGCTCTTCTTCGTCCTGCTTGGAGTCTTTCGGCTCGCCACCCACTGGTGCGCCCTCATTTCACTGGCGGCCGCGCTGCTTCTTGCGATCATCGCTTTCAATATGCCCGTATCCCTGGCGCTACTCTCGGCAACACAGGGTGCAGCCTTCGGGCTGTTTCCCATCTTGTTTATCGTCCTTATGGCGGTCTGGCTCTACAATCTCACCGAAGCCTCGGGACGTTCGGAAGATGTACGCGCAGTTTTCTCTGCGGTGGGTAAGGGTGACCGCCGCATCCAGGCACTGCTCATCGGATTCTCCTTCTGTGGGCTCCTGGAAGGCCTGGCGGGTTTCGGCGCACCCGTAGCCATCGCCTGCGCCATGATGCTGGCGATCGGCCTGCCACCGCTCAAGGCCGCAATCGCCACCATGGTGGGAAACGGTCTCAACGTCGGTTTCGGCGCCATGTCCATCCCGGTAACCACCGCCGGCCAACTCGGAGGCGTTGAACCCACACTGGTGGCACAGACGATGGGGAGAATCACCCCATTCCTCATATTCTGGATACCCTTCATCCTGCTCGCTATCATCGACGGCAAACGCGGTGTCAAAGAGGTCTGGCCCGCAGCTTTTGCCGCGGGAGCCGGCATGGCCCTCGGACACTTCGTCGGCGCCAATTACCTGCCGTACCCCTTGACAGCAGTCTTCGCTTCGCTCCTCTCTCTCATCGCCCTGGTACTTCTGCTCCAGTTCTGGCGCCCCACCACTCCCACGGACCAGCATTCCCCAGCTACAGCGAACGGCAAACTCACCACATCGCGTATTGTCCTAGGACTGTTACCGTACTGGCTCGTCGTCGTCATTCTCGGATTGGCAAAGCTTTGGACGTTTGGGTTCGATCTACCCGGTTGGCTGGCCTCAACGGACCTTGCCATCGCATGGCCCGGGCTCCATGGCAACCTTGGTTCCATGGGGAGCGACGGCGAAGTCATTGTCTCCACGGCCACCATATTCAATCTCCAATGGCTCTCCTCGCCGGGTACGATGCTGCTCATCACAGGGCTTATCGTCTCTTTCATCTACGGCAGAATCTCCTCGCAGGGGCAGTTTCCTTTCAGCTTTGTTCGCGGCCTACGCACCCTCGCCACCACGGTCTACAGTCTTCGGGTTACTATCCTCACGATCTGTGCGATCATGTCCCTGGCATATGTCATGAACTTCTCCGGCCAGACAGTTGCCATCGGTACCTGGCTCGCCGCCACCGGTTCCTTCTTCGCGCTCCTGGCACCCGTGCTCGGCTGGATTGGGACCGCGGTAACCGGCTCAGCGACATCCGCGGCCGCACTCTTCGCCAACCTCCAAGCAGTAGCGGCACAGAACGCTCACCTATCCCCCCAACTCCTTCTGGCCGCTAACGAGATTGGCGGAGGAATCGGCAAGATTATCAGCCCACAGAACCTCGCCATCGCAGCTTCCTCCGTGAAATCGCCCGGCTCGGAACCCGTGATTCTTCGGAAAGCCCTGCCGTTCTCCCTCGGACTTGTCGCTCTCTTGGGCATTATCGTCTTCCTCGCCTCCCGAGGAATCCTCGGATTCATGATCGTCTCCTAGGAAGGAAACACTATGAAAATTGCCCTGTTTGCCACCTGTATTTCGGATGCCATGTTTCCGCAGGCATCCCAGGCAACCGTGCACCTCCTCGAAAGACTCGGGCACGAAGTAGTCTTCCCTACCGATCAGGGGTGCTGCGGCCAGATGCACATCAACACCGGCTACTACCCCGAGTCAATGCCCCTCATCCGCAATCACGTCAGGACGTTTGAACCGGTACTGGACGGCGAGTGGGACGCCGTCGTCGTACCCTCGGCGTCGTGCACGGGCTCGTTGCGGCACCAGGCCGCACTGGTTGCCACGGATCAGGGCGAAGCCGCTCTGGCATCCAAGGCCAAGGCACTGTCGAAGAAGACATACGACCTCTCAGAGCTTCTGGTCAACGTTCTGGGGCTCGAGGACGTCGGCGCATATTTTCCACACCGCGTCACTTACCACACCACCTGTCATTCGCTGCGCATCGCGCGGGTCGGGGACACCCCGATCCGGCTGCTGAACAACGTCGACGGATTGGACTACATCCCGCTTCCGGAAGCCGATGTGTGCTGCGGGTTCGGTGGGACATTCTCCCTGAAGAATCCGGAGACCTCCGCCTCCATGCTCTCGGACAAGATGGCCAACATCATCTCCACCGGAGCCGAGGTCCTCGTCTCGGGCGATTATTCCTGTCTCATGAGTATCGGGGGCGGGCTCTCGCGCATCCGCTCCGGAATTCGCTCGATGCACCTGGCGGAGATACTCGCCGGCACCGAGAACGAACCATGGGCCGCGCCCGCCACAACGACCAAGCTAGGAGTCTGACGTGATCGAAACAGTAAACAAGTTGGCCACCAAGCTCAACCTCAACCCGACATCGTGGTCGGAAAAGGATGAGGAAGCGGCGGAACTCGGCTGGTACCCAGGCCACCCGGCACCCGAGGACCCACTGCGCTGGGGGCAATCCTTCCCCGACGGCGCACGCGAGACCCTTCAGAACACGCAGATGCGCCGCAACCTCGGATACGCGACTCGCAAGATCCGTGGCAAGCGCAATACCCGCGTCGAGGAGATGCCCGATTGGGAGGCACTACGGGAATCCGCCTCGGCCATCAAGCGCAACGTGACGGCCCGCCTGCCGGAACTCCTGGAGGAGTTCGAGGCGAACGTCAAGGCGCGCGGCGGCATCGTGCACTGGGCACGCGACGCTCAAGAGGCCAACGAGATCGCCTTTTCACTCATCAAGGCCAAGGGCGTAGACGAGGTGGTCAAGGTCAAGTCCATGGCCACCCAGGAGATCAACTTCAACGAGTACATGGCGGAACGCGGAATCCAGGCGTGGGAGACCGATCTAGCCGAGATGATCGTGCAGTTGTCCGACGACATGCCCTCGCACATCGTCGTGCCCGCCCTGCATCGTAACCGTGCGGAGGTGAAGGCCATCTTCGAGGCACGGATGGGCGACGCCCCCGACAATATGAGCAATGAACCGCGCGAGCTCGCGATGGCAGCCCGCGCACACCTGCGCAAGAAGTTCCTCTCCGCCAAGGTCGCCATCTCGGGGGCGAACCTCGGAGTCGCCGAATCCGGAACCCTCGCTGTCTACGAGTCCGAGGGCAATGGCCGCATGTGCCTCACCCTTCCGGAGACCCTCATCACCATCATGGGGATCGAGAAGCTGGTCCCCTCCTACGAGGACATCGAGGTGTTCAGCCAGCTCCTGCCCCGTTCGGCGACCGGCGAGCGGATGAACCCCTACACCTCCTTCTGGACGGGCGTGACCGAAGGGGACGGACCGCAGGAGTTCCATCTCATCCTGCTGGACAACGGGCGCACCGACGTTCTCGCCGACCCGGTTGGCCGCGAAGCACTCAAGTGCATTCGTTGCGGGGCCTGCATGAACATCTGCCCCGTCTACCAGCACGTGGGAGGCCACGCCTACAACTCCGTCTATCCCGGACCGATCGGCGCCATCCTGACCCCGCAACTGATCGGGGCATTCGATCATCACGATCCGGCCTCCACTCTCCCCTTCGCCTCGTCCCTATGCGGCGCGTGCTACGACGCCTGTCCCGTCAAGATCGATATTCCCACCATTCTGGTTCACCTTCGCCACCGCTACACGGAAGCCAATCGCGGTGGGGTGCCGAGCATCTGGGACATCGGCATGAAGGGGGCCAGCAAGGTCATGTCCTCCGGCAAGGGGATGGCGATGGCGGAGAAACTAGTCCCCCCGGCCCGCGTCTTCGGAGGGCCCAGCCGTAAGATCGGGCATATCCCACTGCCCATGGCCAAGAATTGGACTTTTGTCCGCGACGTTCCCGCTCCCCCGGCCCAGACCTTCCGCCAATGGTGGGACGAACGCGAAGGCGCGGACGGGCATGAGCACACGTCCTCTCAGGAAGGAAAGCGATGAGCGCCAAGCAGGAGATTCTTGCCCGTATCGCCAAGGCCGGAGCCATCGCTGCTCCCCCGATCCCACGCGAGTACTTCCGTGCCGGAGAAGGTCGCGACATCGTCACGGATATGGAGGAGGCCCTCATCGACTACACGGCCACCGTGACCCATGCGCGCGAGGAGGATATCCCCGCGGCACTTGCGGCGGCGCTCTCCGATGTCGTATCCGTGGTGGTCCCACCCGGTTTGCCCGACGCCTGGCAGCGGGCCGTAGCCGACGGGCGGCAGATGCGCGTGGACGAACCCCACCTGACCAAGGAGGAACTGGATCGTACGGACGCCGTCGTCACCGCCGCGCGGGTAGCGGTCTCACTGTCCGGCACCATCATGCTAGACGGCGAACCGGACCAGGGCCGCCGCGCCATCACACTGGTTCCCGACACCCATGTCATCGTGCTGCGCGCGAGCCAGATCGTGGCCACCGTTCCCGAGGCCGTTGCGATCCTGGGCAAACACCCCACCAGGGCCACCACCTGGATCGCGGGGCCCTCGGCAACCTCGGATATCGAACTCATCCGTGTAGACGGCGTGCACGGCCCACGCACTTTACGGGTTATCATCGTTGATGATGCTTCCTGAACAGATTACAGATTCCATTGCCTTCCACGGTGAAGGCCCCGTTTGGCATGAATCCTGGGGCGGTCTGCGCTGGGTGGACATGCTGGCCGGTGACCTGCTGACTCTCTCCGCTTCCGGCGAGGTCACGCGCCTGGCCACCGGTTCGTCCATCGCCGCCTTCGTTCGCCCTCGCGCCGGTGGCGGTTATGTGGTGGGTGTCGAACGTGGTCTTGCCCTTGCCGACTCCCCGTTCGACACGCCGGTGCTGCAGCCCGAGATGTGGGCGGACACCAACGTGCGCATGAACGAGGGCGGGGTCGACCCGCAGGGACGGCTCTACGCCGGATCCATGCCCTATGACAAGACACCGGGCGCCGGCAAGCTGTACCGGATCGATGCCGACGGCCACGCCAAGATCATCCTTCCCCACGTGACCACCTCCAACGGCATCGAGTTCACAGCGGATGGGACCAAGGCGTACTACAACGACACCGCCACTCGCGGCACCGATGTCTTCGATGTCGTCGACGGAGAACTGACGGACCGGCGAGTCTTCTACTTCGTGGGCGAGGGCATCAGTCCCGACGGGCTCACGGTGGACAGCGAAGGCAATGTGTGGACGGCCCTGAACCGTCTGGGCGTTGTGCGGCTCTACTCTCCCAAGGCGGAGATCCTTGGCGAGTGGAAGCTTCCCTGTCCCGGTGTCACCGCTGTGACATTGGGCGGCGCGGACGGCAAGGACGTCTTCATCTCCACCTCGAAGGAGATGGCCGACGTACCAGGAGCAGGTGCAATCTTCCACATGCGCGCCGAGGTGGCGGGCCAACCCACGAGGGAGTACCGAGGCTGAGGCATGACCGATGCCCTATTCCCTCTTGATCCCACCCAACGTCAGCCTCTAGCGCGGGCTATTGTGGTCGCGGGGCCCTCGGGTACCGGCAAGACACGGTTCACGACGCGCTCGGGGCTCCCGGTGGTGTCGCTCGACGAGTTCTACTTCGACGGCGATCATCCGGGCATGCCGCAACGGCACGGGATGGTGGACTGGGATTCCCCGCTGACCTGGGACCGCGGCGGAGCGGTGGCCGCCCTGGTGGAGCTGTGCACCACGGGCGAGACCGTGGTGCCGATCTACGATATCGCCGCCAACGCCAAGGTGGCCGAACGCCGCATCGAACTGGACGGCGCGCGCTACATCCTGGTGGAGGGCATCTTCGCACCCGAGATCGTGGAGGATCTGCGCGAGGAGGGGGTGCTGGCCGATGCCATCTGCCTGAAGCGCCCCCGCTTCCAGACCTTCTGGTTCCGTCTCATGCGCGACCTCGATGAGGCGCGCAAGCCTCCGATCAATCTGTTGCGGCGCGGTATCTCCCACTTCTTCGCCGAGCCCGCCCGCTATCGCTACATCGAATCCAAGGGGTGCCGGATGGTCTCGTGGGAGGAAGCGCACGAAACCCTGACCAACCTGCTGGCGCGTATGCGCTGAGTGCTGATTGGCGCCTTTTCTGACCGGTATCGAGCGAGCTGACCGAGCGTACCGGTACTGACCGAGCTCGCTGGCGGAAACGAATCGCGTCGAAGTGGGCCAGGCACGCCACTGATGTGAATAACTTTTCGTATTCGGCACGGCCTGTACATACGAGCGGTGTTTCGGCCGATTTTGGGAAAATTATTCATGGGTACTGCCTCTTACCCGCGCCTAAAGAGTCACAATCGAGCGCCAGACCACATGGACGCCGGCGCATGATGCGAGAAAGCTTGCCACGGATCCAGCGAGAGAACCGCTAGGAAGTCATCTCCAAGGACTGGTCGAAGAACTCGATTTCGAGTCTCAGCACCCTGGAGAAATACTCGCGGGCAAGCTCCGGACGCTGCGGGCCCACCCGATCCAACTCCGAGCGCAGCAGCGCGACGAAGTCGCGGAACGAGGGGTATTTATGCAGTGCCACCCATTCGCCGTACACGGTCGATTCACTCACGGGCGTGAGCAGAGCGCCCTCCAGATAGAACCACATGACAGCGGTGATGACCGTCAGGACAGCCACATAGTCGCCCGAGCCGGCTGCCTGCGCGAAGACGCGCTTCAGTCGGCCGGTCGCGGGTAGATCCCCTTCCTGGGCCCGCACCTGTTCCGTCACGCCGAGTTCCTCGAAGAAGCGCCGGAAGTAGTCATTCTCGGTCCCGGCCATCTCGCCGGAGAACGCCGCCAGGGCCAAGCGGACGTCTGGACTGTCCGTCGTCACGATTCCAGCCCCCCAACAGCACGAAAAGACTGTCCAGGTAACGCTGTTCTTGGATCAGGTACCAGGCTATATCGGCGTCGGCGATCCTTCCCTCACGCCACCGCTGGAGAAACGCATGATCGAGCCCTTCAGCCCACGCTCCTTCGTTCTCTCTCCTGAGCATCTCGCTGAAAGTCTCGGTCATTGTCTATATCCCTCCGCGAGCGCACACTCGATCAGATTCTCGGTTTCCTATGCGACAGAAGGTCCGGTGCATCACCCATAGTAGTATCTCGACACAGGCGCACTGACCCACTGAATCTTCGTCCATTCTCACTTCTTTAACCGTCCCAGCAGCGGGCCGCCGGAGATTCCAGGCAAATGCGCAGGCCACACAGCATACGCACTCAATACACCGGATAGTCTTCGCTCCCCGCCCCGCGGTGCAGTTGCATAGAATGCCACATCCGCCGATCCTCCGGTCCCTTCGCATCCGATGCCCGCAGCGATTCCATTCCGAGAAACAGAGCTCGAAAACGGAGAATACGGGCCAAGAGTACTAGGGAAGTCATCGAACCGTCGCTTATGGTGGTTAGGATGTTGGGTAGTCAGGAGCGGGTGTGTTCACCGCGTATGCGACGGCGGCGTATCGCGTCCGCCGGCCTCCT
The DNA here is from genome assembly GCA_047501485.1 of Actinomycetaceae bacterium L2_0104. Taxonomy (GTDB): domain Bacteria; phylum Actinomycetota; class Actinomycetes; order Actinomycetales; family Actinomycetaceae; genus Ancrocorticia. Next base: position 172,548 of record JAZDRN010000002.1, on the reverse strand, counting down.
CATCTTTGCCATCTGCATCGTGCAGGCCCTGTGCCATTCCACCTTCTCCGCAGAGGGTGCTCCCTCCTCACCCGTGCGCGCCGTCATTCTTCTGGACGGCACAGAATCCGCCTCTGTACCTCACACCGATCCTGAGGATGACCAGTGTTCCTCGGCTCCCACAGATTCCTCCTGCGCGGATTCCCTGCTCACATCTTGCCTGCTGATTCTCTTTCTCTCCGCCGGGCTGTCGATTCCACAACGGTTCCGACCCGGCACCATCTCCGGTCGTTTCGTGACCGCGGCGTCGCCGCGCGTACGCTCTATCGACGCAGCTCCGGATCTGCACGCGCTGGGTATCAGTCGCACCTGATATTGCCAGGCAGGGCATCGTCGCGTCTCACCAGTAGTGCAGGCCGTCTCGCCTCCCCAATGGAGCCGGGAACCTATCCCGCCGATTGAGCCACTCGAAACCGAATCAAGGGCCTCGCATATAGAGTCCGCACGCCCACCTCGCCATTCAGGCGAGCACTGCGAGTCGAAATCATGAAGCCCTTCACTTCGTCGTTGCTCAACCCAGCAGAACCTTGGGCATCCGCGACAACGCGGTTCGCCCCTCGGCAACCACACAGACATCACAGCAACTTTTGCAGAAACACAGGAGCACCCTTGAAAACTCGTATCTTCGCATCCCTGGCCGCCGCCGGTCTTCTTCTTGCCGCATGCGCGTCGGAAGACGCCAGCACCGACCCCACGCCATCCGCGGCTTCTTCCCAGTCGAGCGCGTCCTCCAACCAGAAGACCGACGTTCTCGAATCGCACGGCCTCGCCGACCTCAATGGCAAGGAACTAATAGAGGAGCTTGACACCTTGCCGGTGGCGGAGCGCCCCCAGGACTTCATGGCCTCGATCCGGCCCAGTGAAATCCTGGTCAGCGACACGAATCAGGTGGAGACATCGATCCCCGTCCCCGAGGACGAGTTCTACCTTTCCTTCGCCCCGTATGTGACCAGCACCCACGAGTGCTACTTCCACAGCCTGACCACCTGCCGCGGCGAACTCGCCAATGAGGACATCCACGTCCTGATCACCGATGACGAATCCGGCGAGGTCCTCGTTGATGAGGACACCACGACCTACGACAACGGTTTCAAGGGAGTCTGGCTTCCGAAGGGTATCGAGGCCAAGCTCACCGTGACAGCAGACGGGCTCAGCGCCAGCGAGACCATCTCCACGAAGACCGAGGACGACCTGACCTGCCTGACCACCCTCAAGCTGTCATAGTGCCATCTTTTCGGTCGTAGGGCGACACCCAGCAGTCAGCGCTTTCGCCCGTATATCAAGAGTCTGGGCCTCCCACCGTGAAGAAGTGGGAGGCCCAGACTCTTCGTCTCACTTGCCTTTGTATTCGAAGTGAAGACTGACGCGATCTCCTCTGAAAGAGATCTTCGAATACTCGAATATCCTTCCCTTCGCGTCATTGATGGAATCCTCCAGGAGCAGGATCGGTGATCCGCCCGGCAGATCCAACAGAGAGGCCTCCTCGGAGTATGCCCCGACCGCCTCAAGCTTCTCTCTGGTAAGCGCGGGCTTGAGAAAGTATTCGCGCTCCAGTATCACGCAGAGCTGTTCGCCGACGACGTCGTGGGTGTCCAGGCCTGGAGCCAGCGCAGTGGGGATGTAGCTCCGATGCAGGCTGACGGGAACACCCTTCACCAAGCGGCGCCGCAAGATCTTGTAGACGGAGGCATCGTGATCGACACCGAGCTTCTTGCGTAGGTGTTCATCGGGAGAGATGGTCTCAAGGGCCAAAAGCTCCGTCTCAGTCTCCAGCCCCATTCCTTCGAGCTGTTCGCGAATGCCCTGATAGGCCGGAGAGCGGGCCTCGATCTTCGCTTCTGATACGAATGTCCCCTTGCCAGGAACACGATAGAGCAGTCCTTCGTCCACCAGCGTGTTGAGGACCCCTCGGACCGTCATTCGGGAAACTCCGAACAAATCATTGAGCGATTTCTCCGACGGTATCTTCTGCCCCGGAGCCCACTCGCCACGAACGATCCGATCGCGAACATCGCCCTCGATCTGAACATACAGGGGGATCGCCGAATTCCGATCAATCACGCTCATAACTCTCCTAACAAAGATTCGTTCCCTCCTTATTATCCCTGGTATAGACGCGTACGTCTAACGTACACGTCAGCAATTGCGGACAATGAGACACGAAAGCCTTTCTCGATATTCACATTTCACGCCTTGCAGCCCTCTCGTCATCTTATTGACTATACCGGTATAGTCCGATATATTCAGAATGTCGTACATCGAAGGAGCTGAGACAATGACTACCGCCGCCACTCGTCCCCGAGCCGAACTCTCCCTGACCGTTGCAGACCTGGGCTTGGCCTACTTACCCGAACAAGCGGACGACATTCAGCGCGTCCTTTCAACCCCAATCGACCACGACACATTCACGCTGCTCGGTACTCGAGTCTCCAAACTCGAGGTGGGACCCGAATTGCGGAAGGTAGTCAGCCATTTCAGGACTCCCGCTGGCGAGACACCCGCCGGTTTCGAACGGCAGTTTTCGCTGCGCAACGATACCCTCGTTGTCGACCTCAAACGAAACATCTCCTATGACAAGAATGGGACACTGCGGCCCACCCGCGTGCTCTACTCGGCCGACTCCGCGAACCCCTACGAGGTGGAGCCCATCGCGCCCTTCCTCGGGAACCTTACCTGCAATCCCGGCATCATCTACGACCTCTTTCTCAACAATCCGGAAGCAAACGTGGGAGGGAAGTTCAAGGACCGCGACGAGGTCATCACCGCGCTCGGCGATGTCCTCGGCCCCGGCTGCGATGTCTCGGTGGAACTCAACAACCCCTTCGAGCAGGACTTCAACAAGATCCTGGAGGAGGCCGAGCGCTTCAAGGAGATCCTCTCCCCCTGGCGGGTCGTCATCAAGGTGCCTCACACCGGGCCTGTCAATGCCGGGAACTACTCGCAGCTTCTCGAAGGCGACAAGCGATTGGATACCGGATACGGCGCCGGATCCACACAGGACGCGCTGCACGGCCATCAGACCGCCCTCAGGCTTCAGGAAGCCGGTTTTCGAGTCAACTTCACGCTGATGTTCGAGCCCTACCAGACCCAGCTGGCCCTCCAGGCGCGCCCTTACTTCATCAACTCATTCATCCGTCACCGCAAGATGCAATCGGAACGGATCATCGGACTGCTCAAGGCCTACGAGACCTCACAGGATTCCTTCTTCCTCAAGGAGCTGCGCGAGTACTTCATTGCCAACGATTATCTGCCATCGGGCGCCGAGAACGAGGACTTGCTCTCTGTGCTCTCGTTGGCTCGTAACGTATTGGAGAATCGCTCACTCGCCAGCGACACCATCAAATTCGACGGTCTGGACAGCGTCCGCCACAATCTGCGCGCCCTGCGCAATGCCAATCTCCCGGACACCCGGCTCATCATCTGCTCGATGGAAGGCGAACGCAACTACCCGGATATTGATAACCTGCTGGCAGACCCGGAGTTCGCGGACATGACCAACCGTATCGTTTTGACCGCCGAACCCGCCTATCTCGCACGATTCACATCGACCAACCAGGTCGTGAGTTACCAGCGGCGATTCATGAACGCAGCCAACGGTCAGTCCTGAGCTCTTCACGAGAGCGCGAAACCCGGTGGGGCGAGGCTTAACACGTCTCGCCCCATAACCCACCGGATCCCCACTTCCTACAACCCACTAGCCGCCCCAGGAGAAGAAATGCCCCGCCACAGTACGCTTCAGTTGGTTCAAAAGGCCGCCCGCGAAAACTACGCGGTGCCCGCCATCAACATTATTGATCCATTGTCGATGCGCGCGGTCATGGAAGCTGCCGACAAGCTCAAAACCCCCTTGATCGTTCAGACATCGGTGAAGACCGTCCGTCTCTTCGGCGCCAAGACCTTGGTTTCCGCCTTCGAGGACGCCCTGTCGGGCGTCGCCGTTCCCATCACGCTGCACCTCGATCACTGCCCGGATCGGGCGGTCATCACCGAGGCGATCGTGGCCGGATGGGATTCGGTGCTCTTCGATGCCTCCAATCGCGACTTCGACACCGCCATTGCCGAGACCCGCGAGGTCGTGGCGGAGGCCCACGCCTCCAACGTGGAGGTCGAGAGCGAGATCGAGAACATCGTGGGCGTCGAGGACGGCGTCGGTTCCGATACCGCTGTCCACGCCTACTCCGTGGAACAACTCGTCGCATCGGCCGAAGACTGCCGCGTGGATCTGCTCGCACCGGCGCTCGGCACCTCCCACGGCGTCTACAGTTCCCAGCCTGCGCTACTTCCGGAGCGGTCCGCCGAGATCGCCGCGCGGACTGACATCCCCATCGTCTTGCATGGAGGCACCGGCCTTTCCAACGAGGAGTTCCAAGCCTTCGTCGATGCCGGCGTCGGGAAGATCAACGTGTCCACGGCACTCAAGCACTCCTATATGAAGAGTGCTCTGACCTATCTGCAGAACGTGGCGGCACCCCAGGACGCCTGGGAGCCCGTAAACCTCTTCGCCACTCAAGTGGAAGCGTGCGAGGGGACCGTCAGGGAATTCGCCACCATCTTCGGTTCGATCGGAAAGGCCTGATCATGCCCACACTACTGCTGGATTGCGACGGCGTACTCGCAGATACCGAGAAGCACGGGCACCTGCCCGCCTTCAATCAGGCGTTCGAGGAGGCGGGACTCGACGTCTCGTGGAACCTGGAGGAGTACATCGACCTCGTGAAAATCGGAGGCGGTAAAGAAAGGCTCGCCTATTACTTCAAGCAGCATCCGGCGGCGGCGAAGAACAAACCGATCGACGAACTGGTTGCCGAGCTGCATCGCCTCAAGACAGAGAAATACATCGACCTCATCCAGGGCGGCGCCATTCCAGGACGCCCCGGAATACGGCGTCTCGTCAACGAGGCGAAGTCACGGGGGTGGATCGTCGCCGTGGCGTCCACTTCAGCATTTGCCTCCGTCCAAGCTGTCGTGAACAGTGTCTTGGGTTCCGGCACCATCGACGCCATTTTCGCCGGCGACGTGGTCCCCGCGAAGAAACCCGCACCGGATATCTACCTTCTCGCCATGAAGGAGACCGACGCCGATCCGGAGCAGACGGTGGTTGTGGAAGACTCGGAGACTGGCGCTACCGCCGCCTACAATGCCGGGCTGCCGCACGTGGTGACGCACAGTGCACTCTCAGCCCACGAGGATTTCCCTCATGCATCACTCATCGTCTCCGATCTGGGCGAACCCGGAGCTCCGGCCGAACTGCGCGGGGGCCAGGCTGAATTCCGAGAGCGGGTTCCGCTCGTGAACGGGATGGTCACCGTGGCCACGCTGGAGAAGGTCCTGAAGTTGTAGCCGAGGCCACCCGTGTCATCGCCATCCGGTCCACCTCCTACGTGGTGGGCCCGCAGTCTACTCGTGGACAGTCCACCCTCCATCAACGAGCAGATTCTGTCCGGTGATTCCACTCGCCTTGTCGGAGGCAAGGAATAGGACGGCATGTGCCACCTCTTTCGTCTCCAGCAGCCTGCCAAGCGGTATTCGCTCGCGCACACGATCCAACCAGGTGTCATTCTCCAGATTGTGCGCAGTCATCGGTGTGATGACGTAACCGGGACTCACGGTGTTAGCCGTGATGCCGTAGGGGCCTCCTCCGACGGCGAGATCGCGGGTGATTGCCTGGATGCCAGCCTTGGTCGCAGCATAGATCAGATGGTGCCCGTCGGTCGTATGCGCTCTATAGGAGGCGATGTTGATGATGCGTCCCGATCCCTGTTCCTTCATAGCCCGGTATGCGGCCTGAGCAACGAAGAAGGGCGCCTTGAGGTTGACATCGTTGAGCAGATCCCATTCGTCCTCCGTGATGTTCTCGTGGACCGTTCTGTTCGCCAGCCCCGCGACGTTGGCGACGACGTCGACCCGGCCGAAATCGTCCAAAACCGCCGCCACGGTCCTTTGGATATCGCTGACCGAACGCAGATCGCAGCGATAGAACCTCGCATCTCCCGCTGACCCGTCGCCGATGTCAGCAGCGACTTCTCGTCCTTTTTCCGCGTCGATATCGATAATCGCTGCCACCGCGCCTTGGGCCGCGAACTGCCTGGCGATCTCCTCGCCGATACCTCCTGCCCCTCCAGTGACGAGACAGACCTTCCCTTGAAATTCCATGGGCTCTCCTTCCTTCTTGTCGATACATGCCGGCTCGGACCGGTTGCTCGCCGCTCGTACGACGTCGTCGGCGGCGCATCGGGTCGGGGTTCCACCATTCGGTCCGTGCTCTGCTCCGTGGATTCGCGGTCATCTCAGGTAGCGGCGCCTTCGCCCCGATGGCACACAACTCAATCAGAGCCAGGAGCCATCGGGGCGTCTCATGCGGCCATCTCCTAACCGTCAGGCATAAACCCCTTCGTAAAGCTCAACGAATCGAACGAACGCCTCTTCGTAGGCATCTGCGGTATCAGCGTCGGGTTCGTAGCGGCGTACGACCTTGACGGCACGCTTAGCAGCGACATCGCAGGACTCGAAGAGTCCCGCTCCAACGCCCGCATACATTGCCGCACCGAGGCAACCCGCCTCCTGGGTCGCCAATATCTCGATGGGAAGACCGAGGATATCGGCCAGCATCTGTGACCAGAACGGCGATTTGGCTGCCCCGCCCACAAGGCGCACGGTCTCGATCTCTATACCGGCGGCCAGCTGGGACTTCACGATGTCCTTCATCTCGAAGCAGATGCCCTCCAACACCGCGCGCGCAATGTCCCTCTTGGTGGTCGCCAAGGACATGCCGTTGAAGTTCGCGCGGGCATCGGGATTCTGCCTCGCTCCCGATGCCCCTCCGAGGAAGGGCAGGAACGTCACCCCGTGGGCGCCGATCTCAGAGCCCTCCGCCTCGCAGGTGATCAGGTTGTAGGGATCATGGCCGACGACGTTTCCCGCCGCCACTTCGAGGTGGCAGAAAGTGTCCCGATACCAGCGCAACGAGGACGCCGAGGTGTTCGAGAACGCCTCGATGGTCCAGCTCTCCATGCCGTGGTTCGGTTTCACGATCAAGGTTCGAAGCGGATCCAGCTTCGGTTCGTCCATCACCACGAAACAGGAACCGAAGGTCCCCATGACCATGACGCAATCGCCCGGCCGGACCGCTCCGCCCCCGAAAGTGCAGCAGTTCTGATCGTGGGCACCGACGCACAGCTTGGTGTCCGGAGCAAGGCCTGCCCGCCTCGCGATATCAGGGTCGACCGTTCCCACGACCTTCCCCGGTTCGTATGCGATCTTGGCGCGCTTCGACAGTGGAATACCCACTAGATCATGCAGGGGCTGCGACCATTCCCTGGTTTCGACATTGAGCATGCCCTCTCGCGAGGCCGAGGAAAGGTCCGTCCAGTACTCTGGCGCACCCCACTCCTTGAGGAGGAACTCCTGCTCAGACAGGAACCATTCCGTTCTCTCCCAGATATCGGGCCTATTGTCTCGCAGCCACATCCACTTCGGGGCCGCCGAGTTGGTGCCCATCGGATCACCGGTCTCGCGGTAGACAGCTTCCGCCCCGAAGGACTCACGGATCTGCTCGATGTAGGGAGCTCCTCGTAGATCCTGCCAAGAGATGAAACTGGTCAACAGTTCATTATTCGCTCCAACAGCAGCCAGGAGGGGCGCTTGAGTGGAGAAGGCCACGGCCTCGATCTCTTCGGAGTTCACACCCGAATCCAGCACCGCGGCCAGGCAGGAGTCGATCAAGGGCGGGATGATCTCCTCATACCGCTGCTCAACCCATCCTGGCCTCGGGTAATGGCACGGATACTCCCTGTAGTCCTGGCCGAGGACGTTGCCGTTCAAGTCGAAGACGACTGACTTGCAGCCCGTGGTCCCCGCATCGATACCCACCAGATATTTCTTCGCCACGACTATTCACCCTTCTCAGCAAGATACGCGGCATACTGATCCACAAGATCAGCCGCAGAACGAGTACCGATGAGAGAGACTCCCAGCCTCTCGAAAGCCACGAGTGTGAGCTCCAAGGTGAAGGTGCGGGGTACACCGGACACCTTGAGCAGAGTGTGCGGATTCGTGATGTTCTCACGCATGACCCGAACCTGCTGCGAGGTCGGGAAGCCCTCCGAGCCCGTCGCGGTCTTCACATAGTCGATTCCCGCATCGCAGCACATGCGCGTGAGACGGGCGATCTCTTCATCTTTGAGGAAGCAGACCTCGAAGATCAGCTTGGAGAGGGCTTTGCCCTCGGTCAGCTTCTTGAGTCCCTCGATCTCTCTGCTTACGAAGTCCCATTGGGCATCGCGCACTTTGCCGATATTGACGACCATGTCGACGGCGGTGGCGCCCAACTCCAGGCCTTCCTCGATCTCAGCGAACTTCATCTTGGTGGAGGTCGCCCCGTAGGGAAAGGAGATCGCCGTGCCGACATGTACATCGCTGCCCGCGAGCTCTTCCGCGACAACGGGTGTCCAGAACGAGTTGGTGTAGCAGGCTGCGACATTCGCTTCGCGCGCACGCCGGGCGTGGCAACGGATCTCTTCCTCCGTCGAGCTCTGCAAATGCAGAGCCATGTCTAAATGTTTGGCGTATTCCGCAACGGTCATCGCCATATCCATACTCCTTGTTTCGTCATTGAGAACTGGAAGTTGATGAGACCCAAGTGAGTCAGGCCTCCTGCTGTCTTGATGGCCATATAAGACTATACCAGTCTAGGGCATAAGAGAAAGAAAAGGGAAGTGCCATCTTGCGTCGAATAATGGCTTGCTATCAATAAAAACAAAGAGCAGTCGGTAAATCTTTCCACACCACCCGCGTACAACAGGGAAGTGATTCACCGTATATATATTGCGTGGACTATACCGGTATGGTTCAATTAAGACGTTGCAGCACTCACGCTTCGCTGGCGAAGCAGAGAGCACATATCCACCTCACACGTCACAGAAACGGTGCAGTACATGACCCACTTCCTCGCAGGATATGGACAACCCACCTCTCGCTACGGCACAGGAGCTTCCTAATGGCAGACAACCGGAATCCCTCCCTCGTTGCCTTCGATCAGCGAGCCACCCTCGCCTCGCAGCGGGCAGCCACTCGTGCGCGGCTCAATGTACTGCGAATGATGTCAGCGACCCCGGCCGGCCATGTGGGCGGTGCTCTCTCGTGCATCGATGCTCTTGCCGTCCTCTACACGAACGTCCTGAATATTGATCCGGCGAATCCCAAGGATCCGCAGCGCGATCGTTTCCTACTCTCCGCCGGGCACAAAGCTCTCGCCCAATATGCGATTCTCGCCGAAGCGGGTTTCTTCCCTTCTGAAGTGCTCGACGAGTACGGCCGGCCGGGCACCCGGTTGGGCGGACACCCGGACATGCACAAGCTTCCTGGAATCGAGGGAAACACCGGAGCTCTCGGACATGGCCTGCCGCTCTCCGTAGGGATGTCGCTGGGCCTGCGCTCCAGCGGATCAGACGCACAAGTATTCGTCCTCCTCGGTGACGGCGAGCTGCCCGAGGGGTCGAATTGGGAGGGCGCAGCCATCGCCGCACATTACAACCTGACCAAGCTGACGGCACTGGTGGACGTCAATGGTCTCCAGATCAGCGGGCAGACCTGCGACGTCATGTCGATGGAACCGATCGCGGACAAGTTCGAGGCTTTCGGCTGGAACGTCCACCACGCCGACGGCCACGACCACCGCGAACTTCATCGCCTACTCCTAGCCACCGATGCAGAGAACGGCCCCTCCGTCGTCGTCCTCCATACGACGAAAGCAAAGGGAATCCCAGACATCGAAGGACAGGTTCCCTCGCATTACTGGAAGCCCGGAGCCGAAGAGATAGACAAGGCCCGCCGCGAGCTGCGCCATCGACTTCACGAGATCAACGAAGAACTCGACAGTTTTAACCCAGAGGCACACTGATGACGAAGAACTACGAATACGTTGACCCGCGACAGACCTTCGGGCAAACCATCGCGGCCTTGGCCCAGAACCACCCCGAGGTGGTGGTTGTCTCAGCCGACTCCGGCAAGAGTTCAGGCTTCGGTGGTTTCGCGGCGGAATCTCCAGACCGCTACTTCGAGGTCGGAATCGCCGAACAAGCCGCGACTGGAATCTCAGCCGGCCTGGCGACCACGGGTCTCATTCCCGTCTTCTGCGCCATCGCCCCCTTCGTCACCAGCCGCAACTTCGAATTCTTCCGCAACGACGTCGGTTATATGAGACAGAACGTCAAAGTCGTGGGACGCAACGGAGGGTTCACGTATTCGGAGCTGGGCTCCACCCATCATTCGCTGGAAGACTACGCACTGACAGGATCCATACCCGGTGTCACGATTCTGGCGCCTTCTGACGCCGGTGAGCTCCGTGCCGCCTGCGCCGCCATGCTCGAACACGCGGGTCCCGTCTACATGCGAATCGGCGCGGCCAAGATCCCGGACTATCAAGAAAAGCGTGAATTCATTATCGGCAGGGGCTACTACGTCACCCGAGGCGATGCTCTAACCGTCGTCACAACAGGTTACACGGCATTGAACGTCCGTGAGGCCATTGAGAAGCTGGCGGGCGAGGGCGTCGTCGTCGACCTCATCTGCCTACCGACGGTTACCCCGCTGGACGAGGAGATCGTTCTGGAATCTGCCGCCAGAACCGGCAAGGTCCTGACCATCGAAGAGCACTACGCCTTCGGAGGGCTGGGGACGCGCGTGGCCGCACTGCTCGCCCGCGACGGGGTGGCCACCTGGGACAGTCTCTCCGTCGCACAATCGAACCAACCCTCGAGCACATACGAGGATCTGCTGGTCCGCAATCATCTGGACACGGACGGAATCTATGAGAAGGTGCACTCGCTTGCGGCCATTTCCTAGGTTCTGAAAGGGCTCCCTCTCTGAGACGGGCCACGGAGAGAATCCGCCCAGCCGGGACCCAGATGGAAACCGGGGCTTCCACGCTATCGCGATGGGAGCCCCGGCCCGCTGTGCAATCGATCCGCGCCGCCCTACCCGCGGGTCGGCGAATTGTTCTGCGCGGTCCTACCCGCGGGTTGCCGCCGCCCGTACATACTTCATGACGTTGTCGGCGATCTCGATGGCCCCGGCATCCTGGGCGGCGAGGAGGGTGCGGGCGTCAGCGGGATACTGATGCGTGAACCAGCGCGCAACGCTCACCCCGTGGCCCGGGGTGTAGCTGACCTCGAGATCTTGGCCCGCCTCCACCTTGCCGATCTTGGTGACCGCGAAGCACACTCCCCCACGGCCTCGGAAGGTGAAATCCTTGATCATCGTGGGGCGCTGCGTCCACCGCGCGAGAGTCGCACAGGGATTGCGCGGGCCCTTCGCCTCAAGTTCGACGTCGCCTATGCGAACGCGGGCACCGATCTCCAGATCGTCCAAAGGCCCATCGACTCGCAGATTCTCACCGAACTGCCCGTACGGGATCTCCTTGTCCAGGATCTCGCTCCAAGCCTGAACCTCCCTCTCGGAGATGGCGTAGACAGCGCGATTCACTCCCCCATGCTTGGCTCTATTGGCCTGTAGATCGCCATAGAGGCCCAGCCTTCCCACTTTGCATGGACCGGAGACCGAGCGTTTGTCGATGGCCGTGACCCCCACATTTCCCGGATCCTGCCGTATCTGAGTGACAACGCAAACGGCCAGAACACGTCCGGCATTGTCACCGATGCCAAGAGGTTCGGGCAGAGGCGGGCGAACGAGGTTGCCCTCGCTGTCCGTGACACCGATTGTTGAACCCATCCCGTCCTCCCGTGCCATCACTCGCTACTAGCGTCCTGTTCGATCGCCGCCAGGCCTCACGTGCCCTGCGGCTTGATCACTTGCCCTGCGGCTTGATCACTTGCCCTGCGGCTTGATGAACGGGAACGTAATCGTTTCACGGATGCCCAGACCGGTCATGGCGGTGAGCAGACGGTCGATGCCCATACCCATGCCACCGGCGGGCGGGAAGCCCTGTTCCATCGCCTCGAGGAACTCCTCGTCCAGCTGCATGGCCTCGGGATCGCCATTGGCGGCCTCAAGGGACTGCGCCACCAGGCGCTGGCGCTGGATGACGGGATCGGCCAATTCGGAGTAGGCCGTACCCAGCTCCATGCCGCGCACGTATAGATCCCACTTCTCCGTCAAACCGGGCTTGCTGCGGTGCGGGCGCGTGAGCGGCGAGGTGTCCTCCGGGAAATCACGCACGAACGTCGGAGCCCAAAGCTTGGACCCCACCAGCTCCTCGAAAATCTCCTCAGCGATCTTCCCTGCCACCCAGAAAGGCGCCACGGAGATACCGTGGGCGTCGGCAATGGCCTCGAGCTTCTCACGCGAGGTCTCCACGGTGACCTCTTCGCCCACCGCCTGCGAAATCGCGGTGTAGAGATCGATGTTCTCCCACTGGCCGCCCAGGTCGTACTCGGTGCCGTCGGCAAGCGTCACCACCGTGGTTCCCACGGTATCCAGGCATGCCTGCTGCACCAGGCTCTGGGTCAGCTCAGCCATGGTGTCGTAGGTGCCGTAGGCCTGATAGGCCTCCAGGGCGGTGAACTCGGGTGAATGCGTGGAATCTGCGCCCTCGTTGCGGAAGTTGCGGTTGATCTCGAAGACCCGTTCGACGCCTCCCACCACGGCGCGCTTGAGATGCAGTTCCGTGGCAATACGCAGGAAGAGATCCTGATCGTAGGCGTTGATATGCGTGGTGAAGGGCCGCGCGGCAGCACCACCGTGAATCACCTGCAGCATCGGGGTCTCGAGCTCGATGTAGTCGCGGCGATCGAAATTGGCGCGCAGCGACTTCATGACCCCCGCGCGCAGGCGCACCATGTCGCGCGCGGCCGGGCGGGTGATCAGATCGAGGTGGCGCAACCGGACGCGGGCCTCCTCCGACAATGAGACGTCCTCGCCGTCTGCGTTCGTGTAGACCTTGGGCAACGGGCGGATGGCCTTCGAGGCGATCTGCCATGAGGTGGCGAACACCGAGAGTTCGCCACGGCGCGAGGCTCCGATATATCCCTCGACGAAGAGGTGATCCCCCAGATCCACGAAGCTCTTGAAGTTGGCGAGCGATTCCTCGCCCACGTTCGCGAGCGAGAAGATCACCTGAAGGCGGGTGCCCGCACCGTCCTGGAGGGTCGCGAAGCAGATCTTGCCACCGGTGCGCGAGAGCATGACGCGCCCGGCGACGCCGACGCGCTCATCGGTCAGTTCCGCACCCGCTTCGATACCCTCGAACTTCTCGCGAATCTCGGAGATAGTGGTGGTGATAGGCAGCTCGACGGGGTACGCCTCAACGCCCTGATCGAGCAGCTTCTGGCGCTTCTCCAGGCGCACTTGGATCTGCTCGGGGGTGTCGTCTGCCTGCGTGGCCGGGTGTGCGGCCTTTACGTTCTCACTCACGGACCCAAGCCTAGCGTCGCGGCGGCGCCGCCGCATTGTCACAACGGGTGAGATTCGCCGGATCTGCGCCACCACCGGCGCCAATAGGGCCGACGTTCAGGCCTGCGTTCGGGCCGTCATTTTCCCAAATGGGCACCACAGCAACTTCCGTGCCGATTAAGGCACAGCGCACCGCCCCGTGCCCACGAACGACAGAGACACGGACCGCCGAAGGCCATTTCGATCGCGCGATTGCCGCGTCAGCCGCGGTACTCCTCGAAGGTGGTTCCGGATGAACTCAGACCTTCGCCCTCGGGGACCTGCCCGGGTTCGTCGGAGACCTCGATGGGCTGGTTCTTCTCGTTCACGAAGACGACGTGCGGCTGATAGGTGTGGCACGTCGCGTCGTCCAACAGCGAGTAGGAGATGACGATGGCTATATCGCCCTCGTTGACCAGGTGAGCGGCGGCACCGTTGATGTTGATGACGCCGGAGCCGCGTTCGCCCGGGATCACGTACGTGGTCAGGCGCGCGCCGTTGGTCACGTCGACGACGTCGACCTCCTGGCCCGGGAGGATATCCGCACCGTCGAGCAGATCGGCGTCGATGGTGATCGAACCGACGTAGTTCAGATCCGCACCCGTGACGGTGACGCGATGGATCTTCCCCGTCATCATGCGGCGCATGCGCAATCCGAGCCCCAACGCGCTCGCCGCAGCCTGGGCTGCCGTGGACTGGCTCGGGTTCACGTCGGGCGTCTGAGCGGCCGTCGTGCTATGAATGGGATTTTCAGTCATGGAATTCAACCTCCATGTTGTCGATAAGGCGGGTCGTTCCCACCCAGGCCGCTGTCACCAGAAGTCCGCGGGAAGGGGCTGGCGCGCCGGCTTCGGTCTGGTCGTGCGGCGCGGGAGCGGTCAGATCGCGGAAGGTCTCTGGATCGACCAGAGCCAGATAGTCCAGCTTTACGCCGGGGGCGTCGCTCAGATACTTCAACGCCACATCGCGAGCCCCGGACACGCTGGCGCCGTGAGCGGCGGCGTCCTTGCCCAGGACGAGAGCCTGGTTGAGGGCGAGCGCCTCGATGTGTTCCTCGTCCGAGAGGTAGGCATTGCGGGATGACAGGGCCAAACCCGATTCCTCACGCCTGATAGGCACGGACCTGATCTCCAGGGGCATATCGAGATCAGCGACCATGGTGCGGATCAGCGCCAGCTGCTGGGCGTCCTTCTGACCGAAGAAGGCGATGTCCGGTCGCACCAGGTTGAAGACCTTGTGCACCACCTGCAGCACTCCGGCAAAGTGCGTGGGGCGGGTTCGCCCCTCATAGACCGTTGCCATCGGGCCGGCCTCGATACGCACCAGCGGCTCGCGCGGATAGACATCGTCCACCTCGGGCGCGTACACCACCTCGACACCGACGGTCTCCAAAAGCGCGAGGTCGGCCTCAAGGTCGCGCGGATAGGCGTCGAAATCCTCATCCGGTCCGAACTGCAACGGATTGACGAAGATCGATACCACGACGTTGGGAGCGGCCCGCCGGGCAGCGCGGACCAACGAAAGATGCCCCTCGTGCAGGGCACCCATCGTCATAACCAGCGCAACATCCCCATCGAGGCTGCTGAGAGCTTCACGGAGTTCGTTCTTGGTACGTGTCAATTCGGCCACGGCCTTAGCCTACCGGGACGTAACCTACGGGCCTAGGGGCCAGCCCGGCAAAACCTGTCTGCCCCATCACGCCCTGCTTCCCACCGCGGGGCAGACTCTCGGCAAAACCACGGCTTACCGCAAGGGGCACCAGCGCACGGCCTACCGCAAAGGGCGTCCACGAGATAAGGGCACCCACGAAAAGGACGAACCCCCATAAACGAGCTCGGCAAACATGCGAATCCCGCGGGCGTGCCCCGGCTAGCGTCCGCCGGCGTCGAGCACCCTCTCCAGTTCCGCAGTCTGTTCCGGTTTCAGGACCCGGCGCTGTTCGCCGCGGACCGCCGTGGCCCGAGCCAGCGCTCGATAAGCCGGCGGGATGTCACCGTAGTCCCCGGTGGCCGCGAGCGCGTCCAGTGCCTCCAGGTGATCGCGCACCGTCCCCACGTCCGCTCGCACCACGGGCCCGGTCAACAATGTCTCCCCCGAGCGCAGGGCGCCGTCCAGCGAGGCTTCGACGAGCGGCCCGAGATAGGCGCCGGGATCCTCGATCCCACTGGCCTGGAGCATGCGCATCGCCTGGGTCACCAACGTGACCGCGTGATTGGCTCCGTGGCACAATGCCGCGTGGTAAAGTGCGCGATCCTCTTCGGCGACGACGACGCCGCGCCCCTCCATCTCCACCGCCAGCGCTTCACCGATGGGCAGGAACATGGCCGGTCCGGTAACGGCGATCGGGCAGTCCACCAGGCGCTTGAGGTCCAGGGAGGTGCCCGTGAATGTCATCGCGGGGTGCAAGGCGAGCGTGATCGCACCGGCCTGGGCAGCAGGTCCGAGAATTCCGATGCCGTAACGCCCCGCCACATGCACGGCCAGGTGGCCCTGGCGCCACAGCCCGAGCCTCGCCATCCCCTGCACCAATGGGCCGAGCTCATCGTCCGGGAGGGCCAACAGGATCATGTCCGCCGCGGAGGCTATCTCCTCGATGTCCAAGGCAGGCACGCCGGGCAGAAGATTCTCCAAGCGCTCCAGGCTGGCATCGGACGTCGCGTAGGCTCCGACGATGGTGTGACCCGCTGCCCGCAACGCCGCCCCCAGCACCGCCCCCACTTTCCCCGCGGAGACGATGCCGATGGACATGCGCCCGGGGCGCCTGGTGGCACCGGGCTGCTTGGCGCCGCCAGGGCTCTTGGTGCCATCCGAACCCCGGCCAGCCCCTATCGCATCAGACGTGTTCTCTTCGACCATATGCCCAAGCCTACGCCGGTTCGTCACGAGCTCTTCAGACCTCGCGGACTCCCATTGCTCTCACCACCGGGCAGAGCGGTGAACTCCCGATATCGGGCGAATCGGCTACCCACCATCACCGGGCGCAACGGGCATCCGCCCACGAGCCGGACACCGATCCCTCCAGTCACCCCGCTCTCAAAGAGGTGACAGATCACGCGAGAGGCCACACACTTGCCACCGTCAAGTACGTGGCCTCTCTGGAGAGATCCTCTTGCTCAGCCAGAACACCTTTCCGCATCTAATCAGAACGAGCCTCCTGTTTTCCTCGATAACGGTTTCAGCTCGACCTTGACAGGTATCCAGCCGCCATCATGCCAAGGATCAGCAAAATATCATTAGTTGCCCTCATAGCATCCGACATTCGTCAAAAGGTACTGATATTTACCGGCCTTTACATCCTCCAAAAAATCATCGGTAATACCAGCAGAATTGACAACCGCGATCTCAAGATCTCCGGAGTTTTCCAAGAATTCACCATCACCACAGGCCGCAATAACAGTGAAGCCCGGATAGTCCCAGTCCTCTGTCGTGAAAGTTGCCTCCATATCAACCAACGGCGAGACGTCCTGACTTATGAGTGTCCTACCTTCCATCAGCTGATCGAAGGACATCGTCTCAGCAGTTTCTCTTCCCAAGAAACTGCTGAGGGGTGTACGCGATCCGCCACACGAAGACAGCAACAACGTCGCTATCATCAACAGCATCACACAAAAGGCTCGTGGGATACCAAAAGCCTTCTCGCGAAAGGAACCCTCTATCCGCATGCAATCGAACTTCTGTAGGGATCGAAAGCGTAAAGCCATCCTGAGGTGTCGGTTTTAATGACAATTCCATGAGACTTCGATTTGCGAACAACCTGATACTTGTACCTGTCGCCCATTGCGTAACCTCTGAAATATTGCCCTGCTTTCAAGCTTGGTGAGGTGCAACTCACGGTCGTCGTTGTCGAACTAGCAGAGGAAATGCCCAACTGCGAAGCAACGAGACCTCTGGTTGCCCCAAGACTGACATTTATGGAACGTGTAACCTGCTTCCCAACACTGATTTGGCAGCGAGTACCATTCACAAGTGCTTTACAGGAAGCGAATTGAGGACCTTTGTAGTTTCTTGCCTTAGAGTTGAAACGTACCTCACGGTAAACTCCCGTTCCCGGGCCATCCTGCGTTTCGTTCTGGATGTTTTCAAAGCTGGGCTGGAAGTTTTCGAGGCCTGAAATAACGCCGTTCGTAGGATCAACAAGCAGCTCGCTGTTCTTCTGAGATTCTTCGATGTCCTGGATGAAGAGCGGTACGTCAATCGTTGACCCCTCCACCTCCTCGACTCCATCTTCCCCAGATGATGGCTCAACGCTTTGTGAAAGGAAGGGTGCGACGGAAAGTGAGAGAAGACTAAACAAAACGAAAAGTGAGTGAGTTTTCATGTCTGCTCATTTCTTCTGGGTGAAAGAATCCTACGCTCAAACCACTCGGCCGACCATGCCGGGAGCCTTTTCTCAGGATATTTCACCTATTGTCAGGCAAGCTATTTAGCTTGCCTGACAATATGATATATGCTCGCGCATCCAAAAGTCCGGCATTCTCCAAACCCATATTGAGCAATTTACATTGGGCCGCAGCCGCTCTCGCGCCAACCCGGCCCCTGATCGATAGAGAAATCGCTAAGAGGCTCCTACACGATCACGCCAGGTCTGCAGGCTCTCTTGTTCGGCCTGCCCGCGGCGGATCTTTCCCGCCGCGGATTCCTGCCACAGAAGGCGTTGCACGTCGGAGGCAGCCAGGTGCGTCTGCGTGGTATCGACCGTTCCCGCTACCGTGCGCAGATGCAGCGAGGCGAGGCCGAGCCTGCGCTCCAACGGCCCCTGCGAGATCGACAGGGATTGATAGTGATCGTGCAGGACAACCCGCATCGAGCGGCGCCAGAAGCCTCCCCACCGCATGATCGCCGAGGTCCGGGTCAGGGAGATCGCGTTGCGCTTCCATCCGAAGGGGTCGAGCCAGCGCGAGTTACGCGGGGCGGGGGTGAAACTCGGCGTGCCGCCGCGCCCCTCCAGGGTCTCGGCGAGGAAGCCGTGTTCGTCCTCGACGCCAAGGTTTGGTACGAGAACCCACAGCATACGCAGTACCTCATCGCGTGTGCCCGCGGGGATGACGACGGCGTCCTGGATCTTCCCGTCCGAATCGGCCACGTTCTTGCCCGCAGCCGTCACGCGCAGCACCCACCAGTCGAAGCGGCGCCACAGTACAGGTTGATAGATCTCGACGGCGTGCACACGCCCCGGGGGAATGGTCTCGGCGAACGTCGAGAAGAGCCCGGAGCGGCTGCGCACCCCGTTCGCGGCGAGGAACACCTCGGTCCCCCACCTCTTGGATACCGCCTGGACCGCGTTCCAGATCGCGCCGAGAGCGATGAATATCAAGGGAATCGCAGCGACACCCGATTCGAAGAAGAAGAGAAACCATATCGACACGGCTACAGAAGCGATCCCGGTGAAGAACGTCGGAGAGAGAGCCATAGTTATCAGCAGTCGTTTGGTCTCCAGTTCGTAGACGGGGGCTTCAACCCCCGCGGAGCCGGCCGTGACCGGCCCTGTCTCACGCCAGCCGTCGACGAGAACCGGTCTGCCGGAGCGAGCGTTTCCCTGTGCTTCGAGGATCGTCAGACGCAAGGACTCGCACTCCGGGAGGGTGAGCAGCCCAAGCTTTATCTTCTCGGTGCTTCCCCCGGCGCTGTCCACGCTCACGGTGCCCAATTTCAAGAGCCTGGCCAGGAACTTCTGCTCGATCTCAACGCTCTGGACCCGATCCCACCGCATGTGCCGATGCTTCTTGACCAGGATGCCGGAACGCAGGTGGATGCCGTCCTGCGCGAGGGCGAACCCCATGAAACGCCATCGCACGGTGGCACCTATGACGGTGACGATGCCCAGCGCCGCGAGGATCCCGATGATTCGCCAGAGCCAGACGAGCCCGAAATCGATCACCGTCTCGATGAGGTCCGAGAATCCATCGCTCTCAATCGATTGCTGTGCGATAGCGAAGGCGATGATCGCGGCGAAAGCCCACAGCTGGAGCGCCGCTCCCAACACCGTAGCCTTGGAGAACCGGTGCCACTGCATACCGTCCTGGTTCGGTTCCGGCTGGTCCAGCTCGGGCGGTGCCGGTTCTGGGCTCTCAGCCGCGAGTCGGCCGTCTCTATCTCGCTCTTCCATGGGCTCCATGCCGCTCACAGGCCCTCCATATGCGCCTCGCCGAGTGCGGTGAGCTTGCCGCGCAGCCGCTCGGCTTCCTCGCGTGAGACCGCGGGGATCTCACCGTCGGATTCGGAAGATGCCGTCACGAGATTGACCTTTGCCAGCCCGTAGCGCGCCAGCAGCGGCCCGGCCGTCACCGTCACCTGCTGCATGCGTCCATAGGGCACCACCTCGACGCGGCGGAACATGATGCCTTTGGCGATCACGAGTTCATCCTGCAATTCGACGTACCCCATCGCCCGTACTCGCCTCGGCCACAGAGCCACCATCCACGCCGTGGCAATGACGATCACGGCGGTGATCGCCCAGGTCCATGGATGGTTGCGCCACACCGTCAGGTTCAATGCCGCCGAGACGATCACCAGAGGGAGCCCGGCCGCGAGCTCCGTGAGGATCTTGACTCGTATGAGCCGCGGGTCAACGGGCGTGAACGTCAGATCGGGAGCAAGAGGCGAGTTCATATCCTCAACTCTACGGGCTGGTCCTAAGCCTTTTCATCCCCCGCAGGGCGGCGCCGCCCGCTCTTTGCGCAGTTCAGGCTTTGCGAAGCTCTACCTCTGCGCAGTTCAGGCTTTGCGTGGCTCCGGTTCCTGAACAAGGTCCTTCCGACCTGCCGCTATACGATGGCGGCAGCCGACCGCCCCGCGCCAGCCCTCACGGGCGGGCACCCGGGCTCTGGACGGCGTCGTCGGAATCGTCCAGACGGCACCAGCGTTCCACAACCAGGCCCCCGATCGTGAGCGCGAGGCTGGACAGCGCGGCCAGCCCCAGTACCGTCACCTGCTCCCTGATGTACTCAGTGGAGCCGTTCATCCAGTACACCACCGCCATCATGGAGAACATCCCCGCCAGCAATGCGCCCGAATAGGACGAGGCAAGCGCAAGCGCAGCGATCCGGCTGGCGGACGCGGCAGATATCAGGGAGGACTTCCTCGCCTTGAAACGCCGGATCTGCCATCCCCACCACAGCAGGACCGCGAGCGCAATCACGAGGACGAGGGCTGTGGCCGCGGGGAAGGGCGGCGGCTCCCGGCCGTTGCGAAGAAGGAACATGGTGATGCCGCTTCCCAGGATGACGCCTCCTGCCAGCCATCCCACGAGCAACCACCATGTCACCGTACGCATCGCGCTAGCCCGTCCTCGATTCCCGCTCGAGTTCGGCCACCAGAGCGGTGATCGGCCTTCCACCGAGCGTGGCCTCCGGTTCGATGGACGCCCAGGGCTTCAGCACGAAGAGCCTCTCCGCGGCGCGCGGATGCGGCAACGTCAGTCGCTCCAACGAGGAGGTAACCCCCTCGAAATCGACGATATCGATATCCAGCAGGCGCGACCCCCATCGCTCGTGGCGCACCCGGCCACCGCGCACCTCGATGCGCTGTAGCTCACGCAGCAGTTCCAGGGGAGAAAGCGCCGTATCCAGCGAGAGAACGGCATTGGTGTAGTTGGGTTGAGCCTCCTGACCGGGCGCCAGCACCGGCTCGGTCTCGTAGAGATCGGAGACCCGATCGACGTGCACATCCAACCTGCGAATCTGCTCGATGGCCCACACCAGATTTGCGTGAGTGTTCCCCAGGTTGGCGCCGAGGGCCAGGACGACGTGACGGATGCCGACGTCGTCGTTCGTGAGGGGACCCCGACGGCGCACCGTGACGAACACGTCCGAGAACGGGAGCCCGACGGGAGCCTCGGGTTTGTGAATGGTCACGGACGCGGCGAGTGGCCCGCGTGCGAGGATGCGTTCGGCGATGCGTTCGGCGAGAGTTTCGATGAGGTTCACCGATTCTCCGGTGATGACCTCGACCGCGTCCTGGGCCGCGTCGGCGTAGGAGATGGTGTTGACGACGTCGTCGGTACGGCTCGCCGACGTTACGTCCACCTCGAGCTCGATGTCGACGACGAAGGGTTGGTCGTATGTCCGTTCCTCGGCCAATACACCGTGGCGGCCGAACGCTCGCACACCCTCGATACGGATGATGTCACTCATCGGCATCCTTCTTCACCGGTGAACCGGGAACGGCCGTATCCGGAGCGGGCGAGAAAGCGCCGGACTCGCGAAGTTTCGCGGTGGTCCGAACCGCCGCCTTCGAGGCCGCGACCTCGTGCACCCGGACTCCCCATACCCCTTGCGCGGCGAAGTAGGCGGTCATCGCGGCGGTGGCATCGTCGCGCGCACGCGGATCCTCCCCCTCGGCGACATCTGCGAGGAAACGCTTGCGCGAGACCCCGATGAGGATCGGTTGCCCCAGCGCCTTGATCGCGTCCAGATGGGCCGCCAGATCCCAGTTGTGGTCGGAGTTCTTCGCGAACCCGAATCCGGGGTCCACGATGATGTTGGACCGTTCGACTCCCAGGGTGACCGCCCGGCGCACGGACTCCGCGAGCTCGTCAGCAACCTCCCTGGGTACGGACTCATATTGCGCGAGAGAATTCATCGTCTCGGGTGTGCCCCTCGTGTGCTGGAGGATATAGGCGCATCCGAGGGCTGCGACTGTGGAGAACATGGCCGTGTCCCCTTTGCCGCCGGTGATGTCATTGACGATGACGGCGCCGGCCTCCACCGCGCGGCGGGCCGTGAGCGAATGGTAGGTATCCACAGATACCAGTGCGCCCGCTTGAGCCAGGGCGCGCACCACCGCCCCTATGCGGTCCCACTCCTCGTCGGAACTGAGCGGCAGCGCCCCGGGACGAGAGGACTCCCCGCCCACGTCGATGATGTCCGCGCCCTGCTGCATGAGGTGATAGCCGCGCTGGATCGCGCTGTCGATATCGGTCCACATGCCGCCGTCGGAGAAGGAATCGGGGGTGACGTTCAAGATCCCCATGACGAATGTTCCGTGGGGGTGGCGCAGAAGCCTTCGAGCTACCATCGGTCTTCCTTTCCGTGGAAGATTAAGAAATCCTTCGGAGATGAACTCGGGGATTCGCGGAGTCGAATCACACTCCCAATGTACTGCTTAAGAATTGATGAGGCTCATGGCCTCCGCACGAGTCGCCTGGTTTCGCATGATGCCGCGCACCGCGGAGGTGATGGTACGCGACCCCGGCTTGCGCACGCCGCGCATGGACATGCACAGGTGCTCGGCCTCGACGACGACGATCACGCCTCGAGCCCCAAGGCGTTCCACCAGAGCGTCCGCTACCTGCGAGGTAAGACGCTCCTGCACCTGCGGGCGCCGTGCAAATCCGTCAACGAGGCGCGCGACCTTGGACAGCCCGGTCACCACGCCGTTCTCCGCCGGAATGTAGGCCACGTGCGCGACCCCGTGGAAAGGCAGCAGATGATGCTCGCAGGTCGAATACATCGGGATGTCCTTGACCAGCACCATCTCCGAGTGCCCGATATCGAAGGTCGCGCTCAGCACATCTGAGGGATCTCGGTGCAGCCCGTCGAACATCTCCCGATAGGCGCGGGCCATGCGGTCCGGGGTGTCGCGGAGCCCGTCGCGGTCCGGGTCCTCGCCAACCGCCACCAGGAGGTCGCGAATGGCGCGGCGCACCGCGTCCTCATCATATGAACGCGGCTGGTGCTCGACGCTGTCACTCATGGGGATCTTCCTCCTGGGCCGGCGGTTCGGGAATATCTCGGGGCGCGGGTGCGGAACGATCCGTTGGCCTTGCCGCATCCGTGGCCCTCGTTTCACCGGCGTTCTCCGGCGTTTCCGTGGTTTCTGCTTCGCTTGTTCCACCCGAAGGCGTCGATTCGCCAGCGGTCGCGCGGATGGCCGAGGCGTCGCGGTGCGGCGACGAGAGCCAGACCTTCCTGGTCGGCGCCTTGCGCACCCGGGCGAAGATCTCATCCAGCTCCGGCTGCAGGACCGTCTCCTTCTCCAGCAGGCGGCCGGCCAGGATCTCCAGCACGTCTCGGTTCTCGATGACGATCCGCCAGGCCTCGTCGTGCGCGGCGTCGATGAGTTCGCGCACCTCCCGATCCACCTGCGCGGTGACGGCATCCGAATGCCTGTTGCCCGCGCCGGTGAAACCGCCCTGTCCGAGTGGATCTGCGTCGTCGGCAACGAGACGGACCGCTCCGATGGCGGCGCTCATTCCGTATTCGGTGATCATCTTCCGGGCAACGTCCGTGGCCTTCTGAATGTCGTTTGCCGCTCCCGTGGAGGGGTCTCCGAAGATGATCTCCTCGGCGACGCGGCCGCCGAGGGCGTAAGCCATCTGGTCCAGCAACTCGTTGCGGGAAACGGAGTAGCGATCCTCGGCGGGCATCATCATCGTGTAGCCGAGCGCCCTGCCGCGCGGAAGGATCGTCACCTTCGTCACCGCGTTGGAGTGATGGAGGCCCGCCGCCACGAGCGCGTGCCCACCCTCGTGGTAGGCGGTCATGCGCTTGTCCTGGGCATTCATAACCCGTGACTGGCGCTGCGGCCCAGCCACGACCCTGTCGATCGCCTCGTCCACATCGTCCATCTCGATGACGGGGCGGCCCTGACGGGCGGCCAGCAAAGCGGCCTCGTTGAGCGCGTTCTCCAGGTCCGCGCCGGTGAAGCCGGGCGTGCGGCGCGCGATCGAATTCAGATCGACGGCGTCGGCGAGAGGCTTGCCCCGCGCGTGCACTCGGAGGATCGCCTCGCGACCGCGCAGGTCCGGGGCGTCGACGGCGATCTGTCGGTCGAAGCGCCCGGGCCGCAGCAGCGCCGTGTCCAGCACGTCGGGCCGGTTGGTGGCCGCCACCAGAATGACATTCGTGCGAGAGTCGAAGCCGTCCAACTCCACCAGCAACTGGTTGAGAGTCTGCTCGCGTTCATCGCTTCCCCCACCGGTGCCGATACCGCGGCCGCGACCGACAGCGTCGATCTCGTCCACGAAGACAATGGCCGGGGCGTGCTGTTTGGCCTGCTCGAAGAGCTTGCGCACGCGCGAGGCGCCCACGCCCACGTACATCTCCACGAATTCCGAGGCCGAAATCGAGTAGAAGGGCACGCCAGCCTCCCCGGCCACGGCCCGCGCCAGAAGAGTCTTTCCCGTTCCGGGTGGGCCATAGAGCAGAACACCACGAGGAATCTTCGCCCCGAGTGCGTGGAAACGCTCGGGATTGGTGAGGAACTCGGTGATCTCCCGCAATTCCGCCACGGCCTCGTCCTCGCCGGCCACATCGACGAACGTGATGTCCGGTTTGTCGCCCTCGAAGCGGGAGCGGTCGCGCAGCTTGCCGAGGCCCCCGGCGCCCGACTGTATCCTCGGCAGAAGGAAGAGGAAAGCGCCGAAGATGATCACCATCGGGATGAAGAGCATGAGCATCGAGCCCAGGGCCGAACTCTGCGGTACCCGGGAGTCGTATCCCAACTCCGGTTCGACCTCGCGCACCAACTCCGCGACCTCCTCGGCCTGCGGGCGCACGTAGGAGAACTGCACCAGCTTGCCCACGTCCTGCTGCCTTCCATCGGACTCCACGGTCTGCGTGGGTTCCGACAGCCACAGTCGCACCCGCTGGGATCCCTCGGTCATCTCGACGCGCGTGACCGTGGATCCCTGAAGTAGCTCGATGCCCTCGGATGTCTTGATGGACTTGAAATGGTCCGAGCCCATGAACGCCCAGACGGCCATGCCCACGGCGACCAGCACGACAGCGATCACCGCGGAGATGGTCCAGCGGCTTCTGCGTCCGCGTTCCGTGCGTTCGCCGGCCCCAGGTTTCTTTTCCACGTTCGACGGCGGAGCATGCCCCGGATCGTCCGATCCTCGCGTCGGCTCGGTAGCGGGTCCGTCATCTCCTTCGGAGACAATTTCGCTGCTTTCGCTACCGTCGGCAGGAGCTTCCTCGCGCTGACTGCCCGTCATCTATCCTCCGTAAACATGCGGTGCGAGGGTCCCCACGAAGGGAAGGTGGCGATAGTTCTCGGCATAGTCCAGCCCATAGCCCACCACGAACTCGTTCGGGATATCGAAACCCACGAAGTCGACGTCGATCTCCACCTTGGCGGCTTCGGGCTTGCGCAGCGCCGTCGCAATGCGCACTTTACGGGCCCCGCGGGATTCCAGGTTGGCCTTGAGCCAGGACAGGGTCAGGCCGGAATCGATGATGTCCTCCACGATGAGGACTTCACGATCCATGACATCGGTGTCGAGATCCTTGAGGATCCGAACCACACCGGATGATTTCGTTCCGCTGCCGTAGGAGGAGACGGCCATCCAGTCCATGGTGACGGGAGCGTGGATCTTGCGTACGAGGTCCGCGACGACCATGACGGCACCGCGAAGAACACCGACAACCAGGACGTTCTGATCGCCATAGCATTCATCGATCTGCGCGGCGATTTCAGTCAGTTTGTCGTCGATCTGTTCCTTGGTCAGCAGGATCTTATCGAGATCCTGCCCCATGTCACGAGCGTCCATCGCTGTCCTTTCTCCGGTGATGTCTCAAGCCTACGCTGTCGAAGACGATACGCCCCTCCCGTTGCATAGCCCGGACGCCGGGCAGATCGATGCCTCGACCTCCCCCGGGGCCGGTGACCAGCTCGTCGAGATGGTCGACATGCCAGCCGACCAACTCTCCACCCCTGGCGCCCGCACGCAGCGCCAGGGTGCGGAGCACTCGGGTGCGAACGGCGACGGGCAGGGCGCGCAGTTCCGAGATCGCCACACCGGTATCGCAGGACATCGCGAGACGTTCGAGCTCACGGCAAGCCCAGCCCTCGAGTGCTTCCTCGTCTGCCTGGAGCAACTTCGCCGTGCGTGCGAGCGCCTCGACGATTCCCGGTCCCAGATCCTCCTCCAGGACGGGCAGCGAACGGTGCCGTACTGCGGCGCGACGCAGCATGGTCCCATCGTGCGCACGCCACGGGGAGGTGGGCTCGTTGGTCGGGTCATCCACCCATGTGATGTGAGCCGAGCGCAGACCCTCGCGCAGGTCCTCACGCCGCAGATCCAGCAGCGGACGCAAGGCGCGGACGGCGCCGTGTTCCGGCAGGGGGCCAACCGGCGCCATTCCGCGAATGGAGCGCGCCCCCGAACCTCGCGCCAAGCCGAGCAACACCGTCTCCGCCTGATCGTCGGCCGTGTGGCCGAGCAGGACGGTGGCGGCACGGTCCGAGCGGCCTGCGGCGGTTGCCGCTCCATGGGTTGCGCCACCGGATTCACCGGCCGGTTGTGCACCATCGTCACTCACTGTCACGTACTCGCCCGCTGCCGCCGCGGCCAACGCCGCGTAGCGGGCGCTGCGGGCCTCTGCTTCGGGGCCGGCTCCGACGCCGAGGCTCACACGAACGGTCTCGGCACGTCGGGCTCCCATCTCGCGTAGCGTCCGCGCCACGGCCGCGGCCTCGCGCGCCGACTCCTCACGCAGTCCGTGGTCCACCGTCAGGGTGTCGACAATATAGCCATCCCGAGCAGCGACGAAAAGTGCCGCCTGAGCCAACGCCATCGAATCGGACCCCCCGGAACAGGCCACGAGTAGACGATCGCCCGGCGAGACGCCGGCTTCTTTCAACAGTTCCCTCAGCCTGGTACGTGCTGCCGCGACCGTGGGATGCGGTCCGGCCATGATCTAGCGGTCCCCGCCGAAGACTCGATGCACCCACGTCAGAGGCGAGGAGATCTCCTCGAGGCTGGGCGCGTTGAGAGGATCTTCCCACAGCACATTCAGACCGTCGATGCCCGCCGAGGCGATCACACTGGAGACGAAGGTTCCTCCCGCGGAGTACTGCGCCAACTTGATATCCATACCCGTAGCCTGTTGCAGCCACCTCTTGAGCGGGCTGGTCTGTTCGCGACGCTGCTTCATGGCTCGCAGCAGTCGCCGCTTCGCAGGCAGCAGCGCGATGGGAACGGCATTCATGACGTATTCGGCGTGCCCCTCCAGCAGACTCATGATCGCACTGATCTCACCGCCGGGGCCGGACTCGAGCGAGAAATCTCCGCTGCCGGATTGGGCGGCTTCTATGAGGGGACGCGCGCGAGAGACGAGGTAGTCCTTGAGCCAGGGCGCCTGCGCGAACTGTGCAGCGTGTGTGAGCTCATGGACCGCGACCCAGAGCGCGAGATCACGCCGGTCCAGATCGAAAGAACGTTGGAAGGCGAGGATGTTCGGAGCCACCAGAAGGAGCCGGCCAGGAGGAGCCTCACCTGTCTGCAGGCCCGAGGCGGGCGCGAGCGGATCGTACTGCCCCAGCACGCTCCTCGCCATCAGAGCCAATCCTGCTCCTACCTCCGCGGAGAGCAGCGGCGAGGGTGAGCCACAACCGCTGGATGTACGCGAACCGATATTCTGCGCGCCGCGGGCCGCACTCTCCCCCGCCTCGAGGACCTGGCTCAGTGACTGCGCGGTCGCCTGAGCCCATCGCTCGCGATCGACCACAAAGACGGGCACACCGCCGGTCTGGGCGGCGGACTCCAACCCACTGACGGAAGCCACGATCTCCGGTGCGCGAGCCGCCATGGCCCGCAACCCCGTCACGACGGCATGCGCCTCGCGGGATTCGGCCTGGGGAGGCCTGCCTGACAACAACGAGGAAACCCTACCCACGAGCTTCGGATCAATCTGGACCATGGGACAACCGTATCGCTGCCCTCCGACACGTTCTAGCGCATTCGTATCACGGGCGGAATTCCGCATCGTGCGAGGCGCCTCAGGCGGCGAGGCCCACCTCCACCTCTCCACGGGCGACGCCAGGAGAGGCTACAGCGCGGCGATCTCACCGAGGAAGTCGTCGATGAGCGTGCGGATCTCGCGCGTCGTCCCTTCCTCGATGTTGTCCACCAAGACGGAGAAGCTCAGCACCCGTCCGCCTTCGGTCATCATGAACCCGGAGAGCGAGTTGGCCATGATGAGCGTACCCGTCTTCGCTCGGACGCGACCGCCCAGGTCGAGCTCCGTCATTCGTGTGCTCAGGGTTCCATTGAGGCCCGCCACCGGAAGGCCGGAGGCGATCGCCTCCAGGTTGCATTCCTCGCAGGTGTAGACATCGTCGAGGATCTCGATCTGGATGGCCGTCGTCAAGCGGTTGAGGATGGACATGCCCGAGTTGTCGGACACCGTGATCCCTGCCGTGGTGTATCCCATCTCCTTGAGAACGGACGTCGTCGCCCGTGCCGCACCCTCGAAGTCACCCGATTCCCCCTCCGCGAGGGCAACCAGGTGACCGAGAATGTCCGCGGTCGTGTTACAAGAGTCCGTCAGCATGTGGTCCACGAGTTCGCGAATGCTCGCGCTCTCGACCGCCCCCACTTCGAGCGCCTGGGTGGGGGCCTGCTCCCGGCCGATCACATTGGCAGCGATACCACGCTCTTTCAACGCGGCGGCGAAGGCATCGAGCGCCTGCAAGTCCGGGTCAGCCGTGAAGGCCCCCTCCGAGTCGTGGGAGAGTTCCACGGCGATGGGCCGCATCTGCATGATGTACGAGGTATCGGATCCCACCACTTCCGGATGATAGAGAGGCCCCGTGAACAACGAGGAGTCCACGGCGAGATCGACGGCCGTGGTTCCGGATTCCTTAAGATTCTCCGCGGTCTGATCGGCCAGGTCCGCCAACCCGGCGTGTCCCATGATCGAGTCCGGATCACCATGCCCTGCGGCCAGCATGGCGTCGCCACCGCCGACGAGATAGAGGGTGCCGTCGGCTAGCGCTGCCGTCGTCTCGAGGGTGGACTGCGGTCCGAGCACCTCCAGCGCCACCGTGGCCGTCAGCAGCTTCTGGTTGGATGCGGGCATGCGCGCCACATCCGTGTTGGCACCGCCCAGCACCTCGCCGGTTGCGGCGTCGACGATCTCGATCGACGCCTGCCCTGTGAGCTGGGGGTTCGCGAGCAATTCGTCGATGGCCGCCTGGACGTCGTCGGCACTGGGAACCGCCGCTTCCTCGTCCAGACTCGGAAGTTGCGGGCTCGCGATGCTCACCGGATCGGCGCTCGGGTAGGAGGCTGCTTTTTCCTCAACAGGACGCGTAGTGATGAGTCCCGGGGTAAGATCGAAGGCATCCGCTAGAAAGTAGGTTCCGCCAAGCGCCAATAGAGCAGTCACTGCAACCTGTGTTTTCCGATTCACAGTGCTAGTGTCGCACGGGAGCCTGTCGGTCGAGCTTTAGCGTGACCGAAGCCATCTGCACAAAGGAGAATGCTGATGCTGGAGTTCGATGTCACCATCGAGATTCCCAAGGGTAATCGAAACAAATACGAAGTGGATCATAAGACCGGGCGCATCCGTCTTGATCGCATGCTTTTCACTTCCACGCGTTACCCGGACGATTATGGATTCATTGATGACACGCTCGGTGAGGATGGCGACCCCCTCGACGCGCTCGTCCTACTCGAGGAGCCGACCTTCCCCGGGTGCGTCATCCGCTGCCGCGCCCTTGGCATGTTCCGCATGAGCGATGAGGCAGGCGGAGACGACAAGGTCCTGTGCGTGCCCTCCGGCGATCAGCGCGCTTCCTGGCGCACGGAGATCGAGGATATCTCGGAGTTCCATCGTTTGGAGATCCAGCATTTCTTCGAGGTCTACAAAGATCTCGAGCCCGGCAAGTCTGTGGAGGGCGCCCACTGGGTGGGCCGTCTCGACGCGGAGGCCGAGATCAACCGCTCCTACGAGCGGGCAAAGGAGCAGGGCTACTACGACCATCACTGAGATGGACGAGCACTCTTACAGCGAGCGCCCCGGGCCGTGACGGCCCGGGGCGCTCGTTCGATATTCGTCGGCGGCGCCCACCCCTGACCCAACCGGGCATCACAGCGTTCTGTATGCCGTGGACGGCATACAGAACGCTGTGATGCCCATCTAGGGACGTGTCGCAGTTCAAGCATCCATGTACTGCTCATTCACGGGCAGCGCATCGAGCGGCCCGGACTCGCCCTCCAGCCTTATCCCGGCGAAGGACACCGGTATACCCAGGGCGGTCCAGAACGAAGCGCGATCCATCACCTGGGCATGCACATGCGGCTCGCTGCTGTTGCCGGAGTTCCCGCACCTGCCGATAAGCGTGCCTGCACGTACGCGATCGCCGGACCGCACAGTCACCGAGCCGCGCCGTAGGTGAGCGACGACCGCATAGACTCCTTCGTCGCCGCGGATGATGACGTGGTTCCCGACGATGAAGCCCGGCCCGCCCATCTCGCGGGCAATGCCCTCGACCATCATGTAGATGAAACCCCAGCTGTTCGAGCGGGCACGATGATCCCTGCGCCAGTCGGAGGTGCGGACGACGGTTCCATCGATCATCGCGAACACCGGCTGACCGAAAGCGGGATACTCCAGCGAGGGGGTCATCATCGATCCACCGAACTCGGGACGCGACGCATCACCCGGCTCGTAGACGAGGTCGATAGCGTATGCCTGCCCGTAGGCACGCACACCGTGGCTGGGAACGGCGGATGCGGGACTGTTCAGTGCTTGCCATCTGCCGCGCACCGGCGAGGAGACGACCCGCTCGGGCAGCGCGGAAAGCGTTCTGGGAAGCAGGAAGGTCAGCATCAGGCAGAGGGCGGCAAGGCCGAGCGCTACCCAGACCAGGATGAGTCGCGTCTGTCTTGCCCCATCGCCTGACACGTTGCCACCCACGAGCACGTTGCCGATGAGGATCACAGCGGCCGCATAATACAGCGGCCCGCGGATCCTGTAGAGCGCGAGCAGTATCCTTTTCATCGCTGCGCACCGGCCAGACACGCGAGTAGAGGTACGATGCGGGCTGCGGGTACCTCGTAGCTCCCACGGCCAGACTGCCGCACCCAGCCCGCTGCCACGAGCTGCCGCAAATGGTGATGCAACTGACCCGTCGTGCCGAGCGATGTGATCTCCGCAAGTTCGGCGGTGGCATGCACGCCGCATACGATGTGACGGAGCAGTTCTAGGCGCACCGGGTGCCCGAGGGCGGAGAAAGTCGCCGCGTGATCCGACCAATCGGTCTCAAGAGTCCCTTCACTACCGGCACTCTGCTGCCACGCGACCGGAGAGCCGTCAGGCAATGTGAGTGCTCCGACGATCATGACCGCCCCATCTTCCGTGGCAGGATGATCCGCGAGACGCGCCCGCAAGCCAGTCAGTGCCCAGAACTGTTCCTCATCTTCCCATACCGCTGACGTGTCTGGACGCGAAGGCTCTTCGAGCCTATGTTCCAGCCTTTCCACCCGCTCCGCCAACGCCTCCAAGGCCTGCTTCAGGCCTTCGACAGTACGTTCTTCGTCATCCCGTGTCATGCGTCAATAATACGATACTCCAATAAAGCGTATCAAAATGCCATCCAGGAAGACATCACCAAAGAAGGCGCCTCCCCACGGCGCGAAGAAGGGGCCGGTCGAAACCGGCCCCTTCCCGCACGCTCACGCGTCTTTCAGATTATTCGAACACCCGGATCACAGTCGGGGTTCCGATCCAGCGGTCCTCGCCTACGCGAGTTCCCCAGTTCTCGTTCCAGGCACCCACGTTCTGGCCGTTGCCGAGGCTGATGGCCACATGGCCGGGCCAGTAAAGGATGTCACCGGCGCGAGCCTGCGAGTAGGGAACCTGCCGTCCCACAGACAGCACGGAGGTGGTGTAACCACCGATGTTCACACCGAAGTTGCGGTACACATAGCGCACGAAACCGATGCAGTCCCAACCCGACGGGGTCGTACCACCCCAGACGTAGGGGATGCCGGTGTAGGACATCGCGAAGTTCAAGACGGCCTGTCCGTTGCCTGAGGGAGCGGGATTGGGCTTCGGCGTTGTGGGCTTCGGCGTTGTCGGCTTAGGTGCCGGAGTCGTGGGCTGCGGAGCGGGGGTCGTCGGCTGGGGAGCAGGGGTCGTGGGCTTGGGCGCCGGCGTTGTCGGCTGGGGAGCCGGAGTCGTGGGCTTAGGTGCCGGAGTCGTGGGCTGGGGAGCCGGAGCCGGCGAGGTGGTCGAGCCGTTGCCATTACCGTTGCCGTTGCCATTGCCACTGGCACCGGAGTCACCACTGTTGCCGGAATTTCCACCGTCATCGGCGTTACCGCTATCGCTCGCACTGGCGCCGCCATCATCGTAAGTGCTCGGCTGCGTCGCAGGCTGAGCCGGTGCGCGAACAGCGGCCTCCTGAGCCTCTTCGACGACGCGCTTCTGCTCTTCCTCCGCCTTCTTCTTGGCTTCGGCTTCCTTTTCGTCCTGGATCTCGCGCTCGATCTGCGCCGTCGTACCCTTTTGCACGGCGAGCTGGTCGATCAAACCGTCGCGCTCTGAACTGATCTCCGCGAGGCGAGCCTCGGAATCGGCGTGCTGGGCTTCCGCGGCATCAGCGGCGGCCTGAGCCTTCTCCGCAGCCTCGTTCTGGGCCTCGGTCTTGCGGTCCGCTTCGCT
This sequence comes from Actinomycetaceae bacterium L2_0104, assembly GCA_047501485.1. Lineage (GTDB taxonomy): Bacteria > Actinomycetota > Actinomycetes > Actinomycetales > Actinomycetaceae > Ancrocorticia. The sequence goes on along the minus strand of JAZDRN010000002.1, from coordinate 139,726 downwards.
CTTCATCGTGTCGGCGACATCCTGCAGCGCAACGAATTCCTGCACCTGCTGGTCCGCGTCCTGACCGACCATGTCATAGGCGCGAGCCTTGGAACTTGCCTCCGAGAGGGATGAGGCCCCGAAGATATAGTTGGCGCCCGTGATCGAACTGGCGCCGTCGCGGTAGAGCGCAGTGGAGATACGACCCAACTCGGCCTTCGCCTCATCCGCCTTCTCTGCGGCCGCATCGGCAGCCGCGTGTGCGGAAGCGGCGTCACCGATGGCATCGGTGAGCTGACGCTCTGCCTCGATGCTCTCGGCGTCAGCTTGGGCAGCCTTCAGGCCGAGCTCATCGCGCTCGGTTGCCAGCTGGGCGAGACGCACGTCGACACTCGCCAAGGAGGTCTCGGTGGACTGCTCAGCGGCCTTCGCCTGAGAGAGCTTCTCATCGTCGTCGGCTGTGGCCGGGGCCACGATCACGCCCGCCACAATAGCAATGGCTGCCGAAAGGGCCAGTGATCGCCGAGATCTAAACTTCTCCACGAATACTCCGTCTGTTCGAATACCCGATGTCATCGCCCCGCTCAGACCCATCGATGGACCTCACAGATGCATAACAAGACATCTCTACACGGCTACGAATCTATAACATTCTGACCAAAATAGAAACAGCGTTCACATCATTACCACTTCTCTCACCTTTAACATCGTTCTCTAGAGTCACAAATATGGTCATTTTCCACTTTCTCTAGGTCTCAAGTCCTGAGATGTGGCCGCCCGCAACTTGACGGTGCGGCGGTCGAATCGCCTATGCTCTGAGTCATGTTCATGCGAATGCCCAACTGAGCGCACCCCGCCCCAAGGACGGAACCGTGCGCTTCCAGCCCATCCGAACATAGAAATGTGCGGGCTGGTAGGGACGCTATGAAGAGATCGGCGTGTCCGCCGCCCGCTCCCCGTACTCAGGGAGAGCAAAATGCCAAACACCGATGACTGGTCTTTCGACACCATCCAGATCCACGCCGGCCAACAGCCCGATTCCGATTTCGGAGCCCGTGCCCTGCCGATCTATCAGACCACCTCGTACGTCTTCAAGGATGCCGAGCAGGCAGCCGGGCGCTTCGCGCTGACCGATCCCGGCCCCATCTACACCCGTCTCAACAACCCCACCATCGGAGTCGTCGAAGAGCGCGTCGCAGCCCTGGAGGGCGGTGCGGCAGCACTGGCACTCGCCTCCGGACAGGCCGCAGAGTTCTACACGATTCTCAATCTCGCCCAGGCCGGCGACGAGATCGTCTCCTCACCCTCCCTCTACGGCGGCACCTACAACCTGTTCAAGGTCACACTCAAGCAGCTGGGCATCACCGTGCGCTGGGTCGAGAACCCTGACGATCCTGAGAGCTGGCGTGAGCAGATCACGGACAAGACCAAGGCGCTCTTCGGCGAGACGATTCCCAATCCCAAGGGGGATATCCTCGACATCGAGGCGCTCGCAACGCTCGCACACGAATACGACATCCCGCTCGTCGTGGACAACACCGTAGGAACGCCCTACAACGTGCGCCCCTTCGAGCACGGCGCCGACATCATCGTCGAATCCGCCACCAAGTTCCTCGGGGGGCACGGAACCGCGCTCGGCGGCCTCGTCGTCGAAAAGGGGGACTTCAACTGGGCGAACGGGAAGTTCCCACTGCTCTCCTCCCCCGACGAGACCTATAACGGCATTACCTTCTCCGATCTCGGGCCGGGCGGCTTCGTCACCCGCATCCGTGCCACCCTGCTGCGCGATACGGGGGCCGCGATCTCGCCGTTCAACGCCTTCCTGATCGCCCAGGGCCTGGAGACGCTGTCCCTGCGCATGGAGCGCCACCTCGAGAACACGAAGAAGGTCGCCGAGTTCCTCGACAAGCGCGAGGAAGTCGACTTCGTGCAGTACTCGGGCCTGGTCACCTCCCCCTACTACGAGCTTGCCCAGAAATACGCACCGAAGGGCGCCGGCTCCGTCTTCACGTTCGAGCTCAAGGGCGGCCGCGATGCCGGTATAGCATTCGTGGACGCGCTGGAGCTCTTCTCCAACCTCGCCAACATCGGCGACGTCCGCTCGCTCGTCATTCACCCCGCCTCCACCACGCATTCGCAGATGGGCGACGACGAACTCCTGGCCGCGGGAGTCTCGGCGGGCACCATCCGCCTCTCTATCGGGCTGGAGGGAATCTCCGATATCCTCGCCGATCTGGAACGCGGTCTGTTCGCAGCTGCGGCGGTGACAGCGTAAGACGATGAGCCGTCCAGAGAGCCCCCGTTTCCTCGTAGGCCACGCGCCGCTCGACCCGGTCACGGATGCCGAGCCTATCGGCGACTTCGACACCGGCTATGCGCCTCGTCCCCGACTGTCCATCCCCGTCTCGGGTGCGTGGATGGAAGGAGACGACCCAGGAGAACGCCAGTTCGCCGATCTCGGCCCCCAGGAGCTGGAACTCGGCGGGCGCCTGCCGAACGTGCGAATGGCCTACGAGACATGGGGCTCTCTGAACTCCGACCGCTCCAATGCGATCCTGCTCTGCCACGCCCTGACGGGAGACACCCACGCCACGAGCAAGTCGGGCAACAGCGGCTGGTGGAAGGACATCGTGGGGCCCGGCAAGGCGTTGGACACCAACCACTACTTCGTGGTGTGTCCCAACGTCCTTGGCGGGTGCCAGGGCACCACGGGCCCCTCTTCCACCGCCCCGGACGGGCGGCCGTGGGGACCGCGCTTCCCCGAGATAACCATGCGGGACATGGTTGCCGTGGAGGCCAAGCTCGCCACGCTTCTGGGCGTGCAGCGATGGGCGCTCATTGCCGGCGCATCCTTCGGCGGCAACCTGGTCATGGAATGGGCAGCCTCGTTCCCCGAACGAACCGGAGCCATCGCCGTCCTCGTCTCCGGCCCGGCCTCGACGGCGGAACAGATCGCCTACGCCCATTTCCAGAAGCTCGCCATCACCCAGGATCCGAAGTGGCGGGCAGGCCACTACTACGACGCCCCCGATGGTGAGGGACCCTCCGATGGCATGGGACTCGCGCGCCAGATCGCGCACCTGACCTACCGCTGCGCCCCCGAGATGGACGCGCGTTTCGGCCGCAACCCCCAGGATGGCGAGGATCCCCTCCACAACGGGCGCTACGCGGTTGCGAGCTATCTCGATTACCACGCCTACAAGCTGGCGATGCGCTTCGACGCGAACTCCTACCTGCTCATCACGCAGGCGTTCATGACCCACGACATCGGGCGAGGACGCGGGGGAACAGACGCGGTGCTCGCGAATCTGACGATGCCCGCGCTCGTCGTCGCCGTCGACAGCGACCGGCTGTTCTATCCGCAGGACATGGCCGCACTTGCGGACAAGCTGCCGGGATCCGGTCCGGTTGTCACCGTCACCTCGCGTCACGGGCACGACGGCTTCCTGGTGGAGAACGACCAGGTGACCCGAATCCTCACGGACTTCCTTGCCACGCTCGTCGTGTCCAATCGGGATGTCCACTCGCCTTCCCAGGGTGACACAATAGGGGTATGAACACCTGGGAGGACGATCTGCTGGGTCCGGGGTACCTGCAGATGACCATTCCCCTCGACCCTGATGAAGAAGGCGACGTCGTCACCACCCTTGTGAAATATGTGCCCGAACTCGATCCTGCCGGCCCGCCCCCTCCCGGCGATCCGACCTTCGTCTTCCTCGCGCTGCACGGATGGAATGACTACTTCTACCAACGCGAGCTCGCCCACCGCATCGCCCTGGCCGGCGGCGTCTTCTATGCCGTCGATCTGCGCAAATACGGGCGTAGCCTGCGTGAGTGGCAGACGTTCGGGTTCATCCGCGACCTGCGGGATTACGACGACGAACTCCACGCCTGTTTCGACGTGATCTTCGCCGAGCACGGTTACGCGATACCCGCCCTGCTGTATGGGCACTCGACGGGTGGGCTCATCGCCTCGCTGTGGGCTCACCGCCATCCGGGTGCCCTCGCCGGTCTCATTCTCAACACCCCGTGGCTGGAGTTCCAGGCCTCGACGATGCTGCGGCAACTGGGAACGCCGATCATCGACGTCCTGGCACGCACCTCACCGAAATCCGTCATTCCGGTGACCGACGCCGGATACTACCAGCGCGTCCTGACCGCGGGGCTCGCCCCGGGCACAGATGCCATTCCAGGCATCCCCGACGGCACCGACGATCCCTTCTGGACGACGGGATGGGAACCGGACCCGCGTCTGCGCGTCAGCCCCTCCTGGCCTGTGCGAGCGGCGTGGCTCTCCGCCATCCTGAGCGGGCATGCGCGCGTCGCCGAGGGGCTCGACATCGTCTGCCCGGTCTTGGTCCTGACCTCGAACCGTTCGAACTTCGCGGCGGAGTGGAGCGAGGACTATCGGGAGACCGACGGCGTGCTGGACGTAGCCCAGATCTGGAAGCGCGTACCCGAGCTGGGCAGCCACGTCACCCTCATCAAGTTGGACAAGGCGATCCACGACGTCATCCTGTCGCGGCGCGAGGTACGCGATAAGGCCTTCGAGGAGATCGAGGACTTCATCGCCGCCTACGCGCTGCGGGTAGAAACACAGGGTTAGCGGGCGATCCGGACTCTCGGCCACGGTGGTATCGAGAGGCGGCCTAGCACAACGGCACTGAGCAGCGGACCTAGAGGGACTGAACCCGGGGACCCGCGGGCTGCACCCGGCAATCCGCGGGCTGCGAGGACCTAGAGATCCCCCAGCCTTTTCCCGCCCGGAATGCGCCAGACGCGCCATCCGTCCACCGACTCCATGCCGGATGCCTTACGGGCGGCAACCGTAGGATCCGTGAAGACGCGCCCGTCGCTGAGCACGATCGTCCCCCAAGGGGTGACTCTCGCTTTGACATTGATGTTTCGACGCCGTTGCCGCCACACGACCGTGAAAGGGGCTCCGTAGCGCTGGGCGATGGCGATAAGCCTCCCCGCAGGCGAGGCCATGTCCTCTTCGGCAGCCTCGGCCACGGCCTCAGAGGAGAATGTGGCCGCATTGGACTCGGAGATCAGCCGGGCACGTCTGCCGACTTCCTCGTTGCGCGGCGCGGAGCTCTCCCAGAGCAGCTGCTCTGCCCTGCGACGGGACTGCTCGCGTTCCATGGCTGACTGGGCAAAGGCAGAAGGACCCTCGTAACCATCTATCTTGGCCAGCGGGTTTCCCGCATCGCCACTGGTGGGCGCCGACTGCGCACTGTGGCGCGGTGCGTGCGGAGCATCCAGGCGCACCGGCCGTTCCGGGCCGGATTCCATGGCGTCCTTCTCCCGGGGCGCTGGATCCTTCTGCTGCCCGGACTGCTTCTGATCATCGGATCCCAGCAACATGTCGCGCAAAGTGCGTGTACGCATGCCCTCTTGCCGGGCGTCCGCGCGGCGGCGCAGGGGCGCCTGGGGCGAGGTGGCAGGCGCGGCGGAAGCAGCGAGACCCTCGAGGTCCCCCTCATCCAGGGCAGCCTCGTCCGCCGTCAAAGCAGAATCTGCCGAGTCCGCAGGTGGTACAACTGGAACGTCCGCGAGGCGGAAGCCGCGCGCGGTCTGGGATTGCGCGGCATCGTCTGCCTCATCTGCATCGTCTTCCTCATCTGCCGACGGCTGCGTCGGGGCCGATGGAGTCGGGGCCGATGGAATGGAGGCAGCGGATTGCGCCGCCTGCTCCGGAGAGGATCCGGACGGGGCGGAGGCGGAAGGCGCCGACGAAGCAGAGGAAGCCGATGAGGTCACGGGCTCGCCGGAGACGGCGGCCTCATCGGAAACAGGGTCCTCGCCAGAGACAGTGTCCTCATCGCTCGGCGGTGCACCATCGTTGTTCAGCGAGGCGTCGTCAGCGTCGGAATCCTCGAGGACCTCGGGCGATTCCTCCGCCACGACCGTATCCTCCGATTCGTCCGTCGGGGCTCGATCGTCGAGATCGCCGTCGTCGTCCGTCTGCACCACCGGCTCGTCGTCCGTTTCCGCTGCCGACTCGGCGGATTCCGGCTCGTCGTCTCCGGTCTCTTGCCGCCCTGCCTCGGGAGACATCGGCACGGTCGCGTCCGATTCATCCACCACCGGTTCCTCGGCGGTTTCCTCTACATCGAAGGCCTCCGCGGGGGTCTCCGCGGTCTCTGCCATGGCTGCGGCGGTAGGGTTGGATTTCGACGTGTCTGCGAATGCCTCGCCGACGATCGAGTCGTCGACGGGTACCACGTCATAGTCGACTCCGACAGACGCCGGATCCTGTTCCTCGCCACCGGGCATCGACGCAGCGATCTCGCTCATATCGAAGTTCACGCCCGCACCCAGGATCGAGCCCAGGCGGCTTCCCTGCGTGCGCACTTCCTCGAACGAAACGAAGACCTGGCTGCCGCCGTCGTGCAACGTCGCAAGCCGGACGTCCAAACCCGCCCCGACCAGAGCGTCGACGGCGGAGCGCACACCTGGATCGATCTCCAGGACGATCAGATACAGACGGGGGCCGGGAGCCGCCCCCGGCGGGCAGGCGTCCAGAAAAGTGCGCCAATCGCGCGGAAAGGTGCGTGCACCCTGCCCGTAGATGAGAGCGAGGCTGGAACGGCTCATCTCGCCGTGTCGGCCCGCGCGTGCAAGCGCGCCAAGAAGCTCGTTCGGATCGAGGAGGCTCAAGACTTCGACGGTGACCGTCTGGCCCGCTGCATCCAGGCAGATGAGCGATTCTCGCCGCCCGTCCTGCCCCTCGGCGACCGGTTCGCTCTGCCAGGCCACCGGGAACAGAGAAGCGTCGATCAAGTCCAGAACGCGCTCACGAATGGCCGCCAGCGATTCCTCCGCTACCCCAGAGTTGACTGCGTTGACCGAATGCGCCGGAACCAGCCGTCCGTTCTCTAGAGCGAAGACCGCCATACCATCCAACCCCCTGCTTAGGACGACCACACCTCATACAGTTTAGTCGAACCGGGCCGTCATCCACAGATAGAAAAGGTTACCTTGCTAACCCGTCCCAGGTAACAAGGAGAACTCTCATCTCCTCCAAGCGGAGTGTCGCGCACTGGGGTGCGGCCGGGCCTCAGAAAAGACGCCGACACCGCCGGACGCCGCCGCATCACGCTCCCGTTCGCGAGGCTGCCGCCCTGCCATCACGCAGCAGCTCTGCGAGGTGGATGCCGTGCGACCCTTCCAGCTGAGTGGCCTGGGTACGGCAGGAGAAACCGTCCGCAAGATAGACGGCATCCTCGTTCGCCTGACGCAAGGCGGGCAGAAGCTGTTGTTCGGCCACCGCGACCGATACGTCGTAGTGCCCCTGCTCCATACCGAAGTTTCCGGCGAGCCCACAGCACCCGGAGATCTTTGTGAGAGTGGCTCCACTTCGACGCAGCAAGTCCTCGTCCGCCTTCCAACCCATCACCGAATAGTGGTGGCAGTGCGGCTGGGCCACGACTTCCACGCCGGTAAGGTCGGGCAGCTCGAAGTCCTCACCGGGTCCGATGGGCGTGGGGGCGGTCAGCAGCTCCGCCAGCGTGTAGGTCATCGAGGCGATGAGCTCGCTGCGCGGATCGTCGGGCAGCAGGTCCTCCAAGTCTGAGCGCAGCACGGCGGTGCAGGAGGGCTCCACGCCCACGATCGGGATCCCGGACGCCGCGAAAGGAGCCAGGACGCCCAGCAAATGGGAGAGCTTCTTCTTGGCCGCATCCAGCTGACCGGTTGAGATGGCCGTCAACCCACAGCAGGTGTTCTCCGGAGGGACGACGACGGTGTACCCCGCCCGTTGCAGTACCTCGATCTCCGCCCGCGCCCCGCGCGAATCCAGGGTCTCGGAGAACGAGTCCGCCCACAGCACCGCATAGCGTTTTCCAGTCAGCCTCTCGTCGAGGCCCGCGCCGTCCAGCTGAGAACGGAGGGAGCGCCTCCTAGAGGCCAACTCACCCTGTTCGACTCCCCGGAGAGCCCGAACGTCGTCCGAGCGCGAGAAGCGCTTGGTGGCGAAGGAAGGCATCGCGCGGCGCGGATCGATCCCCGCGATCCGGAACCCCATCTTGCGCACCGGCCCGAAGGACATCACCGCATTGGCGAGCGCGGCGATAAAAGGAACCTTCGTCACAGCTCCGGCCAGGAAGGGCAGGTTACCCAGGGTGTAGTGGGTACGCGGGCGCATCTTGCCCCGGTAGGCACGATAGAGGACTTCGCTGCGATAGCGCGCGACGTCCACTCCCGTGGGGCAGTCGCGCGAACAGGCTTTACAGGACAGGCACAGATCGAGGGATTCCATCACCTCCGGCGAATCCCAGTCCTTGACGAGGCTCCCGTTCGCGAGTTCTTGCAGCACCCGGACCCGGCCGCGGGTGACATCCTTCTCGTCCTTGGTGGCGGCGTAGGAGGGACACATGAAGAATCCCGCGTCGAAGCGGTCGGCACGGCAGTTGCCTACGCCGGTGCAGCGATGAACAGCCTGGGTGAAGTCGCCGTCGTCCTCGGTGAAATGGAAACCGCCGTCGTAGGTCAGCACGCGTGCCACGGGCCGGCGCAGGAGAGCATCGACCGCATCCGGCTTGACGAGCACCCCCGGGTTCAGCAGATTCTCGGGGTCGAAAAGCTTCTTGACCTCGGTGAAGACGTCGATGATCTCCGGGGAGTACATGCGCGGGAGCATCTGCGAGCGAGCGCGCCCATCGCCGTGTTCGCCCGAGAGGCTTCCCCCGTGCGAGGCCACCAGATCCGAGGCTTCCTCCATGAAGGAGCGGAACACCGGCACACCGGTGACGTCGTCGAGCGGGAAATCGATGCGGATGTGAACGCAGCCGTCGCCGAAGTGACCGTACATGAGCCCGTCGAGGCCGTGCTTCGTGAGCAGTGCGCGCAGGTCGCGCAGGTAATCGCCAAGGCGCTCCGGAGGGACCGCCGAATCCTCCCAGCCGGGCCACGCCGGGTGGCCGTCGGGAGTGCGGCCTCCGAGCCCCGCGCCGTCCGCGCGGATGCGCCACAGCTCCGTGGCCTCCGGTCCCGCAGGGCAGATCTTGTACGAGCCGGTGGCGGAAGCGGCCACAAGCGCCTCCGCCCTGCGCATGACTTCCGCCGCGTCCTCGCCCTCCCGTGCGCCGATCTCGATGAAAAGCCAGCCGCCACCCTCCGGAAGCTCCGGCACGCTTCCTTTATGGCGCCGCACTACTTCGACGAGGTGGGCGTCCACCCCTTCGACGGCGAGCGGGTCGAATTCGAGCAGTGGGACCACATCGTCGGCCGCGCTCGGCATGTCCGGATAACCCAGGACGACGAGCGCCGGACTCTCGGCCACGGGAACGAGGCGCAGGGTCGCCTCGGTGACGATCCCCAGCGTCCCCTCGGAGCCGACCAGGAACTTCGCGAGATCCGAGCCGTTCTCGGGCAAGAGGTGCTCCAAGGAATATCCGGAGACCTGCCGCTTGAAGCGGCCCATCTCCACGCGAATCGCCGCAAGGTGCTCGTCCACGATCTTCTTGAGGCCCGGGACTCGCAGATCGCCCTGGCCCGCGTCGATTTCGGTACCGTCCGCCAGGAGCACCTTCATCGCGTGGACGTTGTCTGCGGTACGCCCGTAGGCGACAGCGTGCGGACCGCAGGCGTTGTTTCCGATCATGCCGCCGAAAGTGGCACGGTTCTGCGTCGAGGGATCGGGGCCGAAGCGCAAGCCATGAGGCGCCGCCGCCTTCTGAAGCTCGGATTCGATCACTCCCGGCTGTACGCGAGCGGTCCGGGCTACCGGATCGATATCGAGGATCTTGTTCATGTGACGGGAGAAGTCCAGGACGATTCCCTCGCCGACAGCGTTGCCCGCGCAGGAGGTCCCGGCACCGCGGCTGGTGATCGGCACCCCCGTCTCTCTCGCCACCGCCAACGCGGCGGATACGTCGGCGGAGTCCTTGGGATAGGCAACGACCCGGGGAAGCACCCTGTAGGTGGAGGCGTCCGTGGAATACTCGGCTCGCCTGCGGGCCGAGCCGTCTACCTCGCCAACCAGTGCGTCGTTGAGGCGGACAAGAAGTTCGTCGTCGGTGGGATTCATGGTTACCTCCTGCCACCATTGTGCCCGGTACCGCCTGGGACCTTTACCCTCTTCTCATCCGTTGGTTGCGAGTGCGCTGGCCACAGACCCACGGTGCGGGCCCCGCTTCCGGGGCCAGGGCGCCCCCACTTGGGGCGGAGCCTGACGCTGGGTTCCTTCATGGGCATACCAGCGATATCCGTGCCGTATACGGCACGGTGCCCGCTCACACGCCCATCAAGGATCGACCAGGCATTACAGCACCCCATGAACCTGCATCCATCCAGCGACCGTCGGGGCCCTGCACCCTGCGCCGGTCTCACCATGTGATTCCGGACAACTTTGCCTTGCGCTGTCGCGATGGGAGACCTACCCTTAAGTAACCAATTAAGCGAGTAGGTTAGTTCTCGCATGGTAGCGAACCGTTTGGAGCCCCATGTTCCGTGCACTCAACATCGACAGCACTGCCGAGCACCGCATCTCGGAGTGCTGTTGTATGCGCATGCCGTGTGAGCTCCTGCCGCGATAGGCGCATCCGGAACTATCGTCTCAGCCTCACTCGGCATTCACAGCGTCCTCGGCCACACCCGGTCGGCCCACGCGCCCGCAACGAGCCTTCTTCACCGCCGCTAGACTCCGCAACGCATCCTGTCGAATTCCTCGACGTGCGAACGGGAGCTTGAACGATTCCCACACGGGCGAGAACTGGGAAACAACCGGGGAACACGGACCATACAAGCCCATCGTCGCCTGCCGCCCACCCCATATCCGTCACAACCCTGCCAACTCCTTGAGGGGAAACAATGTCTTCCACACATAACGAGAAAAAGAGCCGCCTGCGCTGGCCCTCCTTCTCCGTTCAGATCGTCATCGGCCTGGTGGCCGGCGTTCTGCTCGGATGGCTGGCGCTCAGCATCGGGCCCGTGCCCAACGGGACGGATTCTCCCGATCCCAACTGGCTGACCTCCACGTTGGACACGATCGGGTCCTCCTTCGTGACCCTCCTGAGGGCCGTGGTGCCGCCTCTCGTGTTCACCGCCGTGGTCGCCTCCATCGCCAATCTGCGCGGCGTGGCCAATGGCGCCCGCCTCGCGGCCAAGACCCTCATCTGGTTTGCCATCACCGCACTGATCGCCGTGGTCATCGGCATTGCCCTCGGCGTCATTCTCAAGCCCGGCGCGAATACTGGCGTCACGATCGATGATGCGGCGGACCCCAGCAGGACCGGCTCCTGGTTGGATTTCCTCAACGGCATCATCCCCGCCAATTTCCTGGGCACCGGCATCGGCCTGAGCACGGAGACCAACGCGGACGGCGCGCTCACCTCGGCGACCGCCTCACTGAGCCCCAATGTCCTGCAGATCATCGTCATCGCGCTCGTCATCGGCATCGCCGCCCTCAAGGTGGGTAAGAAGGCGGATCCCTTCCTCACCTTCAACGCCTCCCTGCTAGCCATCATCCAGAAGGTGCTGTGGTGGATCATCCGCCTGGCGCCGCTGGGGACCGTCGGCCTGATCGGCTACGCCATCGCGGACTACGGTTGGACGTCGCTCGCCTCCCTCGCCTGGTTCGCGGGAGCGATCTACATCGGCCTCGCACTTGTGCTCTTCGTGGTCTACCCCATCCTCTTGCGCGTCAACGGACTCTCGGTCACCAGCTACTTCAAGGGCGCCTGGCCTGCGATTCAGCTCGGATTCGTCTCTCGTTCCTCCATCGGCACGATGCCGGTGACGGAACGAGTGACAAGCCGCAACCTCGGCGTGCCGTCCGCTTACGCGGGCTTCGCGGTGCCGCTGGGGGCCACGACGAAGATGGACGGCTGCGCCTCGATCTACCCGGCTATCTCCGCGATCTTCGTCGCCCAGTTCTTCGGTATCGAACTGGACATCACCCAGTACCTGCTCATCGCCTTCGTGGCTGTGATCGGTTCGACAGCGACGGCCGGCATGACCGGTGCGACCGTCATGCTGACGCTGACGCTATCCACCCTGGGTCTACCCCTTGAAGGCGTCGGACTGCTGCTGGCCATCGATCCGATCCTCGACATGGGCCGCACCGCTGTGAATGTGGCGGGCCAGGTGCTGGTGCCGCTCATCGTGTCCAAGCGCGAGGGCATCCTCGACGAGGCGAAGTTCAACTCCGCTTCCTCGCAGGACCTCTTCGCGGACGACGCCGAGGCCACAAACGCCGATGCTGCCGGGAATTCCGTCCAGCAGGACGAGGAATCGGTGAACGCATCCGTGACCTCCCGCAAGAAGGTCTCGGCGGCAGCCGCCGGGTCCGGCAACAGCGCGGCAGGGGCCGGGTTCATCTCCATCGACACCTCCGGCGAGGCTTGCCCCAAGTAACCTCCCGCAGCCAACCCGCTTCCGGGGCCGACATCTTGAAGATTTCAAGATGTCGGCCCCTTTCGCTGTCGGCCTCCTCACCCGCACCTCCTCGAACTTGAGGGTTAGCATGCGAGATCGCGGTTATAACGGTCGAGTTCGTACTCTAACCCTCAAGTTCGGCGAAGCTCCCTCTCCTTCCGGCCGTTCTCGACCAGCCGCCAGATCAACGGGGTGAAGATGAGCTGCATGGCGAGATCCATCTTCCCGCCGGGCACGACGATGCTATTGGCACGGGACATGAAGGAGCCCTCGATCATGGATCGCAGATAGGGAAAGTCGATTCCACGCGGATCGGCGAACCTGATGACGACCATCGATTCGTCCAGCGTCGGAATCCACCGGGCCGTGAAGGGGTTGGAGGTGTCCACCACCGGCACACGCTGGAAGTTGATATGCGTGTTGGTGAACTGGGGAACGATGTAATGCACGTAGTCGTGCATCCGCCGCAGGATGGTGTCGGTGACCGCCTCGGTGGTGTACCCGCGTTTCGTGCGATCCCGGTGCAGCTTCTGAATCCACTCCAGATTGATGATCGGAACGACCCCGATGCACAGGTCCACATGCCGTGCGATGTCCACGGTGTCCGTGCGCACCGCGCCGTGCAATCCCTCGTAGTACAGAAGATCTGTGCCGGCGGGCACCTCCTCCCAGGGTGTGAAGGTGCCCGGTTCCTGTCCATAGCGGGTCGCCTCCTCCTCGTCGTGAACGTAGTTGCGAACCTTTCCGGTTCCACCGCGCCCGTATTCGGCGAAAAGAGACTCGAGATCCTCGAAGCGGTTGGCGTCCGGGCCGAAATGACTGGGAGGATCCTCCCCGACGGCGGCGGCCTCGGCATGGATGCGTTTCATCTCCTCTCGGTCATATCGGTGGAAAGCGTCTCCGTGAACGATGGTGGGGACAATCCCCTCCCGGGTGAAAATCTGTTGAAACGTATCGGTGACGGTACTTGTCCCGGCTCCCGACGAGCCGGTAATCGCCACCACGGGGTGTGCGCGCGACAATTGCTCTCCTAACCTCGAAAGAACAGCGAACGGTCGTGGAAGAGCGGGTGCAGCAGTTCGGTGTCGTAACCCTTCTCATGCTCCACGAAATAGCGTTTGAGCCGCCCCACCTCCTCGCACGCCCCGAAGATGATCGGTGTGCGTTGCGAAAGAGAATCGGGAGCGAGATCGAGCATCCGCTCCGCACCATTGATGGCGCAGCCGCCCGCCTGCTCGATGAGCAACGCCAGCGGCGCGCCGGTGTGGGAGAAGGCCACCCCTTCGGACGCATCCCCGAGCCCACAGGCCGGGTTCGCCCTCCCCTCGTCCGGAATGATGAAGATCCCGCCATTCATGAGCACCCGGAAGGCGCCCATCACCGCCGAGGCGTTCCACCGCATGATGAAATCGTCGCCGCGCGGGCCCTGGCGCCCCTGGAGGCACTCATCCACATACCTCTTGACGGGCGCCGGCCAACGGAGGCTTCCCGAGGGATTGATCGCCACGATGGTGGATGCCTCGGGCACTCGCAGCCCTGGATGGGTCAGCACGAAGTTGCCGACATCGCGGTCCAGGGTGAACCCGTCCACTCCGTCTCCCGTGGTCAGAACCAGTACCGTCGACGGCCCGAAGAGTGCCATGCCCGCGCACACCTGCCCCCGCCCGGGCTGGAGGAAGGCGTTTCGCAACTCCTCGTGCGAGCCCGCCGAGTCTTCGGCGACGACGGCGCCTTCTTCCTCCACGTTCTCGCCGGTGGGTTTCGGACGAACCGATTCCGTGCCGACGTCGTCGCCGTCTCTCGCGGAATCGACCGCCGCATTCGAACGGCCGCAGGGATCGCGCTCCATGATGGAGAACGAAACTCCAACAGCCTGGTTCTCCGTCAGCTTGAGCAGCCCATGCATTGCCTCCACGGCGAGCAGATACCTGGCCTGCGGCCCCGAGGCTATCGGATGGATGTCCGGTTCTCCCTCGATCGAGATCGCCGCCAGCTGATGTACGCCGGAGGCCTGTTCCACTAGGATCGAGGCGGCCAAGCGGCGCAGGTGTTCGTTGACGGCCACGGCATCGAAGCCGCGCCCGTCGATGGCTTCAGGCGTGATCAACGGCCCACGGCTCACCGTTGCCGCGATCAGTTTCATCGAGATCGCCACGGCGCTCAGGACATGTGCGTAGTCGTGCCCATTTGTTTTTCGTCCCAGGTCAAGCAGGTACTGGGTCAGCGTGCGTGCGGCCATAGCATCCTCCTTCCCGGCGGCTGGACCTTACTAGGCCCGGCCTCCCAGACTCTCTCGCCAAGCGGGGAAAATCCTGTCCGCATCCGCCGGGAAGGATTCAAATGCCCGGGCGAACTCCCGGTGTTCCTTCGCCCATTCGATAGGATCGGCACCGGCCTCCCAGCATTCATGCGCCTGCCGCAACGAGCGCGCTCCAGCTGCCGGGCCGTCGATGTGACCATAGGATCCCCCGCCGGCGGTATTGATGACGTTGGCGTGCCCCAGATTCGAGAAGAAACCGGGCAGCCGCAACGCGTTCATGCCACCCGAGACGATGGGCGTGGTGGGGCGCATCCCGTACCACTTCTGGAAATAGGCGGGCCCCTGGTATTCCTCGCGCTCGATGATGTAGGCGATAGCGCGATCGTCGGCCGCCCCCTCCATCTTCCCGTAGCCCATCGTCCCCACGTGAATGCCGGAGGCCCCTTGCAGCCGGGCCATCTTGGCCAGCACGTAGGCGGTGTAGCCACGCTTCGAGTTTGGAGAGGTGACGGCCCCGTGACCCGCGCGATGATAGTGCAGGAACTGGCTCGAGAAGTGCCGCCGCGCGGTGGTGATCATTCCGGGTCCGCCGACATATCCATCCACCAGGAAGGCCACCTTGTCCGCATCCGGCCCGAAGGTCTCCAGGATGAACTCACCGCGCGCGATCATCTCGCGGTGATCGTCGGCCGTGATATTCGCACTGAACAGCTTGGCCTCGCCGGTTTCGTCCATGGCACGTCTCATCGCGTCATACACCAGAGGGATCGTCTGCTTCAGCGGTGCGAACACCTGGTTGCCCTGCGGCTCGTCGTTCTTGATGAAATCCCCGCCCAACCAGAACTCGTACGCCGCCTGAGCGAAGGGCTCTGGCCGCAAGCCCAGTTTCGGCTTGATGATCGTACCGGCGATGTAACCGCCATCCTCGACGGGGCGTCCAAGAATGCGCCACAGCTCCCGGATGCCCACCGAGGGTCCGTCGAACAGCTCGATGGCCCGGCGGGGGACATAGAAGTCGTACATCTTCGCGTACTCGATGTCTCCCATGCCCTGATTGTTGCCGATCGTCAACGTCAGGAACGAGACCATCATCATCCGGCCATCGATCATATTGCGATCGAACAGGTCCAGCGGGTAGGCGATTCGCACCTCCTGTGCAGCCTCGTCGGCAAGGTACACGAGCGCATCGAAGTTCTTCGTGAAGTCGTCGGTGGTGGAGACCTCCACATTCGTGCCCGTCGAGGATTCGGCGGCGAAGTGGGCGGCGGCCTCCACGAACCCCACCCCCGCCTTCGGCTTGAGCTTATAGGCGCACAGAATGTGCTGGCCCCCTGCAATGAGCTCCTCTTCATTGAGGCTTAAATCGGCATAGCGAGCGGACTGGTCCATGGGATATTCCTCCGTGTGTGGGTCGAATGATGTCATCGGTCGTGGTGAGAGAAGAGCGGACGGCCCAAACTGTTGAAATATTTCTCACGGATTGTGGCGTCGATATTCAACGTTTGGTATTCGATCGGTAACGAATTAGCGAAAGCGTAGCAATATCACCGTTGGGAGCATCTAGGACCTTGGGGGACGGGGAGTTTCAGCCACCCACGGATACACTCTCCCGGCATCGCATACGTCCCCGCTCCGCCTCATAAATCAAGCAGATCCTAGGTTTCAAGCCACCATTGGCTATCTCTGCACAATTTCCCAAAAAGAGATGTGTCGCGGGACACTTTCGCAGATACTCGCACGTTGCGTGCTGCGCTCCGACAGCCACGGGTGCGTAGCAGTCCCGCCGCGAGGTTCAACCGCGCTCACAACCGAAGGAGGCGCTGACCGAGTACACCGGAGGCGGGTCGAGGTCGAGGGCCACCGCCAAGCCACCGCCAAGCCACCGCCAAGCCACCGCCTTCGCCGGAGTGTCACTTCGCCCGAGCGGCAGCAGCCACGATTCGAGCTACCTGCGGCGAGCCACCAGCGGGCATCCGGCGCAATGCACGGTGGCCTCCATGCTCAGCTCGCCGGCAGGCGCACTGCACGCGCCGAGCCCCGAGGAGCACAGCGACGCCGCCTCCGCCACCATGCCGAGGCGGCGGTAATGATCCAGTATCGTCTTGACGAATATCGCGGACGTGCCGCATCTGGCGGCAACGGCATCGACCGTCCCTCCAGACCGGAGCTCTGCCAGAACCCGGCCTGTCACCGCCATCCTCGCGTCGATGCTCACAGGAACAGCTTGCCGATCTGGAAGACGGCAACCGCCAGACCCCAGGCCACGGCGAGCTGCACGATCACCGCCAGGGTCGTCTTCCGCCCGCCGATCAGCTTCGCCTGTTCGGCCACCGTGGCCATGCAGGGCGTATAGGTCAGCACGAACACCAGGAAGGCGAAGGCCGCGAGAGCCTCATAGCCGTGCCCGGCGGAATCTTCGAGGGATTGATGCAGCAGGGTGGGCAGCTTGCCCATGTCGTCGCCGTTTTCCTCGGCGTTGCCCGCATCAACCTCGGGGTCGAGATTGTAGGAGGTGACGATCGAGGAGACAACGGTCTCCTTGGCCACGAATCCCGTCATGAGAGCACCCGTGAGGTGCCACTCTCCGAAACCTGCCGGGGCGAAGACCGGCTCCAGCACCTTGGCCGTCTCGCCATAGAGCGAGTCTTCCATGGCCAGCTCGGGGTCGGCGAACGACTTCCCTGCGGCACTCGCGCCGATCGGGACGGCCGACATGAACCACACCACCACCGTCATCAGGACGATGATCTTGCCGGCCCCGGTCACGAAGGACCATGCGCGAGTCCACGTGGTCTTGAGCATGACGGCCAGGCGCGGCACCTGGTAGGCGGGCAGGACGAGCATGAGCGGGGCGGCCTGCTCGTCCTTGGTGATGAAATGCTTGAGGATCCAGGCCCCCGCCACGATCATGAAGAGCGAGAGCAGGTACATGACGAAGACGACCGTCCCGGCGTGCCCACCGAAGAAGATCTTCCCGATCATCAGGTAGATGGTCAGGCGAGCTGCGCATGAGGTGTAGGGCGTAATGAGCACGGTCACCAGCCGCTGGCGAGCCGAGGGAAGGGTGCGAGCCGCAGCCAGGGAGGGCACATTGCATCCGAAGCCGATGATGAGCGGCAGGATCACCCGCCCGTCCAGGCCGATGCGCCGCATGAGCCTGTCGCCCAGGAAGGCCACCCGCGCCATGTAGCCGGAATCCTCCAGCACGGAGAGAGCGGCATAGATGACGAACATCAGAGGGAAGAAGCTGGCTACCACGCCCATGCCGGTCACCAGGCCGCCGACCAGCATGGACTCAAGCCAGCCACCGCCCAGGCCAACGGAACCCAGCAACCAGGAAACGCCGTTGGCGAGGGAGAAGGCTCCGTCGTCGGTCGACGCGAAGATTCCGTCGAACCAATCCTGGATCGGCCCCACCCACGAGCCGGCCATCTGGAACAGCAGCCACAGCAGCACGAAG
Source organism: Actinomycetaceae bacterium L2_0104 (assembly GCA_047501485.1). Lineage (GTDB taxonomy): Bacteria > Actinomycetota > Actinomycetes > Actinomycetales > Actinomycetaceae > Ancrocorticia. The sequence continues at coordinate 121,646 of JAZDRN010000002.1, read as the reverse complement.
AACGTGCCGGTGCCGATGAAGGGGTTGAGAAGCAGTCTGTCGATCTTGTCTGAGCGAGAAAGGCGCGATGGATCTTCGTTGCGCTTGCGAACCTCCTGCTCCACGGTGTCGACCCAGCCGAACAGGAGCATCGCGCGGTCCATTTCCGCCTCGCTCGATTCGGGTGCCGACGACGACGCCCCGGCAACGGGGACCACCTCAGAAACAGATTCAGCCGCGCTCTTCGCGCAGCACGGGCAGGAATCGGAGGTAGTTTCATCCGACGACGACGTTCCGGAGGAACAGGCCTGTTCGTCTGCTTGCGGAGGGCGACCATCGCTGCCGCCGCAGGCGCAGGCACTCTGCGCCAGGAGATCGCGCTCGTCGATCGCAACTGCGGCGGTTCGGGCCACGGCCGCAGCCTCCGCGCAAAAACCGGGGGCGGTCGGATCGGGATCAATACCGCGGATACGAGGCCTGGAAGCGAGTGCGGAAGCGACCATTCCATCGAGCACCGCGTAGTCCTTACCGCTACGCGGGTCGAAGCCCATGACCGGAATGCCAGTCGTGCGGGCGAGCGCGGTCACGTCGACGGGCTCGCCATTCTGCTCCGCCACATCCGTCATAGTGACGACGGCGGCAACCGGCTGCCCCGTCTGCGCAAGCTGAGCCAGCAGATAGAGCGAGCGCGTCATGGATCCGCCGTCGAGCAGCGCGAGAATCAGATCGATACCCATCCCCGCGTTCGGGGCGGTCAGCGATCCCACGGCTCCAGCCAGGGTCTCGGTCACGACCTCCTCGTCCGGGCTGGTGGGGACGAGGGAGTATGTTCCCGGCAGGTCCAGGACTCGAGCCTTGAGCGACTTCCACACGCCTGACATGACATGCACCGTCGTGCCCGGGGCGTTGACGACCCGCTGGCGGGCGCCCGTCACGTGATTGAACAGCGTGGACTTACCGACGTTGGGGTTGCCGACCAACACGATGGTAGAGGGGCGCCCATCCTTGGAATCGAGAAGAACCGTGGATGAGGCAGCGCTCGGAGCACAATTCGGGCAGCTCATACTGACACTCCCCCCGGTAGGACCTCACGGGCACCTGACGGTAGGATATCGGCTTCGATCACTCGCGCCGAACGGTGATCGATCGCCACCCGCGAGCCCGCGACATTCAGCACGAGGCCACCGAATCCAGCATGTTGGGTGACCACGGCCTCGCTGCCGGGCCGTAACCCCAGTTCCTGCATGCGAAGCAGGTTCTTGGCGGGCAGATTGATCGCGGTTAGCCGAAGCTTGGTTCGCATCGGACACTCGGAGAGCTTCATGGAATCCTCGTTAGTGATCGTCGAAAGATCATCGGTAGTGGATGTGAAGGCGAATGACTGCGATGCGAATGAGGAGAACCGCTGGTCCGGATTGGCGTGAAGCTCGGGCCGCGGCCCTTCTCGATGCCGTACTCACCACCTCTGAAGTTAGGTTAGCCTCATCTGCCTCCGGCCAGAATGGGGGAAGGTCTCGAGAGGCCGAAGTTGTACTCATTCCAGTGGTCTTTTCTGAGTCGCAGCACACGTCATTAGGCCCGAAGTCCCCATTTCCCCAGCCGCCACGCACCAGGTCGAGTCCGAACATGGCGATGGATTGCCATGTTGAGTCCTGCCCCCGACTCGCACGAGGACGCGACTGAGGGGTCCCCCGGAATTCTCCGGGGGACCCCTCAGTTCAGCAATGGGCGCCTAGCTCACACGCGACACCTCATCGCCGCGGGAACGTGCCGATTCAGGCGACCTCATTGGCGATTGCCGCGCGGCCTGCCTCCAGGCGCGCAACCGGCACGCGGAACGGAGAGCAGGACACGTAGTCCAGGCCAACGGAATCGAAGAAGTGGATGGAGGTCGGATCGCCGCCGTGCTCACCGCACACACCGCACTTGAGATCCTTCTTCGCAGAACGTCCCTTCTCGACTCCCATCTTCACAAGAGCTCCGACACCGTGGATGTCAATGGTCTCGAATGGGGAGATGCCGAACACGGCCGCGTCGAAGTACTCGGCGAAGAAGGACGCCTCGACGTCGTCGCGCGAGAAGCCCCAGGTGGTCTGGGTCAGATCGTTGGTGCCGAAGGAGAAGAAGTCCGACTCGCGGGCGATGTCCTCGGCCGTCAGGGCGGCGCGGGGCAGCTCGATCATGTTGCCGACGGGCAGGTCCACCTCGATACCGCTGGCCTCGGAGACCTCCTTGAAGATCTCGACTGCCTCGTCGCGGATGATCTGGAGCTCGCGGATGGAACCGATCAGCGGGACCATGATCTCGGGGCGAGGATCCTTGCCCTGCTTCTTGCACTCCACGTACGCCTCGGCGATGGCGCGGATCTGCAGTGTGAACAGGCCGGGGATCTTCAAGCCGAGTCGCACGCCGCGGAGGCCGAGCATCGGGTTCTGCTCGTGGTTGGCGCGTACGGCTGCCATGACCTTCTTCTCATGCTCGGTGATCTCTTCGCCGCGTTCCTCCTTGAGGGCCAGATTCACGGTCATCTCGGTCATGTCCGGCAGGAACTCGTGCAGCGGAGGATCGATGAGGCGAACGGTGACGGGAAGTCCATCCATGGCGGAGAAGATACCGACGAAGTCGTCCTTCTGCAACGGCATGAGCGCGTCGAACGCGGCCTGCTGCTCCTCTTCGGTATCGGCCAGGATCACGTTCTCGATCAGCTGGCGACGATCTCCGAGGAACATATGCTCCGTGCGGCACAGGCCGACGCCCTGCGCACCGAAGGCGCGAGCGCGCTCGGCATCCTCGGGGGTGTCGACGTTCGCACGCACCAGCAGGCGGCGCTTGGAATCGGCGCGGGTCAGGATGCGATCGACAGCCTCGACCAGCTCCTTGGTGGCGTCATCCGGAGAGGCGGCCAGGCCGGCCTCCAGGCCCTTCGAGATGTAGGTCATGACCGGCGAATCCATGACGGGCACCTCGCCCTCGAAGATCTCTCCGGTGGTGCCGTCGATGGCGATGATGTCGCCGGCCTTGTACGTGGTGTCCTGCGACTTCACATAGACGGTACCGGCCGCCTCGTCCACCACGAGATCCTCGGCGCCGACCACGCAGCAGCGACCCATGCCGCGGGCGACCACGGCGGCGTGCGAGGTCTTGCCGCCACGAGCAGTCAGCACACCGGAGGCCGCGACCATACCGGCCAGATCATCCGGGTTGGTCTCACGACGCACCAGGATGACGGAGGCTCCGGCAACGGTGCGGGCGATCGCCTGCTCGTTGTTGAGGACGATCTCGCCGACGGCGGCACCCGGGGAAGCGGGCATTCCCTTGGAGATGACCTTCTTATCGGCTTCCTTATCGAACTGCGGGAAGAGCAACGAGGTCAGCTGATCTCCGGTCACGCGGCTCACCGACTCATCCTTGGTGATGAGGCGCTCGTCGACGAGCTGAGCGGCCACGCGGAAGGCGGCAGCGGCGGTGCGCTTGCCAACGCGGGTCTGCAGCATCCAGAGCTTGCGATCCTCGATCGTGAACTCGATGTCGCAGAGATCGCGATAGTGAGTCTCGAGCTTGCTCATGATGCTCAGGAGCTCGTCGTAGGAGTTCTTGTCCAGTTCCTCCAGATCGGCCAGCGAGAGCGTGTTGCGGATACCCGCCACGACGTCCTCGCCCTGCGCGTTGACAAGGTAGTCGCCGTAGACGCCGGAGTGCCCGGTGGATGGGTCGCGGGTGAAGCACACCCCTGTACCGGAGGTATCGCCCATGTTGCCGAAGACCATGGTGCAGATGTTGACGGCGGTGCCGATCTCGTTCGGGATGCGCTCACGACGGCGGTAGATCCGGGCGCGCTCGGTGTTCCATGAACGGAAGACGGCCTCAATGGCCAGATCCATCTGCTTGCGCGGATCCTGCGGGAATTCCTCGCCGGTGGCATCCTTGACGATCTGCTTGAACTCGCCGACGAGTTCCTTGAGATCCTCGGTGGTCATGTCGAGATCGCCGGAGTAATTCTTGGTCTCCTGGAGCTTCTCGATGGCCGCCGAGAAGAGATCGCCGTCGATATCGAGCACCGTGCGGCCGAACATCTGGATGAGGCGACGGTAGGAGTCCCATGCGAAACGAGCGTTGCCCGAGCGGGCGGTGAGTCCCTCGACGGATTCGTCGTTGAGGCCGATGTTGAGAACCGTCTCCATCATGCCGGGCATGGAGAACTTGGCTCCGGAGCGGACCGAGACAAGCAGGGGGTCCGAGGAGTCACCCAGTCGCTTACCCATCTGCTGTTCGACGGCGCGCAGCTGGGAGGTGACCTCTACATCGAGGCTTTCCGGGGTCTCTCCGTTCTCCAGGTAGTACCGGCAGGCATCAGTGCTGATGGTGAATCCCGGGGGAACAGGAAGGCCGAGCTGCGTCATCTCGGCGAGGTTAGCGCCCTTGCCGCCGAGAAGGTCCTTCATGTCCTTGTTACCCTCGGTGAACGCGTAGACAAACTTCGTCATTAAATGTCCTCCATTGGAGCAGATGTGAAATCCGCAATATGCGGGCCACCCACTAGGCTAACACCGACCATCGTCCCGGATGAACCGGTCAGACCCAATTGACCCCGGCCGGCTCGCGGATTTACCACCCTCTAACCGTTCAAATACCTGGAAAACCGGGCCTTCCGACCCAAATGTCCGGGCCTTCGGACCCATGTCGTAAAAGTCCCGCCCCTCTTTCCCCCGCAATGCCTAATGCATGCCGTGGATCACTCCGTCGGGCGTGATAGATATGTCACAGGCCGAAGGTCTCCTCGGCAACCCGGGCATCGTCATGATCGTCCCCGCCACGAGGACCACGAATCCCGCCCCGGCGGAGAGTCGGACTTCTCGGATGGGCACATCGAAGCCGGCGGGGGCGCCTAGGACCTTCGGGTCGGTCGAGAAGGAGTACTGGGTCTTGGCGAAGCAGACCGGTAAGTGCCCCCACCCTTGGTCCTGCAGGCGTGTCAATTGACGCATCGCCGCCGACGAGTAGCTGACGCCCGCCGCGCCGTAGACCCGCGTGGCCACCCGCTCAGCCTTCTCCCGAAGGGAGAGCGACTCCTCGTAGCAGTACGTGGTACGGCTCGGATTCGCGAGCGCCTCGCGGACGGCCCGCGCCAGGTTCTCAGCGCCCTCGCCGCCGCGTGCGAAGTGATCGGACAGGACGACGTCGACCCCACGCTCGCGCATCGCGGCCTCGATGGCGGCGATCTCGCCGGGGGTATCGGCAGCGAACCGATTGATCGCCACCAGGACCCGCTGCCCGAAGACATCCTGCAGTGTCCGAACATGCCTATCCAGATTCGGGAGGCCCGCGCGGACGGCGACGACATCCTCTCGTTCGAGATCCGCGAGCGCCACTCCCCCGTGGAACTTCAACGCGCGGACCGTCGCGACCACCACCGAGAGGTCTGGCTCCAGGCCGCTCTGGCGTCCGACGATGTCGATGAACTTCTCAGCTCCGAGGTCCGCACCGAAACCCGCTTCCGTGACGACGACGTCGCCGAGCTTCAGAGCCGCCTCTGTTGCGATGACGGAATTGCAGCCGTGGGCGATATTGGCGAAGGGGCCGCCATGGACGAAGGCGGGAGTGCCCTCAAGAGTCTGGACGAGGTTGGGTGCCAGCGCATCGCGCAGCACGGCGGTCAGGGCGCCGGTCACCCCCAGGTCATCGACCATCACGTCGCATCCCGCGAAGTCGTTGCCCACGACGATCCGTCCGAGCCGCTCTTCCAGATCCGACAGGGAGGAGGCCATGCAGAAGGTGGCCATGATCTGACTGGCCGCGGTGATGTCGAATCCCGATTCGCGGGGGACGCCACCGGTTCTGCCGCCCAGCCCGATGACCACGTCGCGTAGCGCCCGGTCGTTCATGTCGACCGCACGCCTGATCGAGATCGAACGGGGATCGATCCCCACCGTGTTGAAGTGCAGCGCATTGTCCACGACCGCCGCAAGCAGGTTGTTCGCCTCGGCGATGGCGGCGAAATCCCCCGTGAAGTGAAGGTTGATCTCATCGCCCGGGATCAGCTGCGCCTTGCCCCCACCGGTGGCTCCGCCTTTCATGCCGAAGATGGGACCCATCGAGGGTTCTCGCAGAGCGAGGACCGAGGAGACGCCGATCCGGCGCAATCCATCGGCCAAACCGATCGACGTCGTCGTCTTCCCCTCTCCCGCCGGCGTGGGCGATATAGCCGTGACCAGGACGAGTCTCGAGCCCCTGACGGGAAGCTCCGCAAGATAGGGAAGATCGATCTTTGCTTTGCCAAATCCGTAGCGCAGAACATGTTCCGCTTCCACACCGAGTTCTCTGGCTATTTCCATAATGGGCTGGCCCTTGTGGGGCGCGGTTGCCGAACCGTCGCGAGTAGATGTCATCACATCTTCATCGTACGCGGGAAGCAGCGCCCCGGCCTGGGCACACCGTGACTAATGTGTGCCCCACGCCAAGGCGCTGCTCGTCAGGAGACGGGCCATGCGGGGTGCCGGGCCAGGAAGGGCCGGGCCAGGCTCCCGATGCGGAATGGTCCGTCTGCGTCGAGCGGTTTCTACCGCCCGAGTCCATATGGGAGACCCGCGTGCTCGACGGCGATCTCCAGCAGCCGGTTGTACTTGGCCACCCGTTCACCCCGCGCGGGGGCACCGGTCTTGATATGTCCACATCCGGTGGCGACGGCGAGATCGGCGATGAAGGTATCCGGCGTCTCGCCCGAGCGGTGGGACATGAACTGACCGTAACCGGCTTCGGCGCAGGTCCTCATCGCCTCCAGCGTCTCGGAGACCGTACCGATCTGGTTCAGCTTGATGAGAGCCGCGTTTGCGACACCCCTCTCGATGCCCTCGGCGATGATCGCCGGGTTGGTGCAGAAGAGATCGTCGCCGACGAGCTCGAGGCGGTCGCCCAGCCTATCCGTCAGCTTCTTCCACCCGTCCCAGTCGTCCTGGGCCAGACCATCCTCCAGCAGCCACACGGGGTATCTCTCGACCATGTCCGCATAGCGCTCGATCATGTCCTCGCTGGAATGGGACGTCCCGCCCACGATGTAGGCGCCGTCGTCGGCCCTGAACTCCGAGGAGGCCGGGTCCATCGCGATGGCGACGCCGTCGCGCCCCGCCATGTAGCCCGCGTCGCCGATGGCAGCCACCAGCATATCGAGGGCTTCCTCAGGCTCGGCGATCGCGGGTGCGAAACCTCCCTCGTCTCCGAGCCCGGTCGCGTATCCGGCGCTCGAGAGCCGGCTTTTGAGGGCCGCGTATATCTCCGCTCCGGCGCGAACGGCTTCGGCAATCGATGGAGCTCCCAGGGGAGAGATCATGAATTCCTGGAAGTCCAGGGGATTCGGTGCGTGCACACCGCCGTTGAGAACGTTGAAGCACGGGACCGGCAGGCGACGGTCCTGCCCGGCGATCGCGGGAAGGAAATCGACCAGCTGTTTCCCGTTGTACTCGGCGAGCGCCCGCGCGAATGCCATGGAGACGCCCAGGATGGCGTTGGCACCCAGGCGAGACTTCGTCGCGGAGCCGTCCAAGTCGATGAGGGCGGCATCCAGCTCGTTTATCGAGCCGAAGGGCTTTCCCACGATGGCATCGGCTATCGCCTCCTCGACATTGCCGACGGCCCGCAATACGCCCAGCCCCGCGTAGCGATGCGGGTCTCCGTCGCGTAGTTCGGTGGCTTCGCGGTCCCCGGTCGATGCTCCGGAGGGGACCTGAGCTCTTCCCCGTGTTCCATCGGTCAGGGTGAGTGTCACGGAGACCGTGGGCCGCCCGCGCGAATCGAGAATCTCCAGCGCGTGTACGGCGTCAATGATTGGAGCGTGCATTGTGCTCTCCTAACGATCGGTGTGCAGCAGGCACGGCGTACCACCCGCACACAGCGGGTAGGTACCATCAGCCGATCGGCGGTTCGAGCTATGCTCCGGCGGGTTCCATCGCCGCTATCAGACTACTCCTCGAGTCGGGGGCTGCGGGCAGATTGTCCAGAACAAGGCGAGATTCGGTGCACACTTGCTCACAACTCCATTGAAAAACCATGTGTGCTTCGAAGTGACTCCGTGCAACCTCTTGGCCTCGGGGCCGGTTCCGCATTCAGGCCATCGGCCTGCGATCGTAGACCCGAATATCCTCTTCCCACGTGGTGGGCAGGTCGAGCGCGGCGAGCAGCGTGACGGGAAAGAAGGCGATGGCGAGGTAGCGCCACATGCCGCGCCAGGCGCCCACGCGCCTACCGCTACGGCATCGCAGTGAGACAACCCCGCACACGGCTTGGCCCGGCGAGCACATCGTCCCATAGAGCATCCCCAGCAAGATCGCGAACACCGGGTAGGGGAGAACCATGAGGGCTGCTTTGAGATCGTCGCTCGTGGTGGCGGGCAACGTGCTCACACTGGCCACGATCACTCCCGCGGTCACCGCCACGAGAAGTACCGCGTCGATCAGACGCGCCGCCCAGGCCCGTCCCTTGGTCGCCCGGTAGTGGTACCTGCCGCCGCGGACCACACAGTTTCCATTGGGTCCCGTCACGGCCTGTTCACCGTTCGGGAGCACGAAGGGCCCGCTCGTGCCGCTCCAAGCCGCGTTCGCCGCCTGATTGTTCTGCACCGGGGGATAGTAAGGCTGGGTCATAGGCTTCAGAGTAGTCAAACGGACATGCCATTCCAAAGAAATGAGCGGGGAAAGGACAAAAAAGGGCGGGTATCTCTCCCCGCGCGCAACGCATCCGTGGCGGCGGCCCCGCGTACCGAGATATCCCTCTCTTCGGTAGGCGGGGCCGCCGGGCCGTATCGGAAGCACTGACGTTGCTTCAGTCCGTCGAGGTTGAGGGTTAGCGCGCGAAGTCGGCGCTCTAACCCTCAAGTTCGTGCGCTAACCCTCAAGTTCGCGATCGGCGCCACCCGACGAGCACCCTAGCGAGACGAGCCATGCGCCCAGCGCTCCGTGCACTCCACAAGCAGACCTTCTGTTTCGTATTCTTGTACTTCCGGCTATTCCTTGCCCTTCTCCGTCGGCTTGGCGGCTGTGGCCTTCGCTCCGGTGGCGGGCTTCTGCTGGGCCGCCTTGGCTTCGGCGAGGAACTTGGTGTGCGCCCGAGCCGGCTCCCATCCCGCGTCAACGACCTTGCGCTGCCATACCGAGGCGAGACCGACGAGGATGATTCCGATCACCAGAACGATGATGATCCCGACGATCCCACCGGGCTTGATGCCGTTTCCAATGAGGAATCCATACCAACCGAAGTCCGCGTCGCCGAAAGTGGTGTTCGCGAACCCGAGCGAACCCAGCACCTTCAGGAGCAGCGCCGGAAGGAAGGTGATGAGCACGCCGTTGCAGAACGCTCCGAGCATCGCACCACGGCGCCCGCCGGTGGCGTTGCCGTAGACGCCGGCCGCACCTCCGGTGAAGAAGTGGGGCACCATTCCGGGCAGAATCAGCGCCAGACCGAACGCCGGACCGAAGACCGTCGCGAGCAGCAGCAGCGATACGAGTCCTCCGGTGAAGGAGAACACGAAGCCGACGAGTACCGCATTGGGCGCGTAGGGGAAGACGATCGGACAGTCGAGGGCGGGAACCGCACCCGGCACCACCTTCGCCGCGATGCCCTGGAAGGCCGGCACAATCTCGCCCAGTACGATGCGGACGCCGTAGAGGATGACGGCCACGCCGACACCGAACATCAGACCGTTGGTCAGAGCCGTCATGATGTAAGCACCGGTGTTCTCCGATCCGAAGAGCGCCAGAGCCTCCTCACTGCCGACCGCGAGCAGGTACCACACCGAGAAGACGGCATAGAAGAGAACCATGGAAAGCGCGGTGGCCACCATGGAGTCGCGCAGGAAGTTCAGGCCCTGCGGCAGTTTGAGATCTTCGGTGGACTTGGATTTCTTGCCCACCAGCGAGCCCACCGATCCGGAGATCACGTAGCCGAGAGTGCCGAAATGGCCGATGGCGACGGTGTTGTTCCCGGTGACCTTCTTGGTGAAGGGGTGGGCGAAGGAGGGCATGATGACCATGATGACGCCGAGCAGGATCGAGCCGACGATCACGACGACGACGTTGGAGACCTCGGCGGTCGCTAGGACCACCGTGAGCATCGTGGCCATGAAGAAGACGTGATGCCCCGTGAGGAAGACGTACTTCAACGGCGTGAAGCGTGCCAGCAACAGCGCGATCACGAAACCGAGGATCATCACGTAAGCCGTGCTGCCACCGAAATCGGCCTGCGCGATGGAGACGATGGCCTCGTTGGTCGGCACCACGCCCTGAGCACCGGTGGCTCCCAGGATCATGGTGCCCAGAGGTTCGAGCGATCCGACGACGACGTCGGCACCGGCGCCCAGAATCAGGAAGCCCATGATGGCTTTCAGGGCGCCTCCGACGATCTGACCGACCGAACGCTTGAGTGCGGCCAGACCCACCGCCACGATCATTCCGACGAGGAACGCGGGCACCGAGAGGATCTGGTTGACGAGGAAGTCGGCAATTCCCACAACTACATTCATCACTGCTCCTGAACGTGCTTGACAAGCACGGACTTGATTTCCTCAACGTCCGTGAAGTTATGGATGACCTCGACGGGGGTGCCCACGTCGGAGAGCTGGTCGACCAGCTCCTCCGAGGTCAGGACGAGATCCGCCATCGCAGCCGCACCGCGGGCCGCCGAGATGTCCGAGGCCTCGGTATCGGCGAACGCGCCGAGTTCCTGCAGGGCGTTGTCGGTATTCATCTTGAGGATGATGGAGGTTCCGATTCCCATTCCACATACGACGAGAATTTTCATTTGCTGTTCCTTTCAAAGGTTTGGATCGCCTCGCGGACGGCTTCGACGCTGTCCAGTGAGGCCAGTTGCGTGAGTCGTTCCTTGTCCGAGACCAACATGGCCAACTGGGACATCGCCTGCAGGTGCTCGTCGTGGTCGAGCGCCGCCAGGCCGACGACGAGATGAACCGGATCGTTGCGCTTGGATCCGAATTCGACGGGGTTGGCCAGCCCTACCCAGGACAGGCCGGTTCTCTTGACGGCGGGCGAGGGACGCGAGTGCGCGAGTGCCAGACCGGGAGCGATGACGATGTAGGGACCGAGCTTCTCGATGGTCTCGACCATCTCCTCCGTATAAGCGGGCTCGGTGATACCTCCGTGCACCAGTGCGTCCCCGGCCGCGTGAATGGCCTCCCTCCAATCGGCTGCCAGAACCGAGACCGCCATGGCCTTTTCGGGCATGAGCTCAAGTAAAGAGCTTTTCTCAGGCATCGTTGCCTCTTCTCTTCTGCGAAGTAACCGCGGGATATTCATAGAGTTGCAGCGGATTCTGCCCTCTTGTCGCCTACTTTTGTTTATCAATATACAAAATGTCAAGATTCCATTCCATGTTGATACACGGCAAAATAAGAAAGATCCCCGCCTTCCAGGTCGTATCTGCCGAAAGAGGTCACCGCCTTGGCCACCGAACATGCACTCTCACCTGCTGCCGCTGTGATCTCGGCGCTGAGGAGCAAACCATCCACGCAGGCTGAGATCATCGAGGCCACCGGGCTGTCTCGGGTCACGGTGCACGACCGCCTGGGGGCGCTGGAGGAGGTTGGCCTGGTCTGCCTCGCCCCACGAACCGTGGAAACAGGAGGCAGGCCCGCCCGGCGCTACAAGCTGAACCCCTCCTTCGGGCGGATACTCGTGGCCGACATCGGCACGTCCGTCGTCAGGGCCGGCATCGCCTCGATCGAGGGATCATTGCTCGCGTCGACGTCGGCCGAGATCGCGGCCTTCGAGGAACCCCGCGAGGCCTACCGCGAACTGTTCGATGTCTTCGCGAGGTTCCGGGCGATGGACGATTCGGATATCCGAGCGATATCGGTGGGCATCCCGGTACCGATCAATCCCGCCAACGGCCAGCCCCAGATCCCCTCACGCCAGAGCCAGTGGCACGAACTCGACATCGAGCAGGAGCTCGCCGGCCTCACCACCGGGCCTTTCATCACCCGTCACGACGTGGACCTCCATGCACTGGCGGACGTGCGCATGATTCACCCCGATACCAACCTCCTCATGTTCGTCAAGGTCGGGATGGGGATCGGATGTTCGGTCATCTACACGGGGCGCCCCATCGTCGGCGAGACCGGATGCGCCTTCGAGATCGGGCATATGACGGGCCCGCTCGTCCACGCGCGCGGTGCCGAACGCATTCGCTGCCCACGAGGCCACGACAACTGTCTGGAATCCGTGGCGGGCGGGCGGGCCATCGCCTCCGCGCTGGTCTTCGAGGGGATCGCCGCGAAGTCCTCGACCGAGATCATGAACCTTGCGGTAGCCGGCAACACGTTGGTGCGCGACGAGCTCTACGCCACCGGTCAGAAAGTCGGCGAGGCCATCGCTCCCCTCATCAACATGCTGAATCCCGGGGTCGTCGTCGTCGGCGGCAATCTGACAACCTACTCGGACCTGGTCTCCCAAGGGTTGCGGGAGAGCGCCCTGAGTGGAGTCTCGACCATGGCCAGGGACGCGGTGACCTTCGCACCGGCTCAGCTCGGAGACCAGGGAGGATTGATAGGCGCCACCCTCACGGCCCTCGATGAGCTGTTCTCCAGCGAGAGCCTCGAGGACATCCTCTCGGGCACATCCGCCTCCGAATCCGTCACCGCATAGCGTTTCGCTCCTCGACCGGCTGCGATAGAGACAATTCATTCAGTTTCGCATACTCTTATGCAAAAGGGCGGTCATCAGAGGCACCCTTCCGCAAAGGAGCAATATGATGTCAACACATCTGCTGGATAACGAGGTCGAAGCAGACATCGTCCGTCATGCCCGTGTTCTTCCGCTCGACGTCGTGGAAGCCAAAGGCAACGGCCATGCCGGGACAGCAGTCGGTCTCACTCCCCTATTGACGACTCTTTTCAATCGCCATCTGCGCCACGATCCGGCCGATCCGGACTGGGCCGGGCGCGATCGCTTCATTCTCTCGTGTGGGCACACCTCGCTTTCGCTCTACCTGCAGCTGTATCTGAGCGGATACGGCCTGGAGATGGACGATCTACGGGCAGCCCGCCGCCTGGGCTCCGTCACGCCCGGCCACCCCGAACGCGGCGTGACACGAGGTGTGGAGATGTCCACCGGACCGCTGGGGCAGGGCATCGCCTCCGCGGTGGGCGCCGCCATGGAGGAACGGCGCGTCCGGGAGATGCTGACACCGGACGGAGAATACGAACCCTTCGGGCACAGGGTGTGGTGTCTGGTCTCGGACGGGGACATGTTCGAGGGCGTCTCCTCGGAAGCGGCCGCGCTCGCCGGAGCGGCCGGCCTGCCCGGCCTGACAGTGCTGTGGGACGACAACCAGATAAGCATCGAGGGATCCACCTCGCTGGCCACCCGCGAGGATGTTGCCGCCCGTTTCGCGGCTTGCGGCTGGCGGGTTCTCACTATCGAGGATGCGGAGGAGATCGAGCAGATCGATCGTGTCCTGACAGAGGCTTCCTCCCCCGAGCACGGCGATACCCGGCCCACGTTCGTGCGGGTGAGAACCCGCATCGGGCACCCTATGCCGCACGTCGGCGGCACCTCGGCGGCGCATGCGGGCGCCGTAGGGCCAGCGGAGATCCGGGACACGAAGCGGGCCTTGGGATTGGATCCCGAGGTCTCCTTCAATATGCCTCCCGAGCTACTCGCCGAATCGCGGCGCGCCGCACAGGAACGGGGCAAGCTGTTGCACGGTGCATGGACCGAGAGCTTTGAGCGGTGGGCGGCGGCCCATCCCGAAGGCGAGGCCCTCTACGATCGGCTGCGTCGCGGTCGGCTTCCGAGCGGATGGGAGGACGCCCTGCCGGAGTTCGAGGGCGGCGACATCGCGACGCGCGTGGCAAGCGGCAAGATCCTGGCGGCTCTCGGCGAGAAGCTGCCGGAACTGTGGGGAGGCTCCTGCGATCTGGGGGGATCCACCTCCACCACCCTGCCTACAGCCAAGCCTTTCACACCGGAGCATGCGGGACGCCAGGTCTTCTTCGGCATTCGCGAGCACGCGCAAGCGGCCGCACTGACGGGGATGGGTCTGTCAGGGCTGACACGGGCATACGGCTCGACCTACCTGACCTTCTCCGACTATCAGCGCCCAGCATTGCGCTTGGCCAGCCTGATGGGCGTCTCCTCCCTCTTCCTATGGACGCACGATTCGCTCGCCGTGGGCGAGGACGGCCCGACGCATCAGCCTGTCGAACACATGGCCGCGCTTCGCTCCATCCCCGGTTTCCAGGCGGTGCGCCCCGCAGATGCCTGGGAAACCCGGGCAGCCTGGCACCGTATCGTCTCCGAACGGTCGGGGCCCGTGGGCCTGGTACTGTCCCGGCAGAACCTGCCGGTTCTCACGGACTACCGCAATACCATCGAAGAGGGAGCGGCCAGGGGCGGCTACGTGCTGGCGGACTTCCCCATCGCCACGGAACAAGAGCCCGGAACTCCCGCCGACGCGCCCCGCGTCATCCTGCTGGCAACCGGGTCGGAGGTACACGTGGCCCTCCAGGCCCGCGCGCTGCTCGGCGAGCGCGGCGTGGCCGCCCGGGTCGTCTCCCTTCCCTGTTTCGAGTGGTTCCAGGAGCAGGACGCCGACTATCGCGAGAGCGTGCTTCCCGGCTCCGTACGGGCACGGGTCTCCGTGGAGGCGGGAATCGCAGCGCCGTGGGGTGCGTATGTCGGTCTGGATGGAGCGTCCGTGAGTGTCGAGGACTTCGGGCAATCCGGGGATGGCACGGCACAGATGATCGCCGCCGGATTCACGGCCGGTCATGTCGCCGAGGTTGCCGAAAGCATCCTGTAGCGTCCGTGGGCCGGGGCCCACGGGAACTGGCAGAAAAAGGCGGTGGGGCAACGAGAGATTCTCTCGTTGCCCCACCGCTCGCTGCACTCATCCTGCCCGAGTGGCCGTCTCACGTCATGAAGCGGCCACCCAGAGCGATGGGCTCAGTCCTCCTCGTAGGAGCACAGTGCCTCGACCTTCGGCGCCGACGCGGAGTTCGGATCGAAGGTGTAGTTGAAGAACTCCTTGGCGAGGCGGCGGGCCAGCTCACGACCGATGACGCGCTCGCCCATGCACAGGATCTGTGCATTGTTGGACAGCACGAGGCGCTCAACGGAGAAGGAGTCATGCGCCGTACCGGCGCGGATGCCCTTGACCTTGTTGGCTGCCATGGCGACGCCCAGCCCGGTACCGCAGATGAAGACACCGCGATCGGCCTTGCCTTCCGCGATCATCCGAGCGGCATTCACCGCGATGTGCGGGTAATCAACGTCCTCACCCTCGTTGATTCCAGCGTCGATGACCTCATCGATGCGGGGATCGTTCTCGAGATCGGCCTTGATCGTGTTCTTGTAACCAACGCCGGCGCTATCACCGGCGACTACAACGCGAAATCCCATATTCAAACCTTTCGTGCGTTATCCGTCTGACGACGTATCCATTCTCCCTCACACCGGCCGAGTACTGCACCCTGCCAGCTATCGGAGAAATTCCTATCCCAGCTGGTCAGCAATGGTGCGCATCAGCAGGGCAAAAGAGGTGGCGCCCGGGTCCGGAGTGCCCACGGAGACGTCCCCGTGCGTGCGCGCACGTCCCTTCTTAGCGGCGAACTCGGCCGTGCCCTTGGCGGCATCCTCCGCGATACCAGCTGCCTCGGCCCAGGCTGCGGCAAGATCTGTGCCCTCGGCCGCGCGCAACGACTCCGCGAACGGCACGATGGCGTCCACCATCGTCTTGTCGCCCACCTGCGCCCCGCCCATCTCCAGAACGGATTCGGCGCCGGCTATGACAGCGAGGCGGATCGCATCGTCGTCGACGACGACGTCGTCAGAGAGCCCGGTTCCCACTCGCGCGAGGGCACCGCCCCACAGTGCGCCGGCCGTGCCGCCGGCGCCCTCGGACCAGGCTGCTCCAGCACGGGCGAGGAGCGTCTTGACTCCGGCACCCGCCTCCACAGACTCGCGCGCGGAAGCCGCAGCCGCCGTGGTGCCCAGGGTCATGCCCTGTCCGTGGTCGCCGTCGCCGGCCACCGAGTCCATCTTGCCCAGCTCGCGCTCGGCACCTCGGGCGGCCTTCTCGAGCTCCTCGAAGATCGCCGCGAACGCGGCCGCCTGCTTCGCGGAGGCCTCGGAGCCGGCGGGAATCGCGGATTCCTCCTCCGCTGCCACCTCGCGCTTGGCCTCGCTCGAACGGTCCACCGAACCCGAGCGGAAGGCGGGGGTATCCGCCGCCGCCACCCAGTAGCGCTCGAGGTCCTCGTCGAGGAAGGTGAGCGTCAGGGAAACACCCGCCATGTCCAGAGAGGTCACCTGCTCGTCCACCACGGGACGCACGATGGTCAATCCCGCCTCGCGCAGCAGCTTGGCGATGGTGCCGTACAGTAGGAAGAGCTCCTCGTACTTAGTGGCGCCGAGGCCGTTGACGAGAACCGCCACACGGCCCTCGTAGCCGTCCTCGCCGCGCGCGGGCTCCTCGGCCAGGACCTTGTTCACGAGCATCTCGGCGAGGTCATCCGCCGTCCCCAGTTCCTCGGTGGCGATTCCGGGCTCGCCGTGAATGCCCAGCCCCAGTCCGAACGTCCCCTTCTCCACCTCGAAGAGCGGCTCGGACGCACCCGGCAGCGTACAGCCGGAGAAGGCGACCCCGAGGGTACGCGTGCGATCGTTGGCGTGCCGGGCAACCGCCTCGGCCGCGTCCAGGTCGAGACCCTCGGCGCACGCGGCTCCCACGATCTTCACCACCGGGAAGTCACCGGCGATGCCGCGGCGTTCCAGGTGCTTGTCAGCCGTGTTGGAAGCGATGTCGTCGGTGATCGTCACGATACGGACGTCGATGTTCTCCGCCCGCAGCTGCTCCGCGGCCTGGCCGAAGTGGAGTACGTCGCCAGCGTAGTTTCCGAACATCATCAACGTACCGGCTCCGTTGTCCGCCGCCCGGATGACAGAGCGCGCCTGGGAAGCCGAGGGCGAGGAGAAGATGTTTCCACATACCGAGCCGTGGGCGATTCCCGGACCCACCCATCCCGCAAAGGCGGGGTAGTGACCCGACCCTCCGCCTACCACGAGAGCGACCTCGCTCTCCGGGCTGGCCGTGGAACGCACAACACCGCCGTGGACCGCCTGCACGTATTCACTGTAGGCATCGACGAATCCCCGGAGCGATTCCTTGGGGAAGGCTTCCGGATCGTTCACAATCTTGGTCATAGATCTCTCCTCAACAGCACTGTTGTTTCCAAACTGTGACCCAAGTTTAACGCCATCTACCGGTAAATTGACACACAGATCTGATCTTTACCCGGGCGAAATCACATAGTAGGATCAGGCGTTTTATTCTTCTTGAGGCTCACACGACTGCGCGGTGCGCATTTCGACATGAAATTTCTTGCAGTGGAACCGAAAAATTACGCGATCCGCGGGATCAACTACTCGCCTCCACCGCTCCGGACCCGGACATGCGGTAGGGGCCGGCAATCCGAGTTGCCGGCCCCTACCACATGTATCCTCCAGCGGGCGACTCAGCCCGCCACGATCACGACTACCCGAAGGCGCTGATCCCGAGTGCGTCACGAGCCCGCGTGCGAGCATCGGCGGAACTGCGGGCGCCCTTCACGGCTTCGGCGGCACTCTGGCACTGCTCCAGGCTCACGGCGGAGACCTGCGCGCCGACGGTCGAGACCGCCGAGGCAGCCATGGACAGCGAGGTGACGCCCATGCCCAGGAGCACGCAGGCCAGGATCGGGTCGGCAGCGGCCTCACCGCACACGCCCACCGGCTTGCCCAGCTTCTTGCCGGCCGCCGCTGTCCGCGCGATGAGCGCGAGCACCGCGGGCTGCCAGGGATCGGTGTATTCGGCCAGATGAGAGGACAGACGATCGGCCGCCATCGTGTACTGGGTGAGGTCGTTCGTGCCCAGCGAGACGAAATCGACCACCTCGAGGAACTGTTCGGCCATCACGGCCACAGCCGGAACCTCGACCATGATGCCGCCGGTCAGACCGCGCTTGTGCACCTCTCCCACGAACCACTCGGCCTCCGAGATCGTGGCGACCATCGGCGCCATGACCCACGCCTTGCCCCGGTGCCCTTCGGCCGCAGCCGCGATCGCATCCAACTGATGCTGCAGCAGCTCGGGATTCTGGCCGGTGATGCGCAGCCCGCGCACTCCCAGCGCGGGATTCTCCTCCTCCTCCATGTTGGCGAAGGCGATCGGCTTGTCGGAACCCGCGTCGAGGGTGCGGACCACGACCTTGTTCTCCGGGAAGGCCTCGAAGACCGGACGGTAGATGTCCGCCTGCTCCTCGATGGAAGGCTCGGTCTGTGAATCCAGGAAGCACAGTTCCGTACGGAACAGGCCTATCCCCTCGGACTGGCCCTGAGCCGCCTTCTGCGCGGTGGCGCCGTCCTGGATATTGACGAGCAGTTCGGCATGGTGGCCGTCCGTGGTGCGGGCAGGGCCGCGCCAATCGCGGATCTTCTCACGCCAGACGCGGTCGGAGGCGACCTTCTGTGCCGCCACTTCGGGATCGGCGTTCCGGGTGATCAGACCCTTGCCACCATCGAGCAGCACGAGTTCGCCCTCGTCGATGTTGGAGAGGCTGCGCACCGCGACGATACAGGGAATGCCCAACTGGCGGCAGATGATCGCGGTGTGGGACGTGGGGCCGCCGAGCTCCGTCGCAAGGCCCACGATGAGGTCCGGATCCAGTCCCGCGGTATCGGCGGGGGCGAGATCGTCCGCCAAGAGTACGCAGGGCGCATCCGGGACCGGGATACCGGGCTCGGGCTGGCCGAGCATCTCGGCTACGACGCGATCGCGGACATCGCGCAGATCCGTGACACGTTCGGCCATCAGACCGCCGGCCTTCTGGAACAGCTCGACGAACTTATCCGTGGCGCGCACCAGAGCCTGCACGGCGGGTACACCCGAGAGCACCGCCTTGCGGACTTCCTTGCGGATGCCGCGATCCTCGGCCAAGCCGGCGGACATCTTCAAGACCTCCGAGGCTGAGCCGATGGTGTTCTCCGAACGCTTGAGCAAGCGTGCCGACACAACGGCAGTCGCTTCCTCGTACTTCTCCAGTTGCGCCTCACGACTTCCCTCGGGAATCGACTGCGCTGTCGTGGGAGGCACCGAAGGGCGCACCACCCACATTGCCGGAGCGTACGCCATACCCGAGACGACCGGCGTACCGGCGATATCGGTACTTGCAACGATCGGCGTGTTCTCTGAAGACTCTTGTGTCATGGGAAGCATCCTTGCATCTATACGTAGCCATCTGGTTCGGCTCGCGCAGCTTCGCGACAGCCGAACTCTATTGAGCAGTGTATCCCAACGAGCGATTTCCTTTGGGTAAACCCAGCAGACATCGCCCCTTGAGGAGACGCCATTTTCCCCGAGTCTCGCCCGTGAAAATAAGAAGGCATCATAGCCTCACTACCTCCAGGTCCAGCCACGCATATTCATCTGCCAAGATGCGCCTCGGACGAAACTTCGCGCTTGATACAAGGAAACAGACTCTCCGGTTCTCCGTATGCCTTCACGAACCGAGTGTCCATATCCTGGCCACCGGAGGCCGTTTCCCAGGCTTTTGCCGGTTCCCTGGACAAAGTCGGGCAGAGTACACCGGCCACGGGTGTAGCCTGCGACGGGGCGCCCCCCCTATTTCGAGGCCCGCAAGACGTTGGCGCCCCTGGCCTCCAGGGAGGAGATGATCTTCGGATCCAGCGCCGCCTCGACAACCACTCCGGTGTAGTCGACGGTATCGGCGACCCGATGCAGCGCTGTACGGCCGAATTTCGGCCGCGTCGCCGCCATGTAGGAGGAACGTGCGGCTCGGCGCATCGCCTCCTTGAAATCGGCGATAGCTTCATAGGGGTGGTAGGCGACGCCGTCGGTGATCGCCGCAGCGGACAAGATAGCGACATCTGCACGCAGTCTGCCAAGCATCTCGATACCCGCGGGGCCGAAGTTCGCATCGAGGTGGCGGTTGTATTGCCCGCCGATTGTAATGAGCTCCCAGTGAGGCGTCCGCGCGGTCAGCTGAATGACCTGCCAGTTGTTCGTGATGACTGTCAGGGACGGAACATCCGTGAAAGCCTCCATGATCATCAACGACGTCGACGAGTCGTCCACCAGCACCGACATGCCGCGGGTGATGATCGGAACCAACGGCTCGGCGAGCCTTCGCTTGGACTCCGTCTCATGTGCCACCCGGTAGCGCATCGATGTCTCGGACAGCGTCGTGGCAACTGCGGTGATCTCACCGCGGAAACGATCGATGATTCGTGCCGACTCCAGTTCGTGCAGGTCACGGTACAGCGTCATGGGAGAGACGTCCACGAGCTCCTGCAGCTCTTCTATCCTGGCCGAGCCCTGCTCCAGAATGAACTCCGTGATCAGACGCTGCCGCTCGTCCTTGCTCTGTGGATTTGCCACTCCAGCTCCCACTTATCGACTCTCAAGCAGAGTACGGGCCCCGAAAAGCATCAGGGCCCGTACTCGGCAATCCTCAAAAGGATTTTCTAGCGTAGCACTCTCATGCCGGTTACTTCAGACCGCCGAAGAACTTGTCCCACGGCATCTCGAGGGGAGCGTCCTCTGCCACCACCGAATACAGGAAACGGCATAGCGGATACTCCTCCGGGCCGATGATCCCGCGTTCGGTGAGCGGCTTCAGCGCCTCGCCGATCACGTTGATGGCCGCGACACCCTCGAGGGTCACGCCCTTCATCAGCGAATCGCGCACCTCGGAGAAGGGGATCCCCTCACCCACGTATGCGCCGGCCATCACGTTGCGCCCGCCCGCGGAGGTGACGTACATGTCGCCCACACCGCCGAGGCCGATCGCCGTCTCCGGATCTCCACCCATGAGCTTGATGAACGATGTCAGCTCCCGCTGGCCCTGGGCGAAGATGGCCGCAGAGTAGTTGTGCATGACGTAGCGATCATTCTCCTTGCCCTCCTTGCGAAGGAGGCCCTTGGCGAATCCCGCGGCGAACGCGTAGACGTTCTTCGTGGCGGCACCGGTCTCGTATCCGTTGAAGTCCAACGAGGTCCACACATGGTAGTAGTCGGTGCGGAACAGGTTGGCGATGTAGTCGAGATCGTCCTGATCGTGACCGCAGAAAACGACGGCGGTGTGGTGATGGACAGCCAGCTCCCCCGCGATGGACGGGCCGGTGATGGCGTTCCACGAGATCGACTCCGCAAGTTCGGGATCGAAGTGGCTCTTGATCACGTTGGGAAGCAGGTGGAGGGTGCCATCCTCGTCGGCCCTCATACCCTTGGTGATGATGAGAAGCTTCTGACCCGGCTGCATGAACTTGGCCAGCTGCTCGCCCACCCACTCGGTTCCGAAGGAGTTGACGCCGCACATGACGAGGTCGGCGTCCTTGATGATGTCGGCAGCCTCCTCAAGCTGGTGGGCCGTGACGCCGTCGTTCACCTTGAGTCCCAGATCCGGGTGCAGCCCCGTCTTCTGAATCGAATCGATGATCTCGCGATCAAGGAAGGTTCCAATCAGATGGACATCGTTTCCATTTTCCGAGGCCGGGAAGGACAGGGCCGTGGCCATGATTCCCGATCCAAGTACTGCGATTTTAGCCATTATTACCTTTCCTTCTGCCGATTCAAAACGGCTTGGGTCCGATTGAAGATATCCGCCACAGCCGGGTAGATATCCTTCTGGATCTCCGCCCACTCACCATAGCGGCGATAGGCATCCATATTCGGTTCGGTTCTCTCGACGAAGCTGGACATATTGTCCGCGGCGGCCTGTACATCCGGGTAGGCGCCGACGGCGGCCATGGCCATCATCGCCGCGCCCTGGGCGCTGACTTCCTCGACGCCCGAGACCACCATGGGCAGGCCGGTGGCATCGGCGATGATCTGCCGCCACAGCTTACTGCGCGAGCCCCCGCCCGTGCACCGGAGCTCGGTCAGCTCACGGCCGGTCGACTGCTGAACTCGTTCGAGGTTCTCACGTAGTTCCATCGCCATACCCTCAAGAATAGAACGATAGACGTGTGCTCGGGTATGGGCGGAGCCGAAGCCCAGGATCACGCCCTTGGCGAAAGGGTCCCAATGCGGGGACTGCACCGCATTCCAGTAGGGCACCGTGAGCAAGCCCTGCGCGCCCGGTTCGATCTGTGCCGCAGCTGCCTCCAACTCAGGATCGGGGCGCCCGGCCAGCGCTGGATCACCCAATTCCCTGCGGAACCAGTTGCCCAGCACGGAGCCGGAGTTCTGCACAATCTCCAGAACGTAGGAACCGGGGATGCCTCCGAGCAGTGTCCGGTAGGCCGGCGAGTACTGGTATTCGAAGGAGTGGACTCCCGCGACGATCGAGGTGCCGACATTCACATAGGCGACGTCAGTGGCTATGGCATCCGTTCCGAGCCCGGCGGCCTGCCCGTCTCCGACGCCGGCGACCAGAACCGTCGTCTCCGGAAGCCCCCATTCGGCGAGCAGCCCCGGATCGATCTCGCCGATGATCTCCGCCGCGCCAGCGAGCTCGGCCATCTGGTCGCGCCGGACCCCGGCTATCTCCAGCAGTTCGTCCGAGTAGTCCTGATTGGCGATATCCATCAGGTTGAGAGTGTCGGCCGAACCCATGGCGGAAACCCAACGGCCCACCAGCTGCTTGGCGAGATAGGCGTGGACATCGACGACCTTGGCGGCGGCGGCGAGCACCTCGGGTTCGTGACGCGACAACCAGGTCATCTTGTAGATGGCAGGCGTCGTATCCGCCGGTTTGCCGGAGAGTTCGTGGATATGCGCGGATCCGAACTCCTTGATCTCCTCCCCCGCGCGCGAGTCGAGCCAGAGGATGGCCGGACGCAGCGCACGGCCGGCGTCGTCGACCAAAGCGAATGACTCGCGTTGGTGAGTGATGCACATGGCGGCAACGCGCTCGCGTTCGGCCGGCTCAAGTGCGGCGCACGCCTGGGCGATGGCGTCACGCGTGGAGGTCCACCACTGCGTCGGATCCTGCTCGTACTGGTTCATCGCCGGCGTGAGCAGATCGATCTCGGCCTTGCCCGACGCGAGGACCCGTCCGTGCACGTCGACGATGACGGCTTTCGAGGCTGAGGTGGATGAATCGATGGCGACGACTAAGGGGTCTACACGTGCAGACATGATTCTCCCTGATTGATTCAATAAAAAGGCGTCTAAAGTCCGCTACCCGTCCGAGGACGGGTAGCGGAGGTGGCTCTAGTGCTGACCGTAGACGTTTTGGTAGCGGTTATAGAGCGAATCGATGTGTTCCTGCGCCACGGGAACCGGTTCGCCGAGCTGCATCGCAGCGGCGACGGTTCGGGCGACCTCTTCGACCATGACCGCCGCCTTCACGGCAGCCGTGGCGTCCCTTCCGATGGTGAAAGGGCCGTGGTTGGCCATGAGCACCGCTGGAGAGCGCGAATCGCGCAGTGTCTCCACGATGCCCTTGCCGATCGAGTCATCACCGATGATCGCGAAGGGCCCGACCGGGACCTCCCCGCCGAACTCGTCGCTCATCATCGTCAGGACACAGGGGATCGGCTTATGCACCGCGGCGAATGCCGTGGCGTATGTCGAGTGCGTGTGCACGACGCCTCCCACGTCCTCCATATGACGGTAGACGTAGGCATGAGCGGCGGTATCGGACGACGGCGAGAGCTTCTCGGGCGTGCCGTCGTCGATCTTGTTGCCGTCGAGGTCGCACACCACCATGACCTCCGCGGAGAGTTCGTCGTAGCGAACCCCCGACGGCTTGATCACGAAGAGATCGGCCCCCGGCACTCGTTCCGAGACGTTTCCAGCGGTCCAGACGACGAGATCGTTGGCGGGCAGCTCCTCATGGAGCTTCGCCACCTTCTCCCGGGTAGCCTGGACTGCTTCTTGAACCTGCGGTGAAAGACTCGTCAGTGCAACAGTCATTATCCCTCGTATCCACGCTTGACTTCGAAGACCTTCAGCTTGATGTCCTTCAGGCGATGCATCGGCGAGGTCCCCGCGTAGCGGCCGAAGTAATCGTGCATCTCCTTGTAGATCTCGTACAGGCCGTCGTACTGTGCGGCGCGCTTCTGATCCGGGACGTAGGCATGCTCCTCGACGCGCGACATGGCGTCGGCCGCCGCGCGCACATCCGGGTAGACATCCGCGGCAACGGCCGCGAAGATGGCCGAGCCCAGCGCGCCGGTCTGCTCCTCCAGGGAGACCGAGATCGGACGACGCGTGATGTCCGCGAGCAGCTGCATGTAGAACGTGTTCTTGAGCAGGCCGCCACAGCCGACGATCTCCTCGATCTTGACGCCGTGCTTCTCGAAATTCTCGATGATGACACGCGCACCGAAGCAGGTCGCCTCCAGCAACGCGCGGTAGGTCTCCTCCGCGCGAGTGGAGAGGGTCTGCCCCATGATCATGCCGGACAGGTGCGCATCCGCGAGGATCGAACGGTTTCCGTTGTGCCAGTCGAGGGCCACCAGGCCGTGCTCCCCAACCTCCTGCACCTCGGACTTCTCTACGAGGAGCTGATGGATGGAGATTCCGCGCTCCTTGGCCTCCTCGTGGTATGCCGGCGGGATGCAGTTCTCCGTGAACCAGGCGAAGATATCGCCGACGGCGGTCTGGCCGCCTTCGAAGCCCCACAGGCCGTCGACCGCGCCACCGAGGACGGTGCCGAAGACGCCCGGGCAGTCCTGGTACTCCTCGTTGTTGACGACGTAGCAGCTGGAAGTGCCCATGATGGCGGTCAGCTGTCCGGGGCGCACCGCGTTGACGCCCGCGACCTGGACGTGAGCGTCGATGTTGCCCGAGGCGACGGCGGTGCCGGCCTTCAGCCCCATCAGCTTGGCCATCTCCTCGCTGAGTTCGCCGACCTTGCCGCCCAGCGGGATCACCGGGTAATCCATCTTCTCCTTGAAGAAGTCACCGAATCCGGGACGGACCGCCTCGAGGTACTCGCGCGAAGGGTAGCCGCCATCGACGTACATACGCTTGTAGCCGGAGTCTCCCGCGGCACCGGTCAGAACACCGGTCATCTTCCAGGTCAACCAGTCCAACAGGTTGCAGACGACGTCCGTGGCCTCGTACACCTTGGGAGCCACCTCGAAGACCTC
The DNA here is from genome assembly GCA_047501485.1 of Actinomycetaceae bacterium L2_0104. GTDB lineage: Bacteria > Actinomycetota > Actinomycetes > Actinomycetales > Actinomycetaceae > Ancrocorticia. The sequence continues at coordinate 96,567 of JAZDRN010000002.1, read as the reverse complement.
GAGGGCCTTGGGCAGGAGCAGCTCGCTGGACAGCACGCCGCCGTAACGGCCCAGCCACGGCTCGCGGCGAGCCTCGGCGACCTTCACCAGACGATCGGCCTGATTCTGGGCACCGTGGTGCTTCCACAGCTTCACGTAGGCATGGATGTCATTCTTGAACTCATCCTTGTTGCACAGCGGCTCGCCGTCCTTATCCGTGAAGAACACGGTGGCGGAGGTCGCATCGAGTCCGACGCCGACGATGTCCGCCGGATCAACGCCCGAGGCCTCGACGGCCTTCGGGACTGCGGTTGCGAGAACCTCCATGTAATCGTCCGGGTTCTGCAGGGCGAACTCGGGCGGCAACGGCTGGTTATCGCCAGCGGTCAGGGTGCGATCCATGACGCCATAACGGTAGTCGGTGACACTTGTGCCCAGGGTTTGGCCGTTTTCCGCATCGACGACGATGGCGCGACCGGAGAGGGTACCGAAATCGATACCGACGAGATATTTCTTGTCTGACATGTTTCTCCTAAGGGGTTAGACCGTCAGGCTTCGGGGTGGCGATGCTGGCCCCAGAAGCCTTCGGGCGCGAAGAGCTCCTCGACAACTTCGTCGAGGATGCCGAGATCGGTCAGAATATCCAGAACCGTGTAGCGGTCGCGGATCATCTGGGCCTTGAAATGGGTCTCGCGGAAGCGATCCCAATCGATGTCGATCAGTTCGGGATGGTAGGGGGCACCGACGGTCTTGAGGCGATCCATGGCGTCCTGCGCCGAGATCAACTGGGCACCGCATGCCTCGCGCAGGCCGGGCCAGGCCTTCTTGAGCAGTTCGATGCGGGCAACCAGGTCGTCGCCTTCGGTGCGCTTCTTCAAGGAGTGCTTGACCGCTTCTTCCTGCATGCGCGGGTGCAGTGCCGCACGGACCTCGGATTCAATCTGTTCGGGCGACTTGACGGCGGCCAGGGCCTTCTCGATATCGAAGTCGTCGGCCGTCTTCTTCAGGAAGATCTCCCAGATCGCGCAGGAGGCCACCGTTCCGATGCCCACCTTGAATCCGTGCGAGAGGGGCGGCTCCCAGTCCAGCCCGTGGCCTTCCATCTCCCAGGTGTGCGAGAACTGGTGGCCGGCTCCGGAAGCCGGTCGCGAGGACTTCGCCGCCTGCATGGCCAGACCGGACATGATCGAACCCTCGGCCAGCAGCTCGATGGCCTTGGAATCGCCCTGAGCCAGCTCTGCCGGGTAGGCGAGCGACTCGCGCAGCGGACCCTGTACAAGGCTCCACACGTAGTCGTCGATAGCCTCTATGCCTAGGCGATCGGCCAGGATCCAGTCGGCTCCCGCGGGGATCTTCTCAATGAGGTCGCCATAGCCCGTCGCGGTCAGACGCTGCGGGGCGTGGGCCATCACATCGTTATCGGCCACGAGGGCGACGGGCGCGGGACAGGAACGGGTGATCTTGAAGCCGTCCTTGGCGATGGAGGCACCGAAGGAAGCGTATCCGTCCACGGAGGCGGCGGTGCACACGTTCATGTAGGGGCGCTCGAGTTCACCCGAGGCTAGTTTCGCGATGTCGTTGAGCGTCCCGCCACCGATCGAACAGATGACGGTGTTCGTCAGGCCCTTGACGTGATCCCTGAGGATCTCGACGTTCTCGTAGCCTGCGTACAAGGTGGGGGTACCCGGGAACAGGTAGGGCTCCTCCGCGAAATCGACACCGGCATCCTTGAGGGAGTCGACGACGGGGCCACCCGCGGCCTCGAAAGTGTTTCCGTCGGCCACCACGAGAACCTTGGCCCCGGGGAACTGCTCCGCGAAAATCTTCCCTGTCTCACCCAGCACGTTATCACCGAAGGCGATGGCCTTGGTCTCGTCAGCTGTCTTGAGAGCGGTGGCAATGAGTTCGCTTGCCATTTTCTTCCTCTTTTCTCCGACCTTTTCGGATGAAGGCGAATGACGTTTACAGATTGGGGTTGAGCGGCGGGCAGCTCCCGGATCAGAAGCCGCCCGCCACGTTGCTACTTGTTCGATCGCGCTGCCGCCACGTGATCCACGAGATCGTGGACGTGCTCCTGCACCAGCGGATACTGCTCGCAGTACTTGTCCGCGAAGTACTTGTATTCCTCGTGCTTCTCCATGTCGGGTTCGATGTGCTCACGGGTGTGAACCATGTTGTCTGCCGCCTCTTGGACGGAGGGGTAGAGTCCGGCGCCGGCCGCCGCCAAAATGCACGAACCCAGCGTAACCGCGTCGCCGACCTCTGTCAGGGTGATGGGGACACCGGTGACATCGGCATGCATCTGGGTCCACATGCGGGACTTGGTCGCCCCGCCGCAGGCCACGAATTCTTCCACCTCGAAGCCCGCCTCACGCAACTTGCGCATGTTGGCCTCGACTCCGTAGCAGACGGCTTCCTGAATGGCGCGATACATATGCTCGCGGCTGTGTGCCAGCGACAGTCCGGTCATGACGCCACGTGCCTTGGAGTCCGAGTACGGGGTGCGGTTGCCCTGGAAGTACTCGTTGATGATCAGGCCGTCGCAGCCGATCGGGATGTTGGCGCTGCGGCGGTTCATGATGTCGTAGACATTGAGACCCGTCTGCTCCGCGGCCAACGTGATGTCCGGGCAGAACTGATCCTTGAACCACTTGAGCACCGAGCCGGAGGAGACCAGTGAGACCTCCACCGTGTACTGGCCGGGAACGACGCCGTCGGTGTATCCACCGAAGAAGCCGGGCCCTGAGACGGGTTCCGGCGACTGGCCCGACATGACGTGGGAGGAGCCGGTCACCAGCGACATCTTGCCGGGTCGCATGACGTTCAGGCCGATCTGACCGTGCCACGCGTCGCCGCCGCCCTGAGCGACGGGGGTACCGGGAATCAGGCCGAGGGCCTCCGCCGCGGATCGCGACAGGCCGCCGACCGGCGTGCCGAGATCGTTGACGACTTCGGGAAGCTTGTCGAAGACGTCCCCCGCGCCGGCCTCTTCGTAGAGGTCCACGGGCCAGCCGCCATGATCGCGATCGTAGTATGCGCGATGCGCGGCCGTATTGATGTTGAGCGTCCACTCGCCGGTCAACTTGTAGGTGAGCCAGTCAGGGGCGTCCACCAGCCGGTAGGTCCTATCCCAAATCTCGCGCTCGTTCTCGCGCAGCCAAGCCGCCTTGAAGGGATACCACTCGGCGGTGGGGGGAAGGGTGCCGTTTCCGGTGTAACGGCGAGCGGTCGAGTTCGTGTTGATAACGCGGGCGGCCTGCTCGGTGGCACGAACGTCCATCCACATGATGGCGTTGCGCAGGGCCTCACCGTTCTTGTCGAGGGCCACGACCGTCATGGTGGTGGCATCGTAGGAGATTCCCGCGATCTCGTGGGGCTGGAGACCCGAGCGCTGCATCACCAGTCTGGTGGAGGCGACGAGTGCTTCCCACCAGTCGTCCGGGGACTGCTCGGCCCAACCCGGAGCCGGGTGGGTGGTCTTGTAGGTGGTCGCCGCGAAGGCGACGGGAGAACCCACGAGATCGAAGATACCGACCCGGCAAGACTCGGTGCCGAAGTCGATTCCCATGACGTACGGGCCACCGGTGAGTGAATTCGTGTTCTGGAAGACGGACAATGAAACCTCCGCGCTGAAGTTCAGACGTGAATCGTCGATGTTGTTCTGTTTGGCGGTGTGCCACCGCTACCGGCGGCGCACCGCTTTCCCTCCGTGGTGCCAGAGGGAAAGGTGTGGTGGCCCTAGCTCTCGTCCGAATCGGACCAGCCCCATTCGAGCCGGGTCTTCTCGGGTATGAGATGGTCGATCCGCTCCAGGACGTAGGTGGGCTGATCGACCTCGTCCAGCTCCTGGGCTTCCTCCAACGTGGAGTCACCGGTCAGAAGCAAGGTCGAGGCCATGCCTGTCTTGATGGCCATGCCGATGTCCGTCATGAGGCGATCCCCCACCATCATGCAGTTGGCGGGGTCGACGTCGAGATCTCCGATGGCGGCCCCGAGCATGATGGCCTCGGGCTTGCCCATGTTCGCAACGCACTTCGTGCCGGTGCTGGCCTCAATGGCTGCAACGATGGAAGCGGCATCCGGTTCGCCGCGTCCGCCCGGGAAGGGGCAATACCGATCGGGATTGGTGGTGATGAGGAAGGCACGCTTATGGAACCAGATGGCGTCGAAGGCGATCTGAAGCTTGCGGTACTCGAAGGTCCGATCGTAGGAGGCGATGACGATATCTATCTCCTCAGGATTCTCACTCATCCTGATACCGGCATCCGCCAGGGAGCGCTTGAGCGGCTCCTCGGAGATGGGGAACACGGTTGCGTCCGGATGATTCGCTTTGAGCCATCGCGTGGTGGTGACCACGGTGTTCGCGATCTCCTCGACGGGGGTGGGAATATCGAGCTTTTCCAGCTTCTCGAGATATTGCTGGGGATCCTTCGTGGGATTGTTCGACAGGAATCGCACCGGTCGTCCCAAGGCTCGCAGTCCTTCGATGAGGCGCTTGGCGCCGGGGAGAAGGTGGTCTCCCAGATAAATCGTGCCGTCCATATCGAAGATGTAGGCATCGTATAGCTTCTCCGGGGAGGTGTACTGCACCGTTGCGCTCCTTGGTTTCTTTTTGTTGAAAGCTTCTCTCATCGACAACGGTGGCCGCATCAGGGAACCGAGATGGCTTGATGCGGCCACCGCTGTCAATCAATGGGCGAAGGTCAAGCGATGATGGAGACGATCGCGTAGATGACGGTGGTCATCAGGAAGATGGCGAATGCCGGGGGATCAATGTGGGTATCGCCGTTGGCGTTCGTCATACGAGACAGTGCCTCACAGAGCAGACCGGAGATCACACCGAAGACGGCGCCGATCAGGAGGGGCACGATCAGTCCGGAGGCCGTCCATGCGGTGGGATCATCCCCGGCGATGAGCGGTGCGAACTTCATCGCCGCGATGGAGGCGATGATGGTCATGTGGTGCGTCACCGGTGTGTTGAGTCCACAGGTCAGGAACAGCAGCGTGATGGCCGAGATCGCCCAGCCGACCAGCTGCGCGTGACCGACGATTCCGGGAACACTCTCGAAGACGTTCTGAATGATCATGAGCGTCGCGAAGGCGGACAGGAGACCCGAGAAGAAGCCGATGACCGAGGTATCGGCCCACTTCTCCTGGTGTGCAACCCAGTGCTTGTCGCCGCCGACCCACAGAAGCGGGCCCTGCTTGGTGGAGAAGAGACCGGTGGAGCCGAAGAGGAAGCGCACCACGATGGAGACGATGATGATCGTGCAGGCCACGGTGTCCGTGGAGCCGAGAACCTCGTTGCCGTAGTTCATGGTCGCATCGCCGACGGAGAGGGTGGGCAGGTAGCCGGCCAGCACCTGATTGACGAGGTATCCGACCATACCGCCGAGACCACCGACGATGTAGACGTCGTTCTTGCTCAGGCCCGCGAGCGGGGTGACGATGTCACGGCCATTGGTGCCGACGGGCATGTAGCCCTTCTTGGCAGCGTAGGCGGCGGCGACCGCGCCACCGAGGAAGGCGATGTGCGGGCCGAAGACCGGACCGAACACCACGGAGTTCATGAACCAGGTCATGTCCACTCCGCCGAGGTAGCCACCAAGGCCTACCATGTACAGGAAACCGGTCATGATGAAGGCGGTCTGTCCGCCGATTGCAGCGCCGAATGCGCCGCCACCGAAGGCGGCGATCAGCCATAGGGGATCAATAGTCACGTTAATTTTCCTCTACTTAAAGGTGTTGATTTAGTCAGCAGCAGGCGGATTCGCCTTTTTCGAGGCCGAGTTCTTTCTCGAACGCCTCGATTGCCGCCACTTTGGGGGCCGAATGGGAGTTGGGATCGAAGGTGTATCCCAGCCATTCCTTGGCTAGTCGACGGGCTAGCTCGATTCCGATGACGCGCTGGCCGAAGGTGAGAACCTGTGCATTGTTGGACAGCACGAGTCGCTCAACGGAGAACGAATCGTGTGCCACCGATGCTCGGATTCCCGGAACCTTGTTCGCAGACATCGCCACACCCATGCCGGTACCGCAGACGAGCAAGGCACGATCTGCCTTGCCCTCGGCAACCAGCTTGGCAGCCGCGATCGCAACGTTGGGGTAATCAACATCTTCGCCGGCGTTGACTCCTGCGTCGATAACCTCGCTTACCCGCTCGTCTAGTTCGAGGTCCTTCTTCAGGATCTCCTTGTAGTCGTAGCCAGCGATATCCGCCCCAACCACGATGCGCAATCCCATGATGAGCCCTTCTCTCTTGAGATTTCTTTTCGGCGAACAAAGACCCACACAGCAATGTGCCATCTTCATCGTCTCGCTGAGACTAACACCGCCCGTGTTAGTTTTCGCTCCCATAATGTTAGTTTGAACATACTCCCAGTTTTCCACCGAGGAGTGAGACATGTTGCATCAGCGGAACGCCAAGCACTCACCTCCATTCAACTCCGAATTCTCGATACACCCCTGAAGTCCTGGGCTTTTATAGATCGGATACAGAAAAACAGCGGAATTGCAGCCTCCTCGAGACCGAGACTCCTCCCGCTCACGAGACTCTGAACTCGCATGAGCTCCGCCCGCTCGCGTGAAAGAAAGCTGCGGAGAGCCGGAAGCAGATAGCCGGAACACGGGGGGAGCCCTCCGGACCGCCGCAGAAATCGACATAACCTGATACGAACCGTGTTAAAAACTTTCACACGTCCAACATGCACGTTATGGAAGAAATATTGCATATGATCCGGCAATTCTCTTACCAGTTCCTTATTATGGGGACTTCCCGGAAAACGCAGACCTCCCAACCCTTCCGGTTCACGGACCGACAACGGCGGAATTGGCGACGGCGACGAGCAACAGGTTATGTGGAAGCGCCCCATCGAAACCCGGCGTCGTCATGGTCATGATGACAGTGTCCTTCGCAGGATTGTTCACGAACTTCGTGCTGAAGAACCCCTGCCAGCTGTATGCTCCAGCGCCACCCAAGTATGCCTGCGATCCGACAGGAGCGTTCACACCCTCTTGGATGTCGAGCTGGTAGCCCCACTTGTTCTTGGTGAGCTGCCAGTTGGAGAGCTCACCGATCTGATTGTGCGTCATCTGCTCGACAGCCGCTTCACTGAGGATCCGGACGCCGTTGAGCTCGCCCTTGTTCAGGAGCATCTGCGCGAACTTGTAGTACTCGTGGGTGGTTGCGTGCAATCCGCCCGCCCCCGAGAAATACGTCTTGTGAGGGCTGAACGTGTATTGCGGCCCCAGCTTGCCCAACCCCAGGGGGAAGGGCTCCAGCTGCTTGTCCTTGGTACCTCCCCAGTAAACGGCGGCCACCCGGTCCAAGACCTCCTCCGGAGGAAAGAACCAGATCTCCTTCATGCCGAGTGGATCGAAGATATTGCGCCGCAGGTAGGTGTCGAAATCCAGGCCGGAGACGACCTCCACCAGGCGGCAGAGCGTATCCACCGAGTTGTTCGAGTAGTCGAAGGCCTCGCCCGGATGCGCGATCAGCGGCTGCGCCGCGAGCAGCTTGACGTTCTCTTCCAGAGTCAGTGGCGGCGCCTGCAGATCGTCCACCACGCCGGCTTCGGCATAGGCGCGAGGGACGATCTGGTACGCCCGGTTCCCAGTCTCCTCGTCGTACCACCAGGTATTCGTCATCCCGGCCGTCATCGAGAGCAGATGATGGATGGTGATCTCGCTCTTGGCGGGCACGAGAAGATCGCGGCCGTTCGCATCGACCTCCGCGACCGACATATCCGCGAATTCGGGTAGATACTTCGAAATGGGATCGGCCAGAGATATGCGCCCACGGTCCCACAGCTGCATCACCGCCGCCGCGCTGGGAACCTTGGACATCGAGGCCAACCGGAAGATGCTGTCCCGTTCCATCGGCACGCCGTCGTCGGCATTACCAAAAGCTTTGAAATAACAGATCTTTCCGTGACGGGCCACCAACACGACCATGCCCTGGTAGGCGTCCTCCGCCATGTGATCCGCAATCAATTCATCTATGTGTGTCAAGTACTCGCTCGAAACGCCCACGCTTTCCGGCTCAACGATTTCGACCATGGGGCAGCCCCTCCTTCGTCAGCGGTACATCGTCGTACCGGGACTCGCAGGACGCCACTGCCATGCCAGGCCGAGGCAAACATCTCCGTTTTGCGAGTCCTACCTGGGACTTTATCATTTCGCAGACCAATGTGACACCAAACACACGGAGGGTGCGCCCCGATCTCGCGATCGAAGGCGCACCCTTCGTACCGTATCAACTTGTCAGCGACCCTCAGGCATTCCGGCTATAGCCGGGCCCGCGGCCGTGGCTACCGGCCCGCCCTCCTCAGGTTGCGGGCCGGCCTTCTCAGTGGGAGGCAGCCAAACCGCTGGGCTGCGAGCCGCCGTCGCCGGGGCCCCGGTTGTCCACACCGGCCGTCAGACCATCCATCTCGGACGGCTCCTTGACCTCGATGCTGTCCTCCGGCAAAGGCTCATCCGCATCCTGCCCCTTGAAGGTGAAGGTCATCGGGATGTTGTCCTTGTCCACGTCCACGACGATGTTCTGACCGCGCTTGAATTCGCCGAACAGAAGCTTCTCGGACAGAACATCCTCGATGTCGCGCTGGATCGCACGGCGCAAAGGACGAGCACCGAGAACCGGGTCGTAACCGCGGTCCGCCAGCAGCTCCTTGGAAGCCTGCGTCAGCACGATGTGCATATCCTGGGAGGCCAGACGCTTGTCCAGCTTGCCGATCATGAGATCGACGATCTCCAGGATCTCTTCGCGCTGCAACTGCGGGAAGACGATCATGTCATCGACACGGTTCAAGAACTCGGGACGGAAGTGATCCTTCAGGGCCTCCCCCACGCGCCGCTTCATGCGCTCGTAGGACGTGGTGATGTCCTGATCGAACTGGAAGCCCGTGGTCACGCCCTTGGCGATGTCCTTGGTTCCGAGGTTCGTGGTCATGATGATGATGGTGTTCTTGAAGTCGACGACCCGGCCCTGGGAATCCGTCAAACGGCCCTCTTCCAGAATCTGGAGCAGGGAGTTGAACAGATCCGCGTGCGCCTTCTCGATCTCGTCGAACAGCACCACCGAGAACGGCTTGCGGCGCACCTTCTCGGTGAGCTGGCCGCCCTCTTCGTATCCCACGTACCCGGGAGGGGCACCGAACAGGCGCGAGACCGTGTGCTTCTCGGAGTACTCGGACATGTCCAGGGTGATCAGAGCGGACTCGTCACCGAACAGGAACTCCGCCAACGCCTTGGCCAGCTCCGTCTTTCCGACGCCGGTGGGGCCGGCGAAGATGAAGGAGCCACCGGGACGGTTCGGATCCTTCAGTCCCGCGCGGGTACGGCGGATCGCCTGCGACAGGGCGACGACGGCCTCGTTCTGGCCGATGACGCGCTTGTGCAGCTCCTCCTCCATACGCAGCAGCTTGGCCGACTCGGCCTCGGTGAGCTTGAAGACCGGGATTCCGGTCGCCATGGAGAGAACCTCGTTGATGATGTCCTCGTCGACGACGGAGACGACGTCCATGTCCCCATCCTTCCAGGCTTGCTCACGCTCACTGCGCTGGGCCGTCAGACGCTGCTCCTCGTCGCGTAGCGACGCAGCCTTCTCGAAGTCCTGTCCATCGATGGCCGCTTCCTTTCCGCGGCGCACGCTGGCGATCTTCTCGTCCAGTTCCCGCAGCTCCGGCGGTGCCGTCATCTTGCGGATGGCGAGACGGGCACCCGCTTCGTCGATGAGATCGATGGCCTTGTCCGGCAGGAAGCGATCATTGATGTAGCGGTCCGAGAGGGAAGCGGCGGCCTCCAAGGCGTCGTCGGTGATGGTGACGCGATGGAAGGACTCGTAGCGATCGCGCAAGCCCTTGAGGATATCGACGGTCTGGGCCACCGTGGGCTGATCGACCTGGATGGGCTGGAAACGACGTTCCAGAGCGGCATCCTTCTCGATGTGCTTGCGGTATTCGTCCAGCGTGGTGGCACCGATGATCTGCAGCTCTCCGCGGGCCATCATGGGCTTGAGCAGCGAAGCGGCGTCGAGGGCGCCCTCGGCGGCACCCGCACCCACCAGGGTGTGGATCTCGTCGATGAACAGGATGATGTCCCCGCGGGTGTTGATCTCCTTGAGGATCTTCTTCATCCGCTCCTCGAAATCGCCGCGGTAGCGTGAACCAGCCACCAAGGATCCCATGTCCAGCGAGTACAGCTGCTTGTCCTTCAAGGTCTCGGGAACGTCGCCGGCGGCGATCGCCTGGGCGAGCCCCTCGACAACGGCGGTCTTACCCACACCGGGTTCGCCGATCAGGACGGGGTTGTTCTTGGTGCGGCGCGAGAGGACCTGCATGACGCGTTCGGTCTCGATATGCCGTCCGATGACGGGATCGAGTTTGTGCTCGCGGGCCGACTGCGTCAGGTTGCGGCCGAACTGGTCCAACACGGTGGAACCGGCCTTCTGACCTTCGCGTGCTCCGCCGCCGACTCCCACGGGCTCCTTGCCCTGGAAACCGGAGATAAGCTGATTGACCTGGTTGCGCACGCGCGGCAGGTCGGCGCCCAGCTTGATGAGAACCTGGGCGGCGACGCCGTCGGGTTCGCGGGTCAGGCCGAGAAGCAGGTGCTCGGTGCCGATGTAGGAATGGCCCAGTTGCAGACCCTCGCGCATGGCGTACTCGATGACCTTCTTGGCCCGAGGTGTGAATGGAATGTGCCCCGACGGAGGTTCCTGACCTTCGCCGATGATGTCTATGACCTGATCCCTGACATCCTCGAGCGTGATGTTAAGCGCCTCAAGGGCCTTAGCAGCCACACCTTCGCCCTCACGGATGAGACCGAGCAGGATGTGTTCGGTACCGAGGTAATTGTGCTTGAGGTTACGGGCCTCTTCCTGCGCAAGCACGATGACCCGACGGGCTCGGTCGGTAAACCGTTCGAACATTGGCTCTCCTTGGATGGCATATCTCGCCTTCTAGCGAGTTCACTCAACCTTAACGATGAGCCGCGAATAATATGCCAACTGTTCGCCAGCGGCGTGAGCAGGCCCCACGGAAATGGCGGTGTCAGGCGATTTCCTCGCGCTGGCAGCAACGGCGGGCTTCCTCGCCGCACTTCCAGGGTGCAACGAGGCGATGCCGGACCCGGCCAGGACCGGCTGGAGGCCTAGGCGGTATGAGGTGACTGCTGATGCTCAGAGGCCACCATGACCAGTCCTTCCTGCGTCAGGTTCGCTCAGTTGGTGTCGGCCGCGGTGATGGTCAGGCGCCCCCCTAGGGCGTGGACGACCTTGGAGATGGTCTCCAGTGAGGGATGCGCGGAGCTGCGCAGTGCCTTGTACAGGCTTTCTCGGCCAAGACCGGATGCGCGAGCGATCTCGCTCATGCCGCGGGCACGGGCAACATCGCCGAGAGCGGCTTGGAACACGGCCATGTCGTCGGTCTCCTCTAGGACGGCCTGCAGGTAGGCGATGACGTCCTCGTCGTTATCCAAGTATTCGCTGGGATCCCAGCGGGTGATCTCAATGCTCATTCTTCCATTCCTCTGCCAAGCTCTTCGCCTGAGCGATATCACGCGATTGAGTCCTTTTATCGCAACCGATCAGCAAGAGCGGGAGCCTGTCACCCTCCTGCATCACGTAGATGCGATAGCCGGGACCGAGATGGAATCTCAGCTCCAGGACCCCGTCACCCACGGCCTTGACGTCCCCTGTCAACGCGCCTGCGGTGGCGATCGTCCGCAAACGCGCATTGATTCGAGCTCTCGCCTGCCGATCCCGTAAGCCTTTCAGCCACTTGTCGAACTGACGAGTCCCGAAAATCTCCATAACCCAAGCGTATCCGAACGGATACAGTCAGGCAACTGGAGTGAGAGTGAGCATTGAGATCACCCTCGGCGGTATGAGGTGACTGCCTAGGCCTCCAGCAAGATGGTGAATGGGCCGTCATTGACGATCTCCACCTCCATCATGGCGCCGAACTGACCTTCTTCCACACGCAAGCCGTAGGTGGTGCGAAGTTCGGCTGCGACAGCGGCGACGAGCGGCTCGGCGACGGGTCCGGGTGCCGCATGCGACCACCCTGGGCGGCGCCCCTTGCGCACGTCCGCGTAGAGCGTGAATTGGGAGACGAGGAGGACGGGAGCCTGGGATTCCTCGGCGCTGACCCGCAGGCCTGGTTCGTCCTCACCCTCCGGGTTGCGCAAAATCCGCTGCTGGGCGATCTTACGGGCGATCTTGGCGACCTGCGCGGGTCCGTCGTCGTGCGTCACCCCGAGCAGGACGCACAGTCCCACCCCAATGGAGCCAGTCACGCCGCCCTCTACACTGACCTGGGCACGCTTGACTCGCTGCACCACCGCACGCATCTGTGCTCCTTTCAGCTGGCCCGTGCCAGTCAGTTCGCTTAGCCCGCTGCGTCAATGCGGCGGTTCCTGCGTCAATGCGGCGGTTCACCAACCGCCGCGAGCGGTATCTCGACCTCCGCCGCGGCGACGGCGCGGCCCCATCCTCTGGCATTCCGGCCCGAGAAAGTAGATGGCTGCGAATATGGATGCCATGGACAAGAGCCAATTGAAGGGCAGAGGGATGAAATAGAACAACCCGTTACCGGAGACCAGGAGGGCGGCCGTCAGGATTCCCACCCAGAATCCCTTCTTCTGCTGTGCCAGCGCGAAATCTCGCGAAGGGCGCGTTGCCGCCACGATCAATGCCCACGCCACGACGGCGATGATAGCCAGCTCAATGACGAGGGTGACTCCTGCAATGAAGTTGTACGTGGTCATGAGCCTTTCCCGTTCCTACCGTATGGGCGACATGGGCAGCTGAGTAATCAATGGTACCGAATCTGCATGGCGAGCACGTGCGAGCGCCGCCCTAACGTCCGGAGGGGCCGGGGTGATGACCCCGTAGCTCATGGCCGGGACGATCGGCGGGCGACGCACTCGATTTGCCCTCGGGTGTGACGATCTCCTGCTGGCTCGCCTGGAAATTGCCGATGCTCACCACGGCGTCGGTTGCCGCATTGCGACGCAGCAAGGCCAATGCGAGGGGGCCGTCCTCGAAGTGACGGACCGCGGAGGTCACGACCCCCACCGCACGCTCCCCCAGCTTGACCACATCGCCGCGAGCTGGAAGCTCATCTGCCGGCCCCTCTAGATAGAGCAGCGTGAGGCGCCGCGGAGGCCGCCCGAGATTCACCAGCTTCGCCACGGTCTCTTGGCCTCGGTAACAGCCCTTGTGCAGGTGCACCGCGGTGCGGAGCCAATCCAGTTCATGGGGCAGTGCCCGCTCCACGACCTCCGTGGCGGGCCGGGGCCGCCACTGGCCGACGCGCGTGGCCTCCCAGGCTGCCATTCCCGCCGGCTGGAGGCCGCGCTCAGCCAGCTCGGCCGCGGCGCGGGAGAGTTCCTCGCCTGCCACCACCGCGAGATATCGCCTGCTCCGGTAGGCAGGATGCTCCGCATCCACCGGGCCGTAGGTGGCGCTCGCCTGCGCGGTATCGGGCCAGGGATCCTCCCACAGCACCGGCAGATCGCCGGCACCGTGCAGAGCGACGGCCCTCAGATCCTCTCCCGCACGGCTGTAGCCGCCCAGAACGGCGAGGTCCGCGCGGACCTCGGCCTCCACGCGCATCATGAAGCGCATCGACAGCAGGAAATCGACGAAAGGCTGCCCGAGGCCGACGTCGGCAAGGACCCAGGCCGCTTCGCCGTCGTCGAAAAGACCGACGGCACTCTCTATATGCCCGGTGGGACTCAATGTCATGAGCTCGGTCGAGCTTCCAGGAGGCAGGGTGTCGACGAGCTGCGTCGACAGCAGGTTGATGAGTTTCAGACGGTCGGCCCCGGTGACGACGACGACGTCCGTGTGGGAGAGGTCGGTGAACGCACGGCCGTCTTCCAACGCTCGCTGCTCGGGGAACGGCCCGCCGTAGTGCTCCGCCACTGCCTCATCGATTCCCTCGCCGATCACCGCTCCGGGCAGATCAAGCAACGGGCTGCGATAGGAATCCGCAGATTCCACGACCGCTCCCGAAACCGCTTCACCCTGGACGCCATCGGAGGGCGCCGCCTCGGCATTCACCTTCGTCTCCTCGCCGCTATCCGACGCACGATCTCCCACACTGTCCTGCCTCACGTTCACTCGACCTCGACTCGTGACAGGCGGCCAGCCATGTAGCTGCGGAGTTCCTCGCCGAAGGCCGCCATATCGTATGCAATGAAGAAATCGGAATCCACCAGGCCACCCATGAGCCGTGCGCCTTCCAAATCCGCAGAGGTGGGGGTTGCGGCGATCGCGTCCGTGACCAGCTGCAATTGCGGTCCGTTGATGAGACCCGCCCAGGTGATGGCGTGTCCGGCGGGAGAGGCTGTGATTCCCTCCAGCAATGTGGCGCCATTCTGCTTCTCCGCACCCGGGGTGGCACGCAGGTATCCGGTCAGGGAACTCCAGAGGGTCCCCTTCGTCAAACGGTTATAGGTTTCGACGCCGGAGATCTCCTTGTCCACCGCACCCGCCGGCTCTTCGGCGAGCCAGACATCGGAACGAATCCGGAGGTAAGGACCGCCATTGGCGTTGTCTACGGTGAGTTCGTGGAGGTAGGCCGCAGCTTCGATACCTTCGTATTCGAGAATGCCCCCGCCGCACCAGGAGTCCATCAACCAGGCCATGGGATAGCATTCGGGCGCGATGTTCTCGGGAATGTGGAAGACCATGCTCCAAGGCTAGAACAAGAGCAAGGCGACGGCATACCCCACAACGCCCATGGCGGAAAACGGGATCAAAGCGAAGGAAACCCTGGAGCTCCGCTCCAGTTGTGACAGCACCGCCGGAGTCATCTGCTCCAATCCCCACGCCAACACCCCGAGGATCACGGCGAACGCGACGGCTGGCCACCAGGGCAGGTCCGTCGCGGCCCACGCCACCGCGCCGGAGCCCAGAGCTGCGGCAACCGGAACCGCCAGCATGATGAACGGGCCGCGCACGAAGGCGCTCGCGATCCCCGCGAGCACCATTCCCGCCATCCAGCTGAGCCCGAGGTCGAAACCGCCCGGCTCTTCAGTGACGAGAAGCCACAGTGCTGACCCGATGCCGAGCAGGCCACCCGCATAGGTACCGGCCACCTGGATGAGCAGGCGCGTGCGGCCATCCCTTCGCAGCATCTCCCCGATGTAGACGACGGGTACCCCGAAGGCCGCCACATAGGCCAGGTGAGCACTGGAACCGAAAGCTGCGCACAGCAGCGCCGCGAATCCGATGACGGCCATTGCCGCCCTGCTCACGCCACGGTTGGGCAAGCCCGTCAGTCCGGGCCATCCCCAGCAGATCGCCGCGAAAATCATGGCGACGGCGAGGCCGACGACGAGCCGTTGGCCGGTGGCCATGCCGATGCCCACGGCAATCGCCGCAAGCGATGTGGTTGCCAGATAGGAGAGCCTGTTGCGCCCGACGCGTGGTCTTTTCGGAGAATTCGACGAGGGGGAGAGCTGTGAAGTCACCTTCGAATCTTCTCATGGACTCCCCCTCACCGGGCGAGCTATCGGCATGCAACAGGCGTTGGGCTGCTCTCATATCTGGTCTCATATCTCCGTGCCCTCTGCCGATAAGGGGTTGCGCGCAACTATGATGGCGAACAGAAATAGCTGTGGAAGAGGGGAATCATGGCCGGTACCGTCCTATTCACCTCGGAGGGGGACAACCCAGCTCTAGTCCTTCCGGGGCTGGCTCTGCTCACCCTGGATGTCGAGACCGCGCCACTGACAACCTCCGCACTCGCAATGAACTTGGATGCCACGGCCATCATCCTCGATGGCCGACGCGACCTCGTCTCCGCCCGTTCACTGTGCCGCGCCGCCACCGGTGCGATGGAGGCTCCCCCCATCCTCCTGGTGCTGGAGGAAGGCGGCTTCGCCGTCGTCGCCGTCTCCTGGGGCGCATCCGACACCATCCTCTACAGCGCTCCTCCGGCTGAGATCCAGGCCCGGCTTCGCCTCATCTGCGATCGAGCCCAGGCGGAAAGCACCACCGAAGAGCTCGAGACCACGGTGAGCGTGGGCAATCTGGTGATCGACACCAATGCCTACACCGTTCAGCTGGGGGCGGACCAGCTGAACCTCACATACAAGGAGTTCGAGCTGCTGCACTATCTCGCCTCGCACCCGGGCAAGGTCATATCCCGCGATGCGCTCTTGCAGGACGTGTGGGGATATGACTACTTCGGAGGTTCGCGCACGGTCGACGTTCATATTCGGCGGCTGAGGGCCAAGCTCGGACCATCGCACGAATCGTTGATCACCACCGTTCGTAACGTGGGCTATCGCTTCGACATCTCCTGATCCGCTCTCGGCGGCATCTCGTCTGCCGTTCCTGGCGTCGGGGCCGGAGCCTATTCCTCCCTTCCGGTCTACTTCGGCGGAGCCTATTCCGCACGTTTTCCTCGTGTTTTCCGCGTGTGAGAGCTCTTGTGAGTGGCCGTTGAGGAGTCTCCGTTCTTCCCTCAGAAGAACAGTCCATTTCAATCGAAATTGGGGCGAGACAGTCACGCAAAGTGCTGTTATGCTGTTTGTACGACATCGGATCACGGAAGCCCCGGGCTCCAACTTCTGCCGCTTCGAGCGGCCTTCGCGCCGACTGGCGCTCTCGGGTTCGATGTCACCAGGCAAGAGCCGCCTCAACGATGCGGCTCTTGCCTTTTTATATGCCGTCGCGGCATCTGGCCGGTAACCCATCGTGATTAACTCATACCGCGTCAGTGACCCCCACTTTCCCGGACCACAGCAATGCAAAACCCGAACAGGCAGCACCTCGCGCGAGGGGCCACATCTGAGACGCAGTCAGGCCCGAGTGCATCTTTCGCGATATGTGACGCCCTTGGCGGTATGTGACGCCCTTGCCAGCTTCCACGGCGTCACGCAAAGCGCACAGTGTCACACAAAGCGTGGAGTGTCACACATCCGTCAGCGAGCCGCGCTCGCCGCTTCGAATACAGAGTTAACAACTGGTGAACACATAGTAAATATGGTCATTTCCGAGGCCAGCGGGGGTGGATCATCCCACATTCGGCATTTCAGACTGCTATGGGACGGATGCTACGACGAGCCTTTCATCCCATATTTCGGCGAGATTTCTAGGTTCTTCTCAGGGACTTTCGCCTCATATCCCCACAAAGCGCTCACCGGCAGCCGGGCTGGGAATCGCCGCATAAGACGCAAATCACAGTGAGGAGGCCTGTTGCCTACCGTTCATGCCCTATTCTGCTTAGTGGAATGTCGTTCATCTTGCGGCAAACTTTGCTCAGATCAGGAGATCGCGTGGCACTCAAGAAATTTGCTAAGTCCGACTCCCTGTTTGAACTTTTGGCCAATCAGTCCCAGTACTTAGTTCAGGCAGCGGATATTCTCATTCAGTTCATCAGTGCGGATCCGAAGAGCCGGATCGCTCTCAATGACGAGCTGCATAAGGTGGAGCACGCGGCCGACGAGGCCTGCCACACAACGCTCCGCAAGGTCAACCAGTCTTTCGTCCTCCCCTTCGACCGGGAGGACCTCTACGAGGTGGCCTCGGGAATCGACGATTGCGTCGACTTCATGGATGAGGCCGGCGACAACATCGTGCTCTACAAGCCCGGCAAACTCCCCAACGAGTTCATCTCCCAGGTGGAGATCCTTCAGGCCTGTGCCAAGCTGACCTATGACATCATGGGCCGCCTCGCGGTCATCGACGAGGGAACCCGCGACTACTGGATCGAGATCAACCAACTGGAGAACCAGGGAGACAAGCTTTACCGCAAGATGGTGAGCACCCTGTTCGAGGAGAGCACCGACGCCCTCGAGGTGATGAAGGTGAAGCTCGTCCTCGATGCGGTCGAGGAAGCAATCGATGCTTTCGAGAAGCTCTCCGGGAGAATTGAGTCGATCGCCATCAAGGAGTCGTAGCCTTGACCGAAACCCTTGTCCTCGTCATATTCATCGTTGGCGTCGCTTTCGTCTTCGACTACACCAACGGTTTCCATGACGCAGCGAACGCAATCGCCACCTCCGTGGCAACCCGCGCGCTGACACCGCGCGCCGCCCTCACCATGGCCGCAGTCATGAACTTCATCGGCGCCCTCATGGGAACCAAGGTCGCCGAGACCATCGGTGGTGGAATCATACATATCTCGGATGCGTCATCCGAGCATGCGGGCTTGATCATTGTGCTGGGCGCCTTGATCGGCGCCATCACATGGAACCTCATCACATGGTGGTTCGGGCTTCCGTCCTCGTCCTCCCATGCTCTTATCGGCGGTCTGACAGGCGCAGGCCTCGCCGGCGCAATCAGCGTGCATTGGGACGTCATCCTGGACAAGGTCGTCATCCCCATGGTCTTGTCTCCCGTCGTGGGATTCGTCCTGGCATACATATTGATGCGCATCCTGTTGATGTTCCTCGCCAATGCCTCGTACAAGCCGACGATGCGTCGTTTCCGGCACCTGCAGACCATCTCTGCGGGCGCCATGGCTTTGGGCCACGGCCTCCAGGACGCTCAGAAGACAATGGGCGTCGTGGTCCTGGCTCTCGTGGCGGGCGGCTACTGGACGCACGAGCAGGGCATTCCCCTATGGGTGAAGCTGGGAGCGGCGTTCGCGATCTCCGCGGGCACCTACAGTGGCGGATGGCGGATCATGAAGACCCTGGGGCAGAAGATCATCGATCTCGATCCTGCCCGAGGCTTCGCGGCGGAGACCGTGGCCGCGGGCGTTCTGTACACGACCGCCTTCGTCTGGGCCGCTCCGATCTCCACGACCCACACCATCACCTCCGCCATCATGGGCGTCGGTGCCACCAAACGTCGCTCGGCGGTCCGCTGGGGGGTGGCCGGCAACATCGTAACCGCTTGGGTTCTCACGATCCCCGCGGCAGCGGCGGTCTCGGCCCTTTCCACCTGGATACTCCTATCGATAGTGCCTGTCTAGTTCTCGCGTAGCGTTGCAAGGTGAGGCCGTGGGCCGAGCGAGGCTCGCAAACTGGGCGGAATCGAGGCCGTGCACCGTTTTCGGTGTTAATCGGACGGCTCGATTTCGACTCCAGTCACCCGGTAACTGCCGCTCAACCGGCGGGAACGTTCGTCACCGCGCAGCCTCCGCTCAACTGACGAGAACATTCTCTGCCGCGCAGCCTCCGCTCAACCGGCGGGAGATCCTGAAGACAGGACGAAGGCCCTCGAATCTCCTTGCGGAGTCGGGGGCCTTCTCAACGCCACGCTGCCTTCGGTTCACCCAAAGCGACCGGAGACATAATCCTCCGTGGCCTTCTCCTTCGGATTCGAGAAGATGACCTCGGTATCGTCGAACTCGACCAGGTGCCCCGGCTTACCGGTTCCCTCGATGTTGAAGAAGCCCGTCATCTGGGAAACGCGGGCCGCCTGCTGCATATTGTGAGTGACGATGACGATCGTGTAGCTGGACTTCAGCTCGTTCATGAGATCCTCGATCGCCAGCGTGGAGATGGGATCCAACGCGGAACAGGGCTCATCCATGAGAAGCACCTGCGGCTGCACCGCAATGGCACGGGCGATGCACAGGCGCTGCTGCTGGCCTCCGGAAAGGGAGGAGCCCGGCCGGTCCAGGCGATCCTTGACCTCTTCCCACAGGTTCGCTCCGCGCAGTGATCGTTCGACGATCACCTCCGCGTCGGATTTCTTGAGCTTCTTGTTATTCAGCCGCATTCCTGCCAGCACATTGTCCCCGATGGACATGGTCGGGAAGGGATTCGGACGCTGGAACACCATGCCGACATGCCCGCGGACATCCACCGGGTCGACTCCGGGAGCATAGATGTTCTGGCCATCGATGAGGACCTCGCCTTCGACGCGGGCGCCTGGGATGACCTCGTGCATACGGTTCAAGGAGCGCAGGAAAGTGGACTTGCCGCACCCGGAGGGACCGATGAGCGCCGTCACCGAGCGCGGATTGATGTGCACGTTGACGTCCTCAACGGCTTTCATCGATCCGTAGTAGATGTTCTCGTGAGAGACGTCGATTCCTTGGGACACTGTCGCTTCCTTTCTGCCGGGGACATCGTCCGTGGCAGGTCGCCTGTGGTCAGTTAAGTTCTTGTTCGTTGAGTTGTCGACGACGACGTGCCGCTCGGCCGGTACATGCGTCGGCTCCGGACCTCGATGCCGTCTCCATCGGTGCGCCTGTTCTCGCATCAGCGGCCCTTGGGAGCGAACACCCTGGCAATGATGCGCGCGATGAGGTTGAGGATCAGGACGATGAGGACGAGGACCAGCGCCCCTGCCCAGGCCAGCGGGAAGTTGCCCGCCACGTACTGGTTGTACACGAACACCGGCAAGGTCATCACCCGGTCGTTGAAGAGGGAGAAGTTGAAGTAGTCGGTCGAACCCGCCGTGATGAGCAGGGGCGCAGACTCACCGATGATTCGGGCGACGGCGATGACGCAGCCCGACACGATGCCGGGCAGGGCCGTTCGGAGCACGACTCGCACGATCGTGCGGGACTTGGTGACACCGAGCGCATAGGAGGCCTCGCGCAGCTCGTTGGAGACGAGCCGGAGCATCTCCTCGGTATTGCGGATGACGATCGGAGTCATCAGCACAACGAGCGCCAGCGATCCCATGAATCCGGAACGATATCCGGGGTCTCCCACGAGCACGGGCATCATCGCGGCGGCGAACAGACCGGCCACGATGGAGGGAATGCCCGTCATGATGTCCACTAGAAACGTGATGACCCGCGACAGCCAGCCACCGCGGTATTCGACGAGGTAGATCGCGGTGAAGATTCCAAGCGGGATCGAGATGAGCGCGGTGGACAGGGTGACCTGGAGAGTGCCCATAATGGCGTGTCCGGCACCCGGCATCGCGCCGGGGAGGGTCATGCCCTCCGTCGTGTGGGTGAAGAATGCAGGCGACATGACCTCCAGGCCACGCATCAGGACACTGATGAGCAGCGAGATCAACGGGACCACCGCCAGCAGGAATGATCCGCTGATCAGGGTTGTCGCCATGCGATCCGCGCTCGTGCGCCCACCTTCGTACCACTTGGCGATGAAGAACATCGCCAGCACGTAGAAGACGAAGGTCAGAGCCACCATCGCGACGATGCTGGCGTCGTCGACGACGACTTTGAAAAAACCGACCACGATGATCGCGCTCGCCAGCGCAACCGCCCAGGGTGCCCACTTCGGCAGATGGCGGGCATCACTGTCGAACACGCCACCCGAGGTGGCTCCGACCTCCAGCTCGGTGCCGTCGTCGATATCGGAGGAAAACTGGCTCATGCGTTGGCTCCTGAGAACTCGGCGTACCGGGCCACAATGCGGCGAGCGACAAAGTTGACCAGGAAGGTGAGGATGAAGAGAAGCAGCCCCAGACCGATGAGGAACTGGCGTTCCAATCCTGCCTGGGCCTCGGGCCAGTTCAGGGCGATCTGCGACGCGATCGTGGAATGCTGACCCGGCGACATGAGGAAGAAGTTGATCTTCAGCCCGGCAGAGAGAACCATCAACAGGGCCATGGTCTCGCCGAGAGCACGGCCGAGTCCGAGCATGGCGGCGGAGACGATCCCGGAACGTCCGATCGGCAACACCGTCATACGGATCATCTCCCAGCGGGTGGCGCCCAACCCCAGCGCCGCCTCCTCCTGCAGGCGGGGAGTCTGAATGAAGACCTCGCGGCACAGGGAAGTGATGATCGGCAGGATCATGATCGCCAGAATGAGACCACCCATGAGGATGTTGCGGGCGGGCGGGACGAATTGAACGAGTTCAGGGGTCAACGGCCACCAGGACACGTTCTCCGCCATCCAACCCATACCGGGAACGTGTGCCACCCACCATTCCAGCACGGGGGTAAGGACGTTGGAGATCCAGGAGAAGATCGGGCGGATCACCGGCTCCAGGGTATACATGCCCCACAGGCCGAAGACCACCGACGGGATCGCTGCCAGGAGATCGATGATGTAACCGAGCCCGCTGGCGAAGCGGCGCGGCGCGTAGTGGGAGATGAACAGCGCGATGCCTATGGCGAAGGGCGTGGCCACCACCAGGGCGATGACCGCCGAGAGGACCGTTCCGAACAGCGCCGCCGCGGCGAACTTCCAGAAGCTCATCCCGCGCGTGAACCCGACCTCCGACTGGATCGTCTCGTTAGAGGCGAGGAAAGCCGGGTAGGACTGCGAGACCAGGAAGAAGGTCACAGCTCCCAGGAGCACGATGATGACAATCCCCGCTCCCTTGGAGACCCCGGCGAAAACCGAGTCCGCGCGGTGCTTGGCCGGTTTCTTGGAGGCGGCGAGAGCGCCCCACATCCCGGTGGCGCCACGGCTTTCGTCCTGCTCCGCTCCCCTTTCATCCTGCGCCGGAGCGGCAGCTTTACGAACAGTGCTTTCGGCTACCACGTTGATGACTCCTTAGGACCTGGTGTTCCGCTCATGGACTGTCTGATCTGTGCGCACGCGCCGCGAGGCGGGCCAGCTCTCCGTGCACGCGACTCGTGTACTCGCTGGCCCGCCTTGCGGCGAATCACTCGATGGTGTCGATTGCGGCCTGCACCTTGGTGCGCAGCTCGTCAGAGATCGGGGCGTTGCCCGCGCCGGCCTCCGTCGCCACCTGCTGCCCCTCGGCCGAGGCCACGTAGGTGAAGTAGGCCTTGACGTTGGCTGCGGTGGTCGGATCGTCGTAGGTCTGGCATCCGATGAGGTAGCTGACCATGACGATCGGGTAGGCGTCCGCGATCGAACCGTCCCGCTTGAGCTCGAAGGTGAGCGAGGTGTCCGTGGCATCCTCGGATTCCGGCGAACCGTCGACGAGGGCGGCCGCCGCTTCGGGCGAGTAGGCGACGAATTCGCCGTCGACCTCGATGGAGGCGTGGCCGAGGTTCCCGATCTGGGAGGCGTCGGCGTAGGTGATCGCTCCCTCGACCGACTGCGCCAGCTGGACGACTCCGGAGGTCTTCTCGGCAGACTGGGTGCCCTCGACCGGCCAGGTCTCCGCCGGTTCGTGCGCCCAAGCGCCCGCCGCAGCCTCGCTCAGGTAGGCGGTGAAGTTCTCGGTGGTCCCGGACTTATCCGCGCGATTGACGGGAATGATGTCCAGTGAGGGCAGATCGGCGTCGGGATTGTTCGCGGCGATGGACGGATCGTCCCACTCCGTCACCTCGCCGGAGAAGATGTCGGCCACATTCTCAGCCGAGAGGTTCAAGTTCTCCACGCCGGGCAGATTGTAGGCCACCGCGATGGGCGAGATGTAGACCGGGAGTTCAAGGACCTCTCCGCAACGCTGGGCCGCGGTCTCACGCTCTTCGGCGGAGAGCTCGGCATCGGAACCGGCGAAGGCGACCTGGCCACCCACGAACTGCTGGCGGCCCGTACCGGAGCCGGTCGCCTCGTAGTTGACGGTCACTCCCGGCTCCAGCGAGCGGAAGTTGTCGCGCCAGGACTGCTGGGCGTTCGTCTGGGAGGAGGCCCCCGAGCCGTTGATCGTACCGGAGAGTCCGCTGCCGGTGGCGGAGGATGAGGATCCGCCATCGGTCGTTGCGCCACCGTTCGCGCCGTCCCCCTGAGGGCCGGACTGGCAGGCGGAGAGGGTCAAAGCCAATGCGCCCGCAAGTGCTGCGAGGGCCGTCGGCTTGGAGCGTGCAATCTTCACGTTGTACATCCTTTGATGTCGCGAGGAGCGCACTGTGCGCTCGTTGCCAACGTTAGGAGCCGAGAATGACGTTTCCGACTACGCCCGGTTAACGCATGGTGAACGTTGCCCGGCGGGACCGCCACGCAACCACCCTGGGCGTCGCCCGCACTCCCGGCGTATCCTCTTTTGGTGCGCTCACACCAGAATTCCGACCAAACACCCACGGGAGAGGCCCGGGAACCCTCGTCAGTCCCGTCGACGACGTCCGGTTCGCAGATCGATCCCCGCTCACTGCTTCTGGGGATAACGGTCTACATCATGTGGGGGTTCTTTCCCCTCTACTTCCACTCGCTGGGCCCGGCCGGCTCGCTGGAGGTCATCGTGCACCGGGCCATCTGGGGTCTGATTTCGTGCATCCTGGTCATCGCACTCTTCCGCCGCTGGGGCACCCTGCGCGCCACGCTCGCCGACCGCGAGGCACTGTGGCGCCTGTCCCTGGCCGGCCTACTGATCGTCGTCAACTGGACCACATACGTCTACGCCGTGCAGTCCGGGCACACGGTCGATGCGGCTCTCGGCTATTTCATCAACCCGCTGGTCACCGTTGCCCTGGCTCGCTTCGTGCTCAAAGAACGGTTGTCCCCACTGCAGAAGATCTCCGTCGGCCTGGGAGTGCTCGCCGTCGTCGTTCTCATCGTCGGGCTGGGCCGCTTGCCGTGGGTCTCCCTCGTTCTGGCGTTCTCCTTCGGCTTCTACTCGCTCGTGAAGAAGCGGGTGGCGAACCGGGTGCCGCCGCTGGAGGGCATGGCCATCGAGACCGCGGCCGTCACGCCCATCCTCGGCGGCTACTACGTCTACCTCGTCGTGACCGGCACCACCTCCTTCCACGTGCTGGCCGCGGACAGCGGCTCCGAGTCCAACGCCTGGGTCTGGCACCTGCTGCTGCTCATCGGCGCCGGTATTCTCACGATGATCCCACTCCTGCTCTTCGCCCGGGCGTCGCGAGGCCTCCCCCTGGGTGTGATGGGGCTGATCCAGTACATCGGGCCGTGCCTGCAACTGATCATCGGCATAGCCGTGTTCCACGAGCACATGGAGCCCGCGCGCTGGATCGGCACGGCCATCATCTGGCTCGCTCTCATCGTGATGAGCGCCGATTGGGCCGGGCAGATCGTGTCAGGCCGCCGCAGGAAGCTGGCCGAGCGGGACGAAATCCGAGAGCGCCCAGAAGGCTAGGGAACACCTATCTGCCCGCCACGGGCGTCCGTTTTCAACGCCGGTATGTTCCCGGTTCCAACGGACAAGTGCGCGGTTCCAACAGGCAAGTACCCGGTTCCGACAGACAAGTCCGCCTCTAGCGGGTGGTGGGACGATACTGCTCCACGGCCACGATCTGGGCGCTCTTGCCACGTGGCCGAGCGACGTGGGCGACGAAGATCTCCCCCACCTTCAGGTACGGGTCCTCCGCCGGGAGCTTCTTCTTGAGCCCATTGGGGGTGCGCGCGGTGACGGCCTTGAAGACGCTCGGCAGAGTCGGCCGATGCAGTGAGAGCGCCACCGTCTCCGACGCGGCGCGCAGCAGCTCCGTGACGGCCCGTTGCACCGGCTTCTTCCGTTGCTCGTAGGCCTCTTCCGTCAGCTCTGGCCGCTCCACGATGCGCAGACCCGACGCCTTCGCGTAGGGCCCGAAAGTCGCCATGCAGCGTTCCCACGGAGACGAGGTGAGAAGCCTCGCTCCGTAGGCGTCCAACTGCCGCGAGATCACAGCCGCCTGCCGTCCGCCTCTGTCGGTGAGGGGACGCGTGCTCTCCGTCCCCTTTCCCCGCTTCCAGTTCGAGCGTTTGACCGCACGGGCATGGCGCACGAACATGACGGTGGCGGTGTCCAGTTTCCCATCCGACCACATGTCGACCATCCGGCCGAGAATCTCGCGGTCAAGTTCGGAGGTCAGCATGACCATGGCTTCCGAAAGCGGCACCCAGAGCACTTTGTCGATCTCATTCTTGGGCGCCCTGTGGATCTGCGGGCGGGCACGCAACGCCGGGTGATCCTTGGGAAGCTCCTGGCAGATCCAATAGGTGACCTCCTTGAGCTGCCCGCCGGGCAGCCGATAGCGGATGGTCCCGGCCGGGCGCCGCAACGCCACGGGTAGCCGCGTCTCCTCCGTGATCTCGCGGACCGCGCAGGTCCGCAGGTCTTCGCCCTGCTTCAACTTCCCTTTGGGAAAGGACCAATCATCGTAACGCGGCCGATGGATCAGCACGACCTCGAGGCGGCGTCCGTTCTTCCGCCAGATGATTCCCCCGGCGGCATGGACGTCAACCTTCGAGGAGGCCGCCGAGGCGGAACTCACCGCGCCCCGCTTAGCCGCTCCCCCACCCTTCGAACCGCGGGCGGCCTTCGTCTGCCCCGTCCCCTTTTCGAGATTCTCTTCCGTGTCTATCGATGCGCTGGCCATGCGGTGTCCTACCACCCTCTACTTCCCGGCGACCCGCGAGCGCGCCTGGCGCATCAGCAGCTCCTGAATATCCTGCAGGCGGCGCCCCTTCGGACTCAGGTGATGCCTGACCCAGCCATCTGCCTCCAGATGCCAGGAGCTGGTGGTATCGGCGCACGCAACCTCAAGCATCTCCACCAGGGAGTCGATCATGACGGGGTCGACGATCTGGATGAGCGCCTCCACGCGGCGGTCCAGGTTCCGATGCATCAGGTCAGCGGACCCGATGAATACGTCCGTGTCGCCGTCGTTGCAGAAAGCATAGATACGCGAGTGCTCCAGGAAGCGGCCCAGGATCGAACGCACCCTGATGTTGTCGGACAGGCCCGGGATACCGGCGCGAACAGCACAGATGCCGCGGACCTGGATGTCCACCTTCACTCCCGCCTGGCTCGCCCGGTAGAGGACATCGATCGTCTTTTCGTCGACGACGGCATTCGACTTCAGCTTCACCCAGGCATCCTTGCCGGCCTTCTTGTTGGCGATCTCGCGCTCGATCCGTTCGACGAGCCCCGCGCGGATCCCGGTGGGCGCGACCAGCAGCCGGTGGAACTTGGCCTGGGGGGCATAGCCGGAGAGCTGATTGAAGAGGCGTGTGAGATCCTGGCCGACGTCACGGTCGCAGGTCAGCAAGCCCAGATCCTCGTAACCGCGGGCGGTCTTCGGGTTGTAGTTTCCGGTTCCCACGTGGCAATAGCGCCGCAGTCCCTCTGCCTCGTGGCGCACCACGAGGCAGAGCTTGCAGTGGGTCTTCAAACCGACGATCCCGTACACGACGTGAACTCCGGCATGCTCCAGCTTGCGGGCCCAGTCGATGTTGGCCTGCTCGTCGAAGCGAGCCTTGATCTCCACCACGGCCAGGACCTGCTTGCCCGACTGCGCCGCGCGAATGAGGGCGTCGATGATGGGAGAGTCTCCGGACGTGCGGTAGAGCGTCTGCTTGATGGCCAGCACGTTCGGATCGTCCGCGGCCTGAGATATGAACTGCTGCACCGAGGTGCTGAACGAATCGTAGGGGTGATGAAGCAGAATATCGTGGCTGCGTATCGCCTCGAAGAAGTCCCGCGGCTTGGAGGACTCCACCTCCGCGAGCCCGAAGGCCGTCACCGGCACGTAGCGCGGGTACTTCAGGTTCGGCCGGTCCAGATCGTGGATGACGTTGAGCCCGGTCAGATCCAGCGGAGCCGGGAGCCGGAAGACGTCCTCCTCGCGGATGCCCAGCTCGCGCACCAGGATCTTCCGCACGTTACCAGACATTTTGTTCTCGACTTCGAGCCGAACAGCGGGGCCGAAGCGGCGGCGCATGAGCTCCTTCTCGAGAGCGGTCAACAGGTTCTCCGCGTCATCCTCCTCGACCTCGAGGTCCTCGTTTCGAGTGACGCGGAAGTTGTAGTGCTCCAGCACCTCCATACCTGGGAAGAGCTGATCGAGATGGGCACCGATGACCTCTTCGAGCGGCACATATTTGGTGCGGCCCTCGACGTCGGCGGGCACGTCCTCGGGCTTGTAGGGGCGCCCGTCGGCGTCCACCGCGATGAAACGCGGCAGCAGCTCGGGGACCTTGATCCGCGCGAAGAGGTTCTTTCCCGTATTCGGGTTGCGCACCACGACGGCGAGATTGAGGGAGAGGCCCGAGATATAGGGGAAGGGATGAGCCGGGTCCACCGCGAGAGGAGTGAGCACGGGGAAGATCTGCTTCTTGAAGAACTTGCGCAGACGTCCGGTCTCCGAGTCCGGGAGGTCCTCCCAGTGCAGGATATCGATGCCGACGTCGGCCAGCTTGGGCTGCACATCCTCGCTGAACACCTTGGCGTGCCGCGCCATCAGCTCCTGCGCGCGCTCCATGATCCCCTCGAAGGTCTGGCGCGGGCTCAGGCCGGACGAGGAGGGAACCGCGACTCCCATCGCGATACGCCGCTTCAACCCAGCCACACGGACCATGAAGAACTCGTCGAGGTTCGAGGCGAAGATGGCGAGGAACCATGCCCGTTCCAGGATCGGGAGGTCCTGATCCTCAGCCTGCTCCAGAACTCGTTCGTTGAACGCCAGCCAGGAGAGCTCACGATCGGCGAAGCGTCCTTCGGGCAGCGTCGATTCGTCGAGGGAACGCCGCGCCGCCTTGGCCTCCTCGCGCGCCTGCTTGGCCATTTCCACCAGCGAGGTGGTCGAGACGGCAGCGCCGAGGCGGAATCGCGCCTTCATGCGCGCGCGTTCGGCGAGCTGTTCGTCCATGTCGACGACGTCCTCCAGAACGTCGTCCTCCAGGTCCGGGTCCTGTTCGTCGGTCAGCTGCGGACCGGGAGCCGGAGAGTGCGGCGCGGATTCGGAGGCCCGAGGTTCGGCGGACTGCTCCGGAGTGACAGCCACGGCGTCGTCTTCCGGCGCCGAGACGACGTCCAGTGAGGATCCCCCCTCTTCACCCTCGGAGGTGTCCGCCCCACGTTCTGTGTCTGAGGGTGCGTCCGACGTTTTCTCGACGGCATCGAGGTCGGCTTGAAGCTCCTCCAGCTGAGTCTCTCGTGGAGAATCGGGAGCGAATTCCTCGTTGGAGGGAACAGGCGTGCCTGTTTCGGTATCAACATTCTGGTCGGTGGGCGCGGACTCCTCATTCATGGTTCGATCATGTCAGAAATCACACTATTCTGGCGACTATTCCACCTATTTGGACGAAGTTTGTCAGGTGACAAGCAGGAACGCCGCTGCTGCGGACGGCGAGCGGGAAAGCCGCCGTGACCAGCCGAACCACTCGAGACCACTCGGGCGCGCCGCTTGCGTTACTCCAGCATGCCGCTTGCGGCGAGACCCGCGGCATGTCGAAACTCCGCCGAGGTCTCCAGCAGCGCGCGGTCTCGCCTGGTCACGTCCGTGGCCAGGCGATCCGTATCGGACTCGATCCACACGGAGTCGACCTCGCCGAGGAAGTTCGTGAGCCGCGCCGAATCCGTCAGGACATCCGCGAGGGAACCCTCGAAGGTTCCGGCGAGGACAGAATTCCACTCCTGGAGCACGGTCCCCGGCTTGGGTGTCATCGAGGTCTTCAACTCTCCGTCCTCGCCTTTGGCGCGCAGCAGCTCCACCACAGCCTCATAACGGTCAGCCACCCCGCGGCTGTCACGGCGAATCCACTCCCGCAGCAGATAACCCCGCCACAGTATTCCAGGAAGGGTGTCCTCCGGCGATCTCACCCAGACCTCCGCGAGCACGTCGACGCCTTCGTCGTCGACAAGAGCGATGATCCTCTTGACGGCTTCCGGATCCTGCCCGGCGTGGTTGCGGCCGAGAGGAACCAGCGCCTGAGCTGATGTGTGAGCCAACTCGGAGTTGTAGGCAACGTCGGCTTCGCCCTCAATGGCCTCGATTTGCTCATCGTCGAGTTGAGCCGGGCGGCGTGGTCTTGTGCTCATGGCAGTACCTCCTTCAGGGTTGTTCCATTGTCCCGCAGATCAGCGAGCCGTGGGTGAGATTCAAGTGAAGTTGTCCGGACTGTTATCCGGGCGGAGGCCGCGGGCGGGATGCAGCCGTTGCTTGCGGGCGAAATGAGCAACGCGGAGCGGGCGAAGCAAGCGATAACGACGCGTCCTGGAAAGAGGTAACGGTTCTGGCGAGAGGCCACAGATCTGGCACTGTCCTACCCGTGGCCTCTCGCGCGAAGTGTGGCCTCTCCGGCACAGCCAGGATACTGATTTACAGAGAGTCGAACGCAATATGACTTCACCGCCCATTGTGAGTATGATGGACGCGCTGAAGGCGGATGTGGGCAGCTGGCCGCGTCTTTTCTTCGGCGGGGGCCTCTAGCTCAATGGCAGAGCATCGGACTTTTAATCCGCTGGTTCTGGGTTCGAGTCCCAGGGGGCCTACGAAAGATGGGATCCGCAAACGCGGGTCCCATCTTTGTTTGCTTTTGGAACTCGAAACCCGGGAGGGTGGACCATCCTCGTCGTTTGCGTGGCCGGTTGTTCATTTGTTCGGCTACCAGGGCGAGGTGTTGGGGTGGGTAGACCGACAGGTCAGTGCTTTTGGGGAAGTAATCACGTAGTAGCCCGTTAGTGTTCCCATTGGCGCCACGCTGCCAGGGAGAATGCGGGTCAGCGAAATACGCCGTGATACCGGTCTGGTCAGTGAACCGGCGATGTGCGGCACCCCGAGCTCGCGCCACGTATACGTTTGCCACTCGCTTCCACCGTCTCATTCATCCTGCCTCGATGTCCGGTGGTGGATCCTGAACCTTTCCCCCGGCCACCGTGAGATACGGTGGGACCGAGACTGTGTACGGACCCCGCGCGATATCGGGGACGGCGACATGACGGAGGAATTCTTGGAAAGCTTCGACGTGGTGATCGTGGGAGGTGGGCCCCGAGCGGTCGCCCTCGTTCAGCGCCTCACCGCGCGGCTGGCCCAGAGGAGCGCCCCCGGCACCGTCATCGGCGACAGCTCCGGCACAGCCGAATCTCCTCACCCTGACAAACCGCTCATGCGAATCGCCGTCGTCGACGCCGTCGAGGTCGGGCCCGGAGCAACATGGCGAACCGACCAGACCAGCCAGTTCCTCAACAATACTCCGGTCTGCGAGACCACTATCTACCCCGACGAGTCCACTCCCATCGATGGCCCGCTCGGCGGCGGCCCAACACTCGTCGAGTGGATCGATGAGGTTACCCAGCGCGACCACCACGAACCACCATGGGTGATCGATGAGGCCCGCGAGCTCACTCCCGACTCGTTCTCAACCAGGCGCCTCCAAGGCGTTTACTACGGGGAACAGCTGGCGCGAGCAGAGGCAGCGGGCTTCGTCTGCGTGGATCGGTTCATCGGGATCGCCGAACAGATCGAGTACGACGACGCCGTCGTGCGCGAGGACGACGCACCCGCCCACGCTTGCCGGACAGTCCTACTGGCCGACGGAAGAAGGCTTCGCGGACGAACGGTGGTGCTGGCCCAGGGAATGGTGCAATCCCGGCCCGACCCGTCGGTGCAAGCATTCAGCGCGGGAGCCGAACGGCTCCGGCTGCGCTACATCGAGCCCGGCATGCCCACAGAAAGGCCCTGGCACGAGATTCCCGAGAACGAAGATTGCATCATCCGCGGCCTCGGGGCCAATTTCTTCGACGTCGTGGCGGAATTGACCGCAGGCAGGGGCGGGCGCTTCATACCTGTTCCGGGCGATCCCTCTGGCCGACTCAGGTATCTGCCGAGCGGTCATGAGCCCCGGCTGCACGCTGTTTCCCGTCGCGGAGTTCCCTATCGCGGCAAGGGCGTGGCAGGGCCCAGCGGCAAACCTCGCTACGGCGCGCCGGTGTTCGCGACCCCGCAATGGTTCGACTCCTTGGAGCGATCCGGCAGGCTGCTGCGCTTCGGCCGCGACGTGTGGCCTACCATCGCAGCCGAGTTCGCCCACGCCTTCGGGGCGGCACTCGCCGCTCGTGATCCAGGTGCACTTCCAGCCGGAATCGAAAAGTTCAACCAAGCCCTGATCGAGGTCATCCTCGAATCGGGCGGAGACGGCATTGATGCGACGGCAGCGGCGAATACCCGAGCCGACGCGACAAGCCCGGTCACCCAAATCGATGCGGTGAACAATCGAATCGACACGGTACTCGCCGCTCACATCGACAGGCCCGAAGGGCACTCGGACGCCTTCCGACTCGATCTGCTGATGCGCCCAACCAGAGGACTCCCGGTCAGCGAAGAGGAATGGCATGCCCTCATCGCCGAGCTCATCGAGGCAGAGCTCGATTCGATCGCTCATCCGCTGGAAAGCCCCCGGCAGGCCGTCAATCTGGCGATGGCGGCGGTGCGGGGCCGCGTCGCCCAGCTCGTCGCAAAGGGTCTCATCGAAGGGGAGTCACTCGTCACC
The DNA here is from genome assembly GCA_047501485.1 of Actinomycetaceae bacterium L2_0104. Lineage (GTDB taxonomy): Bacteria > Actinomycetota > Actinomycetes > Actinomycetales > Actinomycetaceae > Ancrocorticia. Next base: position 64,618 of record JAZDRN010000002.1, on the reverse strand, counting down.
GAGGTGCAGGGTTGGTTCGAGTCGAACAGCATCTTTCTCGCCAGCGGACCACCCGGAGGGCGCGTGCGGCAGGTGATCGCACTCATCGAGGCCGGAATCGTCAGCTTCGTCGGCCCGCAATCGACGGTGGCGATCGACGAGGGGAAGCGCTGTTTTGTCGCTCACTCTCCCCTCACCGGAATCAGCGTGGAGGCATGCACCTTCGCAGAAGCACGCATGTCGAAGGGCGACGTCACCCATACCGACGATCCCCTCATTCGAGCGCTGCTGGAAGCGGGACGCGCCCGCATTCACCGGCTTCCGTTGGGCGACGTCGGCCACCAAGCCGCCGCCGCTGGGGAACGCACCGTAGCGACCCAGAGCATCGAGGCCGTACCACCCACCTCCGCGGCTGCGCCCCTGGGACTCGTGGCGGCCGACGGAACCGTTGACCCCCACGTCATGGTCCTCGGCATCCCCGCCTCCAGCACCCAGCCAGGAAGCGCGATAGGGGCCGCGCCACGCGTGCCCTCACCACTGTTGACCGGCGCCGACATCGCCGCCCGCACCATCATCGATTTCTCTGTTGTGAGGGACTCCAGCGCGCAACCCGCACTGAACAGCCGAACAGGCGACGCCGAATGCGGGCCCCACGTCCGCTCCGCCCTGGGATTGCACGCGTCGTAGAGTCTGCGACCCTCACCGCATAGCAGGTCGGCGATGCCAATTCTCCGGCAAGAGACAGAAATATGTCGGAGAGAAGTCGAATCGTTCTATCGACGATTCCTCTCTCGACAGACGGGCCGGAAGGCCACGAACGGGCCCTGCCCGGTTCGACGTTGGAGTCCACGCGCCGCCGACAAGCCGGACATCCACATTCCCGACGTGGAGGCACGAAACCATGCGGCTCGCTAACGTGGGCAGCGATGCAACCGAACATCAAGGAGAGAAACGTGGCTCAAGAAAAGCACGACACCGTATTGCCTCCGGCAACGGCAGGCGCCTTGTGGGGAACATGGGTGTGGAGACTTATCCTCACCGGCATCTCCGGCTACGGATCCTGGCTCATGCTGGCAGACGCGCGAACATGGACGGACTTCGTCGAGAGCATCCTCTATTTCACGCAGCTCTCCACCGTGGCCGTCTTCGTCGTGAACCTGTGCGCGGTGATCCGGCCCCTCGTTGTCAGAGGTTCGAATCGGCATCGACTGGAGGGAAACCACGGGTGGTTCCGCGGCGCCGCCACCTCCATGACCATGCTGACGGGAATCGTCTATGCGACGCTGTTGGGCGCCCAGTACCCCGACCTCGCCGGCAAGATAGCGCACATCGTCTGCCCGATTCTCATGACCCTCGACTGGTTCTTCGCGGGGCGCAACCAAACCCGACTGCCCTGGTTCGTACCGATCACCTGGCTCTCGATCCTCGCACCCTACCTGTGGCTCTACGCCTGGGATGCGCACTACTTTGGTCGACCGATGTACGATTTCCTCGATCCGGATTCGGGCGATTGGTGGATGTGGGTGGCAATCATGGTCGGAGCCTACCTCGTGCTGTGCTACGTCGCCCTGTTCATTGCCCGATTTCTCCGGCGCGCTCGCGCCTGAATCTTCCTTCAGACGCGGCATCATCGGCGGCTTGGAGGTGGCTCTCAGTTCCGAGTCTCGACTGGCTCTCGGTTCCGAGGGAGCCGAGTGTCTCTCGGTTCCGAGTCAGCACAACCTCCCAGCGGGGGTGCAAAGGGAGTCACACAAAGAGATGGCCCCCTTCTCCGAATCCCCGGAGAAGCGGGCCATCTGTATCAACTGAGCGGCATCACGCTACCCACCCAGCAGGAGATTGACGAACATTGTCCGTATCGCGCCAACCTCGCAGCTATCTCATCTGAGTTATCTCATCTGAAAGCAGATACGCCTTGCGACCGCCAGCGATTGAAACGACTGGGATCGCCGACGACTACTTTTCGTCCTTGTCCTTGTCGAGGGCGCCCTTGATTCGATCGGAGACGGCCCCGACGCCGGCCTTCACATCTCCCGCGAAGTCCTTTGCCTTCTCGGAGACGTCATGAGCGGCATCCTTGACCTTGCCTTCGAAATTCTGAGTCTTGCCCTCAGCCTCCAAGTCCTTGTCGTTGGTGGCTTTTCCAGCCACCTCCTTGGCCTTGCCGGCGCCCTTGTCAAAAATTCCTTCGTCAGCCATTGTGAGCCTCCTTCTTTCGACTGGATGATGGGATGGAACATCATCTTGTTAGACGACCGTAATAGCATAGCGGCCTCATCTCAAGCACTCGCGCCAGGGGTATCAGGTTTTTCTCAGGGAACTGCCACGGGACTTCCAAAGTTCCGTAACGAACGGCGACTCGCGATCCTTGCCATGATCGACCCCTCGGACAGACGCCAACAGACAACACGCCCTGTCCAGGCTGTGCGGGAGAAACCCCAGCTACGGCAGGCGGTGCACCCATTCCGGCGTAGCAAACTTCGTCTCGCAGCGCTGCGCAGCCTTCACGAGATCGTCGTCAGTGATCGAGCCTTCGCTCGCCCTGTACTTCTCCTTGAAGTGGCGCAGGAAGACGTCGATGATATCCGTGCGCTCCATCCCCGTCTGCGATCGCATGGGATCGACCCGCTTGACGGCGCTACGCATCCCCTTATCGCGGATCTTCTCGCGTCCGATACGCAGCACGTCCATCATCTTGTTGGCATCGATATCGTAGGACATCGTCACATGATGCACCATGTAACCGTTGGCCCAGCGCTTCTGCGCGGCACCACCGATCTTTCCCACCTCGGAGGCGATGTCATTGAGCGGAACGTACCGCGCTTTGACGCCCACCTTCTCCAGTGCCTCCATGACCCACTGGTCGAGGAACGGGTACGACTGCTCGAAGCTGAGACCATCGACGAGAGCCGTCGGGATGACCAGCGAGTAGGTGACGCAGTTTCCCGGCTCCATGAACATCGCGCCGCCACCGGTCACGCGGCGCGAGACGGTGATGCCATGGCGTTCCACGCCCTCCTGATTGATCTCGTTCTGGTAGGACTGGAAGGATCCGATCACCACCTGGGGCTCATTCCATTCCCAGATCCGCATGAAAGGCCTGCGTATTCCCGCGGCCACGTCCTCCACCAGCGTCTCATCCATGGCTACGTTGAGCATCGGATGGACGACGGGACCATGGATCACGTCGAAATCTATATCCTCCCAGCTCAGTGCGAGGCCGAGCGCCCGCCTCACCGCGATGCCGACCGCCTCGGGCGTGATGCCGAACAACACATCGGAGGGCAGCACCGCCTCCTGGATGCGCTTCGACAATTGAACGGAATTCAAATCCGCAGGAGCTCCCTCGATCGCTCCCACGATTCGAGTAAGCGTCTCGTCCGGCTCCAGAAAGAAATCGCCCGAGAGCCGCACATTGCTCAGGACGCCGCCATCCACCTCGCAGTCGACGACGACGAGCTTGCCACCGGGAACTTTGTACTCACCATGCATGGATACTATTGTGCGCCGCGATCTCAAAACGTGCGATGAGCTCCGTCGCACCGCGTTCGACACCCGGCTACTTCTCGGCCTCCGGTTCCCCGCTATCGACCACATCCCGCGGGTGGGCCGGAGAGGTCGCAAGCGCCACCGCGACGGAGACCAGAGTGATTCCCGCGACCTCGGCCCAATTGGGGATCTGGCGGAGCATGACGAGCCCCACCACCAGACTCGTCACCGGGAGCAACGAGTTGAGCAGTGCCACGGTCGCGGCCGGCAGCGACCTCATGACGATCTGGTCGATGCCGTAGGGCAGTGCCGAGGAGAGTGCCCCCACGCACACGAGGAAGAGCAACAGCTTCCAGTCGACGATGATTGGCCCGATACCCGGCGCCCCCAGAGGCAAGTAGACGATCGCGGCTATGCACATCGCCCACGCGAGTGAGTCCAAGCCCCGGCCGCCCACGGCTACCTTGCGCCCCACCCAGATGTAGAACGCCCAGAAGACTCCGGCCAAGAACGCGAAGGCAACACCGATGGCGACACTCGGGTCTGCGATGTCCACTCCCGCCCAGGAAATGAGGAAAACTCCCGCGGCGGCCAGAAGGATTCCCAGCCGCGCCTTCCATCCTCGGCCCGTCAACGCGGCCAGCAGAACCGGCCCCAGATACTCCAACGCAACGGCCGTCCCCAGGGAGATGCGGTCGATCGCCATGTAGAAGCTGAGATTCATCGCGCCGAGGATGATGCCGAAAATGGCCGCCTTCCCGAAAGTACGCCAGTCGAAGCCGCCGTCGGGCAGCCGAGGAACGGCACGACGCCACAGCATCATGATGAGCCCGCCGGCCAGTATCCTCCCCCAGGCCACGGACAGTGCCGGTGCGACGGCGAAGAGCCCCACGGCGAGGGAGGCTCCCACATATTGGGAGATACCAGAGCCCAGCATGAGGAAAGGGGCGAAACGTGCAGCCATACCCCGGCCTGGCATCGAAACAGCGGAATCCGAACTCATACGGAGACACCACCTTGTGCGTGGAAGACGAACGCGATGAGGAGTGTGACGCCCAGGCTCAAGATCGTCGAAATGATGTTGGCATCACGGGAGAGCTCTACGCCGACGTCGTACCGATGAGCGTAGGTGAAAACGTTATTGGCGACGGGGAAAGCGCCGGCGATCGTCACTGCCATGAGCACCGCTCCGGACAGGCCGAAGAGCACACCGAAACCGAACGTGAGGAGCGGGCCGACGATGCATCGAAGGAAGACAGCGAAGTAGAGGGGCGCCGACTCGCGCCTCAAGCGCGGGATATGCGCCCCACGCCAGGATATCCCCATGGCGATCAATACCATCGGTACCGCGGCCGCGGCGAGAATATCGACGGGTGCGGAGACGACCGCGGGAATGGACCATCCTGTCGCGGCGAAGACCAGCCCGAGCAGCACTCCCACCACGGGTGGCGCCGTGAACGGAGCCAGGATGGTGCGCCAGAGACTGCGGCCCCGTTTTCCGGTCTGACGGTCCAGGATCGCGAAAGACACCGGCACCATGACGCACAGCTGGAACACGATGATGGGAGCCGCCACAGAGGCATCTCCCGCGACGGCGGTGAGGAAGGCGACGCCCAGATTCCCCGCGTTCGTGTAGGAGGCGCACAGGGCGCCGATCGTGACCTCGCCGCCGCGCATCTTGAAGACAGTCCGCGCCACCACGGTGTAGATGACCACGAGGACACAGGCGGACAGCACGTTGGTGGCGGCGCTGGCCGAGAAGACCTCCGCGGGATTCGAGTGGGCGACGGTATTGAAGAGCAGGGAGGGCATGGCCCCCGCAAAGGCGATGCGAGTGAGGGCCTTGTCCGCACCCGGCCTGGTGATTCCGTAGCGCGCCAGCAGATAGCCCACCACCATGACCGCTATAAGAGACCAGAAGGAGACGAGAACACTACCCACGGCGCACCCGGGCCGTCATCGGTCGGTGGAGCATCCTCCGCGGGATATCAGTCCTGCGGGGCAGCATCTGGTTCGAATGTCAAACACACCGAGTTCATGCAGTAGCGCTGGCCCGTAGGCATCTGCGGAGCGTCTGGGAACACGTGACCCAAATGGGAATTGCAGGTTGCGCACCTCACCTCCACGCGCGGGTAGCCGAGCTTGTAATCGACGTCGGTGACGACGGCGTCGCTGTCCGCCGGGTCGTAGAAACTGGGCCAGCCGCAGCCGGCGTCGAACTTCGTCGAGGAACGGAAAAGCTTGGCCCCGCACGCCCGGCAGCGATAGGTGCCCTCGCGTTCCTCGTCCAGCAGTTCGCCGCTGAAGGGACGCTCCGTGCCTGCCTCGCGGAGCACGTGGAACTCCATTGGCGTGAGAACCGCGCGCCATTCGTCGTCAGATTGCGGAAGCATTGATTTCTCACTCATGCTTACATCGTCGCTCAGACAACCGACCGAAGTCCACGGAAATCAGCGTGGCAATAGGCTCAGTTCCGCTCCCGCTCGTCCTGTTCAGAGGTCAGCTCCTGGGTCTCGGGGCCTCCCTCGTCATCGACCACCGGCTGGGAACCCGTCTCCACGGCCTTCTTCTTCTCGTAGACCGCCTCGCGCTCCTTCAAGGCATCCTCTCCGGGCCCGGAGAATTCCTGACGGCGCTTCTCAGCCTGCAGCGAGCCCGTGAAAATCGAGGATTCGTGGCCCGCCGCCTTGCCGGTGGGAGGCCCCGCAACAGCGGGATCGGCGACATCGCGATCGAAAACGGGTACCCGATCCGGTCGGAGAGCCGGCAGCTCGGATAGGTCCAGGACCTGGGTCTCGGTGAGATCCGCCGTCGAGGGGCCTTCCGGTTTCACCTGCGCCGCCTTCTCGCCACTGCCCTGCGCGCGCATCGAGTCCTCCCGCTCCTCGTCGGCGCCCTCCTCCTTCTTCTTCAGATTGTCGATCGATGTGTCAGGGCCGGCGACGATCAGCTTCCTGCCCTCGTCATCGAAGGAGGCCCGGCCGCCGTCGGGCAGGAGATCGATCAATTCGTCATCGGCAACGATCCGGGTGTGCGGTGCGGCTTCCGGAGCATTCTTCTGGATCCACCTCACCAATTCCTCGCGCACGTAGTACTTGAGATCGGTGAGTTCGGCAGAGGTGCGGCCCGAGAGCAACGCACCCACCTGCAGGCGTCCCCCAGTTGCATCCAGGACCTGCAGGATCCCGGTACCGCCGTCCCACATATCGGTGCGCTCAAGGATCCGGTTGAGCTCGGCCCGCATCTGCGGAATGGGAGTGGACCAGTCCAGATCGAACTCGACGCGTCCAAGCAGATCGGGAGCCCGGCGAGTCCAGTTCTCGAACGTCCTGCCCGTCATCTCCTTGGAGGGGACGATGAGACGACGCCCATCCCACACCTTCAGCACCACGTACGTCAGCGTGATCTCCTCGACCGTGGTGAACTCGTCCTCCCACATGACGATATCCCCCATGCGGATCGAATCCGAGAACGCGAGTTGCAGCCCCGCGAAGACATTTCCGAGAGTCGACTGGGCAGCGATACCGACGACCACGGAGACCAAGCCGGCAGAAGTGAACAACGCTCCCCCCAGAGCCTTGCCCCAATCGAAGGTCATGAGAACCAACGCGCCACCGAGGACCCAGACAGCCGCGAGTATGATGCGGTGCAATATCTCCATCTGCGTCTGGGTGCGGCGGAAACGCGATTCACCCGTCATTCGCAGGCTGTTGAGCACCGACTGTTCGATGCCGTTCATGACTGCCGCGACCAGCCAGGTCGCCGCTAGGATGACGCAGATGAGGAAGGCGTGGTCCGCGATATCACGGTAACGCGCACGTTCCTCCGTGGCCGGATCGCTCCACACGATCATCATGCCGATCCAACCGCCCGCCAACGCGAGAGACACCCGCAGCGGCAGGGTCATCTTCTTCATGGTCTCCAGCACGAACGTGTGCTTGCGCGCCAGGAACCTGGCGATCACCTGCACCAGAAGGGCGACGATGAGGCCCACGACGACGCCGATCGCGATCCCGAGAAGGATCGTCACCAGGCTGACGGTCGCGTCGACCACCGCTTCCGGATCCACACCGCCGTCGTCGTCAGTCACTGCGGTGGGAAGAGCGTTGGTGAGGGACGTGGAAAAGAGGTTGCCAAGAGAGAGGTTGCCGAGAGAGGCGGGAAGAGAATTCATGAGAGACGAGAGCACACCCATACATCCAAGGCTAAGCGAGATAGCTGGGTTTTGGCCCATGTACTTCGCCCACCGCAAAGCGAGGAGGCGGGAGGGCTTCCGCAAGAGGTGTTCTCTCAAGCATCGAGCCGGGCCTGGAAGGACCGGGCCTGGAAGGAATCGGTGTGGATGCGAGAGTGTGTTTCGCCACGGTCCCCTGACCCCGTGGCGGCCGGCGATATGCTCCCCGAAGAGCCCCAAAAGTGGTGACTCAGTACACACATACTCAATTCGACAGACCCCCGAATCTCTGGCTAAGCTTATGGAGTTCCACCAAGCGGTAATGTTTGGAACACGGGTTGATAAGCCCATTGGGCCCCCATCGTCTAGTGGTCTAGGACACCGCCCTTTCACGGCGGCGACACCGGTTCGAACCCGGTTGGGGGTACAGGTCTCACCCAGTGAGATCGAGAGGTCAATACCTCAAAGTATTGGCCCCGTAGCGCAGTTGGTTAGCGCGCCGCCCTGTCACGGCGGAGGTCGCGGGTTCAAGTCCCGTCGGGGTCGCGGATGATCGGCCGGGAAACCGGCCTTTTGTCTCTAAGTTCAGGCTTAGGGCTCTGTAGCTCAGTTGGTAGAGCGCACGACTGAAAATCGTGAGGTCAGGGGATCGACGCCCCTCGGAGCCACCATGAGGAAGGTCGAGCGAAATGAACGCTCCTGCTTTCATTTCCGAGGCCAACGAAATGGTAGTAAGTCGCTCAGCGACGAACACCATGAGGAAAGCCGAATAAAGTGAATGAAACATTCACTTTTGAGGCTGACGAAATGGTGGTAAGTCGCTCAGCGACGAACACCATGAGGAAAGCCGAGCAAAAAGGCCGCTAGATCAGAAGGCGATGAGGCTACACTTCGCGCGAGAGACCACACGTGGGACAAGGCCACATCCGTGACCTCTCGCCAAATCTGTGACCTCTTTAGCCCCCGCCTGCGAATACCTTCCAGATCGCCAGGTTCAAGCTCCCCAGAGTTTCCCCTTCGGCTCATGATTTCCCACGGGTAGCATCGCTGCATGTCATATCGCCGCGCATTCGCCACCGTGCTCGCATTGTTCGCCGTCGTACTCGCCGCGGGTTGCGCACGCCAGGTTGACAACTACTCGGATGATTACGAGCAGGACATCGTCGACCTGCTCGACAGCTCGGCCATCGTGACCTCGCATGACGCACGCGTTGACGGTTGGGCACACGCGGAAAATGTTCCAGGGCCGCCGGCGCGGGTCGTACTCGAACCAGATGCGGACGCGCAAGCCTGGGCAGATCTCCTACTCGATCTCACCGACCTCCGAGTGGAGCATGGCGAGAACGTGCCCGTTCTCGAATTCGAGACACCCGATACCTGGGCGAATCTGACCTTCGCGGGTTCCGCCGCAGAGGAGGCCACCGGGCAGCTCGTCGAAACCGCCGCGGGCGGCGACTGGTCATCGATAACGGTCTGGGCTCAGACGGATGAACCACGAGTGCTGCTGAGCACCGGCGTCTCCAGTGCCGAGGAAGGAGCTGCGCTCACGACGCGCGAACTCCCTCCGTACATCGCGGACAACCTGGACTCACAGCGCGTGGCTCTCCCCGATGGCCACGCAGTGCAGCTAATCGAGGGCAGGGAGGGGCCGATCCACCCCGAGCTCTTCTCGCTGGCCTTCGCGCTCGACGATGTCGCCGAGCTCCTGCCGGATCCCGGCGACTCGCTGACCTACGATCTCAGCACCGAGTGGGTCGAAGGCGAGCCCCGAGTGAGGATAGACACCGAGGTTCGTGCGGATGTCCTGAGAGAAGCCGAACCGGATGAGCGGCCCGCGCTCGCCGCCGAACTCGGATATACCGCCGTTTGCGGCCGAGTATCGGATCTCGCCGCCGAGCACGTCACCGAAGCCGTCGCCTCCACCCACTGCACCGCCACCCATGTGGAGATCGGCGGATAGTGGGCCATTGACCTTGCACCGACATCTCGTATTCTCGGTCCATAATCTCTAGCAACGACGATTATCTTCGATATCTCGCCATTTCCAAGCTATTATATGGCCCCGCATACAGCGCTGCCCTCCAATCCCTGCAAATTTCTGCCATGGTCGCTGACTAGAACTTCCTGCGCTACCTAGCGTGGAACCGCAGTCTGTTTAATACTGCGTAAAGTTCCGACGATTTTCCCGAATTCAGCCTCCCCGAACATCTGATCAGGGCCACGCAACGCTTCGTCCGTGTACGGGGACTCAAAGAGGCGCCTAGGCTCGACCATGCCGTTCTTTGTTAACTCGTTAATGATCAGGCCAACAAATCGCACTTGATCCACCGAAAATCTCGTCCGGTCAAGGAACTGTTCGAACTCTCGCTCGGCAGCTTCTCTGTCCAGTCCCACAATGGATCTGATGAAAAGCCCCAGTCCTCCGGCCCTATCAGCGACACGTTCGATGTCCTCGCTTTGTGCCACACCGGTGGCAAGCAGTAACCTCTCCAATTCGCTCAAGTCTCCGTTGGTCAGCTGCCGATTTCTACGCAGCCTTTGCAAGGCCAGATTGTCGTGATGGTCGCGGAAGCAAGCCTCGACCTTGGCCCGGAAACGCTCTGAGTTCATTCCGGGTGTGACGCTGGGCAGATCGATCTTCCTAACCTCGCGAAGTGAATCCTCGAAGTCCGTGTACACGACGGACCGAGCAGATCGATCAAGAAACCGCACGAGCGAGCGGACTCGCTGCCGTAATTCCTCCATCATGGGCAAGGTGACATCCATCCACCAACTATCCGCGTTGACCTCCTCAAGGAGCTCGGCCTGAGCCGCAACCGCCGGGATCGTCGTCCTAGTGAGAAGCGAACTTGCGATGTTCTGGACCTTCTTGCCTACTCTGTCAACCTCCGTAACATTGCCCTCCATCTGAGCCAGCTGAGCGGAGAGAATCAGGAGATCAAAACGCTTGGCGGCTTCGTCGTCGTCACGAGTTGCGGACGGAAGTCCAGCCAGAGCTTGGGCCATCTCGATATCGTCTTCGCTCAGGTTCCTCCATGCCTGCGGGCGAGAGAACCGCTCGATTTCACGTCGGTGCGGGCGCACGATGAAATTATCTGGGTTCATTCCAGCGATAATCTCCCGCAAGGTCGAAACCGTCGATTCGCGGAGACCGCGTTCCTTCGTGTGCTCCACAGCGTTCTCTACGCCGTCTGCGGCACGGGGGACGCTATGAACCTCAGTTGGGTTAGACGCACCGCCAACCACGTAGCCTCCATTCAGATCCAGCTCCCGCAACAGCAGAAGTCGCATCTCGAACAAACGCTGCGACAGCGACTTCTGGGTCGTACCTTCGCGTCCGGGTATGTCCTGACTGAAGAATTCGAGGTTCCCGCAGAAATCAAATACCAAGAAATCTTGCTTGTCCTCCCCTGGGCCAAACAAATCCGGGCAAAGACGTGTGCCCCGGCCGATCATCTGCCAGAACTTCGACTTGGAGTGGACGGCCTTGAAGAAAACCAGGTTGACTACCTCTGGCACATCAATCCCGGTGTCCAGCATGTCAACGCTGATGGCAATGTGCGGCGTCTTCTCCGACTGGCTGAAGTTGTCGATGAGGTTTTGCGCGTAGCGACTCTGATGAGTGATGATCTGTGCGAACTGGCCTGCATACTCGGGATAGGCAGCATCGAAACGTCGCTGAATGAACTCGGCGTGTGCCTGATTCTTGGCAAAAATGATGGTCTTTCCCAGCCTGTCACCCCCGGCCACCTTGTATCCCTCAAGCATGAGAGTGGAAAGCACCTTGTCTACGGTGTCCTCGTTGAAGAGGTACGTGTTGAGAACTCCAGCATCGACGGCCTCGGGAGGACCTTCTTCTCCCCACTCGATGGCATCCCACTCGGCCTTTTCCTCATCACTCAGGGCGTCGTAGCGTATGCCCCTGTCAAGGAACTCGGTACCGACGCTGACACCACGCGGAGGCACCAGATAACCGTCGGCAACCGCCTCGTCCAGGCCATAGGCATCGGTGGGCACCCCGTTTTCAAGATTGAACAGCCGGTAGGTGTTGTGATCGATTTCGTCTTTCGGGGTAGCCGTCAGCCCCACGAGCAAAGCGTCGAAGTACTCGAAAATGGCTCCGTACTTCGCGTAGACAGATCGATGAGCCTCATCGATCACAATGAGGTCGAAATATCCCGCACCGAACCTGCGTTCTCCACCGTCGACTTCGTTGATGAGGTTCATCATCGTTGGGTAGGTGGAGACGTATACGCGTCCTTCGAGGCTCTTCTCCCTCACCAGATTGACCGTGGTCGAAGCGGGTAGATGTTCCTTGAAAGCCGCTGTTGCCTGAGCCACAAGCGCTGTTCGGTCCGCTAGAAAGAGGACTCGTTTCACCCAGCCGGCTCGTTGCAGCTGCTCGACCAGCGCAATGACGGTTCGGGTCTTACCCGAACCGGTCGCCATGACTAGGAGTGCATCGCGCTGCCTGCGATCGAACGCGTCACCAACAGCTTTAAGTGCACGAACTTGATAGGGGCGCCCTGCGATATCAGTACTTACCTCCGCATGGGAAAGCTGCTGGCGAGTATTGCGGCGCTGAATAGCAAGTTCCAGTTCGTCACGGGTGTAAAAGCCCTGAATCTGGCGCGGTGGGTAGCCCGCAGAATCATCCCACATCCAGATCTCAAATCCGTTCGTGTAAAAGATGACGGGACGCCGTCCGAATTCTGATTCGAGTCCGTCCGCATAAAGCTTGGCTTGGTGCTGACCAGCTTGGGCGGACGAAGTGGTGGCTTTGGCTTCGACGACGGCGAGTGGAAGTCCGTTCGCACCCCAAAGCACGTAGTCGGCTCGCCCGGTTCCGGTCCGAGTGGGCATGTCGTGCACTCTGTACTCACGGTCGCGTGGTTGATCCAGAGCCCATCCCGCCTCGGAGAGTGCCAGATCGATCAAATCCCTGCGAGTGTCCGCTTCACCGTAATCGTGTACATCGCTAGCTGTGCTGGCGATCTGTGCAGCTTGAATCTGGGCCTGCAGGGAGGCAATCTCCGCCTCTGATTGAGCGAGCAGTTCATCCTTTGCGGCAAGCTCGCGAGCATGGACAGCGTCTTGTTTCTGGAATTTCTCGGCGAGGCAGATGACTTCCTCGTGTGAAAGCGGTGCAGCCTGAGCCGCAAGCTTCGGATCGAACTGATCACGCAAGGGAACAAGTTCGGGCTTGGCTGAAAAATGAAAACTAGCCCAGATGAGCACATGGTGGAGTTCACGCAGCGAGGTCAGTGCCTTGGTGGGAACAATCGGCTTGGAGTCGTGAACCGCTTCATTGCCGATGCGACGAATGAGGTCCAGTTTCTGGCAGACCTGCGGGCTGACCAATCGGGTGAACTGGGCGTCCTTGATGCGAGCAGCGAGGTCACTGCGGTAGGGCTCCCGCAAATTCATCACCTGATAGAGGTAGCCCATCAAATTCTCGATGGTTCGGCGCGAATAAAAGCAGGCGGAGCGCGGATCGTTCGATAGATACGACTCAGCTTTCGCGGCATCATCATGGAACGGCGGAAGGGTTTCGCGTACGAAGTCGAAGTTTCCCACGAATTCACAGCCTCTTTCGTCCGGTTGGGTACGGTTGGCTTCTCTGACGCCCCAAATGAGTGTCACCAATGGTGGCGAGGTGATTCGGGAACGGTGTATGGCCGGAACTACGCCAAGTTTAGCGCGAGTTCGAGTTGAGGGCTCGAGTTAGAGTGAGTTCCAGGCCGGATCGGACTCGGTCGCCCTCCGCTATGCCGAGGAATCAGGCTACACATGGGATCGTGCTTTGGCAGCTCACCCCACGCCGTGTTCCCATCTCAAAGCTGATATCCCCACCCAACCGGCTGGATTACGGTGCCACGTCCAACCAGGTTGCCGTAGGTGCATCCGTTCAGCTTGCGGCGGGCATACATGGCGCCCACTGCGGAGTCGATTGGAGCGCAGCGCACCTACCGCGCGCCAGACCGAAAAATACCGTGAATCACGGTGTAACATCCTCCAAAACAAAAGAAAACAAAATTTGGCTTTTATTTTGTTTTCTTTTGTTTCCGTCCTTGAAGACGAGTTCGATGTTGGTACCCGCATCAATCAGCACGCCGACCAACACATGCGGTTACTGCGCCATTGACGTCATCCATAGGCACACATAGAATTCAAAAACAAAATCAGGTCATCTTTTTGTTTTCTTTGGTCGTTGTTTGCTTCCCAACCAAACCCACGTTGAAGGCATCTCTCGTCCAGTCCGCGTTCATTGGAGATCCTCTCATGCCACTACGCCAGAAGTCTCCTGACATCGACGAACTCTTCGATAAAGAAACCCGACGGGCCCCCACCACAACGTTGGGCTTGTTGACTACCAGTCTCGACGATTCACGATATCTTCACTGGTCAGAACTCGTTCGCCGCACTCCTCCCGAAGGCTTGACTCATGAACAATGGTGGCTCGGGCTCAAGCTCAGACGCCGCGCATCACAACGGACCGTCCCGCTCACCAACAAGGAGGGCCAGAAGTTTGCCTTCAACATGACGGACAAGGTCCTGCAGTCGGTCGAGTCAATTGCGGCTCGTCTCGGTGGTCCCAGAGAACTTTCCTCCGGAACGCTCACCGCCGCTGGTCGTGACCAATACGTTGTTCGCTCGCTGGTTGAAGAGGCGATCACTTCAAGCCAGCTCGAAGGCGCATCAACGTCGCGTCGAGTTGCCGTCGAGATGCTCGATTCCGGACGGCGCCCCAATAACCGTTCGGAACTCATGATCCTCAATAACTACCACGGCATGGAGTTCGCGAAGAAGAACGCCAGCATAGACATGACTCCTGAGCTCGTGCTGCAACTCCACACCATCCTCACTGACGGAACCCTTGATGATCCAGCGGACGCGGGCAAACTCGATAGCCCCAACCAAGAACGTGTCAGCGTCTGGGCGCACGAGGAACAGGTCCACATTCCACCACCCGCCGTGGAGCTTCCAGGCCGCCTGGAAGCGCTGTGTACATTCGCGAACGCAGAGCCGACATCGTCGCCCTACATTCCTCCGATCGTCCGCGCGATCATCGTGCATTTCATGTTCGGCTATGATCACTACTTCGCCGACGGCAACGGTAGGACTGCCCGTACCTCCTTTTACTGGCTCATGCTCCGCCACGGGTACTGGCTCAGCGAATTCCTGACGATCTCCAAGATTCTCAAGACGATGCCCGGGAAGTATGGTGACGCCTACCAGTTCTCCGAGGACGATGACGATCTAACCTACTTCATCCATTTCCAGCTGGACGTCATCATCAGAGCTCTTGACGAGCTGGATGCCTACATCGAGCGGCAGCAAGAGCAGACGAAGCGCATCCGTACCGTTATGCGTAGCGCGGCCAGTGCCTTCAATTCTCGGCAGGCGCAGATCATCGAGTGGATCGATCGGGACAGCATCCCCGCGGTGACAGCTCAGGTCATCAGCTCTCGCTATCAGGTCACAACGCAGACGGCGCGCAACGATCTGACCCATCTGGAGAAGTTTGGCCTACTACGCCGCAGTGAGAGAAAACGGCCCATCGCGTGGATTCCAGCTGATGACTTCCGCGAAAGGCTGACAAAGCTGGAAGACGAACTGTAACTATTGATCCGGATAGACGACTTCTTCCTTGGCTTCGTACGACATCTCAATGCCTCTTTTCACTCCTGTGCCTCCAGCAGTGCGGCAATCCTTCGCCAAGGAATTTTTCTCCGGATCGCGGCGCACTGAGACGCTGGACGCCCTACACCGCCAGCTGCAGCTGCAGCTTCCTGAACCACTGCGGTGTCTTCTCCTAAAGCCTCGGCCAGCCATAGCAATCCGGGAGCGCATTGAAAGTGGTTGTAGCCATGTCTTGCACCCAAACCGCGCGACTTGCGCTTATATTTCCCCGCTCCTGATAGTTCACGAAACCATGCAACCATGTGCTCCTTTTGAGAAGACCACCAGTGCCTTCCGGGCAAGTACTCCTTCTCATACGAATCCGAGATGGGCAAGTGAGCTGGGAGGCGGGTAATGAGCTTGGCGAATGTCCGCCCAGACCAATCCATCTCGTCCGTCATGATGTCCTTCCTTTCATGGCAAAGGGTGCTTCACAGCTCGCCACGGAAGGCTCGGGACTGGAGGGATGCGAAGAGCTCGTCATCAGCTGCGAGAGCGCGCTCAACTGCGGCACGCTGTTCACTCACCCAGTGAACTCTTTCCGCGAACTCCCTTTGGAGTTCCAACGGCGGTAACGGAACCCTGAGCTCTCGTAGCCGACCCATGCTAATACGGGACCGAGTCTGACCCATCATCAGTGCGTGAGCCAGCTTTAGAGTTCCAGGCATGTTCAATAGCCAACAGGCATACTCTGGCTCTGCCCGGCCTTGATCCACCCTGAGTTGCAGACAATCAGCCTTGTTCAGGGCGAGTGGCAGCCATTCAGGCTGAATGCACGCACGCAGATTCGGCTCCCCAAGGGTTCCTACCAAGACATCTCCAGGACGGCAATCATGTTTCCCCAATGTGAAGTAGTAATCCTCTGCAACAAATGCAGATTCAGCTTCTATGAACCGCCCTACACCGATGTTTTGAAGCCGAATCACTGGAACGCCAGATGGTCGGTAATGTGAGCTCTTTAGGTTACTTCCAAAGGGCCCATCACTCAGCTTCGTCGCAAGACTTTGTATAGGAACAAGAGGGAAATTGCTCTGATTTATGGCTGGGTCGCCGAACATATCGTGAAAGATTGACTGCGTGAGGGTGTCCAAATGGGCGCGCTGTTGGCGGCGCTTGGTTCGGATCTTGTCGGCCCGATCCAAGATCTCCGCGATACGTTGTTGCTCACTCAACGACGGCAAGAAGATGGTGAATCCGAGTAGTTCATCTTCTTTTATCCGTTGACGATTCGTTGCTCCCCTGCTTCGTGTACGGATTACACCTTGAAGCCGCCCAGACATAAAGAAATGCCTCAGGTACCTCGCATCTATTAGCGAGGTCGCAATCTCAAAAACGGGGAAATCCTTACTAACAACAGCCCCGTCTAGGCTATCCGGCAGGATCGCGAACGCTCCATTACGGGCATCGATCCTCGAATAGATGAACTGTCCCGCCCTCACTCGGTAGCCCGTAAACGGAACCGGGGTCTTCCCTGATCCAATCCGACGCTCAATCGCACCTCCACAATTGAGTTTCACCGTTACAAATCGCTCTTCACCCGGATTCGAGATTCTCTCTGGGACACTCGCGAACTGGAGAACATCCCCCAGCTTGACCATCTTCACGCCGGAGTCATCCCGCGACTGGCCTACACCGCTCATGACAACATCGCCTTGAGCTCCGCGAGACCTTGCGCAATCTCGGCATCTAGCTTCTCCAGATCGGCGATGATCTCAAGCGGAGCCCTTTGCTCCACCTCTTCGTAGACGATCTCCTTGTAACGATTCAGGGACAGATCGTAGCCCTGCTCCGCAATCTCGGACTTGGGCACGCAGAACGATTGCTCAGTACGGGCACGGGAACGCTCCGTCGTCGTCCGAGATTCCCAGCGTTCCAACACGTCCGGGAGGTCGTTGGCCTCAACCGGGTTCCGCTTGTCATCCAGCGAGAAGCCGTCGGCCTGGACGTCGTAGAACCAGACCTCGTCCGTGCCGCCGGAGTTGGTCTTGGTGAAGAACAGGATGGCCGTCGAAACCCCGGCGTAGGGGCGGAACACTCCCGACGGAAGCTTCACCACGGCGTCCAACTTCTGCTCCTCCACCAGCATCCGGCGCAAGGTCTTGTGTGCCTTGGTGGAACCGAACAGAACGCCGTCGGGAACGATGACGGCAGCGCGGCCGCCCGGTTTGAGCAACTTGAGGAAGAGCGCGAGGAACAGCAGCTCCGTCTTCTTGGTTTTGACCACTCGCAACAGATCCTGAGAAGTCGCCTCGTAATCCAATGATCCTGCGAACGGCGGATTGGCCAGAATCAGCGAGTACTGTTCGCCCTCGCCATTCGCACCCTCGGAGAGTGAGTCCCGGTAGCGGATGTCCGGCTGCTCAATCCCATGCAACAGCATGTTCATGGAACCGATGCGCAACATGGTGCGATCGAAGTCGTATCCATGGAACATCGAGTTGTGGAACTGAGCTCGTTTCGCGGCATCAAGCAGTGCATCCGAGTGATGTTCGCGGACATACTCACTCGCTGCAACCAAGAAGCCTGCCGTACCACATGCAGGGTCGCAGATCTCATCGCCCGGCTGCGGCGCAGTCATGTCAACCATCAGCTTGATGATGTGGCGCGGGGTGCGGAACTGCCCGTTGGTGCCAGCGCTCGCAATCTTGGACAGCATGTACTCGTAGAGATCGCCATTGGTGTCCTGGTTGTCCATGTCGATGCCATCGAGCATGTCCACGACCTTGGATAGCAACGCGGGCGTGGGAATCGTGAAACGTGCGTCCTTCATGTGCTCGGAATAGGTGGAGCCATCGCCACCGAGCTCGCGCAGATACGGGAAGATCTCCTCCGAGACCGTCCGGTACATCTCCGCGGGCGCGGCATTGCGGAATATGCTCCACCGCATCGCGCTCTGCTCGGGCGAGAACACCGGATTCTCAACCGGTTCGCCCAGAATTCGCGCCTTACTTTCCGCACGAAGCTGGAGATCATCCAAACGCCGAATGAACAGCAGATACGTGATCTGCTCAATCACCTCGAGCGGATTGCTGATACCGCCCGACCAAAATGCGTCCCAGACGCGGTCAATCTTCTGCTTCAAGTCACCCGTGATCACACCAGATACCTTAGCGCGAAGCACCGACAGGTTTTTACGCGCTCACAGCACACTGCCGTTTGGAACGACGGGGGGGCTATCGTTCAGGACGAAGTCAAACCAACCTCAATCCGTTCCTCGGCGCATCCGCAGGACGTCCACGCAACAAAGAGTCCATCGCGAGATCTCCCGTGGGCAAGCCACCAGATTCCTTGCTCTTTACCGAATGCAACTCCGTATTGAGCATCGCAGCCCGGACATCCTCGACTGGTAGGGCAAGCTCCCGTCCGATCCTCTCGCCAGTGACCCGGCCCCCCTTCTCGGAGGACAACACGAACGAGTATATCCGCGAGTGCTCGAAGCTTCTCATGCCTCCGGGTTCGCCGTTGCGGAAGCCTCTCTCGGACAACTCGGCGCACGTCATTCTGTAGGCCCAGTCCGACATCCTCCCCTTCTTATGGGCGGCGTACACCAAGGCAAAAAGCGACACCGCAAAGGCGGTCTTCACTTTCAACAGTTCATCGAAGGTCGGATTCATACGAAGGTACTCGTGGAGGCTATCCCTGGGTATCAAGAACTCTGAAGCAAAGGCGTTAGCTTCGTCCTCTTCGCCGGGCTGTGGTGCGTCACCACGGTACTTGTGCAATATCAAGTGCCCGAGTTCATGAGCCATATCGAATCGTGCCCGCTCTGGAGTCTTTTGTTGCGCGACGAAGATATGGGGCCTACCCACATCCCAGGCGGAGTAGGCGTCAACGGATGCCGCCACCGGGGGTAGGCCGCTGACGCTAACGCCTCTGGACTCGCACAGCTGGACCAGATTCGGCAAAGGCTTCGTGCCCAGCCCCCAGAGACTACGCAAGAGGTCAGCAGCAACCTCCGGCGATTCACCCGACAGATCCGGTACATCGACGCCCGGGAGTCGGAACCGCGCAGCAATCCACTGTCTGACTTCAACGGCAGCATGGCCCGCTGCTTTTGCGGACTCACGCTGGCGCCTCGTCGTCGATCTACCTGCACGGAAACTGACCTTCGCCAGCTCCATGTCCACCGTAGTCGGCCTGGAAAAGTAATCCTCAGGAAAATCCAAGGCTTCCCCAAGCATCCCTGATGCCACCAACGGAGCACCCAACGTCTCATATTTCCGTATGGTCCGCTCCGTGACATCGAGTATCCCGGCTAGCTCCGCCTGGCTCAGGCCACGTCGCATTCGTGCGATCCGGACACGGGCGGGGTTGAGAAGATGACTATGCGATTTCAAAGTCAACGTCGCCACCACCAACGTCAGGTACGTCCTTTTGTAGCAACTCACCCTTCAACGCCTCGGGACCGATGATTCGAACGTACCAACCAGAAAACTGCTTGTCCTGGCTAGAAAACGCTGTGGGGAGGGATATCTCCCAGCGCAGCTCATCCTCGTCTCGGTAATAGAGCAGAACCCACGCGCCCAATGGTGGCGTGACCCCCGTGTCCACACCGCCAGACGAAACACTCCGTTCCGCTGAAAACATCGAGAAAACTTGAGCCCCATACCGAATCTCGGTATCAGACTGGGGATAATCCTCGGCGGTAGCCCGCCCCCTCTTGCGTGCAGCCTTCGGGGTGCCCGACGCTACCCCCGTATCTTCGTTCCCTCCAACGAAAGCCAAAGAATACTTCTTGTCGGGCGACACAGATGTCGGGCGATTGAGCTTGTCCTCTAACGTCCACCCGTTCGCGACTGCCAACCCCTCCCGCGCGCGCTCAACAACGCTGAGCCACCGCTTCAGCCCCGCCGCGGTTCGTGGTGCAAACCGAGTAGTGTTTCCTGCCGCAAGTTCACCCGCTGCAAGCGCATCAACTATCTCAGGAACCGAAATCCCCATCTTGGCAAGATAAGGTTCAACCTCCGCACCTTGAACGACATAACATTCGGATCGTTCCTCAGCAAACTCGACCACTGCTAGCTCCCCACTCTCTTCTCACGAGCCCTTTACCGTATGACTCCTCTCAAATTCTTGCACAAAACCGGAACACAGGTTCCGTGGCGACACTCTCACACACAGCCCAGAATTCCGAGAACAGCAAAGCCCGGCCAGAAACCCTCAGGACGTCCGGTAGGAAGTCGCTATCTCGCGAGATCTTCCATCGGATGGAACGTCCAGCGCTCCCCGTGAATCTCGATGAGATGCGGGGAGAACCGGGGCGCCAACCACAGGTGGGTTATCCCGGCCGGAAGTATGGTGGACTCTCCCGTTGGCGCATCGGCCCGCTCATCCATCAGCGCCACCTCAAGCGAGAAGGGCAAACCGCCCTCATAGAGAGCAATGAAGAGATGTTTTTCCGCCCACCGGGAACTCAATAGTTTGTCGATATGCCGTTGCTGATTGCTTTCGGCGAGAATCGCGGCGACGGCCTCCGGCAGGTCCGCGAGGCTGGTGTCAACGAGGCCGGCTTCCGGCGAAGGGAGGAGATAGACCTTCGGAGCGGATGCCGTCCTCTCGGTAACCGCATGCAGGCTTACATCGGATCTCAGTAACCATGCCAGATCGCCCGACAAGGTGGCGGGGTCTCGACTATAGAGGACCGCAGAATCCTCGGCACCCATCTCCTCGAGTTCAAGCACAACATCTGGATAGTGCGACCAGAGTTCCGATACCGCCTGCGGATTCGGAACCGTGGCGAACCAGCTGCGCCGGCCCGGGGCTTTCCATTGGTTTCCCTCTTTGGCGAGCAGGCTGTCCCGTTGCCGCACGCCCTCCCCCACATGGCTGGTGATTTCGAGGGCGGCTTCATGCCCATCCGGGTACGTCATCACGATATCGACGGCTCCTTGCCGGCCATTGATGTCATACGCCTTGGGAGATGCGCCCACACATCGGCAGACCAGGAGCCCCGCGGCCCATTCCTCGTCTCGGAGGCGATGACGCTCGCCGGAATCGGCGTGAGATGTCTTCTTCATCGAACCTCCAGATTCACCCCTTAGCTTGCCAACATAGCAGGGCGAATACCAGGGTCAGCCGTGATGCGGTGATTTCCCCGAATCAGCTTCACCGCCCAGATCCCTCCGTAGGAACGCCTCGAGGACAGCCGCTGCGGTCCGGGCATCGTCCACGGTGACCACGAATTCTGGACCGTCTGCGCGCGAAACCGCGAGCGCCTCTCCCGAGCGCAATACAACACCCAGGCGATGGGGCGCCCGGCGTATGCCTACCCCACCGAATTCGCCAACGGGGTTGACCGCCACAACGTCCACCGCGCGGATATCGGCCAGCGCCACGTGGAATCGAGGGAAACCCGCGGCGGAACGAACCAGCAGGCCATCGCGGTCGATCCGGATATGGAACACGGTCATTATCGCCATGAGCGCTACGACCAATACCGTGGTGGCGGTGAGAATCCACGCCGTCGCGGCAGATCCTGCCAGCCAGCCGATAACCGTCCCAATCGTGAGCGCCACCGCTATGGCGACCAGCAGGACCATCGCGCCCCGCGACATCGTGGATGTGCGCAGCCACGCGATTCTCTCGCTCTGACCTATATCGATTGCCGCAAAGGCTTGCGACCGTCGGGGGCTTCGGACAGTTGCCGGTTGTAGGAACCACCCGACAGTTCCCACACCGATCGCTATCACAACAGAGCCAACGAGGGGCAGTAAGATGCCCGGGCTATCCTGCCAACTAGCGACATCGGCTTGTAGTGCCGCCGTCCACGCCATCAGCACCGCGAAAAGGGCTGAGAAACCCAATGCAAAGGCGCCGGTGAAACGGTATGTCGGGCCGCCATCCCCACGGCGCAAACCACCTATCGCCGTCATCGCGACGCATACGGGGAGAACCAAGGCGAACAACGCAGTACCCATAGGAATCAACCAAGAGTGACCAGCTGCGTCGGGATTGTTGCCCGGCCCCCAGTGCACCGCAATCAGATCGGGTAGGCGCGCCAGCCACAGCAGCTGGAGAGCTAGGGATGCGAGCGTTAGCTGTACTTCCTTGGGAGGTTGTGAACGGTTGGGGTAGGTGAAGACCTCCGGGCAGGATGTGGGTTACCAGACTCAACATCTTCACCACGGAGGTCTTCGTGTCCCACGCTAACGCACCTTTGACACCGGAAGGGCGTCGTCGTCTTGCTGTCCTGATCGTCGAGGAGGGGTGGTCGCTACGCCGGGCTGCGGAACGGTTCCAGTGCTCACCAGCGACAGCGAAACGCTGGGCGGACCGGTACCGGGTCGCCCAGCCGCTCACTGACCGCAGCTCGAGGCCGGTCTCGTCGCCGAACCGGCTGTCACGCAGGGCGGAGCACCGGATCATCGCGCTGCGACACACCCGCCGGTGGGGGCCACACCGGATCGCCTACCACCTGCACCTTGCCCGCTCCACGGTGGGCCGGGTGTTGGCCCGGTATGGGATGCCGCGCCTGGTGAACCTTGACCAGGCCACCGGGCTGCCCGTACGTCGGTCGAAGCCGGTCCGGTACGAGGTCGAGGCACCGGGCCGGTTGGTGCACGTGGACATCAAGAAACAAGGCCGTATCCCTGACGGTGGCGGTTGGCGGGCCTATGGGAAAGGGTCCGCTCAAGACCGCGCGGCCGGGGTCGCGCGAGGACGAGCCACACGCGCCGGGGCGGCGGGGTCGCGTGGCTACCGGTACCTGCATCACGCCGTGGACGATCACTCCAGGGTCGCCTACTCCGAAATCCTTGATGATGAACGCAGCCAGACCGCGGCGGGTTTTTGGCCCGCGCGAACGCGTTCTTCCAGAACCTCGGTGTCACGGTGACTGCGGTGATGACGGATAACGGTGCCTGCTACCGCTCCCACGCTTTCACCACCGCCCTCGGGCAGGACGTGAAGCATAAACGGACCAAGCCCTACCGGCCGCAGACCAACGGGAAGGTCGAACGCTTCAACCGCACCCTCGCGGCAGAATGGGCCTACGCGAAGCCCTACGCCAGCGAGAGTGAACGCGAAACCGCCTACACGGCCTGGCTGCACCACTATAATCACCACCGACCCCACACCGGCATCGACGGCCAAACCCCCTCACAACGCGTACACAACGTCACGGGGAAGTACAGCTAGCACAACTGGAAGAACAATGGCCACCAGCACGAAGCGACGCAATTCCTGCGATTTCTCTCCGCCCACGTGCAAGGCGGTGGGGTCAGTGGTCACGTGCGATCTCCTTAACTAGAGCGGCCAGGGTCTCGGGGGGCATTCCGAGTTCGCGGGCCCGTTGGGACAGAGCCAGGATGTCTTCGTGCAGCTGTGTCAGCGGCTTCACGGCGTCGGTGAGAACGGCGCCGCGCCCGCGGCGCATGTCGATCAAGCCTTCGTCACGTAGTTCCTGGTAGCCCCGCAACACAGTGTGCACATTGATGCCGAGGGCGGAGGCGACCTCCCGGGCAGGCGGAAGCCGATCGCCCGCCTTGAGCCGGCCGTTTACCGCCTCGGCTCGAATGGCCGAGGCGACCTGGGCGAAAAGCGGCACATCGCTTTCCGTATCGATTCGGATCAACACGAAACTATTCTACTTCATCTATAACAATAGAACAATCCAATGTCGCATTTCCGGCGCGATCCGAACGGCCCCCCAGCGGGAACGGCCCCCCAGCGGGAACGGACCACCGCGCGGAAGAGGATCACGATACAGAATAAGATCACGGCCCAAGAGCACCGCGTATATGCAGGTCCTTGTACTTCGGCGACGCCCCCGCCCACCTTCCCCGGTAAGGTTGGCCATATGGCTTCGTCACCGGCAAAGACGCTGGCGTAGCGGCATTGCTCCGTTATCGCCTGCGGCCTGCGCATCGGCGAAGCCCCCGGTTCCCACAACCGCTTACAACCGCATATCGATTCCCCGCAGGCGTGCGAATCTCTCGAATCCATCCACACCGGCACATGAGTGGCCTCCACTCGTCGACAGCCGCGACGGCATCGTCCCATGAGTATTCGCTCGCCTTCCCCACATCCCGTACCGGCTTCCTTTCCCCACCCCTACGGCGGCGCCACGAGGAAGCGACATCAACCAAGACAAGGTCTGGAGCAGCATATGTTGGCTTACGAGCATCAAGCCGATGGAGTACAGCGACTCGTCGAACACCCCACTCCCACTCCCGAGCCCGGCGGCATCACCGTGGACGTCGTGGCCGCCGGTATATGCGGTACCGATCTGAAGATCGCGCGCGGCGAGCATCGCATGTTCCCGCGTGGCACCACCCGCGTGCCCGGCCACGAGTCGGTGGGAGTCATAAGGGAGAACGCCTCCGGCAATCCCAGGTTCGCACCCGGTACTCGCGTCGCCATCGCACCCAATATCTCGTGCGGCACGTGCCGCGCTTGCCAAACCGGGCGCGCTAACCTCTGCGAGAACTACGATGCCGTCGGTTTGACGTTCAACGGCGGATTCGCAGAGACCATCGCGATCCCCGCCTCCGGGGTGACCGGGGGCAATGTCATGGCCATCCCCGACGGGCTAGATCTGCTCACGGCCTCCCTGGTGGAGCCTGTCGCGGCGGTCGTGCGCGGCCTGCGTCCGCTGAGCCTCACGTCCTGCGACACGATACTGATATGCGGCGCCGGCCCCATCGGGCTCATCGCGCTCTTGGTCGCCAAGCATGCGGGCGTGCGCCAGATCCTGGTCAGCCAAACCTCCCCCGCCCGCCGCGAACTGGCCACATCTTTCGGAGCCGACGCCACCTTCGATCCCCGCGCGGCCGACCTCGCCGAACAGATCAAGGAACATACGGATGGTTGGGGAGCCGACGCCATAGTCGCGGCGGCACCGATCGCACAGGTTTTCTCGGATTCTCTCCGTTGCGCGGCGAAGGGTGGGCGCATCAACTTCTTTGCCGGCCTTCCCAGCGGTGCCGGCGTAGTCCCGCTGGACGCCAACCTCATTCACTACAACGAGCTACTGGTGACTGGGTCAACGGCTAATACGAACGAGGACTGCCGCGAGGCCCTGGAGCTCGTCGCCTCCGCACCCGAGCTGTTCAGGCCATTGATCACCCACACGCTCCCGCTGGAGCAAGCCGACGAGGCCTTCGCCCTGGCGGCCTCCGGCAAGGCACTCAAGGTGATCCTGGAGCCGTGAAATAATGCTCCTCACGGCCTCAGGAGCTTTTCCCTCCCCTTGATGGGAGCCCCAGCGACATCGCTGCCGTATACGGCAGCGTGCACGGCCCAGCGCCCATGAAGGAGGGCTCTGGGCGTACCAAATCGAAGCGGCCCCGGGGTAACCAGAGATCCCCGGGGCCGCGCAACGCATTGAGTTGCCAGTTATCTCGCCGATAACCCTTGTCTAGGCAGCAGCATCCACCCCATCGGCTATCGATGCGAGCAGGATGCTCACGGAGATCGAACCCGGATCCCGGTAACCGATGCTCCGCTCGCCGAGCGACTTCGCCTTGCCGATCGTCGCGATCATTCCTTCTGTCGCCGCCGAGCCTTCCTCCGCGGCGTCCGCGGCAGCGCGTGCAACCACCGAGAGATCTTCGCCGGCGACCGCCCGCGCAGCCTCCGCCGCGGGAATAAGCGCATCCAGCATCGTCTTGTGCCCGCGTTCGGCCTTCCCTCGCTTGGACACCTGTTCCGCGGAGGCTTCCAGCGCGGCCGCGTAGCCTTCACCATCCAGCACGTCGCCGCTCAGGACCTTCGCCGGTGCGCGAAACATGGTTCCGAACACCGCACCGGAGGCGCCTCCACTGGTGGAGAGCACGGCCATACCCACCGCCTTGAAAGCGTCGGCCACCGAGTTCAAGTCCGCGGCGAGCACGGCATCCCGGGCGGCGTTGAATCCCCGCGCCATCCCGGAGCCATGATCGCCATCTCCTGTCGCGCGATCAGCCTCCGAGAGATCGTCACGAGCGTCGACGATGGCTTGGCTGGCATCGGCAAGGATCTTGCGCAGCTGTTCGACGTCTACCGTTGCTGTCATCGCGCATCAGCCCTGCGTGAAGGGAACGGACTCGCACGGTGCGTCGAGTAGTTCGACGATCTCGTCATCGAGGCGCATCAGAGTGATCGAGAATCCCGCCATCTCCTGCGAGGTGAAGTAGGCCCCGATGTCGGTGCGCTCCACCTTGATTCCCTTGGCCTCGAGGAGCTCTGCAACCTTGCGGTAGACGATGAGGAGCTCCATCTGGGTCGTCGCTCCGAGATTGTTCATGAGAACCGCAACGCGGTCGCCTTCCTCGAACGGCAGATCGGTGGTGATGCGCTCGATCATCTTCTCCGTGAGTTCGTCAGCGGACATCATCCCGGAGCGCTCGACGCCCTTCTCACCGTGCACGCCCAGGCCGATCTCGATCTCGTCGTCGCCGAGTTCGAAGGTCAGGGCCCCGGTCTCCGGCAGGGTTCCCGCCTTGACCGCGACGCCGATGGTGCGGGTGTTGAATTGCGCGCGTTCGGTCACGGCGGCGGCTTCCTCCAGGGACAGCCCCTTGGCGCAGGCCGCACCGGCGACCTTCACCACGTAGAAGGCGCCGCCGATACCGCGGCGGCCGTCGATGTCGGGGGTGGCGACGTCGTCGCGAACCAGGACGGTCTTGGACTCGATGTCGTCATCCTCGGCGAGCTCGGCGCCCATATCGAAGTTCATGACATCACCGGCGTAGTTGCCGTAGACGAGGAGCACGCCCGCGCCGGTGTCCGCCGCCTCGATCGCCTCCTGAACGTGCTGCGGTGCCGGGGCGGCGAAGATGTTTCCGGATACGCTCGCCGCTGCCAGCCCAGGCCCGATGTAGGCACCGTACATGGGTTCGTGGCCCGAGCCACCGCCGATGACAAGTCCGACCTTTCCCTCGTCAAGCTGCGCGCGACGTAC
The DNA here is from genome assembly GCA_047501485.1 of Actinomycetaceae bacterium L2_0104. Lineage (GTDB taxonomy): Bacteria > Actinomycetota > Actinomycetes > Actinomycetales > Actinomycetaceae > Ancrocorticia. The sequence goes on along the minus strand of JAZDRN010000002.1, from coordinate 37,412 downwards.
CACACGTGAACCGGGCTCGCGCGCAAGCAGACCTTGGGAGATCGCGACGAGGCCGTCGAGGACCTCATCGACAATATTCTCCGGATCGTTGATAATTTTCTTTACTTTTGGCATGACTACCTCATTGTTGTCACGCTGGCATTATTGTGTCTGACCAGCTTCTTTATCGCATAAATGTGCTTGATACAACACTACCGCCTGCACCTCGCCCAAGCGAGAAAAACGCACTTTTGTTGCAGGTGAGGGCCTTGCGCACCATGTGCCGCATCGCTGTGCAAAAATGACTCGCGGCATCGGATGAGGCCGCGGAGAACAGATGCTCGCGCAAGCGTCCGGCCCCCTGGGCCTGTGTAGCGCCAGCGACGGTTTCCGCTACACCTGGGTGCACAAGATTCTTCTCATGAACTTCGTCGTGCACCTCGGCGCCATGATCTACGGAATGCCTCGAACTCCGTATCCCGAGGTCGCCAACATCCCTCTACCCTCCTCGCACCACGGACAGAGGTCCTTCATTTCGTTATGGAACAATGCTAAAGTCTCGATTATTCGGTTCACCGAAACTTAATTTTCTGACGAACGAAAGTGGAGACCATGTGGTTGCGTAGAAAAGCTCCTTACATCGCGAGCGCGGCCGTGGCCGTCCCGTTGCTCCTGACAGCATGCGCGGGAACGCCTTCGGCAACCCCATCGGGCGACGACGACCTGCCCGTCGTCCTGACCACCTTCACCGTCCTGGAGGACATCGCGGAGAACGTGGCAGGTGACCACCTCGTCGTCGAGTCGATCACCAAACCCGGGGCCGAGATCCACGGCTACGAGCCAACCCCGGGAGACATCGCAAAAGCATCCGACGCCGATCTGATCCTGGACAACGGTCTGAATCTGGAGTCATGGTTCGAACAGTTCGTCAACGACGTCGACGTCCCCCACGTCGTCGTATCGGAGGGCGTGGACGTCATCGATATCACCGAGGACGCCTACGCCGGCAAACCGAACCCCCACGCGTGGATGAGCCCCTCGAACGCACAGATCTACGTGGACAACATGGTCGAGGCCTTCAGCGAACTCGACCCGGCCCACGCGAGCGACTACGCAGCCAACGGCGAGGCGTACAAGAAGGAGCTGCAGGAGATCGAGGACTCCCTCGTCGCGGACCTCTCCAAACTCCCGGAGAATCAACGGGCCCTCGTCACCTGCGAGGGCGCATTCTCCTACCTGGCGCGCGACGCCGACCTCACGGAACAGTACATCTGGCCCGTGAACGCAGAACAACAGGCGACGCCCCAGCAGATCGCCACGGCGATCGAATTCGTCAAGGAGAACGAGGTACCCGCGGTGTTCTGCGAGTCGACGGTCTCCGACAAACCGATGCAGCAGGTCGTCGACGCCACAGATGCCGAATTCGGCGGCACGCTCTACGTCGACTCCCTATCCGAGGAGGGTGGGCCCGTCCCGACTTATCTCGACCTCATCCGCTACGACGCGGACACCATCTCACAAGCACTGACAGGGCCGGAGGGCCAGAACGAATGACGGCGGCAATCCAGGTACATGACGTATCGGTCAGCTACGGCGACGTCGTCGCCCTCGAACATACGACGCTCGATGTCCAGTCCGGCAGGGTCACCGGCCTCATCGGAATGAACGGATCCGGGAAATCCACGCTTTTCAAGACGATCATGGGAATGATCCGCCCCTCCCACGGCGATGTCCTCCTCGCCGGGGCGCCGCCTGCATTGGCACGCAAACAGGGCATCGTGGGCTACGTTCCGCAGAGCGAGGACGTGGACTGGTCCTTCCCCCTCTCGGTTCACGACGTCGTCATGATGGGCCGGTACGCCCATCAAGGCCTGACCCGCCGACCGAAGGCGGCGGACCGCGATGCGGTGGAGGAAGCGCTCGAACGCGTGGAGCTGACCGAATACGCCAACCGCCAGATCGGGCAGCTCTCAGGAGGGCAGCGGAAGCGCGCCTTCGTGGCCCGCGGCATCGCCCAGGGAGCCAGCATCCTGCTCCTGGACGAGCCATTCGCGGGTGTGGACAAGCGTTCTGAGTCCACCATCGTGCGCCTACTTCGGGAGCTCGCCGCGGACGGGCGCACCATCTTCGTCTCCACCCACGATCTGCATGCGCTCCCCCAGCTTGCCGACGAAGCGATCCTGCTGCTGCGCCGAGTGATCTTCCACGGCGCCGTGAGCGAGGCGCTGCAAACCGAGCATCTCGCACGTGCCTTCGGGCTCGATGTCCTCGATCGGAGTCAAGTCTCATGAACATCCTCGATCTGATCGTCGAGCCCCTGCAGTACGACTTCATGGTGCGAGCATTGGTCACGACCGTCATCGCCGCGGTCGTCTGCGCGTTGCTGTCCTGCTGGTTGGTGCTCATCGGCTGGTCTCTCATGGGAGATGCCGTGTCCCACGCCGTGCTGCCGGGGGTGGTACTCGCCTACATCCTGGGAGCACCCTTCGCTCTCGGCGCGCTGATTTTCGGTTTCCTCGCCGTCGCACTCATCGGCGCCATCCGCGATACGAGCCGGATAAAAGAGGACGCGGCCATAGGAATCGTCTTCACCACTCTTTTCGCGCTCGGACTCGTTCTCATCTCGGTGACGCCCTCCCAGACGGACCTGAACCACATCATCTTCGGCAATATCCTGGGTGTATCCGCCGCTGACCTGACCCAGATAGGCATCCTCTCAGCGGTCGCCTTCGGGGTGCTCCTCATCAAGCGTCGCGATCTCACGCTCTACGCCTTCGATCCCGTTCATGCCCATGCGATCGGACTCAATCCGCGCAGGCTCGGGGCGCTTCTTCTGGGAATGCTGGCGCTCACGGCCGTCGTCGCCCTTCAAGTGGTGGGGGTCATTCTCGTGGTCGCGATGCTCATCATTCCCGGCGCGACCGCCTATCTGCTGACGGATCGCTTCGGTCACATGCTTGTGATCGCGCCGGTCCTCTCGGCGCTGTGCGCGGTGACCGGTATCTATCTGAGCTACTGGATCGACGCCGCCTCCGGAGGCCTGGTGGTGCTGGTACAGGGAGGGGTCTTCCTGCTGGTCTACCTGTTCAGCCCGCGTCATGGCCTCATCGGCAAGCGCCTGACCGCGAGAAACGCCCGGGTATAGCCGCCGCGGGAACCGGGCATCATTCGGCCGGGGCGAGTGCCGCCTTGAGGGCACCCCTGACATCCGGATAGCAGAACTCGAAACCCGTGCTGTGCAACACCGCGGGTTTCACCTTGGCATCCGCGAGCAGCAGCGATTCCGCCGCATCCTTGCCCACCACGCCACGCAGGAGCACGCCCGGAACGGGAATCGCATAGGGGCGGCGTAGCTGGCGGGCCAGTTCCTTGCCGATCTCGCGATTCGATGCGGGCTCGGGCGCCACAAGGTTCACCGGACCCGAGATCTCATTGTCCAGAACGTGGAGGATGGCACCCACCTCGTCCTCAAGGCAGATCCACGGCCAGATCTGATTTCCGGAACCGATGGGGCCCGAGATTCCGAGCTTGGTCAGGAGGTTGAGCGGCCCGAGGACGCCGTCGGGATGAAGCACCATCGCCGTGCGAAGCAGCGCCACACGGGTGGTGTCCTCCACGCGGCGCGCCTCTTCCTCCCAGTCCACACAGACCCTGGCCAAGAAGGTGTCTCCAGAAGCGGAGCGCTCATCCATCTCCCGGCCGGGTGCAGAACCGTAGTATCCGACTGCCGATCCCGAGAGCAGCGCCGGGCCATCCGCTCCCATCTCATGAATCGCAGTGGCGATCGTCCGGGTGGTTCCGATCCGGGATTCGAGGATCTTCTTCCGGTACTTCTTCGTCCAGGGCAGCTTGCTGATACTGGCGCCGCCTATGGAGATGACAGCGTCCGCGCCCTCCAAGTGCATGGGGTTCAACCGTGAACCGCCCGGGTTCCACTGCACTTCCCTAGGGCTGCTCGGCCGCCGCCGCACAAGCCGCGTCACCCGGTCCCCTCTCGCCTCCAGAGCCCTGTCGAGCGCCGAGCCGATCAGGCCCGAGGCTCCCGCAAGAACAACGTGCATGAGGCCATTCCTTTCCTCGCTGGTCTCGAGCACCTCGCGACCGCGTTCTCAGCGCCACCTCGCAGGGTTCACTTCGGAGACTTCGAATCGCATCAAAAGGAACGCCGGGCGCGCTGTATGTCGTGCGCACCCGGCGTTCATCGAGATGTCACACGCGGTGACTACTCGTGGTCAGTCGTGAAGATCAGGACTCGTTGGGAGAGCGCAGCTCGGCGCTCAGGAACCATGCCTGCTGTTCAAGCTTGATGATGAACTCATGAAGCAGATCCGCCGACGAAGGATCTTCGGCGTCGACTCCGTCATGCACATCGCGCATGGTCTTCACGGTTGCCTCGACGGCCTGCACGATCGCGCGGATCGCATCGTGCGTGCCGATCTCGCCGGGGACGAAATCGGGGAGGGTGGCGTGCGCAGCGATAACCTTGGAACGCCCGTCGGGAGTCGCGTGCAATGCCCGCATCCTCTCGGCGATGTCGTCGGCTCCCTCGCGCGCGATATCCACGACCTCATCGAGATTGAGGTGGAGATCCCGGAAATTCGGTCCCACGACGTTCCAGTGAGCCTGCTTGCCCACCAACTGGAGATCGATCAGGTTCACGAGCACCTTCTGCAGTGAATCGCGCAGGCGAGCCGAAGCCACAACCCCACTCTCCGACTGCTGCAGGTTCGTCCCGAAATCTCCCTCGGAAGTCTGACTTGTCATACCGCACTACCTTTCTCTCATTGGTGAGTACTACTTACAACACAACCCTACGTTGCGTGGCTTCGCTTTTCCCGTTGTTCTTCCTTCAGCGAGATCGCTTCCCTGTAAGGAACCCGTAGATGAGAAGCACGACGAGCGAACCGACGATCGCCAGCACCCATGTCTGGATGGAGAAGAAGTCCTCGAGGGGAGCGTCGAACAGCACGCTGCCGAGCCAACCACCGACGAACGCGCCGATGACACCGAGAACCAGAGTGGCTAGCCAGCCGCCTCCTTGTTCTCCCGGAAGAATTGCCTTAGCGAGGGCTCCTGCAAGCAGGCCCAGAAGCAGAAAACCTAGAAAACCCATCTTGAACACTCCTTTTTTCAGTGGCGCGGTGCGCCACGTTTGTGTCTCGCCAGGTGAGTATACAGTGTAAGCCTCTACGGTGTAAGTCACATGACGTTCATTGATTCGGAGCGTGTGGCGAACACGGGAGTGTCCCCCACCTCAGTATTCAGCGGAATCGGTTCCGCGCTGGTTGTAGCCCTGTCTGCCGGTTCTCGCCTGTCACTTCAGGACAGCGAGGGCATCGTCGTAGTCGGGTTCCGTCTTGATCTCGGGAACGATCTCGGAGTAGATAACGCTTCCGTCCGAGTCGATGACGATGACGGAGCGTGCGAGCAGACCCGCGAGCGGACCATTTGCCATGGTCACACCGTAGGCGGATCCGAAACGGGACTTGAACACGGAGCCGGTGACGACGTCATCGATACCCTCGGCGGCGCAGAACCGGGCCGCCGCGAAGGGAAGGTCTGCGGACACGCAGACCACCGCGGTGTTATCGAGCCCGGCGGCTCGCTTGTTGAACTCGCGAACGGAATTCGCGCACACGCCGGTGTCCAGGCTGGGAAAGATGTTGAGGACGATTCGCTTGCCCGCAAACGTCTCGTTGGTGATGTCGGAGAGGTCGGCCCCCGTGACCATGAAGTCCGGAGCTGTGGTTCCCACGGCGGGGAGCTCCCCAACTGTCTCGACGGGATTTCCTTCAAATGCGGTAGTAGCCATACCCCTATTGTGTAACGCACATCTCTTTGCCACAAGTCTGGAAGCAGGTCAAACAAGCTTTGTGCCAGCGGCGGAAAGGGCTTCCACGACGATCTTCCCTACCTCCTGCTGGGCTTTGCCTTCCCCGTCCAGCATCGAGTTGATAGCACCGACATAGCTACCGTCGGCACTCACCGGGCGCCCCACCCAGAACGTCTGCGCCAACCGAAGCTGCTGCAGCTGAGGGTCTTGAGCCGCAACCTGCTGAGCCGCATATATCTCCGCTTCCTGTTCGGGCGTGAAGGAGCCCGCGGCGTTCGAACCCAGGCCCGCTAGGAGGAACTTGTTTCCATTTCCTATCAAGGTCAAGGCGCCGGTGACCTTGCCTGGCTTCACCTGAAGGTATGCCGGTGGGCTATCCAGCAGGACCTGGTCAGCGGAGGCCACCGTCACCCGCTCCAAGGAGACCGTCACCACCACAGGGGTGCTTTTACGCGTCATCATCCGAGGGAAGAGATACATACCGATCTTCATAGGCGTGGAGGTCATACGAGTTGGTCCTTTCCTAGCACCTCGCGGGATCACCCTGGCAACTCGGCTATTCCGGCAGTCCGGTCACCCCTACACGGGTGATGGCGGGCGTTTCGAGCTGGCAACTCGGCTATTCCGGCAGTCCGGTCACCCCGGTAACCCCTTGGCATTCGATGTCGGTCGTCAATTCGTCGGTCAAAGCTAACCCACCATGCTCGATGTTTCCTGTGAGAGTCTCCGGCGCTCTTAGGACGTATCCTTTCGCTGCGGCGAGACCTTCACCTGACACGACGGTTCCTTCCCCTGATCCGGAAAACCCCCGGAAACCAGCGAAAGGCGTGCTCGGCAGGCCGCGAAGCGAGCGGAATCCGGCTCCGCGCCGCACAACTTCTTTCGTGTTGCAGTCGCCACGGGACCCCGGTTTCGGTCACAATAGAGTTTAGTCAGTAATGAGCTACGTCATCAGGCGTTGCCCTGACGTAGCGGCACTGAAAGGGAGTTGCGGAACGTGGAGAACCAGACACCAGCCGGAACGACAAGTGGGGCACAGTCAGATCGCTCTATCGGCGAGCTGATCGCCAAAGCATCCGAGCAGACATCATCGCTCGTCAGAGATGAGATCGAGTTTACGATCGTCAATCTCAAGGCCAAACTGACGAAGCTCGGTCTTGGCGGCGGCCTCATCGCCGCGGGCCTGTTCCTGGCCATCTTCGTGCTCAACCTCCTTCTCTTTGCGGCGGTTGCAGCATTCGCGAACCTCGTTCCCTGGTGGGCCGCTTTTCTTATCGTCGCAGGAATCCTGTTGCTCATCGTGCTGATCTTGGCCGGTGCCGGTCTCCTGACGCTCAAGGCATCCAAGAAGCACGTCGTTGACCCCAAGGGAGCCATCACACAGGACATTGACGCCATCAAGAAGGGACTCAACAGGTGAGCGCCGCAAACATTCCAGAGGACAAGATCCGTTCCGCCGAACAGATCGAGAATGACCTCAAGCGAACCCGCGAGGACCTGGCCGCCACGGTCAATGAGCTCGCGGGCCGCCTCGACCCCAAGAATCTGGCGAAGGAAGCCGGCGATCAGGCCAAGGTGAAGATCAACGCCTTCACGAACACCGCCAAGGAGAAGGCAACCTCCTTCTCGGAGAAGGCCAAGCGCACCGTGGACGACGCCAAGAATGGCGATGCCCGAGCGCTGGCCATCCTCGGCGGGGGCGCAGCTGCGGTCATCGCCGGAATCGCACTGGTCCTGCGGGGGAGAAAGTAGCTGCGGGGCGCGACGAACTGCGGAAAACCAACGCTGCGTATGCGGATTCCGTAGGAGTTCCATACTTACCGAATACAAAGGAGCGAGATCAACGCTCTTGATCCGGCTCACAAGGCCGGAAACGCTGTACTGAACTCAAGGGGAGGAAGCGCTCGCAGGCTACCCTGTCTCAGATTTCAAGCTGAAATCTCACTGGTAATCGCCCACACGAACGCTTTATCTCACTGTCCGAGAACTATCAGATGTTGCCCGCACCATGCTGAGCTGCATGGCAACGGACACCGGATTCACGGTAAGGTATAGCAGAGAACGGATATGTCCATGGGGTCACCTTTACGATTGCCCCACGAAGAGATGAAGGGGGTCGAGCCATGGGGCGCGGCCGTCAGAAGGCTAAGCAGCGCAAGGTAGCCCGAAATCTCAAGTACTTCGCTCCAGAGACGGACTACAAGGCTTTGGAGCGGGAGCTTAAGTCATCGCAGGTTTCCGAGGATGACGACGAGGACTACTACGAGATCCCCCCAGCGACAGATGACTGGGACGACGACGATGACTACAAGTCTTCGCGTTCATCGCGCTAGGTTGTGACGTATATGACGAAGGGGCGGAAGGTACTTCCGCCCCTTCGTCATATGTGAGCGAGCGGTGCCGGCTCTCCACTCAACCGGAGCAGTTCCATATCGCCGGTTGTTGAGTTCCATATCGCCGGTTGTTGAACGGAGTCGAAACCCATTCGGACCCTAGATTTCGACTTCAGCCCCATTGTGGTCTCCACTCAACAGCGGGAATCTGACTTCCACCTGTCGGTTGAGCGGAGCCGAAACCAGCGGTGCTATCTCATCCGAGCCTGTTGGAAGCTTGCGGCGTGAATAATGTTCCGTATATGGCACGGCCTGACCGTAAAGCACCTATTTTCGCCGTTTTTAGAAAAATTATTCACGCACAACAGAACTTCAGAAGCCCGACCACCCAGCAAGGCCCCTTGATTTCTCCTCACTGCGTTCGCTCGATCGGCGCTTTGCCCGTCCGACATCAGGACAACCGGTAGTCCCCCGAGATCCGTACCGCTCCGGCGTCCACGCCTTTCGTGCCGGCGATCAGCCGCGTCGCGGTCTTCGCCACCGCGCCACTAACCGGCGCCGGCTCCTCATCAGGCTCTTCGCCAACCACATCGCCGAGCACCCATGCCGGGATGCCACCGTCCCGCGAGAGTGCGATCACGCTATCGACAGCTTCCTCGGGTACCACGGCCACCATTCCCACGCCCAGGTTCAAGGTGTCCTCCAGGTCCTCCCACGAGACCCTTCCCAGCTCCGCGAACACCTGGAACACCGCCGGAACGTTCACGCTCCGCCTGCTCACGCGGGCCGTGAGCCCCGCCGGGATGACGCGCGCCAGGTTCGCGGCCAGGCCTCCACCGGTGATATGCGAGAAGGCGTGGACGGGCGCCGATGTCGTCATCTCCAGGCACACCCGGGTATATAGACGGGTTGGTACCAACAGCTCCTCGCCCAGCGTTCGCCCGAATTCCGGAACCGTGCGATCCAGCGCCCACCCGGAATCGGCGACGATCTTCCGGATCAGGGAGTAGCCATTGGAGTGCAGTCCCGATGAGGCCAGCGCCACGAGCACGTCGCCGGGGCGCACCCTTTCCGCTCCCAGGATCTCCTCCGCCTCCACAACCCCCGTTGCAGCTCCCGCCACGTCGTAATCGTCCGGCCCCATCAGCCCGGGATGCTCGGCCGTCTCCCCTCCCAGCAGCGGCACTCCGACGGCCTCACAGGCCTGCGCCACCCCGCGCACGATATCGGCGATGCGCTCGGGCACCACGCGTCCACAGGCGATGTAGTCCGTCATGAGCACAGGGCGGGCGCCAACCACGACGATATCGTCTACGACCATGCCCACCAGATCCTGCCCGATGGTGTCGTGAACGTCGAGTGCCTGCGCGATCGCCACCTTGGTGCCCACGCCGTCCGTCGAGGTGGCGAGCAGCGGACGGCGATACTCCTTGAGCGCGGAGACGTCCACCAGGCCCGCGAAGCCTCCCACTCCTCCAACGACATCAGCAGTCATCGTGCGGGCAACGGCCGCCTTCATGAGGTCGACGGCGCGATCGCCCGCCGCGGTGTCCACCCCCGCCTGCGCGTACGCGTTTCCGCCTGCCGTGCTCCATGTATCATCCGCGAACGCATCGGCGCGGTTGCTTGAAGCGGGCTTGTCTGTCATTACTGCTCCCGTCATCGAGACGTCGTTCTTATCATTGCGGCGATCCCGCCTCACGGCATCCGAACCGCGGCTCTCCGCTAGCAACCGGAGACGCTCTGCACTCTGCCGACATCGACGGGGTAATCCCCCGTGAAGCAGGCCGTGCACAGTTGGTCGCGTCTCTGCTCGGTGGCCTCTACCATCCCCTCCAGGCTGATGTAGCCCAGGCTGTCGGCGCCGATCGACTCCCGGATCTCCTCGAGAGTCATATCGTTGGCGATGAGTTCCTGCCTGGTGGGAAAGTCGATCCCGAAGAAGCAGGGCCACTGCACCGGCGGAGAGGAGATGCGTACGTGCACCTGCGCGGCTCCTGCCTGCCGCAGCATTCGGACGAGTGCCCGCTGGGTGTTGCCCCGCACGATCGAATCGTCGACGACGACGAGGCGGCGCCCTTCGATGACCTCTTTCAGAGGATTGAGCTTGAGGTGGATACCGCGCTGCCGGGCCAACTGGGTCGGTTGGATGAAGGTCCTGCCCACATAGGCGTTCTTCACGAGGCCCTGACCGTAGGGGATACCCGACTCCTGCGCGTATCCGATGGCGGCCGGCGTTCCCGAGTCCGGGGTTGGCATGACGAGGTCCGCGGCAACCGGATGTTCCCTGGCGAGTACGCGCCCCATCTCCAGACGCGCAGAATTGATCGAGCGTCCCGCGATGGAGGTGTCCGGGCGGGCGAGGTAGACGTATTCGAAGATGCAGCCGGAACGCTTGGCCTGCGCCCACATGCGCGAGTGCAGGGTCCCGTCCTCGTCGATGACGAGGAGTTCGCCCGGTGCGACCTCTCGAACGAGCTCTGCGCCGACGATGTCCAGAGCCGCGGTCTCGGAGGCCACCACCCAGCCGCCGTCCAGCTTCCCCAGCACCAGGGGCCGGAAACCATGGCGATCACGCGCCGCGTAGAGGCGGTGCTCATCGATGAACACCACCGAGAACGCTCCTTCGAGCCGTGGGAAGATCTCCAGCGCGAGCTCTTCGAGGGAGGTCGCCTCGGATTCGATTCCCAGCAGGGCGGTGACGACGGCGGTGTCCGTGGAGCTGCCACGCCCCATCTCGCCGCGCAGGTCCGCCCCGGAACGCTCACGCACTTCCGTCACCAAGTCCAGCGTGTTGGTGAGATTGCCGTTGTGGGCCATCGCGACCGTACCGAAGGGGGTGGGGCCTAATGTGGGCTGGGCATTCTCCCACGAGGATTTCCCAGTGGTCGCGTACCTGACGTGGCCGATTGCCATGTCCCCGACGAGGGTGCGCAGGTTCTCATCGTGGAAGACCTGCGAAACCAGCCCCAGGTCCTTGTAGACCAGGATAGCGTCCTTGCCTGCAACCGCCATGCCGGCGGCCTCCTGACCGCGATGCTGCAGGGCATACAGACCGTAGTAGACCATCTGCGCCACTGGTTGACCGGGTAGAAACACACCGAAAACACCACATTCATCTTGTGGTTTTTCGCCGCGGAAGAGTTCAGCAGTCAGATGCCCATCACCATTCACTACGACATCGTCCCACATGTCGACCACCATTGGGGAGCCCGTGGTCCATATCGTGGATATTCACGGCGGCTTGGCGCTGGCAGGCCGCTGCTGGCCGCCAGCGGCACGTCGCAGATGCGCCGAAGCTCACCCCCTGCTCAGGGGCTCGCCTAAAGTGGGATCACCGTTTCCAGCGGAGCAGGGTGTGACGGGAGAAGAGCGGAAAGTACTCGGCGAGATCCGCCCGAATTCCCGATGCGGAGACGCGGCCCTGCTCGAGCGCATCGTCCCAGTCCATCGTCCCGACGCAAAGCGCCAGCCAGGTGGGCGCGTCCATCTCCACCACGTTGGGCGGAGTACCACGCCGGTGCCGCGGACCCTCGATAACCTGTACCGCCCCCGCGTAGGGGACACGGAGTTCCACACTCCGGCCGGGGTGGCGCTCGGCGATCTCCTCCAGGCAGAAGCGGGCGGCTTTGCGGGACTGCGCCGATGTCAGGGTGTGCGGGGAGTCCGGTGAATCCCCCACCAGCTGCCCCAGTAGTGCCATGCCTTCTTCAACCGCGATCCTTCGTGCCACAGGCCAAGGGTACGCCAGAGGAAGGCGCAGGGGGCAACGAGGACGACGGGAGGCAACCGGAGGGGCCGGGGCTGGGCGGAAAAGAAGGTGGGACCCGAAGATCCCCCGGGTCCCACCTTGCTGTTCGTCACCATCCACGATGGATGGCTATGTACGTCCGATCAGCGGATGACTGCGGCGGTGTCGGTACCCTGACCGAACCAGTCGCCCGCGATCTGGATGTCCTGCACGCGTCCGAAGCTCAACGCCTTGTCCGCGTAGCCACCACCGAGGGTGTTGCGCAGATGGAAGACGTTCCCCCGAACGATCGCGATGGTGTCCTTCTTGTCGCCGTTGAAGTCGCCCACGACGGCGACGTCGCCGGACCTGCCGTAGGTGAAGGCCACGTCGGCCCCGCCACCGGTCAGGGTGTTGCGCAGGTGGAAGGCATTTGCCCGCCGCACTCCCAGGGTGTCCTTCGTATCGCCGTTCCAGTCACCGGCCACCGGCACATCGTCCGTGCGGCCGTAACGCACCGTCGCCGTGGCTTCGGTGGCCAGGTTGCCCTCGTCATTGGAGTAGATGGAGAAGGCGTTCGACTTCGCGTCGCGGATGGCCAGATCGTCGAATCCATCTCCGTCGAAATCGCCGACGACGGGCAGGCCGTCAACCGGTCCCAGCTCCAGGGTGGTGGATGTGGTGCCGACGCGGTTGCGATCGAGGAAGGTGTAGGAGTTGCCGGTGCGCAGCACGAGCGTATCAACACCGTCTCCATTGAAATCGCCGACCAGGAACTGCTCCGCGTCGTCAACGGTCATCACGAAGTTGGTGAGGGAGGAGGACCAGCTCTTACCGAAGAAGACGTTGCCGGAGCTGCCTTCCACCGGGGATGCCTTGCCGTCGTCGAACGCGAAGGTCCACGCGGTCTCCGAATCCGGTGTCAGCACGTAGCCGGCATCGGCACGGGCGACGATCTCGACCGTCGGGTTCTCTGCGGTCAGCGCGATGGTTCCGGTGACGGCCTGGCCGTCAACCGTGTACACGACGCCCTCGACCTCGGGAATCGTCACCACGTTCTCCGCGATGGACGGAGCGACGGGGGTGGCTTCCACGGCCTCGGTGGCGGAGACCGGGATGGTCATCTCGGTCGGGCCTGCGACGATGGTCAGCTCGTGATCGCCCAGGGTGGTCTCCGCGGGGACCGCGAAGGTGACGGATGCCTTTCCGGTGTGGTTGAGGTTCGGGGTCACCGTGTTATCGATGGCGGCCTCGCCCACCTTCGTGCCGTCGAGCAGGAGTTCGACGGTGGTGGGCAGCGGCTGCTGCTCGGTAGCGTAGGTCATGGACAGCGAGGCCAGATCGATGGTCGCGTCGTAGCCGGGGTAGATCGCGTCCTCACCGGTGATGGCGATGTTGCGCTGGGCGTAGTCGACGACGTAGCCCGGATTGGCTCCGAGGAAGTCGTTGAACACGTCGTTGTCGATGATGCCCGTGGCCAGGTAGTTGACGCCGTCCTTGAACACGTTGAATCCATCGCCGCCGGCCAGGAGGAACGAGTTGGAGGCAACTGTGTACAGGGTCTCGGTGTCATTGCGATCGAGCAGCTCGCCGTCGAGGAAGACCTGCTTGATGTGGCTGCCGAACGGAGCGTCGACCTGGTAGGTGTAGGTCAGCGAATCCGAGATGCCCAGCTGCAGCATCGGGCGCGACGTCTGCGTGCTCGCGTCCGCCCACTGCTGCTCGAGCATGGTGTAGACCTGAGCCGCGGAGATATCCACGATGCCGTAGTCGTTGCCGAAGGGCTGAGCGGTGAAGGATTCCTGATAGGTGATGGTGCCGTCGCGGTTCGGATCGATCGCCGCGCGGACACCTCCCGGATTCATGATGCCGAAGTCGGCGGGCCGGGACATGGACTGCGAGTACTGGTAGAAGGCCTGGGCGATCATGTTGCCGCCGGTCATCTCAGTGCCGCGGTTCGCGCCGAGATCGGAACCGTTGTTGGTTCCCGTATCCGCGCCGCCCACGATGGTGCCCACGGGCTCTGCCCCGAGCACGGCCGCCTTATCCTGCGCGTCCTTCAGCAACGGGCAGACGACGTCGTTGGTGACGAGCTGGCCGGGCGTGGGGCGCTTGGTCTCGTCCTCGAGGGTCCAAGCCGGATCGTCCGCGCAGTACATGGTGGGCACGGTGACGACGTCGGCCTCGCTGGCAACGACCTCGCCCAGTTCCTTGTTGTACGTCAGCTTGAAGTGGCCGTAGGCCGTACCGAAATCTCCGGGCTCGATGACGGGAGCACCGGACGCGGTGGTCTCGTCGACTTCATGATGCGTGTGGCCGGCGACGACGGCGTCGATATCGCCGCCTACATTCTTCGAGATTCCGGCCGTTTCATGAATGAGGGCGACGACGATGTCAGCCTCTCCGTTGGACGGGTCGCCGTCCTTGAGAAGGGCGGCCTGGGCGTCGACGGTGGCGATGGGATCATCGATGGTCAGGCCCGCGATGCCGTCCGGCGATACCAGCGTGGGCAGCTCATCGGTGACGGCGCCTACGAAGGCGACCGTCACGTCGGATTCGGTGGTCACCACGGAGTAGGGAGCGAGAGGAGGATCGGCCGGGGTGACGTTCGAGACAAGGTACGGCCAGCTGACCTGCTGCGCGATGCGATTGACGAGGTCGTCGTATCCCTTGTCGTATTCGTGGTTGCCTACAGAGGAGACCTGGAGCCCCATCGCGTCCAGGATCTCCATCGTTGGATTGTCCTGATCGATTGCGGAGATGAAGGCAGAGCCTCCGACGAGGTCGCCGTTGGCGGCGAAGATGGTGTCACCGGGGTTGGCAGCCTCGACCTCCTTGATCATGTTGTCGAGCTGAGGAGCGTTTTCAATGTGGCCGTGGAAATCGGAGATGGCGGCGATATCAATGGTGACGGTGCCGTCATCATTGGTAACCGCGCCCGCCGGAAGAGCAACGAAGCCGGTTGCAGCGAGCGTGAACGCTGCACCGGCTCCGACTGAACGCCGTCGATGGCGTCTTGCGTCGGACATTTTTGTTCCTTTTGTCAGAGGATACGGACGGACTCAGACTATCCGTCAAACGTCGCGTACGCCACACCAAAACAGGGCGAATGTGTCATGAGATCACATTCGCCCTGTTCCACGCTATTACCTAGCTAATCAGCAAATTCCTTGCTCCAACATAGCATCGGCTACCAAACGGAAGCCTGCGGCGTTGGCGCCGAGCACGTAGTCTCCCGGAGCACCGAATTCCTCGGCGGTCTCAAGGCAGGTGTCGTGGATGTCGATCATGATCTCATCCAGCTTGGAGGCCACCTTCTCGAAGTCCCACTGCTGGCGCACATCGTTCTGCTGCATCTCCAACGCGGAGGTTGCCACACCGCCTGCGTTGGCCGCCTTGCCGGGACCGAACATGATGTTCGCGGTCTTGTAGACATCCACGGCCTCGGTGCTCGAGGGCATGTTCGCACCCTCGGCAACCAGCTGGATCTTGTTCTTGGCCAGCTTGCGGGCGTCGTCGCTGGTGATCTCGTTCTGGGTGGCACAGGGCAGGGCGACGTCCGCCTCGATGCCCCACACCTTCTTGCCGGAGCGGAACTGAGCGCCCGGGCGGCGTGCGACGTAGTCGGAGACTCGTCCGCGCTGCACCTCCTTGACGTCGCGCAGCAGCTCAAGATCGATTCCCGCGGGATCGTAGACCGCACCGGAGGAGTCGGAGATGGAGACGACATTGGCGCCCAGGCTCTGCGCGCGCTCGATGGCGTAGATCGCCACGTTTCCGGAACCGGAGACCAGAACGGTCTTGCCGTCCAGTGACTCTCCCTTGGTCTCGAGCATGGACTGGGCGAAACGCACGGTGCCGTAGCCGGTGGCCTCTGTGCGGGCGAGGGACCCTCCCCAACGCAGGGACTTCCCGGTGAGCACGCCGGCGTCGAACCGGTTGGTGATGCGCTTGTACTGGCCGAACAGGTAGCCGATCTCGCGGCCTCCCACACCGATATCGCCCGCGGGAACGTCGGTGCTCGGGCCGATGTGGCGATGCAGCTCGGTCATGAAGGACTGACAGAATCGCATGACCTCCATGTCGGACTTTCCATGCGGATCGAAGTCGGAACCGCCCTTTCCGCCGCCGATCTGCTGCCCGGTCAGGGCGTTCTTGAAGATCTGCTCGAAACCGAGGAACTTGATGATGCCGAGATTGACCGAGGGATGGAACCGCAGGCCGCCCTTGTACGGGCCGAGCGCCGAGTTGAACTCCACTCGGAAACCGCGATTGACGCGTACGCGACCCTTGTCGTCGACCCACGGCACGCGGAAGATGATCTGCCGCTCCGGCTCCACGATCCGCTCGAGCACGGACAGGTCCGTGTATTCGGGCCGCGATACGATCACCCGCTCCAGAGACTCGATCACCTCGTGGATGGCTTGGTGGAATTCGGGCTCCACAGGATTGCGTGAGACGACGGTCTCGTAAATGCGTTCTAGTCGCTGATCCATGGATAACTCCCTTAACCAATACCTTCGGAGGCTTTATATTTCCCCCATATTTCGGCTCTGTTTCTACCTGAGACGAAACTCAACGTAACAGCTTGTCCACCATGGGAACACAAAAATCCAGCGGTCAAGCCAAGAATTGCCCCGGTTGGACCACGGTCGACCAACCGAGTTTTCATATTCTGAGACAGAGGTGTCCACTTTCCCGCCACCTCCCGGGCACGCGTTCTGGAACGGTTCCATCCTGTCGGATCCATCACAGCCGCGCGGTCTGCCAGTGCCCCACCATCTCGAAATCACTCCCCTGCGGCGGCCCTCGGACACGCGAGCCGCCCCGAGCCAGGCCCGGCATCCGGGCGACAACGCGTCAGCCGAGGACCCGTCAGTCGAAGATCTCGCGCAGCGTTCGGTCGGAACGTGCCGCCAACTCCTCCACGTCCAGGATGATGGTCTCGCTCTCGGCCCATCCCGCGGTCTCGGCCGGGTTGATCGTCAGCAGCTCTCCGCCGGCAGTGCCGATACGCACAGCTGCCACGCCCTCGGCTTCCGCCGCGGCGTGCACCAATCCGAGGAAGCCCTCCGGCACGGCGAGCAGCACGCGCCCCTGGGACTCCGAGAAGAGCGCCGTGAAGGAATCGACACCGTCCCTGTTACAGAGATTCGTCAGGTCCAATGCGGCCCCCATACCCGAATTGACGGCCATCTCCACCACGGCCTGGATGAGCCCGCCGTTGGAGAGGTCGTGAGCGGCCTCGACCACCCGCCCCAGTTCACCGGTCTCCGCTCCGTGCAACGCGAGCAAGACCCGGCCCAGCGCCATCTCATCCTGCAGATTCACCGCCGGAGGCTGTCCACCGAGGTGACCATGCACGATACGCGCCCACGCGGAGCCATCGAGTTCGTCACGGGTCTCCCCCAGGAGCATCAGAGCGGCACCCTCCACCTGGAACGCCGACGGCGTCGCCTTGGTGACATCGTCCATCACGCCCAAGACTCCCACCACGGGCGTCGGGTTGATGGAGGATGTGGGAGTTCCCTTGACGGTGCCGGAGGAGTTGTATAGGGAGACGTTTCCGCCCGTGACCGGTATTCCCATCTCCTTGCAGCCGTCGGCGAGGCCCGTCATGGCCGTGACGAGCTGCCACATCGCATCCGGATCCTCCGGATTGCCGAAGTTCAAGCAGTCTGTGACCGCCAGGGGCCGCGCCCCCACGGTGCACACATTGCGATAGGATTCCGCGAGCGCCTGCTGCGCTCCCGCGTACGGGTCCAGCTTGGTGTACCAGCCATTGGCGTCGGTGGACAGTGCCACGCCTCGTCCGGACTCCTCATCGACGCGGATCACGCCGGCGTCGTCCGGCTGCGAGAGCGCGGTATTCCCACGGACGAAGCGATCATACTGATCGGTGATCCACCCCTTCCCAACCTGATTGACGTCGCCGAGCACTCGATGGACCTGCTCGGTCAGCTCGGCAACCGAGCCCGGACGCTCCAGGTGCTGCGAGGTGTCCCTGGACATCTCCCAGTGCCATTCCGGACGCTCATAGGGGCGGTCGTACACGGGGCTGTCCACGGCCACGGTTGCCGGGTCGACGTCGACGATGTGGTGTCCGAAGTGATCGATGACGAGTCGCGGATTCTCCGTCACCTCGCCGATGACCGCGGTCTCGACCTCCCATTTACCCGTGATCTGCAGGAACTCCGCCAGCTTATCGGGTGTCACGACAGCCATCATGCGTTCCTGCGATTCGGACATGAGGATCTCCCCGGCCGTCAAAGTCGGATCGCGCAACAGCACATTCTCCAGATCCACTCGCATACCGGTGCCGCCGTTGGCGGCCAGCTCGCTCGTGGCGCAGGAGATACCCGCGGCACCCAGATCCTGGATGGCCTCCACCACGCCCGCGTGGAAGAGCTCCAGGCAGCATTCGATGAGGACCTTCTCCATGAAGGGATCGCCCACCTGCACGGAGGGCCGCTTGGCGGGCATGCCCTCCTCGAAGGTCTCCGAGGCGAGGATGGAGGCACCGCCGATGCCGTCCCCACCGGTGCGTGCCCCGAAGAGAACCACCTTGTTTCCCACCCCCTCGGCGTTCGCCAGGTGAATATCCTCGTGCCGCAACACACCCACGCACAGGGCGTTGACCAGGGGATTCCCCTGATAGGAGGGATCGAATTCGGTCTCTCCCCCGATGTTGGGCAACCCGAGGCAGTTGCCGTAACCACCAACTCCGGACACCACGCCGTGCACCACTCGTGCCGTGTCCGGGTTATCCACGGCTCCGAAACGCAGCTGGTCCATCACGGCGACCGGGCGGGCACCCATGGCGATGATGTCCCGGACGATGCCTCCCACGCCGGTGGCCGCACCCTGATGGGGTTCCACGAAGCTGGGGTGATTATGGGATTCCACCTTGAAGGTCACGGCCCAGCCGTCGCCGATATCGACAACGCCGGCATTCTGGCCCATTCCCACCAGAAGATGCTCGCGCATCTCCTCGGTCGTCTTGGCACCGAACTGTTCTTTCAGATGCTTCTTGGACGACTTGTAGGAACAGTGCTCGGACCACATCACCGAGTACATGGCGAGCTCCGCGTTGGTTGGTCGGCGGCCCAGCAGCTCGCGAATACGCTGGTATTCGTCTTCCTTCAGGCCGAGCGCCGCCCACGGCATCGGCTGATCGGGCGTCGCCGCGGCATCGGCGATCGTGTCATAGGACTGGTCAAGTTGAGGCTTGGCAGCCATCGCTACTCCTAGCTGGTGGTTTCGCGGGCGCTTGGCCGCGAGTTCCAAGAAATCTTAACGACGAAAACGATTGCGGGCCCACTCCGGACCGCCCCAGCGATCCGATGCTTCTCGGTGGGCCATGCGGCAGTTCGGCCCCGGCTAGCCGGCGAGCACCTGGAGCGCGCTGGCGAAAATACGCAGGCCATCGGTCCCGGTGCGCGGGCCGGCTCGGCCCACCGTTCCGAAACCCGGTTCCACCGCATGCTCGGGATGAGGCATAAGGCCCACCACGTTGCCGGCGTCGTTGCATATGCCTGCGATGTCGTTGACGGAGCCGTTGGGATTGCCTCCCGAATAGCGGAAGACGACCCTGCCCTCCGCCTCCAGCTGCGCGATGGTCTGCGCACTGGCCTGGAAGTTACCCTCCCCGTTCTTCAGCGGAATGAGGATCTTCTCCCCTGCCTCGAAGGCACCGGTCCAGGCAGTGTTCGCGTTCTCGACGGCGAGCTGCTGCTCGCGACAGATGAAACGCTGCTGGGAATTCCGGATAAGGGCGCCGGGCAGCAGATGGGATTCGCAGAGGATCTGGAACCCGTTGCAGATACCCAAGACCGGAAGGCCGCGTCCCGCCTCTTCGACCACCGAGTGCATCACCGGAGCGAGAGCCGCGATGGCGCCGCAACGCAGATAGTCTCCGTAGGAGAATCCGCCCGGGAGCACGACGGCGTCGACCCCGCGCAAGTCGTCGGAGGCGTGCCAGAGGGAAACGGGCTCGCCGCCCGCTAGGCGGACGGCGCGTGCGGCGTCGTCGTCGTCGAGCGTTCCCGGAAAAGTCACCACCCCGATCTTCACGCCACGTCCTCCGGATTGCCGGCGTTGGAATCCCGCTGCGAGGCGTCGTCGGCCCGGACGGCCACCACGTCCTCGATGATCGGGTTGGAGAGCACGCTCTCGGCGGCCTTACGCGCATCCTCCAGAGCCTGCGGGGTCACCGGACCATCCACGCTCAGCTCGAAGCGCTTGCCCTGGCGGACGTCGGTGAATATCTCGATTCCCTGCCGCGGTAGCGCCCCGCGTACAGCCTTTCCCTGCGGATCCAGGACTTCAGGTTTGGGCATGACTTCGACAATGATACGTCCCACGCAGGAACTCCTCGTCTCGCTATATGGATGACTCCAAGGATTACCTGTCCATTCTATGAAATATGGGAATGGCTTTCTAACCGTCTCGCTTTTCTGGGGTGCGATGAGTACCACTGCACTCGGACGAGCCGGGCGCTTCAGCTGGGGTTCGCCCCTATGGCGCGGCCGTGACACGCGCTAATCTCTATTCATGAACGATCTCACGACAGCTTCCGATTCGGTCGCCGAAACCGAGACCGACGAAACCGCCGACATTCCCACCGATTCCAAACTCGCGCCACCCAGGCCGGACGGCAATCGACCCCGCCTTCTCTACGGTTGCATGGGATTGGGAGGTTCATGGACCGATCCCGATTACACTCCCGCCGATATCGACACCGCATGGGAGGCTCTGCACGCTGCCGCCAGCATCGGCATCACCGAGCTCGACCTTGCCGATATCTACACCAGCGGAAAATCCGAGCGCATCGTCGGCGAGGTCCTCTCCCGAGATCCAGATCTGCGCGCACACTTCTCCATTCAGACCAAGTGCGGCATTCTGCTTCCCCTGGAGGGCGCCGTGACCCGGTACGACCTCAGCCCCGCCTATATCGCCTCCGCGCTCGAAGCATCTTTGGAACGGCTCGGCGTGGACCACATCGACACCCTGCTGCTTCATCGCCCCGATCCCCTGATGAACCCCACGGACACCGTCCGGGCGCTCGACTCCGCGCTCGAAGAGGGCAAGATTCGGCACTGGGGCGTCTCCAACATGGGGCCCTACCAGATGGACTCCCTCGCGGGAGGGAGCGAGAGGTTGCGAGTCGATCAGCTGGAACTCAGCCTCGGCGCCCGCCGCTTCGTGGAATCGGCGATGAACGTCAAGTCCTCTGCCCGCGCCGGCTCGGCTTATCCCGACGGGACCGTCGAGTACTGTTTGAATCGCGGCATAGAGGTTCAGGCTTGGAGTCCCCTCGCTCAGGGACGCTACACCGCCTCTCCAAGCTCCCCCATCGCCAAGAACCGCACGCAGGACGAAGCCGCCACCGCCCGCTTCATCGGCGATCTGGCCAAAGCGCGGGGAACCACGCGCGAGACGGTCGCCCTGTGGTGGCTGACGATGCATCCGGCAGGAATCCGCCCGGTCATCGGCACCACCAATCCCCAGCGCATCGGAGCCTGCGAGGATGCCAATCGGCTCGACAGCCGCCTCTCCCGCGAGGATTGGTACACACTGCTGACGCTCGCGCGCGGCGAGAACTGCCCGTAAGGAGAAGCTCACCGGGCGAGACAGCGGTTGAGCGCGGACCGGCAGCCTTACTGCCAGCGTTCCCCTGTCAGCTTCTCGTAGGCCTGGATGTAACGTTCGCGGGTCTTCTCGACGACGTCGTCGGGCAACTGCGGGGGCTGCTCGCCCGAGCCCCTGTCCCATCCAGAGGCGGGCGAGGTGAGCCAATCGCGCACGAACTGCTTGTCGAGTGAGTCCTGGCTCCGCCCCGGCTCATAGGAATCCGCGAACCAGAAGCGGGAGGAATCCGGCGTGAGGACCTCATCGGCGAGGAATATGCCCCGGTCCCCCGGATCGGTCGAGGTGCCGAACTCGAACTTCGTGTCCGCGATGATGACGCCACGCTCGAGCGCGATCTCATGAGCACGGCTGTAGAGCTGAAGGGACTGGAAGCGGAGCTGGCGCGCGTCGGACTCGCCGATCCGCTCGGTCATCTCACCGAACGTGATGTTCTCGTCGTGTTCGCCCACCTTGGCTTTGGCGGCAGGCGTGAAGATCGGGTAATCGAGCCGAGAGGCCTCGCGCAGGCCACGGGGAAGGTCCACGCCGCACACCGCGCCGGTGTCCAGATACTCGGCCATCCCCGATCCCGTCAGATATCCACGCACCACGCATTCGATGGGGAACATGTTGAGGCGACGAGTGATCATCGCCCGGCCTTCGACCTCTTCCGGGACATCGGTCGAGATGAGGTGATTGTAGGCGATGCCCCCGAGCTGCTCGAACCACCACAGCGAGAGTTGGGTGAGGATCTTCCCCTTGTCGGGGATCTGAGTGGGAAGAACGTAATCGTAGGCACTGATCCTGTCCGAGGCCACGATCAGGTAGGTGTCCGATCCCGAGTGGCTTGCCGCATTCGCCTGCACGTAGATGTCGCGGACTTTCCCCGAATACACGTGCGTCCACGAAGAAAGGCGGCGCTGTATGGATTGGTCCGTCATAGCTGTCCCGTCATCTAGTTGTACTGCTGTCTGGTGGAAGGGTTGTGGTGAGTGTGCGCGATAGGCGGGCGGGCGTCAACCGCCTGCTATCTGTTGACTATCTGTTGGCCGCAATGTCACGGCGGTAGTGCGAACCCGCCAGGCCAATACGCTCGATGGCCCGGTATGCGGTTTCTCGCGCGGCCTCGTTGTCCTTGCCCGTTCCCACGACCGTCAGGACCCGGCCTCCGGCTGAGAAGATCCGCCCGCCTGAGGCCGCGGTTCCCGCATGGATCACATGAGCGTGGGAATCGGATTCAGCTTCGTCCAGACCGAGGATGGCATCGCCTGTTCGTACCTTGCCAGGGTAGCCCTTGGCCGCGAGCACCACGCCCACCGCCGCGTCGTCGCTCCAGCGCAGCGGTGCGCCGGAGAGCCGTCCCTGAGCCGCACCAAGCAGGATATCCCCCAACGGGGACTTCAGGCGCGGGAGGACCACCTGCGTCTCAGGATCGCCGAAACGAACGTTGAATTCGACGACCCGCAGGCCGCGAGAGGTCAGGGCGAGTCCGCAATACAGCAGGCCGACGAAGGGCGCTCCACGCCGTGCCATCTCGTTGACGACGGGCTGGGCGACGCGGGAGACCACCTGAGATTCCAGATCCTCCGGAATCCACGGAAGCGGCGAGTAGGCTCCCATCCCTCCGGTGTTGGGGCCGGCATCGCCGTCGTACGCCCGCTTGAAGTCCTGTGCCGGAGCCAACGGAAGTACCGTACTGCCGTCGCAGATGCAGAAGAGCGAGACCTCCGGGCCATCCAGATACTCCTCGATCAGTACCGCAGGCCGTCCCTCCGTGGATTGATCGCCGTCGCCCTTGGCGAGACAGGCTTCGACATGAGCGAGCGCCTCGGCCCGATCCGAGGTGACGACGACGCCCTTTCCAGCGGCCAAGCCGTCATCCTTGACCACGTAGGGTGCACCGAAGGCATCGAGCGCAGCTTCAGCCTCTTCCAGGTTGACGCACACATGCGCCATTGCCGTGGGCACCTCCGCGATTGCCATGATCTCCTTGGCGAAAGCCTTGGAGCCTTCCAGCCGAGCGGCCTCACGGGAAGGTCCGAAGACGGGGATGCCCGCCTCACGCAGATCGTCCGCGACTCCGGCCACCAAAGGCGCCTCAGGGCCGACGACGACGAGATCGACCTCGCGTTCACGCGCCAGAGCAACCAGCGCCGCCCCGTCGAGGATGTCCACGGAGACGTTCTCGCCGAGGGAGGCCGTTCCGGGATTGCCCGGAGCAATGATCAGGTCAGTGACGGAGGGATCGAGCCGCAGGGTCCTTGCGATGGCATGTTCGCGGCCACCGGAGCCGACAAGAAGGATTCGCACGTCTACAGACTAAAACAGATAGGGGATACAGCGTAAGGATTCCACAGTCTGAGCAGAAAACGCCGAAAGCTCATCCACGGAATGGGATAAACGAGGGGCACGCTTTCCAGGGCATCGGCCCCTTCCTCCACCGAGCAACTAAAGCGGCGGTCGGGACCAGGCACGTTCGGTGACGTTCAGGGCTAGGTACTCCGCGCCAGCCTATTCTCCCAAGAAGTCATATTGTAGCAAATATACAAATCGCGAGAAAATGGAAGCACTCGATTCTTCTCCTGCAATTTTACGTAAATAACCGCGGTTAATAGACTTCACGAACGCCAGAAACTTCGAGTGTTTCCCTACCCGACTCTTCATGCTAAGATGAAATCACACAATCGGTTATCTGTCACAAGCGGAAAAGGCGATTTTGCGATGACGACAATCATTTCACGCGTTCACAGTTTTCTCTCTTCACTCCGAGGCAACAGTTCCCGCCATCTCTGGGAATCTGAGTGCATCCCCACTCGGATGCAACACCCCTCGCCGATGCTGCGCTGACGCAGCAGTCGGCGCTTCTCTCCGGTCATCGGAGGGCGGCTGTCGCACGGCCGGCCCCTTTCGCTACGCTACTTCCATGACTCTCCTCGACGCCGCAGGCGCTCTCGGCCCCCAGTATGGACTAGCTGCAACGGTACGCTCCGCCCTCGACGGACTCGGAAGGGGATCGTCGCACATCCGTTGCGCGTCAGTCGGAAACTATCCGGCGCAGTGCATCGATGGGCGCCCCTCCGCCGAGGATCGCCCGGCATTCCCCCGCAGTGCGGGAGGTTCGCTGACCACATGGGTTGTGGATTTTCTCTTGACGGGTGTCTTCGCACCCGAGGTGGATGAGCTTGCCGAAGAGAACCTTTCCGACGTGCTCAGCAAGTGGCTGGACACGACGTGTGCGACCCTCGCAGAGGCGGGCATCCCCGTTTCCGGACATCGCGACGACCAGGCCAACGAGGCCAAGGCCGGCTGCGGCGCGGCCGATGGCCTCGGCGTGATCCTCGCCCTCCTCGGGAGCCACCCGGCAGGCATCGAAGCTCTTCTCACCGAGTGGGGAATCGACCCAGCCCAGCTCCCCGACGTGGTGTTCGCCCGCGCCCGGGAAGCAGCCGCAGCCGCACCCAGCGGGCCGGAGCTGATCGACATCCTGGAGAAGCACGCACAGCAACCCATTCCGGCCGTTACGGGAACTCACCTCGAGGCTGCCATCATCGCCAATACCTGGGAGGATCAGACGTTGCTTCCAGGTGTGGGGCCCACCAGTTCCACACAGGCGTTCGGCGTCGACCTATGGGCGCTTCCGCGCATCGCGGACTTCCTCATGATCGTCGCCGCCCGTTCGGGCCACATGCTCGCTGCCACGGATGCGCAGATCACCGCCACGGCAGCCGCCTTCAACGCGGCTGCCCTCCTGGTTCTCTGCAGTCCCGAGATGCCCTCCGTTGTGATGAGAGAGGCATAGACGAGAATCGGGTGTCACGCCGCCAAGCGATACGTGACGCCCCCGGCGATACGTGACGCCCCCGGCGATACGTGACGGTCCTGGCGACAAGTGACGCTCCCGGCGATACGTGACGTCGTCGCCATGGGCAAGGGCGTCGTCTATAGCGCGGGCTGTCACTTGTCCGATTTCGACAGCCCCGCAACCTCAACCCGCGGTCCAATTTCGAGGGCGCCCCACGGCGATAAGTGACACCCCCGGCGCCCGCAGACGGCACGCGCACAAGGACGACGGCGGCACCCAACCCGTGGGAAGGTGCCGCCGTCGTCCTATTGGCTACTGATTATCAGCGAACCGGCATCAGGCCTTTGCCGCGGCGATACGCTCGCGGAACTTGGCCAGCTGCGCGGTGATCTCCTCGGGAAGCTTGTCGCCGAACTGCGAGAAGTACTCCTCGGTCTCGTCCATCTCCGCTGCCCAAGCATCGGGATCGATGGCGAAGAGATTCGCCCAATCCTCTTCGGTCACGTCGATGCCGTCGAGGTTGAACTCCTCGAACTTCGGGTAGCGCCCGGTGACGCCGTCGATCGCATCGACCGCTCCGTCCACGCGGCGGACGACCCAATCGAGAACGCGGGAGTTCTCGCCGAAGCCCGGCCACAGGAACTTGCCATCCTCGCTCTTACGGAACCAGTTGACCTGGAACACCTGCGGGAACTTGTCGCCCAGCTTGTCCTGCATCTCGAGCCAGTGGCCCCAGTAGTCGGCCATGTTGTAGCCGCAGAAGGGAAGCATGGCGAAGGGATCGTGACGCAGCGAGCCGGCCTTGACGTCCGTAGCGGCAGCAGTGACCTCGGAAGCGACCGATGCACCGATGAACACGCCATGGGCGGGTTCGTACTGCTCGGCGACGAGCGGCACGTTGGTGGCGCGACGTCCACCGAAGAGGATGGCATCGATGGCCACACCCTCCGGAGCCTCCCAATCCTCACAGATGATCGGGCACTGCGAAGCCGGAACGGTGAAGCGGGAGTTGGGGTGGGCGGCGAGCTTGCCCTCTGCGGCATCCGCGGGGGTGTAGTCGTTGCCGTGCCAGTCGATCAGGTGATCGGGCAGCGGGGCGTCGATGCCCTCCCACCACACGTCGCCGTCGTCCGTCAGCGCCACGTTCGTGAAGACGGAGTTGGCCCGCATGGTGTCCATGGCCATCGGGTTTGTAGCGTAGGAGGTTCCCGGCGCAACGCCGAAGAATCCTGCTTCGGGGTTGATGGCGTAGAGGCGGCCATCGGGGCCGGGGCGCATCCAAGCGATGTCGTCGCCGACGGTGGAGACCTTGTAACCCGGGATGGTGGGCTGCAGCATGGCGAGGTTCGTCTTACCGCAGGCGGACGGGAAGGCGGCGGTCACATGGAACTGCTTGCCGGTCTCCTCGTTGGTGAGGCGGAGGATGAGCATGTGCTCGGCCATCCAGCCGTCGCGCTTCGCCATCGTGGAAGCGATGCGCAGGGCGTAGCACTTCTTGCCCAGCAGAGCGTTGCCGCCATAGCCGGAACCGTACGAGATGATCTCGTTGGTCTCCGGGAAGTGGGTGATGTACTTCTCGTCGTTGCAGGGCCAGGCGACATCTTCGCGGGTCTTGCCCTCGGCGTCACGCAGCGGGTAACCGACGGAGTGGAGCGCGGGAACCCACTCGGCACCCTCGCCGATCAGCTTCAGAGCGGCGGCACCCATGCGGGTCATGATGCGCATGTTGACCACGACGTAGGGGGAATCCGTCACTTCGATGCCGAGCTGAGAGATCGGTCCGCCAATGGGGCCCATGGAGAAGGGAATCACGTACATGGTGCGTCCGCGCATCGTGCCGTCGAACAGCTCGCGTAGCGTTGCCTTCATCTCCGCCGGATCGGCCCAATGGTTGGTCGGGCCAGCATCCTCTTCCTTCTCAGAGCAGATGAAAGTACGGGACTCGACGCGAGCCACGTCGGATGGAAGGGAGCGAGCAAGGAAGCTGTTGGGGCGCTTCTCAGGGTTGAGGCGAGTGAACGTGCCTGCCTCGACCATCTCGTCGGTGAGACGGGTCCACTCCTCCTCGGAGCCATCGGCCCAGTAAATGGAATCGGGCTTGGCAAGGTTGGCCTGCTCGGTCACCCAAGCAACAAGTGCGTCAGGAGCCTCAGCCGGGGCACCGGCGCGAACTTCCTCAACGGAATAGGTCTTGTCGGTCATCGCGTTTCCTTCCTTAGAGAGTGCGATGTGCAGTACCGCGGAACTCGTGCGCCGCGGTGCGAACACGTTCAATTGTTCCCGAGCAAAGAATCGAAAATCACAGTATTTCGTCCTAAACCGGAGCAACGTCGCGTTCGGTTGGAAGCATAATCGCAGGTCAGAGCATGTGTCTGACCTAAAGTGCATCGTGCCACATTCTGTTGCACGTCTGATCATCAGAACAGAATGTTCGCGCTACCTGCCCTCCCGTCTCTCCAAGCGAGACTTAGGGACCATATTCAGACATGACGAGCTACCGACGCCGCCTCCT
The DNA here is from genome assembly GCA_047501485.1 of Actinomycetaceae bacterium L2_0104. Classification (GTDB taxonomy): domain Bacteria; phylum Actinomycetota; class Actinomycetes; order Actinomycetales; family Actinomycetaceae; genus Ancrocorticia. The sequence continues at coordinate 9,593 of JAZDRN010000002.1, read as the reverse complement.
CCATCCAGGCCACCGCCTAGGGACCATATCCAGATATGAGGAGCTACCAATTCATCCCATGAGCACGTGGCGGGCGTGCGGCACACGACCTGCGTCGACGGCGCCGCCGGGTGCCGGGCCCCGCATGCCCGCCACAGGATGCGAACCCCTGCCGCGAGCGATGCGTTGCGGGGACTTCGTCCCAGAGAGGGTTAAAGGTCCGTCCACACCGCGAAATCTTCTCCCGAGTTCGCGAAAACGATGGCGTAAGGTCCGTGGTGGGCAGATAGCCCCTTGGCGGCCGGTGACAGGACATTAGGCCCACCAGTATGGTGTAGCTATGATGCCACGACGCGAAAAAATCGCCTTGGCAATTCTCCCTTTGACGATTCTGTTGGGAGCTTGCCAAGCTCATACCACCCTTTCCGTGTCCGACGACCGTACCCTCACCGCCACGTTGGAAATGACCGACGATGAGGGACTCGCGGCGCAGGGGGCAACCTGCGCCGACATCGAGAACGGGCTTGAGGGGACTTTCCCCTATGCCGAAGAATTCACCGTTGAGGACATCGGCGACGGCACCAGGCTGTCCTGCCGTTTCAACGTGACCTTCGATTCCACCTTCCAGTCCATGGCTGTCACCGACAACGGCGACAGCATAACTATCGACATTCCCGAGGAGTTCTGGACATCGTTTAATGACTCCGCGGAAATCGAACAGTTCGGAACGATAGATTCCACTTTCGTCCTGGAGTTCCCCGGTGAAGTGACCGAGGCGTCGGATGGCTCGACGATCGAGGGAAACCGGGCTACCTGGACCTCCTATGACTCGATCCTCCAAGGAGTTTCGGCGACCGGGCAGGCCTCCGCGGTGACCACACCGTCTCCTTCTCCGTCGACGCCGTCGCCGACGCCGTCGACCACCCCGGCCTCGGATCCAACCACTACCCCAACGGCACCCACTGAGAGCACCTCTCCCAATGCCGAGTCGGAAAGCGATACCGGCGCTCCCCTCTGGGCCTGGATTCTCATCGGCGCCGGCGTCGTGGCTGCCATTGTGGCGATAGTCCTTCTGTTCGCCAACAAACGCCGAAAGTCAGGCCCCGGAGGCCCGCCAGCTCCCGGCGGCCCTCATCAGAACAACCCCTTCGGAGGCCCCACCAACCCGGGACAGGGCGGACAGCCCTATGCCCAGCCTCAGCAATACTCGCAGCCGGGCCATCCGGCCCAGCAATTCGGTTCCCCGTCACCGGGCGAACAGAATCCTCAGCAATATGGCAATTCTCCCGAAATGCCGAACAATCAAGATCCCAATCCTTCCCAGCGATAGCCTTCTCGGCTATTAGGCTTAGCACTACACGAACGTGGAATCCCTGTTTGAGATCTCATTCTTCAACCCTGGCGTTTCCACCCTGATAGAACAGGAACGACGTAATGACACGGCGCACGCCAACTAAGAAGTTCAGAGTGCTCCTCGCGCTCCTTTTGCCGTTCACGCTGCTTTTGACCGCATGCAAGTCCGACAACACGATGGAAATCACCGCCGAGGGCGGCGTCATTTTCACGATGGACATGATCGACACCGACGGCATGATGCAGACCACCGGCATGACATGCGACTCGATGAAAGAAATGATGGGCGAGTCCGACCCGACCGTCGGAAGCGAAGAGTTCACCGTCGAAGACATCAGTGAAGGCGGAACACTGGGCTGCCGCATCACCGTCTCGACCGACGACGCCGTGGACGGTTCCACTCTCGTTGACAACGGTGATTCCTACACGCTCAATCTGACGTCTTCGGACATGGATGGCACCAGCATGTCCGATCTTGAAGCTCTCGGTCCCATTGACTTCAGCTTCAACGTGACGATGCCCGGTGAGATCACCGACGCCTCAGATGGCGCCCAGATCAACGGCAACACGGCGACCTACACAGATCCGACCGTCCTCGAGAGCGGTTTCTCTGTCACCGGCCTGAAGTCGGGCTCCTCCAATCCGGGAGGCAACGGCAATACCCCCGGCCCCAACGGCGGCAACAACGGCGACGGTGGAGAGAACCAGGGAGCTGGAAACGAGGCAGATTCGGATTCCTCCGATTCGGATTCCGACGGGTTCCCCATCTGGGCATGGATTCTCATTGGAGGCGGAGCTGTTCTCGTTATCGGCTTGATCATCTTCTTCGCGACTCGTGGCAAGGGCAAGAAGGGCGGCCCCGAGGGCTACCCCGGCGCCTACCCGAATGCTCCCTATGGGCAGGGTGGCCAGCCCGGCCAGCCGCCGTACGGCCAGCAGCCACCTTACGGTCAGGGTCAGCCCGGCCAGTACGGTCAGCAGGCACCTTACGGTCAGGGTCAGCCTGGTCAGCCCGGCCAGCCACAACAGTACGGCCAGCAGGCTCCCTACAACCAGCCAGGGCAGCCCGGCCAGCCTGGCCAGCAGAATCCCGGCCAGCCTTACGGTCAGCAGGGAAACTGGCAGCAGCAGAGCCCGCCGTCGGGCCAGTGATTTCCAGTCCGGGAACGCGCCGCTAGGGCACGCGATCGGCTAGCTGGAGGGGGGCAGGCAGTCAAACTGCCTGGCCCCCTCCTGTTGCATGAGCTATAGAAACAGTCCCTCTCCTCGGGAGCTGACCGTTCCTCTCAGTCGGACCGCACCGCGATAGCGGGGTGGATAGTGGCGGCACGCATCGCCGGGTAGGCGGAGGCCACTAGGCCGACCGTCATCCCCAGAACCGGCCCCAGTCCAATCCACATCGGACTGAGATATGCCGTCCAACCGTTCAGCGCGGCGATCGCCGTGATCGTGATGGCCGCGAGCGCCGCGCCCGCAAGCCCTCCCAGTGCGCCTATCAGCGCACCTTCGCACCAGAAGACTCCCGCCACGGAGGAGCGCGAGGCTCCCAGTGCTCTCCGCACCCCGATTTCGGTGGTGCGTGCCGTCACCGAGACGATCATGGAGTTGGTGATGAGCAGGATCGTGAGAACGATCAGGAAAGCGCCGACCCAGGTGGCCTGCCGCGTGAGCTGCGAGGAGACATTCTCCCGAATCTCGTTCTGCGAGATCACCTGGGAGACCGCAAGCTTCTCCGGAGTTCCGGGCAGAATGGCCAGCCGGGCCACGCCGGATACCTGGCTTCCGGCTCCCAGCGCGGTGCGTATGAGCACCTGGGTGTAGTTGTCGTCACCCGCAAGCTGGAGCGCGTTCGTGTACGGGATGACGAGCGACGTGGAAAAGGCGTGCTCACCTGGAAGGAAGCCGATGATGGAGTAACCGGTGTTGTTGATCTCAACGCTCAGATTCCGGACGTCGTCGGTGACGGGGATTCCGAGTTCCTCGGCCGCCGCTGTGCCAAGGTAGGCGACATTCTCCTTGCCGTCCAGCATCCACACATGCTCACCGGTGTACTCGATATCGGAGGCCTCCAGGTATCCGCTACTCGCCCCTTTGACTCCCACCCGAACAGCCTCCGCATTGACGGCTGGGCGATCGACCGTGATCATGGTGGCGACGTCGGCGTCGAGTCTGAGTCCGGCTACGTCGACGGCGTCGATCCTCTCGAGGCGTTCCTCGGTATCGGCGGGGAATATCGTGCGTATGGCCTGTCCAGACCCCTCGACTTCTGTGGTTTCTCCCGCTACGACCGCTTCGTCATCGGTGGCTTCCTGTTCGGGCACCGTCACCAGGACCAGGTTCGCGGCGGAGGCGGCGATGTCCGCGTCGATCTGGTGCGCCGCATTCTGGGAGATGCCCACGGAGGCCAGGAGGGCTCCGGTGCTGAAAGCCACGGCGCTGATCATGAGAATCGTGCGGGAGAGGCGGGATGAAAGCTCGATGGCGACATCTTTCAACTGATCCCGCAGCTTTCTGGAGATGGGCCCACGCCGTTGCTTTACGGACGATTTCCGCTTCCCGCGCTTGCCTTTCGTAGCGCTGCCCGAAGGCTCGGCGCCGACTCCACCGGATTCACTATCATGCGCGTCCCGTTTCATCGCGTGATTCTTCCGTCGATCAGGTGCAATACCCTGTCCGCCCAGGCTGAGATGCGTTCGTCGTGGGTTATGACGACGACGGCGACCCCGCTCGCCGCTTGCTCGTCGAACAATCTGAGGACAACACGAGTGTTCTCCTCGTCGAGGTTGCCGGTCGGTTCGTCGGCTAATAGCACCCGGGGTCCGGTGATCATGGCTCGCGCTATCGCCAGCCGCTGTTTCTCTCCACCGGAAAGAAGCCTGGTCAAGGCGTTTGCACGGTGTTCCAGGCCGACGTCGGCGAGGACCCGTTCAATCGCCGACCCCCGTTCCTTGGGCGGCATGGAGTTGATGGCGAGCTTGAGGTCCAGATTTTCGGCCACGGTCCGGTGACCGAGCACGTGGTAGTCCTGAAAGACGAATCCTAGGAGATTTGCCCTCAGGCGGTCTCGCTGGCGCTTGGACATCGTCTCGGTGCGCTGATCGACCAGTTCGTATGTTCCCGAGGATGGTTCATCCAGCAGGCCGACGATGTTGAGAAGAGTGGACTTACCGGCGCCCGAGTGCCCGACGATGGCTACCCGCTCCCCGGGTTCGACCCGCAGGTCTACTCCTTTGAGAACAGCGACCGGTGGCTTCACCTCGTAGGTTTTGTGGATATCCCGCAGATGGATGATACTCATGATCCCGAAACGACGACGTCGTCACCCGCGCTCAGCGTGGTGTCCTCAACGATGGCGTAGCCTTCGCTGACCATCTTGACGGTGACGGGGACCTCCGCCTTCGTCTGCGCCAGCAACACGAAGGTCTTCCCGTTATCTTCTCGTAGCGCGGTGATCGGAACAGCCAGACCACGCACTTCCTCGCCTGATCCGAGAATGACCAGGACCTCCTGGCCGTCGCTCAACTCCTTCGGGTCCGGGACATTCACAGTGATGTCATATCCGGGCACATCTTTGCCTTTATCGGGCTCGGCTTGCCCAAAATCCCCGACCGAACCGACATTCCCGGAGGTGACGAGCTGGGTGTCCCCGGAGGCCTGGACGTTCACCGAGGTTCCGACGGGAAAGGTATCCTTATCCCCTACTCCGACGCGGATCACTACTGAGGCCTGCCCGCTACGCAGTTCGGCCAAGGGATTCTCTGAGTCCACATGCGTGTTGACGGAGGCAACGGAGACCACGGTGACGCTGTTCGACGGCAGCGAGATGATCTCGCTGCGCAACAATGGCGTGACGGCGGTAGTGGCAGCGGTAGTGGTAGCGGGCGCGGAAGTAGCCGTTGCCGGTGCGGGCTGTTGTTCGTCGCCCGGCGCGCTCGAAGGCTGTGGTTCTCCGCCCGCGGGGCCTGCGGCATTTTGCTGGCCGCTTGACGGTTCCTGCGGTCCTGCTGGCACCTGGGAGATCGCCGGTTCCTGCGGTCCTGCCACGCCTGACTGCGCCACAGCCTCGGGCGGAGTGAGGTTCGCCCGCGTGTATAAGTCCTTGACGGCTTTTGCGGTACGCGCGCCGTACTTGCCGTCGATCGCTCCGCTGTACAGGCCCAGGTTCTGGAGCGCACGCTGCAGCTCGCGAACGTCTGTGCCGGAGTCTCCATCGTAGATGTCCCGATAGAGGTCAAAGGGCAGTTCCAAGCCGATCACGGGCCGCCCTGAGACACTCGCCACCGCGCTACCGGAATGCAGGGTGTCGCCCGCCGCGAGGTAAACCTCCGTCACCACCGGGAGCGAGCCGTCGCCGGGAGCCACGGACACGGTCCATGACTTGCCCAAAGCCATGGATCCGCGAGCTTCGGTACGGGCAGCTGGAAAACTCCGCTCCTCCGCTTCGGCGGTGACCACGGGCACCCGCTGCGAGTTCGCGATCGCCTCCTCGTTCGGCGACCGAATGAACCTGCCCGCCACGAATGCCGTCGCTACCAAGGCAACACAGGTCACGACGGTGATCCCAATCCACCAAAATCTGCGCTTCATAACAGTACGCTTCCTGTCTTCAACGCCAACAGATCCTGCGGCGGCAGACGATTCTCGAAAGGAGCCATGTCTAGTTACCTTCTGGCTGGAGGAAGAGGTCCGGGTTGATGCCACTCACTTCCTGAGCTTCGCTTGCCGAACCTTCATTGGAAGCTCCTTCACTCGTGCAGGCCGCCACCCCGATACCCGCGATAGACAGCGCGGCCATGCTCGGAAGAAATCCTCGGTGAAACACCCTTGTTCTCACCATGAAAACACCCTCCTAACGTGGCGACGTGGACGATTCCTTCGCCATGCCATAAGAATAGACGTCTGGACAACAAACCGTCTCGTAAATTTGTCCACCTATGGTTTGATTTCAAAGAAACTGTCAGCAATGCCGAGCACTGCGGCTCGTCTGACTATGCGTTCTTATGGCCCAACAACCCATATCGGTCTACTTCGGCGGCTCGAAGAGTTCGGGATGGGCCGCTATGTACTCTTCGGCCTCTGCCACCGTGTCATCCCACTTCTTCCGGTCAGCAAACAACTCGTCAGCATATTCTTCGATAATCGGAATCTGCCGCTCAGCGGTAATATCAGCAACACGTCTGGTGAAGTCGAGCTCGTCTTTGCACTCAACCGTCTTCAGCGCCAAAGAAATCTGTTCCTCATCTATCTTTTGGACACGTGGGACTATATAGCCTGGAGCTTCCGGATCTATCTCCATACCTTTACCCTCATAGCAAGTCTGCAAATCCCCTAATAATTCCCGCATTCGCGGGTCATCGTTGACCGCGTTGTATTCATCCTCCAAGGCCTGCTGCCCAGGCCCCCACACCCACAAGGCCCCCTCATCGAAGCGCATTGCTTCAGGTCTCCCATTGCAGGTCGCAAAGACCTTTTCTCGTTGGTCGTCAGAAATATCCACATTAGGACCCAGATCCCATTCGTGGCCCTCCGGCTTCGGAACATACCCATTGACGATCAGCGCACCGTCCCCCATTGGGCGAATGAAGGCGAATTTCTCTGCCACCGGCTTCGTCCACGGCCCATACCTCACCCACATATGCTCTGCGGGAATGTAGGGATCGGGCATCTCCGCGGTCCAAGGAATACCAAGTTCATCTCGCGCACACTGCGCCACGGCAGCCATGTGCGCACTCGACAAAGTAGAGGCATCGACCTGCTCCCCAAACGCGACCTGATCAGCCGGCAGTGTGACAATCGCCTTCTCATAGTCGACCTCCGCTCCGAGATTCAGTGCATTCGGGCTTGCTGAGCCACTTCCAGAAGAATCCGCCTCGTCAGAACTCGTACATCCTGCGGTGAGCACAACAAGAGAAGACGTCACCAGCAACCGCAAAGTAGCCAACCTACGACCAGTCATCGGTACTCTCCTCTATGCGATCGCGATGAGCCCCGCAGAAATAACAGCCCTCGAAGGGACTCGTGCGGTGACTCCCATGAGGACTAGTTAGCGTCGGGCTGCACGAAGACATCCGGGTTCTCCTCAATGTACTGCTTCGCGTCCGCCACCAGATCGTCCCATTCCTGTCGTGCAGCGAAAAGCTCATCAGCATGCTCGTCAATAACATCCATCTGATGCTCGGCAAGAATATCAACTGCCCGCTGCGTGAAGTCCACCTTGTCCTTACACTCGACTGTTTTCAATGCCATAGCGATCTGATCCTCGTTGATCACATTGGGCTCGGCTGATTTAGGGTAACCTATCCGGCCCGGGTCAACTTCCATCCCCCGGGTTCGGAAACACGCATCCAACTCCTCAACAAGAGCTTTCATCCTGGCATCGCTGTCGACTTGAATCCAAGCATCCTGCAGTTCCACTTCCCCGGGACCGTCAGACTGCGCCTTATAGATATCGAACTTTTGAGCATCAGGATCAGATGCGCAAGCATCCCGTATCTTTTGCCGATCAGCCTCAGAGAGATCAGCATAAGGGTTCAAATTTGGTGATTCCACAGGATCGACAGATTGGGGAACAAGACCATTGGCCACTAGCTCACCATCAGTCATCGGCGGAACAAACGCGAACTTCTCCGCCACCGCCTCTGTCCAAGGACCATACTTCCAAAACACATAGCGTGTCGGTTCATCTTTGTCTATCGGGTAACCTTTCAAGTCGAGCCCGGCCTCCTCGCGTGCACACTTTATAACGGCGCCTTCTGCCGCACTATCAATCAAGCTGAGCTCATATATATGGTCGCGAGTTGTCACATAATCGGAAGGGAGATGAACCCGGGCATTCTCATAATCAAGCTCCGCGTTCGGATTGATCCCCCGCAAGCTCGCAGAACCATTCGCCGAGCTTCCACCGTTAGTGCAGCCCATCAATCCGGCCCCGATAAGAAACCATACGGCCAAACCTGCGGCAAACCGCTTGTACAACACCACCGTCACAACCATGAGTACTCTCTCCTAACTCAACACCGATGTCGATCTACTTCGGCGACTCGAAAAGTTCCGGATGAGCCGCTATATATTCTTCAGCCTCCGCAACCGTCTCATCCCACTTCTCTCGTCCGGCAAACAACTCATCGGCGTGCTCCTCAATGATCGGAATCTGACGTTCAGCGGTGATATCGGCAGCCCGCCGCGTAAAGTCGACCTGGTCCTTACACTCGACGGTCTTAAGAGCAAGAGAAATCTGCTCCTCGTCAATCCTGTCAATACGGGGATATATATAACCTGGTGACTCTTCATCCATCTCCATCCCCTGCTCGGCATAGCAGACGCGAAGCTCATCGAAAAGGTCCTGCATCCGAGGATCTTGATTCACCGCGTCATATTCGTCATCCAATGCCTGATAACCAGGAGTTTTCACCCACAAGTTCTCCTCATTAAACTTCTGAACCTCAGGCGTCGGGATACAGCCTGCAAAAACTTCTTCACGTTGCGCTTCTGTAAGTGCTTCGTTGGGATCAGGAACCCATTCGTGTCCTTCCGGTTCCTCTACAAAACCATTCACGATCAACCCACCATCACCCATGGGAAGAACGAAGGCGAACTTCTCCGCCACCGGCTTAGTCCACGGTCCATACCTAGTCCACATATGCCTGGTAGGCATATAAGGATCCGGCATCTCCGCGGTCCAAGGTATTCCTAGGTCTGTTCGAGAGCATTCTGCTATCGCCGCCAAGTAAGCACTTGACAGTGTCGAGGAATCCTGTTGTTCACCCAGCGCCACAGAGTCCGCAGGCAAAGTAACCGTCGCCATCTCGGGATCGACTTCTGCCTTAAGGCTCAAACCGCTCAGATTTGGTGGAGTATTTTCAGCAGAGCCCCCTTTGTCGGCACTTGTACAACCTGCGGCGAGCACGCCAAGGAGTACCATCATCACCGGCAAAGCCGTCATTCTGCGACCGGCCATTAGCAGACTCCCCACACAAATACGACAAGCGAATCGTCGAAAAGGTTCATACGGCACCTCTACGACGCCTAGTAAGCGTCAGGCTGCAAGAAGACATCCGGGTTCTCCGCAATGTACTGCTTCGCATCCGCCACCAGATCATCCAGTTCCTGACGTTGAGCGAAAAGTTCGTCAGCGTGCTGAGCAATGATCAGAACCTGTGGATGGCCCTCGGCGGGGTGACGTGAATGTGGCGTACCTCCCGAGCAAGATCTGAAGCCCATACAAGTTCTGATCAGGGTCGGCGTTGGCGCGCCGGCTCGGG
>JAZDRN010000029.1:0-332 GCA_047501485.1 Actinomycetaceae bacterium L2_0104 | reverse complement strand
CCTGCACACGCCGATGGTACTGCACCCGCCAGGGTGTGGGAGAGTAGGACACCACCGCCACCCCAACCACGAGGCCCCCCACCAGTGAACACATCACCGGTAGGGGGCCTCGCCACACCCACACCACACACCACCACCGGCACCACCACCGGCAACAACACCACCGGGCATAGACGGCACCGACGCCACCGAGCATAGACGGCACCGATGCCAGGCCCCGCCACTACACGGAGGCACTCTTGACACGACCAAAGGGCCCCCAATGTAGGGGGCCTCGTTCTACCCACACGACACCAGACGTCGAGCACCACCCAAGTGGCACCGGCGGCAAC
>JAZDRN010000028.1:0-1183 GCA_047501485.1 Actinomycetaceae bacterium L2_0104 | reverse complement strand
GGGTCTGCTGAAGCTTTACTTGACTCGGGTTTCTTCACGCCGCGAGTGCGACGCTGCCTACATTAACAACTTCAAACTCGACCGGGGTCAACTTCCCAAGCCCACGCTGGCGACGCTTGCGATGATACTTCCCCTCAATCCACGCCACGATCGCCAGCCGCAACTCCAGCCGCGTCTCCCACACCTTCCGGTCAAGCACATTTTTCTGCAGGAGCGAGAAGAAACTTTCCATCGCCGCGTTGTCGCCCGCCGCCCCGACACGCCCCATCGACCCCTGCAACTGATGCCTGGTGAGCGCGTGTTGGAAGCTCTGCGATCGAAATTGACCGCCTCTGTCTGAATGCACAATCGTGCCTACCGGATTCCCGCGCTGCTCCACCGCGTTCGTGAGCGCGGCCACAGCAAGGGCCGCTTGCATGCGGTCACCGATCGAGTAGCCCACGATCCGGTTCGACCACACGTCTTTCACCGCGCAGAGATAGAGTCTGCCTTCTTTCGTCCACTGCTCCGTAATATCCGTAAGCCACAACAAATTTGGCCCAGACGCTGTAAATTCCCGCTCGACCAGATCATCACCCACCGGCGCGCCAGCACGGGCGTTACGTGGCTTACGTTTCGTGATCACCGAACGGATGCCAGCGACATGACACAGCCGCCACACACGCCGTTCTGATACTTCGTAGCCCAGGCCTTGGAGCTCGTCGGCGAGGAACCGGTACCCGAATTCAGGGTCTTCCGCATGAATCTCGCGCAACACCTCGATGAGATGTTGCTCCTCGATTTCACGCTTGGACTGGGGCCGTTTCACCCACTGGTAGTACGCCTGCTTCGTAAATCCCAGCACCCTGCACGCCACCGCGACAGGCACCCTCACTGGGACACCTACTGCGGCCATCTCTTGGACGAGCGGGAACACTATTTTGGGGGTGTGATGTGGATCTGTGACAGATACGCGGCCGCGCGACGCAACACCTCGTTCTCTTGTTCGAGGAGCCGGTTACGTTTGATCAGTTCACGAATCTGAGCATCTTCCTCTCGCGTCACTTCCGCCGCGAGGGGCAGTCCACGATCAGCTCGGTCGGCATCGGTCACCCATTTCGAGAGCGCTGATTTCGAGATCCCGAGGTCTTTGCAGATCTGTGACTGGGTCGCGCCTTGTCTGACGAGCGCGACAGCATCTTTT
>JAZDRN010000027.1:0-2581 GCA_047501485.1 Actinomycetaceae bacterium L2_0104 | reverse complement strand
CCGCCACTACACGGAGGCACTCTTGACACGACCAAAGGGCCCCCAATGTAGGGGGCCTCGTTCTACCCACACGACACCAGACGTCGAGCACCACCCAAGTGGCACCGGCGGCAACAACACCACCGGAACCCCGGGCACACCACAACCCGAACAACCACACCCACCGGGAATACACACGGTCGGATCGTTGTTTAAACCTGAAGCGGCGCTTCAAAAGGAGCCATCGTGGAGGGTGTTAAAGCTCGCAGGGTCAGCCTTCGATCAGCATTCCTCCAGGTAAGTGGTATTGCGTATGCTGAAGTGAATAGTTTCTAGGAGGGGTCTCATGCCGCAGTTGCGCTCGGCAACGTCTACGACGGGTCGAAATATGGCGGGCGCCCGCGCTCTTTGGCGGGCAACAGGAATGGGGAGCGATGATTTCGGTAAGCCGATCATCGCTATTGCCAATTCGTTCACTCAGTTCGTACCTGGCCACGTCCACCTGAAGGACATGGGTCAGCTCGTAAAGGGCGCAATCGAAGAAGCCGGTGGAGTCGGCCGCGAGTTCAACACCATCGCCGTCGATGACGGCATCGCGATGGGGCATGGTGGCATGCTCTACTCGCTGCCCTCGAGGGAGATCATCGCCGACTCTGTCGAGTACATGGCCAATGCGCACACCGCTGACGCTCTCGTCTGCATTTCCAATTGCGACAAGATCACCCCGGGCATGCTGATGGCCGCGATGCGGCTGAATATCCCGACGATCTTCGTCTCGGGCGGACCGATGGAATCCGGTAACACCGTTGAAGGGGTCGTCGATCATCGCACCGATCTCGTTGACGCCATGTCGATGTCCGCCGATGAATCGATCTCCGACGATGAGCTGGGTCGTGTCGAGTCCTCTGCATGCCCCACCTGTGGCTCATGTTCGGGCATGTTCACGGCTAATTCGATGAACTGCTTGACCGAGGCCCTGGGCTTGTCGTTGCCCGGTAACGGCTCTACTCTCGCCACGGCGTCACGTCGTCGCAATTTGTTCCTGGAGGCAGGCCGCCGTATCGTCGATCTGGCGACGCGTTATTACAGGGACGACGACGAATCTGTCCTCCCGCGTTCTATCGCGACTCGTGACGCCTTCCTCAACGCCATGTCGATGGATATCGCTATGGGGGGATCGACCAATACCGTGCTCCACATCCTTGCGGCTGCGCAAGAGGGCGAAGTCGATTTCGATTTGAAGGATATTGATGCGTTGTCGCGGGGCGTTCCTTGCCTATCCAAGGTTGCGCCGAACTCGACGAAGTTCCACATGGAGGACTTCCATCGCGCAGGAGGTATTCCAGCGCTCTTGGGCGAGATGTATCGTGGCGGGCTGTTGCGAGACACCGTGCATTCGGTACATGCGCCCGACTTGAAGACGTGGTTGGATACCTGGGACATTCGTAGCGGCTCGGCTAGCGACGAAGCCCTTGATCTTTTCCACGCGGCTCCGGGACGCGTGCGCACCACGCAGGCTTTCTCCCAGAATGCCACGTGGGAGACCTTGGATACCGATGGCGTTGAAGGCTGTATCAGGGATCTGCCGCACGCCTACACCAAGGACGGCGGGTTGTGTATCCTCTACGGCAATATTGCTCTCGATGGAGCCGTGGTGAAGACGGCTGGGGTGGATGAATCGCTTTTCCACTTTGAAGGTCCGGCCCGTGTGGTGGAATCGCAGGAAGATGCGATCCAACTGATCCTTTCGAAATCGGTGAATCCTGGCGACGTCGTCGTTATTCGGTACGAGGGCCCCAAGGGTGGTCCGGGCATGCAGGAGATGCTCTATCCCACCTCCTTCCTCAAGGGGCTGGGTTTGGGCAAGGTGTGCGGCCTGATCACCGACGGACGATTCTCTGGTGGCACCTCGGGGCTCTCCATCGGTCACATTTCGCCTGAGGCAGCCGCTGGTGGCGCTATTGGGCTAGTGCAGGAAGGTGACACGATCGTCATCGATATCCCAGACCGCGTGTTGCGCGTCGACATCTCGGATGAGGAGTTGGAGCGGCGCCGAGCAGAAGCCGGCCCTATCCCGTGGCAGCCGGTCGCTCGAGATCGTAAGGTTTCCAAGGCGCTTCGCGCATATGCATCAATGGCGACTTCGGCGGCTACGGGTGCGGTACGTCATGTCGACTAGCTGAATTGGGCTGGATGATCGCTCGAGCGCACTGATGTGAAGCTCGATGTTCCCGCTTGAACGAATCTCTTAATAGGCCGGTGCCCCGATATGGGGCACCGGCCTATTTTTGTTGTAGGGGCCTGTTGGTTGGTGCGGCGGGTGGCCGTTGGTTGGAGCTGGCAGAGAGTGCTGTGCTGTGCAGCTCATTTCGATTTTTAGAAGGTCGCGAGGATGCTGCTGGCAAATGCCGACGCTGTGTGATGTGGACTGCGTGTGGCTGGTTTGTGGCTGGTTTGTGGGTGGTTTGTGGGGTGTGTGGTGGTGTGTGAGGGGGGTCTCGTGGTTGTGGTTTGACGGGTGTGGTGGTGGGTGGGTAGTGTTTTTGCTTGTCGCTGGGACGCGGTGCTGCTTGTTCTGACTGCTTTTTTGTGGTTGGGGTGT
>JAZDRN010000026.1:0-2676 GCA_047501485.1 Actinomycetaceae bacterium L2_0104 | reverse complement strand
CCTTCCCGAGCCGGCGCGCCAACGCCGACCCTGATCAGAACTTGTATGGGCTTCAGATCTTGCTCGGGAGGTACGCCACATTCACGTCACCCCGCCGAGGGCCATCCACAGGTTCTGATCATTGCTCGATCAGACGTCGTTTGTCCAAATACTGCATATAGCGCCCGCGGTAATTATTCTTCTCGCGGTCGGAGTCGAAACTGCGTGCTGCGATTTCCAAATCAGCACAAAGACGCGCGAGCTCATTCCTCTTTTGAGCATCGATCTCGGGATCATTGACACAGACATCTTCGAGCAATGGGAGTAAGAACTCTTTCATAACCCAAGGATTACCGCCACGAGACCGGATTATCTTTCCAAGATCGGAAATCCAATTGTCGTACCTTAGTGTGAAACAGAAAAGCAGAGCCCCCATGCGGGAATCATCGTCAGCTAGTCGGTCGGAGGCAAGAAGTCCCCGAAAAGCTCCAAGGAGTTTGAGCGACGATAAAGTGTACACAACACCGCCCATCGAAAGCACAGAAGGGAAAACCCTCACGAGCTTTGCAATTATGTCGGCGCGGTCGCTAGGGGAAACACTTTCCTCAAATCTGAGAGACTCAAATATGTCGTGAGTGAACTCCTGGAAAGACTGATCGCTTGACAAGAGACGAACGAGCACCCCCCAGCTACGAAGGGTATCTTCAAGCATTTTTCTCTTCAGACTCATATCTGAAACCGCGTCAGAATCCCGTAGTACCATCGACACCAAGTCGAGAACTCGCATCAGCCGCTGAGGCTCAGGTAGGTCTTCAGGGTCCCTCGTTGGGAATGGAGGGCGGTCAGAATCATCTGGAGAGAGAAAGCTGGGAGTAAGATCTGATGACGCGTCATCATTTCCGACCTTTGAGTCCTCTTCGACTTCGTCAGAGCCCTTTTGGTCTTCCTCAGAGCCCTCCTCAAGCGCATCGAAGTCAATCGGAGCAGTCAACTCGATCTCCTCATAGGGAGAGACCCCCGCAGTCTCAACATGTCCCAGCGAAACTAGCGAAGAAACACCTGAAAGTAAGGACCTGTTGTTACGGCTTAGAGCCGCATTTGCCTTCAATATCGGAGAATTATACAAAGCCCGAGTCAGCAACTGATCCAGGAACTCAGGTTCTGCTTGCGCTCGTTTTGCTGCGAAGAGGAAAAGGTAGCTGCTCCGGGAGAAAGTTACGAGCCTACCTCGAATACGCAGGACACGGCGTTTTTCCAAATCATTCATGATCCGCGAGGCACTTCCAACTGCCCACCCCAAATCACCCATAACATCATCAAAAAGTTGAATAACCGCAGGTTCTGGGATACCTGCCGCGTCTTCAGTCACCATACGTTCAGCAAGGTGAGAAAGGAGCAGCTCTCTACTCTGAAGATCCATCCCCCATCTCGCATCTTCAAACTGGTCTCCACGCCCGAGAAGCATACTCACAAACTGGTCTAGTATTGCTGTCTGAGACGATGCCGCAACTGACTCGCCATGAAGGATGATATAGATAATCAGCGACACCGAGAATGGCGTTCGCGGGAGTCTCTCTGTTTCCAAGACCTTCATCGCTTGTGAAGCAACCTCTTGCGATCTCAACGGCGCGGCATTTCTCGCCAGGCAAAGCACATCTTCTGACTCGAGTTTGCCTATATATCTAACGCGAACACTGATTCCTGCGGCATCAAGCAACGCCTTGACAGATGCCTCATCTCCTTGTCGGCAGCCAATTATCGTGACTAAAGAGGAAGTACTGACTAGATCAGAAAGGATCGAGTCCGATTTTCTCTTCTGATTCGGGTCAAAATCGTCAATCGCTATGACACACGAAGGAAAATCCGAGGAGGCCTCATCCGCATAACCCAACTTTACAAATTCGCTCGTGAGGCGCTTGACGAGCGGTGTCCTGACTGCCCTCAGATCCTCGAAAGGTAGATATACCGGGATAACAGAGCCAAACTCCTCTGAGATTCGCAATGTCAACCACTTAAGGGCCGTTGTTAGTCCATGATCCTCTTCAGCTACTAAAAGGAGGGACTCTGCACTTGAAATCTCTGCCTCTATCGGCAGCCGCTGGATCGCCTTGTCTGAGTGTTTCAGCCGCGTGTACTCGCCATAAGGCATTGGAAGTAGGACGGGCGGAACCAGAACCTTGTCAATGCTCGTCTCGTTCACGGTGTCATTTGCACCAATCCGGACTCGGTCTACGAGATCATTTGCAAACTCACGCTGGATTTGTGCTGGCCTGTCAATCGCAACTCCAGCGGGACTCATTGTCAGCTCAGAGTTGGCGGGAGCGACCGATTCGAGGTAAGGAGTTAAGTCAGAGTAGTCATCGCCGTAGGATACTGGCAAAATACGATCCTGAGCGTGATGCTTCTTGAGTGAGTCTTCGTCAGATGTCAGACAGAGTCGATAGTGCCAAATGCTCTGGTTGGGGAATACTCTACGCTGCCACTCAAGCAACTTTCCAAAATTGGGATCGTGAAGACCGTCTCCTACGCCGATGTAGACCATAGTCTTTAGGGCACTGATTCCTTTTTGAAGGAGCAATGATCAGAACCTGTGGATGGCCCTCGGCGGGGTGACGTGAATGTGGCGTACCTCCCGAGCAAGATCTGAAGCCCATACAAGTTCTGATCAGGGTCGGCGTTGGCGCGCCGGCTCGGGAA
>JAZDRN010000025.1:0-5419 GCA_047501485.1 Actinomycetaceae bacterium L2_0104 | reverse complement strand
TGTGGTGGTGTGTGAGGGGGGTCTCGTGGTTGTGGTTTGACGGGTGTGGTGGTGGGTGGGTAGTGTTTTTGCTTGTCGCTGGGACGCGGTGCTGCTTGTTCTGACTGCTTTTTTGTGGTTGGGGTGTGGGGATTGACTGGTTTGGTTGGTTTCTTTGTGGTAGTGTTCTGGTTCTGCTTTGCTTCGTGTTGATGGCCTTGGTGGGTTGTTGGTGTGGGGTGTGGGTGTGGTGTTTGAGTGCTTAATAGTGTGTTGAGTGTTTTGTTACGGATTGTCTGCCAACTGGTGTTGGTGGTTGTGGGCGGGCTGTTTGTGGTCTGTCTGTTGTGGTGCATGGCTGGCTGTGTGGTTGGTTGTGTGCTGTGTGCATGATCGTGGCTGGCTTTTTTCGTGGTGTGTTTTCACTGTGTGGGGGTTGGTTGTGGTTGTGTTTTTTTGTGAGCCTTCAGGTTCTCTGGTTTTTGTGGAGAGTTTGATCCTGGCTCAGGACGAACGCTGGCGGCGTGCTTAACACATGCAAGTCGAACGATGAAGCGGTGCTTGCACCGTGGATTAGTGGCGAACGGGTGAGTAATACGTGAGTAACCTGCCCCCTTCTTTGGGATAAGCCTTGGAAACGGGGTCTAATACTGGATAGTCCTGTGTCACCGCATGGTGGTGTGGGGAAAGTTTTTTCGGTGGGGGATGGGCTCGCGGCCTATCAGCTTGTTGGTGGGGTGATGGCCTACCAAGGCGTCGACGGGTAGCCGGCCTGAGAGGGTGACCGGCCACACTGGGACTGAGATACGGCCCAGACTCCTACGGGAGGCAGCAGTGGGGGATATTGCACAATGGGCGCAAGCCTGATGCAGCGACGCCGCGTGAGGGATGACGGCTTTCGGGTTGTAAACCTCTTTCGCTACTGAACAAGGCCCTGCTTGTTGTGGGGTTGAGGGTAGGTGGATAAGAAGCGCCGGCTAACTACGTGCCAGCAGCCGCGGTAATACGTAGGGCGCGAGCGTTGTCCGGAATTATTGGGCGTAAAGAGCTCGTAGGCGGCTTGTCGCGTCTGCTGTGAAAACGCGGGGCTTAACTCCGCGCGTGCAGTGGGTACGGGCAGGCTAGAGTGTGGTAGGGGTGATTGGAATTCCTGGTGTAGCGGTGGAATGCGCAGATATCAGGAGGAACACCGATGGCGAAGGCAGGTCACTGGGCCATTACTGACGCTGAGGAGCGAAAGCATGGGGAGCGAACAGGATTAGATACCCTGGTAGTCCATGCCGTAAACGTTGGGCACTAGGTGTGGGGCCTGTTTCCACGGGTTCTGCGCCGTAGCTAACGCATTAAGTGCCCCGCCTGGGGAGTACGGCCGCAAGGCTAAAACTCAAAGGAATTGACGGGGGCCCGCACAAGCGGCGGAGCATGCGGATTAATTCGATGCAACGCGAAGAACCTTACCAAGGCTTGACATACACCGGAATCATGCAGAGATGTGTGAGCCCTTGTGGCTGGTGTACAGGTGGTGCATGGTTGTCGTCAGCTCGTGTCGTGAGATGTTGGGTTAAGTCCCGCAACGAGCGCAACCCTTGTCTCGTGTTGCCAGCACTTTGGGTGGGGACTCACGAGAGACTGCCGGGGTTAACTCGGAGGAAGGTGGGGATGACGTCAAATCATCATGCCCCTTATGTCTTGGGCTTCACGCATGCTACAATGGCCGGTACAGAGGGTGGCGATACTGTGAGGTGGAGCGAATCCCTTAAAGCTGGTCTCAGTTCGGATTGGGGTCTGCAACTCGGCCTCATGAAGTCGGAGTCGCTAGTAATCGCAGATCAGCAACGCTGCGGTGAATACGTTCTCGGGCCTTGTACACACCGCCCGTCACGTCACGAAAGTCGGCAACACCCGAAGCGCATGGCCTAACCAGATGTTTGTTTGGGGGGAGTGTTCGAAGGTGGGGTTGGTGATTGGGACGAAGTCGTAACAAGGTAGCCGTACCGGAAGGTGCGGCTGGATCACCTCCTTTCTAGGGAGTAGGCCCCCTGTTTTGTGGTGTCACATGGTGTGGTGCTGGTGGGGGGTTGTGGGACCGTGACTGATACTCGACGCGCTGTTAGGCTCTTGGGTGTTGTGCCCGTGCCGCCCGTGATGTGATCGTGTGTTGTGCATGGTTGTGTTGGGGTGTTGGTGTGGTGTTTGGGAATCGTATAGTGGACGCGAGCATCTTTGCATGCCTGCACGTTGAAGCGATGGACGCGTTTAAGGCCGTGTGTGTTGTGTGTGGGTGTGTGTTTTTTGTTTTGTAGGTGTTTGAGGGCGTTCGGTGGATGCCTTGGTATGAAGGGCCGAAGAAGGACGTTGCAGCCTGCGATATGCCTCGGGGAGCTGGCAAGCGAGTGGTGATCCGAGGGTGTCCGAATGGGGGAACCTGGCCAGAGTTGTGTCTGGTCGCCTGCGTGTGAATTCATAGTGCGTGGGTGGGTACGTCGGGAAGTGAAACATCTTAGTACCGGCAGGAAAAGATATTCTGTGAGTAGTGGCGAGCGAAAGTGGAAGAGCCTAAACCGTGTGCGTGTGATAGTCATCGGGCGTTGCGTGTGCGGTGTTGTGGGGGCGGTTGGGTCTTTCCGATGGGGGGCCACGCAGTGAGAAATCATGGGGATAGCTGAATAGCCTGGGAAGGTTGACCGGAGAGGGTGAGAGTCCTGTAGGTGAAATTCTTGTGACTGTGGATCGTTTCCCCGAGTAGCACGGGGCTCGTGGAATCTCGTGTGAATCTGCCAAGACCACTTGGTAAGGCTAAATACCCTTTGTGACCGATAGCGGATAGTACCGTGAGGGAATGGTGAAAAGTACCCCGGGAGGGGAGTGAAATAGTGCCTGAAACCGGGCGCCTACAATCCGTCAGAGCCTCCTTGGTGGGGGTGATGGCGTGCCTTTTGAAGAATGAGCCTGCGAGTTAGTGGCATGTGGCGAGGTTAACCCGTGGGGGGTAGCCGTAGCGAAAGCGAGTCTGAAGAGGGCGTTGAGTTGCATGTTCTAGACCCGAAGCGGGGTGATCTACCCATGGCCAGGGTGAAGCACGTGTAAGAGCGTGTGGAGGCCCGAACCCACTTCAGTTGAAAATGGAGGGGATGAGTTGTGGGTAGGGGTGAAAGGCCAATCAAACTCCGTGATAGCTGGTTCTCCCCGAAATGCATTTAGGTGCAGCGTTGTGTGGTTCCTTGCGGAGGTAGAGCGACTGGATGGCTGATGGGCCCTACCGGGTTACTGACGTCAGCCAAACTCCGAATGCCGTAAGGGTAGAGCATGGCAGTGAGACTGCGGGGGATAAGCTTCGTAGTCGAGAGGGAAACAGCCCAGACCGCCGGTTAAGGTCCCTGAGTGTGTGCTAAGTGGGAAAGGATGTGGAGCTGCCCTGACAACCAGGAGGTTGGCTTAGAAGCAGCCATCCTTGAAAGAGTGCGTAATAGCTCACTGGTCAAGTGGTTCCGCGCCGACAATGTAGCGGGGCTTAAGCACACCACCGAAACCGCGGATATCCACCATCAACCCACGCATAGTTTGTTCTGTGTGCAGGGGGTGGGTGTGGTAGGGGAGCGTCCCATCTGGGGTGAAGCCATCGTGTGAATGTGTGGTGGACTGGATGGGAGTGAGAATGCAGGCATGAGTAGCGAAAGACGGGTGAGAAACCCGTCCGCCGAATGACTAAGGGTTCCAGGGCCAGGTTTATCCGCCCTGGGTTAGTCGGGTCCTAAGGCGAGGCCGACAGGCGTAGTCGATGGGTAACCAGTTGATATTCTGGTACCGGCAACAAACCGTCCAATGGGTTGTTCTTTGATGTTAACCGCCCCCGAACTCTGGCGTGTCCTTCGGGATGTGTTGGGGGGAGGGCGTGGGAACCAAAGAGGATGATTCAAGCGTGGTAACAGGTGTGACGCAGAGTGGTAGTCCCGCGTGTCTTATGGCTTGGCACGTTGAAAGGCGCAGACTGTTTCCCAGGTAAATCCGGGAGGCGTGAGGTTGAGGCCTGATCGTGACCCATGTAGATGGGGAAGTAGGATGATCCTGTGCTGCCAAGAAAAGCATCGACGTGAGGTTTTAGCCGCCCGTACCCGAAACCGACACAGGTAGTCAGGTAGAGAATACTGAGGCGATCGAGAGAATCGTGGTTAAGGAACTCGGCAAAATGCCCCCGTAACTTTGGGAGAAGGGGGGCCCGAGCCTTGAAACCCCTTTGCGGGTTAGGGGTGAGGGTCGCAGAGTCCAGGGAGAAGCGACTGTTTATCAAAAACACAGGTCCGTGCGAAGCCGCAAGGCGATGTATACGGACTGACGCCTGCCCGGTGCTGGAAGGTTAAGCGGACTGGTCAGCCCACCTGGTGTGGGTGAAGCTGGGAAGTTAAGCCCCAGTAAACGGCGGTGGTAACTATAACCATCCTAAGGTAGCGAAATTCCTTGTCGGGTAAGTTCCGACCTGCACGAATGGCGTAACGACTTCTCCACTGTCTCGACCACGAACTCGGCGAAATTGCAGTACGAGTAAAGATGCTCGTTACGCGCAGCAGGACGGAAAGACCCCGGGACCTTTACTATAGCTTGGTATTGGTGTTCGGTACGGCTTGTGTAGGATAGGTGGGAGACTGGGAACCAGCCACGCTAGTGGGTGGGGAGTCATTGGTGAAATACCACTCTGGCCGTGCTGCACATCTAACCTCGGCCCGTGATCCGGGCCAGGAACAGTGCCTGGTGGGTAGTTTAACTGGGGCGGTTGCCTCCTAAAAGGTAACGGAGGCGCTCAAAGGTTTCCTCAGCCTGGTCGGTAACCAGGTATCGAGTGTAAGTGCACAAGGAAGCTTGACTGTGAGACTGACAGGTCGAACAGGTACGAAAGTAGGAACTAGTGATCCGGCGGTGGCTTGTGGAAGCGCCGTCGCTCAACGGATAAAAGGTACCCCGGGGATAACAGGCTGATCCTGCCCAAGAGTTCATATCGACGGCATGGTTTGGCACCTCGATGTCGGCTCGTCGCATCCTGGGGCTGGAGTAGGTCCCAAGGGTTGGGCTGTTCGCCCATTAAAGCGGTACGCGAGCTGGGTTCAGAACGTCGTGAGACAGTTCGGTCCCTATCCGCTGCGCGCGTTGGAGAATTGAGAAGGGCTGTCCCTAGTACGAGAGGACCGGGACGGACGAACCACTGGTGTGCCAGTTATCCCGCCAGGGGTATGGCTGGTTGGCTACGTTCGGGAAGGATAACCGCTGAAAGCATCTAAGCGGGAAGCCTGCTTCAAGACCAGTTCTCCGTCAACAGTGTGTTGTGAAGGCCCCCCACAGACCATGGGGTTGATAGACCAGACGTGGACGAGAAGTAATTCTTGGAGCTGACTGGTACTAATGGCCGACCACCTCACAAAACACCACCCCCGACGGGGTGGGTCATTGT
>JAZDRN010000024.1:0-6410 GCA_047501485.1 Actinomycetaceae bacterium L2_0104 | reverse complement strand
ACCTCGTCGCCCTGGTCCGTGCCGGCGCCACCTTCGAGAAGGGCAAGCTCGTCGAACGACCCGAAGAATCAGGAGGTCAACAACACGTCGCGTGACACGCCGATCCACAGGTCTTGACAATTACTCACCCTGGCCGCATCATGGACGCAGTCAAGGTTGATCAACTGGCTGGCCCGACCGAGTGAGGACAACTACTACGCCATCGCGCCACAACCGGGATCATGGGCGCGACTGGTCCAACGACTTGAGAGGGGACGTGATGGTGGAGATCTGTGGCCCGGCTTGGCCACCCGCTTTGGCCAGCCTCCTCCACTCGGACAAGGCCTACGGTGGTGGCGAAAGTGGTCGGTGACTACGGTTCGGTCATCGGCTGGGCGATTGTCAGCGTGAGTGGGTTGCTCATTGGCGCGATGCTGGGAATGTCTGGTCGGTTCGGTCACGGAACGATCGCTAGGGTGACGGCCTTGGGCGCCGGGTTGGTGCTGGCGGCCGCTGCAGTGGAGCTCGCCGCAGAGGCCGTTGCCACCCACCCCTGGAGTGGAGTCACGGCTCTCTTGGGCGGTGCAGCGACGTTTAGTGCCATCAACGCTTGGTTGGCAACGCGCGGAGCCCGTGACCGCAAGCGCTGCGAAGAATGCCTGGTGAAACTGAAATCCACTGCGATGGTGGGTCCAACCAGCGGTGCCCCCATCGCCATCGGGACCGCTCTCGACGCCGTGCCAGAGGCGCTGGTGCTCGGCGTGACGCTGCAAAGCGCGGGCGTAGAACTCGCGCTGATCGCAGCCATCGCGGTCGGCAATCTACCTGAGGCGATGTCAGCCTCAAGTGGGATGTTGAGCTCCGGTCGACCTCGACATTGGATACTCGCGCTCTGGGGAGGCATCGCCGTTGCCACCGTCTGTCTAACCGTCGCTGGATACGCTGCGTCGTCGCTGCTCACCGAAGAAGCTGTTCTGCTTCTCCAGGCATTCGGAGCCGGAACACTCCTGTCCTTGGTTGCGGAAACCATGCTGCCCGAGGCCGCGGAGAACAGCCCCAGGTTTGGCGGGCTGATCGCCGCTGCGGGGTTCGGTCTCCTACTGCTGATCTCAGGTTTGGGATGACCGCGCGCATGGATCCACCTCTGATCATGCTTGCGGGCGTCAGGACGTGCTCGCCGGCGATGCTGGATGGACTACTCGGAGATGAACAAGTTGTCCCGACGGCAAGATTGTCATCGTGCGCGGTCAAGCAGTTGAGTCCCGTGTAGTGGTGTAGCGCTCGCGAGTTCCTTCTGATGGTTCAGGCCGGTCAGTGGGGGCCAGTTGTCACCTCTGATCTCGAGTCGGTGTGGGTGTTGATGCGGCAGATCAGGCGACCGATCTCTGGCGGCGGTGGTGCAGGGGTGGCTGGACCTACGTCCACTACAGGGACGATGTCGGCGACCGCTCTACACCACTATGCAAGACTCAACTGGACTACCCACGAAGCATCGCTTGCAATGCCTCAGGGTTCAGTATTCGGATCTCCAAGCGCCGTCGAGTTATGAGACCCGCTGACTCCAGCTCGGTCAAGGTGAGGTTGACCCAGGTACGGCTGACACCCACGATCCCGGCCAAGTCGCCCTGGCTGAGTCCCTGCACCGTGACCAGTCCCCCGTCGTCAGGTCGACCTAACGTGAGCAGGGCGCTGCACAGGCGCTCTGTGGCAGATCGAAGCGCCCTCTCTTGCAGCGCCCAGATGAGGTCACTCGCCATCGCAGCCGCGAGTTTGGCGACGTTGGCACCAAACTCGGGCACTTCGATCATCAACTGACGCAGGCTCCGACGCGAGATGAGGTCGAGCGAAACTGTCTCAATCGTCTCCGCAGTCGCCATGCGTGGCACCTCCATCAATGCGCTCATCAGCCCCGTTAGTCGATCATGGCCGTAGAGGGCTACGGTGTACGACTCTCCACTCTCGCTCAGCACATAGCACCTGATGCGCCCATCGACAACGATGACCACCTCATCAGGAGCATCGCCGACGCCGAAGATCGTGGTGCCCTTGGGCAGTCTCTTCCGGCTGATGACGCGCTCAACCTGCTGGATTTGAGCTGGCGAAAGGCCGTCATAGACGGAACTCCAAAGGCACGCCGCCCCGTTGTAGCCCCAATCGTCACTCAACTTTGGCCAAGCGGTAACCGCTCGTTGAGGTGTGGCCACGGTTATCTCCAATCTGAGTCGGCGTTCGCTGGAAACAACGGATCGCAACAACTTGATGCATCAGCAATTCGCTCAACTAGTGCCGCGTCAAGCAGCGATGGGCAGGTAATCGGGGCGTCGGACCTTGGAGCCGATGGCGAAGTTGGTCTTGGGCAAGGCGTGTCTGTTCTTCCATCTCAGGTAGCCGCCGACGGATGCCTCTTGAGTGGCGCGGTCGGGGTAGTCACTGCCGTCGAGGGTGAAGTACCGCACGGCGGCGAACTCGGACTCGATCCAGTTCAGCCAAGAAGCATTCGAGGGAGCGAACACCAACTCCACGTCGTGCTCTGCGCACCAGATGAGGACCTCGTTCTTCTTGTGCGGGGAGAAGTTGTCGCAGATGACGTACAACTTCCCAGCGTAGCGACGACGTAGCTGGCGCAGGAAGTCCAGGACTCGCTCCAGCGCTTCCGGTCCCGGAACCGGGTCCAATGCCGCGAACCCCCGCTCGTTGAAGACGTGCACGACCTGACGCACGTACCCCTGGGTGGTCGCGAACATCACCGCGATGTCGGGCACCGATTGCCCCTGGGTCGAGGCCATCACGATCGTCGCCCGCCGCAACCGCACCGCGTTCTTCGACGTCCTGGTCGTCCGAGCCAGCCGCTGCCCCTCCTCGAGAGAGAGCTCCCGCACGAACACTTCCGGCTTCCGTGCCATCTAAACGATCACCTCCACCAGCCTCGGGGCCGACGCCGGCACGAGCAAAGGCGACACGGTTACCGACCCGACTCAACTTGGCGTGGCACTAACCTCGACCGGGACTAGACCATTGTTGATCCGCTCCACCACCTTGACCTCATCGCCCTCACTATCGCCGCGGCGCTTCCTCCAGCCCGCATCTGACAAGATGAAGGGCCTTTGCGGGAGTCTCCGAACGCCATGTAGACGACGAGGTCGATGCCGAGGCCGACACGTCCCTAATAGGATGACTCAGCCGTCGGCGGTGGTCAAGGTGTCGACGTGCCTCAGCTTCTTTGAGCGCGAGGGGTGTGCCGGTGCCTCAGGTTCTTTGAGCGCGTAGCCCCCGCTGGTGTGGGGGCAGGCTTGCCTGATGGTGGAGGGCAAGATTCCGATGGCCGCGAGGCGACAGGTGACGAACAAGCTGGCGACTGCGTACGCGCGAGCGTCGAAGCGGGACAAGGCCAGGATCTTGGATGAGGTGATGTCCACGACGGGGATGGGCCGCTCGACGGCGCGACGGATGCTCACCGGCCCAGCGTTGCCGGATCCGGACGAGCAGGTCGATCGGCGCAAGCTGCGGGCGAAGCAGTACAGCGACGACTCACGCGCGCTGCTGGAGCACGTGTGGGCGCTGATGGGCTGCCCGTGCGGGAAGTACCTGGTCGTGATGCGGGACCTGTGGCTGCCGCTGCTGGCCGAGGCCGGGGACCTGGACAAGCCCTTCGCCACCGCGCAGGCGATCGCGCAGCTGGAGGCGATGAGCGCGGCGACCATCGACCGGTATCTGGCCCCGGCCCGCGCGTCGATGCAGCTGCGGGGCATCTCGACGACGACGCCATCACCGTTGCTGCGCAACTCGATCGGACTGAGCAAGGTCGGCGACGAGCCGCCCACCCGGCCGGGAGTGATCGAGGCCGACACCGTCGCGCACTGCGGGCCGACGTTCCAGGGCGAGTTCGCGCGCACGCTGACGATGACCGACCTGATCACCGGGTGGACCGAGAACACCTCGATCCGCAACAACGCCTCCAAGTGGATCGTGCAAGCCGTGACCGACCTGCAGGGGATGTTCCCGTTCCCGCTGCTGGTCTTCGACTCCGACAACGGATCGGAGTTCATCAACCACGACGTCGCCGACTGGCTCCAGCAGCGCGACATCGCCCAGACCCGCTCACGGCCGTACAAGAAGAACGACCAGGCCAGCGTGGAGTCGAAGAACAACCACGTGGTGCGCAAGCACGCGTTCTACTGGCGCTACGACACCCCCGAGGAACTCGCCCTGCTCGGGCAACTGTGGCCACTGGTGTCGATGCGGTTGAACTTCTTCACCCCCACCAAGAAGCCCACCGGGTACGCCACCGCCGCTGACGGGCGCCGCAGACGCCTCTACGACGCCCCGAAGACCCCGTGGCAGCGAGTGCAGGACTCCGGGCTCCTGACCGACGAGCAGACCCAGGCCGTGCAGGCGCGGATCGCCGGGGTCAACCCGGCCGACCTGACCCGGCGCATCAACCAGATCCAGCTACGGCTGACCGACCTGGCCCGCGACAAGACCGACGCCATGACCGCCAGCCGACACCTGAACATGACATCCTTGGAACCGTCGATCCGTCGACTCCAGACAACGAAATGACCGCAAGCCCTCACGCTCACCATGCGTGAGGCACCAGCTCACTCCACGCGCTCACTTCTCGGTGAGGCACCTCGGGTGTCGACGAGACTCACGAAAAGTGCCCGCGAACCGCCCTCGGTGCCTCACGAAGGAAATGCCCGCGAAATCGGTGGATGCTGCTGGGGCATGGGAAGTGAGTTGTCGATGGCCTCTCGTGCCGATGTGACGAACAAGTACGCCAAGGCGTACGCGAAGGCGAGCAAGAAGGATCGGGGCCGGATGCTCGATGAGGTGGTCTCGGTGACCGGCTGGTCCCGGGACAACGCCCGCCGGCGGCTGGTCGCGGCGGCCACGGCGCCGCCGGGGCCGGGCCGGGCGGTGGCCACGCCGGTGCGCAAACCGCGGGCGCCGAAGTTCTCCTACGACGCGCGCAAGGTGCTGCAGCGGGTGTGGGCCGCCTCGGGTGGACAGTGCGGCAAGTACCTGGTGGTCTCGATGCGCGTGCATCTGGACGCGCTGGAGCGTCACGGTGAGCTCATCGAGGGAGCCGATCGCTACAGTCGCGAGGTACGCACCGAGCTGCTGTCGATGAGCGCCGCCTCGATCGACCGGTACCTCGCCCCGGCCAAGGCCAAGGACGCCATCGGTGGGGTCGCCACGACCAAGCCGTCGCCGCTGCTGCGCTCGAGCATCGCCATCCGCCGGGCCGGGGACGAGGTCGAGGACGAGCCGGGGTTCTTCGAGGGCGACACCGTCGCGCACTGTGGCCCAACCCTCAAGGGCGAGTTCGCGCGCACGGTCAACCTGACCGACGTGCACACCGGCTGGGTTTTCACCCGCACCATCCGCAACAACGCGCACACCCACATCCTGACCGCGCTGCAGGCCGCGGTGGATGTGGCCTGCTGCGGTGACGTCGGACAGTGGGCCCTCTTAAGATGAGGGTTCTACTGGAGAGTGAGATCGCGGACATGACTGCTTCACGCAGACGGTTTAGCCAGGAGTTCAAGGACGAGTTGTGCCAGGAAGTCATTGCGACTTCCAAGTCAATCAAGGAGGTAGCGACCTCCTACGGTGTCGGTCCCGAAACGTTGCGGAACTGGTTGAACAAGTATCGGGATGCGCATGGCGAAACCGAGGCTGAGTTGACGGTTTCCGAGCGGCTCGCCTCAAAGAGCTGGAACGCGAGAACTCCGAGCTCAAGGCGGAGACTGCATTCCTGAAAAAAGCAACGGCTTACTTCGCGAGGGAGCAGCGATAGTGAGCAAGTACGAGTACATTGACTCCTGCAAAAATGATCCCGCCCAGAACAATCCCGTCTACAAGATGTGTGCGTGGTTATCGGTTTCGACTTCAGGTTTCTATCACTGGTTGAGCCGTCCGACCTCGGCCACGGCGTCCCGCCGTGCGGCGCTGACCGCCCGCGTGAAGCACTTCTTCGCGGCATCGGATGGGACCTATGGCTACCGCCGCATCCATGCTGACCTGGCTGACGAGCACACCGAGTGCTCGCCGGAGCTGGTGCGCCAGATCATGCGCGACGAGGGACTGGTGGCCTGCCAGCCCCGGCCGTTCCGGGTCACCACCGAAGCTGACGCCCACGCCGCAGCGGGCATCCCTGACCTGATAGAGCGGGACTTCACCGCAGAGCGTCCCGGGATGAAGTTCGTCGGCGACATCACCTACATCCACACGTGGGCCGGCTTCGTCTATCTGGCGACGGTCATCGACTGCTACTCCAAGAAGGTAGTGGGTTGGTCGATCGCTGATCGAGCAATGATCAGAACCTGTGGATGGCCCTCGGCGGGGTGACGTGAATGTGGCGTACCTCCCGAGCAAGATCTGAAGCCCATACAAGTTCTGATCAGGGTCGGCGTTGGCGCGCCGGCTCG
>JAZDRN010000023.1:0-8442 GCA_047501485.1 Actinomycetaceae bacterium L2_0104 | reverse complement strand
CCTCGTCGCCCTGGTCCGTGCCGGCGCCACCTTCGAGAAGGGCAAGCTCGTCGAACGACCCGAAGAATCAGGAGGTCAACAACACGTCGCGTGACACGCCGATCCACAGGTCTTGACAATTACTCTTCCTGCTTGGAGGCCAGCACCAGAACGTCTGTGTGGTGGGCGATGACGATCAGGGACTCTACCGCTTCCGTGGCGCAACGATTCGGAACATTCTTGAGTTTCCTCGGAAGTTTGGAGACCGACTGTGCACAATCATTCCACTCATCGAAAATTACCGTTCAAGCCAGGAGATCGTCGACTTCTACAACAACTGGATGGATACGACCTCCGGAGCAAGCTTCAAGTTCGAATGGGATGAGTACCGCTACCAGAAGACGATCAAGGCAGCGTCCAGAACAGCACCTGAGACTGCAACCGTCATCAAGGTGGCGGGTCAGAACAATCCTGACGAATGGCACCGAGAAGTACTCGCATTCATCCGTTCTTTGGAGGAGTCAGGTGCACTAACCGACTACAACCAGCTGGCCTTCCTCTTCAACTCCGTCAAGCATCGTAAAGCCGTGGGGCTGGCAGAGTTCCTGGAGTCCAATGGAATCAGTGTCTATTCCCCTCGTTCAGCCCTGTTCTTCGAGCGTCATGAGATCAAGCTCGCCATTGGCATCCTGTTGTTTCTATTCCCCGATTACGTCCGGTCCTTCGAGAACGGCGCCTTCGAGTGGATGACTGACGACTACCGCAATTACCTCATTTTATGTATCGAGACAGCAAGCTCGCACCTGACAGATCCCACGAACGCCAAGTTCCTCAAATGGGTTCAGCGGTATGGCACCGCGCATCATCAGCTCTCTCATCCCACTGACTACGCATATTCCGGCCTGTTCTACATGATGCTTCAGTTCGAGCCCTTCAGTGGATTGCTCGAAAAACCAATGGACTCAGGAACTGTCGATCTGAGGCCTACCCGTAACCTCGCTCAGCTGAGCCAGATCATCGGCAAGTTCGAATACCTACATGGAATCAATTTGCTGTCCCCCACAATCACTCAGGGCAAACGACGCATCGACGCATCGACCGAGAAGTTCTTCAATCTCTATCTACGTTTGCTGTATGACGGCGGAATCGCCGAGTACGAGGACGATTCGGAGTACGCACCGAGCGGCTGTGTCTCATTCCTGACAATTCACCAGTCCAAGGGCATGGAATTCCCAGTGGTCATCGTGGACTCCCTACAGAATGTCCCACGTAAACGAAACTCCTCTCTCATGGACGCGGTGGCGGAACAGTATTTCCACCGGCCCGCATTCGAGCCCGCGGAGCAGATCAAGTTCTTCGATTTTTGGCGCCTGTACTACACCGCATTCTCGCGGGCTCAGAATCTGCTCGTTCTGACCTGCGACACAGATGCACGAACGCCCAGCAAGTACTTCCGGGAACCCTATGGCCGGCTTCCCAGTGTCCATGACGAGCCATTCGACCCGGCGAAGCTGCACCTGGCAAGTGTCAAAGACGTCAATATCAAGGAGTCGTTCTCCTTCACATCACATATCACCGTCTACGAGACGTGCTCGTTGCAGTACAAGTTCTACCGAGACTTGGCTTTCATGCCGGTGCGCGTCAACGCCATGCTCTTCGGAACACTGGTCCATCAGACCATTGAGGACATACATCGCGCTGTCCTGCGCGGCGAGGAACAACTCATCACTCCCGAGAACATCACTCGATGGTTCGAGATGAACTACGTGTATCTTTCCAAAGCCGAGCACAGCTATCTTGCGGCGCCCCAGCGCAACGCCGCCCTCGCTCAGGTGCATCGATACGCAGGCAATCAAGCCGGCAAATGGGACACGATCAAGGAAGCCGAGGTAAACGTCAGTCTCGTCAAACCGGATTACATCCTTGATGGCACGATCGACCTCGTTCGTGGCGCTGACGGCACGGTCGAGATCGTCGACTTCAAGACATCGAAGAAGCCTGACCTTCACACCGAGAACGAAATTCTCGAGCGCTATCGCAGACAGCTTCACGTGTATGCCCACCTTATCGAGGATCGCACCGGCGAAAAGGTCTCGAAGATGCACCTCTACTACACAGGTGAGGATGACGGGGTCCCGACCATCACTTTTCCGTATGCCAAGACCTCCGTCGAGGCCACGATCGACGTATTCGACGACGTCGTCCATCGGATCCTCTCCAAGCAATACAAGTCCCGTGCCAGGAACCAGAAGACGTGCGAAGAATGCGACTTCCACTTCTATTGCGGCGTAGCCCGAAAATGAATGAGTAGGAAAGATGCAAGAACAACAATCGTTCGAATTTGATGTCCACCCACCCATCAAGGGTTTCCCACAGCTCCACTGGACGGGGAAACGACCTTACAAGAGCACCGTCTATTATCCAGCGCAATTGCGCGAACGTTACGGCGAGGAGACAGACAGCTGGATCAACAAGATCTTCTGGGGCGACAACCTGCAGGTCATGAGCCATCTACTCCGCGAATACCGCGGCCAGATCGACCTCATCTATATCGATCCACCGTTTGATTCCAAGGCGGATTACAAGAAGAAGATCAAGCTTCAGGGAACCACTGTCTCCAACGATTCTTCGTCCTTCGAGGAGAAGCAGTACGGTGATATCTGGACAAACGATGAGTACCTCCAGTTCATGTACGAGCGGCTGACCCTGTGCTGGGAACTGCTCTCGGACACCGGAAGCATCTATCTACATTGTGACTGGCACAAAAGCCATCATCTGCGAATGCTCATGGATGAAATCTTCGGCCCAGAGAACTTCAGAAATGAGATTGTCTGGTGCTACCGAACGACATTACGAAGATCATCTCGTACTTTTGGCAGGGATCACGATAGCTTACTCTTCTATTCCAAAACAACGCAACACAGGATCTCTCCCGACGGGAAAGACTTTCCGGTTAGTAAAAGCACTCTGAAGCGTTGGGGGCCTTACGCCGACGAGAACGGCTTTGTAAGCAACAGTCATTTTGCGGGCAGTGCCAGTACCATTATGGATACGTCCGATATGGCCAAAGGTTTCTATATCACAGAGGGCATCCCTCGCGATTGGTGGGAACTCTCAGCCAACGTCGCGAAGGGCAACACCTCCGAGGTTGCTGCCGGAAAATATCCCACTCAGAAGCCAGAAACCTTGGTTTCAAGGATTGTCAAAGCCTCCAGTTCTCCAGGCGACCTCGTCTTCGACTGCTTCATGGGCTCTGGAACCACCCAAGCTGTAGCAATGAAGTTGGGCCGGCGCTTCATCGGCGCAGATATCAATCTCGGAGCCATCCAAACCACGACGAAGAGACTCCTCTCCGTCGCAGAAAGCCTGGGTGCCCAGCAACAAGCTCTAGATGCAGGCGATTCGAGTCCCTCCGAGTTCTACACCGGCTTCGAGGTCTACAACGTTAACAATTACGATCTCTTCCGAAACCCAGCTCAGGCCCGTCAGCTCCTCATGGAAGCGCTAGAGATCCAACCGTTCGAGCAGAGCAATCTGTGGGACGGCACCCTCGACGGTCGCATGGTCAAGATCATGCCAATCAACAGAATCGCCACCAAGGCCGATCTGGAGCAAATCACAGCAAATCTTCCTTACAAGGTGTACGAAAAGCGGAAGGTGGACAAACCTTCCCACCCGGTCGAGAGAATCACACTCGTCTGCATGGGCCACGAACCGGACCTCAAGGCATCTCTCGAATCGGAGCTGCCCGAATACAAAGTGGACGTCGTCGTCGTCGACATTCTTCGGGACAAAAAGGATCTGGAGTTCAAACGTGAGGCCGAAGCGGAAGTTGTCTGCGAAGGCAACCGTCTTGTTATCCGCTCTTTCTACCCGCTCAACCTTATGCAGAAGCTCTCTCTGCAGCGTGAATACGTGGAGGACTGGCGCCAACTCGCCGAGTCCATCATGATCGACTGGAACTATGACGGTGTGGTCATGCAGCCTTCTATCACCGACGTTCCTGACAAGAAGACTCTCGTGAAGGGCTTTTACGAGATCCCCGAAACCGCTGGAACGGTCAAGGTGAAGATCACCGATTTGCTCTCCGAATCCTTGGAAATCGAGGTCCAGGCATGAAAGTTAATCTCAACGAGGACTTCGCGTTCTACGAGCAGCTCAAGCACTTCTATGCGCGCAATCAGAGCAAGATTCGTTCGCATTACAACGGACTTACACGGAATTTTCTTGCCTACAATGATGCTCGGCAGAACCCGGATGCATTTCTCCGCGGGCCTCAATTCGAGGCTCTAGAGATTTACGTGTTCATCAAGGAGTTCATGAACAATGCCCAGGTTGCAGACATGTTCAACGACTGGTGCAACCGCCAGGGTCAGTTCTCTGAAGCGTCCCACTACGCGCTGAACGACCGTGGTCAGGCTTCCCTCTTCGACGATCCAACCGAGCTCCGCACGGACAAGCTTTTCGGGCAGATGGAGAAGTACCGCGAGCCCTATCCGAACTACATCTATGCGCTCACCATGGGGTTAGGGAAGACCATCCTCATGGCCACCTGCATCTTCTACGAGTTCCTACTGGCCCGAAAATACCCGAAAGACAAGAGATTCTGCCACAACGCACTCGTTTTCGCTCCCGACAAAACCGTGTTGGAGTCGCTGAGGGAGATCGTTACATTCGACAAAACGAAAGTGGTGCCCCCGGAGTACGCATCGGTACTGGACCAAAACCTCAAAATCCATTTCCTTGACGACACCGGGACAACGCTGCATGTCCTTGACGATTCCGACTTCAACATCATCATCTCCAATACCCAGAAGATCGTGATCAAGAAGAAGCGCACTGCAGACAAACCAGCTCAGATGCTCTTCAGTCAAAGCTCAATGCTGGCCAGCATCTACGGGGATGTGGATGACGATGTCGTCGACGAGACAACCCTCATCGAGAATCAGCGATTTCAGAAACTCTGCCGACTTTCCCAACTCGGTATATATGTTGACGAGGCACATCACCTCTTCGGCGCCAATCTAGAGAAGAACCTGCGGGCCAAGACCGCCGCCAAAACCAGCCTACGCGACACCATCAATCTCCTCGCCGAGAACACCTCAATCGTAGCCTGCTACAACTACACCGGCACTCCTTACGTCAACCGGCAACCGTTGCCAGAGGTCGTCTACGCCTACGGACTGAGCGAGTCAATCAGGAATGGATACCTCAAGGATGCCTCGCTTCAGGCATTTGAAAACGTCAAGAACGAGGAGTTCCTTCGCACCACTGTTGGTGATTTCTGGGCAAGGTACGGCGGGAAGACCTATGAGAGTCTCACACCTAAGCTGGCGGTTTTCGCGTCCACCATCACCGAGGCACAGGACGAGGTCCGACCAACTATGGAACGAATCCTTGCGGAGCTCGGAATCGATTCCTCAAAGGTGCTGGTCAACGTTGGCGATGCCAAAGTGACCAGGGACGAAGATATTCGAAACTTCAATAACCTCGACACACCGGGAAGTACCGGCAACGAGAAACAGTTTCTCATACTCGTGGGCAAGGGACGCGAGGGATGGAACTGCCGGTCGCTCTTCGGCGTCGCCATGTTCCGCAGCCCCAAGTCCAAAGTATTCGTTCTTCAGGCGACAATGCGGTGCCTGCGGCAAATAACCAATGAGCAGCAGACGGCTTGCGTTTATCTCTCCAAGGCGAACTTCGACATTCTCGATGCCGAGTTGGAGAAGAACTTCAACATGGACGTCGACGGACTGAGCAACAAGACAAAGTCTTCGAAGGAGTCCTACCAAGTGCGCGTCATGCCGCCGCCGCGCACGATCAAAATGAAGCGAATCATACGCAGCTACAAACTCGTTGAGAAGGGCTACACCGCGCCGATCAGCTTTGGGTTAGACGCACTCGACACCGAAAAGTATGCCGCCGTGATCTTCGAGAAGAGTCGACTCACCAGTCACACAACTCTCAAGGTGAGGAACGCAGACGAGTACCGTGATCAAGTTACGTACAGCCCATTCTCTCTGTGTGGTGAGGTCGCACGATACCTCAACGTCTCGCCGATTCTCGTTCATCAGATCCTCAAGGAATCGCTCGACGGTCTGGACACTGTCGTGGGAACCATCAATCAATACAATGAGATTCTCTCCGACGTTATCATCCCCAAAATTTTCCACGAGCTCTATGAAGTCGCATCCGAAATCCGCACCGATGAGGCGGACATGACTCTTCTCAGAGAACCGAAAGAGCGGGGGTACTACACCTTCAGGGCAAAACCTGAGCTCGTCATCAACCACACAGACGAGACCCTCCGTTCAGAAGATGCCATCAAAAGCTTCCACGCGGATACCTACTGCTTCGACTCCAAACCCGAACGAGAACTCTTCCTGCAATACCTTGAGAGCTCCAAGGT
This sequence comes from Actinomycetaceae bacterium L2_0104, assembly GCA_047501485.1. Classification (GTDB taxonomy): domain Bacteria; phylum Actinomycetota; class Actinomycetes; order Actinomycetales; family Actinomycetaceae; genus Ancrocorticia. Next base: position 2,054 of record JAZDRN010000023.1, on the reverse strand, counting down.
GCAAGAAGTGTACTTCACAGGAATGTTCACATCGGACCAGGGAGACCTCTCGATTCAGTACTACGATGCGGATTCCCAGCGGATCAGACGCTACTACCCCGATTTCGTGGCACGAATGAGCAACGGTTCCATGCAGCTCATTGAGGTGAAGGGCGACAACATGATCGACGACGCCTTGGTCCGGGCAAAGGCCGATGCGGCTCAGGAAGTCGCGAACGTCAGCGACATCGAATACGTGATATATCCTTCCTCGGAGGTCATGAAGACGAAAGTGCTTCGAGGCACCGAGGGTAAGCAGTTGAAACTGAGAACCGAACGATGAGGCTGATCTATCAACTGCTTCAGAGAAGTCGGCACCCTGTGTTTCCTCCTCTGAATTCCAGCGAACCTTTACCTGCAACGTAAGACCTTTACCGTATCTTCCTACCAATTCCACGAGGTGCGGTGCGCTCTGAATGCTTACCCATGGCTTTACCCATGAAACGAGAGTTGGTCCGAGCCTTCCGTTATTTCACTAGAGCAGCGGAAGGTCCAGATCGAACGCAATCACCATCGCCTTGGCGAGCTCTCTTTCCTGCTCCGAATATAGATATCCCACAACGCGTCCTAGCGCCTGCGAAGGCACGGTCAGAATGTTGTCGACCGCAACAGCGGACTCATGATCGAGCCCATTCCGAGGACCAACGAGCACCTCACTACTCAAACCCTTGATGGTCGAAGTGATCGGGGCAACCGTCACCTTCGTCATGGCGGCGCGCGTCGGCTCGCGAGTCAGCACCACAACAGGACGCGTTTTATCGAGCCGTGCCAGACGGATCTCACGCACGGTCAGTCGCCGAGTTCCATGTGCTCACCGGTCCAGGCAACCAAGGCATCGAGTTCGTCTTCCGCGCCCTCGCCCTGAAGAATCTCGGCATCCCGTTCGGCGAGAACTCTTCGCATTTCCCGCTCGATTGCCGAAGCAACCACAGCCGCACGGCTCGGTGCACGGCCCGATGCAACCACACCGTCCAGAAAGTCCACCATGTCATCCGGAAGCCGGACCGCAATCTGCGTCGTCATGACTCCATCTTACCTTGCCGCATCCCATAGTGGTATGCAGCAAGGTATTGAAACAGCTCGAGGCCGCATTCCACGTAGAGTTACCTCGTGGACCAAAGAGGTATCGACGAAGCGGTACAGAGTTTCTACGCGGAACCTGCAACGGAGGCCGACCGGCTTGTCACCTCATCCCCTGCGGGGGCAGCAGAGTTCATTCGCGTGCAGGAACTCGTCCGGCACGAGATTCACGGCCCGTCGAAAATTCTCGATGTGGGCGGAACAACCGGGATTCACTCGCGGTGGCTAGCGGAGGAAGGTCACAACGTCACTCTGCTCGACCCCGTTGAGGCACACGTCCTTGCGGCGCAATCTGCTGGAACGTTCGAGGCCATCGTCGGCGACGCACGGGCGCTCCCGTTCCCCGACAGATCTTTCGATCTGGTCCTTGTTTTCGGCCCGCTCTATCACCTCGGTGATCCCGCAGAGCGCGCGCAAGCGTTACAGGAGGCAAGGCGCGTCGTCCGGGAGGAAGGCGTCGTTCTGGCCTCCGGAATCTCGCGTACGGCCGCAATCACCTACCAACTGAGCTCAGGCCAACACCTTCGTGATGAGGAATGGCTCGATCTCATCGTTCGCGGCCAGCCACCGCACGTTCCGGGTGCCTTTCCCGCCGGACACTTCCACACCAGCGGGGAACTCGAATCAGAACTCCGCGAGGCCGGACTCACCGAGGTTTCCAGCGAAGGTATCGAGGGATTCGCCGTCGGCGTCGAATATACCCGGGGCACGAACCCGGAGATTTCGGACGCAATGGTAATAATTGCCCGGGAACTTTCGACGGTACCGAGAGCGAAAGAAACGTCAAACCACCTCATGGCCCGTGGGCGACGCTCGGCATAGAAGGCGACGGGCCGATTTCCCGACCGCTCAGCCGAAAATTCGCGAACATCGCTCCATCGCGGCCTCGGCCCGAGCAACGGCCCTGCCCCCACCCCAGCCCCGGACAAAACCAG
>JAZDRN010000022.1:0-12157 GCA_047501485.1 Actinomycetaceae bacterium L2_0104 | reverse complement strand
GGGCAGTCCACGATCAGCTCGGTCGGCATCGGTCACCCATTTCGAGAGCGCTGATTTCGAGATCCCGAGGTCTTTGCAGATCTGTGACTGGGTCGCGCCTTGTCTGACGAGCGCGACAGCATCTTTTCTGAACTCTTCCGAGTATTTGGCCATGATCCATATCCTCCCGGCCAGTCCTACAGAACTGGCGGACAAGAGTCAATCAAACCTTCAGCAGACCCTTAGACCTCGCTCACGGTCACGTGGAAAGTGTGTGACTCAGCATCCCTGTCACATCCCCCCATGTCGTATGTTGCTTCGATCGTTCACATGCTTGCCACGCACGGGAGCATCGGCCTTGGAGGCCTCCGGAATGCGAGGAGTGAATGGCGGCCCGTCGGCCTCAAGATCAATGCGGCTCTTCGTACCTGAGCGTGGGGTCATAGTCGTAGACCGCCGCCGATGAGGAGCATTCTGAGGCGGTAGTTGTCTGGGTCGCGGAAGCCTCTGGCGACGCGGCGGGCGAGTTCGATCAACCCGTTGATGGATTCGGTTCCGCCGTTGTTCGCGCCGCCGGTGGTGAAGTAGCCCAGGAACGCGTCGCGCCACTGGTTCAGCGTCCGGCCGAGGCGGGCGATCTCCGGGATCGGACACGACGGGAACGTGGCCAGGATCTTCTCCGCGACCCTGCGCCCGTCGGCATGACAGGACTGGTGATAGACCGAGCGCAGCTGTTGGGCGCAGCGCCAGGCGACCTCGACTTCGACGTGGCGGTCGTCGGCGGTGAACGCGGTCTCCAGGCGTGTCTTCTGCCGGTCGGTGAGGTGTTCCTGCCCGGCGCGCAGCAGGTTCCGAATCCGATACAGCGGATCGTCTCTGCGGCCGCGGTGGCCGTGGATGTCCTGCTGGACCCGGCGGCGGACCTCATCGACAGCAGCGGTCCCGAGCTTGACTATGTGGAACGCGTCGAGGACGGCGACGGCGTCTTCGAGTTGGTCGTCGATGGCGTTCTTGTAGCCGTGGAATGGGTCCAGGGTGGCGATCTCGATGCCTTTGCGGAACCTGTCGCCGCGGTCACGCAGCCAGGTCTTGTAGGCCTCACCGGATCGGCCCGGGACCAGATCCAGCAGCCGGGCCCGGACGTGTCCGTCCTTGTCGCGGGTGAGATCGACCATGCCGGTGAACTCCTTCGGGCCGCGGCCGCCCTGGTCGACGGGCTTGGTGGAGACGTGATGCCAGATATGTTCGTCGACGCCCAGCGAGGTGACGCCAGCGAAGCGGGCCTCGTCGTCGGCGGCGGCTTCAAGGATCGGCTTGACCGCTCGCCACAGCGTCCTCCAGGCGCAGCCGAGCTGCCGGGCCATCCCCTGGACCGAGGCGTTCTCCCGCCGCATCTGCCCGATCGCCCACGACGTCGCGCGACTGGTGAGCAGCGCCCTGGGTCGCGCCACATCGGGGTCTTGCTCCATGAACGAGTTCACCGGACACATCGGCTCGGGACACAGCCAGCGTCGTTTCCGCCACCACAGCTTCACCGGCGCCGTGAAGCACGGCGCGTCGATCAGCTCGACCCTCTGCCGGCCATGCGCATGCGCGATCACGCCGCAGGCGGGGCAGCCCATCACCTCCGGCCGGACGGATTCGACCTCAACCCGAAGCCCCGCGTCGTCGCGCTGGACGCCGACCACGTGGAGCCCGGGCAGGCCCAGCAGAAGGTCGCAGCGCTGACAGTAGCCGCCGCCGGCACGGCAGCAGGAAGTAGAATCGGGCATCGTCGAGGTCCTTGAAGATCAGGTGGTGTGGTAACCCCGATTCTTGAGGGCCTCGACGCCCATCACCCCGCCGACACGCCCGCCGTCGGATCCACGCTCACCCCACGCTCAGGTACGAAGAGCCATCAAGGCTCTTCGTACCTGAGCGTGGGGTCATAGTCGTAGACCGCCGCCGATGAGGAGCATTCTGAGGCGGTAGTTGTCTGGGTCGCGGAAGCCTCTGGCGACGCGGCGGGCGAGTTCGATCAACCCGTTGATGGATTCGGTTCCGCCGTTGTTCGCGCCGCCGGTGGTGAAGTAGCCCAGGAACGCGTCGCGCCACTGGTTCAGCGTCCGGCCGAGGCGGGCGATCTCCGGGATCGGACACGACGGGAACGTGGCCAGGATCTTCTCCGCGACCCTGCGCCCGTCGGCATGACAGGACTGGTGATAGACCGAGCGCAGCTGTTGGGCGCAGCGCCAGGCGACCTCGACTTCGACGTGGCGGTCGTCGGCGGTGAACGCGGTCTCCAGGCGTGTCTTCTGCCGGTCGGTGAGGTGTTCCTGCCCGGCGCGCAGCAGGTTCCGAATCCGATACAGCGGATCGTCTCTGCGGCCGCGGTGGCCGTGGATGTCCTGCTGGACCCGGCGGCGGACCTCATCGACAGCAGCGGTCCCGAGCTTGACTATGTGGAACGCGTCGAGGACGGCGACGGCGTCTTCGAGTTGGTCGTCGATGGCGTTCTTGTAGCCGTGGAATGGGTCCAGGGTGGCGATCTCGATGCCTTTGCGGAACCTGTCGCCGCGGTCACGCAGCCAGGTCTTGTAGGCCTCACCGGATCGGCCCGGGACCAGATCCAGCAGCCGGGCCCGGACGTGTCCGTCCTTGTCGCGGGTGAGATCGACCATGCCGGTGAACTCCTTCGGGCCGCGGCCGCCCTGGTCGACGGGCTTGGTGGAGACGTGATGCCAGATATGTTCGTCGACGCCCAGCGAGGTGACGCCAGCGAAGCGGGCCTCGTCGTCGGCGGCGGCTTCAAGGATCGGCTTGACCGCTCGCCACAGCGTCCTCCAGGCGCAGCCGAGCTGCCGGGCCATCCCCTGGACCGAGGCGTTCTCCCGCCGCATCTGCCCGATCGCCCACGACGTCGCGCGACTGGTGAGCAGCGCCCTGGGTCGCGCCACATCGGGGTCTTGCTCCATGAACGAGTTCACCGGACACATCGGCTCGGGACACAGCCAGCGTCGTTTCCGCCACCACAGCTTCACCGGCGCCGTGAAGCACGGCGCGTCGATCAGCTCGACCCTCTGCCGGCCATGCGCATGCGCGATCACGCCGCAGGCGGGGCAGCCCATCACCTCCGGCCGGACGGATTCGACCTCAACCCGAAGCCCCGCGTCGTCGCGCTGGACGCCGACCACGTGGAGCCCGGGCAGGCCCAGCAGAAGGTCGCAGCGCTGACAGTAGCCGCCGCCGGCACGGCAGCAGGAAGTAGAATCGGGCATCGTCGAGGTCCTTGAAGATCAGGTGGTGTGGTAACCCCGATTCTTGAGGGCCTCGACGCCCATCACCCCGCCGACACGCCCGCCGTCGGATCCACGCTCACCCCACGCTCAGGTACGAAGAGCCATCAATGCTCGGTTGTGCGCGGGATCTTCTGTATGAAGCTGATCAGGTTTCCTTCACCGTCCCGAATCGCCGTACCGACGCCGATCGCCGGGCCAAGATCCACGCTCTTCCACACGAAAGTCACGTCTCGGACCTCGAGCTCAGCGGTGAGTTTCGTGATGTCTCCCGTCTCGAACACAAGTGCTTTATTCCCGACTGGGAGGAGGTGATTCGGCGGGTCCGCGAAGAGCGCGTCGATGCGGTACCGACCAGGGGCCTCGAGCAACTCGATATATATGCCGGCGCCTCGAACGATCGCTGCGTCTGCACCGACGGCCTCGACGCGGGATCGGCTGACAAGCTCGAATTCCAGCACTTCTTCCCACCAGGCGATTGACTTCTCGAGATCTTCGACAGCCAGAGCAATACCCGCGAGCCGCACGTCGAGCAGACCTCGGATCCTGGAGATCATGACGGCAAGCCTGTCTCGGGTTTGAGCACTTCGCCACCCCGTGGGGTTGTTGAGTCGACGGGGACGGCTCCCTGCGCGAGCTTCAGGCGGGTCCACAAGTTCATGTTGATGATCACCGCGGCCATTTCTGCGACGTCTCGCTCCGTGAAGTGGGTGCGCAACTCGTCGTGCGCTGCGGCAAACTTCCCTTGGTCAAAGATGGTGAGAGCTTCGCAGTACGACATGGCCGCGCGTTCTCGTGGCGAGAACATCGTGCTCTCACGCCAGGACGGGAGGTGAGCGATGACGATCGAAGGTATACCGATCTTGGTCGCGACCTCGGTGTGCAGTATGAGGCAGTACGAGCAGGGATTGAGCTGCGCAACCCGCAGCCGAAGAAGTTGCAGTAACCGTGGATCACCGGGCAGCTCGGCGGAGTATCCGAAAGCCGCAGCCATCGCACTCGCCAGACGTCCGAAACTGGTCCGATTGGGGTCGAATCGCGTGTTCCGGAAGCTCACGTTCTCGAGCACTGGACCGAACCTGTTCATTCCGCGCCTAGGCACCAGCCCCACCGCCCCCTTCAGGACCGAGTCCCTGCGGTGAAGCTTGCACCGTGCGGTGCGCGAAGACCGGGGTGGTGACCAAGTGCCGGGCTTTCTCGTGCTTGGTGGTCTCAGTGCGCGCGCTGTCGTCGGTCGAGCAGCTCGACCATCCTTCGTATGCTGCACCGTCAGCCCACCGCGATGGAGGCCGAGAGCTCGCACGAGTGTCGCTCATCGAAGGACTCCCTACTCCTGGTGTGTCGAGTCACCAGGCGACCCGAGTCATGACCACTATGGACTCTAAGGTCCATACTGGCCTACTGTAGGCATCGACCGCCACAACGAGGAGGAACAGTGAGCGCCAAGGGTTATACCAAGACCGATGAGGCGCTGAACCGCCTCACGGAACATCAGCGGCAGATCACGCAGGAGGACGGCACCGAGCCTGCCTACGACAACGAATACTGGGCGAACGACGAGCCCGGGATTTACGTCGACATCGTCTCCGGGCAGCCGCTCTTTTCCTCGAACGATAAGTACGACAGCGGCACAGGCTGGCCCAGCTTCACCAAGCCGATCGACGACGAAGCTCTGGAAACCAGAACTGATCACCAGCTGACCACGCCCCGAATCGAGGTGCGCTCGACCGGTGCGGACAGCCACCTCGGCCACGTCTTCCCCGACGGTCCGCACGATGCCGGCGGGCTTCGGTACTGCATGAATTCCGCAGCCCTGCGTTTCGTCCCGGCCTCATCCCTCGAGGAAGAGGGATACGGGCAGTACCGATCCCTGTTCGATGGGGATGCCGAATCGACAGGAGTTGTGGCATGAGCGACGGCGTTGACGACACCGGCAGGATCACCCGCAATCCCGACACCGAGACCGCCATCCTCGCCGGTGGCTGCTTCTGGGGCATGGAGGACCTGTTCCGCCACCAGCCGGGCGTAGTTGACACGCGGGTCGGCTACACGGGAGGCGAGAATGACCACGCCACGTACCGCAACCACCCCGGTCACGCCGAGGCGATTGAGATCGTCTTCGACCCGACCCAGACGACCTACCGCGACATCCTCGCCTACTTCTTCCAGGTCCACGACCCCACGACCCTCAACAGCCAGGGCAACGACTACGGCACCAGCTACCGCTCCGCGATCTTCCCCACCTCCATGCAACAGGAGCAGATCGCCCGCGAGACGATCGCCGACGTCGACGCATCCGGTCTGTGGCCGGGGAGGGCCGTCACCACCATCGAGCCCGCCGGCTCGTTCTGGGAAGCCGAGCCCGAACACCAGGATTACCTGATCACGTATCCCAACGGCTACACGTGCCACTTCGAACGCCCCGACTGGGTGCTGCCGAGCCGAACCGAGACGGACACACGAGCATAGCGACGTCGGACCTCAGGCAACCTCAGACGAACGCGCCGGAAACAGGACACACATGGACAGCAGTCAGGAGGGCATGGTCACGCTGCGAGGCACCGATCAGGTGCTCGGAGAACTGGACATGTCCGGGACCGCCGACTCGCTCGCCAAAGTCACGAACATCGCCAACAATGAGAGCGCATCGGTCTACGAACTCCGCATCGAGGACCGCACCGTCGCGGGACTTCTGTACGCCGAGACCGGCAATCGGGTGACTCTGCTCGCGACATCCGTGTTTCCTGAGTTCCGCGGAAAAGGGCTTGCCGGCAAGCTCCTCGGCGGCGTCCTCGACAAGCTTCGCGCCGAAGGCCGAACCGTGACCCTGACGTGTCCATTCGCCACCGCATTCGTCCACTCCCATCCCGAGTACGCAGATGTCGTCGATCCCACCTTCCCCGGCAACGCCCACTCACGCAGGCACGGGCGACGGCACTGAGCCGCACGAGAGGCAGCCATGACTCATCTCGAAGAACACTCGCTCCCGTACATGGACAAAGCCCTTCCCGATGCGTGGAAGGCAGCGACGACCTTCGCTAGCGCCATTTCCAAGGAGACCACTCAGCACGGGCTGTCATCCGCGGAAGGCGAGATCATCAAGATCCGCGTCTCGCAGCTCAACGGATGCGTCTTCTGCCTAGACCTCCACTCCCGGCAAGCCCGGAAGCTGGGCGTGCCGCAGCAGAAGCTCGACCTGCTCCCGGCATGGCGGGAATCCACGCTCTTCAGCGACCGGGAAGCAGCGCTGCTCGCAGTCGCCGAGACAGCGACCACGCTCCCGCTGAGCGAAGACAGCAAAGCCGACCTCCTCGCCGCCCGAAACACCCTCGGCCAGGAAACTTTCATCAGCGCCGAATGGGTGGCCACCACCATCAACATCTTCAACAGGATCTCCATCCTCAGCGAGCACCCCGTGCGAGCGCGAGATGCTGAAGGGAAGCTCTCCTAGAGTCGAGAAGGACGCCCCGCAACGTCACGAAAGTCACAGCAGGCTTCCAGGATATCGGGACCAAAAGGTCCACTTCCGACGTTATCTCCAGTGACGCCGCAAGCCAGCGGCGGCAGAATCGGAGGAATCGTGCCCAGCAGTAACTACCCCAAGACGTCCGAGGCGCTCAGCCGTCTCACCCCGATGCAGTACCGCGTGACCCAGGAGGACGGCACCGAGCCGTCGTTCCGCAACGAGTACTGGAGCAACCACGAGCCAGGCATCTACGTCGACGTCGTCTCGGGCCAGCCCCTGTTCTCATCCACCGACAAGTACGAGAGCGGCACCGGATGGCCGAGCTTCACCCGACCGATCCAGTCGGACGCCGTCCACACCAAGACCGACCGGAAGCTCTGGATGGAGCGCACTGAGGTCCGATCCACAGGAGCCGACAGTCATCTCGGGCACGTCTTCGACGACGGCCCCGCCGACGCCGGGGGATTGCGCTACTGCATGAACTCGGCCGCACTCCGTTTCATCCCCGCAGCGGAGCTCGAGGCACAGGGATACGGCGAGTACCACTCCCTGTTCGACACCACCGACACCACCGAGGAGAACGCATCATGACCAGTGGCATCCACGACACCGGCCAGATCACCCGCACACCCGGCACAGAGACGGCGGTTCTCGCCGGCGGCTGCTTCTGGGGCATGGAGGACCTGGTCCGCCGCCAGCCAGGCGTGCTGCAGACACGAGTCGGCTACACCGGCGGTCGCAACAGCCACGCCACCTACCATCGTCATCCCGGTCACGCAGAGGCGCTGGAGGTGGTCTTCGACCCCGCCAGGACCACCTACCGTGATCTCCTGGCATTCTTCTTCCAGATCCACGATCCGACCACCGTCAACCGCCAGGGCAACGACATCGGCTCCAGCTACCGCTCAGCGATCTTCCCCGTCACCTTGGAGCAGGAGAAGACCGCCCGCGACACCATCGCAGACGTGGACGCCTCCGGCCTGTGGCCGGGCAGCGTCGCGACCACAATCGAGCCGGCAGGCCCGTTCTGGGAGGCAGAGCCTGAGCACCAGGACTACCTGGAGCGGTATCCGAACGGCTACACCTGTCACTTCCCCCGTGCAGGTTGGGTGCTTCCGCCTCGCGCGGCGCATGCGGCGATCTGATCAAAGGCGGAGGGTGTGCTCACCACGGTGAACACACCCTCCCGGTCGATAGGGAAGCGGCTAGTGAGCTCCGCCGTCGTCGGCCCAGACCTGCAGCTCGTTCATCACAAGCTCGTCGAGCATGGGCGTCTCGTACCGCCCTTCCGCGGCGTACGACCCATTCCGGAAGCTGAGCCCAGCAACAAGATGGTCTTCAACGATCCATCGAACTTCATAGCAGGCCCGGTAGCTCGGAGGCCAGAAAGAGCAGAAACGCCCCGTCGCGTCGAGGTACCATTCGCCGCGAGTGGACCGCCCATACTCGACATACACAGTGCCGCCGGCGGGGTCGAACGTCTGTGTCGCCCCGTCTGCGTATCGGAGAGGTCCTCTTGTCACCGCGTAGGCAATGTCTTCGGCGAGGACGACGTCACCATGCTTCATGATCGGCTTCCCCCAGCGTACGGAGCGTCGGCCCTCGCCTTCGTGCTAAACGCGGTCTCCATCAAACAACGGCCTCCTCGATGAGCTCGTAGATGTTCGCGCGCCGGAGGTCGGCGGCGTGAAAGACGAGAACGTCGCCGCGCTCGGGCGGTTCCACGGCGACATGCCGCACGCAAGTCGCGGCGAGATCTCGCTCTTGTCCCGTCATGACAACGAGCCCGATCACCGTGGTGTCGGACCCGACCGCGTTGGTCGCTGCCACGCTAATGTCGCGGGTGACATGCCGTGCGATGCGGTCCACACGTCGCCGTGAGGCGCCGTCAGCACCCTCGAACACCATCACCACCGTCCGCGGCTGCACAGAGTGCACCGCGCCAGTGACCTCCCGGCGTATGCGTGCCACTTCTGCTCTGCGTGAGCGGAAACCGAGCATTCCTCTGATCCGGTATGCGGCCAACACCATCCGCAGGTCCTCGACCGTGGGCATATCGGAGGCCAGCGGGACGAGGTCCAGAACGGCCGCGTCATCGCCAATACGGACTGGCAAACTCATGTCAGACATCGCGCCAACTGATCGGGGCTTTCGAGCGCTCTGTCCAGCCGAGGCGTGAAGCGTCAGCTGCAGCGAGAAGCACGCCGCCCACGCTTGCGTGCCCATCTACGTCCATCGTTGAGGCTCCCGTCGAGATATTCGGGCCTTCGTGTGCACTGCCGCTCGGCGACGCGCGACGAGGACCGCCCGTCACCAATTCGCTTCGCACCGCGGCGGCTACGCGTGAACGTGACCCGGCTCGTGCTGGTGGTTGTCGAGTTCGGCACGGACCTGCTCCATGTCCAGCCCTCGCACCTGAGCGATGAGGTCCGCCAACGCCGGCTTCGGCAGTGCGCCAGCCTGGAAGAACACCCTGATCGAGTCGCGGTAGACCGCCACGGTAGGCAATGCACGGATGCCGATCTCCGACGACAGCTGAGCCGCAGCCTCTGTATCGACCTTGCCGAACACAATGTCTGGGTGCTCTTCGGAGGCGGCCTCATACACCGGGGCAAACGCTCGGCACGCACCACACCAGGTCGCCCAGAAGTCGAGGATCACGATCCCATCGCGGCCCGTGACCTCCTGAAAGTTCTCGTCTGTTACGTCTATCGTTGCCATCTCTGGTCCTCTCTTAAGCAACTGTATTGGACTCCATGGTCCCGTTACATAGTCCTCGATCGCGCGGGACTGCGCAAGGTCGCGGCGACCTGTGAGCGGCGTAGTGAGGCCGTCAGCAGCGGGGCGGAGATGCGAATCGACACGTTGGTAAACGCGTTCGCCGGATTCTCCGTCCGAGACCAGGCGTGACGGACTCGCGAGGCGGGCCTCGGTAGCGTTCGGCTTTGAGGCCCGCGAAGGTTCCCGGCGTCGTCAACGTCGCCACCCGCGGGCGGCTGATTACGTGCTGCGGTCGGACCCGATCGTTGTGACGGTCATTCACCACCGGGGGGTATCACCGGATGAGTGTGCTCTTGCTCCAGAGGATCGAGTTCCATGTCGGCGGCGTTCGAGACGGCCTCGACGCCGGCACCCGAGCGACGACTCTCGTTGAGTGCCTGGATGATGCGAGCAAGCGCTGGTTCAGAAAGCGTGCCGGTATGGCTGAAGACTCGTGCGCCGTCTCGGTACCCCAGCAGGCCGGGACGGCGGCCACGCGTGCGACATGCGCAGCCTGGAGCTCGGTAGTGATGTCGACTCGTGCGTGTAGAACGTGTGACTGTTCGACGGATGACCTCTCGTAGATCGCACCGAAGGCGCGGCAGGGAGAGCACCAGCTCGCCCAGAAGTCGACGACGACGAGTTCGGTCGTCGCGACCACGCTTCCGAAACTCTGATCAGTCAAAGCAACCACGGTCATGGGTTGGTGCTCCTGTCAATTTCGACGCGACGGTCTTGGAGGGGCAAGGGCGTGGCGGCGACCCCTAGTAGCTGCGTGGCGACCCCTAGTAGCTGCGTGGCGACCCCTGCGTCGTGTCTCTTGTCTGTTGTGCGCCGAGCGCCCTCTGCCCTGTCCCGCAAGCCTATTTCCGGACTCATTGGTCCAGTCTCAATGATCGCCGTTTGCGCTGGATCGCGCCACCCGGACGCGCGTGTTCTGATTCGAAGCAGCGCACGTCGCGCGTTTTCACCCTTGATGGTGCGCTCGGATCACGCGTGTTGGCGTGTTTGCGCCGCTCCACCTACCTTGCATGACCATTTCGATCCGGGTGATGAGCGCCGGTCAAGGGTATCGATATTTACTTAAGTCAGTCGTAGCGGGCGACCGCGATCGAGACGCCGCATCCGCGCTCGCGGGGTACTACACCGATGCGGGAACTCCTCCGGGCATCTGGCTCGGTGCCGGCTTGACCGGGCTGGATAAGTTAACCGAGGGTGACCAGGTGTTCGAGGAGCAGCTGCGCCGGCTGATGGGGCACGGGCAGCATCCGGACACCGGGGAGCTGCTCGGACGTGCCTACCGCCAGTTCGCGACGGCGGATCAGCGGGTCGAGCGCCGGGTCGACCGGCTGCCGAAGGATCTTGATGAGGCTGAACGTGCCGCGCAGGTCTCGGCGATCACCGCGGAAGAAGCCCGCAAGCCGACCGGCTCGCCCGTCGCGGGCTTCGATCTCACCTTCTCCGCGCCCAAGTCCGTCTCTACGCTCTGGGCGGTCAGCGATGCGGGCACCCAGGTGCTCATCGCCGAGGCTCACCACCAGGCGATGAAGGACGTGCTCGGCATCATCGAGCGCGACGTAGCGATGACCAGGATTGGGACGGAGGGTCCGCGCGGGGCGGTTGCGCAGGTCGAGGTCCGTGGCGTGGTTGCTGCGGCCTACGACCATTACGACTCGCGAGCGTCGGATCCGCAGCTGCACACCCATGTCGTCATCGCCAACCGCGTCCAGGGCGTCCATGACGGCAAGTGGCGCACCCTCGACTCCCGTGCGCTGCACGCCGCGGTCACGGGGTTGTCGGAGCACTACAACGCCGTGCTCTCTGATCATCTGACCCGGCTGCTCGACGTGTCCTGGGAGGAGCGCGAGCGCGAGGCCGGACGGATGCCCCGGTGGGAAGTCGCGGGCGTGCCGCAGCCGTTGATGGATGTGTTCTCTTCGCGTACGAAGGACATCGAACGGGTCAAGCACCGACTGGTCGAGGAGTACGCGGCCAAGCACGGGCGTCAACCGTCGCGTGCGCAGCTGTGGCAGATCCGCCAGCAGGCGACGCTCGAGACACGGCCTCCGAAAGAGCTGCGTTCACTCCACGACCTGACCCAGCGGTGGAGGGAGCAGGCCGCCCAGGTGCTGGGCACGGACGCGGTGGCATGGGCGCGAGAGCTCGTCGAGACCGGCACGAGCGAGCCGCTTCTGCGTGCGGACGATATCTCGCTTGACCGTGTCGACGAGCTGGCTGCTGAGGTCGTCGCGCAGGTCGCGCAGCGTCGGGCGACGTGGCGTCGGTGGAACCTCCATGCTGAGGCCGTGCGCCAGACGATGCCGTATCGGTTCGCGTCCCCGGCGGACCGCGACGCGGTCGTCTCGCTGATCGTCGATGTTGCGGAGGCGGTGTCGCTGCGCTTGACGCCGCCTGAGCTGGCCACCAGCCCGCGCGAGTTCCAGCGCACGGACGGGTCGAGCGTGTTCCGTCCGAAGGCGTCTGCCGTGTACTCGTCTGAGACCGTCCTCGCCGCCGAAGACCGCCTCCGGGAGGCCGCGGCTCGACGTGGGGTCTGCTGAAGCTTTACTTGACTCGGGTTTCTTCACGCCGCGAGTGCGACGCTGCCTACATTAACAACTTCAAACTCGACCGGGGTCAACTTCCCAAGCCCACGCTGGCGACGCTTGCGATGATA
>JAZDRN010000021.1:0-24257 GCA_047501485.1 Actinomycetaceae bacterium L2_0104 | reverse complement strand
GCCGGGGCAAGGGGGGGGGCCGCGGCGGGCGGTAAAGGGGCCCGACCAAACCCACCGCCGGGGGGGCCGAATAACCCCCCGGGGGGGGCCGCCCCCCGGGTCGCCCCCCCACGCCGGCGAAGCACAGGCAGATCAGGGCGGAGCGGAATCTCGGGGAACCGCGCGTGCAGCGACGCCGGCTCAGAACGCCGAGCAAAGAACCGCGGGGCAAAGAACCGCTGAGCAAAGAACCGCGGGGCAGGAGCCACGTGAACAGCAGGCGCCTTCCCGTCAACAGTCTTCACGTGAACAGCAGGTGCCTTCCGATCAACAGTCTGCGGCACCTGGGCAGGACGCGACCCGGGAACAGGGAGCGTCGCCCGCGAGAAAGGACGCGGCACCCGCCGGAGCCGACGCGTCGATCATCCGCCAGAGGTGGGCTGAGGTGGTCACGGCCGTCCAATCTCAATCCCGCTCTACGGCGGCACTAATCCAGACGAATGCCCAGGTCGGTTCGTTCGCCAGTGGAGAGCTGGTTCTCATGTTCCAGACGGCGGGGCTTGCGACCACCTTCAACAACCGAGGGCACGCTCCGCGGGTGGAAGCCGCATTGCACGATGTTCTCGGTATTCAAGCCTCCGTTCAAGGCGAAGTGGGTGATGGCAACGTCCCAAAAGCCCCGGCTCCCCGTGATGGAGGAGCCGCCCCCACTCCTCCCCAGAGCCGAACGGCCCAGGCACCTCATAACCAGGAACCTCGTAACCAGGCGCCTCAGTCTCGCGCACCTGAGTCTCGCGCACCTGAGCCCCAGCCGCCTCGTGCTGCCCGGGCTGATGCCGGCTTGGGCGCCCAGCCCGAGACGTCGCCGCAGCGCTCGCAGCCCGAGCAGCAACCGGCGGATCTAGAATCGGGCCTTCCTCCGGCGCCTATGCAGGAGCCGGAGGAAGAGGACTGGCATTCTGATGCTTTCTCCTCGCACGTCGAACCAGCGCAGGCCGATCGCCCATCCGCACCGAACCAGAGCATCTCCCAACCGGCTCGCAGCTCGTCGGATCGGTCGCCCTCTCAGGGGCAGGTGCCGCGCCAATCGGTGTCTCCGAACGGGCCTGTGCTCTCGACCAATCGGCCTGCCGCCTCGACCAATCGGCCTGCCGCCTCGGCCTCAGGCGATGACCAGAACTCCGAAGCACGTGGCGGCGCGCCCGCGGACGTTGCCGGTGTGCTCGCCCAGCTCGTCGACAATTCCGTCGATGAGATTCTGGCGAAGAGCACCGTACCCGAAGGGCATGACTCGTCGCGGCTACCCGTACATGGCTCCGATGGTGGGCAGGATGCTGGTCCGGCCGCGGCATTCGGGCCGGGCCAATCCGCCGGCTCCGCTCCCTCCGCCAGCTCCGCTCTCTCGGCCGGCCCCGCTCCCTCCACAGGTTCCGCAGTCTCTCAAGGTTCTGGCGGCCCGGCCGCTTCCGCCGGCGAACCCATCACCGAATCCCTTGACGGTTCTGAGTCCGGAACCACGAATGGGCAGGCCCCGAAAACCACGCCGAGCCAATCATCTACCGCATGGACCCCGTCAACGAGTGAAGCAAGTGGAACGAACGAGGGAGCACCATCTCGCTTGCCTACCGAGCCTCCATACACCACTGAGGAAGCTCCCGAAGAACCGTTCTACGCGCAGCAGATGCCGACGCCACCGCGTCCCCAGGATCTCGGAGCCCCCACCGCGCCAGGACCGAACAGCTCGGCCGGCACCGGCTCCGAAACCCGTGGAGAGGCCCGGCAGGCTTCCGCCTCAGATGAGGAGCGTGGAAGTCAGGTCTCCGGTGAGTTTCGAGTCACCCCGCCGATGAGGCCTGTGAGGATGGCGTCGGTCCCGGCTGTAGCCGGCGCCGACGCTCCCGCGTCGAACAATGGAAACTCGATTGCTTCTCGCATCCGTAAGGCCCATGGTGGCGGCTCGCACGGAGCGGGATCCACCACCGGCGGATTCGGCGGCTATGGTGGATATCCTGATCGATCGCCATTCTCCGCAAGCGCGGATGAAGGCGATGAGGTATCGGCTGACGATCCGACGATCGCCCAGTCGAATCTCGTGGGAATCGACGTCGTCCTCGATACGTTCAAGGGAACGGTCATCGAAGAGATCGTCGGAGAGAAGGAGTATTAATGCCCGGTGTCTATGACGGGGCAGTGCAGGAGCTGATCGATGAGCTCGGCAGGCTTCCCGGAATCGGGCCCAAGAGCGCCCAGCGTATCGCCTTCCACATCCTGGAGCAGGAGCCCACCGATGTCAACGCGCTGACCAACGCAATCCTGCGGGTCAAGGACCGCGTGCACTTCTGCGAGATCTGCGGAAACGTCACGGAATCGCAAACGTGCTCCATCTGCTCGGATCCGCGCCGTATCGACACCGTGATCTGCGTGGTGGAGGAAGCCAAGGATATCGTCGCGATCGAACGCACTCGCGAATATCGCGGTCGCTATCACGTCCTGGGCGGGTCCATCAATCCCATTCAGGGGGTCGGCCCGGAGGATCTGCGGATTCGTGAGCTCCTGACACGATTGCAGGATGGCAAGGTGCAAGAGGTCATCCTCGCGACGGATCCCAACATCGAAGGCGAAGCCACGGCGGCCTACCTCATCCGGCTGCTCGTGCCGATCGGCGTCACTGTATCACGCCTTGCTTCCGGACTCCCTGTGGGAGGGGATCTGGAGTACGCCGACGAGATCACCCTGTCGCGGGCTTTCGAGGGCCGGCAGAAGATTCATACGCCAAGCGAAGTCACCTCTCAATAACGCGCATTTCCGCACGTCAACCGGGGTGTGTGGCGCCAATCTCATGTCCAACGTACGATACGTCCCTAAGGGCAGGCAATCGGCGCGGTTACGATGAGTCTGTCGATCAAAGGAGCAACCAATGGCACTCGTCGTCCAGAAGTTCGGTGGATCTTCCGTAGCCGATGCAGCGAGCATCAAGCGCGTCGCGAAGCGGATCGCCGATTCTAAACGTTCTGGCAACAAGGTCGTCGTCGTCGTTTCCGCGATGGGAGATACGACGGACGAGCTCATCGACCTCGCCAATGACGTTGCTCCCAACCCACCCGCTCGCGAGATGGACATTCTCCTGACGGCGGGGGAGCGGATCTCCATGGCGCTCCTGGCTATGGCCGTCGACGAAGAAGGTGTTGAAGCGCATGCCTACACCGGACAGCAGGCCGGCCTTCTCACAGATGACCGTTACGGCAGGGCCTCCATCGTAGGCGTCGTTCCCGAGCGAATCCTGCGGACTCTGCAGTCGGACGCCGTCGCGATCGTCGCCGGTTTCCAGGGCGTGAATTCGCGCAACGACGTCACCACCCTGGGACGTGGAGGCTCGGACACCACGGCGGTGGCCTTCGCGGCTGCCTTGAACGCGGATGTCTGCGAGATCTACACGGATGTCGATGGCGTCTTCTCCGCCGACCCGCGCATTGTTCCCGCCGCGCGCCAGACCTCAGTCATGACCTACGAAGAGACTTTGGAACTGGCCGCGCATGGCGCCAAGGTCCTCCACTTGCGCGCCGTGGAGTACGCACGCAAGTTCAGCGTCCCCCTCCACGTACGTTCTTCATTCTCCGACAAGGAAGGAACTTGGATCGTGAGCGATAACTTCAGCAAGCAGAAGCCAGTGGAAGCCCCGGTCATCACCGGAGTTGCCCATGACCGTTCCCAGAGCAAGATCTCGCTCGTCGGCGTGCCGGACGTTCCCGGCGCCGCCTCCAAGATCTTCGCCACCGTGGGCGAGGCCGAGGGCAATATCGACATGATCGTCCAGAACACGGCGATCTCGAACCCTGGCCAATCCAACATCTCCTTCAGTGTTCCGGAAACGCAGCTCAAGGCCGTCGTCGACGCCCTTGAGGCGAAGCAGGAGGAACTGGGTTTCAAGCAGATCCAAGTGACGGAGCAGATCGGGATTCTCTCCGTCGTCGGTGCCGGTATGCGCACCTACTCTGGCGTTTCTGCGGCGCTTTTCACGGCGTTGGCCGAGCTTGGCATCAACGTCGACATGATCTCCACCTCGGAGATCCGCATTTCAGTTGTTTTGGCGCCCGAGCAGCTTGAGGAAGCCGCTCGCGCCGTTCACCGTGCATTCGGCCTCGATTCCGAGTCCGAGGCAGTCGTTTATGGAGGTACCGGACGATGAGCATCACCCTCGCAGTTGTAGGCGCCACCGGCCAGGTCGGCCGTGTCATGCGCGCAATCCTGGAAGAGCGCGAGGTAGCGGTGGATAAGGTCCGCTTCTTCGCCTCCGCCCGCTCTGCCGGCACTGTTCTCCCCTTCCGTGGCGAGGACATCGTGGTGGAGGACATCGCCACCTCCGATTTCGCGGGGATCGATGTCGCCGTGTTCTCGGCCGGCGCCACCACCTCACGCGAGTACGCCCCCAAGTTCGCCGCCGCTGGTGCGGTTGTTGTGGACAATTCCTCCGCGTGGCGTAAGGATCCCGAGGTTCCCCTCGTGGTCTCCGAGGTCAACCCGCACGTCATCGCCGATCGTCCCAAGGGGATCATCGCCAATCCGAACTGCACCACCATGGCAGCCATGCCGATCCTCGGACCGCTGCATCGCAAGTACGGCCTCACGCGGCTCATCGTTTCCTCCTATCAGGCTGTGTCCGGCTCGGGCCTTGCCGGGGTCAAGGAGCTCGATGGCCAGATTCGTGCGGGTGTGGAACAGGACCTGACCCAGCTGGTCACCGATGGGGAAGCGGTTGCGCTTCCGGAGCCGAGCATCTATGTCGCTCCCATCGCGTTCGACGTGGTCGCCCTGGCCGGGTCGATCGTCGACGATGGTTCCGACGAGACCGACGAAGAGCAGAAGTTGCGCAACGAATCCCGCCGCATCCTGGAGATCCCGGAGCTGCTGGTTTCTGGGACCTGTGTGCGCGTCCCGGTGTTCTCCGGTCACGGTCTGTCCATCAATGCTGAGTTCGAGACACCGGTGACCCCGGAGGAAGCTCGGTCGTTGCTGTCGGAGGCCCCCGGCGTGGCTCTGGCCGACGTTCCCACACCGCTGGCCGCCGCCGGGAAGGATCCGTCCTTCGTCGGCCGTATCCGCCAGGATCAGTCTGTTGCGGACAGCCGCGGCCTCGCCATGTTCGTAGTCGGCGACAACCTGCGCAAGGGTGCCGCCCTCAACGCGATCCAGGTCGCCGAGCTCGTCATTGAGGAACTGAACGCCTGAGTTCAGCCGACCGCCCCACCACCCCGACCGCCCGGCCGGGGTGGTGGGGCGGTGTTGGATTCCGTGGTGGGAGTGTGGCGTTGCGCTGTGCCTTTATTGGCAGCACCCAACGCCACACTCCCACATAATCGGGGTGAGAAGCCCGGCGCAGTGCCCGGTGTCGGCCTCCGTCAGAAAAAAGTGCTCATCCCGGAGATCTCGCCCGTGTCGGGGCCCATGACTTGCTCGGCTGATCTGCCGAAGAAGGATCGCTCGTCGGGATGATGGCGCAAAACCGTGTCGATGAAGGAGCGGACGGCCTCCTCGTGCGGGACGTCCTGATTCGCCCTCTCCGACATGTACCAGCGATGCTCCAGCACCTGATGGAAGATCTCGGCGGGTTCCAGCCTTTCGCGAAGTTCCAGCGGGATCGCCTCGATGGTCGGCTCGAAGACGTGAGTCATCCAATCGTGGGCGGCAATGGGGAGTGATTTCCCGAGATTGTTGGTACTGCGGTACTGCTCGATGTCATTGAGCATTCGCCGAGCCTGATTCTCCTCCACATCCATACCGGTCAGCTTCATGATCTGACGCGAATAGTGACCGGCATCGACGACCTTGGGCTGAATCGAGACCCGCGTGCCGTTGGCGTCGGAGGACATGGAGAGCTCGCCCACCTCGAAGCCGAGGTCGTTGAGGCGCTTGATGCGCTCGGCGATCTTCCATCGTTCGTCTGCGGAATAGGTGGTCGCTTCGGTCAGCTCGTTCCACAGGGTGTTGTAGCGCTGAACCAGAGTGTTGCCGATTTCAATGCAGTCGAAGTCTTTGCGCAGGATCCCCCCGGCCTGCAGATCCATGAGTTCGCCGATGATATTGGTGCGGGCGATATCGATGTCATACTGGCGCTTGCCGTCGGTGAGCCAGTCGTAGAGCTCGCCCGTCTCCGCATCCACCAGATAGGCGGCGAACTCGCCGGCGTCGCGGCGGAACAGGGTGTTGGACAGAGAGACATCGCCCCAGTAGAAGCCGAGCAGATGGAGCCTGACCATGAGAACCGAGAGGGCGTCTATGAGGCGGCGGACGGAATCGGGCCGCTGGGTCTGCCCGAACAATGCGCGGTAGGGCAGAGAATAGGCCAGATGCTCTGTGACTAGAGATGCGTTGAGGGCTTCGTCCGCTGTCGAGCGGCCGGTGACGACTGCGACCGGCTGCACCGCGGGTGCCCCGAGACGGCCAAGATCGCGCAGCATCTGATACTCGCGATAGGCGACCTGCTCGCTCATCTCCTTGACCGCGATGATCTTCTCGTCCAGGTACACGAAGCGGACGATGTGCCGGGAGATGCCGCGCGGAAGCGCCGCGACGATATCCTCGGGCCAGTCCTCCAACGGTGTGTTCCAGGGAAGATCGAAGAGACTGGGGTGAACGTGAGCCGCCATGATCTGGAGGGAGGGCTTCATGAACTGCCTTTCTGCGCGAACCAGGTTCACAATACACAAAGCTATCCGGGAGCCGCCTGTGTCTTTTCGGCAGCCCCCGGAGAACTGTTGTGATCTGGAATCGTGGGAAGGGGCCTCCCGCTTCCAGGAGGCTATCGGTTCTCAGGGATTGAGGCGTGTACCCGTGGCCGCTGAGAAGAAGTGGACGGAATCCCGCGCCGGAGCGAGGTTCATGACGTCGCCGGCCTGCGGCAGCGTATGCGGTTCGATGCGGACCGTGCACTGGCTGGAGCCGTCGCCCGATCCGAACTTCTCACTCTCGAGATCCGCGCCGGAGACGGAGCCGTAGACGTAGGCATCGGAACCGAGCGATTCCACGAAGGATACGCTCAGAGGGATGTTGGAGTCGCCGGGGGTGGATGTCCACTCCAGGGACTCGGGTCGGAAACCGACGATGACCTGACCGCCGTCGGCATCGGTGATCTGCTTGGCGACACTGCTCGGAAGCTGCACCTTGGCCTCTCCGAAGACCGCGGAATCGCCTTGGATGCGCCACTTTCCGAGATTCATGGCCGGTGAGCCGATGAAACCGGCGACGAAGGCGTTGGCCGGGGTCTGGTACATCTCGTTCGGGGTGCCGACCTGCTGCAGCACGCCGTCCTTGAGCACGGCGATACGATCGCCCATCGTCAGGGCTTCTGTCTGGTCGTGTGTGACATAGACGGTGGTGATCCCGAGGCGGCGTTGCAGCGAGGCGATCTGGGTGCGGGTCTGCACGCGCAGTTTGGCGTCGAGGTTCGAGAGCGGTTCGTCCATGAGGAAGACCTGCGGCTCGCGCACGATGGCGCGGCCCATGGCAACGCGCTGACGCTGGCCGCCGGAGAGGGCCTTCGGCTTGCGGTCAAGGTAGGGCTCCAGATCGAGGATCTTCGCAGCCTCTTCGACGCGCTTGCGGATGACGTCTTTGGGTTCGCCCGCGATCTTCAGTGCGAAACCCATGTTGTCCGCCACGGTCATATGCGGGTAGAGCGCGTAGTTCTGGAAGACCATGGCAATGTCACGGTCCTTCGGGGAGACGTCTGTGACGTCGCGATCGCCGATGAAGATCCGACCGGAGTTGACTTCCTCCAGGCCCGCTAGCATGCGCAGCGATGTCGATTTGCCGCAGCCTGAGGGGCCGACGAGGACGAGGAATTCGCCGTCGTCGATCTCCAGAGAGAAGTTGTCCACGGCGGGGCGGTCCGAGCCGGGGTAGGTTCGAGTGGCGTGATCGAAGGTTACTGATGCCATGACTAAGAGGTCCCTTCACCGGCAGGTACGTGCCGGACGATCCGAGTGAAAGGTGCCGAGTTCGTGTGTCGACTCTGACACGGTTTTCCGTGTGGTAAACCGAGTTCATTTTGTCACGAATTTTAGTAAAGGTCTAGAAAGGGGGAAGGGGACACCGCCCCTGAACTGCAGGGTTATTTGTTAAGACTGTTAATTTTTAAGCATTCGGGGAGGCGTGACGTGGGCGCACGGCGCGGGGACGCGGTTCCTGCGAACTCGTGAGAATGGAGTCTCCCCAGTTCATGGCCTTGCCGGTGCCCGCCGGAGGCGGTTCTCATCCTCGCCGCGAGCGACGGCTGGAAGATCGTGCAGCTGCGCGCTGCGCAACTGAGAAATGTCGCGCCTACCAATATGTGGGCGAATGCACAGTATTCTCTTCGGGGATGAACATGGCACTCCCGTTTTCCACCGTGGGTCGGATCACTGCCCGTCGGTGCCCTTGGGTGCTTCGGGTACGGTGGAGATGTGATGGATAGGCAGGAGATTGGCGGCTATCGGATCGTCCGCCAGATCGGATACGGCGGGATGTCGACGGTCTATGAAGCCGTCGACGCAGAGGGCCGCCATGTCGCGCTCAAGCTGCTTCACACCCACATCGCCAATTCCCCCGACGGACGCGAACGGTTCCGCCGCGAAGTACGGATGATGCAGAAGGTCAAGGGACCCCACGTTGCCGAAGTCCTCGACATCGAGACCGAGGAGGCCGACGCCTTCATCGTCACGCAGCTCATCGAGGGCGACACCTTGCAGGACGACGTCGACATCCGTGGCCGTTTCACCGAGGAGGACCTCGTCCAGCTGGCAAAGGACCTGCGTGAGGCTGTCCGTTCGATCCATGCCGTGGGCGTGCTGCATCGGGATCTCAAGCCCTCGAACGTCATGATGAAGGGAACGAAACCCGTTCTGATCGATTTCGGCATTGCCCAGCTCGGCGATGACCCCAGGTTCACCCAGGCGGGATTCGTCACTCAGACGCCCGGCTACTGCGATCCAATGGTGGTGCGTGGAGCGGAACCCTCGATGCAGGCTGATTGGTGGGCGCTGGCGGCCGTGCTCGCCTTCGCGGCTACGGGATACCCTCCGTTCGGCTCGGACGGCACGCTGCAGGTTACGAACCGGGTGATGAATGGCCAGGCGTACCTGCCGCATCTCTCGCCAGAGATCGCCGCGGCATTCCGCAGGGCGTTGAGCCCCGACGCGCGGATGCGTATCAGCTTCGATCAGCTGATCGATGTCATCGAGACCCCCGAAGAGGCGGCTCGGATACTCGGTCCTCTCGACGAATCCGGCACCTCGCACCATCTTTGGCCGGCGGCGGCAGGACTGGCGGGTGCCGGCGCTCTCGCCGCTGGTGCAGGAGCTGCGGTGATGAGCAGCCCGTCTGTTTCCGGACGTCTCGGGGACGGAAACAGTGCAGAGGCGGGACGGGATGGGGAAGGCGCCGTCGCCGGTGGTGACGGGGCCGTGAGTGATGTCTCCTCTCTAGAGCAGACGGCTTTCGGTTCGTGGCAGGAGGCACGCGAATCCGACGGGCGCACAGAGGTGCTGGCGCGCAGCGAAGCTCCGGAGTCGCAGGGCGACGAGGAGGGGAGGGGCTCCGATACCGGCACCAACGGGGAAACGCTCGTTTTTCATGAGGTCTCCGACGGGTCGGAAGACGGCGAGGAAGGCATAGCCAGCGGCGAATGGGAAGAATGGGAAAGCGACGGCGCCACAGTGCGCCTGCCCGATACCGACGCTGAGGACAGCCTGGCCACCCGAGTCGCTCCGCATGAGGGCAATGCCTGGGCGGGTGCGGAGACGGGGGCGACCGCGCGATATCCGGTGGCGGGAATGTCGCCCGAAGCCGTCTACGATCCAACCTCTGCTCCGACCCAGGCCACGCGGGTCGACATGGCCGGACTGCGGCACGGATACGGTGACCCGCCGACTGGGCGACAGGGGCAGCAGCCGTTCGCGGCACCGACCCAACAGATGTCCCCTTATGTTTCTCCCTACGCTGGAGCCGCCTACCAGCCCTATTCCGCCCAACAGCCGGGCTACGGAGTGCCAGGCACCGCAGGTGTGGGCGTTCCCAACGAGATCCCGCGATGGTTGCGGCCGCCCGCGCCGGTGAAGCTGCCGGTGGCGTTGATCGGGGCGACGCTGGTCGTGCTGGCTGCGAGCTGGCCGATCGTCTCCCTCGCCATCTTCGGCGTGCTGAGCATAGTCGCCGCTATGGTGGGGATCGCCGTCAAGGATCTCAACAAGCGCCGTATGATCAGGGGCGGTCTTTTCAACGGTGAGCAGCTGGGGACCGTCATGCGCCTTCCTTGGACGTTCGTCAAGGCCTGCTTCTCCCAGGTCATCGGCCTTGCTGTGGGCATTGGCCTCGGTGCGCTGACGATGTGGCTGATTGGCCTTCTAGCGCCTGGCGATCCGAGACTCGCGCTTTCGGCGGGCGCGGCCGTGGCGTTTGTTGTGTCCTGGTTCACCGGGAGAGATAATCCGGCCCGCGAAGGTGCACGGCGGATCGGGGCAGGTGTGGCCCCGTCAGTCGGCTATCGGGCCTTTTGGGTAGTGGTTTTGCTGCTCTTGGCCGCAGGCGTTGGCGTCGCCGAGTACGGGAACACGGCCCCACCGAATTGGACCCCATTGAGGGAACCGGCTATCTACATTCATGAGTAGCAGCATGTAAGCAGCGGGTTCCCAGAGATCTCGTTTAGGATTCAGCTATGGCATCACGCAACACTCCGGGCACCTCCGGATCTAACTTGACCAAGCAGCAGCGCAGGGAGCAGGCGCGGGAAGCGGCGCGCAAGCTCCAGGAGGAAGAGGCCAAGCGGACCAGGCGAAACAAACTGATGGCGATTATCGGCTCCATTGTCGTGGTCGCTCTCGTCGGTACCGCTATCTTCTTCATCGTCCGCTCAGGAAAGGATCAGAGCTCCGGCGAGGACTGGGCCGATTTCGAGCCTGCGGCGAGTGTCTTCACCGAAGGTACGCCCGAGAACGTGAACGATCAGGGCGGAATCTCCGTGGGGTCGAACCTGGTGGCGGGAACAGAGAACGAGGGCGCACCCACGGTGACGATCTACTTCGACTACCTCTGCTCCTACTGCAACCAGCTGGAGGGCACCTATGCTGATGAGCTGACCCAGATGGCCGAGGACGGGGATATCACCCTCATCTACCAGCCGGTCTCGATCCTCGGGCAGGAATTCTCAGACCTGGGTGCGGCGGCTGACTACTACCTTGCGGCCAATGCCCCCGAGCAGTACCTGGAGTTCCACAACACGGTCTTCAGCGAAGTGACCGAGCCTCTCTTCGAAGAAGGAGCGAACCTTCCGGCTCCTACGGCAGAGGACCTGCTCGAGGTCGCCAACGAGGTCGGCGTTCCCGACGACGTCGTCACCGGGTTGGAAGCGACCCTGGCCGATGGCAGCTACCAGAAGTGGGTTGATCTGGCCTACGAGCAGTTCGGAGCCAATGGCCTCAATGGCACGCCGCGTGTCATCATCGATGGTCGCGAACTCGTGAACTGGCCCGATGGAAACCTCACCAAGTACGCGCGTGAGGCGGTCGAGGGAGCGTAGAACTGATTCACTGACTTCCTGCGGAGGCGGTGAGTTCCATGTGCCGGCCCGGCTTTGCGATTGCGCAAGGCCGGGCCGGATGCCAGCTGGCTGGCCGCGAGCAAGTTCTCGGGAAGACGCCGGCAAGCTCTGGGGAAGACGCCGGCAAGCTCTGGGGAAGACGCCGGCAAGCCGCCAGCAGAGATGGATTGGCCAGAGTCCCATCGTTCTGGCAAGATATAGGACGCTGCGAGAAATCGCGGCAATAGGCGTGAATGTTCGTGCCGAGCGCATCTGAGGGATCGCGATCCTGAAGATATGCCGACTTAGCTCAGTTGGTAGAGCAGCTGTCTTGTAAACAGCAGGTCAAGGGTTCGAGTCCCTTAGTCGGCTCCACAACGAAAAGCCCGGTACTTCAACCCAAACGAGGTATCGGGCTTTCTTACACCCGAGCCACAAACAGCAATTTTGTAGCAATTTTGTAGCAAAACCAGCACAAGAAACTTGTAGAAGCACACAGCGCCCGCACTGCGCGCGGTATGCGTAACATGCCGGAAGCAGCCGCTAGCCTCGGTGGTATGGACCGGTTCTGTGAATGGCGCGTGCGAACGAACTAGTCTCCGGCTCAGGAGTGGACGGTCGCCCCTTTGAGGTCCGCATGTTTGATCGCCGCGGGGTCCTGAAACTCAACCAACAGCCCGGCTTGCTCCCCGGCGTTGGCGTAGTCGTGTTTCCTGCGGAAAGCTTCGATCCCCTTGATCCGGGCAGGAAAGCTCTGCGCACCGACGGTGATATTCACATTATCGCCCGTGTGGATGCTTCCCGTTTGCACAGAGCCGGCCAGTACGGTTCCCCGCCCGGTGATCGTGAAGACGTCGTCGACAACGAAGCTGAACGGCCCGCCCGAGGGTACATAGCTTTCCGCCGACATGACCGGTTCGGTTTTACGGCGAAAGATTCCCATACACCGATTTTAGCCGATCGCTGCCCGGAGCCTTTGGCGTGCCTTTAGCTATTGGGACTGTCTTGGGACGCGAAAGGTCGCGGCGGAGAGCTCTGCGGCCTGCTGAGCCACCACGGATGATCTGGCGTGAGATCTTCTTGGCCAGAGCTACCCAGCGGGAGGGATTGTGCGCCGAAGCGTAAACTCCCACACTGTCCATATGAAGTGGAGATTCATGGCAAGTTTGAGCGTCATACTGGCGCTCCTCGTTTCGGGTTGCTCGATATCGGGACCGGAGAAGCCTCCTCCGACCATGTCCATGACCATCACCTCTCAGGATTGGAATGGCTGGGACCCAGGCTCGAGCTATGAGCCCGTCACCGAATCCATGCAGGTTGTCGTCGGAGACTCCGTGGAATTGCCAGCAGTGGGAATGGAGGGCGTCACGTTCACGGTCACCGCAGTGACCGACCATTCGGCAACGATCTCACTGAGTAAACCCTTGTTGCCGGAAGGCGTCAGTTTCAATGACGACGTCTCATCCTTTGACGTCGAACTCGGCAGCCCCCTCAAGCTCTCAACGCCAACCATGGATGCGGGCACCAATTACACGGTGACCCTCTCATCGCTTTAGTCCACTCGATCCACGCGCGTTCTCGCGTATGAGAATGAGCAGGGGGCATTGAGAGTTAGTTGCCGATACGAGACTGCACGGCAGCGAGAAGATCGTCCTGCGGAACAACGATCCGGGCCTCTTCGACCTCCGGCGCCACTCGTCCGCTCGCATGGGCGATCCCTAGCCACGTATGGCGGTTGTTCCACCAGCACCACCCGAGCTTGGGAGCATTCTTGTTCTCGGCGCCGTCGCGGCCGGTACCGTTGCTGATCCAAAGGGCGGGGGTGCGTGAGTCGAACCCCGTCTTGGACATGGGCTTGGGTTTGCGTGAACCGATTGTCATAAAGCAATGGTTGCGCTCAAGAACATCGGGGCACTGCAGAAGCCAGAAGATTCCCTCGGCAATTGTCAGCGCAACGTCTCCGCTCTGGCTGATGACATCCAGAGCCTCAGCGGGAGAGGCGTTGGAGAATTCGTCACCGCGCTGCGGGTTCACCAGTGCATACCAGCCTCCGCCTGGGAGTTCGATCGGCTCGGAACTCTCTCCCGATACGGCTACGAAGTCTGCCGCGTCGGAGAAATCTTCGACCACGAAGCCTTCCTTTCCACCGTATCTGACCAACGGCATAAGGGAGGAATACCCGCAGGGAATGGAGGTTGGGACAAGGAGAAGCTCTCCCGGTGTGCATGCCTGGAGTTCGTCTGCCGCATTGCGTATCTGTTCGGGCGTTTGCGCGAGGATGGCGGGAACACCACGTTCAATGAGTCGTTCAGCTTGCTCTCGCGGGCTCGGGAACGATTCAAACGGTGCTGAGTTATCCATGGCGGCTCCATACTTTCGCTCTGGGTCTGTCCTCCACTTTCAACGCCGGGGAACCGGGATCGATTCCCGCGGTTTTCAGAACCCGGATCGTGACAATGATCGGCACTGGTTAGCTGTGTGGCAGGTTTCCTCGAACAGTCCTCCGAATCCGGATACCGTCATGGTCTTCTCCTACCTACGGTGCGCCGCATGAGCCTGTGGGCCTTGAACGTCACTTGTCGAGGCGGGACTGAACGGCTGCGAGAAGATCGTCCCGCAGAACAACGATCCGGGCCTCGCCGACCCCCGTCGCGGCTGTTTGGATGGTGGATACCGCGGTGTCGATGGCGTCACCGAGAGGCCAGCCATAAATGCCGGCGCTGATCAGCGGAAACGCCATGGTCTCAACGCCCAGTTCATCAGCAACCTCAAGCGAACGCCTGTAGCAGGACTCCAGTAGCTTCCTGTCCCGTTGTCCTGCTCGGTAATTCGGACCCACGGTATGAATCACCCAGCGAGCGGGGAGCCTGCCCGCGGTTGTCCATCCCGCATCTCCCGTCGCCAAACCCTTGGGAAACCGGGCGATGCAGTCCTCGAGCACCTCTGGCCCGCCCGCGCTATGGATCGCTCCGTCGACTCCTCCACCTCCGCGCATGGCGTTATTGGCGGCATTGACAACGGCGTCGACTTCCTGAGTAGTGATGTCACCTAGTACCGCAAGAATCTTGGTCATACCGTGAGCCTATGGTCTTTGCAGTGCGGCGTGAAGGTCTTGGGAGGAATCCGAGTTCTGCCGATACCGGGGCTGCTCCACGGGCGATGATGGCCGGTGGAGCAGCCCCGTCGTCGTGCTTTGCAGCTATCCGTCGGCTAGTTTGATCAGACTGTCAGGAGCACCTTCGTGGCGCGGCGCTCGTCCATCGCTCGATAACCTTCGGCTGCTTCCTCCAAAGGCATAGTGAGATCGAAGACCTTTCCGGGATCGATCTTCCTGTCCCAGATGAGCTGGATCAACTCAGGTAGGAAGCGCCGTACCGGTGCAGGCCCTCCATGGAGATGCACTTCGGCGAAGAAGACCTGGTCCATCGGTAGTTCAACGCCCTCATGCGCGACGCCCACGAAGCCGATGTGACCTCCGGGCCGAGTAGCCCCAATGGCCTGCATGAAGGACTCCTGTGTTCCGACGGCCTCGATGACGCTGTGCGCACCGAGGCCGCCTGTCAGCTCCTTGATACGTTGCACGCCAGCCTCTCCGCGTTCCTCCACGATATCCGTGGCCCCGAACTCTCGCGCGAGTGCCTGCCGGTCAGCGTGACGCGACATGGCGATGATGCGTTCGGCTCCCATCTGACCGGCAGCGAGAACGCCCATGAGCCCGACGGCACCGTCGCCCACGACTGCGACCGTCTTACCGGGACCGACCTCGGCGGCGTCGGCCGCGAACCAACCGGTGCCAAGAACATCAGAGGCGGCCAGAAGCGAGGGGATCAGGCTGGTGTCGGGCATGCCGGGCGTGGGAACCAACGTTCCGTCAGCGAAAGGAATCCGGGCCTTCTCGGACTGCGTTCCGATCGTCGCGGAAACGAATTCGCCATAGACGCAGCGTGAAGGATAGCCAGCACGGCAGATCTCGCACTCGCCGCAGGAAATCACGAACGATCCCACGACGAAGTCGCCCGGCTTGACAGTTCGCACCGCGCTTCCGATCTCCTCGACGATACCGACGTATTCGTGCCCCATGGGGGTCTCATGGGCGCTTTCGACGCCGCGGTAGGGCCAGAGATCCGAACCGCAGATGCACGTGGCAACGATTCGGATGATGGCATCCGTGGGCTTGACGATCCGAGGATCTTCTCGCTCCCCAACGCGGATCTCGCCGGGAGCGTCCATGATGACGGCGCGCATGCGCGGCCTCCTTCGATATGAAGCTGTATCAGTAACACGTCAATTCCAGCACCCTCGCCCGGCAGGAGGGAGGCACCGATAGGACCTCCTTTTACCTCTCGAACCCGGCTACCGTTAAGGCATGGACAACGGTCACGAGGTGCGGGAGTTTCTCACTACCCGCCGTGCAAGGATCTTGCCCGAACAAGTAGGCCTGCCCACCGGCACTAACAGGAGGGTGAAGGGCTTGCGCCGTAGCGAGGTGGCGGCACTCGCGGGAATCAGCGTCGAGTACTACACAAGGCTGGAACGCGGCGCCATCGGCCACGCCTCTCCGGAAGTCTTGGACGGTCTGGCGAAGGCGCTGCTTCTGGATGATGCCGAACGCGCGCACCTGTTCGATCTTGCGCATGCGGCAAGCCCTACCGCCAGGCCGCCGCGGCGGCGCAACCTGCGAAGCTGGAGCGCCTATCCGAGCCTGCAATGGGTCCTTGACTCCGTGACGGCAGGCCCAGCATTCGTCCGCAATGGGCGCATGGACTTGTTGGCCTGCAACATCTTGGCGCGGGCTTTCTACCAGGACGTCTTCGATATGCCCGGCCAGCCGCCGAACATCGCGCGCTTCATCTTCCTGGACGAGCGCGCTTTCAGCTTCCATCCGGACTGGGAATCCTTCGCGGATGTCACGGTGGCGATCCTGCGCACGGAAGCCGGACGGGATCCCCACAACAAGGATCTGCACGAGCTCATCGGAGAGCTCTCCACTCGCAGCACTGAGTTCCGTACCCGCTGGGGAGCGTACAATGTGCGCCATCATGGCTCCGGTTTCAAGACGTTCAGACATGCCGTCGTTGGCGAGATGACCCTGGCGTACGAAGGAATGGCGTTGGAGGGTGAACCGGGCCTCACGCTGACGATCTACGCTGCCGAGCCCGATTCCGTTTCGGCGGAGAGAATGCGGCTGCTGTCCTCGTGGGCGGCGAGCGAGTACGGAACAACCGGCGGCCCGGTCGGCGCGAATAGCGCCGACAAACCGGATACGGATGCCGAAATCGACCATGTAGAAAAATAACTATCCGTATATGAGGGTTGCCTGCATATATACGCAGCCCTACACCACATACGGATAGTTATTTTTGTGACCGGGTAGAGACCAACGTAAGGGATCGGCTTCAGGGCCTGCGAGGAGCGATCACGGACGACTGTTCGTCTCAACGGAAGGTGCCCTTCCAAGAACCAGGGAGGGTGGCCTCACCCAACAGGAAGTAAGGCCCTTCAAGAATGAGAGAGGGCGCCGCAATGCTCGGCATTATCCCGCGATTGCGATACGCGTCTCACTTCGGCACGTGGTGCTGGTAGTGTTCTGACGTGATCGACGTTGTAGGAGGCCACATGAGTCAGAATTCTCCAGAAGCACCACTCCCTCCGGAGCGGAAGCGCAATATGTCGAAGTTCGTCGCGGGCATAGTGCTCATTGTCATGGGGATTTTCCTGCTGCTCGGTCGAATCGTCGCCATCCAGAACGGTTGGTCGGGTGGAGCCTCCAACGGGGCTGAAATGGCGGGTAGCCTCATCGCTGCCCTGGTGATGATTGGAATTCCCTTGATCGCGGGGATCGTCTTGATCATCAAGTCCAAGCCCAAGAACTAGCTCGGCCGCCGGGCGAGCCCGTAGCCAGTCGGGGAGTTAGCGCATCCGGCCTGTCCTCTCGAGGGAGGCACTACTGGGGCCCCTTACGGTTCCCACGGTCCGTGCCTGATTTGAGATCATGGAGGCATGTTGCTCGAAGGCTTTCTCGTACATGTCGATGCTGGCCTGCCTGTTGAACCGGGGACCGATGCCGCCGCTATGCAGAACGAACTCGCCGACGAGGCCATTCGCGTATGCATGCAACTCAACACGCGCTACACAACACCCGAGGAACGTCTGGATCTGATGGCGCAGCTCACCGGGCGTCCGGTCCCGGAATCGTTTCGCTTGTTCCCACCGTTCACGGCGGATTGCGGCAAGAACATCCATCTAGGTGAACGGGTTTTCATCAACAGTGGATGCCGGTTCCAGGACCAGGGTGGCATCTATATCGGAGACGATGCCCTCATCGGTCACAACGTTGTGATCGCCACCTTGAATCATCCTCTTGAACCAAGCGAACGCGGTGCCACCCAGCCGCAGCGGGTTGTGCTCGGAGCAAGCGTCTGGGTCGGCTCCAATGCAACGATTCTGCCCGGGGTTACGATCGGAGATGGAGCGGTTGTCGCGGCCGGAGCTGTCGTCACCAAGGATGTTGCCCAGCGTACCGTCGTGGGCGGGGTCCCTGCCAAGAAGATTCGAGAGATATGAGCGTGCGTGCCGCGAGCACGCGCATGTTGCCCTTGGCTGTTGTCCTTGCTGGGGAAGCGGGAAGCTTCCCCAGCTGATCGTCTTGACAGCCGCCCGGCTGCTCTCACCCGTCTCCTTTCCGATGTCTCTCGGCCCTTTAGATATCTCGCACGTGTGGAGATGCTGGAGGCGCCGCGGCGCCACCAGCCCGGAAGCGCCAGCCTGGAAAGGCGACCGGCAAGCTCCGTACCCTCAATACAAGCTCCGTACCCTCGATACACGATCCGTATGCTCAATACACGGTCCGTGCCCTCAATACATGATCCCGAACACCCAGACAGCCAGGGTCATCGCCGCGAGTGAGACCAGAACGACGGCAACCATATTGAGCCAGAATCCAGCCTTGATCATCTCGCCAATCTTCACATAGCCGGATCCGAAGGCAACCGCGTTCGGCGGAGTGGCCACTGGAAGCATGAACGCGCAGGTGGCAGCCAAGGCAACCGGGATTGTCAGCAGTAGTGGATCGATCCCGATTCCGATTGCGATTCCCGCTGCCACCGGCAGGAACGTGGCAGCGGTAGCGGTATTGGAGGTGAGTTCTGTCAGCGCCAGAATAACGGCGGAAATGACCACGACGATGAGCCATGTCGGCAGGCTCGCCAAACCGGTTGCCTGTTCGCCGATCCATTCGGTGAGGCCTGAGGAGCCGAACTGGGAGGATAGTGCCAGGCCTCCTCCGAACAGTAGAAGAACACCCCAGGGCAGTTGGACGGCGCTCGCCCAGTCGAGCAGTCTCACTCCCCGCGCCGATCCACCTGGTGTAATGAATAGAAGCACCCCAATGCGCATCGCGATTCCGGCATCGCTGATGGGAGGATCGTCGAACACGAGAGGGACGGCAATCCACAACGCGGCCGCAAGGATGAAGATGATCAGCACGCGTATCTCACCCTTGGAGATGGGGCCGAGGGCTGCCAATTCGTCTTTGATCAGTTGCCTTCCACCTGGAATCTCTTTGATCTCGGGTCGGTAGATTATCTTTGCGAGGATTATCCAGGCCAAGAACATGAAGATGATGGCAATGGGCATCCCGACGAGCATCCACTGCCCGAAACCGATATCGATTCCCAGGTTCTGGCTCAGGAATCCGGCGAGCAGTGTGTTCGGTGGCGTACCGATGAGCGTTCCCAGAGATCCGATCGAGGCTGCGTAGGCGATACCCAGGAGGAGCGCGGATCCGAATCGGGAGCGAACGATCGGTTCCCCGGATTCGGTTGTCGTTCTCTCTCCGAAGTCCGGGAGGATATTGGACACGAGCACCAGCACGGACATGCCGATGGGCAGCATCATGACGGCTGTGGCCGTGTTGGATACCCACATGCTGAGGAATCCGGTAGCGATCATGAAACCGGCGATCATGCGGTCCGGTTTCGGACCCATGACCTTGAGCGTCAACAGTGCGATCCGACGATGCAGATTCCATCTCTGCATGGACAAGGCCAGCATGAAGCCGCCCATGAACAGGAAGATGACGTTGTTGCCGTAGGAGGCCCCGATCTCATCGACGGAGATGGGCTCGCCCTCAACCGTGCTGGACAATGTTGGGAAGACGACGAGGGGAATCAGCGCCGTGACCGGGATAGGCAGTGCTTCGGTCATCCACCAGATACCCATGAGGACGGCGACGGCTGCTGTGATCTTTCCCGGTTCCGGTAGGGAATCCGGAAGGACGAGGTACACGGTCAACGCGACGACGAGGCCACCGGCGAGACCTCCCCATCTGCGAATGTTAATGGCTCTCGGTTCTGCGGGAGTCCTCTCTCCGGGAGATTTTTGGTTGATCTCGGTAGATTCCGATACGGGCTCGTCGAGAGTGTAGAGTTCGGTTGGTTCTGCTTCTCCGATTTTGGGTAGATGGTCCATTTGTGTCTCCATCTGCTGTTGTCGACTGCGGTGAGGCGGGGCATCAGGACATCACCGACGTTGGTTGTCCTGTCCACTTGCCACTTTCACCTTAAATCATGCAATGACATTTCGGTGAGCTTTGACGGATGTGGGGCTAGCTTCTTCCTGCTTCCTCCCGCTGCCTCTTGATTCGAGTTGTGAGTCTGCGTGACTGCCGCGTCGTGCTCCTAGGCGAACATACAGAAGTCGAGCTAGCGGAATCGGTTCGGAGAAAGCCGTGGAGGCCTGGTGAGAAGTTCCGATTTGAAAGAACAACATCCCTGCTCAGGCCGGGAAAGCGATGGAAACTGTGACCTGAACATGTCTGCCGCCGTTTGCCAATCAGCGTTATTGTCGAAGGGTGGCTGTGAGCTCTAGCAGTGGATTCGTCAGCTGCCGCTAGGCCTGGTCACTTAGTTCCAGGACCAGGAGACTTAGGAGTCTTATTGTTCACCGCCTTGGGTAGATTCACGACACGCCGCGCCTGGGTGGTGATCGGAACCTGGATACTGGTTCTGGTCGCGGCCATTGCAGCCGCCCTCTCTGGATTCGGGAACGGTGGGCTGTTCGACCGTATGGAGACCAGCGAATACAAGATCCCTGATACGGATTCGTCCAAGGTCATGGAATTGACCGAGGGCGAAGGAGCGGCAGGTTCCGCCGGAATATTGGTGGTGACGGGCGTGGAGCTGGACGATCCACGGGTCGCGGAGTTCGCGAACGGTCACCGCGACCTCTTGGACGGACCTCACGTTGAGTCCGTGGTTGATTCCTTCGCCGTGGGACAGATGCGGGAGGAGGCCGATCAGGAGACTTCGGCTCAGATCGAGGAAGAGATCTCCAGCCAGGTCGAAACCGCGATGGAGCCCATTCGCTCGCAGGCGGCCGCGGCTGCGGACGACGCGAAAGCCCAGATCCAAGCGCAGGTCGATGCGGCTGCGGCGATGGGTCCAGAGGCCCAGGCGGCGGCCCAGGTGGAGGCCGATGCCGCGCTCGCCGAGGTGGACGCGCAGACCCAGGCGTCGCTTGAAGAAGCGGAAGCCCAAGTGACCGCGGAGGTCTCCGAGGCGGTGGAGGCCGCGGCCGCAGAGGCCGCAGCCAGCGAAGAAGCCGTCGCCGCGCGCGAGGAATCGGAGAACCTCGAGGCGTCCCTGCTCTCGCAGGAAGGCGATGGCTACGCCGTCGTCGTTACGCGGGAGGATCTCAGCGACAGGGACGAGACGAAGGAATCCCGCGCCGAACTGGATCGGGGGATTGCGGACTACCAGGAGGCGCTGGAGGAGGAATTTCCCGGCGCTACCGTGACCGAGATGTCGAATGACTCCATCGGCGACGCGATCAACGCGCAGATCCAGCAGGATCTGGTGAAGGGCGAGGCCTTCGGTCTCCCGGTCGCCGCGGTGCTGATGCTCATCGTGTTTGGTGGGGCGATTGCGGCGGGGCTCCCGCTTATCGGAGCGATCAGTGCGATCGCCGCCGGTATGGGAGTGCTGTGGGTATCGACGTGGGTGACGACGATCGATGCTTTCATCCTCAACGTGGTGTCGATCATCGGCTTGTCGTTGTCCATCGACTATGGGCTACTGGTGGTTTCGAGATTCCGGGAGGAGGGTGCCGAGCGGCTACGGCGCCTTCCCGAATCCGAACGCCCTGAAACGGTTGCCGACATCAAGAAACAGATCGTCATCCCGTCAGTGCGGAAGACGGTTTCCAGTGCCGGGCGAACCGTCGTCTTCTCCGCAGTGACCATCGCATTGGCCCTCGGCGGGATCTTCCTGATCGATGTGCATATGCTGCAGACGATCGCGTGGGGTGGCATCGTCGTCGCCATTCTCGCCGTCTTGGCGGCTGTGACGATCATTCCGGCGTTGCTGACGCTGTTCGGGGACCGGTTGCTTCGCCCCTCGCCTTTCATGCGAGTTCCGGTGCTCGGGAAGATGATGAAGGTGGTGGGAGATTCCTCCAGCGAGACGGGTATCTTCTCGAAGCTCGCGCATGCCGTGCACGGCCGGCCGTGG
Organism: Actinomycetaceae bacterium L2_0104; assembly: GCA_047501485.1. Taxonomy (GTDB): domain Bacteria; phylum Actinomycetota; class Actinomycetes; order Actinomycetales; family Actinomycetaceae; genus Ancrocorticia. The sequence goes on along the minus strand of JAZDRN010000021.1, from coordinate 2,222 downwards.
AGCGTCATGTTGATCGTGACGGCGATCCTGCTGCTCATGGCGTCGCCGGTGCGTAATCTGGAGCTGAGGAACAACTTCACCGATTACATTCCCAAGGGGAGCCCGACGGAGACAGCCTTCCAAACCATCCAGAGCGACTATCCCGAGCTGGCGACGCCGGCCATTCAGGCGGTCGTCGATGCTCCGGTTGATTCCGACGAGGTCGACGGGTATGCGAATCAGGTCCGCGAGCTCCCCGATGTGGGGGAGGTGACAGTCAGCGAGTTGGAGGGCCACGAGGGCATGGCCCTGATCGACGTACATGTGGACGCGGAGGATCAGGCCGGCGGCGAGGTCACCCAGTTGGTTCACGACATGCGTGATTTCGACGACGGCGCCGCGCAGGCTTGGGTGGGTGGTTCCGCGGCGAACCAGCTCGATTTCCGTACCATGGTGACCGATGATCTGCCCCTCGCGTTGGGGGTGGTGGCCGCCGCGGTGATGGTGCTGCTGTTCTTGATGACGGGATCTGTCATCGTGCCGATCAAGGCGTTGATCATCAACGGCCTGTCGATTATTGCGGCCCTGGGCGTGACCACCGCGATCTTCCAGAATGGATGGCTGGGTGTTCCGCAGAGTCCAGGCCTGGAGACCTTCATCGTGGTGTGCATGATCGCCTTCGGTTTTGGTCTGGCCATGGACTACGAGGTGTTCCTGCTGGCCAGGATCAAGGAATACTGGGATGCTGGGGAATCGAATGACCAGGCGGTGGCCAAGGGGCTGCAGCGCTCGGGGCGGATCATCACCTCGGCCGCGGCGATCGTCATCGCCGTCTTCATCGGTTTCGCTATGGGAGACATGATCGCGATCAAGCAGATCGGCGTGGGGCTGGCGATCATGGTGGCCACCGACGCCACGCTGACGCGCATGCTCCTCGTCCCAGCCACGATGACGGTGATGGGGAAATGGAACTGGTGGGCGCCGAAGCCGCTCGCGAAGCTGTCGGAGAAGATCGGGTTGCGCGAGTAGGGATGCTTGGCTGCGGGATTTCAGCGGTGGCCGGGCGTTAGCGGTGGCGGGGCGTATGGATGCCGGGCGGTGTGCGTATGTGGCGGCGAGCGTACAGATGTCGGGTGGCGTGCGTATACGGCTGCCCGACTCGGATACAGTGGGGATCGTTTCCGCACGATCGGGAGAGGCCCCATGTCATCTGTACTACGCACCGTTATCGGCCGAGGTTGGGTTGCGCCGCTAGGCATCATGGCTCGGTGGCTGCCGGGTTATCTGCGCGTTGATTTCCTCAGTGCCGGATTGCAGTCGGGAATCCTGGAGTACCTCAATGGGCGCCCGGCTAGCGCGAAGCAGGTGGCCGGACACTTCGGTTACGACCTGGAGATGATCGAGGGGCTTGTGGCATGGCTTGATCTAGGGGCGCTCTTGGGAGAGCTTCGGCGCAAGCGGGGCCGCTATTCGGTGCGTAGCCGTCGTGTGAAGACGTTGCTCAAGCAAGAGAATGATCCGATTGCGGCGTTCTTCGAAGAGTTCACCGATCTGAACCACCGGCTGGTGCTGGAGACTCCGTCGCGGCTTGCACAGGGTGAATGGTTCGAGCTTTCTGACGCAGACTCCGCGATGGTGGCACGCACCTCGCGGGCCGGCGAACCGTGGCTGGCCAGTGCGATTGAGAAGGCCGTTCCCGCCGAGGGGAATTTCCGTCTGGTTGAGGTCGGGTGCGGATCCGGTGCCCATATCAGGACGGCTGCCGGCATCAACCCGAACCTGCGTGCCCTCGGTATCGAGTTGCAGGAACCTGCGGCCGCGCAGGCGCGAGAGAACGTGGAGACGTGGGGTCTGGCGGACCGGGTGACCATTGAGGTCGGTGATGTTCGCGAGCGTGCCGGTGATGGCACGGCCGACCTCGTGACCTTGCACCAGAACATCTACTACTTCCCGGTGGCGGAGCAGGCGGATTTGTTGCGACACCTCGGGACGTACGTGGCACCGGGCGGAAAGCTTCTGATCACCACGGTGGTGCGCGGAAGTGGTCCGGGCTCTGCTGCGCTGGACCTGTGGGGTGCCATGACGCGGGGTGCGTCCCGGCTTCCTACACCGGACGAGCTCGAGGATCGCCTGCGCGCCGCTGGGTACGAGGACGTCTCGGCGCAGAAGCTGGGACCTGACGGCATGTATTACGCGGCCACAGGTACGTGGCGGGGTTAGCGGGGGCTGGTTTTGTCCGGGGC
>JAZDRN010000020.1:15048-29169 GCA_047501485.1 Actinomycetaceae bacterium L2_0104 | reverse complement strand
ACTGGGGACGTTTTTTGCTGTCGATGCGGCTTTCGCCCGGCCCCCGCTTTGTGGCGAGATACCGGGCGAAAGTCACTGTGTGCCCCCGAATGGATTCGAACCATCGACCTACCGCTTAGGAGGCGGTCGCTCTTCCACTGAGCTACGAGGGCGGACCTTGATAGTGTACCCACTCGAATCGGCCCACGACGAATCGCGCCACCCAACGCCGGGGATCAGCCGCAGTATCCCGTTCGGTCGTTAATCGACCACATACCGCGCGCGGCTAAGACCGACGCTCTGCCTCCACATCGAACCTCCACCTTCCGAGCAGATGACGCTACTGCGGCCGCTTCCAGGGAACCTTCGGGCCCATATCCTCGTTATGGCGAGTCCGCTTGGGGACCACGATCGTGGGGCACACAGCATGCTGGATGATCGATTGACTGGTCGAGCCCAACAGCAATCCGGCGAACCCGCCACGACCACGAGAGCCGACCACCAACAGATCCACGGCGGTGGAGAACTCTGTCATAAGCGCGGCGGCGTTGCCTTCGATGGCATGGCAGCGGATATCGACGTCGTAGCCCTGACGGGTCTCTTCCACTGCCTCCGCAAGCCCCGCGCGCACATCCTCGAGTACTTCCTGGTGGTAGCCCGCTCCTGGCATCCACGTGGTGCCTGCGAAGCTCACCGCACTCACGCACGAGAGACGTGCACCCCAGCGCGCCGCTTCGCGGATCGCGAGAGCGAGCGCCACTCGCGAGGATTCCGAACCGTCGAATCCACACACAATGTGCTTGACGGGCAGGACTTCCGATACGGGACCCGGCGGGATGATGACAACAGAACAGTACGCACGGGAGGAGATCGCCGACGTCACGGAGCCCAACAGCCGGTCCGCGAAACCACCCGATCCGCCTCGCGCTCCAATCACAATTCGCGCCGCCGATTTCGATCTTTCGATGAGTTCGGTTATCGGATCTTCCTCCGAGAGGTAGAGTCCATAATCCACCCCGGCGTCTTTGACCTGGAGCTCCGCCGCCTCCAGGATCTTGTGCGCTCCCGCTTCCAGGAGCGGCCCAGCAGGTTCTTCGTCAAATGGCTTTCCCGTGTACCCAGGCTGCTGGAAGCAACACACGATATCGAGGCGGGCGCCTCGGGTCTTTGCCTCTTGGGCCGCCCATTCAAGCGCATTGTATGCGTGTTCGGATCCATCAATACCGCAAACAACGAGGTTGTCGTGACGATAAGGCATCTCAGTCACCTCCGACTACTTGGCTAAGACAATTCTGGCATGACTTAGGCCACAGTGGAATCTTACCGCTCGCAAGCCGAGGTGATCAGGCAAAGAACCGAAGAGATGGCGGGCCATCCAAAGCGCAGACTCACACCGATAGAGAACGAGGGAGCAACCAGACCGGTTGCTCCCTCGTTCTATTGAAGACTGATATCAGCCGAACACGCGGATGACGGTGGGGGTGCCAGCGCCGCCCCATGCGTCAGAGCCCGTCGTGGTTCCCATGCCGGGATTCCAAGCTGCAACGTTCTGGCCGTTGCCAAGGCTGATGGCGACGTGGCCGGGCCAGTAAAGGATGTCCCCTGCCTGTGCCTGCGAGTAAGGAACCTGGCGGCCGACGGAGAGGACCGACGTGGTCGAGCCACCGATGTTGACGCCATGCTGGGCATACACGTAACGCACGAAGCCGATGCAGTCCCAACCCGACGGGCTGGTGCCACCCCACACGTAAGGGGAACCGACGTACGACATTGCGGTGTTGACAATGCTGGAGCTGGATCCCGAGTAGGACGGCGCGGGAGCGGCTTCCTGTACGGGGGCAGCTGCGGCGTAAGTCTGAGTGGTGGCGGTCGTGGTCTCCGTCGTCGCCGTATCGGCGTAAGTGGAGGACTCGTCGGTCGTGGTCGTGGTCGTGGCCTCAACGGGCTCGGCCTCCACTACCTCTTCTTCAACGACGGGCTCCGGCTCGGGGATCGCGACGGATGCGGAAACCTCGACGGCGTTCTGGTCCTGAAGGGCGACCTGCTCGATGTTCCATTCAGCGTCCTCGGGCGCGGTAACCGCTTCGGTGCTGGCGGCTGCGGCGGTCTCCGCTTCGGGAATGGACAGGGTGCCCATCGCCTTCTTGTCGGAGACCTGCTCGGCGGCATTGGCAGCGGGCATTGCGACACCGAAGGCGGTGCCAACTGCCATCGCTGCGATCAGTCCGCGGCCAGCAGGGGTGTCAATTGCGTGAAGAGCGGCCTCGCGCGTGATCGCATGGCGTCCGGTCATCGGGATAACTCCTTGGGGGATGTCATTCGTTTCTCGCCGGGCATCCGGTCCAAAACTCTTGTCTAGAAAGACAATAACGAGTTATCAACCCAATGTCACGTTTAGATAACGCCATATGGGCTAGGTCACAATAAGGACTTTTCCCCGTAATTTCGCCATTTTATTTGCCACCAACATCAAGCAACGCGTCATAGATCACGGAGAAAATCACGGAATCGTGACGTAGAGCTATATAAAACTGTGACCTGCCGTGCAGCTTTTCGCGGTTTCCCGGCCCTTTACAGGGCTACACCCTCGCCATGCGACTCCGATCCGGGACTTTCAGCCCGAATCGACAAGCAATTGCAGAACACCTCGATCTATCTCGATATACAAGACGCGCGGCGCGCGCCGGTTAGAGACAGGCCAGAGGCGCACTGGGCACGAACCGCACCCACCCTCATAACAGTGACGGCGGGTCGCCCACAGCCTCACCGGCCGCAGGAAACCCGCCCGTCACCCAAGAAGATAACCGTCTATTTCACGAGAAGGTGGCTCTGCGTCCAGGGCGTCAGTTCCAGGGAGCCCTCCGGGCCCACGATCGCCCAGGCGCCGTTGAGTTCGGGTTTGATCTCGACTTCCATTCCCGGTACCACACCGGCCTTCTCGAACTCACCGAGAAGAGCCGCATCGGTCTGCAGCACCTCCCCGATACGCGCGAGCGTGCAGTGACCTCCCTCGGGGTTCTCCTTGATGAAGTCCACTGTACGAACGAGTCCGGAGGGTCCTGCGGCCTGGCGGCCGGGCCCCGCCGATTCCCGAGCGGGGATCGGGTTGCCGAACGGATCCTCGCTCACCCCGTGAAGGAGGGTGGCGATCTTCTCCTCCACGTCATCGGAGATAACGTGTTCCCAACGGCAGGCTTCATCATGGATGTCCACCCACGGAGCCTTGATGACGTCCAGAAGCAGCCGCTCGGCTAAGCGGTGCTTGCGCATAACGGTTGTGGCCTGCCGCCTGCCCTTTGCAGAAAGCTCGATAGTGCGAGCTCCCACGATCGTCAACAGGCCGTCACGCTCCAGACGCGCAACCGTTTCCGACACCGTGGGCTTCGACTGCCCCAGGCGCTCGACGAGGCGAGCTCGCAGCGGAGGGACGCCTTCCTCTTCCAACTCGTAGATGGCCTTCAGATACATCTCGGTCGTATCGACGAGGTCGCCACTCATACCCGTTCCTTATCGCCCAAACGAATTCGATTCACTGGTTCACTACCTTACTGGACCGCGTCCAAAGTCCGCAGGAATCCCGCATGATAAAGCCTTTATGCGCACAAAGTCGCGCACAAATGCCTCCGGCCTATCCATCGGATCTATCCCCTCGTTCACCCTTCGTCATTTAGGAGCGTCACAACGTCGGCGATTCGGTACCTCTGCGGTTATATAACCGTACGATGGCCAAATCGCCGAAGTTATGTTCGGTAACTTCCCCAAGTCCACTCGGCGGACCACACGCAATTGGACGCCCCCACCATCGCCACACGAGACGCGGCAAAATGGGGGCATGACCACGCGCATCCCCGCCGATCTCCTTCCCGCAGACGGACGATTCGGATCCGGTCCCTCCAAGGTCCGAGCCGCCCAGCTCTCCCGCCTCCTGGATCCCTCCGTCCCGATCGGCACGTCCCACCGCCAACAGCCGGTGAAAGACAGCGTCGGCAAGATCCGTGCCCAGCTGACCGAGCTGTTCGAGCTGCCCGAAGGCTACGAGGTCGTCCTCGGCAACGGAGGCGCCTCCCTGCTGTGGGATGCGATCACATTCAACGTGGTGGAAAAGCACGCCCAGGCCGCCGTCTTCGGAGAATTCTCGGGCAAGGTCGTCAAGGCACTCTCCCGGGCGCCATGGCTCGACGACGTCGACGTCCATCGCGCAGCCCCGGGGAGCGTCGCATTGTGCGAGTCCCGCGAACAGATCGATACCTATTTATATGCACACAATGAAACCTCGACGGGCGCCCTCTCCCCGGTCTCCCGTTTCGGCGACGACGGCGCACTGACCGTCGTCGACGCCACTTCCGCGGCCGGTGGCGTGCGCGTCGACATCGCGCAGACCGACCTGTACTACTTCTCCGCCCAGAAGTGTTTCGGTGCCGACGGCGGCCTCTGGTTGGCTATCGCCTCGCCCGCGGCTTTGGAGCGCATCGAGAGGTTGAGCCGCCAGCGGTGGATACCGGACATTCTCAACCTCCAGCTCGCGGTCGACAACTCGCGGAAGAACCAGACGCTCAACACCCCCGCACTCACCACGCTCTTCCTCATCCAATCCCAGTTGGACTGGATGCTGGAACAGGGTGGACTGGAGGCGATGGCGGCGCGCTGCGACGAGTCCTCGTCGGCAATCTACGAATGGGCAGGCAACAGACCCGATGCGGTGCCGTTCGTCGCCGAACCGTCGTTCCGCTCGAGCGTCGTCGTGACCATCGATTTCGAGGACGAGGTGAACACTTCCGCGATCAGCGCGCTGCTGCGAGAGAACGGCATCGTCGATATCGATCCCTATCGTTCTCTGGGCCGCAACCAGTTCCGCATCGGAACTTTCCCCAATGTGGAGCCACGGGACATCCGCAGCCTGCTCTCCTGTATCGACTGGGCTATCGAGAACCAGGGGCGCTAGCGCTATTTGGGCTGGTCTCCCGGAGTGCGATCAGCCTGATTGATGGCGACTTCGCGCGCGACTCGAGACTCCTCGTCCTCCTCCAGCCGATGCTCCAGCGGTCCCACGATCTCCACGTGAGGGTGAGACCGCAGGCGGTAGCGCACCTGGACATCCCAGGTGCGGCGCCCCCACAGGTATGCGCCCAGCACCGCGACCAGCGCGGCGACGGCTCCGATCCCCACGCCCCAACGCGGGCTTATCGACTGGGAGATCCAGCCGACCAAGAGGGCGCCGATCGGCGTGGACCCTTGCATCACCGTCTGATAGAGGGCCATGACCCGCCCGCGCATCTGGGGCTCGGTGGACATCTGCACCGCGGTATTGGCACTCGTGAGCAACGTGAGCATCGCGAGTCCCACCGGCACGAGAGAGATCGCATAGAGGGGATAGGTGGGCATCATGGCACTGATCCCCGCCGCTACCCCGAAGAAGGCGGCCGCCATCACCACCACGCGGACCCGCGGTTGTTTGGTGCGCCGGGCTGCCAGCAGCGCGCCTGTGAGCGAGCCGATCGCCATCACGGACCCCAGGATGCCGTAGCCGTCTGCCTCCATGCCGAAAACGTTCCGGGCCATCGCGGCTGTGGTGAGCTGCGAATTCATTCCCAGACAGGCCACGATGCCGGTCACCACGAAGATGATCTTGAGGTCCGAACGCGAACGGACGTAGCGCAAGCCTTCACGCACGGCACCCTTCGGACGCGACCGGCGCCCCTCCGGCGAGGTCTCAGTGGCGGATATCCGATAGTACTCCGCGGGCCGCATCAACAGCAGCGCTCCTATCGTCGCGATGAAGGAGGCTCCATTGATCAGGAAGACCCAGCCGATGCCAACCCACGCGATGAGCAAACCTGCCAGCGCCGGTCCGAGAAGACGCGCGATGTTGAAGCTCGTGGAGTTCAGGCCCACGGCGTTCGGGAGCGACTTGGCTGGAACGAGCTCGGAGATAAACACCAGGCGCGGCGGGCTATCGAAGGCTCCTACCATTCCCAACGCGAACGCGAAGGCGCAAACATGCCACACCGTGGCGAGATCGAACATCACGAGAGCGCCCAGTCCCAAGGCAAGGAGGGCCTGCAGACTCTGGGTGGTGAGCAGGATCTTCCGCTTGTCGAACCTGTCGGCCATGGCCCCGGCAAGCGGCATGAAGAAGAGCAGCGGGAGGAACTGCAACGCGGTCACCAGACCGACCGCGAAAGAGCTGTCATCCGTGAGTACCGCGAGCACCAGCCAGTCCTGAGCCACACGCTGCATCCACGTTCCGGTGTTCGCAACCAGAGCGGAGAAAAACCATACTCGATAGTTGTAATACTTCAGGCTCGCAAATGTGCGTCCCATGAATCTGACGTAATCCTTTCGCCACGAGGGCGGGTTCTTTGTTTGGCGCGCCCTACTCCCGGGGCGACGTGAGAGTGCCATGTGTATGAAATAGCCGACGTGCTGCCGTCGACTTTGCCTGCCGTGGGCCGAGCGCGGAGACTATATCTCGCTCGATAGGAGGTTGCATCTCACTCAATCGAGGAACAGGTGGCCGACGGCACCTACCATCGTAGCCGGGCCCACACGATCTCACCATGACCCAGGAGACAAAACAGGTGGTCAACACCCTGAGTGGGAATTGACCACCTGTCGAGAACTCCTCGCAGCCTCGCCTGGTACAGGCGATGGAGGCTGGCTACACGTTCAGCAACGCCTGGAGCGGCTCCATGAGGAAGTAGATGACGAAGAGCACCGCCACCAGCCACACGAGCGGGTGGATCTTCTTGGCCCGGCCTACCGCACTCTGCAGTACGACATGAGCGATGAAACCGACGCCTATGCCCACGGTCATGGAGTAGCCGAATGGCATCATGACGATGGTGAGGAAGGCGGGAATCGCCGTGACGAGGTCCTCCCATTCGATATCGCGCGCCTGCTGCATCATCAGGAATCCGACGGCGACAAGCGCCGGCGCCGCCGCCTCGTTGGGAACAACCGCCACGAGCGGGGCGAAGAGCGTTGCCAGCAGGAACGCCAAGCCGGTGACCACGGACGAGAGACCGGTACGCGCGCCGTCTGCGACACCCGCGGACGACTCGACGAACGACGTATTGGAGGAGACTCCACCGAGCCCGCCAGCGATCGCACCGAGCGAATCGACGAGGAGGATTTTGCTGGTTCCCTCAGGGTTGCCTTCCTCGTCCAGGAGGTCACCTTCGGTGGCGACGGCAACCATGGTCCCCATGGTGTCGAAGAAATCCGCGAGCATCACCGAGAACGCCAGGACGACGACGGCGATCAGACCGATCTTCTGGAATGGCCCGACGATCGAGAACTCACCGAGGGTGGAGAAATCGGGAAGCTGGAGCGGCGAACCGGATAGGGCGGGAACGGTCAGGGACCAGCCACCGGGATTGTCCGCACCGGCGGCACCGATATGAGCGACCGCTTCCATGATGACGGCCAGTACCGTCGAGACGAAGATTCCGATGAGGATGGCGCCTTGCACGCGACGCGCCATGAGAATGGCGGTGAGGAAGAGCCCCACGATGAAGATGGTGAGCGGCCAGGAGGAGATGGAACCGTTGACCGCGAAGGACAACGGGGTGCCGGTCCCCGGACGGACCATACCGGCGTTGACGAGACCCACCAGGGTGATGAACATACCGATACCCACGGAGATCGCGGTGCGCAGGTACTTTGGCACGGCGCGGAAGATCGCCTCCCGCAGGCCGGTCAGCACGAGCAGTACGACGACGATGCCCTCCAGGACGATGATCCCCATGCCGTCGGCCCAGGTCATACCCGGGATCTGCACAATGGTTGCCGCAACCATGGAATTCAGCCCGAGGCCCGCGGCGATACCGATGGGGAAGTTGGCGATGCCACCCATCAGAATCGTCATGAAACCGGCCACGAGAGCGGTGCCCGCGGCAATCGCCGCTTGATTGGGCTCGCTGCCGCCACCGAGGAAAGCACCGGTGGAGTCTTGCCCCGAAAGGATGATTGGATTGAGGACCAGGATATAGGCCATCGCGAAGAAGGTGACGAGGCCACCTCGAATCTCCTGGCCGATGGAGGAGCCGCGCTCCGTCAGGTGGAAGAACTTCTCAAGCATGCCGGCCTTCTCGGTCGCCGGTGGAGTCATCGTGTCAATCACTTAACCGAGTCTCATCCTACGGACGGGACCGAACCAATAGCCGACCATATTGTGGACACCCATGTTCTCGTCAACCGGTCATCATACGGACGCACCCGAGCGCCGACCGACCCCACCGTCACGGACGACGGCGGCACAGAACCCGCGTGGAATCTGGCTTCCGACGGTACTGACCTATCGTCTCCCGCCCGCTCGCTCCGCGGGCGACGTACCTGACGGCGGCCAAAACTGCGCTTTGAGACTTTACCCACGCCGCCGACTGAACGCCGGGTGCACCGGTCTACGGAACCCCGGCCATCACCAGCTTGCCGAAACCGCGGACGGAAAGCGGGCCGTCACTGGCAGGCACGAAGACCGCCTGCCCCGCGTTCATCGCCAAGAACTCGCCTCCGGCCTCCAGCTGAACGGCACCCTCGAGGCATACCACCGTGCGAGGGCCCACGCCGGGTTGCTTCACCCAAGCGTTCGCATCGCGCAACCGGACCACAGACAGCTCGAAATCGTCGACGGGCGCATAGAAAGTCGACGTCGTCGGAGAATTCCACTCCGGGGCGATGCGAACCGGTGGCGCCGCATCGGCGCGCACGATCCGCAGCAACTCGGTGACATCGATGTACTTGGCCGTGAGCCCGGCACGCAGCACGTTGTCCGAGGCCGCCATGATCTCCACCGCCACGCCGGACTGATAAGCATGCACGGTGCCGTCGGGGATGAACAGCGCCTCGCCGGGCTGCAAGGTCACCGGGTTCATGAGAAGGGATGCCACCACGCCCGGGTCGCCCGGATAACGAGCACCAAGGGTCTGAACGGCCGCATCGGCGCGCCACGAGGGAGAATCCTGCTGTTTGCGCCGCCCGCAAGCCTCGATGACCTCCGCGACCCGCTCCTCGCTCGGCCGTGTCTGAGGCGAGAGCAGGAAACGGAATGCCGATCGCACCCCCTCCTTCAATACGATGTGACGCAGCTCGTCGGTCAAAGGGGTGCGCAGATCCCTGACCACGGCCGCGATCCGGCGAGGAGCACGAAAGCCCACCAGCGCCTCGAACCGAGTCAGCGCATAGGCCAGCTCCGGTTTGTGGTTGCAGTCCCGGTAGTTACGATGGGGAGCAGTGCGCGGGATACCCGCCGCCTCTTCGGCGGCGAAGCCCTCACGCGCCTGCTCCAGGGAGGGGTGGACCTGGAGAGAGAGCGGTTCAGCAGGGGCGATCAATTTCAAGAGGTAGGGAAGCTGTTTGCCGTGGCGGTACATGATCTCCTCCCCTAGCACCGCCTCGGGATCGGCCGCGACGAAGTCCTCCAGGGTCGCCAGAGGCGCGGTCTCGGAGCTCGCCGCCGCATCGGAGGGATAGAGTTGAGCCACATCGAAAAGCGGAGCGTGCTCGTCGCAGCCCACACGCGCTGGATCGTCCGGATGGGCTCCGAGCCACACCTCCGCCACCGGCCCCTCCGCGGGAGGATAGCCGAAGAGCTGCGGGATCACGCCATCAGAGCCCCAGGCATAGTCACGTGACCTGCCCTGTAGACGCTCCATGCATTTCTCTTCCCGGGCAGAATGAGCCCTTGTCCTGACGGTTGTCGCCGGCCCGGCGGAAACAGTATCGCATCCGCGGGGCCGGTCCGATGCGGGGCGACCTCTCCAGCCCCGACGTGCCTATTCGGCGGGTTCCACTACCTCGATATCGGCCTCATCGATGACAGGCGAGCTCTGATCCCACAGCCTCTTCTGCTTCGGCGCATCCGTCTCGGAATGAGCGCCGCAACCATGGTCCATGGAGACGACCTTCCCATCGTACGGGGACCACTCGTTGGCACAGACACCGAACAAGGTACGTGCGGAGCCCGCCATCAGCATGAGGAATCCGCAGGTCGAACATGTGGCCTTGGCGGCACGCGTGCTGGAGTTGGCGGGGCCGCCCTCGCCGTCGTACCAACGCTGGAACGCCGTAGTCCGCCCCTGCGGGGAAAGCACACGAGGGCGTCCGAGGCCTAACTCAAAATCCTTGATCTCATCCGCGTCCTCGCCGGTCTCCTCGAAACCTGCCTCCAGGCGGTCGTCGTCGGCGACATACGGAAGACGATCGGTCGGCTGAACGTCGGAGGGTTCCAGCCGATCGGCCCACGGCACCCAGTCCGGAGCCAGTTTGGCGTCGGGGCCCGGCCGCAACGACATCTCATCGATGGTTGGACGCGACGAACGCGGTATGCGAGCGAGGGTCACGGTCCAGAACCAGCCCGGATATCCCGGCAACAGGCATTCGAAGCAATGCGTGAGCACCCTATCGCCTTCGACGACGACGCCGGCATGCTCACCCACGTTCTGGGGTCGGGTCAGATCCGCCAGCGCCTCGCGTGCGACATCGACGGCACCGGCCAGGACGCGCTCGCGCCCCGCAGAGTTCGATAGCTTGACCCGCATCGACTCAGGCATCAAAGTCGTCCGCGAGTGTGCGCAACGCCTGTGCGATCCGATGCCCGCCATCGGGGTAGCGGCCGCGGCGCAGTTGCGTGGATGAATTGTCGAGAATCCTGATCAGATCTTCGATGATGACCACCATTTCCTCGGGAGAACGACGGTTCTTGCGTGCGAGGGACTCCACCTTCTGCAGAACCGTGACGGAAAGCGCCTGCGGCCCGCGCCGCGTCTCGGCTACACCGTATTCGACCCGTGTTCCGGGGCGAAGCTTCGAGCCAATCGGCGCGGCGGAGGAGGGCAAGTAGACTTGTTCCCCATCGTCTCCGGCAATAAAACCGAAACCTTTCTTCTCATCGAAGAATTTGACCTTACCCGTTGGCACGAAGCCCTACTTTCCTTTGAACGAATAATATGGCGCCTCGAAACGAACGAGGCGCTACGACAGATACTATGTTCTAGTCTAGCCGCTGGAGTCCCGGTGACTAAACGAAGATGTGCGCTCATGGCGCAATAGCGCATACAGATCTCCGCGGTTTGCTAGCGTGATCCACACAATATGCCCGGTATCAGGGAAGTGGCGGGGAAGATTCCCCCGTTGCCCACTAGCCTTGCCAGCCCAAGTAGGTGATCATCTTATTGTGAGCATTCTTCGTAAGAGCGGATTTGCGCTGTCACTGCTAGCCGCGGGCTTCATCTTCGCTCCCTCCGCTTCGGCCGCCGAGCCCTTTCCGTTGACCTCCACGGTCACCGACGATACCGGCACGGTAGAGGGCGTCGATGACCTGACGACCCGGCTCCAGGAACTCCAGGATGAAACCGGGCACAGTCTGCGCGTGGTATTCGTGGACACCTTCGATTCGTACTCCTCCGATGACTGGGCCATCGAGACCGGCAAACTCTCGAACCTGGGAGACCGCGACGCCATCATCGCCGTGGCCATCGATACCCAGCAGATATCTGCCGGATCGGGCGGCAACGGATTCACCCAGGAAGAGCTCAGCAACGCCATCGACACGACGGTACGCGACGCCTGGCGCAACGGAGACTGGGTGGGAGGCGCCGAAGCCCTCGCCGATAACCTGGAGGCCGCAGACAACATCAACTGGGCTCCGATCCTCGTGGGGGCCGGCGTGGTCGCCGCCGCCGGCGGCGGAATCATGGTGGTGAGTGCCCGCCGCCGTAAGAAGGCCGCCGTTCGCTCAGCCGAGGAGATCGAGCAGCTGGAGAAGGAGGCCGCCCGCCAGCTTCTCTCTGCCGACGACGGCGTCCGTTCGGCAGCCGGAGAGCTCGAGTTCGCCAGAGCCGAGTTCGGCGTAGAGGCGACCTCGGCCTTCGACCAGGCTCTGGACAAAGCCCGCAAGGCCTTGCAGCAGGCGTTCGAGATCCGCAAGCTCCTCGACGATGAGATCCCGGAGACCCCGGATCAGAAGCGCGAGATGAACTCGAAGATCATCGAGCTGTCCTCTCAGGCGCAGACGGCGATCTCCGAGCAGGAGAAGAGCTTCCAACAGCTGCGCAATATGGCCGCCACCGTGGACGAGCACCTCGACGAGCTCGAGACCCGTGCGAGCGAGCTCACCGATCAACTCGAGAGCGCCGAGGCGCAACTCGATTCATTGGCACTGACGTACTCTGAGGAGGCGCTGGCCACCCTGCGCACCTATCCCGCTCAGATTCTCACGCTTCTGGGCGGAGTGGCCGAAGCGGTCAAGGAAGGTCGCGCACTCACTGCCGCAGGCGAGAACAACAAGGCCGTCCCCTACGCCCGTCTCGGAGAAGACACCCTGCGCCAAGCCCGCGCTCTGACTCAGCAGATCGCCAACGCTCGTCAATACTTCGAGCATGCACATCAAGAGATGCAGAAATGCCTGGCCTCTATCAGCGAGGATGTGGTGGATGCCAAGAGGCTCGGCCACGGAGACTCCCTCATCGCCGCCCGGCAGGAAGGCGCGGAGAAGGCTATCGCGTACGCCACTGGTTCCTCCGTCGATCCTGTCAGAGCCGTCAACGAGCTGACCGCCGCGGAGAATGCGCTGGACGCCGCCCTGGCCGGCGTACGCACCGCGGAGGAGAACCAGAGGCGCGCCACGGCCCTGGCCGAGCGGAATCAGATGGCCGCCCAGTCCGCCATCGACAATGCCGACTCCTACATCGACCGCTACTCGCGCTACATCCCCTCTACCGCACGCACCCAGTTGGCTGCGGCGCGCCGCTCCTACTCGGAAGCCATGGCGGCCAAGGACCTCACCCAGCGAGCTCAATTGCTGGATCGTGCGCGTTCCCAGGCCACCACGGCCCAGAACATGGCCGAGCAGTCTGTCCGCGAGGAAGAACGCCGCCGCTCCTACGGCGGCGGCGGACGATACGGCAATTCACGGAACTACGGTGGCCGCCGCGGCGGTGACTCCGACTGGGGCGCAGTCCTGGGCGGCATGATCATCGGTTCGCTGCTCTCGGGAGGAAGCTCGGGCAACAGGGGCGGCTTCTCCGGCGGATCATTCGGCGGAGGAGGAGGTGGCCGCGGCGGTGGCTTCGGCGGCGGCGGAGGCTTCGGAGACTCTTTCTGATACCTTGCCTCGAACCGCGCATTGTTTGCAGAATTGCTTACGGAACACACACTCGGACGATTTCGCAGAACATCCAACCAACCAATCATCAACGAAAGGCTCTCCATGGCTGAGAAGCAGACCATCCTCGGTCGCATGACCCAACTTGCCAAGGCAAACATCAACGCTCTGCTTGATCGCGCCGAGGACCCGCAGAAGATGCTGGACCAGATGGTCCGCGACTACACCAACTCGATCGCCGAGGCGCGCGACGCCGTCGCCGTCACGGTCGGAAATCTTCGCCTGGCCCAGAACGACTACAACGAGGATGTTCAGGCCTCCCGCGAATGGGGCCAGAAGGCCCTGGCTGCGTCCCGCAAGGCAGATGAGATGCGCACGGCCGGCAAGGACACCGAGGCAGAACGCTTCGACAACCTCGCCAAGGTCGCCCTCAGCAGGCAGCTCGACTCCGAGAAGGAGGCTCGCGACGCGGAGCCTCTCATCCAGTCGCAGGAGGAGGTCGTCGCCAAGCTCAAGACGGGGCTCGAGCAGATGACCAACAAGCTCACGGAGCTCAAATCCAAGCGCGACCAGCTGATCGCCCGCCAGAAGTCCGCCGCCGCGCAGAACCGTGTGCAGGACGCGATTTCCTCCATCAATGTCCTGGATCCGACGTCCGAGCTGGGCCGCTACGAAGAGCAGGTGCGACGCGAGGAAGCTCTGGCCCTCGGCAAGGCGGAGGTGGCCTCGTCCTCGCTGGATGAGCAGTTCGCGGCGCTCGAGGATCACTCCAACGATCTGGAGATCGAGGCGCGACTCGCCGCGCTGAAGTCCGATGGAGCCCCCGCCCAGATCGAGGCCAAGGACTTCACGGCATACTGAGCGCCTGGCGATTCGCCGCATAGCTCCCGCTTCGGGCCGTGAGGCACCGAGGAAGGGTGGCTCCACGAGCAAAGCCACGTGTGGGGATCGGTCGGGGCGGGCCGCTCCCCCCCCATTTAATTTATGGTCATATGTTACGTTGACCCCGTACACCCCAAGTTGCGCTCACCAGGGGGTGT
>JAZDRN010000020.1:0-15038 GCA_047501485.1 Actinomycetaceae bacterium L2_0104 | reverse complement strand
GAGATTCCACCGGGATGGGCGCGTGAGCCCCCGAGCACGGGCCCCCCCCCCCCCACCCCCCCCCCGCCCCCCCCCCCCCCCCCCCCCCACCCCCACACTTTTCATGTCTCGTCATATGTTCCGTTCACCCGTTCCACCGCATGTTCCGCTCACCTGGGGCTGTGACGGACGGGAGCGTTCCCAGGGGCTTGGGAAGGAGGTGCGGAGGCTGGCCACGAGACGAACGCGAGGCGCGCTCCGTCGTCGACCATACTCTGCACTGGAGCACGATATACGCGAGCAAACCGACCACCTCGAAGAATCCGCTGAAAGCTCGAAAACGATCCGATTCACGTTTCTCCTAGAGAACTCCCAGCTTTTCCGTTTTCAATAGCTTTATGAGTACGCAGCAAAGCACACCCGAAGCAACCCTGCTCGTAGTGGATGACGAGCCGTCGATCCGCGAGCTCCTATCCGCTTCTCTCCGATTCGCAGGATTCAACGTGCTCACAGCCGCCGACGGGCACGAGGCCCTCCACCATCAGTCCGGCAGTCACGTCGACCTGGTGGTCCTCGACATCATGCTCCCGGACATGGATGGCTTCGAGGTACTGCAGCGGCTGCGTGAGCGCTCCCCCGAACTTCCCGTCCTCTTCCTGACAGCCCGTGACGATATCAAGGACAAGGTGCAGGGGCTGACGGTCGGCGGCGACGACTACATCACCAAACCCTTCTCATTGGAGGAAGTGGTAGCACGCATCCGCGCGGTGCTGCGCCGAACCAACCCCATCGAAGGCGATGCCGCGGTGCTGCACTACAAGGACCTCGAGCTGAACGAGGACTCCTATGAGGTGCACCGCGCCGGTCATCTCGTCGACCTCTCCCCCACCGAGTTCAAGCTTCTGCGCTATCTCATGATCAATTCCGAGCGCGTCGTCTCCAAGATGCAGATCCTCGATCACGTCTGGGATTACAACTGGGATGGCGAGATCTCGATCGTGGAATCCTACATCTCGTATCTGCGCAGGAAGATCGATTCCCCGGAGGCGCTGGGCATCACCGACAGCGACGAGGCCGCCGCCATCGAACCGCTGATTCACACGAAGCGCGGCATCGGGTACGTGTTGCGATCGGGAAAGTGAGCAGCCGCTCACGCATGATTCCGGAAACGCTCTCATGACCCCCAAGTACCGGCCGCGGGTGACGAGGACCCTATCCTTTCGCCTGATGTTCACGTTCGTCCTGCTGATGATCATCGTGGTGGTGGCCGTCAGCAGCATCACGCTCACGATCTTTCAGCGCAACCTGCTCAACAACCTCGACGAGACCCTCTCCTCCTCGGGAACGAGCGTCGCAGAGCAGATGGTCGGGAAACTCGGCAGTATGAACGAGAGCGGTGGAGGCGACATCAATCTCTCCGACTACTATCTCAACGCGGTCCTCTTGGACGACGAGAACGTCACGATCACCAGCGTGCAGGTCAATCCGGAAGTGGCCAAGAAGTACGGCGTCCCCGCAGATCCGGACCAGCTTCTGAGCACGCTGGACAAGACACCTCAGACGGTCGAGGGAACGAAGCCGGGCGAACAGTGGCGCGCCATCGTCGTCCCCATCACGTTCAAGAACCTCCTCATGCAGCCGCGCACGATCGGCGCGGTCATCATCGCCCGCCCCCTCACCCCGGTGCTCGCGTCCGCTCAGCTCGTAACGCGACTGCTGGTCTTCGTGGGGCTGTCCGTCGTTACCGTCGGGACATTGCTCGCAGCAGCCCTCGTACGCCACCATCTGCGTCCGCTCCGTGGCATCGAATACACCACTCACGCCATCGCGGCCGGAGGAGACCTCTCCCGCCGTGTGCCGCCAGGCAAGGAGGGCAGTGAGGTCGGGATGCTCGCCAACTCGATCAACGTCATGCTCTCCCGGATCGAACAGGCTTTCGCGGCCAAGGAACGCTCTGAGACCCAGATGCGGCAATTCATCTCCGACGCCTCGCACGAGTTGCGCACCCCGTTGGCGACGGTGCGCGGGTATGCGGAGCTCTACCGGCTCGGCGGTGTGCCCAACGAACAGATCCCTCCCACCATGGATCGCATCGAATCCGAGGCCAAACGTATGAGTCGCCTCGTCGAGGATCTCCTGCAGCTCGCACGCCTGGACGAGGGCCAGTCCCTTCATCATGGCCTCGTCAACATCACGACCGTGTGCCAGAACGCTCTCGCGGACATGCGGGCCCGGGATTCCTCACGCGAACCGACCCTCATCGGATTGAACGGCGGCCCAGCCGACGACGTCTTCATCATGGCCGACAAGGACAAGATCACCCAGGTCGTCACCAACCTTCTCTCCAATATCCTCACCCACACCCCTGCAGGCACCGCCACGGAGATCGCCGTCGGCACATCGCATCCGGCTGAGGCCATCATCGAGATTCGCGACCACGGCCCCGGCGTGCGCGGAGAGGACGCGGAACACCTCTTCGAGCGCTTCTATCGTACGGATTCCTCCCGTTCGCGAGAATCGGGCGGCTCGGGCCTGGGTATGGCCATCGTTGCGGCCATCATGGCCGCCCATGGCGGTACCGCCAGGGTTGCGCCCACACCGGGCGGCGGTCTCACCGTCCGGCTGACGTTCCCTGTCGGCTACACGCAGGAGGAACAAGAGGCTACGGAGCAGGAAGCGGCGCCCAAGCAGAAGAGCAAGGGCGGGCGCGAGAAGTCACGCGACAAGTCAAGAAGCGACAAGTCAAGAAGCGACAAGCCTAAGGGCGACAAGTCGAAGGGCGACCGGCGCAGCCCGCCAACCGAGTGAGCACAGCCCACAACGGATTCGAAATCACGCCATGACGGAGTCGAAATCACGAACCCGCTGGTTTTCGTGAGGACTTCGCTTTAGAGGGCCTCACTCTAGAAGTCTTCACTCGATCAGCGGAAAAGAAACGATTGCACCCACCGAGTGAGCGCACGTCAAGGTGATCAGGCCGCTGGCACGTCGAAGGGAGAGGAGCCATCCTCCTCCACTGGATGCGGGGTGCCTTGTTCCAACATCAATTCGATGGCGTGGAAGGCTCGGGCCATGAAGTGCTCGGCGTCCTCCCCGGGTGCGGCATGCATTGGTTTGCCGATGAACAGGAACACCTCGCTCCCAATCTTCGGGAACGCGGCCCCCACCGGCATGGCATCGTGCCCGCCCGCCATGGCAATGGGAACAAGAGGGATGTTCGCTTTGAGTGCAAGCGCAGCAGCCCCCGGTTTAGGCGTGCCGATCTCTCCGTCGCGTGAGCGAGTCCCCTCAGGGAACACCAGAATGGGTACGCCCGCTCGTAGCAGGCGCCCGGTCATCCCAGCGGCGCGTCCCGCTTCCTTGCCTTCCCGCTTGCTTTTGCGTTCGATCGGGTAGGTGTTGAAGAAAAGTGACGTCAGGCCCGAGATGACGCGGCGCCGATAGAAATAGTCCGCTGCGGCACCCGTGGCCAGCCGCTCCGTCAGGGAATCCGGCAGTAGCGAGAAGACCATGGGAGCGTCGAGATGCGAGGAGTGGTTGGGGACGAGGAGGAAAGCACCCTCCAGGTCGGCCACGTTCTCCTCGCCCAAAACCGTGGGTCGAACCACCGTGGAGATGACCGGTCGCGTGACGAACCGCCTCACCCAATGGCGGCGGCGCGTCCGTCCCTTGTCCAGATAGGGATCGAGAGGTTCTAGGTTGTCCGCCATCTGCTTCAGTCTCGACCCTTGTTGATCCGAGCCGTCACTGCCTCGACAGCTTTACGCGGAGCGTGTTCCGCAAGAGCAGCGATGACCTTGTAACGCTTCGAGGGTACCGAGTACGTCTTGCCGCGGTCGACATCGCGCAGGCACTCACGGGCGACCCGGTCCGCACTGAGCCACAAGAAGTCCGGAAGGTTCGAGGTCGAGATGCCGGAACGAGAATGCAGCTCGGTGCGCACCCAGCCGGGCATGAAGGTCACAACCTGTACTCCGGTGGAGGCCATTTCGATGGCGAAAGAGCGCGACCATGTGCGGATGAGCGACTTGATCCCCGAATACAGCCCCATCGCCACCAGGCCCGAGACCGATGACGTGTTGATGATGACGCCGTGTCCACGCCTCTTCATCGCCGCTCCGGCGATGGCCCCCAAACGCACCGGTGTGGTCGCCATGAGGTCGATGGCGCCGATAAGAGGCTGGGTATCTGTGGTGGCCAGCTTATGGTGCAGGCCCTGGCCTGCGTTGTTCACGAAAATCTCGATGGGCTCGTCCTCCGCCGCCAGGCGCGAGGACACGGCCTCCACGGCATCCTGTGTCGAGAGGTCCGCCTGGAGTATCTCGCAGTCGATTCCGTAGCGGGATTCCAGATCCTGCTTCGTCGCCTCGAGGCGGTCGCTTGAACGAGCCACAAGGGTCAGGTCACAGCCACGATCAGCGAGTGCCCTCGCGAAAGCAAGACCGATACCTGACGTACCGCCAGTAATGAGTGCCCGGCCGAACAACGGGGAAACAGCAGGCCTGTTCTTGGAGATTCTCACGTGTCTACGTTAGTTCACTTGAGGGCCCGGCCGCTTCTTTTCAGAGCGTTTCGGGCAGATGCCACGCGAGGCCCGTCACATCATGACAGAATAAAAACGGGACGCAATACAAGACAATCACTAGGAAATCGGCGAGAGAGACGCATTTTCCCCACGCAGTAGAACTCAAGAGTAAGCGAGATCGCATTATTCGGAGAAACGGCATCGGCAACTGAGTTCCGGCATGAAGACGTTGCCGTTTATGTTCTGTTGCAGCGACGATGGTACTAGAATCGCGTGAGCTACAGGGCCGATATCGTGTACTTGCAAGGAGGTCACCATGTTGAACGAAGTCCCACAGTGGCTCGTTCAGGCGTTCGTGCGCTCCGCTCAAGCCGCCGGATCAACCCAATCCAAAGAGGAACTGGCCGCGAAGTGCCATCGCCTCATCGAGGCGTGGTCCAGTCAAGATCGCAGCTATCACGGTCTGCAGCACGTCGTCGACCTACTCACGCGTCTTGAAACACTCCTGCCCGAGACCAGAGACCCAGCTCTTGTCCGCCTCGCCGCCTGGTTTCACGGCGTGTGCTTCTCCACCTCCGCCGAAGCCACATATACACACAACGGTGGCGAGAATGAGGAGGAATCGGCGCTCGTCGCACAAAGAGACCTCAGCGATCTCGGTGTGGACCCCGAGAAAGCGGCCAGGGTCGCCACACTCATTCGAGGCCTGCGAATCAAGGGAGCGCCCTCCCCCACGGAGACGTCGAAGTTCCAGGCCATTGACATCGACGAACAGGCACTGCGCGACGCCCATCTCGGAACGCTGGCCGTCGAACCCCAGCGCTACAAGCGCTATCTCGAGCTGGTCAAGAAGGAGTACTCCCACATTCCTCACGAGGACTTCTTGAGGGCCCGCCGTACCATCGTCTCCAAGCTACTGGCCCGCCGCCAGCTTTTCGTCACGCCCCTCGCACGGCAGTGGGATGAGGCCGCGCGCGAAAATCTCTCAGCCGAATTGCAGCGTCTCAACGACATGCTGCCGGATACCGAGCAGCCTGCACCACAGGCACCGAGCACCGTACGCGAGAAGGAGACCACGGAATCGGGCGACGACATCGCCGCCGAGAAACCTGCCGACAAGCCGAGCATGATCGACTCTTTGCTCACCGCTTCCCAGAACGAAGAGGCGGCCGAACAAGCCGCCGCCCAACGCGAGGCGGCGAGGCTCTCCCGAGTGGAAGCCGAGACAGCGGGGCAACTGAGCCGCGAGGACACCGTCTCCAGTTTGGAATCGTGCGTGGACAAGCTGGACCCAGGGGTCAAGGAAGCGCCCGCGCTGACGCCGGAGCAGAGACGTCAACGCCGCCGCGAGGAGATCTCAGCGCAGATGCGCCAGCGCATCGTCGAGAGGAACCGTGCCGCGGATACCGCCCGCATGGAACGCACCCGGGAAAGGGAACCGGAAGCGGATAGTCGCGAGCCACGCGTTCCGGGCACGAAGCGTCCCGCTTCTTCAGACCACGAAGATCCCACCGCGAGCCAGGCACGCGTCCACGCCGTTCCCGCGAGTGGGGCGCGGGGAACCGAGACCGAGGCAGGCACAGACGCCGCGACGGGTGAGAGCAGTGATTCTCGCGCGAAGGAGGCCGCTCAGCAACGCCAGTCAGAACCTCCAGAGCCGGTATCCCGGGAGCGCAGCGCCGATCTGGCGCACGGCACTCGGCCGGATACGGCGCACGGGGCCAGCCCGGGGGCAGCGCACGGCGCCGACCCGGGGACAGTGCACGGGCCACTCGAAGCTCACCCACGCGATGCCGATGAGGCCCCGCAGCGGGTTTCGATCTGGGGGCGGCTGAGTGACTCACCCGCATCCGCAGACACTCCCGAATGGATCGACGACGAGGAATACGCCGAGCACCGCCGCGAACGCAGAGCCTCCGCAAAGAAGGACTGGACGCGCGATATCCCTCACCTCACCGATGACGATAGCGACGTGCGCCCCTCGGACCTGCCCTCCGGCCCCTCCCACGGGATCGAAAAAGAGCCTGAGATCTAGCGATACCGCTTCAACGCCTTCGAGACGATGGACTGCGGCAGACGCAGGTGATACGCGATCCGATGTGGCCCAACCACCGCACCCTAGGGAAGCAGTCAGGGCCCACGTTCCCTTCTTTCACGGAACCTGGCGCCCAGTAGGAGGCCTGGGAAACGCGTCGAATCTGCCATTTCAAAAATAACTATCCGAATTCGGCATAGGCGTGCGTATATAGGCCAGGTCTGTGCCGTTTACGGATAGTTATTTCGTTATGCCCCCTTTTCTGGACTCGCACGGATCGGAGAGCGCATCCCCATGCATCGCGTTGTCTCCGCATGGATCGGGGAACGCATCCTCGCGAGCTCCACCTGCGAAACCTGGCAATACGCCGCAGGGCTCCGGAGACCATGTGGTCTCCGGAGCCCTGCTCAGCGTTCAGCGACTGATCAATCCTTGGATCAGTACATGCCGCCCATGTCGCCCATGCCGGCGTCGCCACCCGCGGGGGCCTTCTCCGGGATGTCCGCGACAACGGCCTCGGTGGTCAGGAAGAGACCGGCAATGGAGGAAGCGTTCTGCAGAGCGGAACGCGTCACCTTGACCGGATCCATGACGCCAGCGGCCAACAGGTCGACGTAATCGCCGGTCGCGGCGTTCAGGCCGAAGCCCTTCTCCAGACCGCGAACCTTCTCCACGACAACGCCACCCTCGAGACCGGCGTTCACAGCGATCTGCTTGAGGGGAGCCTGGATGGCGATCTTGACGATCTGGGCACCAGTCGCCTCGTCACCCTCGAGCTCCAAGCCCGCGAATGCTTCCTCGGCAGCCTGGATCAGGGCCACGCCACCCCCGGCGACGATCCCCTCTTCCACCGCAGCCTTGGCATTGCGGACGGCGTCCTCGATGCGGTGCTTGCGCTCCTTGAGCTCAACCTCGGTGGCGGCGCCGGCCTTGATGACGGCCACGCCACCGGCGAGCTTGGCAAGGCGCTCCTGCAGCTTCTCGGTGTCGTACTCGGAGGTGGAGTTCTCGATCTGAGCCTTGATCTGGGCAACGCGGCCCTCAAGCTGATCGGAATCGCCAGCACCCTCGACGATGGTGGTCTCATCCTTCGTCAGGACGACCTTGCGGGCGCGGCCCAGCAGATCGATGTCCGCGGTCTCGAGCTTGAGGCCGACGGTCTCGGAGATGACCTGGCCACCGGTGAGGATGGCCATGTCCTGCAGCATCTCCTTGCGGCGGTCACCGAAGCCCGGTGCCTTGACGGCGGCGGACTTGAAGGTGCCACGGATCTTGTTGACGACCAGGGTGGCCAGAGCCTCCCCCTCGACGTCCTCGGAGATGATGAGCAGCGGCTTGCCGGTCTGCATGACCTTCTCCAGCAGCGGCAGCAGATCCTTGACGTTGGAGATCTTGGTGTCGACCAGCAGGATGTAGGGATCCTCCAGGACAGCTTCCTGACGCTCGGCGTCGGTCACGAAGTACGGGGAGAGGAAGCCCTTGTCGAAGGACATGCCCTCGGTGAGCTCGAGCTCCAGACCGAAGGTGTTGGACTCCTCAACAGTGATGACGCCTTCCTTGCCGGCCTTGGTCATGGCTTCGGCAATGGCGGCTCCGATCTCCGGGTCGCCAGCGGAGATGGACGCGGTGGCAGCGATCTGCTCTTCGGTCTCGATCTCCTTGGCATCGGCGAGCAGGCGCTCGGTGATCGCCACAACGGCGCGATCGATGCCCTTCTTCAGAGCGATCGGGTTGGATCCAGCGGCAACGTTGCGCAGCCCCTCGTGTACCAGGGCCTGCGCCAGAACGGTGGCGGTGGTGGTGCCGTCGCCGGCGACATCGTCGGTCTTCTTGGCGACTTCCTTGACCAGCTCAGCGCCGATACGCTCGTAGGGATCCTCGAGCTCGATTTCCTTTGCAATGGACACGCCATCGTTGGTGATGGTGGGGGCGCCCCACTTCTTGTCCAGCACAACGTTGCGGCCCTTGGGGCCAAGGGTTACCTTCACGGTGTCAGCGAGAAGGTTGAGCCCGTTCTCCATGCTGCGACGAGCTTCCTCGTTGAACGCAATGGTCTTTGCCATAGCTTCTAGTTCCTCCCATTGGGACGGTAGATCTGCCAGTCGGTGCCCGCGACGGACGACGTCACACCTGCCGGTCACGTCCCGGCACGCATGGCGCCTCACCAACTGTGAGACTTTGTCACTCTCACTCAAAGAGTGCTAACTAGATTTTGGCACTCTCTGCTCACGAGTGCAAGACGAGAGGCTATCGCGGTACGGCCGTTCACCGCGAGCGCACAGGCATGCCTCCACGGAGCGCGATTGAGGCGTCGCCGGGATCCCTACAAGGGAAAAGTGCCGGTTCGGCACACCGTCAGCCGAGTTCTCCCGCCAGGACGACGACGATGACTCCGCGGCCTTCCGCATCTCCGACCATGATCACATGGTCCGCGTCTTGGGGCACGCCGAGTTGGCCGGCGATCTCGTTTGCGGTGGCGGCAAACGATTCGTCAGGATAGAAGATCTGTGTGATCTGCGGTTCCATCGTCGGGTAGTTCCCGGTGGCGACGTTCGTGAACCCCGCGTTCCACAGGATCTCCTGGTTCGCGGCAGCATGACCAGAGATATTCGAGGCATTGAGGACCTCAACCGGTAGATCGAGCTGGGCGGGCTCGGGTTCCGCGGGAGGCTCGGTCTCGACTGGAGGTTCAGTCTCCTCGGGTGGGGCCGTTGGCTCTGCGGGAGGTTCCGTCTGCGGCTGTTCCGGTGCCACGGATGCCGAGGCGGTCGGCGTCGGGGAGGTGGACGAACCATTGCCTCCCATAAGATGCACTATCCCCCAGCCCAGCAACGGAGCACACACGAGGACGGCGACGAGTGCGATCCACCATTTTGCACTCGACTCCCTGCGGCGATGCGCGCCTCGGACTTTACGACTAGCCGCTAGCCGATCGAATTCATCCACGGGATACTGATTCTCTGCCACGGCGCTAGCCTATCGTGTTGCCGCCGGTGACGTCGCCGCCCGAAACGGAAGAGTTACGCGTCCCATGCCGCTCGGCTGCACGTTGTTCGCGCAGTCGGCGCAGCCGCCGTACCAACTCGGGCTCCTCCATCAGAGCTTCGGGCTTCTCGATCACCCGGCCGAGCACCAGGTAGTAGTGCGAGGGGGCCATCCCCATTGCCTGGATTGCGTCATTCTTGCGAGTGCTGCGCCCCTTCCAGCTCTTCTCGAAGTCCAGAACGGCGAATTCTTCGCTTGTGAGCGATGCCTGCTTCCCACCGGCTTCCGCATCTTCACCACTCATCCCAGACAACCTCCTCGGCTTGCATCTTCACCCTCCGGCCCGACTTCCTCTTCAGGCTCGGCTCCCCCTCCTCTGCCCTAGCTTACGAACCCGAAGGCATTCACAGAAGGCACGTGGCCGCACTGTAAAGAGTGAGAAGAGCTGCGAAACGACGATTCTACCGGCCGGTCGGCGGTACCTAGCGATCGACGCGAACTGAAAAGGTCCGTCGCCTACGGTCATCCGTCCGCCTCCACCGCCGGCAAACAGGAATCCAGGAAAGAGACGCCGTCAAACAGGGCGCCCGGAAAGACGGGCGCGTAATCTTGAATCCATGCAGCCTCTTTCTGAGATCATCGACCCCCAATGGGCCGCGGCACTGGAGCCGGTGGAACCCACGATCCGGCAGATGGGCGAGTTCTTACGCGGCGAGCTAGCCGCGGGACGCGAATACCTGCCCGCCGGCAAGAATGTCCTGCGCGCTTTCACCTACCCGATGGACTCCGTCAAGGTCTTGATCGTGGGGCAGGACCCGTACCCGACAAAGGGACATCCCGTCGGCTTGAGCTTCAGCGCGGATCCGCATGTATCGCCGTTCCCTCGTTCGCTCGTCAACATCTTTCAGGAGATGCACGACGACGTCGGCACCCCCATGCCGTCCAGCCCCGACCTCACGCCGTGGTGCGACCGCGGGGTGATGCTACTGAACAGAGTCCTGACGGTAGAGCCCGGCAAAGCGGGTTCGCATCGCGGGAAGGGGTGGGAGAAAGTCACGGAGTATGCGATTCGCGCTCTGGCAGCAAGGGAGCAGCCGCTCGTCGCAATCCTGTGGGGAAGACCGGCCCAGGAGTTGAAGCCCTTGCTAGGGGACACCCCCATGGTGATGTCCCCACACCCCTCGCCGTTGTCCGCTAGCCGCGGCTTCTTCGGATCGAGGCCGTTCTCGCGGGCGAATCAACTGCTCGAAGAGCAGGGCGCGGACCCGATCGACTGGCGCTTGCCCTAACGAGTAAGGCCGCTGGATACAACGTTCCCCGTCAGTTCGCCCTCCTTGGCTGCGGTCGCGGGCGCGAGCCAGTTGGCAGCACCCAGCACCCAGCACCCAGCACCCAGCACCCAGCACCCAGCACCCAGCACCCAGCACCCAGCACCCAGCACCCAGCACCCAAATATCAAAGCCTCGGAACACCGCCGGAGCAACCCCTACTCGACAGCATGTCAAACGAACTTGACGTCAAGCAAGCTTGACTTCTAAAGTTGACTTTACAAGTCAAGCGAGACCCAATGAGAGGAGTTCCCCGTGGACGATGGTGTTCAGGCGACAAGCAACGCAACAGCGGACAGAAGGGGAAAGAAGCCGCGATCTGGAGTCGCCAAGTTCGGAAACCGAAAACATTCCGCCTTGGCCGCCGCCATTCCGGCAGGCGCCACTCTATCCATCTGTTTGGGGGCGATTGCCGCTTCGGTTGGATCGCACGATCTCGCGTGGGGTTGGGCCTTCCTGATCTTCGTACTATGCCTTTTCCCAGTGAGCATGGCGCTCGCCTGGGTGCTCATCGTGGATCGAGACACGATCCCAGGGGCGAATCGCTCCCCCGAGGACAATGTGGAGAACGCGTGGTTCAGCAAGGCCGCGGAGACCACGACGTTCGTCACCTTCGCCGTCGCCGGAGTCGGATCCGCCGTCGCGACCTTCGTACAGCCGGATCTCATCGCCATCCCCTTCACCCTCCTCGGAGTCTGCGCCTTCATGACGCTGACATTCGCCGTCGCCTACTTCTGGGAAAAGAGCCGCTGAGCATGCGGAATCGGCTACCGGAGCTCAGATCCTCCAAGGGGTGGTCCCAACAGCGGCTCGCGGACGAACTTGGAGTCAGCCGCCAGACGGTGATCTCCATTGAGAAGGGGCGATTCGATCCGTCGTTACCGCTGGCTTTTCGGATCGCGGACGCCTTCGCCTGTGCGATCGAGGATGTCTTCAATCCTCGTGACGACTAGCTTCACATGGTCAGCCCGCGGCACTTCGCGGCGGCGTTGCTATTATTCTCTGCATGTCTGATGAGTTGATCCTTAAGCTGTCCTGCCCCGACCGCCCCGGCATCGTGCGCGCCGTCAGCGGTGCCATCACCGAGCTGGGCGGAAACATCGTGGAGTCGCAGCAGTACGGAGACGTCTCGTCCGGCACATTCCATATGCGCGTGGAAACCGAGAGGATCGCCGACCCAGCAGGCTTCCGCAACCGGATGGAGACGATGGGCGAGGCCCTGGGGATGACGTGGGAGATCAACCGTGCGGAGCGCAAACTCCGCACGGTCATCATGGCATCAAAGGAAGCTCACTGCCTCTCCGACCTGCTGTACCACACTAAAGATGGGCATATTCCGATCGAGGTGGCCGCGGTGGTCGCCAACCACGAGACGCTGCGTCCGCTAGCCGATTTCTACGGTGTCCCTTTCGTGTACATCCCGGTCAGCAAGGACACCAAGCCAGAAGCAGAGGCCGCCCTCATGGAGGTCATCGAGAGGGAGGGAGCCGAACTGGTCGTATTGGCCCGCTACATGCAGGTGCTCTCGGATAAAGTCTGCGCCGCCATGGAAGGCAGGATCATCAATATTCACCATTCCTTCTTGCCATCGTTCAAGGGAGCACGTCCCTACGCGCAGGCCCACGCCAGAGGGGTCAAGCTCATCGGTGCCACCGCGCATTACGTAACCCCAGATCTGGACGAAGGGCCGATCATCGAGCAGGACGTGGTGCGGGTGAAGCACTCCGACTCCGTGGCTGAACTTGTCTCGCAGGGTCAGGACGTCGAGCGACGCGTGCTGACGCGCGCCGTCCGGTGGCACGCCGAGCACCGTGTGCTTCTGAACGGAAGCTCCACGGTGGTTTTCGCCTAGACGTATTTTCGAGCCGAACGGCACCTACGCCGCCCCCAACTGGACTAATTCTTCGCGTGTGGACGCTGTTTCTCAACGTCGCGGGCACATAGCGTTGAGCCCTGCCAATTAAGGCAGTGTGCAACGCCCTGAACCCGCGAAGAAATCATAAAGCCCCAAAGCTCGCTTCCCCCTCACTTTGTTCCAAGCTTCTGGTGCGGCGAGCCGAGTGTTACCTTCGGGTATGAGCAAAGTGATGATTAGCGTTCGCGGCACGGCGCAGTCGCAGATCGCCCCCGAGATCGCGATCGCCCGGGTTGCCGTCCAGTTCGATGGCGCGGAACGTATCGGCGTCATGGCGAAGACGTCTGCCGCAGGCGAGGCGACCCGCCACGAGGTGGAGGCGCTTGCTGCCAGCGGCGCGGTCTCCGAGTGGTCCAGCGATCAGCTGGCCGTGTGGTCCTCTCGGCCGTGGAACGACAAGGGCAAGCAACTGAATCCAGTGCATCATGCGTCATTGGCGTTCCGGATCACGTTCGCGGATACAACAGAGCTCTCCACGTGGATCTCCAGCATCTCGGAACGAGATGGCGTTCGGTTGAACGGGGTCACATGGGATCTGACCCGTGCGACTCGGGCCGAAATAGAACGCGACACCGCAGCCAGGGCCGTCTCCGAAGCCGTTGAGCGAGCGACCGCCTATGCACAGGCGATCGGAAGAGAAACCGTGACGCCGGTCCAGATTGCCGACACCGGCCTGCTGGGAGATGCGAGCGTGACAGACTTTCCTGCGCCCATGATGGCCCGAGGGGCATCCTATTCCGGCGACGTAGAGGTCAAGCTTGTGCCCGAACCGATCCTCGTCTCCGCTTCCGTGGAGGCCCGGTTCGAGGCGGAGTAGTCCTTCTCTATTTGCGAGTCTCCTCTTCGCGCCCGTCAACGACGATGGGCCGCGAACGCTGGTAAGCAGGTGAGTAGTAGAAGCGCTCGCCATCCATGTTCTCGAGGCATGCGGCTCGCTCCCCAAGCTGCTCGCGCCTGGAATACCTGAGAACAGGTCGCCCACCTCCCACCTTTCTCGACAACGGCGGTCTCGCACCCACTTTTCAAGCCTTCCATGGCCCCGCCGATCATTGGACGAAGAGGCGGACACCTCCTGCAGCCACAGAGCCACAGAGCCACAGAGCCACAGAGCCACAGAGCCACAGAGCCACAGAGCCACAGAGCCACAGAGCCACAGAGCCACAGAGCCACAGAACAGCAAAGCAATCCACCCAAATAGCCGCTGACCAATAGCTCCAGCCGCAAACGGTTCCCACGCCGGCGAAGAATGTCACCCGATACCGTATATACCCGGTATCATCAATTCTTGTGCAGGGTATACCCCGCATCGAGCCCCCTTTGAAGCATCTGACGTAGATACATCAAACTCGGGTCTCCATCACAAGCAATTGAACCTGCCCATACGTGGAGAGACATCCCAAGATGTTTGATTTCGGAAACGCCAACGGAGCCCAACGCCAAGCCATCTCCACTACTGACGGACCGGTACTCATCACCGCCGGGCCCGGCACGGGAAAGACATTCACACTGGTACAACGAGCCATCTACCTCATCGAAGAGATCGGAGTGAAGCCGGAGGAAATCATGATTGCAACCTTCACGGAGAAGGCTGCAAAGGAACTGATCACTCGGATCACCAACGAGCTCGATATGCGCGGCATGGCGGTCAACATCAATGACATGTATGTGGGGACGTTCCATTCGCTATGCCTGCGCATTCTCAAGGAGAACCTCGAGTACACCCGGCTGAAAAACGGATTCCGCATCCTTGACAGCTTTGATCAGAGCTACCTGATCTTCCAAAGTTTCCACCGCTTCAAGAATCTTGAAAACGTGGATCTAGTCCTTCCGAACGGTGGAACCTGGCGTAAATCCGCCCAAATCGCGTCGTGGGTCAACACTGTTTCGGAAGAGCTCGTCTCCGTGTCAGACCTCCAATCGTCCACAAACTTGGAGATCAGCACCCTCGGGGCGGTTTGTGACGCGTACCAGAGACTTCTCTCCGAAGAAAATCTCCTCGATTTCTCGTCAATCCAAACCGAAGCCCATCGGGTAATGAGCGAGAACCCTGCGGTGCTGAGCAAGTACGCCAATGCGATCAGTTACATCATGGTCGACGAGTATCAGGACACCAACTACATCCAAGAGCAGATCGTCTTCCTGCTTGAGCAATGATCAGAACCTGTGGATGGCCCTCGGCGGGGTGACGTGAATGTGGCGTACCTCCCGAGCAAGATCTGAAGCCCATACAAGTTCTGATCAGGGTCGGCGTTGGCGCGCCGGCTCGGGAAG
>JAZDRN010000001.1:1191373-1291701 GCA_047501485.1 Actinomycetaceae bacterium L2_0104 | reverse complement strand
CTTCCACCCCCGGCCCCTCGCCCGCCACTGGAACACCGGTGAACTTCGATGAACCGATCGAGAGCGAACTGAACGAGGATGGGATCTGGCAGGGCGCGCTGACGGTCACCGCCCCCACAACCACCTTGTTCTTCGTCTCGACGTACGGCGACGCGGACCTCACCATGTCCATCAAAGGGCAAGGCATGAACGACATCTACAGCTACGATCGTTCCGAGATCTTCGCCACCTTCACCACGAACCCGAGCGATCCGGCCATCGCGGCCAGACTGGAGCCCGGCGAGTACCAAATCGAACTGCAATCGTTCAGCTATGAGGACAGCTCTTTCATGCTGGAGACTTTTGCCGCCACCGAGATCTCCACCGGTGAGACCCTGCTGGAAGGGACCGAGCTAGGGCCGGAAGAAGGATGGCGGGCTCATTTCCTGACGACGAATATCCCTTCCGCGGGAGAGTGGGAATTCGACATCGTGACGACCTCCGGCGAGGTGAGTCTCGGGGTGTTCGGCACCAAGTCCAAACTTCCCAAGAGCTCCAGCGGATCGACCGCCGGAAAGGGATCGGAGAAGGATCCAAACATCGTTACCTATTTGGATGCCGAAACAACATTGGTTATTGTTCAGGAGAAGACTTTCCAGCCCTTTGACGCGACGCTCACAGTTACGGCATTATGACGACATCCTCCGACAACCTCGCTCCCATGACGGTCAGGCACGGACAACGCGCGTGGACTGTGCAACCGGGCGACAAACTGTTGATCGGCCGTAGCGGGGAATGCCATATCAATATCGCTGATCCGCGCATATCCCGCAGGCATATTGAACTCACTGTGATCGACGGGCTGTGGATGGTGCAATGCCTGGGATCCAACGGGGCTTTCGCCGATGGCCAACGGCTGCCCCAGGCTATTTCGATCACCGGACCGCTGACGATCCGGTTGAGCGACCCGGCAGACGGTCCCGCCGTCACCTTCGCGGTCGAGGACGAGCCGACGCTCTCGTTCGGAATGGCTTCTCAAGCGGCGCCGTCGGCTTTTTCCGGTGCTGTGCCGCCCGCCGCTCCAGCGCAGCCTGCATCTGCGAGCACACCGCCTCCTCCGGCGGCATACCCCGTGCCGACACCGAACGGGCAGCAGTTCACCCCTGCGCCTCCTCCCATGTCCGCGCCGAGCGCGCCGCAACCGGCGTCCGCACCACCTCCGGCGCCGAGCAACTCGGGAGTTTTCCAGCTTTCCGTTCAGATTCCCACCAGGATCGGACGGGCCTCGGACAACGAGCTCAAGATCACGGACCTGCAGGCGTCGCGCTATCACGCGCGACTCCAGCCCACTCCGCAGGGTTTCGTGCTCGAGGACCTCGGGTCTATGAACGGGACCCAGCTCAACGGCATCAACGTCTCCCACGCTCTGCTGACGCCCGGAGACATCGTCACCATCGGCGCTACCCGCTTCCGTTTCTCGGGCTCCGAGCTGCTGCCGGCCACGTCGGCCCCGGGCAGTCAATCTTTGGTCGCCTCCGGCGTATCCTTCGCGCTTGCCTCGGGAAAAGTGCTCCTCGAGGATGTCAACCTCGTTATTCCTCCCTCCGCGCTGGTGGCGGTGATCGGACCCTCGGGGGCCGGCAAATCGACACTCCTCGGTGCTCTGACGGGGACGCTTCCACTGGCCAATGGAAGCGTCCATTTCGACCACCGCGACATGCACCGCGATCATGCGGAGATGCGCCAGCGTGTGGGGCTCGTTCCTCAGGAGGACGTCGTCCACCGCCTGCTGACCCTCCGCAAAGCCCTGGAATACGCGGCCGAGTTGCGGTTCCCGCACGACCTGGGCAAAGAGGCCCGCTCTGCGCGGGTCATGGAGGTCATCGACGAGCTCGGGCTGCGCGATCATGCGGAGACCCGAATCGATCGGCTCTCCGGCGGCCAGCGCAAGCGCGCATCCGTGGCACTCGAGCTTTTGACCCGGCCCTCCCTGCTCTTCTTGGACGAGCCGACCTCCGGTCTCGATCCGGGGCTCGACAAGCAGGTCATGGACACCCTGCGCACGTTGGCCGACGGCGGGCGCACCGTCGTCGTCGTCACACACAGCGTGGACAACCTCAATGTCTGCGACGCCGTGCTGCTCCTGGCACCGGGAGGCAGGGTCGCCTACTACGGCCCTCCTTCGGAACTGCTCCCATACTTCAACCAGACCTCCTACGCCGACGTCTTCGTGAACGTGGCGGCGGACCCGTTGCGTTTCCAGCATGCGTTCGCGGGCTCCCAGCGCGGTGCGCAGGAGAGGCAGCGCGTGACCAACACGCAGGCCTCCATTCCCGCTCAGACCCTCACCGTGGCCCCCGAGCGCACTCAGCGCCGCTCACGCGAGCTTTCCACGCTGCTACGGCGGCAGACCCGGATGATGCTCGCGGACAAGGGCTATTCGATCTCGATGCTGGTGCTGCCCGCGGTGCTGGCATTGCTGGCGATGATCGTCCCGGGGGAGAGCGGCCTGGGCGCCGTTCCCGGCGGCTCGCAGATACCGAACGCCGAACCGCGTCAGCTGCTTCTGCTCCTGGTGGTGGGTGCCGTCTTCATGGGAATGGCCGCGAGCGTGCGCGATCTGATCGGCGAACGCCCGATCTTCAAACGCGAGCATTCGGTCGGGCTCTCCGTGGGCACGTATCTGAGCAGCAAATTGTTCATATACGCCGTCGTGGTGTGCCTGCAGTCGGTGATCCTCGTTCTTCTCATGACAGCGGGCAAGACCGGCCCACCATCGTCCTCGCTGCTGGGATCGGGAACGCTGGAGCTCATTGTGGCCTGTGCCCTGGCCGCATTCGCCTCGGCTTGCATCGGTCTGGTTCTCTCGGCCCTCGTGTCTTCCGCCGAGCAGGTCATGCCGGCGCTCGTCATCGGTATCATGACGCAGCTGGTGCTCTCCGGAGGGCTCTTCCCGGTGGTCGGGAGGGCCGTGCTCGAACAGGTCTCCTGGTTGGCGCCATCTCGTTGGGGCTTCTCCGCTATGGCCTCGACCGCCGATCTCTCCGGTATCTCCCTCATCGCTCCCGACGGCATGGATGCGATGTGGGAGCAGAACGCGGGTGCTTGGATGATCTCAATCCTGCTGCTGGTCGTCCTGTCGGCGTTCTATGCCGGAGTGTGCTATTTCTGCTTGCGCCGCCGGCATCGCTGAACGAAGCGACCCGTCCAGATCGAACCGGAGCTAACCGGATCGAACCTGCCAAGCCGATATAGCACGCCGAGAAACGCTCACGAGTTGCGGAGATCGATCTCCGAGGATAGGGCCGCAGCGAAAGCGGTCCAAGCGCTGTACGGCAAGAGGAGCAGCCCGCTGCTCGGTCTCACCTTGCGCGCACGCCGGGCAAGGTCACAGGAGGAGATTGCGAGCGCTACGGCTCCTGCGGTGGCGGCCTTGGTGTTCTTGGCTTGGAAGAACAGGTGGCACCATGCGGCATTCAACGTCAGGTTAATGCCCAGGGCCCTGCGAAAGCGCCGAACCTTCTTCTTGTCTCCCTCGTCCTTCAGATTGGCAAGGGTGCGAGCCGAGGAATGCGCGATCAAGGCGTAAAGGGTGGTCCAGGCGATGGGGAAGACTTCGGGTGCGGGCTGCCAATCGGGCTTGTCGAGTTTCTTGTACCACGTGGAGCCCGTGTCCGTCCCCAACGCTCCGACCACCGCCGTAGCGGTGGTGGCCAGACCTGTTTTCGCCAAAGAACGTATGTAGGTATTCATAATTTCATTGTTGCGTGCACGGTGTCGGTTGGCAACGGTGGGTGTGATGAATCAGCCAGGGGGACAGCTATCCTCCCGCTGGGAAGCAAGAATCGACGGCATCTTCATATGCTGCCCCTGGAACAACCAAGGAGCAGAGGTAGAGTGTCGAAAGCGATGCGCGTGCAGAGTTTCGCACTAGGAAGCTACGGGAATAGAGGCGAGGAGCCCAACTTGGGAGAACAGATGGATGAATCAGGCCGCAGGCGCACGGACTCTTCCGGAAGCCGATCGGGCGCGGTTGGGACACGGCTGGAGGAGCCGTCACCCGGCCCGGACCAGGTGACGGTTCCCGAAGCGCCCTATCTGCGAGATTCCCAGGAGGCGGTATCGGCACTGCGGGTCGACCCCGCGGTCGGCCTGAGCCGAGCCGAAGCCGCTGCCAGGCTCGCCACGTTCGGACCCAACGAACTGCGCGGTAAACCCCCGACACCGCTGTGGCAACGGGTTCTACTGCAACTCAAGGATCCTCTGGTCATCCTCTTGATCCTCGCGGCCCTCATCTCCGGTGGGGCGTGGATCCTCGAAGGCGCCCACGGCGCTCCGATCGAGGCGATCGTCGTGCTGTTGGTGGTGGCCTTCAACGTGGGGATCGGACTGGTGCAGGAATCGCGCGCGGCCGATGCCGTCGCGGCTCTGGCAGAGATGACAGCCGCTCACGTGACGGTGCTGCGCGAGGGAGAGCTGTGGGATATTCCCGCGGCGGAGCTGGTCCCCGGCGATATCCTGCAGCTATCGGAGGGAGATGAGGTAGGAGCCGATGCACGGCTTCTGTCCAGCAACTCCCTGCGGATCGCGGAAGCCTCGCTCACCGGAGAGTCCACCGCGGTGGATAAATCGACGGAGACCCTCAGCGGCCGAATGGCGCTGGGCGACCGTTCGAATATGGCGTACAAAGGGACGGCCGTCACCGGAGGCACCGGGCGCGGCGTCGTCGTCGCCACAGGCATGGGCACCGAGATGGGCTCCATCGCCACCATGCTCGACGAGACCGAGGAGGAAGAGTCTCCGCTTCAGAGCGAGATCAACCACGTTGGAGGAATGCTTGGCAAGGTGGTCATCGCGATCGCCATCGTCATCATGCTGACGATCGCCATCGTGCAGACGCCCCAGACACCGGGGGACTGGGTGACCATCCTCCTCCTGGGAGTCTCCCTGGCGGTAGCGGCCGTGCCGGAAGGTCTGCCGGCGGTGCTCTCGGTTGTGCTCGCCCTGGGCGTGCAGCGTATGGCCAAGCGCAACGCCGTCGTCAAGAAACTGAGCTCGGCTGAAACCCTTGGATCCGCCTCGGTCATCTGCACGGACAAGACCGGCACCCTCACCCAGAACGAGATGACGATCAAGAAGGTCGTCACCGCTTCCGGGACCACTGAACTCACCGGGGCTGGTTACGAGCCTCGCGGCGACGCCGTCGTCGCCGAACTGAACGGTGATACAACGTCGGAGGAAGCGGGTGCGGGCAAGCTGTCCGGTTCCGACGAGACAACCGCAGAGGCGGCTGCCCTCGACGAGACGCGTGCGGTGCTCGGGCTCGGTTCCCTGGCCAACAACGCTCAGCTTGCCCAACGGGATGGACGCTGGGAGATCAGCGGCGATCCCACTGAGGCGGCCTTCCTCTCCGCTTCTCACAAGCTCGACGGCCTCCCGGATCGCATCGACGGACTGGAGCGGAGGGGCGAGGTTCCCTTCTCCTCCGACCGCAAGATGATGTCCACTTTGCATTCCGATGCATCCGGCGGCTTGACCGTCATCTCGAAGGGCGCCCCCGATGTGCTCCTCGACAAATGCTCCCAGGTGCTGGTGGGAAGGGAAGCGGTGCCGCTGACGCAGAGCGAACGCGAACGGATACTCGCAGATGTCGAGCGTCTCTCGAGCGAGGCGTACCGCACTCTCGGCGTGGCCTCTCGGGCCGTCCTCGCGGACGACCGTGACGAGCTCCTCGGCGGCGGCGCCTTCGACGACTCCGATGAGCGCGACCTGGTCTTCGCCGGAGTCGTGGGTATCATCGACCCGCCTCGATCCGAGGCGCGCGACGCCATCGAGGAGGCCCATCGGGCGGGGGTGCGGGTGGTCATGATCACCGGCGACCACCCCGAGACCGCACGGCGAATCGCAACCGATCTCACGATCACCGATGCCGATTCCGTCGTGCTCAGCGGCCACGATATCGACGAGTTGAACGACGACGAATTGCGCCGGGCAGCTCGGACCACCTCCGTCTATGCGAGGGTCGCTCCCGAACACAAGCTGCGGATCGTGGATGCCCTCCAGGCCGACGATCAGATTGTGGCGATGACGGGCGACGGCGTGAACGATGCCCCGGCGCTGAAGTCGGCTGATATCGGCATTGCAATGGGGATCACCGGGACCGAGGTGACGAAGGAAGCCGCCAAGATGGTCCTGGCCGACGACAACTTCGCCACGATCATCCGTGCGGTGCGCGAGGGGCGCGTGATCTTCGAGAACATCAAGAAGTTCTTGCGCTACCTGCTGTGCTCGAATATGGGCGAGGTCCTGACCATGTTCTTCGGCGTGGTGCTCATGGGCGTCATCGGACTGACCGCCGCAGCGCAGGACGCCGGCATGCACATCGTGGTCCCGCTTCTGGCAACTCAGATCCTATGGATCAACCTCGTCACCGATGTGGCCCCCGCCCTGGCCGTGGGAGTCGACCCCGAGCTCGAGGACGTCATGAAGAGGCCTCCGCGTTCTGCGACGGAACGGGTCATCGACGGGCGCATGTGGATCGCGATCATGAGCACCGGCTTCGTCATGGCCATCTCCTCGCTGGCCACCATGGATATGTGGCTGCCCGGGGGTCTCCTCCACGTGGCCAGCGAACCGATCGAGGTCGCTCAGACCGCCACGTTCACCACACTCGTCTTCGGAAACCTGTTCTCGGTGTTCAACGCCCGCTCGGCAACCCAGAGCGCCTTCCACGGGATGTTCAGTAACAGGCTGCTGCTCGGTGCAGTAGCGCTGGGCGCGATATTGCAGATCGCGGTGGTGCACGTCCCATTCCTCCAAGCCGCATTCGGTACGACATCGCTGGATCTCACCCACTGGCTCGTCTCGCTCGGTATGGCGTCGCTCGTGCTGTGGGTGGAGGAGATCCGGAAGATGTTCCTGCGGAGAAAAGACGGCTGACCGGCCGGTTGGCGGAGACCTGTCCCGGAATGTGAACGGATACGCAAGCTTCGCGGCACTTTCATCTCATAGAATGAACCCATGCGTTTTCTTCCGGGGCAGGAACCTGCCCACGATCTGACCTACGATGACGTTTTCCTCGTCCCGTCCCACTCCGACGTGACCTCTCGGTTCGACGTCGACCTGTCCACCGACGACGGAACCGGCACCATGATTCCGATCGTGGTCGCCAACATGACGGCGATCTCCGGGCGCCGCATGGCCGAGACCGTCGCGCGACGGGGAGGCATGGCCATCATTCCGCAGGATATTCCTGTGGACATCGTGACCAAGGTGGCCGGACGCGTGAAAGCCGCCCACCCTGTTGTCGAGACGGCGATCACGGTGAGGGCCGACGACACCGTCGACACGGTGCTGTCACTCATCCCACGCCGTACCCACGACGCCGCCGTGGTGGTCGAAGAGGGTAAGCCCGTCGGTATCGTCTCCACATCGGACTGCCAGGGCGTGGATCGCTTCGCCCAGGCCGGTACCGTGATGACCCCGGATCCCGAGGTCATCGAGCTCTCCCAGATCGGCCCGGATAACTCCGCCTTGCAGGATGTCTACGTTCAGCTGGAGCGCAAGCGCCGCTCGTTCGTTCCGGTGGTGGACAAGGGCATCCTCGTCGGGGTCTTGACCACGAAGGGGACCGTGCGTTCCAGCATCTACCATCCCGCGATGGACGATCAGGGTGGACTGCGTCTCGGCGCCGCGATCGGAATCAACGGGGATATCGAGGGCCGCACGGAGGCCCTTCTCAAGGCGGGGATCGACTGCCTCGTGGTGGATACGGCCCACGGTCACCAGGCCAAGATGATTCAGGCCCTGCGCCGGGTGCGCGCCCTGGATCCCAAGGTTCCGGTCGTAGCTGGCAACATCGTCACCGCCGCAGGAGTCGATGAGCTGGTCGAGGCCGGCGCCGACATCATCAAGGTCGGAGTGGGTCCGGGCGCCATGTGCACCACCCGGATGCAGACGGGCGTAGGGCGTCCGCAGTTCTCGGCGGTCTTGGAGTGTGCCGCCGCCGCGAAGAAGCTGGGCGCCAACGTGTGGGCCGACGGCGGCGTCCGCCACCCGCGCGACGTTGCGCTGGCCATCGCGGCCGGTGCCAGCCAGGTGATGGTCGGTTCTTGGTTCGCGGCAACCCATGAGTCTCCCGGTGTGCTCCAGGTGGATAGCAACGGTCGCAGATACAAGGAGAGCTTCGGGATGGCCTCCGCCCGCGCCGTCGCCGCCCGCACCGCGGGAGCCGAGTCCTTCGAGCGCGCCCGCAAGGCGCTCTACCAGGAGGGCATCTCCTCCTCGCGGATGTACTTGGATCCCCAGCGCCCGGGCGTTGAGGACTTGATAGACGAGATCACCTCGGGTGTGCGCTCTTCGTGCACCTATGCCGGCGCACGAAGCCTCGCGGAGTTCGCCGAGCGCGCCGTCGTCGGCGTGCAGTCGGCCGCGGGCTTCCACGAGGGCCGTCCACTGCCCAAGGGATGGTGAAACTCTTCGATCGATAGGCGGGCGATCGGTATCGCTCACCCGGCATACGGTGCCCCGGCGACCAACACGGTCGGCCGGGGCACCGTCGTTATTGGTGGGGCTTTGGGACTTTGGACATGCCTTTCGCCTGATAGTGGCATGCGTCACGTTAAATAACACGGGATTCATCGTGTTTTTGTTGAGCGGAGTCGAGGCGCATCTTTACACTCTAATTGGAGTTAGGTATGCCTAACCGAACCGATCCGAAGGGGAAGAAAATGGCTGGTGCCGCAACGACGTCGTCGTCAGAATCGAAGGTTTTCAAAGAGCTTCTCGAGCAGTTGCCGATCTTGCAGGAGGCGACCACGAGCAGGGTGGTGCTCAACAACGACCTCATCCGGTTCGTACTGTTCTCCTTCGATGCGGGCCAGCTCCTCACCGAGCACGCCAGCCCCAAGGCGGTTGTGGTTCAGCTGCTGAGCGGCAAGATGGAGTTCTCGGTGGCCGGGGATGCTTCCGTGCTCTCCCCGGGAGATGTCGTCTATCTTGCGCCAGGGGAGCGGCACGCCCTGACCGCCCTGGAGGCCTGCCATATGGCACTGACCATGGTCGATGTCGATGGAGTCGAGGCGAAGCGGGAAGGCGACCAGTGAGCACCGAATCGAACCAGGCCTGTGCATGCTCACAGGTGCCCGTCGATCGCGTCCAGAGGGCGGCTGCGGCAGCGAAGCCGAAGAAGCCGAAGGACACGGCCGATCAGGCGAAGGGCACGCGGTCCGGTCCCGAGGAGAAACGACTGCAGGGGCACTGGCTCCTCGCCAAGATGGGCAAGCGAGTGCTGCGTCCCGGCGGGATGGAGATGACGAAGCGCATACTCGCCAAGGCCCGTCCGAGTTCCGAGGACAGGATCGTTGAATTCGGACCGGGCGTGGGGAAGACCGCCGAGATCCTCCTCGCAGCGCGACCTTCGCGGTACTGGGGAGTAGACGTCCGAGATGAAGGCGATAACCCGCTCCTCGGCGTGCTGGCCGGTCACGAGGAGGCCCGCCTCGTCAACGCCGACGCGAAGGAGACGGGCCTGGACGAGCACTGCGCCACGCTGGTGGTCGGCGAGGCGATGCTGACGATGCAGTCCGATGCGGACAAGCTGGCCATCATGCGCGAAGCGTTCCGGATTCTGGCACCGGGCGGACGCTATGCCCTGCACGAGATGGGCTTCAAACCTGAGGCCACGCAGAAGACCACCGGAGCCGTGCAGAAGAACCTCTCCCAAACGATCAAGGTCGGCGCGCGGCCGCTGACCCTCGACGGATGGAGGAAGCTTCTAGGCGAGGCGGGATTCGACGTCGTCTATTCGACCAGCAACAAGATGGCGCTGCTCGAGATACGCCGTGTCATCGCAGACGAAGGCTGGGGCGGCTTCCTCACGTTCGTGTTCAACGTGGCTCGCAACCCGGCCGCGCGCAAGCGGATTCTCGCGATGCGTAAGACCTTCAAGACGAACCAGCAGTTCATCTGCGCGGTCGGGTTCGTGGCGGTGAAACCGGAGTGAACCATCATGGCAATCCGGGATTGAGAATAGCGGATCTCAGGCTTGCCATGCGAGGGCTCACACTGGTGGAGGGCCTCACCCTGCAATTGCGGCCCGGCGAGGTCCTCGCAGTGCAGGGCGCCTCCGGTGCGGGGAAGACCACCCTCTTGCGAACGCTGGCGGGACTGCTTCCCCCGGCCGCCGGTGAGGTCGACACCGGCGGAGGCTCCTGTGCGATGGTGTTCCAGGAACCCCGTCTGCTCCCGTGGTACAACGCGCACAAGAACGTGATGCTCGCATTGGCCGACGAACCCGCTGCCGACTCCGTCGCCCAGGAGTGGCTCCACCGGGTCGACCTTGGCGACGCAGCCCATCTGTTCCCGGCGCAGATGTCCGGTGGGATGCGGCAGCGTGCTGCCATTGCGCGAGCGCTGGCCGCGCAGCCGTCGCTGCTCCTCGTCGACGAGCCGTTCTCCGCACTGAATCCCGAACTCGCCCGAACGCTGCGAGCCCTGTTGCTGGAGCTCATCCGGCGGCAGAACATCGTCACCGTCTGGGTAACCCACAATCCGGAGGAAGCCGAAGCGGTCTCAACCTCTCTTCTTCACTTGGATGGTCCTCCAGGAACATTCACCCTCAAGGCGGCCCGGGGCGCCGAGACCTGAGCCCCGTCCGCTGCCATCTCTGTATGACAACACCATTCGGGGAGAACTCTGCCCAAATTCCCCGTTTCATAGAAAGGAAAGACGATGAAAGCTCGCAAGAAGAGACTCATCGCCCCGCTGACGGCATTGGTCCTGACCTCTGCCCTGACGTTAGCAGGATGCGGACAAACCGACGCCGGGTCGCAAAGCACCTCGAGCGGCGCCGCATCGAGCGCCTCCAGTTCCATCGCCTCTCAGCCCGATGCCATCGAGAACATGCAGGTCTACCGCCCCGAGACCTTGGCATTCGGGGCGCCTCTAGCAGGCTTCGGCGAACAGGGACACCTCGACGGATTCGCCGACGACGTCGAGATCGGCACCTGGTCGGATGCCGAGCAGGTCAAGTCGCTGCTCCAGAAGGGTCAGGTGGACCTAGCCGCGACTCCCGCATACGTCGCAGCGAATCTCTACAACAAGGGAGTCGACGTGCGCCTGGTGGCGCCGGTGGTGTGGGGCATGATCTACGTGCTCGGCCCGGATGGCTCGCCGGTGGGCGATCCCGAGGCGTTGAAGGGCAAGAAGGTCGCCGTGGCGATGCCCGGGAACATGCCAGATCTGGTTTTCCAGTACGTTATGAAGGCGAACGGCATCGATACGACCTCAGACATCGAGGTCGT
Organism: Actinomycetaceae bacterium L2_0104; assembly: GCA_047501485.1. Classification (GTDB taxonomy): domain Bacteria; phylum Actinomycetota; class Actinomycetes; order Actinomycetales; family Actinomycetaceae; genus Ancrocorticia. Next base: position 1,280,419 of record JAZDRN010000001.1, on the reverse strand, counting down.
GGGAGTCCAGGACGCCTCCCAGATCGTCCAGATGCTGGCCCAAGGCGACGTGGATTACGCCGTGCTTCCTGAGCACGTCGCCACACTGGCGACCATCAAGGCGCAGGAGGCGGGCAAGCCTCTCACCCGAGTTCTCGACCTCCAGGAAGAGTGGGGCGAGATCACCGGCGAAGCAGGCCGCTTCCCGATGGCCGGAGTCGTGATGCCCGGCGAACTCGTCGATTCCAACCCCGAGCTCGTCGGTGCCGTTCTCAGCGAGTTGGAGGCGAGCGCGCAGAAGGCCAACGACCTCGATCCCGAGACTATCGCCAAGCTGGCGGAGGATTACGAGCTACCCGAAGAGGTCATCAAGCAGGTGATCCCGCGGCTTCAGGTCGAGGTGGTTCCCGCCGATCAGGCTCAGGAGGAGTACGAGGACTTTCTCACGCGGCTGGGTGAGATCAACCCGAAGATCTATGGTGAGAAGCTTCCCGACGACGCCTTCTATGCCGCCGATCCCCGATAGGCGACTATGGAATCGGTAAGGACTACTCCTACGCGAGGCCGGCCCCAGAAGAGTTCACGTCCGGTGTGGATCGGGGCTGGCCTCGCGGCCGTGCTCGGAATATGGTGGGCGGCTTCGCTTACCCAACCCGGCTATGTGCTGCCCTCGCCCGAGGCCACATTCGATGCACTTATCGATCTCGTCGGTACCGGCGACCTGTGGTCGATGCTGGGGCTCACCCTTTCCCGAGCCGCAATCGGTTTGATGGCGGCCACCGTGATAGGCCTCGTCTGGGGATGGGCTTCGGCACGTATCCCTCAGCTGGACTGGTTCTCCCAGAGCCTCATCCAGATCTTGCTGACGGCACCGCCTATCGTCATCGTGGTCGTTGCCATGGTGTGGTTCGGGCCGACAGTTCAGGTGGTTATCCTACTGATCGTGTGCGTCACCCTACCTCTGCTCTACACCTCGACGCGCGACGGCGTGAGCCGGGTCGGGCCGGAACTACTGGAAATGGCCCAGGTGTTCCGTTTCGGACGGTGGGGGACACTGCGTCACGTGACCATCCCCGCCGTGCTTCCCACGGTGGTCTCGGCATTCACGGTCGCCTGTGGTCAATCGGTCCGCCTGGCCGTGATGGGCGAACTCCTCGCCATCTCGACGGGAATCGGCGCCCAGGTGCGTCAGGCCCAGATCAACATCGACACGCCGCAGATCTTCGCGCTCGCCGCGGTTCTCGTGGTGCTCACACTGATCCTGGAGACGCTGGTGCTCTCACCGGTGCGCCGGCAATTCGGCGCGGCGCACCGGTCGGTTCATTGAGTGCACACCGTCTGACGACGGGCGAGGTTGGCACCGCTACTGCGAGACCTCGAGCTCGATGCGATCTAGGAGGGTCTCCAACGATGATTCGAACTCCTCTGCGCCGTGATCCTCGCTCAGCAGGGAACGCAGCCGGAAAACCTCGCTATTGCGGTTGAGACGAGTCTTTCCGTCGCGATTCGGAATCTGCGCCCCACCCTCGTCGATAGGCTCTTCGAGCGGAGAGGTCTCGACCCCCTGAGCGGCGGCTTCGAGCAGGAGATGCCCTAAGAGAAAACTGGTGAATGATCGATAAGCCTCGACCAGCTGCACGTCGCTGAACCCGAACCGCTGAAGGGTGGTGAGGAAGTTCTCCACAACGTCCAGGCTGCGTAGGGGAGGTCGCAGCCACGGGGCCGCCGGGTGACGGGTGGCAATGAGTGGAAAGGCGGCGGGGTGCTCCAGGGCAAGCTTGCGCACGCTGTGTGCAAGGTTCTGCATGTATCCCTGCCAGCTCGTGGTGATGTCGCCGTCGAGCTCCTCCATCACCCCCGTGAGAAGCTCTACCACCACCGCTTCCAGCAGGTCTTCCCGGCCGGTGACATATCGATACAGAGACATCGCCTCAACGCCTAACTCTTTGCCAAGGCCACGCATGGTCAATGCGCGAATGCCATCTCGATCGATTACCCGCAGGGCGGCTTTGACTACCTTTTCCCGATCCAGCCCCTGGCCACCAGTCCTATGGGTTGGCTGGGTGGGCAGATCCCGCTTCTCACTGTTCATGGTTCTAGTTTCACGCTTTCGCGGCACGTACACCAGACAATGCTCAGCCTTACTTTGTTAGTCTAGAGCTGTTAAGACAGTCACCGGTGCTTTGTGTGGTGCGCTCGAGGGTGCCCCAACCGCATGGGAACCGGCAGGTTACTCGCAAATCACCCGAGGAAAGGATCTCAGGATGGCGCCGAAGCACATTCAGAAGCAGGAGCCCGTTCAACAGCGAGACAGCAATCAAGCTCCAGATCCAGAGGACGATCGCAAACCCAACAGTCCGACGGAGATCACAGCTCCCTCCTGGAAATACGTGCTGCGAACCACGGTGCGGGAATTCTCTGCCGACGGGTGCACCGATCTGGCTGCCGGTCTCACGTATCGTACTGTGTTCTCGATATTCCCCGCCCTCATCGCGCTCGTCTCAATTCTCAGCATCTTCGCGCAAAGCGAGTCGACGTTAACCTCTCTGCTCGACGAGGCGGAGCAAATCGTGCCGGAGGAGACCTGGCAGAGCGTTCAGCCCGCTCTGGAATCGGTGCTCACGGCACCGGCTGCCGGGATCGGCCTGGTAATCGGCCTATTGACGGCACTGTGGTCGGCTTCTGGTTACGTCAAAGCCTTCGGGCGTGCTATGAACAAGATTCACGACGTCCCCGAAGGGCGCGGCGCGATCAAGCTCAATCTGCAGCAGTACCTTCTGACCGCATTCATTCTCGTGCTGGGCGCCGTGGGCCTGATGATCTTCGTGCTCTCCGGGCCTGTCGCAGAGGCGGTCGGCGAGGCGATCGGCTTAGGTTCGGTGGCTTTGAACGTGTGGAGTATCGCCAAGTGGGTGCTCCTGGCACTCCTCGTCGTCATCGTCATCGCGCTTCTCTACTACGCCACCCCGAATGTGCGCCAGCCGAAGTTTCGATGGATAAGCATCGGAGCCCTCATTGCCATTGTGGTGGCGGTTGCGGCAACTCTCGGCTTCTTCTTCTACGTCTCCAACTTCGGTAACTACAACGCAACATACGGTGCGCTGGCCGGCGTGATCATTCTGCTGCTGTGGATCTATATCATCAACGCGATTCTGCTGTTCGGTGCGGAGGTCGACAGCGAGATCGAACGCAGCCGGGAACTCCAGGCCGGTATGCCTGCCGAGGAGAACCTGCAGCTGCCTCCCCGCGACACCAAGGCCAGCGATAAGAAGGCCAAGAAGTTCCAGGAAGACGTGGAGCGTGCACGCGCTCTGCGCATGTCAGCAGGACGCAGCGACAAAAGGGAACCTATCCAAGATGAAAGCTCCGCGAGGGGCGAAGGCTCACATCGAAAGGAATAGGCTCCCTTTCTCGTTTTATCGGTTGTGGTGGCCCGGCGGCTCAGTCGCCGGGCCACTCGCCTATGACTCGCTGAAAGGCCCGTGCTCCGCCGCGGTCGACGAGCGCTTTCACGAATGCGAATATCGCTCCTTGCAGTCCCGCAGCAAGGAGTATCTCGCGGAGACTGACGTCCGATTCGAGGGCCTTCGGAGCTTTGTTACTCGTCTTGGTCGGGAAGATGACCTTCCATACCTGCTTGAAGACGATGCTGGCCACAGCACCGCTGACAAGGCTTCCAACCATACCGACAGGGCGGTAGAGAATCTTCGCGGAGGTGTTGCCGGACTTCTTGGTGGCGGCGTCACTGGATCTATCTTTGGACATATCTACTGCCTTTCACTGTGTTTGACAGGGTCTCTTCGCAATCGCCTACGGGGCGCCCGTAGCCGGCGGCTTACGAGCGCTTTCTCCGCAGGCCGAGGATCACGATCAAGCCCAAAGCCGCGCCGATGGCGCCGATGACGGTCCAACCCATGCTGTTCGGCCGGCCGTCATCCTCGGTCATCTTCTCGCGGGCCTTGGTAACGCCTTCACTCACCTGTTCCTGGGCGTGGGCGAACTGTTCTGTCGCGCGCTCTTTTGCCGCATTCAGCTGATCCTTCGCGCGAGACTTGACGTCCAAGGCCGAGGCAAGCTGCTCGACGGTCTCTCCCAGGTCCCGCCGTGTCTGGGCGATGTCTGCCTCGATATCTCTGACGGCGGCGTCGCCATCGGGCTCGGGACGCTGGTATGAATCCGTCTTACTATCGGGACGTGGCATCCGACGGGGTGTTTCAGGCGTTGTCATGGCGAGCCTTCTCCTTTATTTCGCTGATGTCTTTGGTGACGTTGTCGATGGTGCGCTCAGGAGCGAGCGAGACCTCTTGCACTTTCTTCTTGCCGATCAGTGCGGCGATGCCCGCGGCGGCGAACAACACGACGGTGACGATGAGCGCCGCCACCCAGGCGGGAACCACGAGGGCTAACGCGATGATCGCCGTGGCGATGAGGGCTGCGAAGCCGTAGGCGGCGAGAAAGCCGCCAGCGCCCAGCAGCCCGATACCGGCGCCACCTTGTTTGGCCGACGATGTCATCTCAGCTTTGGCCAGCTTCAGTTCGTCCCGCACCAATCGCGAGGTCTGTTCCGAAAGCTGGGTGATGAGTTCCGCTGTAGATGGCTGTTGTGGATGTTCTGAATGGCTCATGTTTTTCTTTCGATAGGGAAGGGATGGTCTCGCGGGCCCAACCAGTCATTCAACCGGTGTAGGAGGTGAGAAGTACCCGTGGTGGCGATCTTGAAGTTCTCTCGTCGTCGCGCCATTCCGGTGGCGAAGGCGCACGGCGCGTCGATACGAGAACCGCGGAGCCCGCGTTCCAGTAATCATGCCGGCACTCCTTTCCGGTCGTATCGGGCCAGCACGATGAGGACAACCTTACACCGTATAGGGTAGCGGCGACGCTGAGAGAACCGTCTGGGCCGAGCCAATTTTTAGGTGCACCGACATGTTCGAATCATTCGAACCAGGTACATTCCCCGGCATCGATACAGCTTGTATCAAAAAGTTGTTTACATCGTAAGCTTACAGGGTTACGGTAGTTCTACCCGAGGACATCGGGAGAGGCCTCACCCAGGCAATGAACGGTGAGCTAACAGAAAGTGTGTCATTACAATGGCCGGCAGACAGTATGATTTTCAGACCCTTGAGAACGCCACGGTTTACGACAGCGAACACAACAAAATCGGACCAGTCGGGCAGGTGTACCTCGACAACGAGACAGGACGACCAACGTTCGTCACCGTAAAGATGGGACTGTTCGGAACCCGCGAGACATTCGTTCCCGTAGATGCGACCCGGCCCGCGGAAAACGATCTGATCGTTCCGTTCACGAAGGACTTCATCAAGGACGCTCCGAACATCGAGGCGGATGGAGAGATCACGCCCGAGGAGGAACAGGCACTCTTCCGCTACTACGGCGGAGGCCAGCCCACGGGAAACGTTCCGCCTAACCGGGAAGGTCATGAGCATGGGCGCCCGGACGCACGCCGCGACCAGGCTCGTGAGCAGACTTACGGCGGTGAAAAAACCGGTGTCAGAGACCAGCGCGGCGACGTTGCCGACGACGGCCAGATGGTCGCCCACGAGGAACGCCTTCGCGTCGATACGCGCGAACAGGAGGCGAGCAAGGCTCATCTGCGCAAGCGGGTACGAACCGAGACTGAGAATGTCGAGGTCCCTGTGCGCCGCGAAGAGCTCGTCGTGGAGCGCGAGAAGATCGACCCCGATTCGGCTCAGGCTCGCGCGGCGGGTTCCATTGAGGATTCAGGGGACGAGGAAGTCATCACTCTCCGCGAAGAGCGTCCTGTCGTCGAGAAGGAAACCGTGGCCACGGAGAAAGTGAACTTCGCAAAGCGCACGGTTCAGGATTCCGAGACCGTCAGCGCGGATGTACGCAAAGAAGAGATCGACGTCGACGACAGTTCCTCGCCCGAGCGGCGTTAGGCTGACTAGAACGGCACTGGCACCTGGTGCTTAGAATGCCGACGTCGTAATGTGGTCCCTGCGGTAACTGCGGGGACCACATGCCGTTTCATGCCTAGGAAGCTGGTCCGATAACTGCCGTGACGAGCCTCTCTGCGTCCTGGGCCCCAGGCGGGTCTGGCTGAGAGCACGTAAGACCACCGCACCGATCAGCGTTTCGGCGATCTCATCGAATGGCGCACCCGGATAGAGATTGGGAGCTGTCCCTATACCGGCCTCCAAACGCCCGGTCACCGATTCCTGGCCGGAAAGGCTGCTGCGAATGCGCGCGGCGATACCGGGGTTCTCCGTTGCCGCTGTCACGAGGGAACGCAGCACCACCTCGGTGCCCGGGGAGGAGAGTGCGTGGAAGGTCTGCATGTTGCATTGCGCCAGTCATGGGCTTTTCGCCGGTGACCGCCGCGTGGATATCCGACCAGTGGCAGAACGCGAACAGGGCTGTCTGATCGAATTTCGAATGGGCGCCGAGCACGATGGACGGCCGGCTATCCTGCTGCCTCCTGAATCAGTTGGTGCATCTTTCGGCTTTCTCTCAGGGGATCATCGGCTGCGACGATTCCTGTGCCGACGATGAGTATGTCCGGGTCCAAGGCGATGTACTGCGGGGCAGTGTCAAGGCTTATCCCACCGGCGACCGCGATCTGCGCGTGCGTCACCGCCTCTGAAAGGGCGCGTAGATCTTCGAGCGGTGTTCGGCCACGTGCCTGCTGATCCACTCCTGTATGAACCGCGACGAGCTCCACACCGATATCTTCCAGTTGGCGGACGCGCGATCCCAGGTCGGAAACGCACATCATATCGACCATGACGCGCCTGTCCCATTCCTGCGCGGTCTCGATGCAGTCTCGAATGGAGCTGTCATCGGTGACCGCCAGGATCGTCACATAGTCTGCGCCGGCATCGAAAGCGAGTTGAGCCTCCAGTTTCGCCCCGTCCATTATCTTCGCGTCGCAGAGCAGTTGCACCTGGGGAAAGAGCCGCTTGACGTCGCAAACGATGGGCATCCCGTATCTCATGAGGAGGGGAGTGCCGACTTCAACGATATCGATGTGTGCCTGGACTCGCTCGATGAGATCCAGCGCCTCTCGATACTCGATATCGTCCAATGCGAGTTGAAGCCGTGCGGCCATTGTGTCTTCCTTCCGAAGATGTTGAGGAAAATGCCCCGACGTCGCGACGCGGCGCGTCGAACCATCCGATTGCAACTCTAAGACATGCGTTTCCATGCGAAAAGGAGTGACATTTCGCCATTCGAATGCGGAAGTTTCGAATGCGGGAGTATTGCGAACTGGTAGCTGGACAGTTCGACTCTCTACGAAGCAATGATGGCTCACGGCGTTGACGATGGGCGAGCGGCAATCATGGGATGATGGAGAATCGACCTGGCCGAGGCATCACCAACCACCCGTTCGCCTGCGCCCACGTCGGAAGAACCCAACGGGAGGCGGATCGCAGATATGGACAAGAACCTTCCCGAGTCCATGACGCCGGATAGGGATGGGCATTCTCAGCGCGCCCCCGGCATCGCGGACCCTGAAGGCCAGGAACTGACGGTGGGAGAGGTCGCCTCGCTTGTCGGCGTGAGCGTCCGTACGCTCCACCACTGGGACTCGATGGGAATTGCAAGCCCGGCCGGTCGGACGGCGGCGGGTTATCGAAGCTATTCGGGCGACGACGTCGCGCGCATCCACCGGATTCTCGTCTATCAGGAACTGGGGTTCAGCCTCGCCACCATTCGCGGGATCCTAGACGATCCTCAGTTCGACGAGGTGGGGCATTTGCGGAAACAGATCCGACTGCTCCGGGAACGCATCGTGAAATTCGAGAGGATGGCCGCCGCCGTCGAACGACTCCTTGCCTCTCGCGCGTCGGGCGCCGCCCTGACGGCTCGAGAACAGGCCGAGATCTTCGGCGATGGTTGGAGGCAAGACTGGGCCGAGGAGGCCAAAGGGCGCTGGGGCCACTCGGATGAGTGGGGCCAGTTCGAGCGAAATGCGGCAGGATTGTCCGAGGAGGAGAGGCAGGCACTGCGTACCGCGGGCGAGGCCGTGTTCCGCGAACTTGCGCAGGCATGCCGGGAAGGAGTTGAGCCCGGCAGCGATAGAGCCAATGAACTGGCGGAACGGCATCGCGCGATGATTGGCCGGATGTTCGATTGCACCCGCTCCATGCACGTGATCATCGGGCACCTCTATCTCGGCGATGAGCGCTTCCAGGAATATCTCGATGGATGGGAGAGGGGCCTGACCGGTTGGCTGGTACGAACCATCGATGCGAATGCGCTGGCCCACGGCATCGACCCAGATGCGGCAAGGTGGGAATAGGCAGCTGAGATCCTGTTGTGGCAGAGGAACGCCTGTTGACCCTCACGTCGCGTGAGGCTCTACCGTCGTTGTCATGACGATTACAGTTCTTGACACTCTGACCGGCATGACCTCCGTACTGGATTCGCCCGCGCAACGGCGCGAGGAACGGCTCCGTACAATGCTCGAACCCGTCAGGGGGATGTTCCGCTACTTTCCCGGCGACGTCGATCCGGCCGCCATACACGCCATGAGCATGGGTTTCCCTCTCGACCGGGATGGCGACGCCGTCCACGACGCACTCGGAAAACTCGAAGAGGCGGACGCGTGGGCCCGGATAGCCTCGGCCCTGGATCATGCCGTCGGTATTCAGATGGCGGCGGTGCCTGGTCTCAAGGTGCCGGATCTTACGTTCCTATTGGTTGTGGGAGATCCCGGAGACGAATACTTCATGGGACCGGCCCGGGGGCTCAGTGGTAACGGCAGCGTGACCGGATACATTTCGCTGACGGTGTGGCCGACGCAGGAGAACCTCGACCGGTTGGAGGCGGCCGCGGTTCACGAGCTCAATCACAATCTTCGCTACGCGCCGGGCGGGGTGGTGTGGGATCCGGCGACGGTCGCGGTAGGCGAGCAGATCGTCTCCGAGGGCCTTGCCGATGCATTCGCGCGCCAGCTCTATGGCGAAGCAGGGTACACGCCGTTCGCTGTGCCGCATCTGGAGAACGACGAGATCCTTCACAAGGTGGTCACCGGACTGGCAGTCAGGGATATGCGTGACTTCACGGCGTGGGTGCACGGAGATCCGGGCGCGGTGCGCTTCGGGGTGGAGCCCGTCGGGCTTCCTATGGGGGCCGGCTACGCGGTGGGTAACCGGATCGTCGATGCCTATTTGGAGGCCACGGGAAAGAATGCTGCGCAAGCACTTCATGATAGCGGCGACGCCATCATTGCCACCGCGTTGCTGTCAATGGGTATCGATCCGGATGGTGCTATCGCCGCAAGCCGCGCCAACGGTTAGGAATCCCCCGGCAGGATCGGGCCACCGCATTCGTATTCCGGGACTCGGATAAGGGCATAGATCGCATGCGGGCATAGAAAGGGGCGGCACCTCGCTGTACCGCCCGGTTTTGTCGTTTCTTGCCAAGAACTACCGTGTGGTGGAAGCTATCGGGGATAGACGTGTTACCGCCTGTTCCTCCGAATCAAGCCTCCGGCTCTTCGGCCCAGCTCACTCCGTCGAGTGAGAGCTCCTGCGCCATATCCTCCAGGAAGCGCGTGACAGTCGCGCGCTCATCGCTTGTGAGGCGAGCCGCCGCATATACCCGCCGTGCTTGCTGGCGGCCGACTGACTGCTTGGCGGATATCTCGGTTTCCGGGGTGATCTCGACGACGATGGCTCGTCTGTCTTTGGGATGCAACCGCCGTACGATGTGGCCGTCCCGTTCCAGCCTGTTGAGCAGCTTCGTCGTCGACGCTGCCGATATACGCAGGTGATGCGCGAGAGCCCCTGGAGTGACAATGGCATCGCGGCGCTTGGCGACGATCAGGTAGTGCAGCGCGCGCATATCCTGTTCGTTGAGCTTCATGTACTTGCGCGAAGCCTCGGATAGGCGCGTTTCCGCATGCCGCAGATGCGCGAGTGCATTCATAAGTGTGGATATCTCAGCCATGTCGTCGGCAGACATGCCGGATGTGTCGATCATGTCGCTCGTACCTGCGGCGTGACCGATCGTATAGAGATCTCCGGCGATCTCCCGCCCGTTGCCGTCGGACTCAAACTGCTTCATGGAGAAATCATACCGTCTTCTACTTGTATTCAGAATAAACTATCCTATGGTTTAATATATTCTTTAAGATCATATTTGAAGATCGATATTTTCATCTGTCTCGCTCGGAGGAGCCGCATGATGGTCGAAACCGAACTCGTTGTCCGATTGAACTCCGCCGGAGAGCCCGTTGGCCTACTCGCAGACGGCCACGCTCATGAGTGAGATATTGGCGGCCGACCGCGAGAGAATCTCGCAGTCCCGAGAGATCGAAGATAAGCTGCGGACGATCCTAGACGTTCGCGCATCCAACGCCAACGCGTACGGTCCGCAGTTCGCTCACCTGTGGGAGCTTGCCTCAAGGCGCATCTCCGGGGGCAAACTACTCCGTCCACGGCTGCTCGTGGGAGCTTTCGACGCTCTCACAGATTCTGTCGGAGGCAACGGTGCGCCCAGAGAGTCCGCGCTCAGGGTCGCGGCCGCGATCGAGCTGCTGCATTTCTCCTTTCTTCTGCACGACGACGTCATCGACGAGGATCTGTACCGCCGAGGCACCCCGAACCTCATCGGGAGCCTGCTCTATCAGCTGGAGGCCGGCGGCGAGGGGACACTCGGCAGTGGCAGCGCAGGTAAGCGTCTGCATTGGGCCCGCAGCAACGGAATCCTCGTCGGCAACCTCATGCTCTCCGCAGCCCACCAGGTGTTGGCGAGGGAACCCATTGGCCAGGAGGCCAGACTGCGGCTGCTGGATCTGCTCGATCACTCCATCACCGATTCGGTGGTCGGAGAGCACTGCGACGTGGGACTGAGCGATGGAATCATCGCGTCTGATTTGAGCACGGTGCTGGAGATGACGCGTCTGAAGACGGCGACGTACACCTTCGAGCTTCCACTGCGGGCGGCGGCGATTCTCGCCCACGCGGAGCCGCGCTTGGAGAACGCCTTGGGGAAGGTGAGCCGGCACCTCGGCATGGCCTTCCAGCTCCAGGACGATCTTCTCTCGGCATTCGGGCGTAGCGAGGAACACGGTAAGGACCCATTCTCAGATTTTCGGGAGGGCAAGGAGACGGCGATCATCGCCTATGCACGGACCACGAATGCCTGGGCGAGCATCGAGCCGCTGCTGGGTGCACCGGAGTTCACGAACGGCGACGGAACAGCGCTGCAGTCCCTGCTGTGGGAATGCGGGGCCGAGCATTTCATCAGTTCCATGGCCCAGGAACAGATACACGTGGCGCTAGAGATTCTGTCGCAACGCGAGTCGGCGGTACCCGAGGCGGTCGCACGTTTCATTCTGGATCTCGTGGATACTCTCGAAGGGAGAGCGGTATGAGCCGCGGGCTGGAATATCTCAATCCGTTGGATCGCTACACGGTGGCCTCGCAACGCGCTGCCGGCCAGATCATCGCCGCCTATTCGACCTCGTTCGGAGCGGCAACCAAACTGCTCGGGCGCCGGCACCGCCGTCACGTGCGGAACATCTATGCCCTCGTACGCATCGCCGACGAACTCGTCGACGGCGTCGCCGCGGCCGCCCATCTTCCTCTTGCCGAGCAGCACGCTCAACTGGATGAGCTCGAGGCCGAAACGGAACGGGCGATGAGCCTGGGCTACAGCAGCAACGCGATCGTGCACGCCTTCGCCTTCACTGCCCGCCGCACCGGCATCGACTCCTCGCTCACCCGCCCGTTCTTCGCGTCGATGCGCATGGATCTGGCGCAGCCTGCTTCCATAGCGGGAGCATCCTCGGCTGTCCGGAGGTTCGACGAGTCGGAGCATGCCGATTACGTCTATGGCTCCGCCGAGGTGGTCGGGCTCATGTGCCTGCGCGTTTTCATGCAAGACGAGGAATACACGGGAGAGCAGCGCAAGATCCTCGAACGGGGCGCGCGCAGTCTCGGCGCGGCATTCCAGAACGTCAACTTCCTCCGCGACCTCGGCGACGATACCGAGCGATTGGAGCGCAGCTATCTGGCCGCCGATATGGAGATGACCACGGAGCTGAAGGAACAGTGGATCGCCACGATTCGCGAACAGCTCGCGGATGCCGCGGCCACGCTCCCGTTGCTGACCCGCGATGCCCGTGTGGCGGTCGCCTGCGCACTGCGGCTCTTCGCCAGGCTCACCGATCGTCTCGCCAAAGTCCCCGCCCATAAACTGCACGAGCGCCGAGTGCGGGTGAGCGATCCGGAGAAGCTCCTGCTGATTCTACGGTCGGTTCGCGACGTGCGAGGGAAGAGGACGGTATGACGCGCACCATCGTCGTCGGGGGAGGGATCGCCGGATTGGCCACGGCGGCGCTCCTGGCAAAAGAGGGCCACACGGTTCGCCTGCTGGAGAAGAACCCGCGCGTGGGAGGCCGTGTGGGGACGTTCGAGCAGGACGGGTTCCGCTTCGACACCGGACCCTCGTGGTATCTCATGCCCCAGGTGTTCGACCACTTCTTCGAGCTTCTGGGAACAAGCACGCGCGAGCAGCTGGATCTGCGGACCCTAGACCCCGGCTATCGCGTCTTCCAGGAACCCGGCAGCGGCGGCTGGGGGCGGGAGGTCGCGATTCCGCACGGCATCGAACGCGTCGTCGAGACATTCGAGAGTACCGAGCAGGGGAGCGGCGATATGCTTCGGGACTATCTGGGTTCGGCGCGCAAGGCCTCGCGGATGGCAGAACGCTACTTCCTGTACAACCCCTTCACCCGCTGGCGCTCGCTTCTGACCCCCGACCTTCTTCGCGCGGCACCCCAACTCGTGCGGCTACTCGCCGTCTCTCTCCAACGTTTCGTCTCGCGGCGTTTCGACGACCCGCTCCTGCGCCAGGTCCTCGGCTATCCCGCCATATTCCTCGGCACCGATCCCAGACGCGCCCCCTCGATGTATCACCTGATGAGTTCCCTCGATCTCGACGACGGCGTGCAGTACCCCATGGGAGGCTTCTGGCATCTAGTGGAAAGACTGGAGGAGCTCGCCCGGCAGGCGGGCGCCGAGATCGTCACCGGGGCCGAGGTGAGCGAGATTCTGACAGCCAAGCGGGGGAGGGGAAAGCTTGACGTACGGGGTGTGCGCTGGTTCGACGACGACGGCGCCGAACACCTGGAACTGGCCGACGTCGTCGTCTCGGCCGCGGATCTGTATCACACGGAGACGGCGCTGCTTGCGCCCCAAGCACGTAGCTACTCCATGGCCTGGTGGAACAAGCGGGAGAGCGGGCCCGGCGCGATACTCGTGCTGCTCGGCGTCTCCGGGAAGCTGCCGCAGCTGGAGCATCACTCTCTGTTCTTCACACGGGATTGGGACGCGAATTTCGATGCGATATTCGCCGATGGCGCGGGCGTTCCCGATCCGGCATCGATCTATGTATGCAGGCCGAGTGCGACCGATCCGGATGTGGCTCCCGCCGGAGACGAAAACCTTTTCGTCTTAATCCCGGTTGCGGCGGACCCGACCATCGGATCAGGCGGCCCAGACGGAACCGGCGACGCCGCCGTCGAACGCGCTGCGGATTCCGCCATACGGCAGATCGCGCGGTGGGCGGATATTCCAGATCTTGACGAGCGTATCGTCGTGCGGCGAACCGTGGGGCCCGCGGACTTCGCTCGCGACTATTTCTCCTGGCGGGGAGACATGCTCGGGCCCTCGCATATTCTGCGGCAGAGCGCGATGTTCCGAGCGCAGAACCAGTCGAGGCGAGTGCGGGGACTCTATTACGCCGGGGCGACGACGGCGCCCGGAGTCGGCGTGCCGATGTGCCTCATCAGCGCTGAGTTGGTGCTCAAACGGATTCGCGGAGATCACTCTGCGGGGCCGCTGCCGCTTCAGTCCACCGTGACCAAGGAGGAAGACCGCTGATGTCGTTTGCTTATCTGGCATTCCTGCTACTCGGCATCGTCTGCATGCTGCTACTCGACCGGCGCTTCCAGCTGTTCTTCTGGCGGAATGCGGCGGCCGCCGCTTTGGTGACGCTGGCGGGGACCGTCTTTCTATTGTTGTGGGACGCCGCGGGCATCGCCAGTGGCATCTTCTTGAGAGGTGAATCCGCCGTGGCCTCGGGAGTGCTGCTCGCCCCGGAGCTACCGCTCGAGGAGCCGGTGTTCCTCGTCTTCCTCGTGCTGTGCACCATGGTCCTCTACACGGGTTCAGTGAGGATCCTCGAGTTCAGGAGAAGGCGGACGGCGCCGTGACGTATCTGCTTGTCTCGGGCGGGTTTTGTGCGGTTGCGGTGCTATTGGGAGTGGTGCTGGCACGCCGGGCGGGGACACGGCGGCTCTCCTGGCCGGCCGTTGCAGTGGCCGCGGTCGGGCTGCTCGCCCTCACAGCGATTTTCGACAGCCTCATGATCGCGGCCGATCTGTTCACCTATGAGGAGAGCCTGATCTCCGGCCTGCGCATCGGCCTCGCTCCCATCGAGGACTTCGCCTACCCTCTGGCCGCCGTGGTGGCCCTTCCCGCGCTCTGGGCGCTGCTGACAAAACCCAAGGGGGTGGATATCAATAGCCTACTGCGGCATGCCTTCGCCGCTTCCCGGCCGGTCAGCTGGATCAACACCGCGTTCCCATTCGCCTCCGCCATGCTGCTCACAACGAGGGAGATCGACTGGGCGCTCGTGGTGGGGACGATCTACTATCTGATTCCCTACAACCTGGCCATGTACGGCATCAACGACGTGTTCGATTACGCCTCCGATATCAATAACCCTCGCAAGGGCGGCATCGAGGGAGCCCTTATCCCGCCGGCCTTCCATCGGCCGTTGCTCTGGCTTGTGCTCGCCTCGAACCTTCCGTTCCTCATCCTGCTCCTGGCGGTGGGGACGCCTGGCTCGGTTGTGGCAATCCTGGTGAGCACGTTCGCCGTCGTCGCCTATTCCGCTCCGTGGCTGCGCTTCAAGGAACGACCGGTCCTGGATTCGCTCACCTCGAGCACCCACTTCGTGAGCCCCGCGGTGGTTGGCCTCACCCTGGCGGGGGCGAGGATCGATGGCGGGCTGGTCATGATCCTGGCGGCATTCTTCGCTTGGGGCGTTGCCGCGCACGCCTTCGGCGCGGTGCAAGACGTGGTACCGGACAGGGAGGCTGGCATCGGTTCGATCGCGACGGTGTTCGGGGCGAAGTGGACGGTGCGTTTCTCCCTCGTACTGTGGGCGACCGCCGCCGTCCTCATGCTCGCCACGCCGTGGCCGGGCCCGCTTGCCGCGGTTATCGCCGTTCCCTACCTCGTCAATTGCGTCCCCTACGTGCGGGTATCGGACGCTGAGGCGGCGCGAACAAATCCGGCCTGGCGGCGTTTCATCTGGCTCAACTATTTCTCGGGCTTCCTCGTCACCCTCGTCATGATCCTGGCTTGGAATATGGCGGCCTGAGGTTGTCGGTGGGGCCGGGGAGCATGTGGATAGGGGGCGGAAGCACTCGGGCGGCCGCATGGTGAGCTGGACGCGTGAATGCCACGATCGCTGCTCATGGACATAGCACAACGGGCACTGTGCTGGTGACCCGCATGAATGCATATTCTGGAAGGACCGGAGTCATTCCTCGACGAGGGCCGCGCCACAGGCCTCCAGAAGAGCAAAGAGGTCAGAGCGTTGTTTCGTATCGAGGCTTGAGGTCATCCGGTTGGTGACCTCCTGGATCTTAGACTCGGCTTCGGCCAACAGTTCCTCGGCTTTGCCGGTCAGATGCGTTGCCTTCTCCCGGCGATGTCCGGCATCCTTGGACCGCGCAACGAGCCCCGCCTTTTCGAGGCCTTGGAGCAGCACGTTCATTGACTGCCGCGAGACGAAGCTCTGCCGCGCGAGATCTGAGCTGGTGATACCCGGCTCGATGTGAAGGTTTCTCAGGCTTGCGTATTGCGCGACCGTAAGGCCCAATGGCCGCAAAGCCTCGTCCATTCGTTGATTGAGGACTGCCTGGGTCGCCTTGATCAGAATGCCGAGTTCGGCCGGGCTTGGCTCACGAGCTTCCTTCATGTCAATATCTTGACATGAGCTCTGTGTAGCGTCAATATGTTGACATAAGCAATTCCAAAACGAACACACACGGCCCCGACTTCATCTCATTCCAGGTGCGTGATCTTCAAGCGTCCTCCGAGTTCTATGAGAACGTCGTTGGCCTTACGTGCATACCGGCACCCAATCCGGAAGCTGCGGTATTCACCGACGGTTCGGTCTCCTTCGCGGTACGGAACCCGTTCCCGGGAGTCGATCTGGATCAACTTGGGCAACTGGGCGCCGGAATTGGCGTCTGGTTCCAGTGCACGGACCCGGCAGAGCTTCACGAAAGGCTCGTTTCCAGAGGAGTGACGATCGTTCAGGAACCGTCCCAAGGGCCGTTCGGCAAGCAGTTCACGTTCCGGGATCCCGACGGCTACGTGGTTACCATCC
This sequence comes from Actinomycetaceae bacterium L2_0104, assembly GCA_047501485.1. Classification (GTDB taxonomy): domain Bacteria; phylum Actinomycetota; class Actinomycetes; order Actinomycetales; family Actinomycetaceae; genus Ancrocorticia. The sequence continues at coordinate 1,264,039 of JAZDRN010000001.1, read as the reverse complement.
ATGGCGGTGAGTGAGACAAGCTCGCCATCCGGTTTGGTTGGCGACTGCATTGCGCCCATCTGACTAGCGCCGTCTGACTAGCTGGTTGTTCGGTGGAAGCGGCGCGGATAGCGTCCGCCCTTTTGCCGCGACCATTGCCGGTAATTGTGCGGCGCGACTATTGGCGGTAATTGTGCGACGCGACCGTTGCCGGTAATTGTGTCAGTCTGCCGGAGCCGACGGCGTTGCCTGGAGGGGAGGGGAGAGGCGGGGAGAGGTGGCTTCGGGTTCCAGTGTGATCGGCTGTGGGTAACCTGGTTGGTCTTAGTAATCCACTGAGCCGTGGAAACTTAAGGTTTTCTGCGGCTCATTTGGTCGGGTTGGTGATGTGTGGTTTCAGGAGATCGTTCACTGGTGTCTCACGTCATTGTTCGCTGGATGTTTCACGACATCATGCACGCCGTGTGTCGCGTCATCCTTCACCACATGTGTCGCGTCATCGTTCATCCATGAAGGACACACACAAGAACCGCACCATCATCCTCGCCATCACCGAAGGCGGTCTCACCGCCACTGAAGCCGCAGTACGTTTCGGCGTCTCGAAACGCTGGGTCTACACCCTCCTTGCCCGCTACCGGAGCGGTGGACTCGACGCTGTCGACCCGAGGTCACGCCGACCCCACACCAACCCCAACGCCACCGACCCTGACACCGTAGCGACGATCCTGACCCTGCGCGAGTCCCTGACCGCCCAGGGACTCGATGCCGGGGCCGAGTCCATCTTCGACCGCCTCAACCCCAACACCCGACCATCAACAGCCACGATCTGGCGAATCCTGCACCGGAACAACCAGATCACTGACCAACCCCACAAACGCCCCCGCTCCTCCTGGCACCGCTTCGAAGCCTGCGCCCCCAACGGGTCCTGGCAATCCGATGTCACCCATTGGCCCCTGACCGATGGCACGGATGTCGAGATCATCTCCTGGCTTGATGACCACTCCAGGAAGCTGCTCCACACCAGCGCCCACCCCGAGATCACCGGCCCGATCGTGATCGACACGTTCACCGCCACCATGGACGAACACGGGCCGCCAGCATCGACTTTGACCGATAACGCCATGGTGTATACGACCCGGTTCGCCCGCGGCAACGATGGGTCCCGCGCCCAACCCAACGGGTTCGAACAACTCATCGCCGACCTGAACATCGAGCAACGCAACGGAGCAGCAAATCACCCCACCACCCAGGGCAAGATCGAACGCTTCCACCAGACCCTGAAGAAGTGGTTGGCCACTGATGGGCTCGCCGACACTGTTGACGAACTCAACACCCAGTTGGGACGTTTCATGATCATCTACAACACGCAACGGCCCCATCGGGCCATCGGCAGACGCACCCCGGATGCGGCGTATCAGGCGTTGCCGAAAGCCGAACCCGTGGTCGAGATCGATCGCAGAATATGGCGCATCCGCTACAACAGGGTCGATGCCACAGGCACGATCAGTGTCCGCTACGCCGGGAAACTCCGCCACTTAGGCATCGGACGCGCCCACGCCGGCACACGAGTCCTGCTGCTCATGGCCGGACCCGACACGATGGTCATCGACCGCACCGGTGGGGAAATCATCGCCGAACACACTATCAACCCCGCCCGGGACTACCAGAAGAAAAAGTGAATGATGACGTGAGACATGAAGTGAACGATGACGCGAGACATGCACCCGAAATGGTGCACGATGACGCGAGACATACCCCGGTCAGAAACAAGAAATGCCCCACGCCATCGAGTGAACGATGACGTGAGACATCACAACGGTCGGGCTGGCGGGATTTGAACCCACGACCCCTTGACCCCCAGGCGTCCAGACAGCGTCGTCGAGGCCGAAATCCGCGTGATTCCGGGCCTCAGATCATGGAGCGCGACTCACGAGATGCATGAATTGCATGGTTCTGGTCCCCTTCTGGTCCCCCGCTCGGAAGGCGATGAATAGGACCGAATCTGGCACGACGCGAGTCAGGAGCGCGGGGTCTATCTCGGCCCGGCGGCCTATACGTGCTTGCGAATCCACTCCCAAGTGTCCTTCGTCAGCCAGCCCTGACGATCCTGGCCTGAGATGTCGACGACGAACAGCCAGCCGCTGTCGTCCATCGCACCTCGTAGGTGGGTGTACACGGAGTCTGCCGACTTGTTGGATACCACAATCCATGTGGACTTCATCAAGTTTGCCCATGTGCCATAGGACTTGATGCGCTCTATTAGCGACTCATAGTCCTGCCCCGGTGCGTTCAGGTCATAAGTGACCAGGTATGCACTCATGCATTCTCTCCTCTCAAATCTCTTGCATTCACGCCTGGGAGACTGCCCCTGGGGCCGTGTCAACGGTTTCAAGCAAGCCAGCGTCGCTGGCGATCCCCGACGTTCCCTGTCGCGTGTCGGCACGGGGCGTGAAACCTACCGGCTCGTTCGCGGCTTTCCGCTTCCCGAGATATGCGAGTGACCGAAGAGCGGTGTGAAGCTCTTCAATATCCTCGATGGCCTCGCGTGGGTCATCATCGAGGTGGAACCGAGGTCGCCATGAGCGCATCTCAGCCCGAACGTCTTCGGCTTCCTCGGAGTTGTCGAGTTGTCCAGAGATCTCCTCGATGAGCAGCAGGACGTGCTCGCGCGTTGCAGTAGAGACATGCTCTCGCATGAATCGATCTCGCGCGCGGTTGATGCGGCTGGAGACGCGTTCGACGCTCTCGGCGCGAACCGCTGCTCGCTGTCTCACACCGAGAGCCGTGAACAGCTGACGGAAGTTCGCGGCCAGGAGCTGGCGATCCTCCTCTTGCACCGCGTCGCTCGCGAGTTCTGTCAGAACACTCCGGGCAAAGCCGATCTTGTTCAGTTCGAAGCTCGCCTGTGACGTGAGCTTGCGGATGGCTTGCTCCAGAGCGTCTATCGTACCTTTGGCTCCCGCTTTGGTCGGTGCTTCATCGAACACCGTGCCAGCGCTGAGCCCGAGCGTCGAGATATCAATGTCGGGGACGAATTCAGCGCAGTAGCGGCTCGCAGCTGCGATCGCGATGTTGAACGGGATCAGATCTTCAATGGCGACCCTGCCGTGCGGGTTGTCGGTCGTGATGCCTTCGAGTTCTGCATCGGATAGTTGAAGCACGAGGTCGTCCGCGATGAGTGGCTTGCGTCGAGCACCACCCTTTCGGATCGTTGCCCGAGCATCGTTGCCTGCTTTATCGCCGTCGAGCAGCGCTATCACCGCCGGCTGTTCGATGTCACGCCCTCGGGCCAGGTAGATCAGGTACGGCACCTGGCTGACCCCGCCGGCAGGGACGAGGGTGATGCGGTTGAGGTCAAGCCTTTCGCGGTCGGGCGCGTTCTGACGTCCCAGCCAGCTCGAGATCCCGGCGAGCAATATCTGATCCGACGGTCCTTCCAGCATGAGGTTGCAGGTGCCGATGAAGGCTGTCTCGCCCACGAAGCTCCCGAACGCAGATCTGAGGGGTTCGTAGTGGTTCTGCGCGACGCTCGCGACGATGCGCGTACCTTCGTCGTGCTCGCCCTTTTCGAGTACCCGAATGCGCTCGGCGTGGTTCTTGTCGATCAGGAATGGGGAGTGCGTGACGTACAGGACCTGAACTGGAGCGCGGGCGTCGTCTTCGGGGTCGGCGAAGTCTGCGAACACTCTTAGGAGATCCTGTTGACCGGAACTCGATAGGAAACGGTCAGGCTCGTCCATCAGCAGGATCTCTGGTCGTCCGTCGCTCGGTGCTTCGTGAGCGAGGTATTGCACGAAGTAGCTCAGGAAGTACTTGAGGCCATCGCTTCTCTCGTCGAATCCATACGAGCGTCCAGTCCGATCCCGGATCATGAAGACCAGGTCGTATTCAAAGAGGGCAACGAACAACTCGAACTGACTGTCCTGCGTCCACCAGTGCGGGAAATTGAGTGCCTTGGACAACTCGCTGTTGATCGTGTCGACGATGCTGTTCGCGTACCCGTCCTTGGTGCGGACTGCGTTCTGCAACTCCACGAACTGGGAACGGTCGAGGCCTGCGACCTTGAGCAACAGATCAGCGGCGAGATGGTACTTCTTGAGCTCCTTTTCGTCGATTGATGTCGAGGTCTTGAAGGAAGTCGAGATCTCGTTCGCCTGGCTGACAACGGAGTCTTTCGAGTCGAACCAGTTGGAGTTGTTCGTGAAGGCATCCCAGATGCTGCGAAGCACACTGCGTCCGACTGCTGTCGTCGCTTTTCCTGTGGCCAGGAACTCCAGGGGGACGCTATCTGGCAGGGGCACATCGGCGTCTATGTTGAACGGCGCTGGAAGTCCGGTTTCGTTCAAGAGCGTCGGCTTCTTGACATGGATGGGTTCCATCCACTGGTCGCCGCGGTGGGCGTATAGACGAAGTTGCGGGGTCGTGTTCATCCGGAAGATGGCAACACGATCAGTTCTGCTGAGTCCTGTCTCGCCGGTCGCTTCCTCTATCGCCTTGATGTCAGCATCACTGATATCTCGGAACTCGGCTCCGAACTCTGGCCGAATGAGTGTCTTGTCCACGGAGAAGAACGGCGAATAACGGCAGAAGTCGCTTCTCTCATATCCTTCGCCGGTCAGCGCCGCGCGGACGGCGGCGAGTACCTGGCTCTTGCCTGACTCATTGCCGCCGACGACAGTAGTGATCTGGTCTTCCAGGCGCAACCGCACGAACGGGTACTGCGCTCCGGAAGGTGTCCCGTCCCAGGGGTCAGGGCTGTAGTTCGGATTCGACAGTCGAACGTAGTCATAGTTCAGGGAGCGGAAGAATCTTGCGTAAACGGGCTCTTCGGATCTCAGGTGGGGATGACTTGGTCGAGTCCTCCGCCGATGAGGAGCATGCGTAGTCGGTAGTTGTCGCGGTTGCGGAAGCCGCGGGCGATGCGGCGGTGGAGCTCGATGAGTCCGTTGATGGCCTCGGTGCCGCCGTTGTTGGCGCGGCCGGTGGTGAAGTAGGCCAGGAACGCCTCGCGCCACTGCTTCAGGGTGCGTCCGAGTCGTCGGATCTCGGGAATCGGGCAGGTCGGCAGTGAGGCGAGGACCCGCTCGGCGATCCGGCGACCCTGGGTCAGGGACTCGGCTTGGTAGGCGTCGCGGAGCTGCTGGGCGCACTGCCAAGCCACGTAGACCTCCTCGTGTCGTTCGTCGGCCAAGATCGCCCGCTCGAGCCGGGCCTGCTGCTTGTCGGTGAGCCGCTCACGGCCACAGCGCAGGATCATCCGGATCCCGTACAGCGGGTCGCCTCTGCGGCCGCGGTGGCCGTGGATCTCCTGTTGCACCCGGCGGCGGACTTCGTCGACGGCCTGGGTGGCGAGCTTGACGACGTGGAAGGCATCGAGCACCGCCACGGCGTCGTCGAGCTGGTCGTCGATGGCGTTCTTGTAGCCGTGGAACGGGTCCAGCGTCGCCACGCTGATCCCGGTCCGGAACGCGTTGTTGCGAGCCTGGAGCCACTCCGAGCAGGCGGCGCCGGATCGGCCGGGGACCAGGTCCAGCAACCGGGTCCGGACCCGCCCATCGGCGTCGCGGGTCAGGTCAACCATCCCGGTCAGCTCCTTGGGGCCACGCCCGCCCTCGGCCTCGGGCTTGGTGGACACGTGGTGCCAGACGTGCTCGTCGACCCCGAGCGTGGTGACGCCCTCGAACCTGGTCTCGTCGTCGGCCCGCGCTTGCAGCAGCGGCTTGACCGACTCCCACACCGTCCGCCACGCCGTGCCGAGCTGGCGAGCCAGGCCCTGGACCGACGCGTGCTCACGGCGCAGCTGGGCGATCGCCCACCGGCACGCGCGGGCAGTCAGCAAGGCCCGCGGATCGGCGATCCTCTGGTCCTGCTCGGTGAACGAGCGGGCTGGGCATGCCAGCTCGGCGCACCGCCAGGTCCGCTTGCGCCACACCAGTTCCACTGGCCGCCCGAAGCAGGGCGCGTCGACCAGCCGCACGGTGCGGCGGCCGTGGCTGTGCGCGAGGACCCCGCACGAGCGGCACGCCTCGACCCGAGGAGGCGACTCCACGACCACCCGCAGGAACCGACCTCGCCTGCCCTCGACCTCGACGACCTCGACGACGTGGAAGCCGTCCAGCCCGAGGAGCAGATCACACCGCGAGCAGTAGCGGGATTCAGAGCGCGCACGAGAACACGCCGTAGGCTCGGACACCGTCGAGGCCTTCCGGTCTGGTTGCTTGGTCGCTCCAGATCCTCGGGAGGCCTCGTCCCGTTTCCGCTCAGCCGCTCACGGCGAGTCGCTCACACCCACCTCAGGTACGAAGAGCCCGTAAACGGCGGTGAGCTTCATTGCGTCAACCTTTCGGGACAGGTGATATCGGTGGAGCTTTCAGACGGGTAGGTGAACACACGAAAAGCTCATGACCTCAGAGAGCTTTGCGCAGGGCCTCGAAAAACGACTTGACCGTCGTTTCATTGCTATCAACCCACAGTTCGGCGAGCACCCTGAGCACGCGCGGACGTCCGTATTCTGCGCCGAGGTCATTGACCCAGTCGTGCGCGTCAACGCCTTCTTTTGTGTCGAGGAATCGCGAGAGTTAACGTTCAGTTTCGCTGCCAGCCGCGGGACGTCTGCTCGAAGTGTCCGGAAGAGAACATCTGGGTCGCTCTCTGTGGGCAGGAAGAGGGCTGGCCACCGATTCTGTTTGGATTCATGGATTTCCGCGCGCTTATCGCCGTCGAAGAGGTATGCGTACACGATCTCGGGCTGCGGAGGCCGAGGGAAGTGCTCTTGAAGCTCGACCATGTATCCGGACCCGTTCCCCCAGACAACCGCGCTTGCTCTTGCGAACCGTCTGTCATAGGCCTCGATGAGGACGTGGGCAAGCATCCATGCCGACTCGTCCTCTACGAAGAAGACATGTCGAATCGGGGGCCGCGCGAGAAGAGTGTCGGCTACTGTCGGCTCGTCCTGGCAATGTGTTGCGAGAGCCGTGCCTTCATCGCCAGTACGCACGAGGACGAATGCCTGCTCTTCGAGCGCGTCCGCAATCATCTCAGAGGAGTGCGTCGTCACAATCAACCGCCATTCGCGGTCCAAGCAGATCCTGAGCAGGCGAACCAGTAGTGCTGAGGCACCAATTGGTGGCAGGTAGGCGTCGGGCTCATCGAGTAGGAGTGTGAGGCCCTCGACATCTCGGTACTGTTCGAGGATCCAAAAGAGGAGGTGAACAGAAAACTCGCCCAGCCCCATCTCGCGCGATGAGTAGTGAACCCCTTTGTGTTGGACTTCGAAGTACGGGAGCAGTGGTTGCTCGCCGCCCCAGCGGAATCGTTCAGCGACTGCCTTGTCGCTCGGCTCCACCTCGAGTGCATACCAATCAATGAGTTCGTACTCTCGGCCGATGACGCGCTGGACGTCGTCCTGCCGGTCCTCGTCGGGGCCGAGGACATCGAACTCGGCTTTCATCTCGTCGAAGTCTTCGCGTGACCGCAGCACCGTCAGTGCTTGTTCACAGAGAAAGTGAAGGTCCAGAAGTAGTCCGTCGTCTCCTAGATGGTCTGTGATGGAGCGCAAGAGACGCGTCTTTCCAGCGCCGTTGCGTCCCCCAATCACGAGGCACGGTGTCGACAAATCGAGGGTGATCTCGTCGAACTTGGCGATGGCTGGCGGGTCCGCTCGTCGCTTCTTCTTGAGAGAGCGCCAGACTTTGACCTCTTCAGCCCGTCTCACGGCGCTGCTTCGGGCTGGACGAGCGGGTCACCCCAACGGACCCTTTCGAGGTAATCCGCCACGAGCGTTTGGGCGGAATCTGGTTCCTTGTCGAGTGCCGCAAGAAGCTCGCTGGAGTCCCGGTGAGGTGGCGTACCGTACCGAGCCCCGGAATATAGATGGACAGCAAGGTCACGGATCAAGACCGACGAAACGTCCGTCACGCGGTATGAAGCTCGATCATCGTAAAGTCGCAGCATCGCTGCTAGCGCCCGACTTTTCCCGTTGTCCGCTAGTTGTTCGCCTCTCTTGACGAGCGCGCGGTCCACCTCAAACTGAGTCAGCAGTGTCGACGGCACCGACCCGTCAGCAAGAGGCGCCCAATGGCAATAGATCAGCCACGTCTGAAGCGTGCCCTTGTTGAACTTGACTCGCGCATCACTCTCGTTGATCTGTCGAAGCAACTCTGCACCGGCACCGCGAACACTTTCGATTGTCTCGTCTGAAAACGGCTTCGAAGATCGGTAAAACTCTTCAACAACGTTGTTGTTGATGTGCTGTCGCAGATTCCCAACTTCGAACGCGACACAAGTTCGCGCGATGATGTCATCGTAGGCAAGGCGCCCGTTGGTGAAGCCAATCTTGGAGCTATTCAGCAGGCCAATCTCGGTGAGGTCGTCCACCATCTGCCTGACCTGATCGCGAGCCTTACCATGAAGGGCGTTACGCTTTTCGGGCGGAGTAAGATTGTACGCCTGATTGAGCCGAAAGAAGAGTTCGTTTGGCTCCTGGGGTCCGTACTCGCTGAGAGTGATGATGGGCAAGACAAACCTGTTTACAGCTTTCCGAACGGCAAGTGGCAGCCTCGAGTACTTCAACCCATTGAGGCTCGCAACGAGTTCGTCGTGCGGCTCGATAGTGCCGTCGATCTTTACCTTGTCCGCGAAGAAGTCGCGAATCGCTGCAAGCCTTTGCTGCCCGTCTAGGACAACTTCCTCGCCGTCGGTATCCACCACGATGTGTATCGCAGGGACATACCATTCGCGAAGGATGGTGTCGACAAGGCGCTGGCGTCGCTTCGTATCCCAGATCTCTCCGCGCTGAAAGTCGGGCTGGAGGTCCAGTTCACCGGCGTTGATCCGGCTCACAATTGTTTCGAGCTGAAGATCGGACTTGTCAAGCTTCATGGGTCTGCTCCTCCACCAGCGAGTTGGCCCGCGTTCCCGCGTCCATCCGCCGTCTGCGAGCGACCTTATGCAAGTTCACTGGCGTGGCGTCAAGGACACGTTCTACCATCTTCGCGAGAAACGTCGATGGGCTGAGATGGTCCGGAACCGCGTCGTGCCGAATGGTGACGATTGGAAGGTTCGCCAGTGCGCGGTCAACTTCCGACGGTGGGACATCCGAAAGCTCAGTGCCAGCATCCTCGTCAACGGTCAGACCGGCCGCGGCAAGAGGATCTTCGAGTTCTTCACCACTTTCCGTAGGCGGAGCGAGTGTGTCAGCGTACTCGATCATCACTAGACAGGTCGCATGATAGGCGTCGTCTTCACGTCCGAGCTTACCGAGCAGGTCGATCAGCCACCCGGCGGTATCCGGCTCCTTCTGGAGGATGTCGGAACGCAGTCCGAAGACGAATCCCAGGGCAGCGAGGGGATGTCGCAGGCGAAGGTTCTTGGCGTCGCCGTAGGATTCTTCGACGCGGTTGGCAGCGTTCTTGCCGTACGAAGAGTCCATTCGTTTGGTGGAGATCAGCAACTCTGGTCCGGTTGCCCAGTCAGTCATGATGACGTCGACTTGTTTGAGGTAGTTCTTGCCCAAGATGTTGGCGCTGGCAGAGGTGACTCCGGCAACGGCCGAGCTCCGCGTCAGTCGGGCGTTGAGTTGCGCGCGTTCCTTCGCGGGGACGGCTTTGAGGAGGTTGGCGACGGGCATCGGCAGGATACGGGGATGAGTGCCGCGCGGCCAGGTTGCGTCAGCATCAAAGCCTGCGCGACGGAGTTCGTAGCTCAGCCACACGTCGAGGGATAGAGCTGGCACACCGGTGCGGGTGTCAACGCCGAGGTACAGCGGAACGCCGAGGAGACGTACCAAGGTTTCGTAATCAGGGGCGTACTCCAGTCGCCCGTCGGCGTGCCTGCTCCAAGGGTTCGTGTAGGCCCCGGCGGGAGCAGCTTCCGCGACGATGCGGTCGAAGATGACCCATGCTCTTTCCTTCGCGCTTGGTTCAGCGGCCACTTCGCCCCCTCGCTGTGCGTCGGTCAGTCATGGCCGCATGGGCTTCCCGGACTCGAGCCAGGTCAACTTCCGAGACAATGCCCGCCTCTGTAAGTATGACGCGGTCCACGAGATCCACAGCCTGAGCGAGCTTCCCATGCTGCAGCAGTGTCGCGACCCTCGGTTTGATAGCGCGGAGTGCGTCGGCGTGCGCCTGCACGTGTCCGAGTGAAGGCATGGCCCAGACATCGGCTTCGCGAGGTTCGAGCTTGAGAATCCCGCCCCCGTACGAACGGCCAACCATTTCAGCATTCAGAAGAGTGACGGAGTTCAGACTGGCGAGAGGCAGCAGCTCTCGCCCCAGCTCCCGAGCATCGTCCTTGAGGTAAACGCCGTGGACGGAATTCAGGTGCCCAGCCTGTGCGCTGTTGGTGGTCAGGCGTGGGGTATCGGCGTTCATGCAGGTCAGTAGCAGGTCCGCAGGCGGCAGAAGCGGGACTCGATACCAGGGCTTACGGACCCGGCACTTGTATGCCTCATCGACGCCGGCGAGATGTCCGGTCTCAATGTATGCCTGAGCCGCGGGAGAGGGGGTATCGGACGGGCGGAACAGCCAAGTAGCCTTGCCCTTCTGCCCCAGTCGGGTCATGGCATCGCTGGAAAGCTCCAGTCCGCGGAGATGGGAACTCCCTGGCGGGGAAAGCCTGACCAGGTCTCTGCGAGTGAGACCAAGCTCTTTCACCCGTGCGGGCGAGAGGGCGAAGTACCGGTTGTTGCCAGTCACCATTCCGAGGGTGGTGTCGCCCCAGGCTTCGAGGTTGGTGAAGTGTCCGCTGGCTTTCAGGGAGCGGAGCGGCTCGATCGCGTCCGGGTCGACGAGTACGCCGGTCCACTTGGCTGCGGGGTCCAGCGGTGTCCAGGTCAGCGGGCCACTGAGCGTGGAGAGGGCTTCGGCATCTTGTGCTTGATAAATGGTGGCGTGGTCGGTCGGTCCTTCGTCAAACCCTTCGGCCAGCAGCAGGACAACGTCCGCCTCGGCCTCGGGGAACACCTGCTCGGTGAACAGCACCAGCTCGACACTGCGAAAGCGATCGAAGAGGAACTGTCTCACAGCGGCGGCGTAGTTAACGCTGAGTAGTTCGGCGGGCAGCACGAGACCCATCCGGCCGCCAGGTTTAAGGAATAGGGCGGAGTGGATGGTGAAGGCGGCCCAGCTGGAGGCGAGAGCCGTCAATGCGACGCCGGCTTTGAGCGCGGCAGCGCGGGACCGTGTGCGGGACTCGCCGGTGAAGTCCTGGTAGCGGATATACGGCGGGTTTCCGATCACCACGGAGTAGCGGGGCTCGGGTTCGACGAGGAAGAAGTCACTGACGATCAGGTTGGGGTTGCCCCCGGCCTCCTTGACACGGGCGTGGGCGACGCGGGCGCTATGCGGGTGGATCTCCACCCCATCCACACGGGGTACCGAGGCACCTACCTCTTGGAGACGCCGAACGGCTTGCACAAGGAACGCGGCATCGCCGGCTGACGGCTCCAGCACGGAGTCCTCTGATGTGCGGATTGCCCAGTTCGTTATGTAACGAGTGATCGAGTCCGGAGTGAAGAACGCGCCGCGCGCCTTCCGCAGCTCAGCCGTGTCAACAGCGGCGGGTGCAGAAGAATCGAACATGTCTCCATTCTGCCGCACGCATCAGACAACGGTCGTGAGGCCGCGCTCAACAGCGCGGCGCAAGTGCCGCGTCTGCCCCCAGCCGGGCGTTAGTTGCCGGCACACGGTCGTTGTGCCCAGGTCGACAGAAAGCACGCCAGATCACATGGTCCAGGCGCGCCTTCTGTCGATCCGTCGCTCAGACGGCTTGGGCGAACACCTCGTCGAGTAGTCCGGCTGTGATGGGGTTCACGGTCTCGTCTCGCTGGATGTAGTGCTGCATCGTGATCCGCGGGTCAGTGTGCCCGAGGAGCTCCGAGGCGAGGAGCACGCCTTGCGCATCGTTGACAACCGTGGCGACGGTGCGGCGGAATCGGTGCGGGGTGACGTTCCCGATCCCGGCCGCGTCCATCACGTCGCGCAGAAGCCGGCGGATGTTGTTCGTCGTGTGCGGGGTCCTGACCCGCGTGCTGAACAACAGCGCGCCTGGGTCGGTCTCGCCGCTACGCAGCAGGCGCGAGCGGATTGCCTGCATCGCGAACGACGGCAGTGCGACGCGGCGAACCGAGCGATCCGTCTTCGGATGATCCTGCCGGTGCGTCGGCTCACCCTTGCGGCTGATGATCGTCCCGGCAATCCGTGCCGTCGGGATCGGACCGTCCAGATCGAGATCTTGGAGTCGGATGGCGAGTACTTCGCCGATGCGGGCGGAGGTGCCGAGCATGACCTCGACGATCTGCCCGAGTTGCCTATCCGGCCTCGGTCCGGCCAGTATCCGCCGGGATTCCCAGGTCTTGATCGCGGCGCGGATGTCCTGCACCTCGCCGATCGTGAAGGCGTCGGGGATGGTCTTCTTCCGGTGGAGTCGGGAAACGTGGTCCATCGGGTTGCGGGGCAGGATCTCGTGGCGGACCGCGAGCGCGAGGGCGAGGCGGAGGACGACGCGGGCGTGCTTGGCGCGGCTGTAGCTGCGCTTGGCGAGTTGTTTGAGGAAGTAGTCGCAGCGGGCGACTCCGATCTCCCGGAGGGTGAGGTCTTTGAATGCGGGGAGGACGAGGGTGCGCATGTCGCGCTCGTAGAGGTGTCTCGTGGTTCGTGAGAGGCGGTCTTCGATCTCCATGTCTTCCAGCCAGTACGTGACGAGTTCCGGGAACGAGCTGTCGGCGCTCATGCCGTTGAAGCCGGGCTGGTAGAGGGAGCGTTCTGCGAGCTTCTGCTTGAGCTTGCGCTCCGCGGCGGCCCGTGAGGAGCCGGTGGCTTGGACGAGTCGGTTGCTGCCGTCCCAGTCCCGGTACCGGGCGCGGGCCACATGGTTGCCGTTCGTCTGGGTACTGGTGGCGATGACTCCGAAGGTGCCGATGGGTGTGCGGGGCCTACCCACGTGCGCTCTCCCCTGCTCGGGGAAAGGTGGCCGCGCCGGTAGGGGCGGCGGGCTCGCGCATGGTGTCCATCCAGGCGCGGATGTCGGTGATGCCGAACATGATGCGCTTGCCTAAGCGGTAGGCGCGGGGGCCTTTGCCGTTGGTGCGCCAGTCGTAGATGGTGGAGACGGGGACGCCGAGGTAGTCGGCGAGTTCGTCGATGTTCAGGAGCGGTTCCAGGCCGTGCGGGCTGGACTGGTGTTGATTCATCCCTCCAGTCTCGAAGGACAAACGAGCGGGTTTGTTCTTCCGCCCTGCTCCTCGGCGGAGTTGATCGTCGCCGGGCATGTAGACCGCTGCGTGCCGTTGCGGCTTCGCCGCTCGAACGGTGCGGGCGAGGTCGCGATGCAGCTTCTATGGCATGTGCGCCGTTGTCGGCTCCGCAGGCTCGATCGGCCGAAGCGCACGACGGTCGCGGCGCCGGGTCGCCGACTCCTCCATGCGAGCGCAGATGAGGAGCACAACGCTGACCGGGCCCATGATGAGGAACTTGAGCGCGTTCCAGCAGAACACGAGCACGAGGAGGTTCAGCCACCTGAGGTCGCGATCCTCGATCAGGGTTAGGCAGTAGTTCGCGGCGAGGAAGTACGGCACGGCCAGGAGCATCGCGGGGATGCCCCATTTCAGGCCGCGGCGGGTGCGGATCGCGTCGAGTGCGATGTTGGTGGGCGTGTAGCGCCGCAGGTAGTAGCGGGCGTGGGCGCTGAGCGCCCAGAGCAGTCGGATCATGGCGTTGTCCTCTCGTGGCACGGTCAGGTGACGAGACAGTGCGTAGAGAGTGGCCCGAGGGCCTGTCCGCGAGGACGCCAGATCAAGGAGGAATCTGTCTCCTTCCAGCGTACGACTCACCGGCGACATCCGTAAGAGGTGCGCCCGCTCGTTCGGGTGGCGCTCGCGCACCTGTCTGGCACACACGAACGGGAGCCGGCATGGTCACGATCACTTTTCTCACGAAGGACGAGCGCGCCGCACGGGTCGCTCTGGCTGCAACCTTGGAGCCCGACGACGCGGTGACCGGCCGACTCATCGCCGCGGTCGGCGCCGTCGAGACTGTCCGCCTGGCAGCTGGCACCGGCGCGTTCCCGAAGCACGTCGATGCGATCGAGGCCGGGCTGTGGCGCAACAAGGTCACCTCACGCTTGGATGTCCACGCGGTCACGCAGGCACTGGCAGAGACCGACCGCCTCGGGCTGCGCATCCTCATCCCGGGCGACGACGATTGGCCGACCGCGCTCAACGACTTGGGCGAGCGTGCCCCGACTGCCCTGTGGGTTCGTGGCGTGACGTCGTTTCTCACCGCTCCGCTGAGAGATCGCGTGACGATCACCGGAGCCCGCGCCGCCACAAGCTACGGCGAGCACGTCACGGGCGAGCTCGCCTCCGATCTGACGCATGCCGAACGGATCATCGTGGCCGGCGGCGCCTACGGCATCGACGCCGCCGCCCACCGAGCCGCGCTCGCCACAGGCGGGCACACCCTCGCGGTGGTGGTCGGCGGCTTGGATCGGCTCTACCCGTCCGGTAACCGTGAGCTGCTGGAACGACTCGGAGATCTCGGGCTTCTCGCCAGCGAGATGCCGCCCGGCGCGACGCCGACCAAATGGCGGTTCCTCGCCCGCAACCGAATCCTTGGCGCTCTGTCCGGCGCGACCGTCGTCGTGGAGGCCGGCTACCGCTCCGGTTCCCTCAACGTCGCTGCGCGCGCCGCTGAACTCGGTCGGCCAGTCGGGGCTGTGCCCGGCCCCGTGACCAGCGCGGCCAGCGCGGGCACCCACCGGCTCCTGCACGAGGGCATCGCCGCCCTTGTCACCGACGCTGCAGACATCACCGCACTCTTCGGTTCTGCGGATGAAGGCTCGCAGGCGTTCTCACGCGAACCTAGCGTCAGCCATCCGATGCGGAGACCACCCCGCAGGCTCTAGCCTCGCCGTTCCGGGCTTGGCCGATGGTGCATCCTTGGTGATGCCCTCACCGTTCAAGCTGCAATATAGGCAGCTCGCGCTGCTTTGGCCTTCTCCCAGTCCTCCTGGACATCTCCGACGGTCGGTTTAGTGCTCATGTACTCGGCTGCGTGGGAATGCCCGGTCATCCGCTCGCAGGCGCGGTCAAAGAGAGGTTCGATGACCGCGATCGCGGCGTCGAGTCGGGAACTGTCGATCTTGGACAGGCGCGTCATCATGATGTTCTTGCGATAGCGTTGCGTGACGTTTTGCAGCAGCTCCTGCTCTACGAACGCCTCACACCAGGCTCGGATCAGGTCGTACGTCTCCTTGATGAGCGCATCTTGCACCACTGGTTCGGCACTGGGTATCTCCTGCAGTTTGGCATTGATCCGTTTCGCGAGGTCAGCGGGCGTATCCAGCCTCGGCTCGACGTCCGGTGCCAAGATCCCCTTGGTCTCTCCACCATCGCGGACCTCATAGATCCGTGTTCTTAGCTTCTTGTTCTGTCGGGCCGCGATGAGCGCTGACGCGAACATGATGTTGTGGGTCAAGACAACAACCTGATGCGTCTCGGCGAGGTTCTGGATACGGGCCGCGACCTCGTCGAGCCGTCTGTAGTCAAGGCTCGTCACCGGGTCGTCGAAAATCAGCGGCGCTTTCGTTCCACGCATCCGGCTTTCGGCGAGGAAGTCCGCCAGAGCCAAGACCTTCTGCTCGCCTTCTGAGAGCACAGCGGACGGTTTGTAGGACGCGACTGCTTTCTTGCGTTGAGCCTGCCCGCTCCTGCCTTGGAATCGGAGCGCGACCTGTGGTGCGCGCAAGCGGGCGCACTCTTCGGCGAAGAGAGTCTCGAAGTTCTTGTTCACAAGGTCCTCGCTCGCGAGTTTCGATTGCACCGTGAGCTGCTTCGATGCGCCGTTCGATATGACACGCGAGAGCTTCTCGAGTTGCTGAGCTCGTCGTGCACGTCGCACATACTCACGGGCCGCGGCGAGGTTTCGGTTCAGCTCGATGCGCGCGACCAGCTCCGAGACGGCCCTCTGCTTCTCAGCGAGCGCGGTAGCAGCGTTGGCCTTGTCATCTGCCATCTGCCGCACGGCAGCACTGGTGCTTTCCAGTTCTGTTGACACGGCAGTACCAACGGCTCGTGCGTCCTCGCGGAGGGTGCTCTGAGCGACGGGCTGTCCGTCCGCAGTCTCCTGCGCGATGACCCGTATCGCCCCGAGCACCTCACCCGCTTGGCTTGCCCATGCAGGAGGTTTCTCGCGGTCCTGCTGCTCCGAGGCGAACTCGATCGCGCGAGCCAGTTCTGCTTCGTTGACGGTGAACTTTGAAGCCGCAAGGGTGGCGTTCGCATCCTGCACCTGACGGATGAGCGTCTCGTCCAGGAACGTGCGGTAGCGAGTGAGCAGGTTCAGAGCCGTCGGGCTGAGTTCCTGCATGCAGTACAAGCAGGAGTCGCCGGTGGTCGGGTAGTGCTCACGGCCGAGGTGCTGTCGATACGAGTCGCCGGCAACGATGAACTCTTGCCACTCTTCATCTGCCGGTCCTGGCAGTTCGTCCTGGCTGAAGAGCTGTTCCCGTGCCTCTGCTCTCCGCTGCTCGGCCTGTTCGAGCTTGGATCGTGCCGTCTCGTAGGCGGCCGCGTCGAAGTTCTGCGCGGCGTTGAGGATGCCGCGCAAGCGTGTGAGTTGCCGCTCTGCCTCCTGCGAACTAGAGAGGATCGCGTCGAGAGAGTTCGAACGCAGCGCGGCGACTTCGCCTTCCAGTCGTTCGCGATCGGCCTCTGCGCCTTCGGGCAATGTTGCGAGAGCGTCGAGGTCCGCGAGGTCGGTGGTGGCGCCGAGCGTCTCGATCACGGGGTACACCTTCGTGCCGCGTGTGAACCGTGAGAGCAACGGGTTGCTCCCTGGCGCCAACGTGCTCACCTCTGCTGCGATCCGCTGCTGCACTCCTTGTATGCCTGTGGCGACGTGGGCAAACAGTGCGAGCTCGGCGGGCGTGTAGACATAGCCCAGGTCGCTGTCGACGTGCAGGGACACCGCACTGGCGTCGAAGACACTGATGCGAGTGAACGGTGCCAGGCCGGCTTCGTCGCGCCATCGCACCGACGACTCGGTGCCGGACAGGCGATAGGTGATGTCTGCGCTGGGAGATGGCGGGCTGTCGAGATGCACGGCGTGCGCGTTCGGCAGGATGTCCTCAGCCGTTCGCACTGCCGATAGCCGCTTCAGGATTCGCGCATACCCGGTCTTCCCTGATCCGTTCTGTCCGAACAGCACCGTCAGTTCCGAATCGAAACCGAGTTCCTGGTCCGCGGCGAGTGCGTTGACACCTTCGATGCTCGCCAGACTGACCAGTTCGAGCGTGTCCTCCTCTGCTGCATCTGCCGCTGCCAGCTCGAGTTTCGGGATTTCGGGCGCGTCGCCGTCACCGAGACCCTTCTCGGCGAGGAAGGTGGCGTAGGCGGCGTCCAGCAGGGCGTCACTCGGGGTCTGCCGGGAGAGGATCGTTTCAGCGGTGAGCTGACGCACCCACGCGTCCTGCCCGTTCGCCCAATCCACCAGCAGGTGTCGGGGCGTCGCATCCCCCAAGTTGACCGGGACCTCATCGGCGGCCACATCTAGCTCCCTCCTGGCGAACGGTGTCAGGAGATACGTGTCGCCGATTCGACTCGAACAGTCATGGTGCTACCCATGATGCCCGACCTCCAGGGCCGGAGCGAAGACGACACGGCGACCAACGCCCGCGCAGCCATCCTCGCTTACAACGACGGCCCGACCCTCCGCGCGCCCGTGCGGCGCGATGACCCCTGGTCAGGCTGCTCGGCCTGGGCGAGGTTCTTAGCCCGGTCGAGCGCGGCGCGGGCGCGGGCGGCGTCGATCTTCTGAGTCTCGGCCTCGGCGGGTGCTCCGAGGGGTGCAGGCCCAGTGACGCCGTAGCGGTCACGGTAGGCAGCGAGGGTGCGAGCGGCGTTCCGCCATGCGTGGGCTGCTCGCGCCTGCTTCGGCTGGAGGCCGAGTTTCGTGATCCACTCGTGCTTCTCAGTGAGCGCGGTGTCGAGGAGCACATCGGCCCGGGTCTCGATAAGGTCGCGTCGCTCGGTCAGCGCCTGCCGCATCTCGGACGGCACTGTGCCAGTGGCTTCGGGGATGAGGCCGGCGATCAAGCGTGGTGCCTTCCGCGCGCGACCGGACCCCGCCGGCCGCGCGGTCGCCTTGGCGACGCGGTAGTGCAGGACGGCCGCGATGTCATCGGCGTCCCCGAACCCGCGTGCTCCCACGAGGCGCGGCAGTAGGGTCTCGACGTCGTGCTGGTTCGCCTCTGCCCGGCGGAGCTCTGCGGTCAATGCGCCGAATGCGGGTGAAGCGATCGCGTCGTCTGCGTCGTCGTCGCTGAGCCCCGACGAGCGGACGAGTGCGGCCCAGCGGTCGTGTTGTGCGGCAGCAGCCAGGGTCTCGTACTCGGCAGCGAGCTGCGCAATTGAGCCCCAGGCGTCCTGCTCGGCGGTGATCGTCTCGTGCGCCGACAGCTCGGCGCCGACGTGCCGCAGCATCCCGAACAACACCGACCGGGCGGTGGCCTCGGTGTTCTCACCGGGGTGCAGGCCGTCGTGGGCGGGGTCGGGCTTATCGACAGCGACGTAGGCGATGTTCTCTTCGCGGCCACGGGTCATAGCGACGTAGAACGTCTCTCTGGTCATCGACGCATCCGCCAGGACGTGCGAGGAGTCGACCGTGATGCCCTGCGCCCGGTAGGACGTGACGGCGTAGCCGAGGTCGAGATGTTCGGCCGCGTACTTGGCCGGGACCACGACCGATGCGCCCCATCGCTTGCCTGCGCGGCGGAGGGTGAGGGCGCCGTCGTCCCGAACCTCGGTGATGTTCCATCTGTCGCCGTTACGGACCCAGGACCGGCCGGCGCGCAGGCGACGGTCGTTGCGGCGGGTGATGACGGTATCCCCGGTCGCGGCTCTCGTGCCGTCGTGCAGCTCGACCTCGCGGCGGGCGTTCACGATGCCATCGAGGATCAGATCAGCCCGCGCCCTGTTGTTGAGCGCTCGGACGGACTCGTTGGAGTCGGTCACGAGGACGCTGGCTCGCCCGGCCAGGGTGTCCGTACGCCAGGCGGTGTAGGCGGCGTCGATCATCTCCTCGGTCTCCCCGCCGATCACGCGGCCGTGCTCGGCGTAGGTGTCAATGACGTCGGTGCGGCCGTACCGCAGAGCGAGGGATGCGGTCTTCTCCCACACGTTGACGAACCGGTGCACGTCGACCAGCTCCGGGGCGTCGTCGCGGTCGTGAACGAGGAGGGAAAACGCGCCCCCGGCAGAAACGGACTGTAGCTGGGCGTGATCCCCGACCAGCAGCACCTTCGCCCCGGCCTCCGCCGCCAAGGTGGTGATGCGGTCGAGGGAGAGCGTGCCCGCCAGCGACGCCTCATCGACGATGACGAGCTGACCCTTGCGGAACGTCTCGCCGGTGCGGTCGTGGGTGTCGAGCCACTTCGCGGTGTTCTCGGTCTGGATGCCGAGGTCATCGGCCAGGACCTGCGCGGCGACCGCGGACGGCGCGAGCCCCACCACGCTGCCGCGCCCGTGCTCGTGCTCCCACGCCCGCCGCAACGCCGACATCGCCGTCGTCTTCCCCGCCCCCGCCGGGCCGACCAGCACATCGACCCTGCGCCCGGAGACCGCGATCTTCGTCAGCGCGGCCGCCTGGTCGTCTCCGAGCATCCGGCCCTTGCTGTCGGGGCGCTTCGTGATTCGTTCGACGGTGGTCAGCGGCACCGTCGGCGCCGTGGTGGTGCGGGCGCGCTCGAGGAGGCGGTCTTCGGCGGCCAGCAGCGCCTCGGAGGAGAACAGCGCGGAGTGCTTCGGACGGAACACGCTCGTGCCGTCCGGTCGGCGGAACTCCGCCGGGCTGGATGCGAGCTCCGGCGGGGTCAAGCGCAGCGAGGCCGCCTCGGCAGCGTCAACGACCATTCCGACGATGGCTTCGCGATCCTCGGTCGACGCGAACCGGTAGGCCATTGTCTGCCGAGCGGCCTCGGCGGTGAGGTTCCAGCGATGCCAAGTGGAGCGCTTTTCCGCAACCGCGGCCACGACGTCTGCCCCGAGCGAGTCGATCACGTCCAAAGGCACGTCGTCGGCACGCAACAGCAACGGCTCCTCGTTCGCCGTCACGCCGCGCGCCCACGAGGTCGCATCCGACCCGAGCACCCTCCCGGCCCGTTCCCGCCACGAAGCCGTGAGGGCGGCCAGCGACCGCACCTCCTTCTCCGGCCGAGTGGAGAGCGTGGCCTGGGCGCGGAGCTTCATGATCGTCGCCGGCGACGGCCGCCGCCCATGCGTCTCGACGTAGCGCTCGATGAGCCGGTCGGTCTCTGCGTCGATGTGCTGGGCACGCGTCGAGAACTCCTTGACCAGTGCCTCCGGCACCCCGGTGACCGCCCAGGCGGGGTTCCGGTCGCGGCCCATGTCGCGCGCCTCCCAAGAGACGCCGAGCATTCGGGTGAGGTGGTCCGCGAAGACCGCCTCGTGCAGTTCGGAGAGCGCGACCACTGCGGCGTGCATCGGCCGCCCATCCAGGCTGCGCCATTTCCCGTCGAGGACGGTCTGGACCTTGTTGCTGATGACGACGTGCGTGTGCAGATGGGGGTCGCCCGCCCGGCTGTCGTAGTGGTCGAACGCGGTGCCGATCAGACCTGCGACGTCGACCTGTGCAACCGCGCCGTCGCGGCCGGTTGCACCCGTGCGGGTCGCTGCAACCTCCCGCTCCATGAACGCAACCACCTCCGCAACCGCCGAGTGATGCGCGTCCGCGATAAGCGCCTGCGTCCCCGCATCGGCCACCGCCCAGAGCACACTGGCGGACTTCGGAATGGAGAAGGTGAAGTCGTAGCCCGCAACCGCCCGGCGCGTCCCGCGTGCGGCCTCCTCGGCCTCGATTGCTACGGTCGCCTCCGCACGGCTGGCCGGCCCGAGGTCGGGATCGAGCGCGGCGACGCGCTGCGCGATCCGCTCGGCCACGGACTTGTAGGCCGGATACTCCAGCCCGAGCGGAGCACCCGTAACCGGGTGCCGACCGAGACCGAGGAGGAGTTCGAGCTGGCCTTCGGTGACCTGATCGCCCTCCGCGATCACCCCGCCAAGCGCCGCGACGCCAGCGCCAAGCCACTGGCCCGGTGGAGTGCCAACCTCGGCGTAATAGCGCGTCAGCGGGGTCGAGAGCAATCTGTCGCCGTCGCCCGCAACGACCGTGCGTAATAGGTATCTGTAGCCGTAACCCGCGGACATCACTCGCATCGAGACCGTCACATGCAGCAGGTACGCCTCCCAGCGCTTGCCACGGCCGATCGCGTCAGGCGGGCAGCCTCTTGCAGGCGAACTCCCCGACCTGATCCTCGATGAGGAACTCGTCCCCAGTCAGGTCGGCGTACATTGCCGCGATGCCCTCCGGTTCACCCGCGGCTCGGAAACGGACGCGGTCAGAGTCCGTATGGATCAGATAGGCGCTGCACTCGCACGAAGCCATGAATGCGTAGAACCGTCCCTGGTGCGCTTCTCGCAAGAGCGCAACGGGGTAATAGATGTCGTGCTTGCGGCATAGCGCGGGGACTTTGACTGCACCATTTTCGAAGGCACTCCGCGGGAGGTGAGCTGCGTGGGACCAAGGTTGCAGTCGCACCTCACCGTCCAGTGCACGCAACGTACCCCCGTCTGCAAGTGCGAGCAGAGACTTCTCCGTGCATGTCCGTCCAGCTGGCCACGTCACCGACGTGTCTGATGGCCACAACTGTGGCATCCCGAGATCCGTCGTCGTGTCCGCCTGAAGACCCGGAGTGGTGAACCGCACACCGTGCAGCAGGAGCGCACCGACGACGACCGTCATCGCGTACCCCTGAGGCAGCGCCGGCTCGGGGAACCCCGGAATGCGAACCGTCAGCGGGGTAACACGTACAGCCGAGAACCCGTTGATTCCCTTGAATCTGCCGACCCAGAACTGACTGAACTCCAGCGGTTGCATCAACTCGCGACGTTCGTACAGTGCCCTGTACTCCGACGGAGAGAGCCCGTAGCCGTTCTCCCTCTGTTCCTTGCTGGACAGGAGCATCGCTGTCAGCGCGGTCTTCTGCACCCACGTCGCGATCGCTGCTTGATCTTCGAGCGTGATCGTTCCGGGCTCGTCCAGGATCAGCGGGGTCAACACCCGCTGCGCGACCGTTTCGAGATTGCTCATCCACCCGTTATTACACGGAGCACAGAAGCTCTTCACCGTTTGCCGGAATGGGGGCTGCTCCCCCATGACGCGCGGCAGAGCATTCAACGGACCCGCATGATGACGCATCGGTGCGAGATCCAAACCAATCCTGCTCACCCACTGACCGAAAACGTGCTCGCGGGTCAGGGGCCCCGGCGACCCACAGAAGGCACAGGATTCAGGCATCCACCCATTCTCCGGCACGGATACCGTTCCTCGACCTGCAAGAGGCGTGGTGGCTCTGAGGTGACGTTGGAGAGGAACTCCAGCGAGTCCAACGCAAGGTTAGGGCGAGGCAGGCCGCAGGAAGTCTCCGCGGGCACACAGCGGGTGCGCAGCATCCATCGCCTGCGCCATGGATTCGATGACGACTCTCCCGTCTGACATTGAGCTAATGACAAGCGCACTGGCCGATTACTGCATCAGATGGCCGATCTCTGCATGCTCTGCGCGCACTTGTAGTTATTTAGAGACGGTCGGTCTAAATTCGCTGTCATGACCGACATCGCAGCTCGACCACGCCGGGGACGGCCCCCGAAGATCCCTCGCGAGCACGGAGACACGCGGGAAGCGCTGTTGCGCTGCGGCATGGAAGTCCTCACAACGCAGGGCATGAGCGCGACCGGCATCGACGCGGTCCTGAAGCGTGTCGGCGTGCCGAAGGGCTCCTTCTACCACTACTTCGACAGCAAGGACGCGTTCGGATTCGAGGTGCTGCAACGGTATGCGGACTACTTCGCTCGCAAGCTCGACCGATGGCTGCTCGAAGAGGGGCCGTCGCCGCTGGAACGCCTGACGCGGTTCGTGGACGATGCCAAGGCCGGCATGGTGCGACATGACTTCGAACGAGGGTGCCTAGTCGGCAACCTCGGCCAAGAGGTCTCCTCCCTCCCCGACGGCTACCGTGAAGCGCTCGAAGACGTGCTTCGCGACTGGGAACGTCGCGTCGCGGCGTGCCTGCGACTGGCCGCAGACGCAGACGAGATCCCGCCCGGCTCCGACTGCGACGAACTGGCGTCGTTCTTCTGGGTGGGTTGGGAAGGCGCGATCCTTCGCGCCCGCCTGACCCGCGACGTCCGACCGATGGAAGTGTTCTTCGCCGGTTACCTCGCATCTGTCCGCATCCATCCCGGGAGAGCATGATGTTCAGCGCAATCTCCATCGACAAGACCGACGCCGGACACCAGGCAGCGCTGCGCGAACTCGACGAGAGCGAGCTACCTGACGGTGACGTCACGGTGCGCGTGTCGTACAGCGGCCTGAACTACAAAGATGCCCTCGCGATCACGGGAAAGGCGCCAGTCGTGCGTCGCTTCCCGATGGTGCCCGGGATCGACCTCGCCGGTGTCGTGGAACACAGCGACAGCCCCTCTTATGCGCCTGGTGACCGGGTGCTGGTGAATGGATGGGGCATCGGCGAGACGCACTGGGGCGGCCTCACCCAGCGGGCTCGCGTGAGCGCGGACTGGCTCGTGCCGGTTCCTGACGCGATCTCGGAGCGGCAGGCCATGTCGATCGGCACGGCCGGATACACGGCGATGCTCTCCCTCATGGCCCTCGAATCGCACGGCCTCAGCCCTGATGCGGGTGACGTCCTCGTCACGGGCGCGAACGGCGGAGTCGGCGGGTTCGCGATCGCGCTACTGGCAAGCGGCGGCTACTCGGTCGTTGCGTCGACCGGCCGTCCCGCTGAAGCCGACTACCTGCGCCGCCTCGGCGCGATGACGATCATCGACCGGACAGAGCTGTCGGAGCCCGGCCGGCCGCTCGGCAAGGAACGCTGGGCGGCTGCGATCGACTCCGTCGGCAGCCATACCCTTGCGAATGCCTGTGCCGGGACGAAGGCGGGCGGCGCCGTCGCCGCATGCGGGAACGCACAGGGCATGGATCTGCCCGCCACCGTCGCACCGTTCATCCTGCGCGGGGTGAGCCTGCTCGGCCTCAACAGCGTCACCCAGCCCCACGACAAGCGCGTCGCAGCATGGAACCGCCTGGCCGACGAGCTCGACCTGGACTTGCTGCCCGCTATGAGCCGCGAGGTCGGCCTGAGCGAGGCCCTCTCCGTTGCCGATGACCTTCTGGACGGCCGCATCCGCGGCCGGATCGTCGTCGACGTGAACCGCTGACCATCCCCCAAGACCACACAAACGAAAGAGGAAGTCCATGACGAAGATCACCGTGCTCGGAGCCGGCGGACGCATCGCAAAACACGCCATCGCCGCGCTCCTCGAGGAGCCTGCCAACGAGCTGACCCTCTACCTGCGTCGCCCCCAGAGCCTGCCGGATGTTCCCAGCGTCCGCGTGCAGGTCGTCGAGGGTGACGTGCTCGACAAAGATCTCCTCACACGCACTGTCACGGGACAGGACATCGTCTACGCGAACCTCGGCGGAAGCGACATCGAAGCTCAAGCCCGCGCCGTCGTCGCAGCGCTGACCGCCGCGGGAACGCGACGTTTGATCTGGATCTCGACCCTCGGCATCTACGACGAGGTTCCCGGCGAGTACGGCAAGTGGAATCACCAGATGCTCGACGGCGGATACCTGCAGACGTACAGCGCCGCCGCGAAAGTGATCGAGGAGTCCGACCTCGACTACACGATCATCCGTCCCGCCTGGCTGTCCGACGATGATGAGGTCGACTACGAGCTGACCCAGAAGGGCGAGCCCTTCCAGGGCACCGAGGTGTCCCGCAAGAGCGTCGGCGCGCTCGTCGCCGAACTCGTCAAGAACCCGGCCGACAGCATCGGCGCCTCGCTTGGCGTGAACAAGCCCGGCACCGACGGCGACAAGCCGTCCTGGTACTGAACGGAGCATGCCATGACCGCTTTGGACACGCTCACCGAGAACGGCTTGTCCCTCGGGATCGAGCTGCCCCTGGACAACGATCTCGCCCGACGAGACGTCTCCGGTCACGGGCTCTTCCCTGACCTGACCCGGCATCAGGAGCGTGCGCAGCTCGCCGACAGGCTCGGGTTCCGGGCGCTCTGGCTGCGGGACGTGCCGATGTGGCGACCGCGTGACTTCGGCGACGCCGGACAGGTCTTCGACCCCATCCCCTACCTCGGCTACCTCGCCGCATCGACCGAACACATCCTGCTCGGAACAGCGGGGATCGTGCTCCCCTTGCGGCATCCAGTTGCGCTCGCGAAGGAAGCTGCAACCGTCGATGTCCTCTCCGGTGGGCGGCTGCTGCTCGGCCTCGCCTCGGGCGACAGGCCGGGTGAGTACCCGTTCTTCGGAGTCGATTTCGATCGTCGGGGAGAGACCTATCGCGACGGTGTGCGCGTGCTGCGTGAGATCTGGGCGCAGGCGGCGCTGGGCCGGATCGATCAGGACTCATTCCTGCCCGCCCCTGCGGACGGGACGATTCCACTGATCGGGATCGGTGGCGCGCAGCAGTCGCCTGCGTGGGCGGCAGAGTACCTCGACGCGCACATGACCTACCACCGTGCAGGTCCGCAGATGCGCGCCGTCGCTGCGCAATGGCGGGCGATATCGCTCAAGCCGTTCATGACGAACCTCTACCTCGACCTCGCTGAAAACCCGGATGCTCCCTTCGAGCCGATCCGCCTCGGTGCACGAGTCGGCACCACCGGTCTCACCGATTACCTCACCGGACTGGCAGCGGCAGGGGTCGCGCACGTCAACCTCGTGCTGCGGCCGGGACGACGAGACGTCGAAGACGTCATGGAGGAGATCGGACAAGACGTCATCCCCGCCCTCCGAGCCCGAACCGCATCAGAGCCAGCCGGCGCAGACATCCGATCGTGACCGAATCCACCGAATCAAGAAACCAACGAGCAGGGAGAACGATTGAAATGAGCAGCACAGACACCGTCGCCACGACCGCGAGCGACCCGACAGCGGTTGTCGCGACCGCGCAGTTCCTCACCCCCGTCGTACTCGGCCTTCAGGCGCTGACCATCAACGCCAAGCAGGCGCACTGGCACGTGCGTGGCGCGAACTTCGTCGGCGTCCACGAGTTGCTGGACACCATCGCAGGCAACGCCGGCGAGTTCGCCGACGCGGCAGCGGAACGCATCGTCGCCCTCGGCCTTCCGCTCGACGCCCGCGTCAGCGCGGTCGCCGAGAAGAGCTCCGTGACAAGCGTTCCGGTCGGCTTCGCGAAATCAGACGACCTCGTGCACGCGGTGATCGCAGACATCGACAGGCTCCTCGCGGACGTCCGCGCAGCGGTCGATGGCCTCGACGGGATCGACCTCACCAGTCAGGACGTCGCGATCGAGATCCAGCGAGGTCTCGACAAGGACCGCTGGTTCCTCGTGTCTCACATCGCAGCCTGACCGACCTGCCAAGGCGCCTCTCACCGGTCCGGTGAGAGGCGCCGCGCGCACTACGTCGTGCAGTCGGACAACACGGGCTAATCGAGAATCGCGGTGACTTCGAGCTCAACGAGAACGTCCGGCTCGAAGAGGTAGTCGACCCCGATCAGGGACGCGGGCGGCAAGGGCTGAGGCAGCTTCAGCTCCTCAGCCACCCGAGCGATCCCGTCCATGAAAGGTGCGATCTTTTCGGGCTCCCATTCGGTGACGTAGAAGGTCAACCGAAGCGCATCGTCGAAGGATGCACCCGCGCCTGCGAGCGCACGAGCTGTGTTGCGGAGAACCTCCGCGACCTGACCCGCGAGATCGTTGATCGCGATGGGCTTTCCTTCCGCACTACGGGCGATCTGGCCGCTGATATGCACGTGACGCGTGCCGGTGCCAATGGCGACGTGATCATACGGCGTTCCTGGCTGGAGACCGGCAGGACTGAAGCGTGTGACTGGCATAGAAGGTCCTCTTCGTTGGTGGTTTACTATTGATACTTGGTAGTTGAAGGACACTTCAAGGAGACCTGGTTTCATGGCCGATACCGACGCCGTATGCGAAAGCGAGCTGCGTATCGCGACGCCGCATCGCGAGCTGCTCGACCAGGTGCTCGACAAGTGGTCACTCAGCGTGCTCAACGAACTGTGCGAGCGACCCTGTCGGTTCAACGAGTTACGGCGTGCGATTCCGGGAGTGACGCAGAAGTCCCTCACGGCGACGTTGCGTCGGCTGGAGCGAAACGGAGTCGTGCAACGCCGAGTCATCAGCACGCGGCCGGTGGCCGTCGAGTACGGGATCACCGCCTTGGGCAAGACGTTGCGCGGGCCGATTGACGCGCTCGTCGCCTGGGCAGATGAGCAACTGCCGAACATTGAACGCGCACGCATCGCCTTCGACGAAGACGAACAGTAGACGTCGGGACATCTTTCCCCTCGCGACCAAGCAAGAGCGCGGCTCAGCTCTCTGTCGGATGTTCAGGCTTTGCGCCTTCTCTGTCTCCCATGACGGCGTCCACCATGCCCATCGTCGCGTCGAACTGCGTCATGACCAGCGCCGCTGTGCTCGCGAAGCCGCACGCGAGAAGGATGAGCAGCGAGGGGACGAACTCAGTCGGATCGGGCACCCAGCCTCCCAATGTCCATGGCAGGACCATGGCGATGACGATGCCGGCGCTCGAGAGCCATTCGTTCACGAATAGAGCGCGTGAGGAGCCGGACCCGCCCCTCGCGAGGATACGACGTCCTGTTTCCACTGTCATCGCTACCAGGAGGATGCCGAGGACGATGAAGCTCAGCGCGCCCCAGAGCGGATCAAGCGACGCGAGCACGAGCGGAACAAGGAGCGGAATGGAGTAGGCGGTGAAGACCCAGCGGACCGACGAACGGAGATACCGGTCCGCAGCCTCCGACGCTGCGAGTCGGCGGTGCATCTCCGAGTCGATGTAGAAGAACACGCCCACGATGAACGTGCCGAGCATCGTTCCCGATACTCCGGCGAGCCCCAAGAGGAAGTCATCATCCGTACCTGACATCGTCTGCGTCCCTTCTTCCCTGGGCACCTGTGAAGCGGGCAATCCATGCGGTCGCAGGATTTCGTGCCAGATCGGCGAGGCTTCCTCGCTGCGTGATGCGCCCTGTCTCAAGGACGATCACCTCGTCAGCGAGCACCTCGACGTCTTCACGGTCATGTGTGACGAGGATCGTCGGACCGGCGAACTGGCGGAGACGCAGACCGAGGTCGGCACGCACCTCATCCCGGAACTCCACGTCCAGCGCCGCGAGCGGCTCGTCGAGGAGCAGTGCCTTCGGCTCGGATGCGAGGGCACGGGCTAGCGCTACACGCTGAGCTTGCCCGCCGGAGAGTGCACTGGGGTATCTCTCTGCCAGGTCCGCCATTCCGAAGCGAGACAGCCAGGGGTCTGCGCTGCGCCGGGCGGCGGACCAACGCCCACCGCGGACTTTGGCTGAGAAGGCGACGTTCTCGCGCACCGTGAGGTGAGGGAAGAGGAGCAGGTCTTGGAACATGACGCCGATCCTTCGCTGGTCAGCAGGAAGACCGGCCAGATCCTTGTCCCCCAGTCGAATCGTGCCGTGGGACTCGGTGAAGCCTGCGATCGCCGCGATGGCGCTGGACTTTCCGGCACCGTTCGGTCCGACGACGGCGAGCACACTTCCGGGATCCGCTTTCAGCTCCACGACTACGTCGAAGGCGGGGCGTGGGATACGTGCGGAGACGGTGAGCTCGAAGGTCATGCGGTGCCTGGCAGCCATCGGTCGCGGAGTGCGAGGAGCACACCCAGTGATACCGCGAGCAGGACGAGTGCGAGGGCGATCGCGGTGTCGGGGTCCGAGTTCATCGCGAGGTACGACGCGATCGGGAGTGTGCGCGTCACGCCGGGGAAGGAGCCGGCGAACGTGATCGTCGCGCCGAACTCGCCGAGCGCGCGGGCGAAGCACAGCACGGCGCCCGCGGCGATTCCAGGCGCGGTCAGCGGAACCGTCACGAGGCGGAAGATCTGCCACGGGCTGGCGCCCAGGGAGGCGGCGGCTAGTTCGCTGCGGCGGTCCGCTGATCGCAGCGCGCCTTCGACGGCGAAGACGAGGAAGGGCATCGCGACGAAGGTTTGCGCGAGCACAACGGCACCGGTGGTGAAAGGAATAGTGATGCCGACCTGCGTGAGCCATTGCCCGAGGATGCCTCGCCGTCCCAGCAGGAGAAGCAACGCAATGCCGCCGACAACGGGAGGCAGTACCAGCGGGATAGTGATCGCCGCCCGCAAGAGGCGGCGCGGCAGGACCTTCCAGTGAACGGAATGGCTCAGCAGGACGGCTAGCGGGATACCGAGGACGAGACTCAGGCCGGTAGATAACGTCGCTGTGAGTAACGAGAGCCCGAGCGCCTGCAGTACCTCTTGCCGAACGAAGAGTTCGCCCAGCTGGCCCCATGGTGCACGCAGGATGAGTCCGAGCAGCGGGAGAACGAGCAGCGCGAGACCGATCACCCCGAGGGCGAGGATGACCGGCTGCCGGCGTTCACGGGGCCGCGAAGCCTGCATGCTCGAAGACCTGACGTGCCTCATCGGAGCGGAGGTAGTCGATGAACGCCTGTCCTGCGTCGGGGTTCGGTGCCTCGGCAAGAAGGGCGACCGGATAGTTGTTGATCACCTGCTGCGCCTCAGGCACATCGATGCCTTCCACCGCGCTCCCTGCTGCGACGACGTCGGTCACGTAGACCAGTGCGGCGTCGGCCTCACCCAGAGAGACTTTCGTCAGTGCGGCACGCACGTCCTCCTCAAGTGTGTCCGGTTGGGCCTGAACACCAGCAAGGTCGAGCAGGGACTGCGCTGCGGCTCCACACGGCACCGCGGTGTCGCACAATGCGATTGTCAGCTCAGGCCGTGCGAAGTCGGCGAGACCGGTGATCCCTGCAGGGTTCCCGGCGGGAACCGCGATCTGCAGCGTGTTCGTGACGAGCACTTCCGGATCGGCAGCCAGGCCTGCGTCGACGACAGACTGCATCGTCGCCTCATTCGCTGAGAAGAACACGTCCACCGGGGCACCGGAGACGATCTGCTCGGCGAGCGCCGACGATCCGCCATAGCTGGCGACCACGTCGACATCTGCGTTCGCGTCCTCGAACCTCTCGGCGAGGACGTCGATCACGTCGGTCAAGGAGGCTGCGGCCAACACTGTCACCGTTCCGGATGTCATGTCGTCCTTGCTTGCCCCGACATCCGATTCGTCGCTTCCTGTGCCGGGCGATGAGCATCCAGCGAGCAGAAGGAGCGCTGCGGCTGCCGCAAGGAGGGAGGGGGCACGCACGACAGGAACTCCTCTGAAAGCGGTCAGGCGAACGAAGTTGCCGACCTGTCTCAAGCCTCCCGTAGCCGAGGTCGTGAGAATGGCCTGCGACTGCTGGGCTTTGTCTGCTCTCTGCTGTCTCGCCGCTTCCGACCTCACCCGCTGGGACCGGCTCCCTAGCCTGAAGGCATGCCGGTCAATCCGCTCTCTCCGACCTTTCAGAGGCAGCGCGTCCTCACGGGCTTCGGCGTTCCCGCTCAGGAGCGTCTTTCGAGAGCGCATGTGCTCGTGATCGGCGCGGGTGGGCTGGCCAGCACCCTGTTGCCGGTCCTTGCTGCCGCAGGCGTCGGCAGCCTCACGATCGTCGATGACGACACTGTCGCCGAATCGAACCTGCACCGGCAGACGATGCACACGCCCGGCGACATCGGTCGCAGCAAAGCGGTCTCAGCCACCATAAGGCTCGCGTCGCTCGCTCCTGATGCTGAGCTCCGCGCCGTCGAGGGGCGTTTCGACGCCGTGACAGCCGAGGGTCTGCTGCACGGTGTGGACGTGCTCGTCGATGCCAGCGACAACCCGGCAACAGTGATGCTGGCAGACCGTGTTGCTGCCGAACGCGGCATTCCGCTCGTGTGGGGGTCAGCACTGGGGTACGCCGGCCAAGCAGGCGTGGCATGGGATGCCAGAGGCACCGACTACCGCGACTTGTTCCCGCATGGTCCGGACTCCAGTGCGGACACCTGCGACATGATCGGCGTGCTGCCGAGCGTATGCGCCGTCATCGGGGCGTTCATGGCGACCGAGGCACTCAAGCTCCTCACCGGCATCGGAGAGCCGTTGATCGGCCGGGTCGCCGCGTACGACGCACGCACCGGCCGCACCCGCGAGATCGCCTACCGGCGCGACGAGTCCGCCCGTGCCGCAGCGCAGAGCATCGAGACCACTCCGCTGTCATCCGACGATCAGAACGCCGTCTCGCCCGAGGAACTGCGCGACCTGCTCACAGCTTCCTTCCCGCCGCTGCTGATCGACGTACGCGAACCGTGGGAGGCCGACATCGCAGCGATCCCGGGAAACGTGCTGATCCCCTTGACCGAACTCCCTCGCCGGGCACCAGAACTCGACACCGGTCACCCCATCGTGCTGTACTGCCACCGCGGCACACGCTCACGCCAAGCGCTCGATCAGCTCCTCCAACTCGGATTCTCCGATGTGCGGCACCTCACCGGAGGCATCGATGCCTGGGCTGTCCGCATCGACCCCACGGCGAGCAGGTACTGACATGCCCCGCACATCGGTCGCTGAGCACACGGCCCGAGTCCGCACCCTCCTGAACGCCGTGAGCCAGCGCCCCGTCGAGCAGGTCGCCCTGTCTGACGCGCTAGATCGGGTGCTTGCCCACCCCATACGGACTCCGATAGATCTGCCCCCGTTCCGGAACTCACAGATGGACGGCTTCGCCGTCCGTACGGTCGACCTCGCGCGGACGCCAAGCAATCTGCCGCTGCGCGGTGCGATCCCCGCTGCTCCTGGCACACCTGGGCCGCTTCGCCCTGGCCATACCGTCCGGGTCATGACCGGTGCGCCGATCCCCGACGACGCCGATGCGGTCGTCCCTGTCGAACACGCCACCGTCCAGGGAACGACAGTGACGTTCACGCGGAAGCCGGACGTCGGAGAGTTCGTGCGTGAAGCCGGCTCTGACCTCGCGGGCAGTGAGCCTCTGTTGTCTGATGGCTTCCGGCTCGCTCCTCGCCACCTGGCGGCGCTCGCAGCTGCGGGAGTGGCGTCCGTCCCCGTTCGCTCACAGGTACGTGTCGCAGTGATCTCGACCGGAAGCGAGCTGGCCGCTCCCGGTGAGCTTCTGGCTCCCGGCCAGATCTACGACGCCAACGGCCCCGCACTCGCCGCAGCGGTACGAACCGCCGACGCCCTCTTGGTCGATGAGCATCGTGTCGTCGATGACACGGCCGCGTTCGCGCGCGCTCTCGACGCGTCGTGTGCGGCGGGAGCCGAGATCTTGCTCACCAGCGGGGGCATCTCGGCAGGCAACTACGAAGTCGTGAGGGAGCTTCTGGAGCCGCTCGGGGCGCACGTCGATACTCTCGCGATGCAGCCGGGCGGCCCCCAAGCCACTGCCATCTACAAAGGCGTTCCCGTGGTGTGCTTCCCAGGCAATCCCGTGTCCGCGCAGCTGTCGTTCATGCTCTTCATCGAGCCGGTCCTCCGTGAGGCAGCAGGACTGCACGCGCGACAGCCCGAGCCGCGGACCCTGGCCGAGCCTCTCACCTCTGTCGCCGGGAAACGGCAGTTCCGCCGTGGTGTGGGGTTGCCTGGAGGCCGGGTGGCACCGGTTGGCGGCCCTTCCTCGCACCTTGTCGCCGCCATGGCGGCATCCGACATGCTCATCGATGTCCCGATCGATGCCGTCACCCTCGACATCGGGACACGCGTGGAGACCTGGAATCTATGAACGAACTGCCGCACCTCGACGATCACGGCCGGTCGCGGATGATCGACATCGGCGGGAAGGCGATCACTCGGCGCACGGCGATCGCGACCGGCCGCCTCGACACGACACCGGCGGTGCTGGAACTGCTCGCCGCCAACCAGCTGCGCAAAGCAGACGCGCTCCCGACAGCGCGGGTCGCGGGCATCCAGGGCGCCAAGCGCACCAGCGAACTCGTACCCCTCGCGCACACATTGCCCCTGGAGTCCGTCACCGTGGACTTCGAGCTCAGCACCTCATCGGTGGAGATCCGGGCCACGGTCGCAGCGACGGCGAAGACTGGGGCCGAGATGGAAGCCCTCACCGCCGTCGCCATCGCCGGTCTCGCTCTGCACGACATGATCAAGTCCGTCGATCCGGCCGCCGTGCTCGGAGACATCCACCTCATCGAGAAGACCGGAGGAAAGCGCGGGCACTGGGTTGCAGACGCATCCGTGCCCGCAGACCACGGACAGGCGGTCGTGATCGTCTCCTCAACGAGCACCGCGGCCGGTACGCGCGAGGATCTCACCGGTCCGGCAATCGCAGACTGGCTTCGCGACCACGGGTATCGGCCAGACGAGCCCGTCGTTGTCGCTGACGCGGATATCTATCAGGCGCTCACGGATGCTCTCACCAGCGAGCCGGTATTGATCGTCACGACCGGCGGCACCGGGGTGCATCCCGAGGACCGCACCCCCGAGGCGACGAGCGCGGTGATCGAGAGAGCACTTCCCGGCATCGCCGAGGCCATCCGTGCAGCGGGCCGCGCGGCGACGCCGACAGCCTCGCTCAGCAGGGCGCTTGCAGGGATCGCCGGACGCACGATCGTCATCAACCTGCCTGGATCGCCACGCGGCGTGGAAGACGGCCTCATCGCACTGGAGCCGCTCTTGCCACACCTGCACGACCAGCTGGCCGGTGACGGACATGCCTGACCCGATCGGTTTCGTCACCGCTGCTCCGCTGGACAAGACGCAGCTGGAAACACGGATACGCAGTAGGAAGAACGGGGCGGTGGTCACCTTCGAAGGCATCGTGCGCGACCATGATCACGGAGAGGACGTCGGCTCTCTCGACTACGAGGCGCACCCCGACGCGGAACGAATCCTCATCGACGTGTGCACGAGGATCGCTCAAACCACGGACTGCGATGTCGTCGCCGCTCACCGCATCGGGCACCTCGAGATCGGCGACGTCGCACTGGTCACGGTCGTCGCCGCCCCGCACCGGGCAGAGGCGTTCGCCGTCTGCGGGAACCTCGTCGACGCGATCAAGGCAGAGGTTCCGATCTGGAAGCACCAGCACTTCACCGACGGCAGATCGGAGTGGGTGGGGTTGTAGATACACCGCACGACCTAGCGAACCCGCCGGGTGAACGATGGTGCAATCACCGAGGAAAGAGGCGCCAGATGACTGGCATTGAGACTGAAGCACACAACTTTCATGGCAACCGACTTCCCCCGTCAGAAGCCGCCCGCGTCGCACCCACCGATGCGGCCGCTCGGACCGTTCTTGCGAGCCTCTGATGTCGTTGCTGCGTGGTGGTGATGCGTTCCCCGCCCTCGAGCTGCTCGAGGTGGGAGGCACACGCCGAACGATCCCGGCCGTATTCGCCGGGCAGTACGGCGTGGTTCTCTTCTCTCGCGGAGCAGGCTGCCGGTCTTGCGTGGAGCAGCTGCGTGCGTTCCAGCGCGGCCTACGACGCTTGTCCGCCGCGGGTATCGCTGTCGTCGCGGTGACTGCGGACGAGGAGCCGATAACCGCGGAGCTCGTGGCGCGCTATGGGCTGACTTTTCCGATCGGACACAGCGTGGACGTGGAGCAGATCACCGCCGCGACTGGAGCGTTCGTCACCGTGGACCCGCCGCAGTTGCAGACGACCGGATTCGTGCTGGATCCCGATGGGACGGTCGTGATCAGCGTGTACTCCTGCGGAACGTTGGGACAACTCGTTCCCGACGATGTCCTCGAACTCATCCGGGAGTTGCCTCAGCATGCGGATGCGAATCGGAAGCAGGCAGACCGATGAAAACCATCGATGCCATCTCGAGAGCGCGGATGCAGACCGCTGCGAGAGCAGTCGGCAAGGATGTGCGCAACCAGAACAGGATGCAGACACATCCTCTCTTGATCGTTCCGCCGGAGAAGCGACGTTGACCTCGTCTCCGAACGCCTCAGGTGCCACTGGGACAGCCGTCTGGGAGGAGCTCGCTCAGGAGGTCCTCAGCAGAAACCCACGCGGCCGGATACTCGTCGCCATCGACGGCGTGGACGCTGCAGCCCGCATGCACTTCGCCGACGCCCTGGCGGCAGCGCTGCGTGCAGTGGGACGTCACGCGACTCGTCTCAGCGCGGCCCCGTTCACGGACGATGACGCCGTCCGAACCATACTGCGCATGTTCCGCCACAACGGACCTGAGAGCGAGCTCGCTGCCGCGCCTGAGGACAGGATGCTGATTGTCGACGGTTGGTCACTGCTGCGCTCTAGCCTGCGCTCGGCGTGGCACTTCACCGTCTTCCTCGACGGCGGTGAGCCGGCGCACCCAGACACCCATGAACGGCATCTCCGCTACATGCGCGAGGACATTCCACGCGAATCATCCGATGCCGTGTACGAGGTGAGCGACAGCATGCATCCCCAGCGCTTGTACTCCGATTCCTGCTGAGACAAGGATCTGGGCAGCACCGCGGTCGTCTCACGTAAGAGGATGGCAGCGCAGGAGACGAATGCAGTTCACGACACGTGGACCCCCGCGGTGGATCGGACCTCAGCCGCTTGTGGTTTGGCTCAGCCGCCGGAGAACGGGGGCAGCACGTCCACCTGCGCGGAGACCGGTCGCGCGGGATCGCGTGAGGCGATGCCGTCGACGAGGAATGTCCCCTTTGCGATCACCGGCTCGAGTGCCGGGTGAGCTGTGAGGAGCGCGTCCTTCGCCTCTCCGAGGGTCGTCGCCTCGACGTGCTCTTCTTCGCAGCCAGCCGCTTCAGCGGCGGCTGCGAAGTATCGGACGAGTATGCGTGACATCGTCAGCCTCCGATCGCTCCCATGGAACGGGCCGGTCGACGAAAACTCTTCTCTTCCATCCCGTGCCCAGCCTGTTTGTCCCACATCGTCGCCCGCCAGGCGTCGGCGATAGCGGCATCGTCTGCTCCACTTCGCAGCATCGTGCGCAGGTCTGTCTCGTCGTCTCCGAACAGACAGGAACGTACCGAGCCTTCGGCTGTCAGCCTGGTTCGGTCGCACGCGTCGCAGAAGCTGCGTGTGACGGACCCGATGATGCCGACGGTGGCCGGGCCTCCGTCGACGAGCCACTCCTCTGCGGGAGCGGACGGGTCTTCACGCCCGGCCGGGGTCAGCCGGTATCGGCGTCCGAGCACAGACAGAAGTTCTTCGGCGGAGACGAGGTGGTCTCTGCGCCATGTCTGATCTGCATCCAGCGGCATCTGTTCGATGAACCGCAACCGCACGCCGTTGGCAAGCGCCCACGCCAGCAGGTCGGGCGCATCCGCGAGGGTCTCGCGCAGCGCCACCGCGTTGATCTTGATCGGGCTGAGCCCTGCGTACTGTGCCGCCTCGATCCCCTTGAGCACGGCAGGCAGGCGATCGCGTCGGGTGACAGCGGCGAAATGCTCGCGGTCGATCGTGTCCAGCGACACGTTGATCCGCGTCAGTCCAGCCTCCACAAGCTGCGGCGCCTTGCGGTCGAGGCCGATCCCATTGGTCGTCATCGACACCGGCAGGCCGGGCACGGCTGTCGTCGTCTGGCGCACGATCTCGACCAGATCAGGTCGCGTAAGCGGCTCGCCGCCGGTAAAGCGCACCTCACGGACTCCGAGATCGTGGACGGCTATGGTGACCAGACGCGCGATCTCTTCCGGAGTCAGCAACTCCCCGCGAGGGACGATGGGCAGGCCTTCCGCCGGCATGCAGTATGTGCAACGCAGCGAGCAGGCGCTTGTGATCGATACGCGCAGGTCTCGCGCGGTGCGCCCGAACCTGTCCACGAGAAACGGTGTCTCGGGTCGGCCGACCGTCGAGCGCGCGCGATGGCGAACGGTCGGCATGCCGAGCGCAACAGGGCACATGGTCACAGACTTCTTCTCGATGCTTGCGGGGGGGGCGAGGTCGCCCGGTGGGGCGTCCTGTTCCACAGTGTGGTCGGCACAGTGGCCCGTTTTCACCCCGGGGACTCATCACCTGCAGTCATGGGCAAGTTCCGCGCAGGACCAGGCGATCAGCGAGAGAGCTCCCGCAATATCGTCGGTGGTGTACAGCCAGAGAAGACGGAAGGGGCGATGTATGTCGTTCACTACTCGCGGATTCGCGGGACGCCGGCGTGGACCCGATGATCAGCTCCCTCCGGGACAGACGCTGTTCGACAACTGGCCGGTGCTCACCGCCGGTCCGACCCCCTATGTCGATACCGAGACGTGGGATTTCGCCATCCTCGATGAGACCGGTACCGAGCATCACTGGAACTGGGAGCAGTTCCTGGCGCTCGGTGCCGAGGACATCACGGTCGACATCCACTGCGTCACGCACTGGTCCAAGCTCAACATGGCCTGGCGCGGGGTGAGCCTGGACAAGCTGTTCGAGAACGTCGAGACATCCCATGACTACGTCATGGCGCACTCCTACGGCGGCTACACCACGAATGTGCCGCTTGAGGATCTCCTGGATGGCAAGGCCTGGATCGCGACCGAGGCCGAAGGCGCACCGCTCGACGCAGAACACGGCGGGCCGGCACGTCTCCTGATCCCGCATCTGTACTTCTGGAAGAGCGCGAAGTGGGTCCGGGCATTGACGATGATGCCGACGAACGACCCTGGGTTCTGGGAGCAGAGCGGCTATCACATCTACGGTGATCCGTGGAAGGAAGAACGCTACTGGTGATGGAGCAGACCCGGCTCGCTCCGCTTCGCCCCCGCGTGAGGCCGTCGTGGTTCGTCGCCACGGTTTCGGAGGTGCGTCCAGAGACGCCGACTGCGGTTCGGCTGGTGCTCGATGTCCCGGGGTGGCCGGGGAGCGAGGCGGGCAGCCATCTCGATCTGCGACTGACCGCTCCGGACGGCTATCAGGCGACACGTTCGTATTCGATCGCATCCTCCGAGACGGGCGGAACGATCGTCCTCGCGGTCGATGAGCTGCCCGATGGCGAGGTGTCTCCGTTCCTCGTCCGTGAACTGCGCGTCGGTGACCAGCTCGAGGTCCACGGACCGCTGGGATCGTTCTTCCTCTGGCGCCCGGGACAGAGCCAGCGCCCCGTGCAGCTCATCGCCGGCGGGTCAGGTGTCGTGCCCCTCTACGCGATGGCGGCGTCTCATGCGGCCGCATCCGATCCCGTTCCGTTCCGGCTGCTGTACTCGGTGCGCACCCCGGAGGACGTCTACTTCCACCAGGAGCTCCTCGAGCTGTCGGACGGGTCGTTCGCCATCGACCTCGTGTACACGCGACGAGCGCCAGCCGGATGGCGGGAGCCGGTCGGACGGCTCACAGAATCGGCTGTCGCGGCGCGGACGCTCCCTCCGGAAGACCGCCCACGCATTTTCGTGTGCGGTTCGACAGGCTTCGTCGAAGCCGTCGCGCCCTGGCTCGTGAAGCTCGGCCATGCGCCGCAGGACATCCTCACCGAACGATTCGGAGGCCTATGATGACCAGCCACCTCGACGGGAACATCCTCGCCGGACCTCTCGCCCAGTTCCTCGTGCCCGATGCAACGATGATCGAAGGACGGTGCGGAGGTTGCGGGCGTATCGCGCCCCTTGGCGAGGCAGTCGTGTATCCGGACGCCCCGGGGCTGGTCGTGCGCTGCAAGACGTGCAGCCACGTGCTGGCGACGATCATCGACGCCGGTGAACGCCTCTTCCTCAGCTTCGCGGGGATGACTGCGTTCGCGATGAGGCGGGATCAGGCTGAGGAGTCGGTCTCAGTCGCGTAGGCCCCGAGTTGTGCGATAGCCATGTCGAGAGCGGCACGCATCGGATAAACATCTCGACTCGCCTTCGCCAGAAGATAACCTCCCTGCAGTGCCGATAGCAGCCCACTGGCAAGCGCTCGCGAGTCCGCATCGCTGCGCAACACGCCGCGTGTCTTCAGCCTCTCCACGGCATCGATCAGCATCTCCAGCCACTCATCGAAGTGGGCAGCGATCGCCCGGCGGGCATCCTCGTTGTGGTCTGCGATCTCGTTCGCCAGAGACCCGAGCGGGCACCCGTACGCGCCGTTGCGTAGCGCGTTGCGTTCGACGAGCTCATCCCGCCACAGCTCGAACCCACGTAGGGATTCCACCCGTCGAAGGCGCCGGCGCTGCTGCGTCAGGACGTCCTCCGCCCGGGTCTCGATGACTTCCTTCACGAGTGCGTCCTTGTCGGCGAAGTGCTGATAAACCTGAGACTTCGATGTCGCGCTGGCGGCTCGGACGTCGGCAAGGGTCGTCGCCGCAACGCCTCGCTCATACATCAGCTGGTTCGCTGCGTCGACGATACGCGCCCTCATTGCCGCCCCTTTCGGCGTCAACCGGCGCGCACTCGTTCCGTCGGCAGTCACGCCTCCAGGGTAGTCTCCTCCGTCCGCAGGACTCGAAGTCGTCCGTCACGCGATGCCAGCCCGGCCGGCCCAGTGAAGTCCAGCGGAGCGGGACGCTCGCATCTCACACCTTCACAATAATGGACCTCGAAGTCCTTATCCAAGTCGACCCGAAACACCTAAGGCGATCCGAGCGCCCTGCTTTTCAGACCTACGACACCTCTCATCGATCGACGTCCGGCTCATACTTTGGTCTGGCGAGTCCTTTTCTGTCGTCGTAGGCTAGTGGTCATGATGTGCGGGAAGCCACGCGGCTCACGGATCTTCCGTGTGCGCGAGAACGTCCGAGCCGAGGGCTCGGTGCGGCTGCCCACGCGCGCCCGTCGAGAACGTTGCGCGCTCCGCAGGAGAGGGGCGTTCGGTGGACCTGCCTGTCAAGCTCGGTGACGCGCAAGAGTTTCTGATGCTCGTTCCCTCGCCTCTTGCGGAGCGGGTGGCTGAGGACGAGCGCCTGGTCGTGGCGGCCTATCGGTTTCGTAGGGGCCTGGGCATCCGGGCTCGACGGGCGTTGGCCTCACGCATCGAGCATGAGGTGACCGCCGCGCTGCACATCGTTCGGCCCGGAACGGTGGTGGTGGCGTTCGACGGTGCCGGCACGATGTCTCGAGCCCGAGTACACAGGTTGGCGACGGGCGTAGTCGGTGAGGTGAGCAGGAGCGCCACCAATCTCGTCGGCGCGGACACGACCGTGATTGGAGTCGTGGTGATGTCACCGGCCGAGCGAGATCTCGCCGCCGCGTGCGTGCGGCATGTCGCAGAGCAGCCACCGCACCAGGGCGACGGGCTCGTCTTTCACGCCAGCGACCTCCGCCGGGCGAACATCTATGAGCTGATCGAGGAAGCAGTCCTGTGATGACGGTCAGCTCTCCCCGTGGTCGCAGCGAGGACCACCTGTTAGTCATCTACCAGCGTCGGAACGCCTCGGTCCTGTCGCTGCAGGGGCGGGACGCTGAGCTGACCCCCGGGAGCATCGTCGTTGTCCCCCGCTCGACGGTGGAGAGCGCGATGCCCACCGAGGATGCCGATCGCATGATCGTCGAGGTGCCGTTGGGTGTGGTGGGGTTGACGGCGGATCAGGTCGCTGAGGTCTCGGGTGTCGACCTGCAGGAGCGGACCTCGCTGGCGGCGCTGCTGCGGTCCGTGCTCGGGGGCGTGATGGACTCCGAACTCAGCCTTCGCGACGAGGTCGACGTGTTCGCGCCCGTCGCCGACCTGCTGAAAGTCACCCTGCTCAGCGCCCTCACTCCCGACCGCGCCACGACCCGGTATCCGCTGGCCGAGCAGATCGTCACCTACGTGCTCGACAACCTCACCGACCCCGGCCTCGGAGCCGCCAGGATCGCGAAGGACCTGCACGTGTCCGAGCGTCTGCTCTACGCAGAGATGTCCCGCGCGGACATCAGGCTCGCGCAGCTGATCCGGTCCCAGCGCCTGCGTCGCGTCCGCGACGCCCTGACCGCACCGGCCACCATCGACGTCCCCATCGGCGTCCTCGCCCAACAGCACGGGTTCGTCTCCGCCAGCCACTTCAGCCGCATCTTCCGCGAAGAATTCGGCACCACACCCCGCCAATGGCGCAACAACACCACGCCACCGGCACCGTGAGATCACCGCTCGCGTGTCAGGCCTCCGTTGCGACCTTCCCGCGCGATCAGGTCACGGGACGCGCTGTCGTCGGCGCGGATCTGATGGGCGGTCTCGAGCACTTCGTCGATGTCGCTGTCGGGGATGACGACGGCTCCCGATGAGTCGCAGAAGATGTACTGGCCCGGATAGATGCCCACTCCTTCGATGACGACGGGAACATTTGCCTGAAACGGCGTGACCACTGCTCCACCCCAGGCGACGGCCTCTCCCGAGCACCATGCGGCGAACGGTTCCGCGGCCAGTTCGTCGAAGTCACGAAGGCGTCCGTCAGTCAGGACGCCGGCGAGGCCGACGTTGGTCGCACGGGAGAGCTTCGTTCCACCGGCGAGAGACGTCGAGCTGTGGCCGTTGCTGGCCATCACGAGGACCGTGTTGCCGGGATCGGCTGCTGATCCGTCGACGGCCTGGTGGAACAGCCGTCCGAAGGTGTATTCCTCCGGGTCGAGCGCGGCGTGGCAGGTCGGGAAGAAGGAGATCGTCGCGACGCGCCCGAACAGGATGCGTTCGGGTGCCGGACTGACGAGCCCGGTGATATGGGCGCGGTGACGGTGCTTCCGGCCGAGCGCATCGGTCAGGTCTGCGCATGTGAGGACTGCGGCTGACGCTGCGCGACGTCGCTCCACCGCGTTGTCTTCATCTTCGTTCACGGTCGTTCCGCATCATTCCTCCGTCACTGATGACGCGGGGGCGCGCCACCGGCTCAGCGGTGACGCGCCCCCACGTGGACATGGTCAGACGGAAGCCTCGGTCGCCTGGATGCGGCGGGGCAGGACCCAGCCGGCACGAGGGTAGTGGCAGTTGTAGCCGTTCGGATACCGCTGGAGGTAGTCCTGGTGCTCGGGCTCGGCCTCCCAG
This sequence comes from Actinomycetaceae bacterium L2_0104, assembly GCA_047501485.1. GTDB lineage: Bacteria > Actinomycetota > Actinomycetes > Actinomycetales > Actinomycetaceae > Ancrocorticia. Next base: position 1,222,166 of record JAZDRN010000001.1, on the reverse strand, counting down.
AACGGGCCGGCGGGCTCGATCGTGGTGACAGCCGATCCTGGCCACAGACCGGAGGCATCGACGTCGGCGATCGTCTCCTTGGCGACCTGCTCCTGCTCGGGGGTGAGCGGGAAGATCGCCGACCGGTAGCTGGTGCCGATATCGTTGCCCTGACGATTCAGGGTCGACGGGTCGTGGATCTGGAAGAAGAACGCCAGGATGTCCCGGTACGTCGTCTTCGATGGGTCGAAGACGATCTCCACGGCCTCGGCGTGGCCGGGGTGGTTGCGGTAGGTGGCGTGATCGTTCTGCCCGCCGGTGTATCCGGCGCGGGTGCTGATCACGCCCGGCTGCTTGCGGATGAGCTCGTCCACGCCCCAGAAGCAGCCGCCGGCCAGGACGGCCGTCTCGGTGCCGGGTGTGCGGGTGACCTCTCCGGTGTCGTGAATTCCACTGGTCATGATGTGTGCTCCTTCGTGGTCGTGGTGGTGGTCTCGAACAGTGAGCGGAACTCTCCATACCCCTCGGCCTCCAGGTCGGAGACGGGGATGAACCGCAGCGCGGCGGAGTTCATGCAGTAGCGCAGGCCGCCCGCGTTCGCGGGGCCGTCGTCGAAGACGTGCCCGAGGTGGCTGTCCGCCCCGGTAGAGCGGACCTCGGTGCGGGGCATCCAGAGGGATCGGTCCGTCTTCGTGTGGACGGCGTCAGCGACGACCGGCTTGGTGAAGCTGGGCCATCCGGTTCCGCTGTCGTACTTGTCGGTGGATGAGAACAGGGGCTGTCCGGAGACGACGTCCACGTACAGGCCGTCCTCGTGGTTGTCCCAGTACTCGTTACGGAAGGCCGGCTCGGTGCCGTCCTTCTGGGTGACGCGGTACTGCTGGTCGTTGAGGCGGCTCAGGGCCTCAGAAGTCTTGCTGTAATCGTGCGACACAATGTCCTCCTTGTTCGGCGCCGCTGGCTGCGGCGTCACTGTTGATAACGCCGGGGTGACGCGGTTTGGTCCCGTGAGCCTGGGAGTGGGCTGTGACTTCGAGAATCCTCCTGTTGTTGTTCCGGGCTATGAGGTATCGCCTTCGGTGAAGCCCCATGTCGTACCTGACTGGCTGTCGTTGAGCACGATCCCGGCGGCGTCGAGTTCGTCACGGATACGGTCTGCCGTACGGAAGTCCCTGGCCTTACGGGCCTGGGCTCGCTGGTTGAGCGCCTGTGCGATCAGGGCCTCCAGTGCGCGCTCGGCGAGCGGGGGTGTGGCCGTTGATTCGTCCCACGGGCTGTCGCGCGGGTTGATGCCGAGGACGCCAGTCATGGCGAGCACGGCGTCCAATGCGTCGGCACCGGCCCGCGCGTCGTGCTGGGCGAGGGCGGTGTTGCCCTGCCTGACCTCGTCATGGAGGACCGCGAGTGCCATGGGGATGTTGAGGTCGTCATCCAAGGCGTTTCGGAATGCGACCGGCAGCATGTCCGCGTCCGCCGTGCGCCTGGAGTGGTTGGTGCTCCGGGTGATGAAGTCTTCGATCCTGCGCATCGCCGCCGTGGCGGATCGCAGGGCGGAGTCGGTCAGTTCCAGGTTCGACCGATAGTGGGCCGATCCGAGGTAGTAGCGCAGGTCGAGAGGACGCATGTGCTGCAGTAGCTCGTCGAGGGGTGTCGCATTGCCGAGAGACTTGCTGATCTTGTCGCCGCCGGACGTGACCCAGCCATTGTGCATCCAGTAGCGCGCGAATCCGTATCCGGCGGCACGGGACTGCGCCTGTTCGTTCTCATGATGAGGAAAGCGCAGGTCGAGCCCGCCACCGTGGATATCGAAGCTCTCTCCCAGGTAGCGGAGAATCATTGTCGAGCAGCTCAGATGCCATCCGGGGCGTCCCGGCCCGTAAGGCGAAGCCCATGCCGCAGGAGCAACGATCTCCTCGCTGGCCCCCGCGTCCGGGGGAGCCGACTTCCAGAGCGCGAAGTCGCGAGGGTCACGTTTCTCTGTTGCCTGATCGGTATGTTCGTCTCCGCGGAGAGTGCCGTGCTCCTGTGAGGTCAGAGACCCGTAGTCGGGCCATGATGAGACGTCGAAGTAGACGTCCCCCGCTTCCCCTCCCGCTCGGTACGCGTGGCCTCGGGCGATCAGCCGGTCGATGAAGGTAAGCATCTCGGCGGTGTGCCCTGTCGCGCGCGGCTCGATCGTCGGCGGCAAGATACCGATCTTGCGATAAGCGTCGGCGAACGCCCTCTCATGACGAGCCGCCCACGCCCACCATGGAACGCCCACCGTCTGGCTCGCGGCAAGAATCTTGTCGTCCAGGTCGGTGATGTTTCGCACCAGGGTCACGTCGAGATCGTGGCCGATCTGGAGCCATCGTCGCAGCTGGTCGAAGACCACTGCGGATCGGAGATGACCGACGTGTGGCGGAGCCTGAACAGTCGGACCGCACAGATAGATGCCGACGTGGCCCGGTCGCAGGGGCGCGAACGTGCGCAGCGATGACGTTCCACTATCGAAGAGCTGTAGGGTCATCGGTCAGCCCATCTCGTGGGTGCGCTGCTCTCGGAGCGCACGGAGGTGGACGGCGGCCCAGGAGCGGAAGGGGCGCCAGCGTTCCGCGACCTCCTCGAGCAGCGATTCGGGCCCGTACTGGTAGGAGATCTCGGCGTGGAGGCGGCGTTCCGCGCGCGGAAGGATGTCCTGGGCGTTGGCGCCGCGGATAAGGATGAGGTCCGCGGCGAACGGGCCGATGCCTGTCACCGCGAGCAGGTCGCGGCGAGCCGATTCTTCGGGCATTGCTTGGAGCCGAGGACCGTTGAGCAGTCCGGTGAGTGCGGCCTCTGCGACAGCTCGGAGATACTCTGGCTTCCGACCGGGTAGGTCCAGCTCTCTGGCGTCGATGGCGCGGATGAGCGCATCGGGCGCGGGAAAGGCCCCGTCGTTGCCGTGCGCGACGATAAGGTCGCGGCGGAGTCGGGCAGCGACTGGGACGCGAGTGCGCTGCGACAAGACACACCAGGCAGCGGCTTCGTACGGGGAATGGAAGCCGCACGGGCGATATCCGGGGAGAGCCCTTTGGGCGGTGGCGATGATCGGGTCGCGATCGCCTACGGCCGGCCATCCCCGCGCGTCCACATCGAGAGAGAGGAAGCGCCGCACCTGTTCAGCGGCTGCGGCCAGATCGCCCGGGCCGGACAAACCTATCTGGGTGCTCTCCCCGCTCTGGGTGACGTGGGCGGACACAGACGTCCAGTCGTGCTCGCTCACAAAGCGTGCGGAGAGGACGTCCGGGTCGCCGCCGGATTCGATCGCGGTAGGTGTGAACTCTTCCCAGAACCGCTTGCTGGTGCGCAACGACCACGGCCCGAGCACTGGGACCGAGAGGGTGTGCTGCGCCATGGTGGTGTTAGGCGCGGGCGTGGATCGTGACGACGTAGCCGTCGGGATCTCGGAACGAGAACTGCAGGCCGAACGGCCCCTCGACCGGTTCCTGCACAATCGGCACTCCCGCGTCGACGAGTCGTGCCTGCACACCTTCCGCGTCATCGTTGTGGAACCAGACGCCGATGCCGGCACCGAGCTGAGGGATCGCGTCGAGATCCACGCCCGGGAACGGGTCGCGGACGGCGAACGCGGTTCCTCCTGCGGAGAAGACGGTCGCTGCCGGGTTCGAGTCTGGGAGCCGCGTGAGTCCGACGAGCTTGTCGTAGAACTCCGCGGAGACGGCGCGGTCCCGCACCTGGAAAGAGACGAAGTCCGGGCCGGTGGTTGTTGCTGCCATGAGCAGGCTCCTGTTCTGTTCAATAACGCCAGTGTCAATATCCTGACACTCAATGGAGTGTGTGTCAAACTATTGACATGGATGCATTGGACCGGAGCCCGGAGTCGCTGGGGGTGCTGATCAAGGAGACGCAGTCGCTCCTGAACCAGCGAATGGACGATCGGCTTCGCCCGCTCGCGCTGAGCGTGCCGCAATACGCGTGCTTGACCGCCTTGCAGGACACGCCAGGTATCACGAGCTCTGAACTCGCCCGGCGCGCGTTCGTGTCCCGCCAGTCGATGAACGTGCTGCTCCAGGGACTGGAGAAGCGGGGACTCGTGAGCCGCTCGCTCGAGTGATCCTGGGCCCCGGCGAGAACGGAGCGTGGTGCTGAACGACACCGCAGAGCTCATCCTCGAACGCGCGCATGAAGAAGTGTCCTCGGTTGTTCAACGCATGACGATGGAGGTCGAGCCGGTGGAGCGCGCCCGTCTCTCCGAGCTTCTGGCCCGTTGCCGAGACGCCCTGCTCATTCCTTGACAGCATTGTCAGGCCCGGGAAACTGGTACCGACCGACGGCGCTGTAGGAGCCGCGGCGGAAGCGGAGACCAGTGATCCGCTCGTCTTCGACGAGCCAGCGCAGTTCGTAGCACGCTCGGTAGTCCGGCGGCCAGAAGGAGCAGAACTGCCCCTCTGCATCCACGTACCACTCCCCCAACGTGGGTCTTCCGTTCTCGACATACACGGTCTTGCCGTTCTCGGCGAATGCCTGCGTAGCCCCGTCCTCGTACAGAATCGATGCGGCCGTCAGCGCGCGAGGGATATCCGATGCTCGAACTTCCTCCGAGTCGATGACGGTGAGGTCAGACAGAGGATCGTTCATCCGTACGTCTCCTCTGGTCTGATCTGCTGCGAGAGCTCCAGTCGGCTCTCGTCCTGGGCCCCATCGAGGCGAGGTGTGGTGTTGTTGCGCCATTGGCGGGGTGTGGTGCCGAATTCTTCGCGGAAGATGCGGCTGAAGTGGCTGGCGGAGACGAACCCGTGCTGTTGGGCGAGGACGCCGATGGGGACGTCGATGGTGGCCGGTGCGGTCAGGGCGTCGCGGACGCGACGCAGGCGCTGGGACTGGATCAGCTGCGCGAGCCTGATGTCCGCGCGGGACATCTCTGCGTAGAGCAGACGCTCGGACACGTGCAGGTCCTTCGCGATCCTGGCGGCTCCGAGGCCGGGGTCGGTGAGGTTGTCGAGCACGTAGGTGACGATCTGCTCGGCCAGCGGATACCGGGTCGTGGCGCGGTCGGGAGTGAGGGCGCTGAGCAGGGTGACTTTCAGCAGGTCGGCGACGGGCGCGAACACGTCGACCTCGTCGCGAAGGCTGAGTTCGGAGTCCATCACGCCCCCGAGCACGGACCGCAGCAGCGCCGCCAGCGAGGTCCGCTCCTGCAGGTCGACACCCGAGACCTCAGCGACCTGATCCGCCGTCAACCCCACCACACCCAACGGCAGTCGGAAGAAGTCCCCGATGACTCCTTCGTCGAAGGCGTGGACGTAGGGGCTCGTGCTCGGGTAAACGACGATGCTGCCCGGGGTCATCACGGTCTGGTCATCGCCACGGCGCAGCATCGACCGGTTGCCGCGCTGGAAGACCACGAACAATGACTCGTCGTCGTCCGACATGATCATCCGCTGGGGACGCATAGCGAGGGCAGCCAGCGAGGGCACCGTCTTGACGGACAACGCTCTCAGCTGCCCGATGTCTTGGTAGGACACGTTCACATGCGCCTCGCGGCCCTGCGGGTCGAGAGTCAGGCCTGTCTGAACGAGGTTCTCGCAGAGCATCGTACGGATCGTCTCCACGCGGTCACGTTGATCGACGCTGCGCGAGTCCCATGTCTGCTGCATCATTACAGCCTCCGCCGTTCTCCCGGGCTTCCCCGGTCTGATTCCAGACTATTGCCGGTCATAGTCGCCCTCGTCGATGACGACATGGATAGCTGCCTCCTCGGCGGAGGCGGCGCCGTTGTCGATGCCGATGTCGGAGGCCCAGAAGTCGGAGGATGGGTCTGGGTTGCCGGGTTCGGTCCAGATCAGCCGTCCAGCGCGTACCGATCCGACCTGGTCGTCAAGGATCTCGCCGTCCGTGCCGATGATGTCGCCGATCCCGTCGCCCATCGGCTCTTCGGGTTCGTGCTCCGGCACCTCACGCGCCAAGCGAGCCGCCAGCGGTTCTCGAGTACGTGCTTCGCGTGCGGTGAATCCCCACGACAGTTCGGATGACCGCCGCTCCGGTGGAGAGTATCCCGGGCCGTCGTCATCGGAGTCTTCGCCGAGAAGATCCGAGTCGAGGCTCTCATCCGGCGGAAGCAGATCGAACTCGATGTCCTGCCCGCTGATCGATCCATCAGTCATGATGGGTTCCCTTTCTTTCCCCGGGCGCCTGGTCTATCGGCGTCACGTGCAGGCTCTTCGTCACCGGGTGACATCACCGGTACGGCGCCCTGCGCGAGCTTCAGCCTCGTCCACACGTTCATGTTGATGACGACGGCTGCGATCTCCGCGATCTCACGCTCATCGAAGAACACCGTCAGTCCTTGATGCATCTCATCGAAGTGCTCGTGCTCGTAACGTGTCAGCGCTTCGCAGTACGCCAGTGCGAGTGCTTCGGAACCGGAGAACATCGTGCTCTGCCGCCAGCTCGCCAGGTGCGCGACCATCGCCGCGCCGATGCCTACCTCCACGGCGATACGCGTGTGCAGGATCAGGCAGTACGAGCACGGATTGATCTGAGCAACCCGCAATCGGAGAAGGGCAGCGAGGCGATCACCGATCGACAACTTTGCCGTGTACCCGAACCCCGCAGCCATCTGCTTCGCAAGCTCATGGAAGTCAGAGAGATCCGGATCAAAGCGCACATTCTCGAAATCGATCTGCTCTGATATCACGATCTCTCCTCACCGTAGGGCACGGTTCGCTGGCTTGCCGGAGTTCCGACGCCTCCTCCCGACGGTAGATCCGCTTCTCTGCCCCGTGTGGCCTGCCCCTGCAGAGAGCTGTCTTCTCCCTGCAACCGCCCGCCCCGCTTTCGAACGCGGCAGGTCGCGGACATTACGCTGCACAGCCAGGCCACCTGGACAGCACCCGGCTCCGTATCGTGACCCGAAGGGGCGTCCTGCCCGCCGTGAAGAGAGAGAAGACGATGCCGACCTCGAGAGTGATCCTCGCCAGCGGCTGCTTCTGGGGAGCCCAGGAGCTCTTCCGCTCACTCCCGGGCGTCGTGAGCACCCGCGTCGGATACTCCGGCGACGACGACACCCCCAACGCGACCTACCGGGATCACGGGGATCACGCAGAAGCCCTCGAAGTGATCTATGACCCCTCGATCATCCGATTCCAGACACTGCTGGAGTTCTTCTTTCAGATTCACGATCCCACCACTCGGAACCGTCAGGGAAACGACATCGGGCGCAGTTACCGATCAGCGATCTTCACGACGACCGAGGGACAGAGGAAGGTCGCCTTCCACGTGATCGAAGCGATCAACGCTTCCGGCCGCTGGCCAGGAAAAGTCGTGACAGAGGTGGGCGAAGCCGGCCCGTTCTGGGAGGCCGAACCCGAACACCAGGACTACCTGCAGAAGCATCCCAATGGCTACTCGTGCCATTTCATCCGACCCGACTGGGTACTACCGGGCCGCTGACCGAGATCTCGCGATAGGAGAGACATGAAACATCCCGACGGAATGATCGGCTTGACCGCGACCGACGCCGACACTGACCTCCCGGCTGCATCCTCGGACGCAGCCGAAGACTTCGTCATCACTGAGAACGTCGAGTCCGAGCTGTACGAAGCGACCGTGAACGGCAAGCTCGCCGCCGGCCTGCTCTACAGCAGAACCGGCGACCGGGTGCTTCTGCTCGCGACGTCCGTGTTCCCCGAGTTCCGCGGAAAGGGAGTCGCGGCGCGACTCCTTGGAGGCGTCCTCGACAGTCTCCGCGAGGACAAGAAGACCGCGACGGTCTCGTGCCCCTTCGCCGCCGCGTACATCCGCGCTCATCCGGAGTATGCGGACGTCGTCGACACGCGATTCCCTGGCAACCCCCACGGACACCACCACTGATCGTCATACGCACAAGAGGAGAATCCACATGGCAACCGTCGAACTGACCGAGGACAACTTCGAGGTCACGATCAATCAGAACGACATTGTCCTCGTCGACTTCTGGGCGGACTGGTGCGCACCATGCCATCAGTTTGCGCCGGTCTTCGAGAAGTCGTCGCAAGACAATCCGGACATCGTCCACGCGAAGCTCGACACGGAGTCGGAGCAGCGCATCACCGCGGCGGCCCAAATCACCGCGATTCCCACTCTGCTCGCCTTCCGCCAGGGGTTGCTCGTCTTCAGCCAGGCCGGTGCCCTACCGCCCACTGCCCTGGCCGAAGTGGTAGAGAACGTCAGAGGACTCGACATGGACGAGGTCGGGAAGGGCCTCGACTCCGATGGCGGCTCGGCCAAGGATGATCGCTGATGTCCACCTTGCATGGACCACGCCCCTACATGGACAAGGCCGTCCCAGAAGCATGGGAAGCCGCGTCTGCGTTCGCGACCGCTGCGTCTGAGGCCGCATCGCAACGCGGACTCACTCCCGCCGAGAGCGAGTTGATCAAGGTTCGGGCGTCGCAGTTGAACGGATGCGTCTTCTGTCTCGATCTGCATTCGCGGCAGGCAAGGCGCGCAGGCCTCAATCAGCAACTACTCGACATCTTGCCCGCCTGGCGCGAGTCGCCCCTGTTCAGCGATCGAGAGCGCGCCTTGCTCGCGATCGCTGAAGCAGCCACCCGGCTCCCGCTCGACGCCGCCGTGAATGTCGAGCTCGCGCAGGCCCGAAGCACTCTCTCCGAGGCGGAGTTCGCGGCCGCGGAGTGGGTCGCTGCGGCTATCAACATGTTCAATCGGATCTCGATCCTCAGCGAACACCGCGTGCGACCACGCGACTCGGAAGGCAAGCTGAGCTGACGGTGCGCCGTGCGCAGCGTGGCCGCTACGCCAGAGGACGCGTTCGAGGCCGCGCACGACTTGCCGCCCAGTCAACCGATAAGGTTCACGCGCCCCTACGCAGCGGTTCAAGCGCCAGGCGATATCGCGGCCATAGAGATGGTGCGTACGGTCCCGTCAAGCCGTACCGTATTCCGGCACGCGAAGATACTCAACGTCGTCGAGGGCTCTTGCGCCCTCGATACTGCTGAGAGCAGGCATGTCCTGCGTCCTGGCATGTCTCTTGCCCTTGGCACCGGCAAATGGTGCCGGGTGCGGCCATCCCCCTCTGTGCGAATCTGGGCCATCTATGCCGACGAGCAGTTCTGGCGCACCCAGATGGCATGGTTCCTCCCCGACGCAGAACGAGTAATCGCAGGACTACATCCCCTCGAGTGGGACGGCCGCGCGATCGTCCTTGCACCAGGTATCGCTGTGCTGCGGCAGGTCGAGCCGATATGGCGACAGATGAGCATCCTGCGCAGCGGGACCCACTCGCCCGAAGTCGTCGCGACTCACACTCTCGAGCTTCTCGCGCGATGGATGAGGTTGATACTGCCGTACTTTCTGGATGAAGCGTCGGAGACCACCACGGCGCCGTGGACACCTATCAATGGACGACTGACCGACTCCGGATCTATTGGCTACGTCGGTCAGGCAATCCGGTTGCTTCGCGGGCGCATCGCAGAGCCGTGGACCGTTGGAGCGCTCTCACGAGAGCTCTCCCTCTCACGGACCCACCTCACCCGCATGTGCGTACAGCACGCCGGCGCCGCCCCGATGCGTCTACTCACTGAACTCCGGCTCACTGAATTCGCGCGGCTCATTGAAGAAACCGATATTTCCGTGATGCGTGCCGCGAGCGAAGTCGGGTGGAGTGACCCGCGCGTAGCATCCCACTGGTTTCATCGTCGCTACGGCATCACGCCGACACAGTACCGACGCACACCACACACGGTTCCTGAAGATCGACAAAGCCACGCTATCGCTGCCAACGACACCAGCCGGTAACCTCTGCGGACTCGTCGTATGAACCGCTCCACTCGACGCGTGTCCCACGTTTCACCGGCGACGTCGACAGGTCTTGGACTGCCGTGTAGAACACGTCAAATACGTCGGGTTCATCGCGGAGCCTGACGGCCACAGGCCCAGTCCGTTGTCCGTCTCTTCTTCCTGATCCGCCCGGCGCACCTCATGGTCGCAAGGGTCAACGGCTTGTGCCGTTGGCCTCGCCGGGAGGAGGTCATTGATGGCGACGGACGAGGAGGCGCGAGCGGCGCAGGATGCGCGGCTCCAACAGCTCCATGAGCGGCTAACGGCTGCAGTCGATCAGCTCGTCTCGGGTGAGGACTGGAAGCATGCGCTGGAGTTCGCGGCCCGGTTCCGGGCGAAGTCGTTCAACAACACGCTGCTGATCTGGGCTCAACATCTCGATCTCTACGAGGCAGGTCGCACAAGCGCGCCAGAGCCGACCTTCGTGGCCGGTTACAAACAATGGAAGGCGCTGGGTCGCTCGCCGCTCGCAGGCGGGTCGATGCAGATCTTCGCCCCGCTGATGGCGCGGTTCGCGTCCTCGACACCGCAGAACCCCGAATCATGGCGCCGGCTGGACAAGTATGAGAAGCCGAGACCCGGCGAAACGGTCCGGTCGAAGATGGTCCGAGCGATCCCGGTGCGTGTCTGGGATGTCTCGATGACCGACGGCCCGCCGATCCCTGAACGCCCGGCGCCGGCGCTACTGGAAGGCCAGGCGCCGGACGGCTTGTGGAACGGGCTTTCGGCGCTGGCGGTGGCTGAGGGCTTCTCGGTGCTGCGGGTCGAGCACGAGGGGATGATCCACGGCGCGAACGGCCTGACCGACTTCCAGGCGCGCACGGTCGCGGTGCGGACGAACATGGACGAGGCCGCGCAGGTGAAGACCCTCGCGCACGAGCTCGCGCATGTGATGCTGCACGGCCCCGACAATCCCGATGCGACCGGGCATCGCGGCATCGGCGAGGTCGAGGCCGAGTCCGTGGCGCTCATGATCGGCGCCGCGCATGGCATGGACACCACCGCCTACACGATCCCGTATGTCTCAGGCTGGGCGGGCACGGTGAAGGACAAGGACCCGGTCGAGGTCGTGCAGGCCACCGGCGAGCGCGTCCGCAAGGTCGCGGTGACGATTCTCGACGCGCTGCCCACCGTCCAGGTCGGCACCGGCGACCCGCCCGGCCTGTCCCGTGAGCCGGCAGCGACTTCGCGTGTGGCTGGCTCAGAGCGGATCGCACCCCAGTCGGTGCCGGTCGAGTCGGCGCGTTCGTCACGTCCTGCGGACGTGGCGGTGAGGAGCCTGTCATGAGCGTCGCCAGCGTCCTCGCCTCGGTGTCAGGCCTTCCATTGCCGCAGGCCGCCGCACGGCTCGCGGCTGCTGGGGTGCCGGTGTTCCCGTGCGTCCCGGGCGCGAAGAACCCGCTGTTGAAGCCCGACGAGGAGAACCCGCAGGCGCAGCCCGGCGGGTTCCACACGGCAACCACCGAGACCCGCCAGGTGGCGGCGTGGTGGCGGCGCTGGCCGTCCGCGAACATCGGCATCCCGACCGGCGCCGCCTCCGGGGTCGAGGTCGTCGATGTGGACCGCAAGCCCGGCGGCGACGGGTTCGCCGCGTTCGAGCGCTCCCGCCGTGCCGGACTGGTGCCGGGCTGGCTGGCCGTGGTCAGGTCGGCGTCGGGCGGGGCGCACTTCTATTTCCCGGCCGACCCGGACCGGCCGCAGCGGTCGTGGCAGGCGGCGAAGGCGCATGTGGACTTCCGCGGCGACGGCGGCTACATCATCGTCCCGCCCTCGGCCGTGACAGGCTCCGGTTCCTACGAGTTCGTCGCCGGTGCCGACCGTGTGCCCGCCCCGGTCGGTGCGGCTCGGCTGCGGGACTTCCTCGACCCGCGCCCGGAGCCTGCCCCGCACCAGGTGCGCGGCCCGATCCGCTCGGAGGATGCGGCGCGGCTGGCCGCATGGGTCGGAATGCGCGCCGAAGGCGAGCGCAACCGCGGCCTGTTCTGGGCATCGTGCCGTCTCGCGGAGGCGGGCCTGTCACTGCCCGAGATGGTCGACGCACTCGCCCCGGCCGGTGAACAGGTCGGCCTCCCGCAACGGGAGATCGAGACCACGATCCGCTCTGCATACCGCGCCACGCACGTCCAGCCCGCATCCGTCGTCGGACAGGGCGATGCCCCGCGCCAGCCGACGAAGCTCACCGGGCAGGTGCTCTCATGAATCCGCCAACGACCGTACGGCCGCGGGGCGGGCGGGTCGCGGTCGTGACGGCCGTGGCCGGGACGGTGTTCATCGCGGCCGGCGCGTTCTGGCTCTCGTTCACCGCCCTCGCAGACCTCGCTCGCCGCTCGGGCGTGGATGCCGGGCAGGCGTGGGCCTGGCCGCTCATCGTCGACGGGATCATCGTCGTCGCGACGGTCGCTGTCGTCGCCCTCGCGGGCCAGCGGTCGGCTTGGTACCCGTGGCTGCTGCTCGCGGCCGGTGCACTGGTGTCGGTGACGGCGAACGCCATCCACGCCGTCGTCGCGGCCGACGCCGACGTGCCGGGCGTGCTCGCCGCGTGTGTGGCGGCGGTGCCGCCGCTGGTGCTGCTGGCGATCACGCACCTCACCGTGATCCTCACTCGCCCCCTTCCCGTGAGTATCGAGCCCGCCGAGGAGTCTGCGCCTGATGAGGACATGCCTGATGCTGCACCGGCGCCGCCGGCAGTCATGCCTGTGCGCCAGGTAGGCCGGGAGCTCGCGGCGCGCCTGCGGGAGCAGGGCTGGTCGAACAAGGCCATCGCCCGCCATCTGGGCGTGCACCCATCCACCGTGGGCCGCTGGTTCGGCCCGCCCGCACTGACGACGGCTGAGGAGAAGGAGACGCCATGAACGACGACCAGCACACGACCGCTCTCCACGAGCAGGTCGAGCGCGAGCCGGACCGGCGGGAGCGCGACGAGACGCCGCGGGAAGGGGGTACCTCGGCACTCGCCCGGCACCGCGACCCGTCGCTGACCCAAGGCGCCACGGAGGCGGCGAATAAGCGACGGCCGGGCGTGGAGTGGGTGCGTCCGACCGACCTGATGGCGTCCCGCTCTGCCCGGATCGCGGGACGGGGTATCAACTTCCAGGCTGAGCTCGCCCGCCGCTCCCGCCGGGTTCCCGGCCAGGCGTTCCGCGCGACGCACACCGGGGCGCGCACGGGTGTCCGGTTCGTGAGCGAGCGTGCCCGGAGGCTGCCGCCCGTGACGGCGTTCGGCCGCAGGTCCGGGGAGCACTACTCCTGGGTGTCGCGCTCCGGGATCGGGCTCGGGTAACCATGTTCGCCCCCGGCGCGACGGCGCGAAGCCAGGCCACTGGGGGCCGTGTGCGCACCTGCCTGTCAGGAGGTGCCGTCATGGAGACTGCCACGGCCCGCGACCGGCGGGCACGATTCGAGGACTCGGAGGCGCTGCGCGCCCTGCTCACCCGCCTCCACGAGGCGGGGCGCGGAGCGTGGCGCCATGACCCGGAGGCCGCTGCGCTCATGGAACATGCGGCGAGAAAGTACGCGGCGCTGGCCCGCAAGCACGGGCTGGACCCGTGGGAGGCGGCGTCTGCGGCATTCGAGGCGATGCGCGGTGCCGCGACCCGCCGGGCGGAGGACCCGTGGGCGGTGATCACGCGGGCGGTGCAGGTGACATGCACCGCGGAGGAGCGCGGCAACGGGCTGCTGTGCTCCGTCCACCAGGCCCGCCGGCCCCGCTACTCGGTGTTCCATGACGCGGAGCGGTTCAGCGATCGGGAGAACCCGCTGCCCGACTACCACCCCGCGTTCCGGTTCGATCCCTTCACCGACGGGGAGCCGGATGCCGATGGCGATGCGGTGCCGGAGCGGGCAGTGAATGTGACCGCCGCGATCGAGGACACCATCGCGTTCCTGAGCTGGGTCGGGTGGGAGCCTGCGACGGCGCGGGCTGCGGTCGAGTACATCACTACGCGGCTCGCGGAGTCGGTGTCGCGGGCGTCGGCGTTCGAGGTGCTGCGCCGTGACCGGCAGGCCCGCGCCCTCCTCGACCTCCCCAGCGCCTCCTGGACGGCGCTGCTGCGGGTCGTGCTCGGCGTTCCCGACCCGGCCCTCACGCACACGAACGCCGGCCGCGGAATGCTCCGCCGCCTGCTAATCGGCCAGCCGCTGCGAGCACTCCTCACAGACGACAACCTCGTGATCACCGCCGGACTCGCCGCACCCAGATTCGGTGCCGGGAGCGGCGGGTCATGAGCACGCCACTGGAAGGACGCATCGAGCTGGAGCGCGCGGTCGATTCGATCATCGTCGGCGCGCGGCACCGGCACGACCACGGCGACCTGACCCCATTGGTCGAGTCGATCCGTCGCCACGGGCTGCTGCAGCCGATCACGGTCACCCTCGACGGGCACCTGATCTGCGGAGCCCGCCGGCTCGCGGCGATCAAGCTGCTCGGCATCAAGACCGTCAACGTGTGGGTGCGGTCCGGGGTCTCCGACCGGCTCGGGCAGCTCCTGGCGGAGCAGGACGACAACCAGCTCCACAAGCCCCTCACCCAGCTCGAAGCTGCCGCCCTCTACCGCGAGCTGAAGGCCCTGCTGGCCGAGGACGCCGCCCGCCGACAGGAGGCCACCAGGTTCCAAACGTCCGCCGAAGATGCAGAAGACGGTGGTGCCAATTTGGCACCACCGCAGATCGAGCAGGGCAAGACCCGCGCGCAGGCCGCTCGGATGGTCACTGGCCGCGCCTCATACACGACGTTGGAGCGCATCGGCCGGCTGGAAGACCTCGCCGCGGACGAGTCCCAGCCCGAGGCGGTGCGGGCGCGCGCCGCGCAGGAGATCGAGCGGATCAAGACCGGCGGCAGCGTCTATCCGTCGCATCTGCGCGTGAACGCGGAGCTGTCGCTGGCGGAGCTCGACCAGCTCGCCGCCGACCTGGCACAGCCCGCCGGGCTGCGCGAGCGGGCCCGTACCGAAGCGGATGCGGTGCGGGCCGCGGAGCGGGAGGCGAAGGCCGCAGAGCTGGAGCAGTTGGCGCAGTCCGCGCTCGCCCGCGTCAAGGCAGCCAAGACCGGCAGGAAGGCGAAGCGGCCCGCACTGACGGCGGTGGAGCCGGGCCTCCCGGTGCCGTTCCCTCTGACCGTGTTCACCGCGACGTGGGACGACATGGCCTCGTGGTGGAAGCACTACGACCCCACCGAGGTCGGCCCGGCACTCACCACCGAGCAATGGGCACGGTTCGAGGAGACGATCGCCGGCACCGTCGCGTTCGCCGATGCCGCGCGCGTCGCCCGGGAGGGCCGACCCGAGCAGACCGCCTGAACAGGGCGGTGGCGCGCACCTTCCTGGCAGCCACGCATCCCCTTGTTGCCGTCCGGGAAGGACCCCTGTTCATGGACCCCGCCGCCCCCGATGACCGTCGCCGTCGTCGCCTGCTGATCGCCGCCACTGCCGCAGGCCTCGCCCTGCTGATCCTCGTCGGCATCGGCATCTACGGACTCGTCCGCGGCCCCGCCGCCCCGGCCGACCCGGCACCGAGCGAACGACCCTCCACCACGATGCCAGTGACGCCCGGCCCGATGCCGGGCGGTGAGCTGGAGCCGCTGCCGCAAAGGCTCGGCCCGGAAGCGTTCGCCCGCGCGGTCGCGACCGCGCTGTTCACCTGGGACACCACGACCGGGCACACGCCTTCGGACTATGCGCAGGTGCTCGCGGATGCCGCCCACGGTTCCGAGGCGGATGCGTTCGTGGGCGACGTACGCGCCTACCTCCCGACGACGGAGGCGTGGGCGCAGCTGCGCCAGTACGCGACGCGCCAGTGGCTCACCATCGACGAGGTGTTCATCCCGGAGGCGTGGGAGACCGCCGTCGATCAAGCCGCCCCCGGCCAGATCCCGGCCGGGGCAATCGCCTACACCTTCGAGGGCACCCGGCACCGCGACGGCACCTGGGGCACGACGCCGGTAGAGGCGTCCCGCCCGGTCGCGTTCACCGTGTTCCTCGTCTGCACCCCGCCCACGCCCGGCCACGGCGCGGCATCAGGTTCGTGCGAGGTGCTGCGGCTGTCCGAGCTCGACACCCCGCTGCACTGAGCCGGGAGCGTCGCGATGAAGAAGCTCGCCGTCCTCGCCCTCACCCTGCTGCTCATCGGGCCCTCCACGGCCCTGCTGGGCGTCGCCGCCCTCGGCGGCACCTCCGCGACCGCCGCCGTCTGCACGCCCGGCTCACTCGCGGTCGGCCCGATCCCGGACTCGCTGACCGCCACCACCCGCAACGGGGAGACGGTCACGCTGGACCGGCAACAGCTCACGCACGCGGCGACGATCATCACGGTCGGCAGGCAGACCACCGGCGTCGGACGCGACGGGGTGCTCATCGCACTCATGGCCGCCCTCACCGAATCCACCCTGCGGATGCTTGCCAACACCAGCGCCTACCCCGAGTCCGCGGACTACCCGCACGACGGCAACGGGTCGGATCATGACTCGCTCGGCCTGTTCCAGATGCGGCCCGCCAGCGGCTGGGGCACCGTCGCCGAGCTCATGGACTCGACCTACCAGGCCAGGGCGTTCTACGGCGGCGAGTCCGGCCCGAACTACCCATCCCCGCGGGGGCTGCTCGACATCCCGGGCTGGCAGCAGCTCGACCCCGGAGAGGCCGCGCAGGCCGTCGAGGTCAGCGCCTACCCGGACAGGTATCAGAACTACCAGCCGGTGGCGCAGGCGATCCTCGACGCCCTCACCCGACCCGCGCCCTCCGGCAACGGCGGCGGGGATGAGACACCGGTCGTGCCCGAGACGACCAGGATCGTGCTCCCGCTTCCCGAGGGAACCTGGGTGCGGACGAGTCCGTTCGGGTGGCGCAATGACCCGATCACCGGGGAACGTCGCTTCCACGCCGGCTCGGACTTCGCTGCCCCCGATGGAACCCCGATCTATGCCGTCGCCGACGGCGTCGTGGTGCGCGCGAACTACACCGACGCAGGTGGCGGGGTCATCGTCATCGAGCACACCGTCGGCGGTGAGCGGGTCGCGTCGATGTATGTGCACATGTGGCAGCACGGCATCCACGTCGCCGAAGGCGACACCGTGACCGCCGGGCAGCACATCGGAGACGTCGGCTCCTCCGGGCACTCGACCGGCCCGCACCTCCACCTACAAGTCCACCCCGGCGGCGCAGGAGCGGACCCGGTGGACTCCGACGCCTGGCTCACCGAACACGGTGCCGAAGGGATTGCGGGCGGCGAAGCCGCCCCCGCCCTCTGCACCGCCGGGGGTGCGTGATGGACGTGTTCCCCGACTTCGGCGGCGTGGGCGGCGCCGCAGACCTTCGGTCCATCGTCGGCGCGCTGCTGATGTTCGTGCTCGTCACCGCGGTGCTCATGCTCATCGTCTGCGCCATCATCTGGGCGATCGCGTCCGCCAGCGGCAACTACCAGGCCGCCACCAAGGCGCGCACCGGCCTGCTCGTCGCGGTCGGCGCCGCCGCGCTATCCGGCGCCGGCGTTGCCTGGCTCAACTTCCTCCTGGACGTCGGCACCCGGCTCTGACCGCCCCCGCCTGCGCTGGGAGCGGGTGTGCACCTGACCGTCGAGAACCCCGTCTCGACCAGTCAAGGGAGCACAACTGTGATCGACATCGACCCCAACAGCTCGGGCCTTCCGGGCATCGAGCAGCTGCGCATCATCGTCGGCGCCGTCATGACGGTGGGCCTGATCCTCTCCGTCCTCGCGCTCATCGTCTCCGCGATCGTCTGGGGTCTCGGATCGAACAGCAGCAACCCCCACCTCGCCAGCCGCGGCAAGGTCGGCGTCCTCGTCTCCTGCGGGGCGGCGATCATCTGCGGCGCCGCGGTCACGCTGGTGAACTTCTTCTGGGGCGTCGGGCAGGCCGTCTAATGACGACCCGACATGACCTCCGACGGCGGGGGTGGGCGCGGTGAGCGTCTGCGACGTCCCGGTCATCTCCTCCGTCTGCGACGCCGTCGGCGAAGGCACCGCCTCCCTGATCGCGGCTCCGTTCGACTGGCTCGCGCAAGCGATGGCCGGGGCCGCCGCATGGCTGTTCGAGGCCGTCTGGTGGGTGTTCGACACCACGACCCTCGTCGACGTCACGAGCGCCGAGTACGTCGGCGTCTACAACGTCCTTTTCGGTGTCGCCGTGTTCGTGATGCTGATCTTCTTCTGCCTCCAGCTCATCACCGGCCTGGTCCACCGCGACCCCACCGCGCTCAGCCGTGCGGCGCTCGGCCTGGCGAAGTCCGTCCTCGGCAGCTTCTTGGTGATCACGCTGACGGCGCTGCTGTTGGAGGTGACCGATCAGCTCGCGGTCGGGATCGTGCAGGCTACCGGCAACACGATGGAAGGGATGGGGACCCAGATCGGGCTCCTCGCCGTCGCCCTCGGCGCCATCAACATCGGCGGCCCTGGCGTCGGGGCGATCCTCACGATCTTCCTCGCCGGCCTGGCCATATCGGCGGCGGCGATCGTGTGGTTCTCCCTGCTGATCCGCAAGGCGCTGCTGCTCGTGGCGATCGTATTCGGCCCGGTCGCCCTGGCCGGGGCCACGTGGGACGCGACCAAGGGCTGGTTCGCCAAGTGGGCGGCCTTCGTGATCGCCCTGATCTTCTCCAAGCTCGTCCTCGTCGTGATCTTCCTCGTCGCGATCGGGCAGGTCTCGGCCCCGATCGAGGCCGACCTGGCCTCCATCTCCGACCCCATCGCCGGCGTCGTGCTGATGTTCATCGCCGCGTTCGCGCCCTACATCACCTACAAGTTCCTGTCGTTCGTCGGCTTCGACATGTACCACGCGATGTCGTCCGAGCAAGAGGCGAAGTCCGCGCTGAACCGGCCCGTGCCGGTGCCATCTGCCCCGCAGGCCGACACAGCCAAGAAGGTCCTCGACGGCGGCACCGACACGGGCAGCAACCCGCCAAGCGGTGGAGGCGGCGCAGGCGGAGGCTCGACACCGCCCCCGCCTCCTCCCGGTGCGTCGGCTGCGGCCCCTGCCAGCGCGGGAGCGGGCACGGCGGGTACCGGCGCCGCTACATCCGGTGCCGGAGCAGGGGCTGGAGCTGCCGGCGCTGGCGCGGCTGGTCCCGGTGCGGCCGCGGGGCCCGTCGGTGCCGCGGTGGTCATCGGAGCCGCCGTGGTCAAGGCCGCAGCGGCCGCCGGCCCGAAGGCAGGCAAAGCCGTGGGCGGCGCGGCGGACAGCCAGGCCGGCGCGGCGGCCGAGCAGGCATCCCCGCCGCCGTCGCAGGGCACCCCGCCGCGTCCCGCACCGTCAACGCCGCCCTCTCCCGGGCCTGCAGAGTCCTCGCCCGCGCCTCGGCGCCGGCAGGACCCGCCGCCTCCGCCATCGTCCGCACCGGCCGGGAAGGAGTAACACCTGATGGTCACGAACTCGACTAGCGACTACCCGCTGGCACCGGTGCAGTTCTCCCGGCTCGCCAGGCGCGGCATCATGCTCGGCCTGTCCCTGCCGCAGCTCATCGTCCTGGGCGTCGCGGTGCTCACGGTCGTCTTCTCCCTCTACGCCGCCGGCGGGATGGGCTTCGCTTGGACCGCACCCGTCTGGGGCACCTGCGCCCTGCTCGCGGTGATCCCTGCCGGGGGCCGGAAGGTGATCGAGTGGGTGCCGGTCCTCGCCCGCTGGGCCGCCCGGACCTATCTCGGGCAGCTCGTCTACCGGCGCCGCGTCATCAAGCCCCGCCCCGCCGGGACGCTCTCCCTACCGGGCGATGCGGCGCCGCTGCGGGAGTGGGAGGACCCCGAGACCGGGGCTGCGATGATCCACGACCCGCACGCACAGACCCTCACCGCGATCCTAGGCGTCTCCCACCCCGCGTTCGTCTTGCTCGATCCGGGTGAGCAGCAGCGCCGGGTCTCCGGCTGGGGCCGCGTGCTGGCCGCCGCGTGCCGTTCCGGACGGATCGCCCGCATCCAGGTGTCCGAGCGGACCCTGCCGGATTCCGGGACGGGCCTGGCGGAGTGGTGGCGCACGCACGGCACCGACGACGGCTCCTGGGCCGCGACCACCTACGCCGAGCTCATCGACCGCGCCGGCCCCGCCGGAGAACGCCACGCGACGACCATCTCGCTCGCGCTCGACATGAAGGCCGCCGCCCGGCAGATCAGGACCAGCGGTGGCGGGATACGGGGTGCGGCCGCGGTGCTGCGGCAGGAGATGAGCACGCTGACGACGGCGTTGCGCGCGGCGGAGCTCACGTCGACCGGATGGCTGGCGCCCGGCGAGGTCGCCGTCGTCCTGCGCTCGGCCTACGACCCCGCCGCCGCGCCCGCGCTGGAGCGGCACGGGGACCTCGGCCGTGACCTGGCGACGGCCGGCCCGGTCGCGGTCACGGAGACCTGGGACCGGCTGCGGTCGGACTCCGCGCACCATGCGGTGCTGTGGATCACCGAGTGGCCTCGCTCGCAGGTGTATCCCGGCTTCCTTGCCCCGCTCGTGCTGTCCAACGGCATCCTGCGCACCCTCGCCCTGCACTACACCCCGGTTCGCGCCGACCAAGCAGCGCGGGACCTGCGGAAGAAGAAGACCGAGCTCATCTCCGATGCCGCCCAGCGGCGCAAGATAGGGCAGATCGACGACGCGGCCAGCAGCGCCGAGCTGGACGACGTGCTCCAGCAGGAGGCGGACCTGACTGCCGGGCACGGCGTCCTGCGCGTCTCCGGCCTCGTCTCCGTGTCCGCGCCGACCGTGGACGAGCTCGACGCGGCGGTGGCGGCGGTCGAGCAGGCGGCGATCCAAGCGTCCTGCGAGACCAGGCGGCTCGTCGGTCAGCAGGCGCAGGCGTTCACCGCTGCCGCGCTGCCGTTGTGCCGGCCGGTCTGACTCGGCGCACCTGCTCACCAACCGTCACGCCTTCTTGTGAGGAGCCTTGATCATGCCGATCTTCGATGACCCGCTCGCGGACGCCGCTGAGGCGTCCGCCGCGCTGCGGGGCCTGGCCCACGCGACCCGGACGTTCGCGAGCCCCGCCGACACCTACCCGGTGATCGGAGAGCTGCTCGCCGGCGTCAGGTCGCTGCGGCAAGTGCTCGACCAGCTCGCCTCCGCCCATATCAACGCCCGCGCCAGGGCGCACGACGACGCCGGGAATCAAGCCGCTGGCGCAACCTCGGCTCTCGCGGCTGCCGACGAGCTGCACCAGGCCGGCACCCTGCTGGACACCGTGGAGTGGCGGCTGGACGCCGCCTCCCAGCACTCCGGCCGCATCGCCTGGCACCCAGCACCTGCCGTCGAGGACGGCCCGGCGAGGCGGTGGGTCAGCGTCGTGTTCCTGGAAGGCTCCGAGGCCGACGAGGTGCTGGAGCTGATCGACCGCGACGGGACGGATGCAGCGATCGAGCACCTGGCCGGGCACGACTACGGAGCGGAGACCACCCAGGCCGCGCTCGAGAACGGATACGTCTACGACGAGCCCCCGGCAGGTGCGCTCGACAAGGTGGCGACCAGAGACGTCTACACGCTCACCTACAACCCCTTCCTCGGGCACGTCTCGCTGCTGCGCGAGCACGACACTATGCGCGATCCGGCACTCCTCGGCGTCGACGCCCCGGCCTCCGCATCCGCATCGGAGTCGGGGCGGGAAGCGGAACGCGCCGCGCACAAGTCCACGCGTGCAGTCGGCGCCGCGGTCAGTCGGGGGCGAGACGGGGCCGACTGGTTCACCCGCCGCCCCGGCACCGCCTCCGCACACGGCCGGGGGCTGGCGCTGTGACCGGGCAGGACGACAGCCGCCTGCACACCGCTGTGCTCGTCGGGCCCGAAGGCGAGCGGCGCCGGGCACGCAAGGCCCGCCGGCAGGCGGCGGCGAAGGTCGAGACCGATGCCCGCCAGCATCGCAAGCTAGAAGCTCGGGCGAAGTGGGAGGCGGAGCAGGCTGAACGCCGCAGCACGAGCTACCTGCCCGCCGCCGGCGAGGCGGGACCTGCGGCGTTGCGGACGCCGGGCCGGTTCCGGCTCCCCAAGCACCAGGACACCTCCGCGACGCTCGCCGGCCAGTACCCCTTCCTGGCCGAAGCCGGCCTCGGCAGCCAGGGCGTCTTCGTCGGCCAGGACCTCTACAGCGGCGGATCGTTCGTGTTCGACCCCTGGGTGCTCTATCAGCGGGGGCTCATCACGGCGCCGAACGTCGTGCTCGCCGGCATCGTGGGGAGCGGCAAGTCGTCCCTGGCGAAGTCGCTGTACACGCGCAGCCTGCCGTTCGGACGCAGGGTCTACGTTCCCGGCGACCCGAAAGGGGAGCATACGAGTGTTGCGGAGGCGGTCGGCGGGCGGGCGATCATCCTTGGCCACGGCCTGCGCAACAGGCTCAACCCGCTCGATGAGGGCCACCGGCCGTCTGCGGTGTCGGATGCGGAGTGGGCGATGCAGGTCGCCTCTCGCCGCCGCGACCTCATCGGCGCCCTCGCAGAGACCGTGCTGGATCGGGCGCTGTCGCCGTTGGAGCACACCGCGATCGACCTCGCCCTTCAAGACGCTGTGAGGAGCGCCGAGGTCCCGATCCTGCCGATGGTCGTCGACCGCATCCTCAGCCCCAGCCGCGTCGACGACGAGGACGGCCGGCTCGCGGAAGATGGCCGGCTCGTCGGCCACGCGCTCCGTCGGCTCGTCGCTGGAGACCTCCAAGGCCTGTTCGACGGGCCCAGCACTGTGCGGTTCGACCCGTCGCTGCCGATGGTGTCGCTCGACCTGTCGCGGGTCGCGGAGAACAGCACGCTGATCTCGGTGCTGATGACCTGCTCGTCCGCATGGATGGAGTCCGCCCTGTCCGACCCGGCAGGCGGACAGCGATGGGTGATCTACGACGAGGCGTGGCGGCTCATGCAGTACCCGGCGCTGCTTCGCCGCATGGACGCCCAGTGGAGGCTGGCGCGGCACTTCGGGATCGCGAACATGCTCATCTTCCACAAGCTCTCCGACCTCGACAACGTCGGCGATGCCGGGACCGCGATGCGCGCCCTCGCCTCGTCGTTGCTGGCGAATGCGGAGACGCGGATCGTGTACCGGCAGGAGCCGGACCAGCTCGGCTCCACCGCCCTCGCGCTCGGGCTCACCGGCACCGAGCAGAAGCTGCTCCCAGGGCTCGGAACCGGGCAGGGGCTCTGGCGGATCAAGGACCGCAGCTTCGTCGTCCAGCATCAGCTCCACCCCGCCGAGCTCGCCGCGTTCGACACCACCGGCCGTATGACGAGCGATTCCCATGAGTTCAGGAATCTCGACGTGCCTTCAGGAATCCCGAACGATCGGCAGGATTCCTGATGCCCCGGCCCCGCTACAAGCGATCCTGGGGCGAACCCGCATCTCGAGACGGGAGTGTCGAGCCCGTGCCGGTCGTGCTCCCGCTCGTCGCCATCGCCATCGCCGAGGACGGCCGCATGACCGTCACTGTCGACGGGGCGCCGTTCGAGCCAGAGCCGTTCGCGCCGCCGTGGCGGCGGGAGGACTTCGCCCGCGTCCTCGACCAGCTCACCGACCTGCGCCGCTCCCCGGTGCGGGTCGAGGTGCGCGAAGCGGAAGGAACCGTGTTCACCGACATCATCACCCCGAGCAGGCGCCGCCGCACCGAATCCGATCCAGAGCCGGCATCGGAGGAACCGGCCCGCCGACCGGCGACGGATCTCGTCGTGCTGCACGGGGAGGGGTTCGTGCCGGGTGAGGACGTCGCGATCGCCGTCGTCATCGCCCACGGCGACGCCGCCCCGGATGGCACCATGCGCGGCATCATCGAGGCGGCACAGCTCGCCGGGAGCCCGACCCGCGAGGTCATCCTGCTCGGCCGGGTCTCCGGCACCTTCACGATCGGGCACCCCGAATGAGCACGCCCCGGCCCGCGGGGGCGCTCGGGGACGAGCTGAGCAACCTCGGCATCGGCATCCTCATCGGTGCCGCGGTCCTCGCCGCCATCCTCCGCGGCGCCGGGTCTGTCGCCGCCTGGATCACCGGGACCGGCCAGCCCACCGGCGGGATCGAGGCGGGCCTGGGTGTGCTGCTACACTCCGGCGACCCCGCTGCCGCGCTCGACGCTCCTGGCCTGAACGTCGTCGCGTACTGGATCACCGCCGGTCTGCTGGTCCTCGGCGCCGGGGTGGCCGGCTGGTGGGCGTGGCGGTTCTTCCGCGAGCACGGCCGCCGCGTGAAGACGGACCCTTACCGCATCGCCGGGATCGCCACCCGCAGCGAAGTCGCCAAGGCCGCCTCAGAGGCGGCGCTGCTGCGCCGGGCCGGTCACCTGCGGCCCTCGCTCCACCAGCCGCGGCCGGAGGATGTCGGCTACCGGATCGGCGCCTCACATGGCACGAGCGTCTGGGCGTCCGTCGAGGACAGCATCCTGCTGATCGGCCCGCCCCGCTCCGGCAAGGGTGCCCACATCGTCATCAACGCCATCTTGGACGGCCCTGGCGCAGTCGTCACGACGAGCACCCGCCCGGACAACCTCACCGCGACCCTCCGCGCCCGGCAGAAGATCGGCCCGGTCGCGGTGTTCGACCCGCAGCACCTCGCCGAAGGCCTGCCCGCCGGGCTCAGGTGGTCACCCATCCGCGGGTGTGAGGACCCGCTGACGGCGATGATCCGGGCGACCGGCCTCGCCGCCGGCACCGGTCTCTCGGCCGGCGGGGTCGAGGGCGGCGGGTTCTGGGAGGGCAAGACGAGAACCGCGCTCCAAGCGCTACTCCACGCCGCCGCCCTCGACCACCGGCCACCCTCGGAACTGTTCCGCTGGACCCTCGACCCCTCCGCCGCCGCGGACGCGGTCGCGATCCTTACCGCGAACCCGCGAGCCGCGACTGGGTGGGCGGACTCGTTGCAGGCGATGATCGACTCCGACCCCAGAACCCGCGACTCCATCTGGCAAGGCGTCTCGCTTGCCCTGGCCGCGCTGGCAGACCCGCGCGTGCTCGACGCCGTATCGCCGCGCGAAGACGAGGACTTCGACCCCGAAGCGTTCCTCCGCGACCGAGGAACCCTTTACCTGCTCGCCACCGGAGCCGGCGCCAACAACTCCGCTGCGTTGGTGGCTGCGTTCGTGGAAGACGTCGTGGAAGCTGCCCGCCGCCTCGCCGCCACCAGCCCCGGCGCCCGCCTCGACCCGCCACTGCTGCTCGCGCTCGATGAGGTCGGCAACCTCGCCCCGCTGCCGTCGCTACCGACGCTCATGGCTGAGGGCGGCGGAACCGGGATCACGACGATGCCCGTCCTCCAAAGCCTCGCGCAGGCGCGGGAGAAGTGGTCGGAAAACGCGGCCGGCGCGATCTGGGACGCCTCCATCGTCAAGATCGTCCTGGGCGGAGCGTCGAACTCCAAGGACCTGCACGACCTCACCACGCTCATCGGCGAGCGCGACGAGGTGACCGACTCCACCACGGTCGGAGACCACGGCTCCCGCTCCGCGCAACGCTCCATCCGCCGCGTGCCGATCATGCCGCCCGACACGATCCGCACCCTCCCGTTCGGGACTGCACTGGTGCTGCTGCGCTCCGCACCACCCATCGTCACCCGGATGCGGACCTGGACCGACCGGCCCGACGCGAAACAGCTGCGCGACGACCGGGCCGACATCGAGGCGACGCTGCAGCACCGCTCGGAGGAGCCGCCGGGCGCACCTGCCTGACAGAGCGGCCCCATCGTGGGGTCGCCGCCGATGTCAGAAAGAGGGGCAGTCCAATGGCTCTCCACACGCAGGAATCCGTCTCGGGGTTCATCGCCTCCGACCCGCAGCTCACCTACACGGAGCGGGGCGATGCCCGGTTCTACGCCAAGATCGGGCAGGAGCACTATCGCAAGGAGCCGGACGGGTCTTTCACGCAGACCGAGACGACCTTCCACGACCTCGTGGCGTTCAAGAAGACCGCCGAGCGCGCCCACGACCGGCTCGCCAAGGGAGACAAGTTCGTCGCCGAGGGCTACACCCGCGAGTACGACCGGACCGCTCCGGACGGCGAGGTGGTCAAGTCCGAGGAGTTCGTCGCGAAGAAGCTCGGCCACGACCTCGCCCGCACGAGCTACGAGGTCGACCGCACCCGCCGCCAGCCCGCCACGACGCAGGAGCCTGTGGGACAGGCGGCCGGCGCAGCTCATCGAGAGAGCTCGGGCACCGCCCCGGCGCTCGGGCTCTGAACGGCGGTGACCGCGATGAACCAGAACGACACCGCCCCCGAGACCGACGAGCCGGACCTGGACGAGGAGTCCGAGGAGTTCAACGGGCCGCTGATCCCGGAGCCTCCGCACCCGATCAACTGGAACCTCCTGACCAGCGAGGAAGCGGAGGCCGAGTGGCTGGAACTGAACCGCTGGGTCGACTGGCTGCGCCGCACCTACGGGCTGCCTGCTTCGGTGGTTCCGCCGTTCTGGCACCGCCACCCGGAGCTGTTGTGGGAGCTGAGCGCTCTGCACCTGCATTGGCTGTCCGCCTACGACCCGGAGCAGAACGGCTCCGCCCCGCTGGGCTGGCATCGCGACTTCGCCGACGCCCGCCAGCGGCTCCGCGACTGGGTCGCCGCTTCCGGAACCCGTCTCGACCGAGACCGCCCGACCCGGCAAACCACCTGGCCCGGCGAGGACCCGGCAGGCCCGGTCGAGGACACGATCATCGCTCACCGGGATCAGGACTTCGTGCAGTTCGTCCTCGACGATGTCGCCGCCCGCCGCCAGGCCGAGGACGACTTCTATGCCGGGCTCAACCCGAACACCGGAGAAGTCGCATGAGCGATACCGGCGGCACGATCGTGGTCTCCCCTCTCATGGACAGTCGCGAGATCGCCGCCTATCTCAAGGTGTCCGAGTCGACTTTGTCGAGGTGGCGTTCGGCTGGTCAGGGGCCGCCGTTCCTGCGGCTGGGCGGGATCGCCCGGTACCGCATCGACGCGGTCGACGCCTGGCTGGCGGGGCTGGAGCACAGCCATGCCCCGGAAGGCTGAGCCGCTCCCGCACGCGCAACCGAAGCCGGTGCCTCCGGTCGGCGTGAGGATCTCCACCGACCTGGAACGTCGCTCCTACGGCATCCGCGCCCGTGCCCGCTGGACGGACCCGATCAGCAAACGCCGCATCATCCGCTCCGAGATCGTCGCTGACGAGGCTGCAGCGCACGAGTTCTTCGACTCGCTGCGGCAGTCATCGGCCAAGGGCATGGACGTGTCCATGACGCTCACCGAGTTCGTCACCACGATCGGCGACCGATGGGCGCGCGGCCTCGACCCCACCTCCACCGGGGAGACCTACGGGTACGGGCTCAAGCTCCGCGTGCTACCTGCCCTCGGGCACCTACCCGTCACGCAGATCACCGCCGGGATCATCGACCGCACCATCGATGCCTGGGAGAAACGGCATGGGGCGTCAACGATCAAGAACTCGATCGCACCTCTCGTGCGGGTCCTCGACGAAGCAGTGCGCGACGGGCTCATCCCGATCAACCCCGCGAAGAACCGTGCCAAGCGCAGCCTGAACCGCAATGCCTTCCGTCTCCAGCCTGCGGAGGATGCTTCCCCACGCGCCCATGCGATCCCGGACATGGGAACGCTGACGACGCTCGCTGAAGCCTGCGGGAAGGTCCACCAGTCGTACTCCGACTTCGTCATGCTCGCCGCCCTCCTCGCAGCGCGCTCCTCCGAGGTCTCGGGCCTTCAGGCCGGTGACGTCCGGTTCGACAAGAACATCGTGGTGATCGCGCGGCAGACCTACCCCGGCAAAGGCGGGCTCATCACGAAGCAGACCAAAGGCCGCAGAGAACGCCGCGTCCCGATCCTCGACCCGCTCCGCCCGATCCTGGAACGCCTCGCGGAACGCAAGGAGCCCGAGGATCGGCTGCTGGTCGGCCCGAAGGGCGGTGCTCTCACGACCGCGACCGTGCGGGACGCGACGAACTGGGACCAGATCGTCAGCGATCTCGGCCTGCCCGACCTTACCCGGCACGGCCTCCGGCACACCGGGGCGACATGGATGGCGGACGCAGGCATCCCGCTGCACGTCCTCCAGGACATCCTCGGCCACGCCTCCGTCGAGACCACACGCGGATACCTGCACCCCGACGACCGCCATCTGGCCTCCGCTGCCGAACAGGCGAACGCCTTCCTTGCCCGATCCGCCAAGGCCGGCAGACCGAGCCGGCGCGAGGCCTCGAGGTCACTGTGACAGGTAGCCGGGAGCCGCGATCGGAGGCTCTGGTCCCCTTTTGGTCCCCTTATCCACAGACAACGACCTCCAGAGAGCCAGATACGGTCTCCGACGTCTGCGGGACGGCAACGATGCGGTGGCGAGGGGACCAGAGGGGGACCAACAAAAACCCGTCGACGGACATGACAAAGCCCTGATGAAAATGGCTTCTCATCAGGGCTTTTCTGTCGGGATGACAGGATTTGAACCTGCGACCCCCTGACCCCCAGTCAGGTGCGCTACCAAGCTGCGCCACATCCCGTGGCTTCAATTTTCAGTTGTTCGGGCCGACCGGAGGGGGTGAACCCCTTGACCCCCAGTCAAGTGCGCTACCAAACTGCGCCACAGCCCGATGTCTCATTCGGTGGTTGACCACTCGATCTCGACCTGATGAGATTACACCAGAGCGGACCTCAAACTCCAATCAGACGACCTGGCCAAGCGAATCGTGAGACAAGTAACGCCGTCGTCTTTCGCCCTCAAGAAGTCACCGTCTTTCGCCCTCAAGAAGTCATCGACATTCATCCCTACGAACCTGCCTCATCTACGACCTTCGGAGTAGCACCGAGGCCCACCTGCGTCAGGCGGTCAGTCTCCGGAGGGACGAGCCCGACAGGTGTTTCCGTTTACTGTGTAGGCAGGGATATCCCACCTGTTCAGCGGCAAAACTCTTCGGGTTTGTGATGTGCACCAAACTGGGGGAGAGCCCTCATAATTGTTATACTGTTGTTACCAAACCTGTAGTAGGAACAACTTGCGGAGAAGGAGGGCAGATGTCGGTTTCGAACGATCCAAACCAGACGTCAATCGGCGCAGAGGGACTGAGCAACACGTCTCGTTTTGCTGTTGACGGAACTCCCAGCGAGTTCAGCGATGATCGGCGCGCTCTCCGCCCCGAAGAGGTCGCTGCCATCGAATCTCTCCCGCATGGCTCGGCTCTGTTGATCGCACTGTCCGGCCCGAACGCCGGCGCGCGATTCCTTCTCAATGCTGACGTCACCAACGCGGGCCGTCACCCCCGCACGGATATCTTCCTGGACGATTTCACCGTCTCGCGCCGTCACGCCCAGTTCGTACGCGAAGGGCACAAGTTCTCGGTTCGCGATTCCGGTTCCCTCAACGGCACCTACGTCAACCGCGAACGTATCGACGCCGTCGAGCTGCAAAATGGCGACGAAGTTCAGATCGGTAAGTACCGGCTCACCTTTTACAACTCCCAGGCATAGCGATGACGGCTGCGCCACGTAGCGCTCCTAGGTCTGAGAATCCCGAAACTTCTTGGCCGCAGGACGTCTCTCACGTTCCCTCTTTGAGAATCGGGGAAGTCCGTTCGGCTTTGGCGGCGGAGTTTCCACTGCTGACGGTCTCGAAGATTCGTCACTACGAATCCTTGGACCTGATCTCTCCGCATCGCGCTCCCTCTAACCAGAGGCTTTTCTCGGCGGCAGATGTCGAACGCCTTCGCTTCGTGCTGCAGGAGCAGCGCGACCGCTTTCTGCCGCTCTCGCAGATCGGCGAATTGCTGCGCCAGTTGGATTCGGGGGAGTCTCCCGAGGAGGTCCACCCGGGCCGTATGCGCGTTATTCCCGACGACGAAGTGCGGCGTCCGCAGCCCGGAACTCGCCTTAAGGTGGTCGAGGTATCGGATCTCACCGGCGTGGCGGTATCGGACATCGAGGAAATGATTTCGGCCGGGGTCCTGGCGACCGACGCCCGTTCGCGTCTGACGACGCAGTCCGTGGAGATCGTCCGCTACGCTGCCATGCTGCAGAGCGCGGGCTTCGACCTGCGTCAGGTTCGCAGCATCAAGAACTCCGCCCATGCGCACGCCGCCATGCTGACGGCGGCGGTGGCTCCCGAACGAGCCAAAGGCTCGCCGGTGGCGGGGGAGAGGGCCATGGCTCAGGCCGCGGAGAACTCGACCGTCGTCTCTCACCTGTACAGGGCACTGCTGGCGGAGAACGTCGAAGTGAACCTGCGCTAGCCGAGTCACTCGCATCCCGGCTCGTCACCGTCCTCTTCCGGCCATAAAGTGTTTGAATAGGCGCGAAACGCCCTTGTTTTCCAGACGTGAGCAAAACTTCAAGTTAAACTTGAGGTTGCGACACGCCGTTCCAACCCGTCGGGGTAATCGTGCTATATCGTTGATTCGTCGGGTTTTCACGTCTACCGTTGAAGCATCCACCCCTCTCCGGTAGTGGCCCGCAGAACGTACTTGAATGGAGGCCTAGATGAGCGACGCACCAGCGGCTGACTCCACGAAGCAGCGCGCGCAGCAGATGCTCTTTGGCGATCCTCTACCCGACCTAGACGTAGAGACAGGTTATCGCGGTCCAATTGCCTGCAAGGCGGCCGGAATCACCTACCGCCAACTCGACTATTGGGACCGCACGGGACTGGTTTCACCGACTATCCGGACAGCAGCGGGTTCCGGAAGCCAGCGCCTGTACTCCTTCCGCGACATTCTTGTGCTGAAGGTAGTGAAAAGGCTTCTGGACACGGGAGTCTCGCTGCAGCAGATCCGCCTGGCGGTCTCCCAGCTCGCCGAATACGGGGTCGACGACCTCGCGCAGATAACGCTCATGTCCGATGGCGCCTCGGTTTACGAGTGCACCTCGGACGATCAGGTCATCGATCTGGTCAAAGGCGGACAGGGAGTCTTCGGCATCGCCGTCGGCCGCGTCTGGCGCGAAGTGGAGGGAAGCCTCTCGGAGCTGCCCACCTCCCGCATCGAGGATGCCGGAGCCGGGGAAGACGAACTGGCCAAGCGGCGCGCGAAGAAGCGTTCGGCTGTCTGAGCCTTCACCACCTTATTCTCAGAGGGGCGGGCCCGGTAGTAAAGAACTACCG
>JAZDRN010000001.1:965357-1191363 GCA_047501485.1 Actinomycetaceae bacterium L2_0104 | reverse complement strand
TTGGTTTGGGTGTTTGTTTTTTAAAAAATTTTTTTAGGCGGGGGGGGGGCCCGGTTATAAAGCCCCCCCGGCCCCCGCCCCTCTTTCGTTATCCAGCGATCTCCACCTATGACTTACGGGCGAACTTCGCCTCCCAGGCCGCACGCAGGGGATTCGCGTCGGCCAGCATGATATCGAAACGATCGTTGGCTATCTCCACCACCTGGGAGAGTGCCACCACACGTTCTTGAGTCGGCGAATTGGCCAGGCGCCGCATACCACTGGCAATGATCTGCTGCGTGGAATCGAGAGGCCCCAGATAGCCGATGAACGGCATCGAGAACCGCTTCTCGTACTCGGAGGCGATCCGCGCCACCTCATCCAGCTCCTCAGCGGTTGCCGACTCCAGCGCAAGTGAGCCGATATCCTTCGTGACCACCTGTTCGTCGTCGTCCCCGGCGCCGAGCAGCTGGGCCATGTCCGGGTAATCGTGGATCAAGTCATCCTGGAGTTTCGTCTCGGCGGTCAGTATCGCCTCCTGGATCGCGTCACGCAGCTCGTGTGCATCGGCGAACGGACGCTGCTCCCACGCCTGCTCAAGCGGCCAGGTCTGGCTGTTGAAAACGCTGGCGAAGGCCTCTACGAACTGTTCGCGATCCATAGCGTTGACGTCCTCGATGCCGATGCCGCGGCCTGCGTGATCCGTCGCCACATCGGAGCCGCGCTGGCGCCCGACATGGAAGAAGAGCAGGTTCAGTCCGATGGCGGTGATGGCGCCTATCGTCATTCCCGAGGAGAAGAAGATCTGGGCCCACTCAGGAAAAACGAGTGATATCGACGGCTTGAAGGTAACGAGCATGGCCAGCCCGAGCGCCGTCGTCACGATCACCGCGTTGCGATTGTCGCGCATATCGGCCTTGGCGATCGTCTGCAATCCCACCCACGCCACGTTCGCGAACATAGCGAGGCTCGCACCGCCCAATACCGGGGCGGGGATCATGTTGACGATGGCACCCGCCTTGGGGAGCACGCCCAGAACGATCATGATGATGCCGGCACCCGCGGCCACCCAGCGGGATTTCACGCGGGTGATGCGGACCAGCCCGACGTTCTGCGCGAAACAGGTGTAGGGGAACGAGTTCATGATCCCGCCCAACAGGGTGGAGAGGCCATCGGCGCGAAGAGCCGCCGAGATGTCGTTCTTGGTGATGCGCTTGTTGACGATCTCACCGGTGGCGAAGACGTCTCCGGTGGTCTCGACCATCGTGATGATCATGACGATGATCATCGAGATGCAGCCGGTCAACGTGAAGACCGGGACGCCGAAGTAGAAGGGAGTGGTGACGCTGACGGCGCCGGCGTCCTGGAACGCCTGAAGTTTGCCCGCATCGAGATCCCCGCTCACGAGGGCGATGAGCGTGCCGCCGATAAGCCCCACGAGCACGGCGATCGTGCCCATGAAACCGCGGAAGAAACGCTGGACCAGCACGATGGCACCGAGTGTGCCGAAGCCGTAGGCCAATGCTTTGACGTCGGGGATATCCTCGGCATAGTTGACGAAGTCGTTGGCAGAGACCGAGAGCAGGCTGGTACCCATGACCAGCAGTACGGTTCCCGTGACCACCGGTGGGAAGAAACGCAGCAGCCGCGCGAAGTAGGGGGCGGCGAAGAAGGTGAAGAGCCCCGCCACGATGATCGATCCGTAGATGGCGGGAAGGGCGGAGTTTCCACCCTCTCCGTCCGTGACGGCCAGTCCGATCGCGATGATCGGAGCCACGGCCGTCGTCGTCACTCCCTGGATGATCGGGAGCCGAACACCGATATGGCGGGTGATGCCGACCGATTGGATGATGGTGGCGATACCGCAGGTGAAGAGGTCGGCATTGATGAGGTGGATGGTTGTTTGCGCGTCGAGCTTGAGACTCGAGGCGATCAGCAGGGGAACAATGACGGCTCCCGCGTAGAACGCGAGAACGTGCTGGAATGAGAGGACCGCTAACTTCGGTGCCGGGGGCACCTGATGTACTGGATGCTTCTGAGCCACCACGTCACTTTGTCACTCCGTGGCCACGAGGCAGCACCCGTACCATTAAATGAGACGGCCATGCAGGTTTTTGTATCAGATAACAAGACGACGGCGACCTCGTGCATTGATATTCAACGCTTACGAAGCCGCCGTCGGAACACCTGGAAATCAGCCGCGACGCTTGTCTCCCAGCGCTTTTCTGACACTGTATCCGGAATCCAGGTCGGTGATGGTGACCTCCACGATGCCATTGGGATCTATGAAGTACTTCTCTTCGATGAGCGGGCCGTCTTCTACACGAGTGACGTCGACCGCAGTCAGGTCGATATCCTTGCCGCGCAGCGACGAGTCGAAGGCGAAGAGGACATCTCCAAGAGGAACGACGTCGCCTCTGGGCTCGCCGTCTGCCTCGACGGCACTGCACTCCGCGAAGCGATACCAGCCGACATTGTGAGCCGAGCGGTACCTGCGGGTGATCTCGTTGCCGTCCTCGGAGATGACGGCGTCGGGCCCGACCAGGACGTCGAAGGTCACCTTGTTGCCGCCATCCCACTCCCGGAAGACTCCGAACCAGCGTGAGAGCTGATCCACGAGGGTGTAGCCCGCGGCGGGATCCGAGGCGATCGCCAGACCGATGGCCTGGGAGCCGGCGGTGTAGGGGGAGCGGCGGATGCGACGACCGAAACGTTCCTTCAGTCCGCGGGTGATCGCCGGCAACTCGGAACCGCCGCCGACCACGTAGATGCCCGACACGTCGTCGCCAGGACGGAAGTCACCGCCTTCATCCTGGACCAGAAGCGGCTCCATGGTGTCGAAAGTCGCTTCGACGAGGGGCGTTATCCGCTCGTAGAAAGCGGCAATCGGGAAGGAGACCGACTGTCCGAGCACGTCGAGCGAGACGTGGCGCGATTGCGGATAGAGAGCTTCCTTGGCGTGACGGGCGCTGAGGAGCAGCTGCGCCCACTGTTCGCCGGAGAAGTCGCCTTGCGAGAGCCCGGCGGCATCCAGCGCGCATTGTGCGAGGGCCTCATCGAAGTCATCGCCGCCGAGGTTGTTGTCCCCGCGAGACATGAGCACCTCGTGGCTGGTTCCATCGGCCACGACCAGCGATGCGTCAAAAGTTCCGCCGCCCAGGTCGTAGACGATCACCTTGGTGCGGCGCGAGTTGAGTAGCTTCGCATGGCGATGGGTGTACTCGAATCCCGCCGCGGAGGGCTCGTTGATCATCGCAAGCACGTTGAATCCCGCGCGGCGGAAGGCCTCGAGAGTCAGGAAACGCTGCGCAGAATGGGCATGAGCCGGAATGCCGACGACGACCTCGAGGATCTCGTTCGGTGAGTCGATGGCCTTGCGGATGCTGGCCGCCACGTGGAAGAGGAAGCCGGTCACCAGTTCGAGGATCGGGATCTGGCGGTCGCCGATCGTCACCGGCGTCTCGGCGTTGACATCGGGAGAGGCGAGGAAACGCTTGAAAGAACGCACGTGGGGTGCACCGGCGTTTGCCAGCCGCAACGCCTCGAAGCCATAGACGACCCCGCGGCCCTCGACGGCTGCGAACGATGGAATGAACTCGTACGAGTCGCCTTCCTGATCGGGAAAAGCGACCAAGGGATAATTGCCTCGGTCCACGACGGCGACGGTTGTGCGCGTCGTTCCAAAATCCACACCTAGTCTCATGCTTTGAGGCTAGCGCCTGCGACCTGGATATTTGACAAACAACCGGGATTCAAGACTCGGAATTTCATGGCCGCGGTTGTTTGATAAGGAAAAACACCTGTTCATGTGGCGTTAGTCGGTTCTGGCGTGTCGTTGAAGAGGTGTAGGAGGAAGGCATCCGGGGTGCTCCTCCGACACCTCTTCCCGCACCTTCTCCTACTCCAGATTCGCGTGCCGAGCGCGCATCTCATCCTCGTCGATCTGACAGACGGCCATGATATTCAAGACGATCGATTCCAGGGTCAGGAACGTCAACTGCTCCGATAGGGAGTTGAGGGGCTGGTCCAGGTCGCCGTTGTTGGAGATGACGACGATCCGCGAGGAGAGCTCGGCCAAAGGGTTGTCGGGTGCACCGGTGATAGCGAGGATCTCAGCTCCCAGGGCGTGCGCGGTCCTCGCCGCGGCCAGGGGAGAGCCAGTCCTGCCGGAGTTGGAGACAACCAGAAGGGTATCGTCGGCCGTGATCGCCGGTGTCGTGATATCGCCGACGTAGAACACCTCGAAACCCATATGCATCATCCGGTTGGCGAAACCGCGGCTCACTACCGCAGAACGGCCGGCCGCGGTGATGAACAGCCGTTCGGCGCTGACGATGCGAGCCGTCAACGCTGCAATGCTGCGCGAGTCAATGGCCGCCGCCTGACGCTTCAGTTCGTCGACCAAGCCGCACAGGGAACGGGATGCCAGCGCTGCGGCATCGTCGTCGCCGATACTCCAGGTCATGGCACGAACACTCCTTCGGTGGGAACCTCTTCCTCGGCCCAGAAACCACCGGGGGCGAAGAGTTCTTCCACCCACGGTATCAGCAGCCCGGTCTCCTGCAGCACGTCGAGCAGCGTGTAGCGGCTACGCAGGGTCTGCGCCTGCAGATAGGTGTGCTTGAGCTTCTCGAGCGAGATGCCGATCTGGGAGGGATGCCAGACAGCCCCCACCTCCTTGAGCATGTCGCGGCATTGGGAGGCGGTGGGAACCTGTTCGCGCAGGTGCGGGGCGATAGCGGGCCACACCTCTTTGATGGTGGCGATTCGCGGGGCCAGGTCCTCGACGGGAACGTACTTGGCCTGCGATTGGAGGACCGCGGCTTCCGCAATCACCGGGAACGTGTGGAGATTTCGCACCCGGAGCTCGTTCTCTTCCTCGTTCGGCCACGCGGCGACGACGGCGTCCGCATCCACAGCGTCGAATCCACGTTCGATCGCCATGTCGTAGAGGGCCGCGACAGCGATGGTTCCAAGTCCGACCTTGGCGCCGTGGGAGAGGGGGAGGGGCCAGTCGAGGCCGTAGCCTTCCATCTCCCACTGGTGGGAGAAGTTGTGGCCCGCGCCGGAGCCCGGACGCGAGGACTTGTGCGCCTGAATCGCCAGCCCCGAGAGCATGCACTCCTCGGTCAGCGCCAGCAGTGCCTTGCGCTCACCTCTCGCGAGGGCGTCCGGCGCGCTCATTGCCTGCGGGAGGACCTGCTGGACCAGGTTCCAGGAGGTCTCATCGATCGGTTCGACGCCGAGCGCGTCGGCGATGATCCAATCGGCCCCGCCCGGGAACTTCTCGATGAGGTCCGCGTAGCCATTGGCAGTCATCCGCGCCGGAGCGCTGGACATGATCGCCATATCCGCCACGATGCCGGCGGGAGCTGGGCAGGTGCGCGTGATCTTGAAGCCGTCCTTGGTGATGGCCGCACCGAATGCGGCGTAGCCATCCATCGAGGTCGCGGTGCACACGTGGACGTAGGGCCGCTCCAGTTCTCCCGAGGCCAGCTTGACCAGGTCGGAGATGGTGCCGGAACCGATCGAGCAGGCGGCTGCGCCCGTCTCCCGGAGCTTCTCCCGCACGATGACGACGTTCTCATAGCCTGCGTAGACCGGCGGGAGAGCTGGGAAGATGAGGGGTTCCTCCAGGGCGACGCCGGCGGCGGCCAAGGCGGCGGTCACCTGCTCTCCAGCGAGCCTCCACGTTGTCTCATCGGCAACCACGATGCCGTGTGCGGACGACGTGGTCTCCACATATACCCTTCCGGTCTGGTCGAGGATGTTCTCACCCAAGATGATGCGCCGGGTGTCGCTGGCCAGGGCTATTGCGTGATCGAGAAGTGGAGTGCTCATTCTTTTCCTTGTCAGGCGTTCTCGTTCGAGATACGCGCGTTCAGATCGCGCATGGCGAAGTAGGAATCCTTGTAGGCCTGGTAGGAGAACTGGTAGGCCTCGTGGGCTTCCGGATTCGGCTCGATGACACGGCTCACGGAGGTCATGGCCCTCGATGCCGAGGGGATATCCGGGTAGAGGCCCAGGCCCACGCTCGCCACTATTGCGGAACCGAGTGCGGGCCCGTCGGTCACGTTCGGAATGACGAGCCGAACGTTGGAGACGTCCGCGTGCATCTGCAACCACAGGTCGTTCTTCGTGGCGCCTCCCGAGACGATGACTTCCTCAAGGGGCACCCCCTGGTCCCGCATGAGTTCGAGGATCGCCTCCGTGCCGAAGCAGATGCCTTCGAGCAGAGCACGGAACATGTGCGCCTCGGTGTGGTGCAGCGTGAGCCCCCAGAACATTCCGCGGGAGCGCCCATCGCTGTAGGGAGCCCGGTTTCCCTGGAAATGGTCCAGCATGAGGAGGCCATCACAACCGATGGGGACTCGACGGGCGCCTTCGGTCAGCACTTCGTATACGGTCTCTCCCGTCTGTGCGGCTTTCGCCACCGAGTAGCCGGCCAGGTTCCTCTTGAACCATTCGATCAGGGAGCCTGTTGCGGCCTGGCCGCCGTCGATCGTGTAATAGCCGGGGACCGTTGCATCCGTGAAGGCTCCCCACAATCCCTGCGCATAGATCGGCTTGGCCAGTTGTCCGGTGATCACGTGGCTGGAACCGGTGATAAGCGCGATGCGTCCCGGCTCGGCAGCCCCCAGGCCGACGGCGCCGAAGTAAGCGTCGATTCCGCCTTCGACGACGATGGCCTCCGGGCTCAGTCCCAATTCGTCCGCGACCTCGGGAAGGATCGGACCGACGACGTCACCCACCTGCAGCACGTCCTTTGGGAACTTCGCCAGGATATCCTCGGCGTCGAGCGCCCGGTAGAGTGCGACGGGCCAGCCGCCCGTGTCGCGGTCATACAGATACTTGCCGGCGGCATGCGAGACGGACATGGTCCACCGGCCGGAAAGGCGATTGACCAGCCAATCGGTCTGATCGCAGAGCGTCGCCGTTCGCTCGTAGATATCAGGCTCTCGCTCCTTGAGCCACAGCGACTTCGGCAGGCCCCACTCTGCGGACACCGGGCCGTGCCCGCAATACTTGAGGGCGGGGTGTTTCGTATCCGTCACACGTTCAGCCTGCTCTACGGAGCGGACATCCATCCACATGATGGCGGGGCGCAGCACGTTGTCATCGGCGTCCAGAGAGACCACGGTGCAGGAGGTGGCATCCATCGACAGGGCCTTGATGTCGGCGGGATCGACGCCGGATTCGCGAACGGCGTTCTGCACGGCCTCGACTGTGCTTCTCCACCAGGTGTCGGGATCCTGCTCCGCCCAGCCCGGCTTCGGATGGCTCGTCTCCCATGAGGCGGTGCCGAATCCATGTACCTCGCCATCGCGATCGTAGACACCGGCGCGGGCGCCGGAGGTGCCAAGGTCAATTCCAAGGACGTATTCGACCATGTGGGTTTCTCCTAGGTTGCGCGGCTCACACGTCTTCGTAGAACCGACTTCTCATCATTGAGTTACTGAGGAATGGACCATCGGATGTTTCCGTCAGGAGGCTGAGCGCTCATCGAGAGCGGGGTGATGGTCCTATTGATGTTCGGTACCGTGAATGTACGCCTGTCCGTACAGGCGTACAAGAGATGGGGAGGAAGTGCGGAGGAAGTGCGGGAGCGAAAGCTAGGACTGAGATATCGTGCAATGTCGCCAGGGCGACCGGGGACTCGGTGACCACCGTCAGGGGAGTGCCGGAGTGAGAGTGCTCCGGCGGCAATTCGGGTGACAGATGCAGGGATGTACGAACCGTACCCGCAAGCCGCGCGGCGGAAGAGGAGCCGCATTGAGGGCGCGGAGCGAGAGCGGGATAAACTGTCCCGCACAAGAAAGTCAGGGGCAGGAATTCACTTATGGCGTCACCATCGCACACACGTCCGACGACGCCCGCACAAGCGATCGATCGTGACTCGATCGTGCCTTTCTATCACCAGCTCAAGGTCATTCTGCTGCGCAGGATCGAAGTGGATAGGCTCGGCGAAGGGGATAGGTTCTGGAGCGAGAAGGACCTGTGCGAGACATATGGCGTGGCCCGTTCCGTGGTGCGTCAGGCGGTACTGGAACTCGAGCAGGCGCGGGTCGTCTATCGAATCAAGGGCAGGGGAACCTATCTGGCCCCCTCAAAGGTGGATCACGGATTGACACTTTCCTTGGACGGCCTCTTCGAGCACGCCAGGCGCCTCGGCCTCAGGAGAGCGCCGTTCCATCCGAGGCCGAAGCACGCAGGCTGGGACTCGACGACGGCGAGCTCGCCGTCGTCGTCGAAAGGGTGCGCGGTGTCGACGGGACGCCATGGGCTCACACCACGTCATGGGTGAGTGCAGACTCTGCGCCGGACCTGGAAAAGGTGGATCTGCGCAGGGATTCTCTCTACCGGGTGCTGCGAGAGACTTACGGCCTGGAGCTGGCCCGGGCAGACCGCAGCATCGAGGCGGTTGCCGCAACCGAGGAGATGGCCGAATATCTGCAGCTCGCACCCGGCGTCCCGTTACTACGAATCACCAGTATCCTGCACGGAACAGACGGACGGCCCGTCGAGACCTTCGTCGCTCACCATCCCGGTGATCGAAGCCGATTCGACGTATCCGTTGGCCCTGACGCAGCTTCGGCCCAAGTTCAGATGTCAGAGAGTCCCGCCGCGGCGAGCTGATGGGCCGATCGGGGCATTGTCACTCCGCCGGAAACGTGAACTCCGGGGGATGGGGCAGAGCCGGAAGAGGCACATGGCGGGAATAATGTCGAGCCGAATATCGCTGTCATGATTGTCGGCGCTAATTTTGACATAATGTACATTATCGGCAAATGGTGTACGTGGAGGTGACGTTCGTCAATACCCGGCGATAGCAGCGAATTCGCCACTATCTCCTTCCTGCCGACCGATTCTGGCGCACCCCCTCTTAGACTGTTCTCGGTCACTTTACGAAAGGAATCAGCATGGCTGAACGCTCCCTGCGCGGAATGAAGATCGGCGCGAACTCTCTAGAGTCGGATGAAGGCGTTGCCTTCGTCGACCGCAAGCAGGTCATCTATGAATGCCCCGAGGGTCACGAGTTCGGTGTGGCAATGGCCGTGGAAGCCGAGCCGCCGGCAGGTTGGGAATGCCGCTGCGGCCGCGAAGGCAAGCTCCGCGATGCCGTGGCCATTGAGGACAAGAAGCCCGTGAAGCCTCCGCGTACTCACTGGGACATGCTCATGGAGCGGCGCACCGAAGACGATCTCAAGATCCTGCTCGACGAGCGCCTGGAGCTGCTGCGCTCAGGACGGCTGCGCATGCATCGTCGTAAGTAGTTGCAATCGCTGCCAGAGCCGACAGGGCCTCCTGCAGAGGCAACCCTGTCAGATACAGCGTCGGTGGCGGTGGTCAGGACCTGCTCCTACCACCGCCACTTTTGCATATCTCAACGGGTTCTTCGCCATCTTGTGACATATATTATGACAAAAGTGCAGGTAGCACACGTTTCTTACATATTATTTGACATAATGTTCTTGAGAAATGTAGATGATTCCTCGATTATCCCGCAGTCAATGTGATTCAGTGTCCGGCAACACCTGGAGTGGTTATTCGCGCACACCTTCTGGGTGGCATCCCGACGGTGACCGTATTGGTCACGGGGCCGCTCGGTTGCGAGCTGTGGCACCCGCCACGGCACTTTATCGCTGATGGAGATATCAGCTGCGCCGCAGCCGGCTGACGACCGACCGTGAGAATTCCTTGAGCTGCTCCCCGCGCCGCTTCGCCCCCATCGACGTGGCTTTGAGAAAGGACTCGGTGAAGATCGAACCCGAAAGCTTGGACTCCCCCGCCTCTCGCTGAGCGAAGTTGATCGGCATTTCCACGATATGGCCGTCCAACAGATTGACTCGATCGGTCATATCCGTCTGGAAGAAATATCCCTTCGATTCGACCCCTTCCAGCTCCATGCGCTGTAGCATCGCGATGCGGTAGACCCGGAACCCCGCGGTGACATCGTTGACGGGAATCCCCAACCAAGCCTTGATATAGAGGTTTCCCGCCCTCGAGAGCATTTCCCGGGACTTGGGCCACCCTTCCATAGCTCCCCCGCGCACATAGCGCGAGCCGATGACGAGATCCGGGTAGTCGGACATCGCCGCGCGTTCCAGCAGCAATGGCAGTTGCTCGGGTCGGTGCGATCCATCGGCGTCCATCTCCACGACGTGGCTGTAGTCCCGATCCATCGCCCATCGGAAGGCCGCGATGTAGGCTCTGCCCAGTCCTTCCTTACCGGCCCGGTGCAAGACGTGGATATGGGAATCCTCGAGTGCCAGGTCATCGGCTAGCTTGCCGGTGCCATCCGGGGAATTGTCATCCACCACCAGTATGTCCGCCTCGGGAACCGCGGCCCGAGCACGAGCCACGATCGAAGGAAGCGATTCCGCTTCGTTGTACGTGGGAATAGCAATGAGAGCCTTCATTGATCGCCTTTCACGCGGCTGCGCCGATAGTGCCACAACTGCCTCAATGCTACCGCCGAAAGCCCAGCTCCCAGGACATAGACGCCGATGCACAGCGCCTCGGCCGCACGCGTCGCAAAAGTGAGCTCGGTCCGTAAGCCTACACGCGCTGACCTGGCATCCTCACTCCACGGTTCGGTGACCTCGCGTAGTACTCCGTTGGGTTCCACGACACCCGATACTCCCACAGTCGAGACCTGGATAGCGGTTCGTCCGTGCTCGACAGCGCGGAACCGGGTCATATCGAATTGCTGGCGTGACTCCGCGGTGGTGCCGAAGGACGCGTTGTTGGTGGGGACGACGATCAGTTCTGCACCCTCGGATACTGCCTCCGCAACGATGTGCGTTGTGGCGACTTCGAAGCAGATGGGTGTGGCCACCCGGAGCTCTCCGCTATCCAGGGGAACACTCACGACGGCGGGTTCGCTACCTGCGAGCATGTCGATGCTGACCAGATCAACGGCCGGGGTGAAGCGCCGGAAGAAGTCGCGGTAGGGCATGTACTCGCCGAACGGAACCGGGTGCTGCTTGGAATAGGAGTCTACGATCTCTCCATCCGGCATCCACACCACGTATTCGTTGTAGCGGTTCTCCCCCGGATAACTCTGTGTTCCCAGGACGAGGGGAACCCCCAAGGAATCCGCCGATTCCTGGATGAGTTCGCGGGCGGTGCTGTCCTCGCGTGGATCGCGATCCGAAGCCGATTCCGGCCAGAAGACGACGTCGACATCCTCGGTCAGTTTCTTGGTGGCTTCACCGAGGTTTTCGGTGACGGTCAGTGCTTGCGACTGCCCACTGGGAAGTTCGCCCTCACGAGGGACGATCCCCTGTGCGAATCCCACGGTGATATAGCGATCCGCCTTGGAAGCCAGAGGAAGGAATGTGGGGGCGAAAAGCAGAGCGCCACCGCAAGCAACCGCCACGATCGCACGTCCGATTCCGCCGGTGAACGCGTTGACAACAGCCCGCTCCAGCAAGACACTCACGAAGACCAGAACGAAGCCGACGAGCATGACCGATCCCCACGGTGCGAGCCGGATGAGCGGACCGTCCACCTGGCTGAAAGCCAGGACTCCCCACGGCATTCCCCCAAACGGGAACATGGACCGCAGGTGCTCGAACGCCACCCACGTCAGTCCCAGCGTGCACGCGCGTACAACGCTGTTGGTGCCGAGCCCACCTCGCATCAAGCCCTGCCACACGATAGCCATGATCCCGATGAACAGGGCTTCGGCCGTAGCTAGCCCGACCTGGGCGATGATCTCTCCAGAGGCTACACGCGCCCA
The DNA here is from genome assembly GCA_047501485.1 of Actinomycetaceae bacterium L2_0104. GTDB lineage: Bacteria > Actinomycetota > Actinomycetes > Actinomycetales > Actinomycetaceae > Ancrocorticia. Next base: position 1,179,638 of record JAZDRN010000001.1, on the reverse strand, counting down.
CTCGAAGAGAGGAAAGAAGAAAGCTCCGCCCGCCAGCGTACCCAGCCAGAGGGAACCGAACCACGTCCTTCCTTCGAGGGAGCCCACCACAAGGGCGATACCGAGAATCGCCATCGGCCAGATCCCGATCGGTGGAAAAGCGGCGAAGAGCGCCAATCCACCGGCGACAGCCGCCAGATTGGCGAGCAGGATGTGCTTCTTCTTGGTCACCCTCGCAGCTTACCCGGCCCTTCCGACAGCTTTTGCCTCATGCATCCGCTCGGCATATCACAGCAGCTCGCTACGACGCATCTTCTCCCGAGCCTGCCGCGCCACATCGCTGATCCAGGTACCTTCTCCCGCGACGACAATCTGACCGAGCAGGTCGATGACCCGGCGCGCCGCAGTCACGAAGTCGCCGGCTACCATCCGGGCCATGGTCAGGCAGTCTTCCAGGGTGGCTCCCGAGCACCAAGCTGCGAAGACGTCCGCGCACCCCGGCGTTACCTCCCCGGTGCGAGCGATCTCGTGGCGAAGTTCGAGTCCTTGCAGGTACTCGGCGCTCTTACGAGCCCGGCGGACCAGGTTCGGCAGGCTGCCCCACGTCGGCTGATGGGTCCCGAGGCGATCGTCCCCGAGAAACATCGAGGCCCAACCCGCCATGGCCGCCGCATCGAGCTCACCCTCTTGCAGCTGCGACAGGCACTCGTAGAGAAGGAGATCGTTCTCCAGATGCAGATGCCGCAGCACGTTGGCGCCTCCGCCCAGACGCACCCCCTCGACGACGGGAGGCGGGGCTTCGCCGTCGTCCGATGATTCCGCACCCTCGTACTCGGCGGCCGCCCGTTGCAGAATGCCCAGTTCGAGCAGGACATCGGCGGTGCGATCGAACTCCCGGCCCACCGAGTCGGTGAAGGAGGCCGCCGTCTCACGCAACTCCGCCAGCCGATTGTCCAATGACAGCAGCGTCTCGCCATCGCGCAGGTGCTGTTCGATATCCGGGCAGTCGTTGCACGGGTGGGCTGCGAATTCCTGGTCGCGCGGCTCGGCGAAACGGGACCAGGAGTCCAGCAGGTCGCGGTCGATGCCGAGCTCGAGGCGCTCGTCGACCTCGTCCAGGATGCCGTCGGCTATCTGTTCGCGAGTATCGCGGTCGCGGATCGAACGTCCCTGCGGCAGTTGAAAAGCATCCAGTTCGCGCAGCTCGGAGGACAGATCGTCCTCGCGAATCCAGGAGACCTCTCCGTACCAGTTGATCACGCGCAGCCTTCGCGGATCGCTCGAAAGGACGACGCCGTACTCGAGCTCCCCTCCTCGTGCATACGCGTAGAGGATTCCTGTGCGCGCGTCCTGGAACGATTCCGCGATACGCTGGCGATAGATGCGCTTGGCGGCCTTGCGCGCGGACTTCGCGGCGCGGCCGGACTTCGAGCGCATGCGCAGGTACTGGACCAGATCGCCGCGCTCGCAGGTGAGCCGCTCCTCCTCGTCGGCGATACGGCGCCGCACACGCTGGGAACGCGCCTCGATACCTCCGAGATCGGCGTTGCGCTGGTACTGGGCGAAGCTCGCCCCCATGAGCTCGCGCGCATCCGGGTAGCTGCGCTCGGCGAGCAGGTTGACCACGGTGTTGTACGAGGGCTGGAATGCCGAGAGCAGGGGCTCAACCCTTCCGGAGCCCAGATCGGCCAGCGCCCACACATCGAGATCCTGATTTCCGACGACGACGGCGTGACCCACCGTATCCTTTCCACGCCGTCCGGCCCGTCCGATGAGCTGCGTGTACTCGGTGGCGGTGAGGTCGATGAAGCCCTGGCCGTTCCAGCGGCGCAGATCCTCCACCACCACCGAGCGCACCGGCATATCGATGCCGAGGGCCAAGGTGCCGGTGGCGTAGACGATCCGCAGCAGCCCCATTTCCATGAGCTTCTCGGTCAATGATTTCAAGGCGGGCAGGATACCCGCGTGGTGTACACCAAAACCGCGCAACAGGCAGTTGGCGATGCTCTCGAAGCGTACGGCACGGCGATCCGATTCTGAGAGACTCTCACGCACAGAGGCCACGTAGCGGCGAATCTCTTTCTGTTCGGCCGGCGAGGTGAGCCACACATCGTGACGTTGCAGGGCCATCGCCGCCAGGTCGCATCCCTTCCTGGAGAAGATGAACTCAATGGCGGGCAGCATATCCCTCCGCTCGAGTATCCCGATGATGCGCCTGCGATCGGCGTCGGAAAGGCGCCGCGCCCTCTCGCGCGGCGAGTTCTCCTGGCGGTTCATGGCGTTCAGGAGAGAGGAGTCCGGATCGCCCTTCTGGCCGTACAGCGGATAGAGCTTGCGCCCCACCGCCACGTGCTGCTCGAGAGGGACCGGGCGCACATCGCTCACGATGAGTTCGGTGGCCCCGCGCACCGAGCGCATCCAGGAGACGAACTCCTCGGTGTTGGCCACCGTAGCGGAAAGGGAGACGAGCCGGATGTGCGGAGGCAAGGAGAGGATGACCTCCTCCCAGACGGGTCCGCGTTCACGATCAGCCAGATAGTGGACTTCATCCAGAACCACGTATCCCACATCGGGGATATCCGGGGAGTTCTGGAAGAGCATGTTGCGCAGGACCTCGGTGGTGACCACCAGGATGGGGGCATCCCTGTTGATCGTGAGATCGCCGGTCAGCAGGCCCACGGTCTCGCCGCCCAGCCGAGCGGCGAGCTCGTTGTACTTCTGGTTCGAAAGAGCCTTGATGGGCGCGGTGTACACACAGCGTTTCTCGGTGGCCAGCGCTAATTCGACAGCGTAGTGCGCGACGACCGTCTTTCCGGAACCCGTGGGTGCCGAGACCAGAACGTCCTTACCTGTCCCGAGTGCGCGGCAGGCGTCGATCTGAAATGGATCGAGGATGATGCCTCTACTGCGGTAAGTGTCGATGTATTCGTGGAGAAGTGTCTCGTGATCTCGCATGTACTACCGTTAGGTGTTGGTATGTGCCCGCTCGTGGCGCAGGGCCTGACGCGCCGTCCATGCCTCTTTGGCCTGTCGACGATCCAGATGAGCGTAGGGATGGACGTTGGGATCGATGACGCTCCACCTGAGTGTCGCACGGCGGAGCCGGGCCGTACGAAGCCTTCCACGTTCGTCGCGCACACGCTGGCGGTCCTTCCGGGCAGCCTCACGGCGCTCGGACTCGAATGGAGACGCCAGCGGCGGATCCGCGGGTAGCGGCGGGTACTTGGAGAACGGCTCCGCCATCTTGCCGCCGAGCTCCCCTCCTATCGCCATCGCCGAACGCACCGAACGCCACAGCCGGCGCACGGAGAGCACGAGGTAGACCGCAAGCAAGGCGATCACCACCACGACGATCAGGATCTTCATAGGGTCTCCTCCAATAGTCGGGTGAAGCGTGCAGCCAGGCCCTCAGCCACACGCTGGGGCTCCACGGCAAGCACGGCATCTCCCAACTGCAGCAGAAGGGAGAAAAGCCAGTCCTCGCTCGTCACATTCAATGTCACCACCAGGGTATCGCCTTCCTCGCGTGTCAGCGCCCCAGGAAGGGTCTCACCCGCCCATTTACCGGCTCTTGTCAGGTGAAGTGTGACGGATTCGCCTTGGGGATGCCAGGCCGCGCCGCCGCCGCGAACGGCGGCGCGGGACTCCCGTTCCTGTGCCTCGACAGCTTTTCGCGCGGCGACGATCTCTCGTTTGGCAAGCCGCTCCCCTGCCGTGACCTCTCCGATACGGTCGAGCCGATAACTGCGGACGTCCGTGCCACGGACCGCATGCAGGACAGGCGCGGTGCCGGTCGATATCGAGACAGCTACGGCACTGACCTGCTGTACCGTCTCGCGCAGATCCGGCCCGGCCCGGTGGTAGGAGAAAGAGATCCCCCGCCCCTCGTCGATACAGCGGATGATCGTCTCCAACGAGCGCGTCCCGATCGCGGATTCCGGCTCGCGCCACAGTGCCTGGCCAAATCCGGCGTCCGAGGCCGCCCGGGTGAGCGAGCCCCGCAATTCCCGTAGTGCCACCCGGGAATCGCCCGCGGGTGTCACCTCCAGCACGTTGTCCAGAAGTGCCACGAGCACCATGACCTCGTCCAAGGTGAGGCTCAGCTGCGGCACGTCGCCGGAACCGGCGTCGCCGAGTTGCACGAGGGAATCCGGGCCGGGAGGTTCCCCAGTTCCGTCCCACTGCTCGGGCCGGTCGGGAAGCATGAGATCGAAAGGCGCCACCATGCCGGGTATCTCGATGAGGTTGGCATCCCACAGCAGGTTGAGCGCGTTGCGCCATGAGGTTCCGAAATGAGCGGCGATCTCGGCCAGGGTAGCGGCACCATCCGCCTGTTCATTCAGGAAGGTGAGGATTGCGTGAGTGCGCACGATGTCGTGAACATTCGCCACTACTCATCCACCTCCCCTCTCAGCACGGGTTCCTCTTTCTCCCCGAGAGCCTGCCGCACCCGGGCGGAGAGAGGCCCGAGGCTCGCGAGATGCCTGAGCCGCATTCTCCACTCTGTCACAAGCGCTTCGTCTCCCAGCAGGCGTACATCGAGGCCGTAGGTCGCGAGCTCCTCGAACAGCTTCTGCCTGTTCACGTGGCGATAACGGAAGCATTCCCATCCTTCGGGCGCGCCCGGGCAGCTTTCACACGGTGCTCCGCGCGCCACCAAGGGCAGGGCACAGCCGGGACGAATGGCGAGCATCGCCTCGTCCACGGTGAAGACGGAACGCGTCTGCTCCTTGGGGCGCGGGCGTTGCGCCGACGCGACCACGCTGAGGCTTCCCGCAACGATGCGGGTGGTGCGGAACGTTCTGCGTTCCTCCCACCGCCCTCCCCGGTGCGACTCGCCCAGACGCTTCGCGGGGCCGCTGACGTAGTAGACGTCGAAATGTTCCTCGAGCTGGCAGGGTTCGAGAAGATACGCGGTTGGCCCCGTATTCGTGGTGCCCCGGTACTCGAATCGCACGCGTTGGCGATTCTGCAGCGCCCGCGCGAGGCGTAAGGCCTCATCGCCAGCCGGGATGTTTGCCTGCAGGAACTGTGTTCGGCCCTGCTGGGAGGGTGAGGTGGCGAGCAGTTTGTGCAGGCCGTTGTTGGCGGCGAGGTACAGCGGCCCGCGCGTGGTGACGCCGGCCAGGAGCGCGCGCAACAGGCTGATATCGAGCGCACTGACGTTCGGGTGCAGGCCGGCATTGCGATCGAGGTGATAGGTATGATCGTCACCGCTGACCAGGGGGTAGCCAGCCCGGCGCAGGCTATCGAGGTCCCGCTCCAGGAGCCGCTCGAATGCTGCATCCGTTCGCCCACCGTAGACGGGAAGCTGGCCACGAATATCGGACTTGCTCACGCCATGACGGCTCATGATGAATTCGAGGAGGGTCAGCTGACGCTCATTGGGCGTATGGAGCCCGCCTTCCGCTGCTGTCTCACTCACCCTCTCAAGAATAGTGTAAGAATCCGAGCGGTTAGAATAGGTTTCGTGATGATGTGGCGCAGCGGGACCGTGAAGGCCCTTGGAAAATCGTGGGGCCAGGCGCAGGAATGCCAGGTGCTCCTGGAGGACGGGCAGGAGGCACGAGCTCTCGCTTACTTCCGGATTGTCGGGGTTCCGTCGGTTGGGGACAGAGTTCTCCTGACGGCGGCCGCTGTTGCCCGCAAGCTTGGCACCGGTGGGTATCTCATGATCGCGGCCATCCCGGACAGGCTCCCGCCGGATCCGGAAGCTGGACCGGGGCATATCGTCAAAGCTCGGTACACCCCTCTGCAATACATGACGTTGGGAGCCGACGAGCAGGAATCGCCCTGGCACGAGTTACTTGCCGAGGCCGATTCGGTCGACGGCATGCCCGTCGTCGTCGCCGATCTCCATTCGGCCCTGCCCGCGGCCGTCGCCGCCATCCGCGCCCGCCGTCCCGAGGCGCGCATCGCCTACATCATGGACGACGGCGGAGCGCTGCCCGTGTGGTTCTCCCGCACCTGCACCGAGCTCACAGAACGCGAGCACATCCTCGGCACCATCACCGCGCGTCAGGCATTCGGTGGCGAGCTCGAGACCGTCAACGCTCACACCGCACTCCTGGCCGCCAGGCTCGTCTGGGACGCCGATATCGCGATCATCTCCCAGGGGCCGGGCAACTTGGGAACCGGCACGAAATGGGGCTTCTCCGGTACGGCGGTGGGCGAGGCCGTCAACGCAGTCAACACCCTTGGAGGGCATGCCATCGCGCTGCTCCGCATGTCCGACGGCGATCGCAGGGATCGCCATTTCGGCCTCTCGCACCACTCGAGCACCGCCCTCAGTCGTGTCGCGCTATCCCCCGCCACCTGCCCGGTGCCGGACTTCGCGGAGAACGACGAGCTGTCGCAGCTCGTGACAGCGCAGACCCGCGGTGTTCTGGACGCCCAGCTCGGCGAGCTCTTCGCATGCCCGCGATTGGTGCGCCACGACGTGTCCACGGCCGGTCTGACTCGGGTTCTGGAAGGTTCTCCGGTGCGCCTGAGCACGATGGGGCGTGGTCTGAGAGAGGACCCTCTCTCCTTCCTGGCAGCGGGTGCGGCGGGTTACGCGGCCGCCGAACTCATCTGAGCTGACGCCGAGATGAACCCTTACGAGGCGAGATCGAGGCTCCTAGGGTGTATCTGGCGTACAAACCCTTGACTTCGCGCAATCAAGCAGCCGGCTCGCTCGCCGGAGTGCAGCATATCGGCGCACCCGTGCAGGCTAGATCCGGCAGGCCAGGATCGGGGTCACGATGATCCCGCGGGCGCCGACCTCGTAGAGCGAGTCCATGACCTGGTTCGTTTCCGTCTGGTTGACCATCGAACGCACGGCGACCCAGCCATCCTCATGCAACGGAGACACCGTCGGCGATTGCAGACCCGGCGTCAGCTTGACAGCCTCCTCGAGGCGGTCGGCGGGGCAATCGTAGTCGAACATCACGTAGTGGCGCGCAACCTGTACGCCTTCAAGACGGCGATCCAGGGTGTTCAGCCCGGCGGGAGCGGCTTCCTCCCCGCGGATCAACACCGCTTCCGACCTGAGAATGGGCTCCCCGAACACCTCGAGGCCGGCGGCGCGCAGTGTCGAGCCCGTCTCCACCACATCGGCGATGAGATCGGCCACGCCGAGCTGGACAGAGGATTCGACCGCGCCATCCAGGTGAACGACGGTGGCGTCGATCCCCTTATCGGCTAGATAACTGCGCACTAAGCCGTCGTAGGCGGTGGCCACCCGCTTGCCGCGAATGTCCTCTAAGGTGCGGCAGCTGCCCGCCGGGGCCGCGAAGCGGAAAGTCGAGCGGGCGAAACCCAGAGCTCGATGTTCGACCGCGGCAGCGCCGGAATCGAGAAGAAGATCCCGGCCCGTGATGCCGACGTCGACGGTGCCGGAACCGACATAGACGGCGACATCGCGAGGGCGGAGGAAGAAGAACTCGACGTTGTTGAGCTCGTCTGTGAGAACCAGTTCCCGGCCGCCACGGCGCTGGCGGTAACCGGCCTCCACCAGCATCTGGCAGGCCGGATCGGACAGGGAACCCTTATTGGGTACGGCGATGCGAAGCATGGAAATCCTCGGGGTACTAAAGGTAGCGATAGACGTCTTGAAGGGTGAGGCCACGGGCGATAAGCATGACCTGCAGATGGTAGAGGAGCTGGGAGGCCTCCTCCGCCAGCGACTCGTCGCTCTCGTATTCGGCGGCGATCCAGACCTCGCCGGCCTCCTCTACGATCTTCTTGCCGATCGCGTGAATGCCCGCGTCCAGCTCCTCCACCGTGCCCGATCCCTCGGGCCTTTCCACGGCCTTGCGGCTCAGCTCATCGAATAGCTCTTCAAAGTTCTTCACGAGGTCAGCTTACTAGCGCGGTGGTGAAAACGCCGGGTCGTCCGGATGGCAATGCGGATGTCTCAGGCGTTCTCTCTCTCCCCCCCCGCACCCGAGCGATGGCTTCGAACTTTACTGGTCGGTGAGATCGACGAAGGCCTCGTCGGTCGGAACCTGTTCCTCGAGCAGGCCGTTGTCCCACATGAAGGAGGCCATCTCCTCCCAACGCTGGGCATCCTGCTCGCCGAAGGAGGATCCTCCGGTGTATAGCTTCAGGGTCTGGTCGAGGGTGACGGATGCGATCGCACGCTTCTCCGGCTCCGAGAGGTCGGGAACATACTCGGTGGTGATGTCCAAGGCCTCCTCCGGGTTCTCCTTGCAGAACTGGACGGCCTTGTCCAAGGCTCCCAGCAAGCGCACGTAGGCATCCTCATTCGCCTCCAGCGAGGCATCGAGGGAACCGAGGCCGACGCCGACGAGCGGCAGACCGCCGTCGATCATCTCGATAGAGCGAACGGGCCAATCGGCCGTCGCCTCCGAGTCCGTCGCAGAGTCGGAGGCGGCCTGTTCCTCCAGATCGGCACCGTAGGCACCGGCGATGTTGACCAGGTCCGAGTTCGAGTAGCCGATAATGGCATCCACCTCGCCCGCGGAGAGCGCGGCAGCCTGCGTGTACCCCACGTATTGCACCGTGACATCGTCTTCCGTGAGTCCGTTGGCCTTGAACATCGCGAGGAGGGCGAAGTAGTTCTCACCATAAGGACCCGGCAGGCCGACCGTCTTGCCCAACAAGTCCTTCGGATCCTCGATGTCCGAACTCTCCGGAACGATGAGCGTCACCGGGTACTGCTGATACATGGTGGCCCAGTTGACGACTTCGATACCCGTTGCCCTGCCCTGCAGCATCTCGTCCCCTCCAGCGAAGACGATGTCCTCCTCGCCGGACTGCAACGCTCCCAACAAAGATTCCTGGGAGCCGTGGTGACGAATGGTCACATCGAGTCCGGCGTCCTCGAAATACCCTTCGTGCTCTGCGACGTACATCGGGGCGAACTGGACATTGGGAATGAATGTGAGCCCCAGGGTGAGGGAGTCCCCCTGTCCCCCGCCCTCATCGCCGCCGTCCTCCGACCCGGAGCAGGCCGTCAGCACCAGCGCCAGGGCTGCCACACAGGCAATCGCGAACCGTTTCATCTGTCCTTCTCTCATCGCGCACTCACTTCTCATGATTTCGGTAGGCTTCGGCGCGAATACGCCATTTGTGGCTCCCAGCGGTATCCCTCACCAGATAGTTCACCCTGCTCTCCACGAACGAGATGAGGCCATATATCGTCATGGCGCTCGCGGCCAACAGCACGATGCTGGCGAACATTCCTTTGATGTCACCGGAGCCCTGCGCGCTGAGCAGCGTCATTCCCAGCCCGTTTCCCCCGATGATCATCTCGCCGACGACGGCGCCGGTGATCGATAACGTGAATCCCGTGCGGAGTCCGGCCAGGATGGCCGGCGCGGCCAGAGGAAGCTCCATGGTCCGCACCAGGGTGAGGCCGGAGGCGCCGTCCAACTTGGCGGCCCCGAGGATGTCCGCATCGATATGCCGGATGCCGACCGAGGTTGAGACCACAACGGGGAATATCACCATGACCGTGCACAGGACAACGATGGAGATCCGTCCATAGCCGATCCAGATCGTGAGCAGAGGAGCCACGGCCACCGCGGGGATCGCCTGCGACGCAGCCAGATAGGGCTGGATCATACGTGAGAACGCACGGGACTTCCCGACGAGGTAGCCCAGCGGGACCCCGATGACAGTCGCCAGAGCACAGCCGGCCAGCGCGGCCAGAAGAGTCGCGGCCGTGGCATCGACCAAGTATCCCGAACGCAGACCGGAAATGAGCCGTTCGATGGTTTCCTGCGGCGACGGCAGAAAATGGGTGTCCACAAAACCGAAGGTCGTGACGATCCACCACACCAAAAGCAGCGTCGCTCCAAGAACGAGCGAAGGCAGCCATTTGGTGCCGTGTCTCGATCTCATCGATGGTCCTCTCCCCGTTCGCTTCGGGGATGACGGACACGCTCGGTCAGCGAGAGCCCGTAGGGTTCAATACGCCCAAAAAAGCTCCGCCCATCACGTGCGCCTCCCATCCGGACTTTGACCGTCGGTCGAGGAATTCCACCTCGTCAACCACTTGCGTGGGTCGCGGACTATAACCGCCGGTTCAGATTTTCACTGACCCCGGAGCACAATGTGTTCGTCCCAAGTATGACCCCTGCGTCCGAGGAACTGCAAGTGCTTGAACATCGTGGTAATCCGTCGCGATAGCCGGGACATGGCGTCACGGCCCATCTCTCATGATCCGCGGCGCTCGACGTTTCCCAGATGGGCGCGTTGTCCCACGCAGGCAGGATCCGAGATCGACGGCGTGGGTGCCGCCGTTCGCACAGTGTGGCGAACGCCTCAAAGAACTGGAGCCTTTACAGATATTACGGGTCGGACGGCCTATCAATCGTGGACCGAACCCGAATACAATTATGTTATGACTTATTCGGTTACTGATGTCATCAATCTCCGGCTAGCAATTCTCGGTCTTTCAGTACCGAAGGATGCGGAAATGGAACTGGTCGGTCCCCTGATCGCCCAGCAACAAGAATTCAATCGGCGCCTCGAGTATCGTCCGTGCGCCGCGGACCACCGGATTCAGCTATTCCTTGACGATTACCTCAAAGGGACCGATACACATCCGGTGCTACCGTCCCGGACCCTCGTCCTCGATCAGCCAGGACTGGCCCGGGCGCTCTCGCTGCCCAGCGATGCCGACGAATTCTCCAACGACCTCCTGACCAGCTATCGGCTCGCCAATGGAGTGCTGCACAATCCCGCCAACGATCGTAGGACCACCGCGGGCGTCTTCCACGTCGCCGAAGGCGGACTGCCGATTCCCGATGACAAGCGCGCCGTACCCAAAGCCGTTTTCGGAAGGCTCCTGGAGCACGCCATGGAGCCGCCGGAGGATCTTCTGACGATCCCCTACACCTCCAACCAAGAGGAACCCGCAAAGGCATTCATATCGCTGCTCCTACGCCCGCTCGTCGTCCCGGAGGTCTTCGGGCGTCAGCGCGAGAAGCGTATGGAGATCCGTTTCATCGTCCCCGGCGGCCTGGTAGCCAACCTCGACTTCGTCGAGGGCATCTTCGGCAATGGAGGAGACCCCTACCTCGCGGACAACGACTCCGCACTCAACCCGACGGGCTGGACAGGTACAACCGGTCTCGTCATCCTCGCCCCGCACCTGACCAAGACGACGAAGAAGGAACTCGGCCTTCCTCGCTGGGAGGACGCCACCGAGCGCCAGCGCCGCGACGGAATGTGCTACGAGGACGAGTCAGAGCTGTACAACGACGGCCAGGCGTTCAAGTGCTGCGCCCGCGACGAGCGCGGCGTCATCACCACCGTCATCGCGGACAACTACTTCGGGTACTGCAAGAAGGAAGTTAAGACGCAGATCAGCTATTCGGCGAATCTCTTCGGAAACGCGGAAGAGGAGCACGCCGGCGGAGCCCGAGTCTTCCCCGCCTACACCTTGGGCCAGACCTTCACCTCGGATTACGAGAAGGGAAGCCGGACCCTCAAGGACGTCGTCGGACGTGATCCGGAGCGTTTCGTGCTCCAGCCCGAGGGTCACGCGATCGACACCCAACATCCGGAGTTCGTCGTGGTGCCTTCCCGCGCTTCCTACAGCTTGGTGACCAGCACCGTTTCGTGGACCGACGCTGAGGGTAATCGCCGTTCCATCCCGTTGCGCGCCAATCGCACCTACTTCTCCCCGGACGGCTATCGCGTCTACATGGAGCAGCTGGACGCGGATTCTACCCAGTGGACGCTGGTCGGGGTCTCCCCCGATTCCACCACCTGCCACAAGCCGGCGACGGTCTCCGGTGGCGGAAAGTCCGAGATCAGCAAGGCTCTCAGCGACGCGTTCATCTTCGGTAACCTCTTCAGTCCTAACTTCGAAGAGGATATGGATACCGTGCAGGAGCTGCTCGAACGGGACTACTCCGACCGCTTCGCCAATGGCGACACCAGCGATCGCCGTTCGATCCTCAGTTCAGAACGAAGCATCGGCTCGGTCATCAAGCTGCTGACTCGCTCGAACGACTACACCGAGGAATACAACGCCTTCCTAGAGGGGGTCCCGGCCTACATCAAGGAGATCGTCTACACGGTCAAGCGCTATGCCAAGCCCGAGTGGGGCGACAATTGGCGCGATCACTTCTCCGTGGGCATCATGAATGACCGCTACGGAAACTTCGTGCGCCTCGACGGCCAGAAGATCGTCAACACCAACCTGCGCGTGGGATTCGCCGCCGATGGCTCCTGGAGATTGTTCAGCCTCCGTCCGGACTTCCATCCGGCGATCAAGGTGCAGACGGAGGACGATATCACCGCCTCGGTCACTATTCGCGACCGCTCCGGAGGCCCGTCCCGTAAGCACGTGGAGAACTGTGAGCAGCTGCTGTTCCAACGCCCTGACGATGCAAAGATTCGTGGATACGATAAGCAGACCGAGCGTGATCTTTCGCAGCCGGGTTCCTTCATCTCCAACTTCGAGCCGCTGACCCGCGAGGATGCGCGCGCCATGCGCGACGACGCCGTCTCCTTCAGCCAGTTCTCCACCCCGATGCAGGAGTTCATCTCCCGTATCGCTGACGAGCCGGACGATATCTCCCCGCGATACTTCGTCTCCTCCGCCGATGCGCGAATCGTCGATGGCAAGCGCTCGAAGAACCCGCGTTACCTGCAGGTCCGTCCTGACCTGTCGCACCCGCTGGATACCGCTGCCTCGGACCTTGCCGCACATCTCGAGGCGGAAACGCCATTGAGCCAACCACTGCCGCTGCCGGTGGACGTCGTCGCCGCCGGGCGCCGCAACAATCCTCCGGAGGACAATGTGCCGGCCCTGTGCTCGTACAACCCCCTCCACTTCATGGAGTTGCCGGAGCTCTTCATGGAATTCATCTCCTCCATGACGGGCAAATCCCCCTCTACAACAGGCGCGGGCTCCGAGGGCGCCATGACCAAGGGCCCCTTCAACGCGCTGCCGGCCACAATTGACCTCAACTCGGCGTTCCTGTCCTACGTTCTTTCCAGCTACGATGGATGGATCTCCAGCGCCGGTTACATCGGTCCCCACACCCGGATCGACCATGACTTCAGCCTGCTGGTACCCGAGGTGTTCAGCCGCATGTCCCCGGAGGAGCGCGACGCCCACACGCTCATCGAGCACGACTACCTGGAGAAGCTCGAGGACTTCGAGCACAACGGCAGGCAGGTTCTGGCCAGCCGCCTGGGTTACCGGATGACGAAGAAGTTCGCCACGGCATACTTCGGGCGAATCTTCATGCACCCGCAGGCGGTCTTCGACGACTCGATGCTGCGCCCCGAGCTTCAGGATCTGGACGTCTTCGCGGACTCGATCGACACGATCGTGGCCACGCACGAGCGCGTCGCTCAGGCCTATATCGCCGATGGAACGATCTCCTATGCCGTTCCCCCGATCCGCGCGCTGCTGGAGATCATGGCAAACGGCACCTCGGCCGAGGGCTGGACGTTGGATTCTCCGGACTTCCGTGCCCAGTTCGAACGGGAGAACGTCCTGGCCTCCGAGTGGTACGCCGAGCGCATCGCCGCCAAGCGGCAGGAGGAACTCGGTCGCATCGCACAGGGCATCGAGGATATGAACCGTTTCCTTTCGGTTCCGACCAATTCGATCACCGTGGGCCGCCTGCATCTGACCGAGCGCATCGCGGCAGCCGAGGCCGAGTACGAGCGTAAGTCAACCGAGGAGTATGCCACGAGGCTTATTGGCAGCCTCGGCCTGCAGCCGCTCAAGAAGTAAAGCCGCGGCGGCATCGCGCAGGCTCCCGGGAACCCGAATGAGGTTCCCGGGAGCCTGACTTCCTTTATCGCGCCACGATGCCTTCACATCCCTGGCGCGGCGGCGGTGAGCGGATCCTAGCGGATCAGAACTCCTCGTAGACGGCCGGGTCCTGGTCTTTCATACGGCCGTCCGGCTTGCCCATCGCGGTGATCGCGGCGACGTCGTCGCCATCGAGATCGACCCCGAGCGCCCCGAGGTTCTCCTCCTGGCGCTTGGCCGAAGCCGCCTTCGGGATCGGGACGATTCCGCGCACGATATCCCAGGCGAGGACCACCTGTCCCGCCGTGGCCCCGTGCTTGGCGGCGATGTCGGTGATGATGGGGTTGTCCAACACCTCCCCGCGTACCAAGGGACTCCATGCCTCCGTGATGATGCCGTGCTCGGCATCGAATTCCACCTGCTCGACCTGCGGGAACAACGGATGCAGCTCAATCTGGTTGACCTCGGGCATCACACCTGTCTCCTGCTGCAGAGTGTTCAGATGCTCCGGCAGGAAGTTGCATACGCCGATATGCTTGACCAACCCAGCCTTCTTGGCGTCGATGAGAGCGCGCCAGGCTTCGACGTACTTTCCCACCTTCGGGTTCGGCCAGTGAATCAGGTAAAGATCGATGTAATCCAACCCGGTCCGGTACACGGACTCCTCGATCGTCACCACTGCCTTGTCGTACTCGTGATGGCGCCCAGGCAGCTTCGAGGTCACGATCAGGTCCTCACGGCGAGCACCGGAGCGGCGGATGCCTTCGCCGACGCAGCCCTCGTTCTCGTAGTTGAAGGCCGAGTCGAGTAACGTGTAGCCGCGGCCGATAGCTGCCGCCACCGATTCCGCACCTTCATTGCCGAGCAGCTTGTATGTTCCGAAGCCGATGGCTGGAAGTTCGAGTCCGTCGTGTGCTTTGACCGTTTTCATACGTCGTCCTTTCCGTGAGCGGGTGTCGACGCCGACTCACTCATTTCAGCCTACTGCCGCTTCGAAGCTTCTTCCAGCACGTAGTGTGTACCCATAGGATCACGATGCCCAGCCAATGGGAGGGACAATGCCAGCGCACAACAGATCACCGATCAACGCCGTCGTCTTCGATCTGGGCAACGTGCTGGTCGGATGGAATCCCTATCTTCCGCTCGCGAATCGCATGAGCGAGGCCGAATGGCAGGAATTCGCTCGAGCATCCGATTTCGCGGCGCTCAATGCGATGGCCGATAGAGGCGTCTCCCTCCGCCGGGTCATCCGGCTCGCCGCTGCCCGCAACCCGCTCCATGGAGAGCTCATCGCGCTATATTACGAGCGCTTCATCCACTCGTTGACAGGGCCGATCATCGGGTCGGCCGAGATTGTGGCGGAACTGAGAGAAGCCGGCCTACGCCTGCTCGGGCTGACGAACTGGTCAGCGGAGACGTACCATCTGGCTCCGGAAAGCACCCCCGCGATCTCGATGCTCGAAGCTGTCATGGTCTCGGGACGCGAGGGCGTTGCCAAACCGGATCCCGAGATCTTCCTGCGAATGGTGGAGACGCACCACCTGGTAGTGGAAAAGACCGTATTCGTCGATGACTCCGAACACAACGTCGAGGCTGCCGCCGCACTTGGCTTCATCGCGATACGTTTCAGTGGCGCTGCCCAATTGCGAAAAG
Organism: Actinomycetaceae bacterium L2_0104; assembly: GCA_047501485.1. Classification (GTDB taxonomy): domain Bacteria; phylum Actinomycetota; class Actinomycetes; order Actinomycetales; family Actinomycetaceae; genus Ancrocorticia. The sequence goes on along the minus strand of JAZDRN010000001.1, from coordinate 1,164,274 downwards.
ACCTGCAACAGCTGGATGCCCTTCGCTAGCCAAGGCCGCGTCTATCGAAACAGCAGTCGCAGGAGCGGTTCGACTGAGATCGGACCACTCCTACGACCCGGCCGCACACTATCTTCCTGGTAGCATCGAGCCGTCTCTGCCCGCACCCGGCCCCGAGAGGTCTCCCGGTGCCCCGGACTTGACCATATCCACGGCGCTTGTGAACTCCGCCTGAACCTCTGCATCCTCGCGGTAGGTCGCGAGACTCACCACCACGGCGACCACCACGTTCAGGACGAACGCGGGCAGGACCTCGTAGATGCCGGTGTCCAGGTTGGACCACACGAATACGGTCACGGCGCCGACGATCATTCCTGCCAGCGCGCCCGCCGTGGTCAGCTTGCGCCAGTAGAGGCTCAACAGCATCAACGGCCCGAAGGATGCGCCGAATCCCGCCCAGGCGAAGCTGACGAGCCCGAGAATCGTATCGTTCGGGTTGATGGCGAGCACGAAGGCGATGGCGGCGACCACCAGGACAGCGGCGCGGCCCAGGATCACCAGAAGTCGCTGCGGCGGGGGCGTTTTACGCACCACCTTGTAGAGATCCTCGATGAGGGCGGAGGAGCAGACGATCAGCTGGCTGGAGAACGTGCTCATGATCGCGGCGAGGACCGCGGATAGCACTAGACCGGCGACGAAGGGGTGCAGCAGGATCTGGGACATGCGGAGCACCACGGTTTCGGGATTGGCGAGGGTCTCCCCTCGCTGATGGAAGAAAGCGATTCCGATGAGGCCGGTGAGGATAGCACCACTCAGGGAGATGATCATCCAGGTCATGCCGATCCGGCGTGCGCGCTTGGCCTCATGCGGGCCACGTAGCGCCATGAATCGCACCACGATATGCGGTTGGCCGAAGTAGCCGAGCCCCCATGCCAGTCCGGAAATGATCACGAGTGCGGCTGCTCCCGTGGTGAACTGCCCAGTCCCGATGATCGACAGATTGCCCGGCTTCACCGTCTCAACGAGGTTGGCGGTATCGCCGACGCCGCCGATGGCAAGGACTGCGGCCACGGGCACCGCACCGAGAGCCACCATCATCATGAGCCCCTGGACCACGTCCGTGAAAGAGGCTCCCAGGAATCCGCCGAAGAGGGTGTAACCCAAGGTGATGGCAACGACCAGCACCATCCCGGCGAAGTAGTCCATATTGAAGGACTCCTCGAAGAAGACTCCGCCGGCCACCATGCCGGAGGAGACGTACAGCGTGAAGAACACCAGAATGATGACGCTGGAGATGATGCGCAGCAGGTGCGACTTATCGTGCAGCCTGTTCTCGAAGAAGCTGGGAACAGTGATCGAGTTGTTGGCCACCTCGGTGTAGGCGCGCAGCCGTGGGGCGACGAACTTCCAGTTGAGGAATGCGCCGAGAGTAAGGCCGACCGCGATCCATGCCTCAATGAGGCCCGTTGCGTAGATGGCTCCAGGCAATCCCATGATGAGCCAACCGGACATGTCCGAGGCGCCCGCACTCAACGCGGCGACCCACGGTGGGAGATCGCGCCCGCCGAGCATGTAGTCCTCGTGATCGACCGTGCGCTTGAAGGCCATATAGCCAATGAGGAGCATGCCGCCGAAGTAGATTCCTAGGGCGAGATAGACGTACATCTGATCGGACATGGGCCTCCCCTTTCAAAGGGATGTGGGAAAAGGGCCGGTTCATCATTGAAGGCCGCTTCTCTTCCGTATTTTATTGGGTCTTCCTCTGCCGTGTGCGTGCTGAGCCGAACGCCGCAGACGTGAGTGCCGCCTTCACCTGATTTGACGACGACGGCACTCACGTCGAGGTCGTGCCGAGCAAGGCCCGGACGACCGGCGAATGCCTCACTAGAGGGCGCGAATCCGTACCGAAAGGCAGGTTACGCATCCCTCGAGCTTCTCGAATTCGCTGATGGGAACCGTCGTCACCTCGTATCCGAAGCCACGGAGCATGTCCGCGGTCTCCGGCGCCGAGGAAGACATGAGCAGCTCGGAATCCGACAGGCAGACCACTGCGGTTCCGTGCGGTTCGGGAACGGGCACGAAGCGGTCGAAGATCGCCGGATTATCAACGAAATCGGGATACCCGATAACCGTACCATCGGGAAGCGCGGTTACGGCCGTTTTCAGGTGCAGGACTTTGGTCACCGGCACCGCTACCACCTTGGCTCCCAGCGGGGCGAGAATTGCGCGCAGCTGAGCGACGCCCTCCGCGTTGGTACGTCCGCCACGACCGACGTAGACGGTGTCCCCCACCTTGAGAATGTCACCTCCGTCCAGCGTTCCCGGGGACTTGATCCGGTTCAACGAGCATCCGAGCTCCTCCACGAGCGCACGCGTGCCAGGTACCTCCCCCACCCGAGAATCCGCACCGGGGTTGGTGGAGACGGCGACGTTGCGGAACATGACGACCGAGTCCTCGACGAAGACGGCGTCAGGGCAATCGTCCGCAGGTTCGACCTCGCGAACGTCCCACCCGGCTTCCCTCAATGCCTCCACATACCCCTCCCACTGCTTGAGAGCATTGGGGACATCCACGGTCACCTTCTCGATGTGATCGACGATTCCATCGTCGAGAAGCGGACCCGGCTTGCGCACAAGGGCGATCTTTGACATAACCTCTGCCTTCTGTTGTGACGAGCACGTTACCTGTGCCGCTGCCGAATCGATCAACGGCTCTTTCATCCGAGTCAGAGTCCTGCTCATTCCCGGGTGAGTTCTTCGGCTTCGTTCTGGAGCGTTGCAAGCTGAGAGTGCTTCCGGCTCCAGGTGAAGTAGAAAATCAATGCGATGGCGATCCACACCGCGAACGCCTTCAGCGTCAGACCGTGCAGGCCACTGACCACATAGATGCACGCCGCGACTGAGAGCAAGGGTGTCACCGGATACCCCGGTACCTTGAAACCTCGATGCATGTCGGGGGCCGTGCGACGCAGCACGATCACGCCCACCGAGACCAGGCCGAACGCCGTCAGAGTTCCGATACTCGTGAGATCGGCGAGAAGCCCCAAGGGCAGCAGGCCCGCAAGGAGGGCCACCGAGATGGAGACTATCCAGGTGTTGACGAGGGGAACGCGCCTCCGCAGATTGACCTTGGCGAAGACCGACGGAACCAGCCCATCGCGTCCCATGGAGTAGAGGATACGGGTCTGGCCGTACATGCAGATGAGCGTCACGGAGAAGATGGAGATGACGGCACCGATCGCCAACAGCGTGCCCGGCCAGGTGGAACCGACGACGTTCTGCACGATCGTGGCGAGGCTGGCCGACTGGTTCGAGAAGCTCTCCGCTGGCTGGGCGCCCAGAGCAGCGAAGGCCACCAGCAAGTAGACCAATGTGACGATACTGAGTGCCCCGATGAGGGCGCGGGGTACGGCCTTGCGCGGGTTCTTGACTTCGTCTCCCGCCGTGGCGATGGCGTCAAGCCCGATGAAGGAGAAGAACAGCGATCCGGTCGCAATAGAGATGCCCCGCAGACCTTCCGGCGCGAAGTTGGCGAAGTTATCCGCGTTGAAGCCTGTGAAGGCGATCGCGGCGAAGACGAAGAGCACGCTCACTTTGATGATCACCATCACCGAGTTCGCGGTGGCGGATTCGGACGCGCCGCGCAGCAGCAGCGCGAGACACATGAGCACAAGGATGACTGCCGGAAGGTTGACGATCCCTCCGGCGTCGGGGGCCGCGGAGAGTTCTGGCGGGAAGCGGAAGCCGAAGACGTTATCCAGCAGCAGATTGACGTATTCGGACCATCCGACGGCCACAGCGGCGGCGGACACCCCATATTCCAGGATGAGGCAGGCGCCGACGATGAATGCTGTCAACTCCCCCATCGTCGCGTAGGTGTACGAATAGGAGGAGCCGGAAGAGGGCATGGTAGATGCCAGCTCGGCGTAGCAGACAACCGTCAGCCCTGCGACAAGAGCTGCCAGCAGGAATGAGACGAGGACGGCAGGACCCGCCTCCGGTACCGCCTCGGAGAGGATGAAGAAGATTCCGGTTCCAATGGTTCCACCCACACCTATGAGGGTGAGCTGGAGCGTGGACATCGACCTCTTCAGACCTACCGAGTGGTCCGGTTCATGCGCGAGCTGTGCAATGGAATCTGGAACCCCCTCGTTGATCACCCCGGCGGGCATGCGCCGCCGAAATATCTGCTGAGTTATTGATGAACTCATGGGAGATTCCTAACCATAAAAATCGGACAACGCATATTTTTTATACACGCTGCCCGATAATTATGCTCTCTCATCCGGGTGGTTTGTCATTGTCCCAGCAATTGGAACATCTGATCGCGAGAGTCCCGACGCCAAGAGGGCTCACTCGTCGTGAATCTCCTCGGCAGACGACGTCTCCAGGGTTTCATCCTCGGGATCCACATATTTATCGGTCGCCTCGGAGACCACCGTAGCCGCATAGTCGGGAACCTCGTGCTGCAAGCTACGCGCTGTCCGCTGATAACCCGTCGACTTCGGCCGCTTGGGGAACTGCAACTCAGGCCGCTCGATATGCTCGTACGGGATCTGCGACAACAGGTGATGAATCATATTGATACGGGCCTTGCGCTTGTCCTCGGATTCGACGACGTTCCACGGCGCGTCCTTGATATCCGTATGGACAAACATCTCGTCCTTGGCGCGGGAGTATTCCTCCCACCGCGTGATCGATTCCAGGTCGGTGGGCGAGAGCTTCCAGCGGCGCATGGGGTCGGTCAGACGGGACTTGAAGCGCTTGAGCTGCTCCTTGTCCGAGACAGAGAACCAATACTTGAGAAGAATGATCCCGTCTTCGGCGAGCATCCGCTCGAATATCGGAGCCTGGCGCAGGAACTGACGATGCTGCTCCGGGGTGCAGTAACCCATGACGCGCTCCACGCCGGCCCGGTTGTACCACGAGCGGTCGAAGAGACGGATCTCCCCCGCCGCAGGAAGATGCTCGACGTATCGCTGGAAGTACCACTGCGTGGTCTGCCGTTCGGTGGGCGCGGGAAGCGCGACGACGCGCGCAATGCGCGGGTTCAGGTACTCGGTGATGCGCTTGATCGCACCGCCCTTCCCTGCCGCATCACGGCCTTCGAACAGGACGACAACCCGAGCTCCCGTTGACTTCACCCATTCCTGCATTTCCACAAGCTCGGCCTGAAGACGCTGGAGCTCGGCCTCGTAGAGGTCCTTGTTCATCTTCGGCACTTTATTCTTCTTCGCCATAAAACAAGAGTAAAGGCAAATATTGCTGTCCGCATGGCAAACACCACATTTGCTCAGATGACGGGAACGGTCGTATACAGAAACATCGGGCCACCGTACCCGGTATCCCGATGTTGAACTGCGACCCCGACGGGACTTGAACCCGCGACCTCCGCCGTGACAGGGCGGCGCGCTAACCAACTGCGCTACGGGGCCAACGAGGAGTTGACCTCAGGTCCTCACGGTGCTTGCGTGACGTCGCGTCCTCGCTCGACTTCCGTGCGAACCTCCAGAAGCATATAGCCTTGATCGGGCAATCTCCAAATTGGACGACCTCCCCGCGAACGCATCGCATACGAGGAGGTCGGCCAATGAGCTGTGAGGCGTCTGAACACGCGGCCCACGGGCGTGCCCCTGCTAGGAGACGGCAACCTCTATACCGACCTTCTCAGCTTCAGCGACGGGTTCTCGTTCCGGCCGCATGAAGGACATGATCAGGCCTGTCACCAGGACCACCCCCGCCGCCGCAGCGGCCATGGCGAAAGCCCCGGTGGCACCCGAGACCGCGATCGCTCCGCCGACGGCCGAGCCCAGCGAGACGCCGATCGTGATCGAGGACTGCATCGAGGTCATCGCCACGGCGGTGCCCCCGGCGGGAGACAACCGTTCGGTGATCGTGAACGCCGTGACCATGGTGGGGCCGACGAATAGACCGGTCACCAAGAGAGCAAGCGCCGTCGTCGTCAAAGAATCCTGCGTCATCGCGAGCAGGATAAACCCGGCCATTCCGGCTCCGCCGATAAGGACGCGGGTCGAGATGCGAACAGAATCGGGAATCACGACGACCATCAAAGCCATGAATGCCGAACCAAGTCCCATGAGTGCGTAGACGAGGCCCGCTTGTCCCGGCGAACCGAGTTCCAGGGCACGCTCCGTCGTGGCCGCCTGCACCGATCCGAAGAATGTTCCGATGCTCAACATGATGACGATGGCCGGAACCACCGCCCACAGCACCCGAAGGATCGAAGGCCGCGTCACCGAGGAATCCTCCGCCAGGACCGCGTCGTCGATCTCGCTGGCCGTGGGAGCCGTGATGGCGAAGGGAAGGCCCCCGACGATGACCAGGGCCATCGCCACTCCAAGGGGCGCCGCCGGAGCCGCCATCGAGGCCGCAATGCCCACAAAAGCCGGCCCCAGGACGAAAACCAGTTCGTCCACGGTGGATTCGTAGGACAGCGCCGCAGAGAGCTCCTTCGGATTTCGGGTGAAATGGATCCACCGCGCCCGGGTGAAGGCGCCGATGGGAAGCGATGTGGCCCCGACAGCGAGACAGAGGAGCCACAGGACCGGGCCCGTCCAACCTTGCAGTGCCGCCATCAACAGAAGTCCGAGTGAGATAGCGCTTATGGGAGTCAGAAGGGAAAGAACGAAACGCTGGCCCATGTGATCGGCCCAGCGCCCGATGAGCGGCGAAGCGATCGCGGCGGCGATCGACGTGAATGCCGTTGCCAGGCCGCCGGTGGCCACACTTCCGGTTGACGCGGTTATCGCGGTCATCGTACCCAGCGGGATCATGGCGTAGGGCGCGCGAGCCGCCACAGCCATGATCATTGAGAGCCCACCTGATATCTGGGGCAGGATTTTGTATTGCGCCAATGCGCTCAACGGAGAGGATTGCACGAGGTGCTCCATGGTGTTGATTCCCTGCAAGGGTCCCGCCACCTATAGCCAGGGAGCATGCAGGGTGGCCTGCTTGAAGCAGACCACCCTATTCTAATCCCGTGACATGCCCATTCGATTGTGAGCTTCGATTCCATTTCCCACCGCATCGCAGGCTCGCTGACCCTGGTAGCAGGGCAAAGGCATACGCCCCCCAGACCGCCCGGACCAGAATCGGCGCCGCTCTACGCGTGCATGTGGGCTTCGGCGATACGTCGTAGTTCGTTGATCTCCGCGTAGGCGTCCTCGGCCTTGAAAACGGCTGATCCCGCGACGAAATTGTTAGCACCGGCCTGCGCGGCGCGCTCGATCGTCTCACGGGTGATGCCGCCGTCGACCTGAATCCAGACATCGAGACCCGCGTCTTCGATCGCCTGGCGGGTGCGCGCGATCTTGGGCAGCGTCAGATCCAGGAACTTCTGACCGCCGAAACCGGGTTCCACGGTCATGACGAGGATCTGATCGAACTCGGCCAGCAGATCGACGTAGGGTTCGATCGACGTGCCCGGGCGCAGTGCCAAGCTAGCGCGAACACCCTTCGCGTGCAGCTCGCGTGCCAGGCGTACCGGGGCCTGCGCCGCCTCCGCGTGGAAGGTGACCGAGGCGAAACCCATCTCGGCATACACCGGGGCCCACCGGTCCGGGTTCTCAATCATCAGGTGGGCGTCGCAGGGAATCTTCGAGGCGTTGACGGCCGCCTCCGCGATGGGCAGGCCCAGAGCCAGATTGGGGACGAAATGATTGTCCATGATGTCGATATGCGCATAGTCGGCGCTCTCGATCTTGTCCAGCTCGTCGGCGAGATGAGCAAAATCGCAGTTCAGAATGGAAGGTGAAATAAGTGCGGTCATGAGCTCATCCTATGCGAGCGGTCGCGTTGCCCGCGCGTTTCAGAGATAATCTCATGCGCCGGGGCGACTCGCTGAACGGATTCTATGCCCGGCGTTCTCACGCCGGGCACCCCGCCCCATCATTCGGCGGCGATCTATCGTTCCTTGGCGATGAGCGCGATGAACATGGCATCCGTCTGATCCAGATCGGGCCACAACTGGATATAGCCCTCATGGCTGCCCACCTCGCGAACGGCAACACCGCTGGCAATCGGTCCGGCGTCCCTCAGGCTGGCGTTCGGATTGCTCTCCAGGAAGGATTCGACCACCCCTCGGGTCTCGGCAATGACAGGCGAACAGGTGGAATATACGAGCGCGCCACCGGGGCGTAGCGCCTCAAAGCCCGCCTGCAGCAGTTCGAGCTGCAGCACCCTGAGATCCTCGACATCCTCAGGACTCTTGCGCCAGCGCGCTTCGGGCCGACGACGAAGTGCCCCAAGCCCTGTACACGGCGCATCGACCAGAACCCGGTCATAGGTCGCGGCTTCTTCCTGGGCGATATCGCGTCCGTCGCCCAGTCGCAGCGCGACGCTCTGAGCCCAGGGCTCGACGGCATTGGCCACAAGGTCCAGGCGGTGCTCCAGAGGTTCGTTGGCGTGAATGCTCACGCCCCTTTCGGCGCCGAGCGCGGCCAGTGTAGCGGTCTTTCCACCCGGTCCCGAGCACAGATCCAGCCACAGTTCGTCGGGTCCTGTGATCGGCGCCGCAGCCAGAAGCGCGGCGATGAGCTGGCTGCCCTCATCCTGTACTCCGGCCTCCCCCCTCTGGATGGCCCAGAGGCGCTGGGGATCGCCCGACTCCAGCAGCAAGGCCTGGGGCATCAGGTAGCCCGGCGCGCTCTCCAATCCCTCCGCGATGATCCCGCGGCGCAACTGACGCTTCGTGAGATCGCGCGGTACCAGTGCCACCTTCGCAGGTTCGTTGTCCGCCTCCAAGACGGCCGGCAGGTCCTGAGCGGAACGCCCGTTCGCGACAAGGGACTTCTCCAGCTCTTCCACAACCCATCGAGGGTGCGAATACCAGGTCGCGTAGAAGCTGCTGTCCGAGGCCGCATTCGAACGCAGGATGCGCTCCCATTCGTCCGCGCGCTCACTTACCCGGCGCAGGATGGCGTTGACGAATCCTCCCCTGTTCTGGCTCAGCTCATTGCGGGTGAGAGTCACCATCTCGAAGATGGCCGCATGAGGCGGGGTCTGGAACTCCAGCAGCTGGTGGGTACCGAGCCGGAGGATATCGAGGATCTCCGGATCGATATCCTCGATGCTCCTACCCTGCGTGCAGCGCGCGATGATCGCGTCCCAACGGCCTCGCAGCCGCAATGTGCCGTAGCAGAGGTTCGTCGCATACGCCGCATCCTGACCGCTCAGGCGAGCGCGCCGTATCGCTTGGGGTAGTGCGAGGTTCGCATAGGCGCCGTCGACATCGACCGCACGCAGGACATCGTAGGCGACAAGGCGGGCCGGATCGCTCGCTTGCCTTCCGGGATGCCATCCTCCGCTGCGCTGTGCCATCATTCTTCTCCCTCAGCATCAAAACGTGTTCCGTCCGCGAGCCGGGCCCCGCGTAGCCAATCCTGCGCGTCCATGGCCTTCTTCCCCGCCGGGGCCACCCAGCCGAGCCGTATCGGATGGCTTCCCGTTCCCACTAGCCCGTCCTTTATCTCGCCGGGTGCCAGTGCTGCTTGGTCGGGGGCCGGTGTGACCGGCCCGAGCTTGACGCGGCTCCCGTTGAGAACCGTCCACGCCCCCGGTGCGGGCGTATGGGCGCGAATCTGCCGGTCGACGGCCACAGCCGGACGCGTCCAGTCCACTCGCGTCTCGGAAGTCTTGATGGTGGGCGCGAACGTGGGCTCGCCCTGCTGGGGCTGCGCCACCGCACTGCCGTCTTCCAGCAGTTCGAAGGTGCGCGACAGCAGCTCGGATCCCGAAGCGGCGAGCCGATCCAGGAGTTCGCCTGACGTGTCCCGCGGCAGGATGGGTTCGGTGACCACTCCCAGTACAGGGCCCGTATCGAGCCCCTTCTCAAGCCTGAAGGTCGAGGCGCCGGTGACATCGTCTCCATGCCAGATCGCATACTGTACCGGAGCCGCACCACGCCAGGAGGGAAGGACCGAGAAGTGCAGGTTGATCCACCCGTGTGCGGGGACCCCGAGCAGCGCCTGCGGTACAAGCAATCCATAGGCGACGACGGCGACAGCCTCGGGCGCCAGCTCTTCGATCTGGTGCTGGATACCCTCGTCCCGCAGCGTTGCAGGGGTGAGCACCGGAATACCGAGTTCATCGGCAGCCGTATGCACCGCCGATTGGACGAGCCTGTGTTTGCGGCCCGCGCGCGCGGGTGCGCGGGTGAGGACTGCGGCCACTTCGTGACCGTCCGCGATGAGACGGCGTAGCGAGGGCACGGCGGTTTCTGGGGTTCCAGCAAAGAGGATTCGCACCAGGCCAGTCTAATGGCACGGTGCGATGAGGCGGCAATTCGCCACGGAGGCGGCGCCTGCCGCTCCTGGCGGTCTATCTGCCCGCAAGGCCGCGTCCTACATGGCCGGGTCGACTTCGAGTTTGAGTGGCTGACCCATGTTCTTCGCGCAATACTCGCGATAGGCCGAGCGTGCCATCGTGGTGAGATCCACGGCTCTTTTCACATCGGTGCGCAGATAGATTGTGAGCTCTTGTTCACGAGGGGCCGGCGCCGGCCCCAGCAAGGCCACCCCCGGCACCAATTCGTGCACACCTCCCACCAGCAAGGAGTCCAAAGGAATCTGCGCGGCGTCCAACGCTTCCTCCACTGCGGCGGCCGGAAGCGTATCTGCGGGATCGAGATATCTCGCCGTCAGTGCCGTCCGCAGCAGCGCCACGAACGTGCGAACATCGCGCTTGGCACCCGTGACACCCAGCCAGCGACTGGCAGGTGGAAGCCGCAACTCCACGCGTTCCTTGAGCAGTGTGCGCGACAATCTTCCGAGATTCCACGCATTAAGCGCCGCCACGATCTCCTGATCGGCACCGCCGACGAACATCACGTGGCCACCGGCCCTCGCTGGGCGCACCCTCACAACGACTCTGGCGGCACGCCGGACGAACTGCGTTTCGGACCCCAAGCCCTGCCCCTTGAGAAAGCGTGAATCCAGCACGAGCGCCGCGGCGTAGCCGCCTTCGGCGACCGGCTCCGCTCCGGGCGTTGCCACGACGATGCGGGGTTTCGCGCTCACGGAGGCGATGATTCCATCCGAGGACTGCGCTCCCGAGAGCAGCACCCCGGTACCCGGGAAAGCTTTGCCGAATTCCTCGGCTGTGCGGTGGGATCCTATCCGGACCGCCCGTAGCTTCGCACCGCCGCATTCAGCGCACTGCCAATCCACTGTTCTATCACCGCAACGTTCGCACCGGGGCCTCTGTGATGCGGGGTCGAGCGCCAGCGTTCCACCGCACAGCGCGCAGGAGGCGATGGACTGGCACCTGGCGCATGCGATCAGAGGAAGATAGCCGGAGCGCGGGACAAGAACGAGGATCGGGCCGGACCCCAGAGCCTGCCGCACAAGATTGAACGCCGACTCCGGGACACGAGACCATTCGGCGTGTTCGTGTTCCCACTGCTCGGGGACACTGACCCTGGCGACCTCGGACCTGACGGCGGATTCCGTGCCCTCCAGCAGGGCCGCAAACCCGGAGGCGACCAGAGCCGCCGATTCCTCGCTCACGTAGGGCGAATAGACGAGCATGGCGGCATCGCTCATCTCGGCCCGAACGGCCAGGACATCGCGGGCCGTGCAGTAGGGAGAACGAACCTCTCGCAACGTCTCGGCTGCGTCATCCACCACAACGCACAGCCCCAGTTTCCTCACCGGGGCCCAGAGCGCCGCCCGCGTGCCGACGACGATCGGCTTCTGGCCGTAGAGAACTTCGAGAAACGCGCGGTAGCGCTGGGAGTTCTGATCCTCCGAGAGCATGAGCGCCACGGGCTGGCCGGTGAGCTCCCGCAGCCGTTCCGCGAGCCGCGTGGCATCTCGCGAGGTGGGAGCAACCATCAGCACGGACCGTCCCGCGGACACCGTCGCTTCGGCCGCGATCGCCAGAAGCCTGATGCTCCCGCCCCGCCCGGGCAGCGCCGCGCACACCGCCCGCGGATTCTTGCCCTCCCGTAGGCGGGTGATGAAAGCCGGGCCTCCGCGATAGGCGGACCACAGACCGGGCTCGGGCGCAGGACATGGGGTGTTGCCTAGAAAATCGGTGCCGAGAAACTCGGCCTCGGCACGCGCGTGCCGTTGCGGAACGGCCAGACGCAGTACATCGGAGACGGCCGCGGCCTGGCGGGCCGCGATCTTCTTGCTCAGCTCATAGATCTCCTCCGTGAGGACCGGCAGCGGGGAGACCACGCGGCGCAGCGGGCGCAAAGCTCCCCCCGTATTGGTTCTGGAGCTGCGACCGACGATGAAACCGGGTACCTGCCGCTGGCCGACGTCCACCGTGACGCGGGCCCCCACAACGGCCTTCTCATCGAATTTCGCGGGAATCAGGTAATCGAATACCCGGTCCATGTGCGGCTGCGGCATTTCGACGTGCACGTGGGCGACTGGATCCGTGACTTCACCGACGACCTCTTGCGATGAGCTCACGGCATCAAGAAGAGACCGCTGCTCTCCCAGCTGCGGCAGCTCCCCCAAGCCCGGTAGTACGTCTCCCGTTTCCATGTCCCTATTCCATCATGCCACTCCGACAGATTCTCCGTTGCGTCGCCTTGACAGGCCGCGCTTCGCATCCCCTGGCGAAACGGCGGGCGGAAGGCCTTTCCACCTTCTGCCCACCGCACGGTCACCACCTGGGCGCCTCACCGCAACGATGTTCTCCGCTCCAGCGAACGCACACCCCACCACACGATCCAGATGGTGAGAGCGGCGGCACTGAGGAGCATCCCCAGACCGAGTATCTCTGGCATCGCCCCCGGATCCGCCTGCGGATTCCTCACGATATCCATGATCTCCGCCCACATCCCCTCAGCCACAAGCGAACCGGCGTCCGGCCCCTCGATGACGAGCCCGAAGGGCACGAACATCATCGCGGCCAGCGACGTGACCTGGTACGTCAGGTACAACAGGACGCCGCCGATGACGGGAGCCGCGACACCCAGATGGTTGAAGCGGGCCTGCGCCGCGATCGAGAACATGGCGGGTACGGCCATTATGAAGAACAACCCTTGCACCAGCACGATGAGAATCAAGGCCCACACTGCGGCTCCATACAGGGAGGTGATAGAGCCCCACACCTCTCCCAACGACGTACCCACGCTCCTGCGGTTACCGAGATCCACGGCGACCGTGCCCATGACGAAGCCGAGCAGGCTGGCGGCGAGTCCCACAACCGCGATCACCAGGGCATAGCAGACCTTCGCCCAATAGATGACCCTTCCACGAACAGGCAGCGTCATCGTGAAGTAGCCGCGCCGGCCATACATCGTCTGCCAATAGTTGAACGCAAGGTAGACCAGCAGAATCGGTACCAACAGCGCGAAGCACGCCAAGGCGATGAATTGTCCGAGTTGGTTCGCATAAGGGATCGGGATAGCCACCGGGACCAGTCCCAGCACTCCGATGAGGAAGATCCAACCGACGATCGCCAGGAGGGGCTTGCGAGTGGTGAGAAATTCTTGCTGCATGAGTCTGCTCATCATGACGAGTACACCTTCCTGAAGATCGCGTCGAGGCCGCATCTGTACTGCGCGCGCAGCTCATCAGCCTCCCCGTGCAACAGGACGTGCCCGTCACGTAGGAACACCACAGAGTCCACGATCGGTTCGACGTCGTGTATGAGATGAGTGGAGATCATCAGTAGCGAATCCGGAGCGAGGTTTTCGAGGATTCCGTTGAGGATCACGGAACGTGAGGCTGGGTCGACACCCGAGATCGGCTCATCGAGCAGGTAGATGCGCGCGTTGCGCGACATCGCCAGAGCGATCTGTGCCTTCTCCCGCATCCCCTTGGACATCTCCTTGAGGGTTCGATCCTTCGGCAGATTGAAGAAGTCGATCATGTTTCGCGCCTTCCGGGCATCGAAGTCCGTGAAGAAACGTCGATACTGTTCGATCGCCCGTTCGCAGGTGTCGCCGTCGTTCAAGAACGAGACGTCTGGAAGGAAGGAGACAACCGCTTTGGATTCCGGTCCGGGCACGTGTCCTGCAACCGCTACTTCACCCGTCCAATCCGCAAGGACCCCCGCGAGAATCTTGAGAAGGGTTGTCTTACCGGAGCCGTTGTCTCCCATGAGACCTACGATCTGCCCGCCGGCGAGGCTGAGGCTCAGGTCGTCGAGTGCGGGCCTCCCCCGGTATTTCTTCGTAAGATGACGGACATCTATTGCATTCATCGTTCGTCCTTCTGTTCGGCTGTGATGATCGATGACGCCTCCGGCCAGCGATCGGCCAGAGCGGCAATCGTTTCGTCGAGGTCCATTCCGATACCGACGACGACGTCAATGAATCCGTCGATCGTCGCCTCGGCCATCTCGGAGCGGGCCCCGCCTATGACGTCTGAATCGTCAGTGACGTATCGCCCAGCGGTACGCATGGGCACCGTGAGACCGAGGCGATCGGTCTCCGAGAACGCGCGCTGGACCGTGTTGGGGTTGACCCCTATATCCATGGCCAGCTCGCGCACGCTCGGAATCTTCGTTCCGGCTGCCCATTCGCCCACGGCGATCCGCCGCTGGAACTCCTCAACCAGCTGGAGCCATATCGGCCGTGATTCATCGATGTTCATCCAGACCTCCAACTGTATTACTCACTTAATACAATAACACGTTCGGATCGTCTTGGATACCCGAGAGGGACCGGCGAGGCGAATGCGAAGAAAGTGGCCGCACCATTACGGCGCGGCCACTTTCTTCGATATCCACCCGAATCGATGTTCAGGCCCCAGGATCAGCGCTCACAACGCGCGCAGCAACTCCTCCACGCGATCGATGCGCTCCCACGTGAAGGTCTCCAACTCCCGGCCGAAATGACCGTAGGCCGAGGTGTCCTTGTAGATGGGACGAAGCAGGTCCAGCTGCTCGATGATCGCAGCCGGACGCAGATCGAACACCTTGTTGACGGCATTCTGAATGCTTTCGCGCGGCTGGCTCTCGGTACCGAAGGTCTCCACCCTCACCGAGACCGGACGGGCGCGCCCGATAGCATAGGCGACCTGGATCTCACACCGGGCAGCGAGCCCTGCCGCAACCACATTCTTGGCAACCCAGCGCGCGGCATAGGCTGCCGAACGGTCCACCTTCGAGGGATCCTTGCCCGAGAAGGCTCCGCCGCCATGGCGCGCCATTCCACCGTAGGTGTCCACGATGATCTTGCGTCCGGTCAGCCCGGCGTCGCCCATCGGGCCACCGATGACGAACTTTCCGGAGGGATTGACGAACAGCTTCATGTCCTCGATGTCGAGATCGAGGCCTTCGGTCTCCAACACAGGCTCCAGAACGTGCTCACGCAACGCCGAGGTCAACCACGAGCCCTCGACGGCAAGATCGTGCTGGGTCGAGATCACCACGGTGTCCAGGGCCACGGGACGGTCATTCTCGTATCCGATCGTCACCTGCGTCTTGCCGTCGGGACGCAAGCCCGGGACCACGTCGTTCTTGCGCACGAGCGTCAGCCGCTCGGCCAGGCGATGGGACAGCTGGATGGGGGCAGGCATGAGGGACCGCGTCTCATTGCACGCATAGCCGAACATGAGGCCTTGATCCCCGGCGCCCTGACTGTCATACCGATCGACGACGCCGTCGTCGCCCTCCCGCAGCTCCAGCGAACGATCTACACCGCCCGCGATATCCGGCGACTGCTGGCCGATGGACAGCGTCACACCGCAGGAATTGCCATCGAACCCCACCTGCGAGGAGGTGTAGCCGATCTCGCAGATCGTGTCGCGCACCAGACGGGGAATTTCCACATATGACTCCGTGGTGACCTCGCCGGCCACGTGGACCAATCCCGTTGTCACCATCGTCTCGACAGCCACGCGCGAGGTCGGGTCCTCCGCCAGCAGCGCATCGAGGATCGAATCCGAGATGCGGTCGCAGACCTTGTCCGGATGGCCCTCCGTGACGGATTCAGACGTGAAGGGTTGACGATATGTCATTGTTCTCCTGTTCAATGCCTGGAGCGTTCAGTGTGTGAAGCGCCAGCTGGAAATCGTGTCGAAAAGAACTCGGGCCATATGGCTCTTCGATCCGGTGCCGGTGGCGTGCACCATCCCCGCATGATCGATCAACGTCACTGAGGTGGATACATCCCCGAAGCCCCGGGCGACGCCCACTTCGTTGATGACCATGAGATCGGCGCCCTTGCGCGCGGCCTTCTGCCGTCCGTATTCGACGACGGATCCCGATTCGTCGCCCGTCTCGGCAGCGAACCCCACCACGATCTGCGCCGCACGGCGACGATTATGGGCGAGATCGCTGAGGATGTCGGGGTTCTCCACGAGTTCGAGGACTCGCTCGCTTTCCCCGGACTTCTTCTGCTTCGCGGTGGCGGTGTGCGCAGGGCGGAAATCCGCGACCGCAGCGGCCATGATGAGGATATCGGCCTCCGTGGCGGCCTGATCCATCGCCTCGTACAACTGCGAAGCAGAGACCACCGGGACGATCTGCGCCCCTTCGGCGGCCTTCAGCGTGGACGAGTGCACGTTCGCGGCCACCAAGGTGACTCTTGCGCCCCTGCGCAGGGCCTCGGCGGCGATGGCCACCCCGAAGACTCCAGAGGAGTTGTTGCCGATGTACCTGACCGGATCGATCGCCTCGTGGGTCCCGCCCGCGCTGATGAGGACCTGGCGGCCTACGAGATCCCTGGCCACCACGGCCTGGTCCTCGTTCTCCTCGGCCTCCGCAGGCTCGCCGATTCCAGCCGGATCCGCTGCCGATACCTCAGCTTCGGGACCGCTTCCGATACCAAGACGGGCGAGGACGACGGCAGCGAGAGTCTCGGGTTCCGGCATTCGTCCCGGACCGGAGTCGGGGCCGGTGAGACGGCCCACAGCAGGTTCGAGGACCTCGAGTCCCCTGCCCCGCAGTACGGACACGTTGTCCCTTGTCGCGGCATTGAACCACATCTCGGTGTGCATGGCAGGAGCGAGGATGACGGGGCATGTTGCCACGAGCACAGTGGAGGTCAATAGGTTGTCCGCCGCACCAGCACGTATTTTCGCGATCGTGTTCGCGGTGGCAGGTGCGACGACGACGAGGTCCGCCTCCTGGCCGATCCGCACGTGTGCGACGCCGCTGGCATCGTCCATCACGTCGGTGTGGACGGGCTTGCCCGTCAGGGCCTCCCATGTGGTTCGACCCACCATCTCCAACGCGGCACGCGTCGGAATCACCGTCACGTCGAGCCCGGCTTTCATCAAAAGGCGGACGAGAATGCAAGCCTTATAGGCTGCTATGCCGCCCGTGACACCCACCACGACACGATGAGGGCCTCCCGTATGGGAGGCCCGTGGCCCGGTCACTCGGACTCGGTTCCCCACTCGATCTTGCCGTCTGCGATCTCCCGAAGAGCCACCGAAAGAGGCTTGTCCTCGGGGCCGGCATCGACCAGCGGACCGAAGTGCGTGATGTTGCCGTCAGCGCGAGTCAGTTCCTGGCGATAGGAATTGATCTGACGTGCGCGCTGCGCCCCGTAAACAGCAAGGGCGTACTTCGAATCGACCTTGCCCAACAGATCGTCGATCGGCGGGTTCGTGATGCCCTCGGGTTCCGGAACAGTTCCAAACATGTGTTACCTCTTCAGTCGGCGTGCAAGCCTATATTCTACTGGTCCACGCCAATGATGTGGAGTAGGTCATCCGTGGCACGGGACACGGAATCGTTGCTCACCACATCATCGAACTCGTTCTGGGCATCCATCTCGATCCGCGCCGTCTCCAACCGACGCTCGATCTGTTCCGTGGATTCGGTCCCACGTCCGCGCAGACGATGCTCCAGTTCCTCCCACGAGGGAGGGGCGATGAAAATCTGGCGCGCCGCAGGAAGCGACTCTCGAATCTGGCGGGCTCCGGCGAGATCCACCTCGAGGATGGCGATCCTGCCGTCGCGGACCGCCTCCTCCACCGGCTGGCGAGGTGTGCCGTAACGGTGTTTGCCGTGGACCACAGCCCATTCGAGCATCTGACCGGTGGCGACGAGCTCATCGAACTCGGCGTCGGAGACGAAGTGATAATGGACGCCGTCGACCTCTCCGGGACGAGGGTCGCGTGTAGTCGCCGAAACCGACAACCAGCACTGCGGGGCACGGGAGAGAAATTCTTTGAGAACAGTCCCTTTGCCCACGCCGGACGGACCGGCAATGACAAAGACTGGAACTGTACCCCGCGACGCGCCAACGACCATGACAACATGGTGCCATGAACCCGCGAAACGCGGTAATCGAAAGACTGTGAGAATCAGCCGAATTGACGAACGAGGGCCTCACGCTGATGGGGGCCGAGTCCCGCGACGCGGCGGGATTCCGAAATGCCGACATCTTCCATGATCTGCTTCGACTTGGCCGTGCCGATACCCGGAAGCGAGCTCAGCAGCGCGCTCACCCGCAGCTTGCCGACAACCTCATCATCCTTGGCCATGGCAACGACCTCGGACAGCTTGACCTTGCCGTCCTTCAGCTCTCGCTTCAACTCGGCGCGTCGCTGACGCGCCGCGGATGCCTTCTCAAGGGCCGCAGCCCGCTGCTCTGGGGTCAGGTTGGGCAGTGCCATGTCGAACTCCTTTTGTTGTATTTCTGCAGGTCGCCCTGCGTCTACCAACTGTTATAGCCCACAATGTATGGTAAATTCTCAACTTTTATCAGGTCGTTATCCACCCAACAGCCTGAACCCCATGTTTTCGCAGTTCACAGACTTGTTACAAAATTCTGAATGTATCTCACACGGTAATATCCATCACTCGAATTGCTCCAAATAGTGGGAAATACCCTGAAGGTATGCTGTGCACCTCTGAGGACTACGAGAAAGGCCTCTGAGGAATGCATTCCTCAGAGGCCTTCAATCGGTCGCCCATATGGTCAGAGGGCTGCCACGACCGCATCGCGCGTTCGCATGAAGCCGTCTCGCAGACCGTCGGCGTGCGGCCCACCGCCCAGAATCGAACGCGAGGCGGAGGCTAGAACGCGCGGTAGCGCGGACCCGAACACCCCGCGGAGCTCCGCGGCACCGGCACCCTGAGCTCCGACCCCGGGAGCGAGGAGGATACCCGAGAAGCTCTCGAAATCGATGTCGAGGTTCTTGGCGGCCTCCCCGATCGTCGCGCCGACGACCAAACCGAAGGGCCCGACCTCGTCCGGTGCGATCTCGCCGTTCCAAGACTGCACCGAGGCGACGACGGTATTGGCGACGGAGTGCCCCTGCCCGCCGGCGTGCTGTACGGTGGCCCCCTCCGGATTGGAGGTCAGCGCGAGGACGAAGAGCCCTTGGCCTCCGGCCCCGGCTCGCCGGGCGGTCTTCTCCAGGGACCCCGGACCCAGGTACGGCGAGACCGTAATGGCATCTGAACGCAGCGGACCCGAGAGGTAGGCATCCGCGTACCCGTCCATGGTGGAGCCGATATCGCCGCGCTTGACGTCGAGGATCACCGGCACCTCCGCCTGACGACAGTGTTCCAGCACCTCCTCGAGCGCGGCGATGCCCTTGGAGGCGTGCCTTTCGAAGAACGCCGATTGCGGCTTGAACGCGGCCGTGTGCTCCCACAGCGCGTCCACCGTCCGTAGGCCGAACTCGCGCACTCCGGCCGCGGAGTCCTCCAGCCCCCAGGCATCGAGCAGCCCGGAATGCGGATCGATTCCCGTGCACACGGCGCCCAGGCTCTCCATACGCCGTGCCAGTTGCATTCCGAAGTTCATCACACGTGACTCCTCGCCGCGAAGCGCGCGTCGCGTTCGGCATCGTGTTCTTGCAGGCTCCTCACCTCGAACTCGGCCTTTCGGGAGGCGGCGATGCCCTGCACCGCCGCGGCGAACTCCTGCACCGTTGTGATGATCGGCTTGTCAGCCGCGGTCGTGGCCGCCCGGATGGCATATCCATCCTTGCGCGATTCCCTCGTCCCGGGAGTGTTGACCACCATGTCGATGGCACCGGCGTTGATGAGGTCGACGACGGTCGGTTCGCCGTTCGGCCCTATTCCCTCGGACTCCTTGCGCACCGTCGTCGTCGGGATTCCAAAGCGTGTGAGCACCGATGCGGTGCCGCTGGTCGCGAAGACGGTGAAGCCGAGTTCCACCAGCTGCAGCAGCGGGTAGATCGCGGCGCTCTTGTCCACATCGGCGATCGAGACGAACACCGTGCCCTCCGCGGGCATCCCACCGTAGGCCGCATCCTGCGACTTCGCGAAGGCGATGGGGAAGGTCTGTGCGAAGCCCATGACCTCGCCCGTCGAGCGCATCTCCGGTCCCAGGATGGTGTCCACGACGCGGCCGTCGCGGGTCTGGAAGCGCTTGAAGGGCAGCACCACCTCCTTGACCGCCACCGCGGACTTGAGGTCGAGCACCGTGGCGTCATGCTCCGGAAGCAACTCGGCTTCACGCAGCTGCGCGATCGAGCGGCCCGCCATGACCCAGGCCGCCGCCCGTGCCAGATGGACGCCCGTGGCCTTGGAGACGAAGGGAACCGTCCGCGAAGCGCGCGGGTTGGCCTCGATCACGTAGAGGATGTCGTTCATGAGACCGAACTGGATGTTCAGCAGGCCCCGCACGCCCACCCCCTCGGCGATGGCCGCGGTCGCCTTGCGAATACGTTCCATGACGCTCTGCGAAAGGGTGAGAGGCGGCAGCACGCAGGCGGAATCGCCCGAGTGAATCCCGCACTCCTCGATGTGCTCCATGATTCCGCCGAGAAAGAGTTCCTCGCCGTCGTAGAGGGCGTCCACGTCGATCTCGATGGCGGCGTCCAGGAAGCGGTCCACCAGCAGCGGAGCATTACGGCGCGAGGCGTCCGTTCTGCTCGTCTCGCGCCGCGAAAGATATTCGCGCAGCTGAGCCTCCGAGTAGACGATCTCCATACCGCGCCCACCCAGCACGTAGGACGGGCGCACCAGAACCGGATATCCGATGCGATTGGCGATCTCGATGGTCTGCCGATCCGTCGTCGCCGTTCCGTAGGCCGGAGCGTCCAGCCCGGCATTGGCCAGAACGCCTCCGAACAGAGAGCGATCCTCGGCCGCGTCGATGGCGGCCGGCGGCGTGCCCACGATCGGCACCCCCGCCTCCTCCAGTGCGTTGGCCAGCGACAGCGGGGTCTGGCCGCCCAGCTGGACGATGACGCCGGCCACGGGGCCGGCTGCCTTCTCCGCTTCATACACCTCGAGCACGTCCTCCAACGTCAGTGGCTCGAAGTAAAGGCGGTTGGAGATGTCGTAGTCCGTGGAGACAGTCTCCGGATTGCAGTTGACCATGATGGTCTCGTACTCCTGCGCCAGCGTGAGGCTGGCGTGCACGCAGGAGTAGTCGAACTCGATGCCTTGGCCGATCCGGTTGGGTCCGGAACCGAGAATGATGATAGCCGGACGTTCGCGGGCGGCGACCTCGCTCTCCTCGTCATAGGAGGAGTAATGGTAGGGGGTGTCGGCGGCGAACTCGGCGGCGCAGGTGTCGACCGTCTTGAAGACGGGGTGGACGCCGTATGCCCAGCGGATCTGCCGCACCGATTCCTCGCTGATGCCGCGGATCTGAGCGATCTGGGCATCGGAGAATCCGTGGCGCTTGACCAGCCGCATGACCTCTGGATTGAGCGTCTCGCTCGCCGCCAGTTCCTCGGCCACCTCGTTGATGAGGCAGATCTGGTCGAGGAACCAGGGGTCGATCTTCGTGGATTCGAAGAGCTCCTGGGCGCTCGCTCCCCCGCGCAGCGCCTGTTGGACGTCGACGAGCCGCCCCTCGGTGGGAACCGCCGCTCCCGCCACGAGGTCCTTGAGTTCCTGACCGGAGGGGGCCTCTCCGTTCCAGTGGAAGACTGCGCCGTTCTTATCGATCGAACGCATGGCCTTCTGCAGCGCCTCGGCGAAATTACGGCCCAGGGCCATCGCCTCTCCCACCGACTTCATGGTGGTGGTCAGAACGGGATCGGCCGATGGGAATTTCTCGAACGCGAAGCGCGGCACCTTGACCACGACGTAGTCGAGCGTCGGCTCGAAGGAGGCCGGGGTGGATCTCGTGATGTCATTGGGAATCTCGTCCAGGGTGTATCCCAGGGCGAGGCGGGCCGCCAGCTTGGCGATCGGGAATCCGGTGGCCTTCGAGGCAAGAGCGGACGAACGCGACACGCGGGGGTTCATCTCGATGACGATGATGCGGCCCGTCGCGGGGTCCACGGCGAACTGGATGTTGCAACCGCCGGTATCCACACCCACCTCGCGGATGATCGCGATGCCGATGTCGCGCAGCTTCTGGAACTCGCGGTCGGTCAAGGTCAGGGCCGGTGCCACAGTGATCGAGTCACCGGTGTGCACGCCCACGGGATCGACGTTCTCGATGGAGCATACGACGACGACGTTGTCCGCCTGGTCGCGCATGATCTCCAGTTCGTATTCCTTCCAGCCGAGGATGGACTCCTCGAGGAGCACCTCGGTGGTGGCCGAGTAGTGAAGCCCCTGGCCCGCGATGCGCTCGAGATCCTCCGGCGTGTACGCGAGTCCGGATCCCAGCCCGCCCATCGTGAAGGACGGGCGCACAACCAGCGGATAGCCGAGCTCTGCGGCGGCGGCGTGGCAATCGTCCATCGAGTGGCAGATGAAGGAGCGCGCTGACTCCGCTCCGCAGATGTCGACGACCTTCTTGAACTCGTCGCGATCCTCCCCCTTGGTGATGGCCTCGGCGCGGGCACCGATGAGCTCGACGCCGTACTCGTCCAACACGCCGTTATCCACCAGGGCCATGGCGGTGTTGAGAGCGGTCTGGCCGCCGAGGGTCGGCAGCAGCGCGTCCGGGCGCTCCTTGGCGATCACCTGCTCGACCACCTCGGGGGTGATCGGTTCGACGTAGGTGGCATCGGCCATCTCGGGATCGGTCATGATCGTCGCAGGATTGGAGTTGACCAGGATGACCCGGAGGCCTTCCTCCTTGAGGATCTTGCATGCCTGGGTGCCTGAGTAGTCGAACTCGCACGCCTGGCCGATGACGATGGGGCCGGAGCCGATGACGAGAACCGAGTGAATATCATCGCGACGTGGCATCAGCGTGCGTCCTTCCGTGCGACCATCAGGTCGATAAAGCGATCGAATAGATAGCTGGCATCGTGGGGGCCAGCGGCCGCCTCAGGGTGGTACTGCACCGAGAAGGCCGGGATGTCCAGGCAGCGCAGGCCCTCAACGACGTCGTCGTTCAGACCGATGTGCGAGACCTCGACGTGGCCGTACCTGCCATTCTCGAACGGAGCGAGCGACGGTTCGTTGACCGGCGCGTCCACTGCGAACCCGTGATTGTGGGCGGTGATCTCCACCTTTCCCGTGGAGCGGTCCAGAACCGGCTGGTTGACGCCGCGGTGGCCGTAGTCCAGCTTGTAGGTCCCGTAGCCGAGGGCCCGGCCGAAGATCTGGTTCCCGAAGCAGATACCGAAGAACGGGTAGCCGGCGTCGAGCACCGAGCGCAGCAGGCTGACCTCCTCGGTCGCGGCCTCGGGGTCTCCCGGGCCGTTGGAGAAGAAGACGCCGTCGGGCGCAATCTCCTCTATCTGCGCGAAGGTCACGTTCTGTGGGACGACGACGACGCGGGCCCCGCGTGCGGCAAGCTGCTGCGGGGTGCGTGCCTTGATTCCCAGATCGACGGCGACGACCGTGACCCTGGCTTCGCCCTCCGGCTCGACGACGTAGCTCTCCGGAGTGGTGACCTCGCTGGCCAGGTTCGAGCCCGCCATGGCGGGCTCGGCCGCGACGATGTCCACCAGCACCTGCAAGGCGGTCGGGTTCTTTTCCGCCGCTCCGGCTGGAAGCGCGGCACCGGAGAAGATGCCCGCACGCATCACGCCACGTTCGCGCAGATGACGGGTGAGCGCGCGGGTGTCGACGTCGGAGATGCCCACGATTCCCTGTTCTGCAAGCGCGTCCTCGAGTTCGCCTGTCGCGCGCCAGTTGGAGGCGCGGCGGGCGGGATCACGCACGACGATGCCCGAAGCCCAGATGCGGTCGGATTCCGGATCCTCCTGGTTCACGCCCGTATTGCCGATGTGCGGGGCCGTCATCACGATGATCTGGCGGTGATACGAGGGATCCGTGAAGGTCTCCTGGTATCCCGTCATTCCCGTCGAGAAGACGATCTCCCCCAGCGAACGACCGCGGCTTCCGTATGCGAACCCTCTGAATGCGGTGCCGTCCTCGAGGACGATCACGGCGGGGTCGCGGTCAAAGAATGATGTCACTGAGCGTCTCCTGTTCCTTCGACCGAGATCGAGGAGCGATCGGTCGAGATGTGCTCCGGACTGCGCAGCTCGCCGTTCCACAGGGTCGGTACGCCCTTGAAGAAGGTGTAGAGAACGCGTCCGGTGATTTCCCGACCCTCCCACGGGGTGTTACGGGACTTCGAGTGCTGGTCCCTCCCGTGAATGGTACGGCTGGTGTTGGGATCGTAAAGGCAGATGTTCGCGGGTTCGCCCGCTTCGATCGGGCGCCCTTGGCCCTCGTTCTGGCACAGCCTGGCAGGTTCGTAACTCATGAGGCAGGCCACATCGGACCACGTGGCCAGCCCGTTGTCGACCAGGGACTCCTGCACGATGGACAGGGCGGTCTCAAGGCCGATCATGCCGTTCGCTCCCGCGTTCCACTCGCAGTCCTTGTCCTCTGTGGGATGGGGGGCGTGGTCGGTGCCGATGACGTCGATCGTTCCATCCGCGACTCCCTCGCGCAGCGCTTCGATGTCGTCGCGGGTGCGCAGCGGTGGATTGACCTTGAAACGCGGGTCGTAGGAGCGGGCCTCGGAGTGGTCCAGGCTGAGGTGGTGCGGCGTCGCCTCGGCGGTCACCGGCATGCCGTTCTGCTTCGCCCAGCGCACCAGATCCACGGAGCCGCGGGTCGACAGGTGCAGGATATGCACCCGCGAGCCCACATGCTGGGCGAGCAGGCAGTCGCGTGCGACGATCGCCTCCTCGGCCACGGCGGGCCATCCCGCAAGGCCGAGTTCGGCGGAGATGTCGCCCTCGTGCATTTGAGCCCCCTCGGTCAGCCGGGGATCCTGCGCGTGCTGAGCAATGACGCCGTCGAACGATTTGACGTACTCCAGGGCGCGGCGCATGAGAACCGGATCGGCCACGCAGAGACCGTCGTCGGAGAAGTAACGGACCTTGGCGGCAGACTCTGCCATGGCGCCCAGCTCCGCCAGATGCTGACCGGCGAGGTTCTGCGAGACGGCGCCCACGGGCGCGACATCCACGTAGCCGGCCTCCTGGCCCAGGCGCAGCACCTGTTCCACCACCCCGGCGTTATCTTGGACCGGCGACGTGTTGGCCATTGCGTTGACGCAGGTGTAGCCGCCGGCAGCGGCAGACTGCGAGCCGGTGAGGACCGTCTCGGCATTCTCGCGTCCTGGCTCGCGCAGATGGGTGTGCGGGTCCACGAGACCAGGAAGGGCGATGAGGCCCGAGGCATCGATCTCGACGGCGCCGGCCGCCTCGAGGTCCGTTCCCACGGCTGTGACGATACCGCCCGAGACCTGGATGTCCACTACATTCTCCCCGAGGAGGCTCGCTCCTCGAATGACGTATTCGCTCATGATGCAATCTCCTCGCCGTGCGCCAACAGAAGGTAGAGGGCGGCCATGCGGACCGAGACCCCGTTGGCGACCTGCTCAACAATGACTGATTGGGCGGAATCGGCCGCCTCCGCCGAGATTTCCAATCCCCTGTTCATCGGCCCCGGATGCAGAATCAGGGCCTGTGAGCCCAATGCCGCCATGCGCTCGGAATTCAGGCCGAAGGCCCGATGGTACTCGAGGGGCGACGGGAAGAATCCTCCACCCGCGTGGCTCATCCGTTCGCGCTGCACCCGCAGCATCATAAGGGCATCCGGCCTGGTCGCGATGACCTCGTCCAAGTTGTAAGCCACGTCGCAGTTCCAGCCATCCATTCCCACGGGAAGCAATGTGGGAGGGCCCACGAGTGTCACCTTGGCTCCCAACGTGCCCAGCAGCTGCACATTGGATCGGGCCACACGTGAATGGAGGATGTCGCCCACGATCACGACATGGCGCCCCTTCAGGTCAGAGCCCGCTGGGGCGGCCGCGTCGGTGCCCGTGTGAAAATGGCGACGCATCGTGAACGCGTCGAGGAGCGCCTGGGTGGGATGCTGGTGAGTGCCGTCTCCCGCGTTGAGGATCGGGACGTCCACCCAGTCGGTGCTGGCCAGGCGTGCCGGCGCTCCAGAGGCGGAGTGGCGCACGATAAGCGCCTCGGCTCCCATCGCCAGGATTGTCTGGGCCGTGTCCTTGAGCGACTCCCCCTTGGACAGGGAGGAGCCCTTCGCCGCGAAGGAGATGACATCGGTGGATAGCCGCTTCGCCGCGGTCTCGAACGAAAGACGCGTGCGGGTCGAATCCTCGAAGAAGACGGTGGCGACGGTTCGACCCCGCAGAACCGGCAGCTTCTTGATGGTGCGCGCCTGTGTGGCGGCCATGGACTCTGCGGTGTCGAGGAGCAGCAGGGCGTCCTCGCGGCTCATGTCCTCAGTTGACAGAAGATGCTTCACGATCAGGCCTCCTCGATCCGAACGCCGTCGGTGCCGTCGATTTCGGACAGGGCGACCCACACTCGTTCGGAGCGCGAGGTGGGAACGTTCTTGCCCACGAAGTCGGCGCGAATCGGCACCTCGCGGTGGCCGCGATCGACCAGCACGGCCAATTGAACGGTGCGCGGCCTGCCGATATCGGCGAGGGCCTCGAGTGCTGAGCGGATGGTGCGACCGGAGTAGAGGACGTCGTCGACGAGGATGACGTTCTTATGATCGATGCCCGGATCCGGGATGACAGTGGGCTGCGGCGCCCGCGTGGGCTGGCCGGCCAGATCGTCGCGATACATGGTGATGTCCAGGGCTCCCACCGGAACCTGCGCTCCGACATCGGAGAGCACCCGGCCCAGCCGATGCGCGAGGGGCACGCCGCGGGTGGGAATACCCAACAGCATGATGTCCTCTGCGCCGCGATTGCGCTCGAGGATCTCGTGAGCGATGCGCCGCAGCGACCGCTCGATGTCGTCAGAATCGAGAATAGATGCCACAAGGACCTCCTTGCCCGCCTCACAGGACGGTGATTAAAGGATGATGTACTTTGCCTTCTGCGATGATGTATTCGATTATGGGTATTCAGTTATAGAGAGGTGCCGCAGGTTCGACCCGCGGCACCTTCACGCTATTCTTCTGTAACGGTTTCGGATTCCTCGATAACAGGTTCCTCAGCAGGTGCCTCGTCGACCTCCGCACGCTGACCGATCTCCCGGGCACGTATATCGGCCGCCTTGTTCAATACACCCATCACGAAGCCCACGGACCGATCGGTCGAGAGCTTGCGGGCCAGATTCGCCCATTCCGCGACGAGGGTAGGACGCGGCGTGTCCAGTGCCAGCAACTCCGCGGTACCCAGACGCAGAATCGAACGATCGACGACGTTCATGCGGTCCAGGCTCCAGTCCTCGCTGGCAGCCTCGATCAATGTGTCCACATTGTCGAAATCATCGGCGAACGCCTTGACCAACTCGCAGCCGAAGTCTCCGATGGGGACCTGAGCCGTGGAGACGGAACGCCGTTCTCCGAGCAGATCCAACAGATCCTCGGGGTACAACAGGCCCTTCTCGTCCGCTTCGAAGACGACGTCGAGCGCACGCGCACGCTGTGTGGACCGTGAGGTCTCGCGGTATTTGGCCATCAGTCGGTGACGCGGGAGAGGTAATCGCCGGTGCGGGTATCGACTTTGACCTTGTCGCCCTGATTGATGAACAGGGGAACCTGGATGTCGTAGCCGGTCTGCACCGTGGCGGGCTTGGTGCCCGCGTTGGAGCGATCGCCCTGCAAGCCGGGCTCGGTGTAGGTCACTTCGAGGACCACGGAGGCGGGCAGCTCCACGAACAGGACCTGGCCCTCGTTGGAGGCGACGATGACCTCCTGGTTCTCCAGCAGGAACCTGACCGCGTCGCCCATGATCTCCGGGGTCACCGGGATCTGCTCGTAATCATCGAGATCCATGAAGATGTAGTCGGTGCCGTCGTTGTACAGGTACTGCATATCGCGACGATCCACCGTGGCCGTCTCGACCTTCACACCCGCGTTCAGGGTCCGGTCGACGGTCTTGCCGGTGAGCACGTTCTTCATCTTCGTACGGACGAAGGCCGGACCCTTGCCGGGCTTGACATGCTGGAACTCTACGATGCTCCAGAGCTGGCCTTCGATGCGCAGGACCATGCCGTTCTTGAGATCATTAGTGGTTGCCACGCGGTTTCCAATCTTGTTGTCTTGGGGCCGATGCCCGTTGCGGGCCCGCTGCCCTTTTAACCGTCTCATAGGATATCGCGTTTCGTGCCGTGACCGGCAAGGGCGGCGCTATGAGACGTGTCCTAAATTTCCGTTCGCTCTTCGCCGCTGCCGGGCCCGCCGTGATCGCGCCAAGCCGCCAGCACGGCATCGGTCACCTCGCCGACATCCAACCCGGAGGTGTCCACCGTGAAGCTGGACATCTCCTCGTAGAGCGGCCCGCGGGTGCTCATCTGGGTGAAGAAGATCCGCCGCGGCGAGGAGACTGCCGCTATGCGCGGGCCGTCCAACCCTGTGCGCCGCACGAGGGTGGCTAGATCTCCACTGAGATGCACCACGAAGGCCCCCTGTTCCCGCAGATCCGCAAGGCGAGTGCGGACCGGGGCGAATTCGGCGTCGGCCCGCGTGTTGCCCAGGCTCCCCGACCCCAGGGCCAGGATCCGGGCGTCGTCGGCCGACAGATCGTTGAGGAACGCCAACGCGACGTCGCGCTCGATACCGCGCAGCTGCTCCTCCGATCCTTGAACGGAGATCTGTTCGGCGCTACGCCCAGTGAGCGTTGCGATCGCCTGTTCCGAATCGGCGTATGGAATCGAGAGCCTGTGCGAGAGCTCGCCCGCGACCTCGGCCACGAGAGCTCCCGGAGGACCTATGAGAACCAGCAGGCTCATTCGGCAGCTCCCGTGCCCGTATCGAGTTGCGTCTGCGGGTGGCCGAGCACGTCCAGAGCCAGCCGCACCACGTTGTGCACCGGCTGCTCGTCCGAACTGATGGAGTGCCGGGCCACCTCGCGGTACAGCGGTTCGCGCTGAGCCCGCAGTTCCGCGATCTTCCGTGCGGGATCCTCGACGAGGAGGGGGCGCACCGTGCTGGAATTCGTCACGCGGCGGATCAGCTCCTCGGTCTCCACGTCGATGAGGACCACGGGGTGCTCGCGCAGCGCGCGCCGCGTCGACTCCGTCAACACCGCTCCCCCACCCAGGGAAAGGATGCCGTCATAGTTCTCCAACGCGTCCTGGATGACGGCGGCCTCGATGGTACGGAAGCCGCTCTCGCCGTCGGTCGCGAAAATCTCCGGTATCGATCGCCCCTGGTTCTGTTCGATCATGGCGTCGGAGTCCTGGAATTCGATCCCGAGATGGCGGGCCACAAGGCGTCCGACCGTCGTCTTCCCAGAACCGGGCATTCCCACGAAAACGGCCACGACGCTCATCGGCGCACCTCCGGAATGGAATCGAGATAGGAGTTCAAGGCATTGCGCATCTGCTCCACGGAATCCCCGCCGAACTTCTCGACGAGAGCTTCGGCGATCACGAGGGAGGCCATCGCTTCGGCGACGACGGCGCCAGGTACCACCGCGGTGGTATCGCTGCGCTGGTGCAAGGCCGTGGACTCCTCGCCGGTACGGGTGTCGATGGTGCGGAGCGCGCGCGGGACGGTGGAAATGGGTTTGAATGCCACGCGCAGACGAATGGGTTCGCCGTTGGACATGCCCCCCTCGATACCCCCGGCTCGGTTCGTCAGGCGGTGGACGGAGCCTTCCTCACGGACGATCTCGTCATGGGCCGCACTACCGGGCCGCCGCGCCGTCTCGAAGCCGTCGCCGACCTCCACGCCCTTGACGGACTGGATCGACATCAACGCGGCCGCGAACTTGGCGTCGAGGCGCCCCAGTGGGGTCGCGTAGGTTCCCAGCCCCTGAGGAGCCCCGTAGATGAGGACCTCGGCGATGCCGCCGAGCGTGTCGCCCGCCTTCTTCGCGGTATCGACCGCCGCTATCATACGTGCTGCGGCCTCCTCGTTCAGGCACCGCACGGGAGATTCATCGAGGGCGGTGGCATCGGAGGGGACAGGGAAGGCCTCGGATGTATCCGCGGCTTGCCCGAGCGAGACCACGCGGGAGATCACGCGAATGCCCGCGACCTGCTCGTTGATGGCGGCTGCGATAGCGCCGAGCGCCACCCGGGCGGCGGTCTCACGCGCCGATGCTCGCTCCAGAACCGGGCGGGCGTCGTCGAAGCCGTACTTGTTCATGCCGACAAGATCGGCGTGACCCGGACGTGGCTTGGTCAGTGGCCGGTTGCGAGCAACCTCCCGCTCGTCGCCGGTGCCCGCGTCGATCTTCAGATCGTCGGGGTCCACCGGATCGGGCGACATGACGACGTCCCACTTCGGCCACTCCGAGTTACCGATCTCCAGCGCAAGGGGAGAACCGATGCTTCGGCCGTGGCGCAGGCCGGACACGATGGTCAGCGCATCCTGCTCCCACTTCTGCCGGGTACCGCGGCCGTACCCTTTCCGCCTGCGAGCGAGGGCATCGCCTATCTCTCGGGACGTCAGTTCCAGGCCGGCAGGCACGCCCTCCATGAGGGCGATGAGGGCCTGCCCATGTGACTCTCCTGCAGTACTCCAACGCAACATATCTCTGATTGTGTCATGCGGCATGCGACCGGCGGAAACCGGTCCAGGTGCCAGGTGAGAAAGAACGCATCCGCCGCGCGTAGGCAGGCACCAGACGATCCGAGCCTAGCGGTAGATGACCCAGAACAGGGCCGCTCCCGCTACCAGCCATGGCCCGAGCGCGAGTGACGTCGTCCTCGTGGCGCGGCGCAATATCATGAGCACGATCGCGTACAGACCGGCACCGCACAGCGCGGCCCCCACCGCGCCGAAGAACAGCGCCGGGTGAGCCATCCAAAGCCCGAGCACCCCCAGAAGCTTCGCGTCTCCCCGCCCCAGGGATGTTAGGGAACTGAGAAGAAACCCGGCGCCGTATGCCACGATGCCCAGGAGGAAGGGTTCAGGGCCGGGCCGGGCGAGGCCCTCACCCGCGGAACCCAGCAACGCCGCAGACGCGGCGATGCCCGCCCCCAACAGCAGCAACGGATCGGGAAGAAGGTGGTGGACGGAATCGACGAAGGCTGCAACCACAAGCGGTGCGATCACCAGCGCACTCACCAGCAGAGGCAACCAATACCCCGGCTCATCGACGGCCGAACGAGATCCGCTGGAAAGGGATGCTCCTGCGTGCCGCGCGTTCGACACCCCCAGTTCGAGGACCAGATATTTGCACCACAGCAGCACGACGGAAGAGAACGTTGCCAGCAGGACCGCCTGGAACGGGGTGAGTGTGGCGCGCAGTATTCTCCTGCGCGACCATAGGCGCGGGCGGAGAGCCACGGACGATTCGCTCATGCGAGCGAGGCTACGGCGATACTGCCGGCCGCGCCCGAATTTTCCACAGCCCCGGCAGCCCGATGCTCAACGCGTGCTCGTTGCTAGGCGCGCGCCTCTCTCAACACCTCTCGCATGGCCTCCATATTGGGCTCGCGCGAGGTGAAGAGGCGCACTTGGGCGGCCACGGTATGCAGCTCGACCAGATCGGCGCCGACCAAAGCGGAACGCGTGCCGCCATCCGGCTCATCGCCGGCCGCAGACCAATCGATATGAAAACCTTCCGAGTCGAAGAGAATTCCCGCAACGCCGGCCTGATCGCCCGGACTCAGATCAGCCCCTGGCGGCCGGCTGCGCGCCAGCTCGACACCGAGGCGATGAGCCACCGCGCCCGTCATCGCGTCGGGAGCTGCAGATACTCCGGACGTGCGCAGTTGGGTGAGAGCGGCTAGCGCCGCCCAAGCGACGGGACCGTTCGTCTCGATGCGTGCCGGCAGATCGCAGTAGCGCTCCCCCGTGGTTTCGCGGATAGCAGCGACCATGCCTCCGACCTTCGCCAGAAAGGCGAACGCTCCGGGCAGCCCTCCCGCGAATGCCAGTGAATCCGACCAGCCCACAGCCTTCGCCAGGCCGTCCGCACCGGCGGCGCTGCGCAGCGCGGTCAACCCCGGGGGAAGCGCCACCCCCAGGCATTCCGGCGGGCACCGCGAGATCAAAGCCTGAAGGGACGATAGCTGGTCCTGCGGCGAGGCTGCCTCCCCTATATCGCCGATGGACTCGACTGGAACTTCACTGCCGGTCTCAAGAAGCCGGTAGGTGAGGTCCCGCGCCGATCCGGTCCACAGGATCAGCCCTGGGGATTCTCCGCGACCCATTCCCTGAACTCCTCGATGTTGGCCCTGTGCTCCTCGTAATCGGAGGAGAACTTCGTTTCACCGGTCTCCAGATTGACCGTCACGAAGTAGAGCCAATCACCTTCCGCCGGTTCCTCGACCGCTGAGAGAGCGTCCACTCCGGTCGCTCCGATAGGCGTGGGGGGAAGACCGGCATGGATGTAGGTGTTGAACGGGGTATCCTCGTCCAGCTGTTCGCGGGTCGGAACACCGCCCTCGATCCCCAGTCCGTAGAGGACCGTGGAATCCATCTGCAGCTTGCCCATCACCTGATCTTCATCCGTCAGGCGGTTCTCGATCACCCGCGCGACCTTGTGCAGATCGGCGTAGCTGCCCGCCTCGCGCTCCAGAATGGAACCCTTGATGAGATCGTCCTGCCAGCGGTCGCGCGGAATCCCCAGCTCATCGAGCTGATCGATGCGCGCCTGCACCATGGTGGCCAGAGCCTCCTCGGCTGTGGTACCCGGGGCGAAAGTGTAGGTCAACGGGGCGAACCACCCCTCGACCTCGCCGTCGGCCTCCTCCGGCAGTCCGATATCTCCCTTGGCGGCTTCCTCGCTGGTTCCCTCGGGGAGCCCCAGCGCACTGTCCAGACGATTGAACACCTGCCACTTCGGCCAGCCCTCGGGGATCGTGACCTTCTGATCGGCCTTCGAAGCCGGATCCAGCAGAGCCGATACCGCGCCGGAGCCCGACATCTCCGAACGAAGCGTGTACGTGCCCGGCTGAATGCTGGAAGCACGAGGATCGTCCCTATATGCGTCGACGAAAGCGTTGACCGTGGCGACGACGCCTTCTTCCTCGAGAATCGCCCCCATCTCCCTGCCCGAAGCGCCCTCCGGGATCTCGATCGTGACACTGCCCGTGCCCGGCCCCTCGTAGTCGCTGACGGTCGTCTCCCCTCCCAGGAACTGGGGCAGAAGCACCACTAGAGTCGCCGTGATCATCATGACGAACAGCGACGTGATGATCGTGGTGATCCTGCGCTTACGCTTACGCTCTCGAATGACGAGTGCGGCTTGCGCCTTCCCCTCACGTCGTCGAGTTGTTTCAGAACGCTCCGGTTCTATCTCGTCAAAGAGATCACTCATGATTCCCTTTCCGGTTCTGGAGCAACCAGTTCGCCGGGTGCCTCGCCAGTACGCCGTTCCATCTCCAGCGCGGTCTCGAGGATCACGGTCGCGGCCACCTGGTCCACGACGCTGCGGTGTTTGCGTGAATCCCTTCCGGCGGCGGACAAGTGGGCGTGCGCTGAGACGGTCGAGAGCCTTTCGTCCACCAGCCTAACCTGCACGGGAGCGATCCTGCGAGCCAGCTTACCCGCCCACATACGTGCGTGACGTGCCGAAATGCCCTCTGTTCCGTCCATATTGAGGGGAAGGCCGACGATGACCTCCATGATCTCCTCGTCGCGGACGATCTTGACGGCACGGCGAATGTCAGAGCCGTTGCGCCGCAGGGTCACCACGGGCGTGGCGAGGATCGCGTCCGGATCGCACTGAGCGACACCGACGCGAGCCTCGCCCACGTCTACGCCTAAGCGTTTGCCTCGCCGCATCAGGCCAGCTCGGCCTCGATCGCAGCTAGGGCCGCCGGGATTCTGGTCGCGTCGGCGCCACCGCCCTGGGCCAGATCGTCCTTGCCGCCACCGCCGCCGCCGAGGACCTTGGCAGCCACGGAGACGAGCTTTCCCGCCTTGACGCCAGCGTCGCGTCCAGCCGCGGTCGTAGCGACGACGACAGACGGACGGCCCTTCGCGACTCCGGTTATGACGACGACGGCGGCATCGCCTTCGGCGATCCGTCCCCTCACGTCGGTGGCCACAGCCCGCACATCGTCGGCGCCGCTGACCTCGCCCAGATCGGTCGAATAGATGTCGACGTTCCCCACTCGGCGACGATCCTTGAGGATGGCGTCGATTCCGGATGCCAGACGTTCGCGCCGCAGGCCGGCGATCTCCTTCTCGGCTGCCTTGAGGCGGCCCAGGAGGGAATCTATGCGTTCGGGAAGCTCTTCGGCCCGGGCGCCGACCATGGTGGAAAGCTGAGAGACGAGCGCCCGTTCCTTGGCGCCCTGCGCGTACGCTCCTTCTCCGACAAGGGCGTCGATACGCCGCACTCCGGAGCCGATGGACGACTCCCCCAGTACGCTGACCAACCCGATCTGGCCGGTCTCGTGCACGTGGGTACCGGCGCACAGCTCCTTGGACCAGTCGCCGCCGATGGACACGACGCGGACCTCGCGGCCGTATTTCTCGCCGAACAGGGCCATGGCTCCGGCCTTGCGCGCTGCGTCGATGTCCATGATCTCGTCGGTCACTTCGAGGTCGTCCTGGAGACGATCGTTCACGCGCGCCTCGATATCGTTCAGCACATTGGCCGGAACGCTCGAGCCGTGGCGGAAATCGAAACGCATGCGCGAGGGCGCGTTCTCCGAGCCGGCCTGGGTGGCTTGTTCTCCCAGGAATTCGTGCAGCGCCTTGTGCACCATGTGCGTGGAAGTGTGCGCCCGAGCGATGTTGATACGGCGCTCGGTGTCGATTGCGGCCACCACCTTGTCACCGAGCGCGATCACGCCCTCGGTGAGGTTGCCGCGGTGCACGTTGAGTCCCTTGACGGGAGACTGCACGTCGAAGACATCGACGAGGCCCCCGCCCTCGACGCTGATCGAGCCGTGATCGGCCAGCTGACCGCCCTGTTCGGCCCAGAACGGCGTCTGGTTCAAGATGACGTCCACTTCACCGGGTTCGGTAACCGCGGGAACGGGCCGACCGTTCTGGAGCAGCGCCACCACGGTCGCTTCCGCGACGCTTTCGGTGTATCCGAGGAAGTGGGTCTCGCCCTTTTCTCCCAGGATCTCGTGGTAGACGTGCGCATCGACATGGCCTGTCTTCTTAGCCCGAGCATCGGCCCTGGCGCGATCCCGCTGCTCCTGCATGAGGTCGCGGAACCCCTTCTCGTCTACCGTCACACCCTTTTCCTCAGCCATTTCCAGCGTGAGGTCGATCGGGAAGCCGTAGGTGTCATGAAGAGTGAAGGCGTCGGAGCCCGAAAGGACGCCGGAGTCCGCACGCTTTACGGCAAGATCGAAGATCTGGGTGCCCGCCGTCAGCGTGCGTCGGAAGGCCTCCTCCTCCGCGCTGGCGACCTGCAGGATCTGGTCGAAGCCCGTTTCGAGCTCCGGGTAGGACTCCTTCATGGCGTCCTTGGAGGTGGTGATGAGGGTTGGGACGACGACGTCGTCCACGCCCAGCAGGCGCACGGAGCGGACGGCGCGGCGCAGCAGGCGGCGCAGCACGTAACCGCGGCCGTCATTGCCTGGGCGAACGCCGTCACCGATAAGCATCATTGAGGAACGGATATGGTCCGCGATGACGCGCATGAGGACGTCGTCGTTCCCGCCCGCACCGTACGTCTTCCCGGTGATCTGCTCGGTCGCGGCAATGACGGGGAAGACCTGATCGGTCTCGAACATGTTCGGCTTGTCCTGCAAAAGGAAGGCGATGCGTTCGAGCCCGGCACCGGTATCGATGGCCGTCTGGTCCAATTCGCCCAGCAGCGGGTAGTCCTTGCCGGAACCCTCTCCGCGCAGGTACTGATCGAATACGAGATTCCAGATCTCCAGGTAGCGATCCCCACCGGGATCCACGGTTCCACCAACAGCCTCGGGGCCGTACGCGGGACCGCGATCGTAGTGGATCTCGGCGCAGGGTCCGGCCGGACCGGGCTGGCCTGTGTCCCAGAAATTCTCTTCGCGCTTCAGCTTGACGATGTGCTTGGGATCGAGACCGATCACTTTGGTCCACTCGTGGTAGGCGACCTCGTCGTTCTCCCAGATAGTCACCCACAGGCGGTCACCATCGAGGCCGTAGCCGCCATCGGAGACGCTGCTCGTCAGCAGACCCCACGCCAGCTCGATGGCGCCTTCCTTGAAGTAGTCTCCGAAGGAGAAGTTACCGCACATCTGGAAGAAGGTGCCGTGACGCGTCGTTTTGCCGACGTTCTCGATGTCGCTGGTACGGATGCACTTCTGGACCGAGGCGATACGAGGATAGGGCGCCGGCTCCGTGCCCACGATGTAGGGGATGAATGGAACCATCCCGGCGATGGTGAAAAGGATCGACGGATCGGGAGATACCAGTGGCACCGACGGAGCGATGTGGTGGTTGTTCTTCTCGAAATAGTCGAGCCAGCGCTGGCGGATCTCAGCGGTGCGCATGTGTTTCCTCAGTCCTCAAATGTCTTCTTTTTACCGAAAGCAGATTTTACCTTGTTCACGCCGCGACGCACGGCAAGGATCGGCGCTGCCACGGTTGAGGTGACCAGGGTGGTCATCGCGGAGATGTCCTCCGTGGTCCTCGCGGCGGCGGAGGTGATCGTGTCGATACGGGCGATCTGCCCGTTCGCGTCGCGCACCGTCTGGGCCGCCTCGTCGATGGCGGGCAGGGTGTGCTCGGTCAACTCGGTCACGGCGTCGGCGAGTCGATCGATGACGCCGGCGAGCTTGCCGATGGGACGGATCAGGGCAATAACAAGGGCAACAAAGGCGATCGCGGCGATAAGGCCTGCAATCCCACCGAGCGTAATCTCCACAATTTCCTCCATATAGCAAGAACGCGCCCCGCAGGGCGCGTTCTCGACGCCGTTTAGCGTGAGTAGTGCTCGACGACCATCTGGACGTCACATGTCACTGGAACCTCGACGCGCTTCGGGCGGCGGACCAGCGTGAACTTCAGCTTCTCCAGCTCGACGTCCAGGTACTCCGGGACCTTGGGCAGAACGTCGCGGTGCACGCCCTGAGCCGCCATGAGGAAGCTCGGGGAGGCCTGCGAACGAGCCTTGACCTGGACGACCTGTCCGGGCTTGACGCGGAAGGACGGGCGATCGACGATGCGGCCGTCGACGAGGATGTGACGGTGTACGACGATCTGACGGGCCTGGGCGGTGGTGCGGGCGAAGCCGGCGCGCAGCACGAGGGCGTCGAGACGCATCTCGAGAAGCTCGACCAGGTTCTCACCGGCGAGGCCGTCGGAACGACGAGCCTCTTCCCACACGCGGCGCATCTGAGCCTCGCGGATGCCGTACTGGGCGCGCAGGCGCTGCTTCTCCTTCAGACGAACCGAGTAGTCGGAGTCCTTGGTGCGGCCACGGCCGTGCTCGCCCGGACGGTAAGGGCGGCGCTGCATGTAGCGCTCGGCCTTCGGGGTCAGAGCCAGGCCGAGGGCGCGCGACTGGCGCACCTGCTTGCGGGTACGGTTGCTTGCAGACATTCAGTCTCCTGTCGAAATCTGTGCGCAATCCCGAAGGATTGCGGGGCCAACTCCAATGGCTAAGGCCCCAGGTTTACAAGCTGCCCTGGTGGACAACTAGCCAAGACTATCAGTATCGCCGCGCAGGACAGAACGTATGCGTTCCAAGCGCGGTGTGATCTTTGCTTCGTATCCTCGCTGGGTGGGCTCGTAGTACCGGGTGTCTTCCAGCCCCTCGGGCATGAACTGCATGGGCGCCACTCCCTCCGGGAAATCGTGGGCGTAGTTGTACCCCTGCTGATACCCCAGATCCTTCGCCCCCTGGAATGAATCGTTGCGCAGGGCAAGCGGGACCGGTTCCAGCTTCCCGGCGCGCACATCCGCGATGGCGGCATTGATAGCCGCATAGGCCCGGTTGGACTTGGGCGCAGTGGCCAGATGGACCACCGCCTCGGCGAGGATGATGCGCCCCTCGGGCATACCGATGAGGGCGACGGCCTGTGCCGCCGCGGTCGCCGTCTGCAAAGCGGAAGGGTCCGCCATTCCCACATCCTCGGCCGCCGAGATCATCAACCGACGCGCGATGAAGCGCGGGTCCTCCCCCGCCTCCAACATTCGTGCCAGATAGTGCATGGCGGCATCGACGTTCGATCCGCGAATCGATTTGATGAACGCGGAGATGACGTCGTAGTGCTGGTCTCCAGCCCTGTCGTAGCGCACCGTGGCGCCATCGGCCGCCTGGGAGATGTCCACCAGTTCGATCGTCTTCGATCCGCGCAACCGGGCGCCATCGGCCGCGGCCTCCAGCAGTGTGAGCGAGCGCCGCCCGTCGAGTCCGGCGATGCGGATGAGGTTCTCCTTGGCGGTGGCGTCGATATCGAACTGGCCGTCGAGGCCACGTTCATCGCTCAGAGCCCGATCGACGAGAGTCTCGATGTCCGCATCATCCAAACCCTTCAGCGTGATGAGCAGCGAGCGCGAGAGCAACGGGGAGACCACCGAGAAGGCGGGGTTCTCCGTAGTGGCCGCCACAA
This sequence comes from Actinomycetaceae bacterium L2_0104, assembly GCA_047501485.1. Taxonomy (GTDB): domain Bacteria; phylum Actinomycetota; class Actinomycetes; order Actinomycetales; family Actinomycetaceae; genus Ancrocorticia. Next base: position 1,125,659 of record JAZDRN010000001.1, on the reverse strand, counting down.
GGGTGACCCACCCGTTCTCCACCGCCGGGAGCAAGGCGTCCTGCTGGGTCTTGGAGAAGCGATGAACCTCGTCTATGAACAGCACGGTCTCCTCGCCCGAGGAATTGAGCCGATGCTTAGCCGTGGCGATGACGGATCGTATCTCCTTCACACCGGCCGAGACCGCCGAGACCTCCTCGAAATGCCGCTCCCCCGCCCGCGCAATAAGGTAGGCGAGGGTGGTCTTTCCCGTTCCGGGAGGCCCCCATAGGAACACCGAGGACGGCCTGGAACCCTCCGGGTCCATGAGCCTGCGCAGAGGCGAGCCCGGCCCCAGGATATGATCCTGCCCGACCACCTCGTCCAGCGTACGTGGGCGCATACGCACGGCGAGCGGCCCGTGTTCGCTTGTGGGAACACCCATATCATCGGTGTTCATGCTCTCGAACAGATCCATGGTTCTAGTCTAAGCCGGGCCTCCGACGGATATCTCAGTGAGAATCGAACGGCGTGACCGAGGCGATCACCTGCTCACCACCGTTGATGAAACCGAGCGAGTCGTAGAGTCGGCGCGCCGGGTTCTCACCCCACATGCCGAAGGTGACAGTCCCATGCGATTCCAGGTCGCGCGCCGTCACCCCCGCCAGGAGAGCACCGCCAATCCCACGACCACGGAACCTCGGGAGCGTTCCCAGTCCGCCGAGATACGTGAACGGGTTTCCCGAACCATCGACTCCCGGCCGAGAACCGATGACCGCGGCCATCTCCCCCTTCTCCCTGATACCGAACCACCGATAGGTCTCCAGTTCGGCAATCGCCTCGGAGGTGGGACTTGCCTGCGCGAGAACGTCGCGAACTATCCCCAGAGCGCCGTCGTCGATCCGCTCGACGCGTTCCTGGCCCGAGCGAGCGGGCAGCGCCGTATCGGTCCAGTAGAAGTCCCAGTCATTGCCCCAATGCTCACCGAACCAGCCGAGCATGGAAGGCGAAAGGACACCGCGCAACGAACGTGGCACCATCGCGAACGCGGGGCCGGGGAGCTTTTCGCCGGTGTCGAGGGCAAGGGACTCCAGCGCGTGGCCGATGCGTACCGGGTCTCCATGGGCGATGAGGCCGGTCTGCCGCCCGTCCTTCCCAATCCCCGCGGTCCCGCCCGCCGCGTCGGGATCGACGGCCGCCGCCGCATCCTCCATGCCGCTCCACATGAGGATCGCCATGTCGGGCTCTTCGATATCAATGAGCTTCTCGGCACCGGGAGCGCTCGCGCTCGCCCTCCAGAGGGGGATGTGGGTCTGCCAATAGACAGACCCACATCCTTCAACGCGGCGATCCGGCACCTTCGCACCGGTAGGCGTCACTTGGCGGGGACCTCCCCAGACTCGGTCTCCTTGGCTGCCTCAGCCTTCTCGGCGTCCGCCTCGTCCTTCTTCTTGGGCTTGGCGTCGACACCGGCCTCCTTGCGCTGCTCGGGCGTGATAGCCGCGGGAGCGTCGGTCAGCGGATCCCAGCCGTTGCCGATCTTCGGGAACGCGATGACGTCGCGAATCGAGGGCGCCTTGGTCAGCAGCGCCACGATGCGGTCCCAGCCGAAGGCGATGCCGCCGTGCGGCGGGGCTCCGTACTGGAAGGCGTCGAGCAGGAAGCCGAACTTCTCCTGCGCCTCTTCCTGGGTAAGCCCCATGACCTTGAAGACCCGCTCCTGGATATCGCGGCGATGGATACGGATCGAGCCTCCGCCGATCTCGTTGCCGTTGCAGACGATGTCATAGGCGTAGGCGAGAGCCTCACCCGGATCGGTGTCGAAGTTGTCCAGGCACTCCGGCTTGGGCGACGTGAACGCGTGGTGCACGGCGGTCCAGGCCGAGTGGCCCAGGGCGACATCGCCCTCGGCGACAGCCGCACCGGAGGGCTTGAACAGCGGCGCGTCCACCACCCAGGTGAATGCCCAGGCGTCGGGATCGATGAGGCCGCAGCGCTTGCCGATCTCCAGGCGGGCCGCCCCGAGCAGCTCGCGCGAGCCGGTGGCCTCCCCCGCCGCGAAGAAGATGCAATCGCCGGGCTTGGCGCCTGTGGCCTCGGCCAGGCCGGCGCGCTCCTGCTCGGAGATGTTCTTGGAGACCGGGCCACCTAGGGTCCCGTCCTCCGCGATCGTCACGTATGCCAGTCCCTTGGCTCCGCGGGCACGGGCCCATTCCTGCCACTTGTCAAATGTGCGGCGAGGCTGGGAGCCGCCTCCGGGCATGACGACGGCGCCCACGTACTCCTGCTGGAACACCCGGAAAGGGGTGTTCGCGAAGAAATCGGTGAGTTCGACAAGCTCGTAGCCGAAGCGCAGGTCGGGCTTGTCCGAGCCGAAGCGCTTCATCGCGTCCTTGTAGGTGATGCGCGGAATCGGAGTCTCCAGTTCAAACCCGATGAGCGCCCAGATCTCGCGCAGAATGTCCTCGGAGACGGCGATGACGTCATCCTGGTCCACGAAGGACATCTCCACATCCAGCTGGGTGAACTCGGGCTGGCGGTCCGCACGGAAGTCCTCATCGCGGTAGCAGCGCGCAATCTGGTAGTAGCGCTCCATACCCGCCACCATGAGCAGCTGCTTGAACAGCTGGGGCGACTGCGGCAGGGCGTACCACGTGCCCGGGTTCAGGCGGGCCGGCACCAGGAAGTCGCGAGCACCCTCGGGGGTGGAACGCGTCAGGGTCGGGGTCTCGATCTCCACGAACTCGTGTCCGTCGAGGACGCGACGGGCAGCCTGGGATACCTTGGCGCGCAGCCGGATGGCATGCTGCTCGGGAGCGCGACGCAGATCGAGATAGCGGTACTTCAGACGGACGTCCTCGCCCACCTGGCCGCCGTCCTCCGCATGCTGGGAGACCTGGAAGGGCAGCGGGGCGGCAGCGTTGAGGACTTCGATATCCTCTGCTTCCACTTCGATATCGCCGGTGGCGAGCGCCGCGTTGGCGTTGCCCTCCGGACGTTCACGGACCACACCGGTGACACGGATGCAGTATTCATTGCGCAGTTCGTGAGCCACTTCCTCGCGGATGGTCACCTGAGCGATGCCCGAGGCGTCGCGCAAATCGATGAAGGCGATGCCCCCGTGATCGCGACGGCGATCTACCCATCCGGTCAGTACGACGGCGGCGCCGATGTCGGCCGCACGCAAAGAACCTGCGTTTCGAGTGCGAAGCACGCTGTTCCTCTTTCTGTTGTGAGCGTTTCACCCGCGAGACGAGCGGGCTACAGGCATCCGCGAGACGAGCGGAAGCCGTCCTTTCATGCTACTCGAACGGGACGTGGTGTCATCCTTCGCGACGTGTGGGCTTTGAGACGTTCCATGCTTGGAGGCAGGACAAATATCCGCCGATCTGCCAAGATGGCGAGCGGGTGGGCGAACGCGCAGTGGGTGCCCACCCGCTTGGAAACCGCGGGAGGGCCCGCCGGCGCCGTCGTCGTCCTCAATCCGTCCGAACTCACCCGTCCAGGAGGTCTCAGTGAGCACGAGTGAACGAGAGTTCCTCTCCCCCGCCGATGAGAGGCTGCTGAAGTGGCTATCCGTCGGGCTCATCTCGCTCATCGCCTTCGAGACCCTCGCCGTAGCCACCGCGATGCCCACCGTGGTCGGAGCTTTGGACGGCATGAACCTCTACGCACTGGCCATGGGCGTGGTGATGGCCACCCAGCTGATGACGACCGCATTGGCGGGCCCCTGGTCGGATCACCGCAGCCCTCAATCCTGCCTGTACACCGGAATCGCCGGTTTCACGGCGGGCCTGGTGCTGTGCACGCTCGCACCGAATATGTACGTCTTCGTCCTGGGACGAGCGGTACAGGGGCTGGGCGCGGGCCTGTGCGTGGTCCCGCTGTACACGCTGGTGGGTAACAACGTGCGTCCGGTTCGCCAGCCCTCCTTCTTCGCAGCATTCGCCGCGGCATGGGTGCTTCCCGCACTGGTCGGACCCGCCATCGCAGGCTTCATCGTGCAGCACATGACGTGGCGGGTGGTCTTCGGCCTGGTTCCCGCCATCCTGCTCGTGGCGTTCCCGCTGTTGGTGAACGTGACCCGGAAGATTCCTCACCACGCCAGCCCCGCGGACAACAGCCGCATCCGCGTCACCGTGTTCTGCGCGTTCGCGGCCGGGATCTTCGCGGCGATCCTGCAGGTGATGTCGGGGACGGACTCCTCCGATTTCTCCGCCGACGTCTACGCCGTCATCGCCGTCAGCGCGCTGGCGACGTTCCTGTTCATGAAGCCGCTGCTGCCACGCGGGACATTCCGCGCGCGTCGCGGCCTGGCCTCGACCGTGTTGCTGCGCGGGCTCATCCACGGCGCCTTCGTCGGCGTGGAGGCCTTTCTTCCGCTTATGTTGCAGGTAATCCACGGCTGGGACCCGTTCCAAGCGGGGTTGGTGCTGACGGTCGGGTCGGTGACCTGGGCGATCGGTTCCGCGGCGCAGGGGCGGATCGTCGATCCGGAGCGCAGGCGGCGCATTCCCGTCATCGGCGCCCTCATTCAGTTCGTGGGTGTCGCGGCAACGATTGTGGGGACCTTCGAAGAGGTATCCGGACTCGTTGTCATCGCCGGCTGGACCATCGCCGGCCTGGGTATCGGCTTCGTGTATCCCGCGATGACGGTGCACGGGCTCTCCATGTCCGCTCCCGAGAATCAAGGCAGGACGTCGTCCTCCCTGCAGATGGCCGACACCCTCGGCGCGGCCACGGCGGTGGCCGCCGCCGGGATCGTCTACGCGATTATCCTCCCGGCCCAGTCCGCCGCCTTCGCGGGCGCTATCGGTGCGATGGCATTTGTTATGATGGCGGCCTTCGTCGTAGCGCACAGGGTCCAGCCCATTCCCGGTTCCCGGGAGGAGGCGCAGATGCGCCAAACGTTCACGACTTGAGATAGCCCAGTTAGGACATAACGTGAGGTGGCCTACTGTCGGCCATCTCACCGCCGCCACTACTGCATCGCGAGCCTCGCAACCACTAAACTCTTTGAGGCGCATCTAGCGCCCCCAGCTTTCTGCCGTGTGTGTTTTAGTCTGATGAGTGTACGGCAGGCGCGTAGTCGCAATCTCCGGGAATTGCTCTGTCCACGAGCGCTCGATTTGGATTCTTTAAGCGCGCGCTGGCCATTGCTTTTCTATGGAAAGAAGCTTGATGACTGACACCACCGTGTCCGTAGAGGCGGAGAACTCCGCCAAAGAACCCGATGTCAACGCCACGGATCTGACCTTCGCCGATCTGAGCCTGCCCGAGGATCTCCTCAATGCGGTGACCGACATGGGCTTCGTGCATCCCACCGCCGTACAGGCCAAGGCGATTCCGCTGCTCATGGCTGGAAGCGACGTCGTAGGCGTCGCCCAGACGGGTACCGGCAAGACGGCCGCCTTCGGCCTGCCGCTGCTCGCCCACATCGATCCCGAGGCACGCAAGGTGCAGGCGCTCGTCCTGGCACCGACGCGCGAACTCGCGATGCAGGGCGCCGAGGCCATCGACAACTTCGCCGCGCACTCGCGCAACGTCAACGTCGTCGCCGTCTACGGCGGCTCGTCCTACACGCCTCAGTTGCGGGCCCTGGAGAACGGCGCCCAGGTCGTCGTGGGCACCCCCGGCCGCATCATGGACCTCATGAACCGCGGCGCGCTGAAACTCGACAACGTCCGGTATTTCGTTCTGGACGAGGCCGACGAGATGCTTCGCATGGGATTTGCCGACGACGTCGAGACCATCGCCTCCGATCTGCCCACCGAGCGCATCTCCGCACTGTTCTCCGCCACCATGCCCCCGGCCATCCGCCGCGTGGCCGATAAGCACATGAATAACCCGGAGGCCGTGACGATCTCGCGTCCGGCTTCGACGGTCTCGACGGTGCGGCAGACCTTCGCCGTGGTGCCCGAACGCCACAAGATCGGCGCACTGGCCCGCGTGCTCGCGGTCTCCGAGGCCGACGCCGCCCTCGTCTTCGTCCGTACCCGCGCCACCGCCGAGGACCTGGCCATCGAGCTGGGCACCCGCGGTGTCGCCACCGCGGCCCTGTCCGGCGATGTCGCCCAGCGCGACCGCGAGAAGCTGGTGCAGCGCCTAAAGGACGGCTCACTCGACGTGCTCGTGGCCACCGACGTGGCAGCTCGCGGCCTCGATGTGGAGCGTATCGGTCTCGTGGTGAACTTCGATGTTCCGCGCGAGTCCGATACCTATGTGCACCGCATCGGCCGGACCGGCCGCGCCGGCCGCGCCGGCGAGTCGCTGACCTTCGTGACGCCCAAGGAGCGCGCGCGGTTGCGTCGCATCGAGAAGCAGACCAATTCCCGCATGGAGCAGGTCGAGCTTCCCACACCGGCCGAGGTCTCCAAGCTTCGCGCCGAGAAGCTCATCGAGCGCGCCCGCGTCCGTTTCGAGAACGGACGCCTCGGGGTCTACCGCGAGCTGCTGGAGAACTTCGACCTGTCCTCCGCCGCGTCTGAGAACCCCATGAGCCGCGACGATCTCATCGTCTCGCTGCTCGCCCTGGGCGTGCGCGATCCCGGGCCGGTGCGCGGCGAGGAGCCTGAGAAGCTGACCGTTGACATGGACGATCGCAGGGACGGGCGCGGCGATCGTGGAGATCGCGGCGAACGCCGTGAGCGCAAGCCGCGCAAGCGCCTCGAAGGATCCACCCGCTATCGCGTGGAAGTCGGCCACAAGGACCGCGTCAAGCCGGGCGCGATCGTCGGTGCGCTGACCCACGAGGGTGGACTGCGTGGATCCGACCTCGGTCAGATCGACATCTATCCCACCTTCTCCCTTATCGAGATCGGCGTGCCTCTCAATTCTGAGACCCGCCAGCGCATCTCCGAGGCTCGAGTTTCAGGCCGCGAGCTTCGCATCAGCGAGGACAGCGGTCCGGGCGAGCGCAGGCCGCGTGAGCACGAGGATCGCCGCGGTTTCCGTTCCGGAGGCTACGACCAGTCCGGTCGCGGCAAGAAGAACATCGGCGATCGCGACCGTCGCTACCGCGAGGATCGCCACAACGATCGTTTCGGAGGCGGCGACCGCTTCGGTGGGCGCCGTGGCTCGCGCGATGAGCGTGGCCGCGACGACCGTCGCGGAGGCTACCGCGAGGATCGTGGGCGCAACCGTTACTGAGTAGCAGCTGCCGGATGGTGGCGTTTTCACCAAACGCCGCCGTCATATATAGAGGAAGAGCCCGCGGGTCAGTTCTTCGACGAACTGCCTCCCGCGGGCTCTTCCCTGTGCAAAACCAGCAAGCCGTTCACGACCGCTTTTGCCCGGGCTTACAGTTTTTCCTTGATCGCCTTGGTTTTCGCGCGAACTAATCGGCCCAAGACGAAAGCCGCAACCTCCGCTCGTTGGATCCGAGGCCTTTGCGAGACCGGGCCCTCAACTCATCGAGATCGTCCGAGCCCGCTCGCACCTGGCTTCCGGAAAGCCCATCCAACTCGCCCTCGGCGAATGCCGCGGCCATAGCCGAGACCTCGGAAGGACTCACCCAATCCGAACGCCCCTCGTGCATCGCCAGATTGCGGCTCATATCGGTCATGACGACGCCGGGTGCCAGTTCCAGAACACGGAGCCCTCGTTCATACCCCGCCTCATGCATGCAACCGCCCAGCCGCATGAGGGCGGTCTTGGACACATAGTACCCGGACGAATCGTCGCGATCCTTGATAGCCGCTCCTGAGGACAGGTCCAGGATTCGGCCGCCGCCGCGCTCCAACATCCCCGGCACGAGGGCGTGCTGGATCAGATACGGCGCCCGGACATTGACGAGCTGAGTCTGCCACCACAGGTCGGGGTCGGTATCCCACGGCAGCTTCTCCTCACCGAAGATCCCGGCGCAATTGACCACCATGTCCGCGCCGCCATCGGCTTTGATGATGTCGAGCATGTGATCGAGCCTGTCGTGCTTCTCCAGATGGCACGCCATCGTGCACACCTTCGCCCCCAACGCCTCGCATTCCTCTGCTACCTCTTCGAGCGCATCCAGACTGCGCGCCACGAGTATCAGACTACGACCCGGGCGGGCGAGCCCTCGGGCGATGTGCCGCCCGATTCCACGGGAGGCTCCCGTGACCAGAATTCGTTGGGACGGCGCCACCATCGCCGCATCGCTCGTTGCCATATCGATCCTTTCTATTGACCACTATGACAACGCTACCCGCATGTGGCCTTCTTCGGCTCCACTCGGCTCGACCGGGCCGCCACGCGTGCGACGTGGTCGGGCAAGGTGGGGATCACACCGTTCACGGGCGCGCCCACCACGCTTAGGACACCGCCGCGGCAGTCGAGGTCAGTAGTACTGGCCGTGACGATAGTCCCAGCGCGGAAAGTGCGTCGCCATATTGACCAGAATGCGGTCGAGCGATAACCCAGCACGAATCAAGGTGGGATACGAGTCAGACGCTTCTTCTCCACGAATCCCACGGACGACGCGCCCGCGCTGTTCTGGAACAAGTTCGCCCTCTTCGTTCACGAACGACACCATCACCCCCTGCTCATAACGATCGTCGATGCTCGGTTGAATGCCGTGTACGAACTCATCAGCCTCGATCACCAGATCCACGCCACGATCGATACGCTCACCAATCCCCGCAACGAGTCCCTTATTGCCCTGTCCCGAGGGATTCGCAGAACTGGCGAAGAGAACCGTGCGGTCTCGATTCCACAGCTCACTTGCAATGCGCTCAGCGGGCGCACCAAACCGTATGACAAAGCAGCTCGTGCAGCGCTCATCCATCACGTAAGGCTCCACGCTCGGCCAGATGTTCGCGCGCCCACTGGGAGCCCACGGAAGGATGCATCCCATCAGCACGTCCTGTCGCCAATGAGCACGATAGAAGTCGATGATTTCGTCGTTGACCTTGGCCAGCGCAACGAGTTCGTCGAGAGAGCCGCATAGTACGACACTCGGCTTGCTGAGGGGACGGTTCTTCAGCTCGAACTTACGCGCAAGCCCATCAGCATCGACTGCGAGGATTATGTATCCCACCTTCGTGGGGCTGACAACCACGTTGCCGCCCGCGCGGAGCAGTTCGACGGCTTCGTGTTGCAGGCTGCCATTCCACGGGATATGCGTTGTAGTCGTATCGGTCATGTGGCTCCTTGTGGCGGGACGGCCCGCCCACCGGGCATACCCGAGGGCGGATGGATTGGGATGTCATGCTTCATCACGCGGGTTGATAACACGTCCCCAGGTGGACTTATTGCCCCAGATATTCTGGCGCAGGCCCTCCAGCTGGAGGATCTGCGAGTGATCCACGAAGAGGTTGACCTCGTTGCCGTAGTTCTTGACGTACCACTCGAATACCGGTCCATCCGCGGCTTCGAACATCACATTCTCAAGGCCAACACCGTTGATGATGGAGGCTGCGGCACCCGTGTTCCATTCCGCCACATTCTCCGTGATGCCCTCCGACTCAATCATGATGATGTCGGCACCCGCATCGAGAGCTTGCTTGGCACGGTCGATGAGGTCACCGACATCCTTCTTGGATTCAGCCGCGAGCTCGGCCTCGCCGGAGTCGCCACCCGATCCGATCTGGATGCCGAGTTCCGGCTTCGCCTTCAAACCTGCTTTGACGACCTTCTCCACCAGGCGGAGAAGCCCTGACGTGGGAAGCATGATAAAGCCGGTTGAGATCTCGATGACGTCGAAGCCCTTCTCCTTGGCTTCTTTGAGGTAGTGATCGACAGCGTCGGGGCCATAACGCAGTACCGTCTCAATCCATCCGCCGGACGAGACGTAGGCGTCATGGGCGTGGGCAATGTCGGAGAATGCTCTGACCTGCTCTGGCGGTACCAGAGCGAACGATCCCCCGGCCCATTTGATGCCGTCGACCCAGTTTCCCGCGACATCGAAGACATCCTGCAGGTGACGGGTGCCGAAAGTGCTGTAGTACGGCGCACGGATCTCCGTGATACCGAAAGTCCTGGGTTTGGCGGGCCTGTGGGCCCGGGGAACGAAGTTGAAGGCCGTGTCAAAAGGAATCTCGTTGCTCATTGTTCTCTCCTTCGTAGTGTTTCAACTGCGAGACCCGTGAACTTCAGCGAGGGCCTGAGTGAGCTCGGCAACCTCACGGTTCTCGAGGTCGGCAGTGATGGTAGCGATTCGGTCGCGCAGTTCAGCTGATGTGAAGGGGGCGACGAGCGCGTCGAACTTGCGCCGGGCATCGATCCAGCTCAGTGGATTGTCATGGAATCCCTCGTACGAATCACGCGCAGCACGCAACACGGTACCGTCGGTCAAAGTGACTTCCAACGCAGCCGGCATCTCATTCGGGAAACGTCGCGAAAACGACTCGTCGGGGGTTATGACCACCTTCGCCATCAGCGTTTGCACATCATCTGCAACAATTCGCTCGGGGGCGTACTGCGCCGGGTTCAGTTCACCATCAAGCAGGACAACAGCCAGCATCCACGGCAGCGAGTGGTCGGCCTCCTCCTTGGTACGGATCGAACGCTTATCGCCTTCCTCTCCACCACCGATGATCGAGTAGGCAACGTCAAACGTCTGCAGACGCACGCTTTCTATTGCTGCCGGGTCGAAACCGGACTGTAAACGGATATCCTGGGCGGCGTCCAGGGCGGACTGGGAATGGATCTCCGCATTGTGTTTCTTGATGATTGAGAGCCGGACCCGCTCCAGATCCTCCGCGGACCAGTCGATCTCAAAAGGTCCCGCGACAGAATCCTTGAACCCCTTATTCCCTTCGAAGACTTCCTCCGGACCGGTGATGCCGCGCGAGGCCAGCAGTGCGGCGAAAGTTCCTTCCTTCGAGACCTGCGGATATGCGAGACCCTTCCAGTGGCTGAGGTTGCCGGTGCGCGTCACACGGAGGGCGATATTCGCGGTCCCGGCGATGGCGATGGCATTCGCGATCTGCTCCCGGTCGAGTCTCATCGCCTTGGCCGCTGCAGCAGCAGCGGCGTAGGCACCCTGCGTCGTGTGATCGAACCCCTTGGCGCGGACCGGTGCAACATCCGAGAGGCGCGCATGCACTTGGTAGGCGACGGCAAAGGCCGTGAGAAGTTCGCGCCCGCTGGCCCCGACTGACTCGGCCGAGGCGAGGACCGCACCGAAGTTGTCCGACGGATGGTTGGTCTCGCCCTTGGCAAGATATGAGTCCATGAAATCGAGGTATCGGCTCAACGTACTGTTGTAGAACGCCGCTCGATCCGGTGCGGTTTTGCCTCCTCCGATGAGAGTCGAGGTGGGGGCGCCTCCGAGATCTTCGACGAGACCCCGAATGGCCACAACCGGTTCGGCATCGAGCGCTCCGATGGCGACGCCAATGGTGTCGAGAACCCTGATCTTGAGCTGCTCAACAGCATCAGCGCTGAGATCCTCGAATTTTGCGTTAAAGACGAATGCTGCCAACCGAGATACTTCTGTGCTCATGGTATTTCCTCCCATGTTCACTTCTTAGTTAGGTACGCCTTACCTAACAATTCCAGTCAACATCGCAATTATCTTGATGTCAAGAGAACTCGAGGATCTCTACTCGAAGTCTCGCTGTATTGGACGGGCCGCGGGATGATGGACAGGCCTCGGGCGCCTTTTCATCTTGTCGAAGCTGCAACCACGTTCGGCATGCCGGTGAGACGTACTCACGCCCAACTACTTCAAACCTGACGGAGCAAAACCATAGCGGTCGAGCTGCTCTCCTAGAACGCCTATCGCATGACTATCCAAAATAAATATCCGTTTCCGGCACTGCACTGCATATATCTGCACGCCAATGCCGAATACGGATAGTTATTTCGCTGGTGCGCCTTCGTTCCGTTCTTTGGCGGGGCCAAGCAGCACCGAAGAGCTCTGAACCAAATACCTGAAAGGGCCGGGCAATCCGGATACAAGGAGACCCGCAGCCAAGAGTGAACTGCTCCCCGATTGTTGGACTGGTGATTCAGTTCCGCTGATCGGGGAGCAGTTCATATTTCTTGACGTGCGGGCCTCTGCTATTCGGCTCGGAACTCCGGCCGCTGGCTCGGCAGCCGCTATCCGCGTAGCTCTGCGCCGAACCGTTTCTTCGTCTGCTTGACGATGCGCTTGCGCACGCCAGCGGTTTCCTCGGCTGTCAGAGTATGGTCTGCGCGCAGGCGGAGGGCGAAGGCGAGCGACTTCTTACCTTCCGGAACCTGCTCCCCCACGTACACGTCGAAAAGCCGCAGCTCCTCGAGCAGCTCGCCAGCAGCCTTGCGCACCACGGATTCGAGTTCGGCGGCGGTCACGGACTCGTCCACAACCAGTGCCACGTCCTCCTTTGCCGCGGGATAGGTCAGCACGGGCTTCACCTGCGCGGGGACATCGCCACGGGCCGCGAACAGGGCATCGGAATCCACTTCGAATGCGACCGAGCGCTTCGGCAATTCAAAGGCTTTGCACACGGCGGGTGCGAGTTCGCCCGCGTAGCCCACAACCACGCCTCCGGCCAGCAGCTCGGCGCAACGCCCGGGATGCCACGGAGCCTGCTCCGCGGCCCGGACCTCAAGGTCCAAGCCGACAGTCCTGCCAATGATGCGCGCCGCTTCAACGGCATCGCGCCAGTCCCAGGCGACGCCCTCGAAGCCCGCCTGCGGCTGGGTCACCGCACCGCAGGCCACGCCCGCGATGTGGTGGGGCTGGTCGGGGATCGCCCCATGCAGCCTGGCAAGATCCGCCTCCGAGGGGCGCGCACCGACTCCGGCGGGCTCCGTCGGGGCGATTCCCGCCGGGCGGGAGACGAGGCTCGCCTCGCACACGGCCGCGGCCGGGTTGCCGCGCGCCACGTTGAGGTGCGCAGTAGCCAACAACGAATCCAATACCGAGGTCCGCAAGTAGGGAGCCTCGTCCTGCAGCGGATTGATGAGCTTCACGGCGAGGCGACGCTCGTCGTCCACCTCCAAGCCCTGCTTGTCGAAGGAGTCGGCGGTCACGAAGGGGTAGGACAGCACTTGCACCCAGCCCTGTTCCGCCAGCGCGCGCAAGACATCGCGGCGCTGGCGCTGCAGCACAGTCAGACCGTTTCCAGCCGGGGCACTCGGGAGGATCGACGGGATCTCGTCGTAACCGACGAGCCGCGCGATCTCCTCCACGAAATGGGCCGGCCCCACCAGATCTGGACGCCAGGTGGGAGGAGTCACCAGCAGCACCTCGCCGCTACCGGCGACCTCGCAACCGATATCGGTCAGAATCTGCCGAATGCGCTCCTCGGGAACCGTGATGCCGGCGAGCCGCGCAACCTCCGCGACAGGGAAATTCTGGGCCGCCGGGGCAACCGTCTCATCAAGATCAAACACCTCGCCGCCGGCCACACCACCACCATATTCGACGAGCAGGTCCACCACTGCCTGAGCGGCCACGGCCTGAAGCCGTGGGTCGACCCCACGCTCGAAGCGCTTGGCCGCCTCACTCGGCAGCTTGTGACGCCGTGCCTGGCGAGCCACGGAGATGGGATCGAAGTGTGCGGCCTCGACCAATACGTTGACGGTTTCTCCGGTGATCTCGGTGTCGAAACCGCCCATGGTCCCGGCTAACCCGAGAACCCGCGCCGCGTGGCCACCCTGGCAGTCCGTGATCAGCAGATCCTCCGGATGAAGTCTCCGCGTCACCTCGTCGATGGTCACCAGGGTCTCCCCGTCGCGCGCCCGGCGCACCACGATCGGCCCTACGACCTTGTCCAGGTCGTAGGCATGCAGCGGCTGGCCCAGATCTAGCATCACATAGTTCGTGGCGTCCACCGCCAACGAGATCGGGCGCATTCCCGCCTGGGTGAGGCGGTCTCGCATCCATTTGGGCGATGCGGCGTTGGGATCGACGCCACGCACGATGCGGGTCACGAAACGGTCGCACCCCGCAGTTCCGTGAATAGGGGCGGCATCCTCGACCAGAACCGGGAATCCGTCCTCGCTCGGCGCTGGAAGCACCTCCGGGAGATTCTCCTCGAGCCCAGGGTCCACGAATGCGGCGCCGGTGGAGTGATGGTATTCGCGGGCGACACCGCGCATGGAGAAGCAGTAGCCGCGATCCGGCGTGATATTGATTTCCAGCGTCTCACCCGCGATCCCGAGCAGCGGGAGCGCATCGGAGCCGGGCGTCGGAAGCGCGGCGATGGCCTCATCGTCGTCCTTCTTGGCCAGGACGATGATGCCGTCGTGATCCTGCCCGGTACCCAGTTCCTGGGCGGAGCAGATCATACCGTCGGAGACGTGACCGTATGTCTTACGGGCTGCGATGGCGAATCCACCCGGTAGGACGGCACCGGGCAGCGAGGCCACGACGTAGTCGCCCGCCTCGAAGTTGTGCGCGCCGCAGATGATGCCGCGTGAGGGCAGTTCGCTCGGCTCCTTGCCGGTGCCGGGGGCGTCGTTGTACTCGCCCACGTCCACGCGGCAGTAGTTGATGACCTTGCCGTTGGACTGTTCCTTCGCCTCCAGGGTGAGGACCTTGCCGACGACAACCGGGCCCGTCACCTCCGCGGGATGGATCTCCTCTTCTTCCAGGCCCACCTTGACGAGGTCGGCTGCGAGCTGCTCGGGAGTGAGGTCAGCGGGGACCTCGACATGGCTGGCCAGCCAATCGATCGGAATAAGCGGCATCTCAGTTACCCCTTCCGGTGGTGCCGAACTGAAGCGAGAAACGGACATCGCCTTCCACCATGTCGCGCATGTCGGCGATTCCGTGGCGCAGCATGAGTGTGCGTTCGATGCCCATGCCGAATGCGAAGCCGGAGTATACCTCCGGGTCGATGCCGGCGTTGCGTAGGACCTCGGGGTTGACCATTCCACAGCCACCCCATTCGATCCATCCGGCCCCGCCCTTCTTCTGGGGGAACCACAGGTCCATCTCAGCCGACGGCTCGGTGAAGGGGAAGAAGGAGGGGCGCAGCCGCGTGCGAGCCTCCGGACCGAACATCGCCTTGGCGAAGTGATCGAGCGTGCCCTTGAGGTTGGCCATGGTCAGGCCCTTGTCAACGGCGAGGCCCTCCACCTGGTGGAAGACCGGGGTGTGCGTGGCATCGAGCGCGTCGGTGCGGAAGGTACGGCCCGGGCATGCGATGTAGATCGGCGCCCCGCGCTCCAGCATGGCGTGCGACTGCACCGGCGAGGTATGGGTACGCAACACGAGGCCCGGTTGGGCGACGACGTCGTCATCCGAGCCGACCTGCTGCGTTCCCTCGACGTAGAAGGTGTCCTGCATCTGGCGGGCGGGATGATCCGGTCCGAAATTCAAGGCGTCGAAGTTGAACCACTCGTGCTCCACCTCGGGGCCCTCGGCGATATCCCAGCCGAGGCCGACGAAGAAGTCGGCGACGTCCTCCATGAGGACGGTCAACGGGTGGCGGGCTCCCAACGGGTTCCGCCGACTGGGCAGGGTGACGTCCACCCTTTCCTCGGCCATAGCGCGGGCCTCGGCCTCTTCCTCCAGGCGCTGCGTCTGCGCTGCCAGCGCCTGCTGGATCTGCTTACGGGCTGCTCCCATCAGTTTGCCGGCCACCGGCTTCTCGGACTTGTCCAAGCCGCGGATAAGAGTGTTGGCGTGCGTGATGGGGGCGTTGTCGCCACTGTGGGCGAGGCGTGCTTCCTTCAATTCCTCGAGTGTGCCCGCCCGCTCGAATGCCGCCTTTGCCGCCTCTACCGCGGTGGCGATCCCAGCCTCATCGAGAGGGCTCAGCTGTGTGGCGTCCTCAGACATGTGTGCCTTTCGTGAATTCATCGCCCGCGCAGGTCATCTCTGCGCGGGTGCCATGAGCCATTCTAATGGCTGTCCTATTGACATGCTGGCGCCGATCACACGGGTGCGGGCAGTCTCACGCCCGGCACGGGTGCCTCTTGGGGTTTTCGAGCGTTCCCGCGGTCCCTGATGGGCACGTGGCGGCGCTCGCTGCCATATGCGGCGGCGATGTCGCTGACACGCCCATGGAGGAGGGCAGTTCGGCACGATCCGGAAAAGCCGACGCATCTGCGCCACCGATGCGGAAGTCGCTCCCGAGGCCGTAGGCTTGAAGGCATGCGAACCGTATTCTGTGGATTGACGACGATGGATCTCATTCAGAAGGTCGAGGCGGTGCCCGCGGCCAACGAGAAGGTCGTTTCCACCTCCGCAATACTCGATGTAGGCGGCCCGGCCGCGAACGCCGCGCGCACGGCGGGAGCTCTCGGCGCCTTCCCCACCCTGGTCTCCCCGATCGGCCCTGGAGTTTTTGGATCGATGGCCCACGAGTGGCTCCACGATGCCCACGTCCATGTGGTCGATCTGGCCAGCGAGGGCGACCCGGCGATCTCCGCGGTGGCGGTGGACGTCAAGGGCGACCGCGCCGTCGTGTCCTCCAACAACACCGGCCGCGCCCATGGTTACCCCGAGCCGGATATTCTCGAGGGCGCCACCGCTCTTCTCGTGGACGGGCACCTCCTGGACGTGCAGATCGCGCTCGCCCGGACCGCCGAGAACATGGGGATTCCCGTGGTGCTCGACGGCGGATCGTACAAGCCCGGCATCGACGCGCTGCTCAAACACGTCACACACGCGATCGTCTCCGCCGACTTCCATATTCCCGGAACCGCCGACGACGTCATGCTCGAGACGCTCATCTGGAGAGGTGCCACGTTTGCCGCCCGCACCCATGGAGGTGGGGATATCGAGGCGATCCTCGACCAGAAGGCATATTCCCTGCCGGTTCAGAACGTCCCCGCGGAGCAGGTGGTGGATACGCTGGGGGCCGGAGACGTCATTCACGGGGCCTTCGTGGCTGCCCTCGGCGCGGGGCAGGACGAACTGTCCGCTCTTTCTGCCGCCGCGCAGCTGGCCAGCAAGTCCGTTCAGAGTGAGGGTGCGATGGGTTGGGCGGAAAAGGTCGACGAGGAGTAGAGCCGCCGATCTGCCCGGAGTTCCCTGACCGTCTCAGCCTCCGATCTCTTGCTGCGGCGCACGCCACAGAGCAAGCATCCAGGCTATCAACGGTATGGCCAATAATGCGATGATCGAGGCTCGCATGTCGATATCCGCGGCCGCTGGCGCACGCACCAGACACGTGGCCGCTGAAAACGGAGTCGAGAGATAGGGGAACTGGCACGACTCCCCCAGTCGGGATGCTACGTTTTCAAGGATTCTATCCGCGGCGAATAGTCCTACCACCATGATGAGAGCGTAGGCCTGTTGACGCCATAGCACCGCTAGCGCGATGGCGAGCATTGCCACGACAGCACATCCACTGGCCACGACGGTGATGGAGAGAAAACGGCCCCATATGCTTTCCTGACCGTCCACGGCTCCTGCGTGGGCAACCTGGATGATGCTCGCAAGGAGCGCTCCACCTGCCGCGCCCATCAGAGCAGCGACCACTGTTTGAGCGGTGAAGAAACGTCTGGTTCCCGGGAGGCACAGCCTGGTGGTTGCCGCGACCGCCCCGCTCCACGTCGGACCATAGACCACAATCACGATGATGGCTATCACCACTGAACCGGGTACCACTGCCCGCGCCAGAAACTCCGTCGACTGCGCCGTCGGGCCCACGACAGATGCTTGGAGCCGTACCACCCACGCCCAAGTGAGTCCGAGCAGCGCCATAGTGGCGAAATATATAGTGACCGGGAGAATTCTACATCGGGCTAGGTAGGTACTGGCGGTCATCGCGGCACGCCACACCCCTCGAGTCGGGTTGTCCGCGTGGTCAGCGATCACGCTTTCACATCCGTCCGTATAGTTCTCCACGTGCCCACCGCAGTCAGAACGGTTGCCCAGACAGCCAGAACCGCCCATGCCTGACCGAATGGGGTTGCGCCAAGTGCTGCCATATCCGGTGCAACCTCGACGTCACCCCAGAAGGCCGTCCATGTGGGACTGGGAATGAACCATGCCATCCAAACCCCTACCGTCCGGTCGCCAGAGGACATCAGTAAGAGCATCGGTCCAAATACTGACATCAGTAGGTACCACAACGCCAAGGTGACGAACGTACTTCTCAGCATGAAGCTGAACCCCACGCACATTGACGTCAGCAACAGGAGCGGTCCGATAACGCGCAACCACAATTCGAAGAGGGAGATGTCGTTGGAGAAGTCTCCCACCGTCACCCGCGCAACTGTCCATGCGACTATGACTGCCACGAAGGACCAAGCCATCACAAAAGAAAATGCAGCAACACAGTGGGCGGCCAAGTAGACTTTGCGATTGCCGACCGTCACATGCTGCGTAGCGGCCACACCACGTGAATATTTGCCACCGGTCAGGGCGACGATCACCGGTGCAGCTAGCAGGATAAAGCTGAAAAACACGGTGTCCGCCACAGACAACGTTATCGTGTAGTTCATCTCGTAAAGCAGGTGGGGTTCATCCACGCCCGCCAAATAGTACATGTACAGCATCACATAGCAGTACGGCAGCACGATCAGCAGGCTGAGGACCATCAACACGCTCGTAGATTTACGATGCAGTTGTTCCCAAACCAGCGCCTTCGTGAACCGCGCGGTTGACGGCCCGGGAAACTCTTCGCACACAGCCACCTCTGGTGATTCATTGCTCCGAGCCTCACTCATGGTGCGCTCCACCCTGGCTCAAAGCGAGGATCGCATCCTCGACCGAAGGCCGCTTCTCCTCGATCCGAGTCAGAAGGATTCCTGCCCCGCTTGCCGCCTGCGCCAGTTCTTTGGCGGAGCCCGGCCCGGTGACATGGAGAACGCGAAGCCTCTGGCGCTCGCATTCCCAGTCCTGCGATTTACTCAGCGTTACAAATGCTTCGCGGTCTTCCGTTTCCACGATGTAGCCGGAGGTCTCCGGTAGGACCCGTCGTAGCTCCCCAGCGTCTCCCGAGAAGATGAGCCGCCCCTTGTCGATCAGGATGTACGCATCGGCAATCTGCTCCAGTTCGGACAGCATGTGCGAGGACACCAAGACAGCTGCACCCCGATCTGCTCGCTCACGGATGAGTTCCCGCATCCAGTGAACTCCCTCGGGATCGAGCCCGTTGAATGGCTCGTCCAGCACCAGGTTGTTCGGTTCCCCCAGCAGCGCCGCCGCGATCGCAAGGCGCTGCTTCATTCCCAGTGAATATTTGGATGTCTTCTGCTTGGCTGCTTCTTCCAAGCCGACTTCTCGGAGAAGGGAGAGCACCGTCTCATCCGAAATTCCATTGGCCATTGCCAACACTTTCAGATTCCCAAAGCCTGTGAGCGGTCCCTGCATGGCATCCGGGCCCAGCACCGCGCCCGCATGTGCGATTGGGCGTGCATGCTCCTTCAACGGCTTCCCATCGATCAGGCAGAAACCATCGTCAAGCCCATATAGCCCGAGTAGACAACGAATCACAGTTGACTTGCCCGCACCGTTCCTGCCCACGAAACCAACCACATGTCCTGCCGGCACCTCGAACGACACGTCGTGTATTTCAAATCCGGCCTTGAAACGTTTGTTTAGCGCTTCGACGGTGATCATGCTTCGATCTCCTCTGGGATCATGTGTGAAACCTTGGAACCGTACGTTCAACGGTGCAACTCCGATTCTGGAGGAACATGATGAGTACGCAGGTTGAATCAGTCATCAAGATTCTCAGGATTGATTCTCATCGGGTAGTAGATCTCTTCAAGAGCTTCGTACCCAACACGCGCCATGCAATCTTTTTTGATCGCGAATGCCCTGAACCAGCCGGGACAACATGAGCCTTTACCTTCGACATAGTTTTCCCTCTTTGCACTTTGTGATACCCCGATGGTAGCCAGCCCGCCGGGAACCGACAGTCCGACAAAAGTATGAGTCGCATGCGCTGCGGCGTTTGCCATGCACACCGTCCCGGGTCTCCGGAACTGTCCACATGATGGAATCCTCTTACATCCTGTGTTAATGGGTAATAGCATCGACAGCAGGTCAAGAGTTTCACCATCTGGTTCGGCAGGTGAAACAGCAACCCTGACGCGCAGGGTGCTTCCGAACAAGACCGGGCCTGCCGGGAATTTCGGCATGGCAAACGTAGTGCCAAGGAGACCCACATGTTCGCTTCACGCAATTCCCGGCAGCAGCTTCTGCCCACGGGTGCCTGCGCGTGCTGTCGAATGTATCACTCCATGCGCTGATCCGCGTTTCTTCATCACGCGGAACCATTGTGGCCGCGTGCCAGGACCGCGACGCCTTCCCCACGGATAACCGTGCCCTTTTCAGTGGCATTGGCTCGTATTTTCGTCTCAGGGAATCAAGACACCTTCATGACCCTGCTTCCGCAAGTCATTGTGAGGCATGAAGGCCTGTTCACAGCACCCGCAACAAGCTCACAGGAGTGTACAACCATGTCCTTTTGGACCAAGAATGATCGTTTCGAAGCCGTTCTCAATGGTGAACTGGCCGACCGCACCCCGGTTGCGGCGTGGGGACATTTTGTTCCGCACGAGCTGCTGCCCCAAGCCCTGGCCGAGATCACCACGGACTTCACCACCACCTACGACTGGGACTGGATCAAACTCAATCCCCGGTCCTCCTATTACGGTGAGGCTTGGGGAACCCACTACGATCACAGCGATGTTGACGTGTTCCAACCGCGAGCCATTGATTCCCTGATTTCGGAACCGGTGCATGTGTGGCGGATCCATCGCGAATCGGGTATCCGATCCAGAGCTTTGGCTGACCAAGTACTTGCCACCGAATTGGTTCACAAGGCTTTGCCAGACGTTCCGCTGGCGCAAACCGTCTTCAACCCACTAACCGCTCTTCTGGAGATCGCGGCCCAGCCGGTTGACACCACCGAAAGGGTACCGGGTTCACCCTCGCGAGCCACCTTGGAACGTCTACTGAATGACGAACCGGAGGGCGTGCGCCACGCACTGGACGAGATTTCCGCCGCCTTCCTCACCTATTTTGAGCGATTGAAGAATGCTGGTGCATCCGCCCTCTTCTATGCCATCACCCCGGCAACGAATAATCCCATCCTGAACCGTGCTCTCATCGGAGAATTCTCGGATCGGTGGGACCGCCAGCTCATCGGCGCCGCCAAGGATCTCGGATTCAAGGTCATTTACCACACCTGTGGTGAAGACACCGTCCCCCAGCGATTGGTATCACTCGGAGCTGACGGGCTCAGCTGGGACAGTTCCTCACCGTTGAATCCCGCTATTGCGGATGTCGCCGGCATTGTTCCCGTTGGTGGGGTGGATCGGCTCGCAATAGATTCCCACGATGTTGATGCCGTCCAGGCTCAGGCTGGCGACACCGAACGGGCGCTCGCCGGACGTCCGCACCTGTTGGCTCCCACCTGCGCGGTCACCACCGGATTCGACAATCCCGCACTATTTGCTCTTCATGCCGCAGTCGCCCCCGACGAGGCCCTCGCCCGCAAGGCTTCCGCTGACGCCACCGTTCATACGCCAGCACCAGCCGGCGTGTGACTCTCATTCATTGACGACGAGCTTTCCACACGAGCTCCCCACACACAGAAGAGAACACCATGAGATTCAAACGTTCACGAGCACTCACGGCTCTGGTGATACCCGCCGTTTTCGTTGCGACGTCAGTCTTGGCCGGATGCTCAACGTCCAGCTCGGCTGACGATCAGGCAGAGCCCACCGGCGGCTCACTCATCTACCTCGAGCATCAAACCTTCAACACGCTCTATCCGCCCTCAGCCGGGTTCTATCCCAATGGCGGCCTCGTCAACAACACCACCGACCGGCTGCTCTACCAGAACCCAACGACGTTGGAGCTCGAGCCCTGGATTGCCACGGCGTACGAGGTCAACGACGACGCCACTGAATACACCTTCACATTGCGCGACGACGTCAGCTACTCGGACGGCACGCCGTTGGATGCGGAAAACGTCGTGGCGAATTTCGACTTGTACGGCAAAGGCGACCCGGATCGCAAGCTCACGGTCTCCGAAGCCATCAACAACTATGACCATGGAGAAGTCGTCGATCCGACAACCGTGAAATTCCACTTCACAGCGCCGGCACCCGGTTTCGCGCAGGCGGTTTCGACCATCAACTCGGGCTTGGTGTCCAACGCGACTCTGGAGCGGGATGTTGATGGTTTCGGCCCCGGCAACGCGACGGACATCATCGGTTCAGGACCCTTCGTGGTTGCGGAGGAGAAGGTGGGCACCGAGATCAAGTTGACTGCCCGCGAGGATTACGACTGGGCGCCGGAATCGCGCGCCCATCAGGGACGGGCCCACCTCGACGACGTCACGTACGTCGTGACTCCCGAGGACTCGGTGCGGGTGGGCGCCTTGACCTCCGGGCAGGCACACGTCGCGCGTCAGATCGAAGCTCAGGACGAGGAACAGATCAAGAACGCGGGACTGGACCTGTTGGTCGCACCGACCAACGGCGTGAACAACAGCCTGAGCTTCCGTTTCCGGCACCCGGTGCTGGAGGACATCCGAGTCCGCCAGGCAATCGGCCACGGCATCGATCGACAAGCCATTCTCAACATCTTGTTCACCGATTCCTACCCTCTGGCCACCTCCGTCATCTCCAGCACAGCGAAGGGTTATGAGGATGAATCAGATCTGACTCCGAACTACGACCCAGCCAAGGCCAAGCAGTTGCTTGACGAGGCAGGCTGGACGCCGGGCACCGACGGCATTCTGGAGAAGGATGGTGAGCGCCTGAGCTTGAATTTCAACGAGGCCTTGCCGCAGCCCCGGTCGAAGGAAGTCGTCACCAAGATTCAGGAACAACTAGGCGAACTTGGCATCGAGGTCACCATTCAATCTGGTGACCAGGCCGCACAAACTACTGCTTCCTTGGATCAGGACACCGTACAGGTGTACCACTCCATGGTCGGCCGCGCCGATTACGACGTCATCAAGTCACAGTACTACTCCACAAACCGCAACACTCTGTTGAACTACAACACCACCGACGAATCAATCGGGGATGAGCAGTTGGAAGAGCTCCTCGAGACCGTGGCCTCCACCCCAGAGGAAGATGATCGCATCATGGCTTCACGTGAGGTTCAGCGATATCTCCTCGAGCAGTCCTACGTACTGCCTCTCTTCGAGGAATCACAGATATTCGGTCTCCAGAAGAACATCACGGGGTTCCAGACCGAATCCATCGGTCGTCCGAGCTTCTACGACGTCCAGATCACCGACTGAGAGATTGCGCGGATGGGTTCGGGGATCACCTGCGACAACCCGGTTCGATCGTGGCCCACAGAAACGGCTCGTCCGTGCGACCTCTCCTCCCCAAGCCGGTCGGCGGGAGGGGGTCCTGAGTGCTCCCGCCGACCAACCCCAGAGCCACCAACGCCTGGTGCGCAACACCAGTCGGCATTCGTCGTCCCCCTTCCACGCGCGAGGTCGCAGCCTTCTGCTCGCCTTGTGGCTCATATTTCAAGGAGTGATTCCATGAGCAGGCGATATCTACTGCGCCGTGCATGGCAGGCTCTCATTGTTCTGCTTGCCGCCTACACCGTCGCATTCTTGCTGCTTGCGGCGCTACCGGGCGACGCGGTGATGGCGCGCTACGCCAGCCCCGAAATGGGGCTCTCGCCGGAGCAGATCCAAGAGATCCGCCAAGCGTATGGCGCCGATGAGCCCTTGTACGTTCGCTACGTTGCCACGCTGGCAGGCTTTTTCACCGGTAACTTCGGAAGCTCGCTGAGCTCGGGAGCCTCGGTGGCAACCTTGCTCGCGGAGGCCATCCCTGCCACGCTCACGTTGGCCCTGTGCGGCTTCGCCGCCGCCATCGTCTTGGCCCTCGGGTTGTCACTTCTGGCGACCTATGGGCATCAGCGGTGGATTCGACACCTTGTCCGCACCTTCCCGTCCATCATGGTCTCACTGCCGGTGTTCTTGGTCGGCATCATCCTGATACAACTCTTCTCCTTCCGCCTCGGCTGGGTTCCCACCATCGGCGCCAGCTCCACCCAAGCGCTGATTCTTCCGACCCTGACGCTCGCGGTGCCGATCGGCGCGCCCCTGACTCAGGTGCTCATCAATTCGATCGACGAAGTGCATCGAGAGGATTTCGTGGATGTGGTCAGAGCCCGCGGTGCCACCCCCGGCTGGGTGTTGTGGCACAACGTACTGCGCAACGCTTCGATACCTGTCCTCACCGTGAGCGGCGTGCTGTTCACCGAGTTGGTGTCCAGTGCGGTCGTGACCGAGACAGTTTTCGGGCGAACCGGCATTGGAAGCCTGACGGTCGAGGCCGTCGCAACCCGAGACACCCCGATCCTGCTGGCAGTCGTGGTGATTGCCGCTCTGTTTTTCGTCATCATCAGCTTTCTCGTTGATGTGGCCTATCCGGTGATCGACCGTCGAATCCAGTTGGAGGAAGTCCGATGAGTACTCGTATTGATACATCAGCCGGGTTGGCGGTGGTTCGAGTACAGGCGGTCTCCGAGGGCTCCGTAACCTCTTCTCGCGGGGGTCGACGGCGAGGCATACCCGACTTCAGGCGATCTCATGTCAGTTTCAGTCCGGGTACCGTGGCCTCCTTGGCGGTTGTCCTGTTGGCCGTGGGGTGGGCGCTCTTCCCGGAATTCTTCACTTTCCAGAGCCCCATAGCCGGAAACAATCAAGCGTTGGCCAGCCCCTCGTCACAACATTGGTTCGGCACGGACGCGCTTGGCCGCGATCTGTACACACGTGTGGTGTACGGAGCCTCGAATTCGCTGCGTGCGGCGGTGATCGCAGTGTTTGTCGGGGCAACGGTCGGCAGTCTCATTGGAACCACAGCCGGGACGATTCGCGGGCGAACCGATGCGATCTTCATGCGGTTCGTGGACGTTCTGCTCTCGATTCCCACATTGCTGCTGTCACTGTCGGTGATCATCCTGCTGGGCTTTGGCGTGGTCAATGCTGCCATCGCCGTGGGGGTTGCAGCTGTGGCCAGCTTTGCACGCCTGTCCCGCTCCAAGGCGCTCCAGGTGTCCACCAGTGACTACGTGGAAGCCGCCTACGGTTCGGGCGCCACATTCGGGCAGGTACTGCTTCGCCACGTGTTACCAAACTCTCTGGGACCGATCGTCGCCCTCGCGGCGCTGCAGACCGGCACCGCGATCCTTGGGATATCCACATTGGGATTCCTTGGTTACGGCGCCCAACCACCTACGCCCGAGTGGGGACTGATCATTGCCGAGGGTCGCAACTATGTTGCAACCTCTCCTTGGGTGACGGTTCTTCCGGGCGTCGTGCTCGTCGCCGTCGTGCTCGCAACCAATCATTTGAGTCACCACATTCAAAACCGAGACAGTTGGAGGACATCACCATGACTGACAAACTTTTGCTGGAGGTTTCCAACCTGTCCGTCACCTACCGCGGGCGGCAGAGAGTCACCGAGGCGGTTCGTGAGGTAAATTTGACGGTCACGGCGGGTGAAATCACCGCAATCGTCGGTGAATCCGGTTCGGGAAAAACCACACTGGCCCGCGCGGTTGTGGGCCTGCTACCGGGAAGCGCACACGTTCACTCCGATTCCATCAATCTGGCCGGGAGGGAGTTGCAGGGACTGCGCCCCAAGGAGTGGTACGCCGTTCGCGGGGCGGAGATTGGGTGGATTCCCCAGGATCCCACCACCTCGCTCAACCCGATGAAGACGATCGGCCAGACAGTGGCCGAAGCGTTGCGAATTCACTCGTGGCAGGATCGCGCCGCACGCGTGAGGCGCGTCCATGAGTTGCTCGAGCGCGTGGGGCTGGACGATCCGGAACTGCGCGCGGCGCAGCTTCCCCACGAGCTCAGCGGTGGAATGCGGCAACGTGCACTGATAGCGGCGGCACTTGCGCTGCGACCGAAGTTGATCATTGCAGACGAGCCCACCAGCGCGCTCGACGTGACGGTGCAGAAGAAGATCCTTGACTTGATCGACGAACTACGAGTCGAGGACGGGTCCTCGGTCCTACTGATCACGCATGATCTGGCCGTTGCCGGCGAGCGTGCCGATCACATCGTGGTCATGGAGGACGGGCAGCTGCGCGAATCCGGGCACCCGGCCCGCGTGCTGTCGCGTCCTCGCCATCCCTATACCAAGAAGCTCTTGTCCGATGCCCCGTCCTTCTCCACTGCCTCGGTGCCCAGAAAGCCGCGTCCCTGCGCCGAGGTGTTGCTGCAAGTGAAGAATCTGCGCCAAGAGTTCTCTCTCCCCGGCAAGGCGCCCTTCACCGCCGTTGACGACATCAGTTTCGATGTCATTGCCGGGACCACTCATGGCATTGTGGGAGAGTCCGGTTCCGGGAAGACGACCACGGGCCGCGCCATCGCCATGTTCCACCGCCCCACCTCGGGCACGGTGGAATTGAAGGGGCGATCATTGGTGGGCCTGAGCTCCAAGGAACGGCGCGCCCTGTGCCCGCTGGTGCAGTTGGTGAAGCAGAATCCTCGCAGCTCACTCGATTCCCGTCAGAAGGTTTCTTCCATCGTGGCCGAACCGCTGCGAAACTATCGTCGTGGCAATCGCAAGGAGATTCAGAAGCAGGTGGCCGAGGCGTTGGAGCGGGTTCAACTTCCGCGCTCGAGTGGCGAAAGCCGACCATCGGAGTTGTCCGGCGGTCAGCTCCAGCGTGTGGCCATCGCTCGCGCCCTGGTCCTCGAGCCGGAACTGGTGGTTTTCGATGAGGCCGTCTCCGCCCTCGATGTCACGGTGCAGGCCCAGATCCTGAGATTGCTCGATGGTTTGCAGCAAGAGTTGCAGCTGACCTATCTTTTCATCTCGCACGATTTGGCGGTTGTGCGCCAGATCGCGCAATCGGTCTCAGTGCTCAGCCACGGTCGGCAGGTTGAGGTCGGACCAACCGAGCAAGTGCTGCTTCATCCCCAGCATTCCTACACTCGCGAACTGATTGCTGCCGTCCCTCGCGCTCCTCATCTGGTGTCTGAGCATGGTGGGGGACATCCAGACAAGGAGTTGACCGTGGCGGGTTGAACGACGGCGGCACCGCGCCCGGCTCTTGTCAACCGTCCAGTCGCTGCGTCCTGACATTGAATGAGCGGCCCATGTCTCCCTCGGTGAGCAGGCTCGTCACCGAGTCCTCCGGATCCAGATAGCTGCGGAGAGTGAAGGCAAGGTCTCCATCTCCCACGTAGATCTCCGTGATCGACCGGTCGTGTAGGATCTCCAGCCTGGGCGCCGTGTCCTGTGGCAGAGTGACAACGCGCCGATCGCCGTGGGGGTAGCGCGTGGTGGCGCGGTCAACGATCAACTGACCGCCGCGCAGTTCGATGTCCACGTGGCATGCCTCGCCGCCGATGCGCACGGCCCAGGCGCCGGCATCCGTGGCCGTGGAGGCACCACCATCGGCGGCGCGCACGCCCTCCTGCACGCCCGCAACCTCAAGCCTGAATGCCCGCGAACCACGCAGACCTTCGATCTCGGTCCTGGTGCTCCTCGCCGTGATCACCGCGCGTTCGCTCGCCTCACCCCACGCTGGAGCGGGACGCTGGATGACGCGCCCGTTGCGAGCGGTGAGCTCCCGCGGAACGGTCAAGGTGTGGACCCAACCGCCCGTTTCCAACGACGGCTGGGAGTCCTCACCCGCGTTGCCCGCCCATCCGGTGAGCAACGGTGTGCGTTCGTCACCGGCACGCCGGGCGAAGACCTGCGGCGCGTAGAACTCGAAGCCGCGGTCCAGCTCCTCGTAATCGGCGCTCACCACGCGGAAGGCGTTGCCCTCCAGATGGCCCAACACGTAGACGCACGGGAAAACGTTCTCGAACCCCTCGCGCGGCGGCTCGATTCCCTGCGGACAGAAGATGAAGAGATCAAGTTTCTCGCCCGTCGATTCGTCGGTCACCTTGACCAGATTCGGACACTCCCACATGTAACCCAGGGACGCGAATTCATCCTCCCTGCCGGGGAACGTCATCTCACCCTCGAAGCGCCACTGCACGAGATCATCGGACCGATAGAACACCGCCGCGCCCGTCAGGTTCTCACGCTGCGCACCGATCAACATGCGATAGGAGCCGTCCGCATCCCGCCACACCTGCGGATCGCGGTAGTGCGCGGTGTAGCCCGCGGGCTGATCCGGAACAACGGGGTTGGCGGCGTACTTGGTGAAGGTCACCAGATCCTCGGACGTCACCAGACACTGGGTGGCCTCCCGCTCCCCCGTCTCTGCATCCTTGTAATTGCCCGTGTAGAAAAGGGCGAAACGAGGGATGCCTGCGACGGCGTCGTCGACAATCAGGCCGGTACCGGAGTAGGCGCCATTCCTGTCATAACGAGAATCCGGGATCACCGCCGGGCCCTTGTCCTGCCAGGTCAGAAGGTCCGTGGAGACCGCGTGGCCCCAGTACACCAACTTGCCTTGCGGGAAGGAGGGGCCGAACTGGTAGAACGCGTGGTAGGTATCGCCGTCCACGATCAGGCCGTTCGGATCGTTCAAGCGGCCCACCGGAGGCGCCACGTGGTAGACGGGATGATCGGGATCCGCGTGGGCGCGCGAGTCCGCAATGGTAGCAAGGGCGAGCCCCTTCAGATCTTCGGGCATGACTGGAACCTCGTGTCTTCTCATTCGCCACAGCGCGAATCTGAATTTAGTATGTCAATCGGTTGACAGAGTCGTCAAGCAGCGTCATCTCCCGCCTACCACGCGAATTCTTCACGCTGTCAGCTTAGCGATACCTCCTCCACGGTTTCCGGGCAGAGAATGACCAAGCCTGCACGTATGATGGAGGACAGTGCAACCGCGCATCCAGCAGTTTTTCTCACCAGTCCATGGGAAGAGGTGCCATGTCTCGTCAGAGCAACCAACCGAGCATCGCCGATGTGGCGGCCAAGGCAGGGGTGTCCCCAACCACGGTTTCCCGTGTGCTCAACAACCGCGGCTATCTGAGAGAGGAAACGAAGCAAAAGGTGGCGCGGGCCATGGCGGAGCTGAACTACCGCCCCAACGAGGTCGCGCGGGCACTTCTGGGCAGCCGGACCCGCATCGTTGGCATCATTGTTCCCACGGTCGCCCTTCCATTCTTCGGCGAGTTGACGGTTCATCTGGAGCACGCCCTGACCGAACACGGCTATCGGACCCTGATCTGCAACAGCTTGGGGCGTGCCGAGATCGAGCGCGACTACCTCACCCAGCTCGAAGGCAATCGCGTGGACGGCCTGATCGCCGGCGCGCACAACTCCTCCATCCCGGAGTACGCCACCACCCGCCTCCCGG
Organism: Actinomycetaceae bacterium L2_0104; assembly: GCA_047501485.1. Lineage (GTDB taxonomy): Bacteria > Actinomycetota > Actinomycetes > Actinomycetales > Actinomycetaceae > Ancrocorticia. The sequence continues at coordinate 1,096,609 of JAZDRN010000001.1, read as the reverse complement.
TGGTCACCATCGATCGCGACCTCAGCGAACACATCCCCAACGTTCGGGCGGACAACCTCGCGGGCGGCAGGATGGCCACCCAGCTTCTGATGGACAGCGGATGCCGCAGGCCGCTCCTCCTGACATCGCGGATCGGCCCTCACAACCTGCGCGAGGCCGGATACCGTGAGGTGCTGCGGGAATCCGGCGTGGAGCCGACCATCGCCACCGTCTTGTTCGGCACCCCGGAACCCGAACGCACCCGGTTGATCCACCGCGTTCTGGACGATCTGCAGGGCACCGTGGACGGCGTCTTCGCCACGGACGATCTGGCCGCCTGCACCACCATCGATTGGGCGAGGCAGCGGGGCGTGCGCATCCCGGAAGATTTCAAGGTCGTGGGTTTCGACGGCACCTTGGCGATCCATTCCGCAGTCCCGTGGCTGACCACCGTGCAGCAGCCGCTGCAACGGATTGCGCACGCCGCCGTCGACCTGCTGGTGGAGCGAATCGAGGCCAACAACGGCAACCAGCCATCCGAGAAGATGACGGTCGAATTCCCTGTCAACCTGCTCGATGGGACGACGGCGTAGCGCAGGCCGAGTTCCTTCCGTTTCCTCTCGGCTTCCTCCGTTCTCGCCCGCCCCTGTTGGCGTTTGTGCTGCTCCGGATCACAAACGAACGAGCACCCGCACCCACGCCACGAGGGCGCGCAGTGCGGGTGCTCGGCAGATGTCTCACCGTGACCGGCGAGTATCACCAGATGATGGAATCACTCCGGCTTCGCGGTGACTGTCAGCAGGCCGGCGCCGGGTGTCACTTCCAGTGTCGCGTTCGAATCGACGCTCGCGAATCGGCGATGGTTCGTCACCAGCACCGGAGTGACCGCAGAGTAGCCGGCGGCGGCAATGGCGGCGAGGTCGAAGGAGATCAGCGGAGTTCCCGCGCTCACCACATCTCCCTTGCTCACGTGGACCTGGAAGCCCTTGCCCTCCATGTTGACGGTGTCGATGCCGATGTGGACGAGCAGTTCCACGCCACTGTCCAGCTTGAGCCCGATGGCGTGGCCGGTCTCGAAGGCCATGGCCACCTTGCCGTCCTCGGGCGCGATCACGATGCCTTCAATCGGGTCGATGGCGATTCCCTTGCCCACTGCACCGCTGGCAAAGCCCGGATCCGGTACCTGGTCGAGCGGAACGACCGGGCCCCGCAGCGGTGATCGAATCTCCGTCACCGTTCCGGGAATCATCGCCGGGGCCTTCTTCTTCACGGCCACGGCTGTGGCAACACCACCGTCTCCAGTCGGCTCCGCGAGGGTTCCGGCCTCAGCGGCAGCGGCCGCGGATCCCTCTTCGGCAGCATCCATGATTGCGGCTGCGGCACCCTTGTTGAGCGAGTCAATCGATTCCTTGCCGCGTGAGCGCCCGAACAGCCACGTAGCGCCGAAGGCACACGCGAAGGAGGCCACCATTGCCACAAAGAAGAGGGGGATGTCCTCTGGGATGATCGCCACGAAGCCAATCACGCCTGCGGCACCGAGTGATTGTGAACGAACGTCGAAGATGGCGATCAGCGCGCTGCCCACGCCGGCGCCAATGATGCCGCAGAAGAATGGCCATCGCAACCGGAGATTCACACCGAAGATGGCAGGCTCGGTGATGCCGAACAGTGCTGACGCGGAGGACGCACCGGCCAGGCCCCTGAACTTGGCGTCGCGCACCATGAAGAACACCGCGAGGGCGGCTGCTCCCTGCGCAACGTTGGCCATGGATGCAATCGGGAAGATGAAGGAACCACCGGTATTCGCCACGTCATTGATGAGCGGCAACTCGATCGCCGGGAACGACTGATGCAGGCCAGTGACCACGATCGGCGAGTAGAGCAATCCAAAGATGAGACCACCGAACGGTCCACCGTTGGTGTACAGCCAGAGCAGACCATCCGTGATGCCGGAGGCGACGATGCGCATGACCGGTCCCACGATGACGAATGCGAGGAATCCGGTGATGATCATCGTCAGCAGCGGCGAGAGCAGGAAATCCGTGGTTCCCTTGAACCACTTGTGGAACCGCTTCTCAACGGTTGCAAGGATCCATGCCACGCAGAGCACAGGAATGACCTGCCCCTGGTAGCCCACCTGCGCGACTTCCAATCCGAAGACGTGCCAGTATTCCATCGTGCCGTTCTCCACGGCTTCGACCAAGCCGTATGCATTGACAAGATCGCTTGACACCATGGCCGCACCCATGGCCGCACCAAGATACGGATTTCCGCCGAAACGCTTGACCGCCGAGAATCCGATGAGGATCGGCAGGAAGGCGAAGGCCGCGGAGGAGATGAGCTGAATCATCGACGCATAGTCCGAAACCCATGGCGCCATCTCGACAACAGACTTGGGACCGAACAGATCTTGGGCCACCAAGACGTTGTTGAGGGACATCATGAGGCCGCCAGCGATGAGAGCCGGCAGAACCGGGACGAAGATGTCCGCGATCGTCTTGATGAAGCGGGAGAACGGGTTCTGCTTCTGGGCGGCGACAGTCTTGGCCTCATCCTTGGAGACCTCTCGGACTCCCATACCCGTCAGCTTTTCGTACACAATGTTGACGTCACCGGGTCCCACGATGATCTGGAACATGCCGCCTGCCGCGAATGTTCCTTTGATGTCCGGATCGTTGTCCAGAGCGGCCTGATCGATCTTGCCCTCGTCAACCAGCACGAGGCGCAGGCGTGTCGCACAGTGCGCCGCTGCGGAAATGTTGTCTGCGCCTCCGACGGCTGCCAGCACCGTCTGCGCAACACGGCCATGATCCATGTCGGTTGTTCCTCCTTGAACTCAAGGGGTTCACCCGCGTGAACCCGGCATCAGTCTGTCAATCGATTGACATACATGTCAAGCGATTGACATTGATGTGTCGAAAACGTGATCATCAGGGCGCGGGTCTCCCCGATCTCGGCACGCGAGGAGCGGCACATTGCAGGCCGCGAAGGACCGGATAATCCATGTTCCACAACGTACACGGGCCGCCAAAGGAGCGGGCAATCCGTGATCCACGACCTTGCCGGACGCCGAAAGGCCAGTCGAATCTTGCCAACAATGTGAATGCGGCTCCGGCGGCGCTGCGTGAATGCGGCTCCGGCGGCGCTGCGTGAATGCGGCTCCGGCGGCGCTGGGGTTCGCCGGGGCAGCCTGGGCCTCCGGGCCGCGCAGAGATCACCCAATCAACCGGCATTGCTCTGCAAATACCGCCCTCCGAGAGCCAGATGATTGATGCCACGAGGAGGCGCGGGCCTTTCGCCCAACAAGTGTGGGGCTGCATCAGAAGCCTGTTGACTTCCCGCGAAGTCGGGGTTTGTTCGCGAGATGAGGATCTGTGACGCAGGACATGTGACCCGACTTCGCGTACAAACGTTGGATCTCGCGGCTCGACATATCTGCAGCTGGGCCCCGCGACCGCGCCAACCTCCACCACGTGCAACGTTTTGACACGAAATCGCAGTTGTACGAACGACTTCGCGTACAAACGTTGGATCTCACGGCTCGATTGACCTGCAGTTGCCCTTTTGATACCGCCCCATCAAGGAAATCTGAGGTCCGACGCCGACTCAAACGCGACATCTACCACGTCCTCAACCCCACCCGCGCAACGTCCTACCCCAATTCTGCCCAACGCGGCAATATGGGCGGCCCTTGTGTTTCTGGGGTTGGTGAGGATTCCACCGGACTGGGTTGCGATGTGTGGATTCGCCTGAGCGGCCTCTGGCACGCCTTGATCTTCTTCATGGCTGTAAGGATTGTTTTGGCTGGTCGGTGAGGGCACATCATCTGACTATGGAGGCAGAGTACTCACCGTGTTGCCGGTGGCGCATCGGATAGCACGTGGCCCATTGTGGCGGGCACAGCGTGGGGCCAACGTGGTTGCAGATGACCCATCGGGTTGCAGATGGCCCATCGGGTTGCAGATGGCCCATCGGGTTGCAGATGGCCCATCGGGTTGCAGATGGCCCATCGGGTTGCAGATGGGAGCACGACTTGGATTCTGCAGTAGAGGTCGTTTCCACCTGAAACCCGATATCTCACGATAGCCGCCGGAACAGTGCCCGACAGGCCATTGTCGGAAGCCTTCTCACGCTCACAGTGAGCCCACGCGGCTCAGCCAGCCGGCCTCCACGCGGGAACGTCCAGCACGTTCACCCGGGTCAGGCCAAGCGCCTGGGTGATCTCGTCCATGAACAGCTGCGCCCACCGTTCGTACCAAGCGGAGTTGGGGTGGAACATGTCACCGGCGTGGTATTGGGCCATGTACTCCCACAGGCCGAAGGTGTTGGAGAGCTCCTCGAGGCGGATGAGCCGGGCACCATGAGTGCGGGCCGCGCGCTCGATCTGAATGGACATGGCAGCTGCGCGCTTCTCGGCACGCAACGGCTTGAAGGTTGGAATGTTGGCGAGGAAGGCCGGCTGGGGCAGCTGGTCGACGATCCGATCGATCCTGAGTCCGAACTCATCGACGCTCAGCTGCGGCACGCCGACGTCGTTCCCGCCGATGTCCATCGTGACCACATCCGGGACGAGTGGCTCGCCGGCGAGTCTGATGCCACGCAGCTGCGGCAGCTGCGTGGCCAACACCGAAGCGGCGGTCCCGCCGGAGAGCGAGAGGTTCAGCAACGCCACGTGTCGTCCAGTCGATGCCTCCAACGCCGCCGCGATGCGGGGTACGTAACCCTGTTCGAAGGCAGCAGCGCCGAGTCCCTGAGCAGCGGAGTCTCCCAGCGCCACATAGACGAGAGGTAGTTCCTCGCCCCGCTCGGCCATCACCTGAAGGCGGTTGATGGTGCCCAGAAGGTGTTCCTCCCACCGGCGGCGGAAGGGGCTGTTCTGCTTCGCCACGGCCTTCGCGTTGCGATAGAGCGTGACTGCTCCCGCACCCAGACCCACACCGGCAAGACGACGAACTCGAGTATCCACCCCTCCAAGTTACTCTTCCGTATTTTCTTGTGCCAATTTCCGTGCGCCCGGTCTGGCTCCCGTCAGATCTGCTCCGGAACCATGTCGATGGCACCGCAGGGGCACTCCGCCGCGCAGACGCCGCACCCCTTGCAATAGTCGTACTTGAACTCGTACTTTCCGGGTTCGAGCTTGGTGATCGCATTGTCCGGGCACACGCCGAAGCAGTTGTCGCATCCGAAGCAGTTGCCGCAACTCATGCAACGCCGCGCCTCGAACAGAGCCGAATTCTCGTCCAGCCCCTGCACCACCTCGGCGAACGTGGACGCTCGCCGCGCACCTTCGATCCGCTGGCGCACCCGGTGGGGCGCCTCCGAGTAGTACCACGTCTCCATCCGGTCCACGGTGGCCTCCGCATGCTTTGCAGGCGGCACGTACTCCGAACCACGCAGGTACGCGTCGATGTGGCGGGCCGCCTTCTTTCCATGGCCGATCGCCACCGTGACGTTCTTCTGCGAAGGGACCATGTCCCCACCCGCGAACAGTCCCCGGCGACCGGTCTGCATGTGCTCGTCGACCTTGACGACGCCGTCGTCCACCTCGACGTCCGCAACACCTTCCAACAGTCCCAAGTCGGATTCCTGCCCGAGAGCCATGACCACCGAGTCCGCCTCGAGCCGCTCGAACTCGCCGGTCGGCTGTGGGAATCCACTCTCGTCAAGTTCCATCTTCTCGATCATCAGCTCGCCGCTGTCAATGTGCTTGATGGTGGAGAGCCAGCGCATCTTGATGCCCTCCTCCTCGGCCTCGGTGACCTCGGAATCATGGGCGGGCATGCGGTCCCGGGTGCGCCGGTACACTATGACGGAATCGGTGGCGCCAAGCCTCTTGGCGGTACGGGCCGCGTCGATGGCGGTGTTGCCACCTCCATAGACGATGACGCGGCGGCCCAGCAGCGGCATCTCGGCCTCGCCCTTCTCCTGGTCCTGCTCCCGCTCCTGCTCCACCTCGCGGAGCATCTCGACCGCGTCCAGAACGTGCGAGGCAGAGCCGGCAGGAATACTTGTGTGGCGCCCGATCTGGGCACCCACCGCGAGGAACACCGCATCGAACTCGGCCAGAGCAGCGCCCAGATCCGTGACCTTCGAGTTCATCTCGAACCGCACACCCATGGCCGCGATGCGGGCAATCTCCTGATCCAGAATCCCGCGCGGAAGCCGGTAGGAGGGGATACCGTAGCGCATCATGCCGCCGGGTTTCTCGCCGTCGTCGCGAACCGTGACGGAGTGTCCGAGACGCGCGAGGTGATAGGCGGCGGAAATTCCGGACGGCCCGGCGCCCACGATCAGCACGTGCTTGCCGGATGGAGGGCCGAGGGGTCTGACGGACCATCCCTCCTCCAGTGCCTTGTCGCCGAGGAATCGCTCGATGGCGTTGATCCCCACGGCCTCATCGACTTGGGCGCGATTGCACGCGGTCTGGCACTCGTGATAGCACACGCGGCCCATGACTGCAGGCAGCGGATTGTTCACCATGATCTCACGCCAGGCGGCTTCGTACTTGCCCTCCTCGGCGTGGTAGAGCCACTGCTGGATGTTCTCTCCGGCCGGGCACGCCTTGTTGCACGGGGGCAGGAGGTTCACGTAGATCGGCCGCTCCGTGCGCCACGATCCGGTGTGGTTGGCGGCGGAGGACCCGACATTCAAGATTGTTGCGAAGGGAAGATTCCGGTTGCTCTCGCGCGGCGGCACGGGGGCACCGGCGCGCTCTTCGGTTGCAGTCATTCTCACGCCTCCGTTTCCATGGGCTTGACCAGCAGGTCGAGCATTTCGTCGTCAATCAGGTTGTAGCGGCGGATGTTCCTGTCCGCCATCGCCTGGGTCCGCTCGATCACGCTCGGATCGGCATTCGGTTTGAACAAGTGGGCGAAGCGGCGCTGCAGCCGCAAGTACTCCTCCACGCGGACGGGGCGGCGCAGCTTCATCACCGAGGTCACCTCGCCGTTCTCCGCCTCATACACCGGAAAGAGCCCGGATTGCGTGGCCAACCGCGCCAGTTTCACGGTGATGTTCGAGGCCGTCCCCCAGCCGAGTGGGCAGGGTACGAGCACGTGGATGTAGCGGGCACCACGGAACTGCATGGCCTTGTTCACCTTGTACTCGAGGTCCCGCAGGTCGGCCACCGTTGCCGTCGCCACGTAGGGAATCTCGTGCGCCATGGCGATGCGGGCCATGTCCTTGCCCTGGCCCCAGCTGTTGCCCGGCTCCGGCCCCACCGGCTGGGTGGTTGCGGTACGTGCCGTGGGAGGCGTGGCGCCCGAGCGCTGCACGCCGGTGTTCATGTACCCCTCGTTGTCATAACAGATGTACAGAACGTCGTCGTTGCGTTCGAACATGCCCGAGAGTGGTCCCATGCCGATGTCCACGGTGCCGCCGTCGCCACCCTGCGCGATCACACGGGTGGGCCTGCCCTTGGCACGCAGCGCCGCCTGCACGCCCGTGGCCACGGCTGCGGCGTTGCCGAAGAGCGAATGGATCCACGGCAGGTTCCAGGACGTCTCGGGGTAGGGCGTGGAGAACACCTCCAGGCACCCGGTGGCGTTCACGGCGATCACGTCATTGCCGGCCGCGTTCATGGCGGCGTCCACGGCATAGCGTGCGCCGAGGGCCTCGCCGCAGCCTTGACAGGCGCGGTGCCCGGACGTCAGGGAATTGAAGCGGTCGGCTTCGGACTGCACCGAGCGCAGTGCCTCGGGGACCAGTCGATTGCCCACGGCGAACGAGCCGACCTGATAGTACTTGACCTCGTCGCGAGACGGGATCTCCGTCTCCGGAATCTCGTGCCCGGTCTGGGGAAAATGTGCCTGCGGGAAAGTGGCCTGAGTCATCGTGCTGCCTCCGTCATCATCGACGTGACGTCCTTGATCATGTTCTCGGGGATTGAACCGGACCGGCGGTTAAGCCGCTCGCGTTCCAGTTCACGATCCACCAGTTCCCGATTGAGGTCGAGGAACTTGAAACGCTTCATCGTTCCCGCGCTGACCTCATCGAGGTAGTCATTGAGAGATTCCTGGGTGATGTCCCGGCCGCCGAGGCCCGCGATGAGTTCGTAGTGGTCGACGTCGTGATCAATCAGCGCCGTTCGCACGCCCGAGGCCACGATGCCACCAATGCCCACCGAGAAGGCCTTCTCCAGAACGACGACGGTGCGTGCGCGCTTGAGTGCCCGGCGAACGGCAACTCGTGGGAATGGCCGGAAGGAGACGAGCGATACGACCCCGATCCGCTCCCCCGCGTCTCTGCGGGTGTCGATGACATCACGCACGGTTCCGGTGACGGAGCCGAGGCACAGAATGATGGTCTCGGCATCCTCACAACGATACTCGTGCAGTAGCCCACCGGAGTCGCGGCCGAACACCTGCTCGAACTCTGACTGCACCTTGGGAATCAGATCGAGTGCCTGCATCTGCTTGTGGTGGGCAAGGTATTTGACCTCGGTGAACGCCTCCGGCCCCACCATCGCGCCGATGGAGATCGGATGCTCGGGATCGAGCAGGATTCGCGGTTCGAAGGGCGGAAGGAAACGCTGGACCTGATCGACCTCCGGCACGTCCACCTGCTCCACCGCGTGGGTCAGGATGAAGCCGTCCATGCAGACCATCACCGGAAGTGACAGCTCCTCGGCAATGCGGAAGGCCTGGACATGCAGGTCCGCGGCTTCCTGGTTGTCGCGGGCGTAGAGTTGCAGCCAACCCGAATCGCGCTGCGACATGGCGTCCGACTGGTCGTTCCAGATGTTGATCGGCCCGCCGATGGCGCGGTTGGCGACCGTCATGACGATCGGCAGCCCCAGTCCCGAGGCGTTGTAGACGGCCTCAACCATGTAGAGCAGGCCCTGCGATGCTGTCGCAGTGTAGGTGCGTGCGCCCGTTGCGGAGGCGCCGATGCATGCGGACATCGCGGAGAACTCGGACTCCACATTGACGTACTCGCACTTCTTCAGGCTCCCCTCCTTCACCACTTTCGAGAGTTCCTCCACGATGTGGGTTTGCGGCGAAATCGGGTACGCGGAGATGACCTCGGGGCGGCAAGCCGCGACCGTGTGGGCGATCGCCTTCGACCCCTCAATTTGCTGCAGCATGTGCGCTCTCCCCCTTCGCTTCGTTGGCCGGCGCTTGCGTGTTCGCAGGCGCCTGTGCAGTGGCCGGCGCCCGTGTGCTGGCCGGCGGCTGCGCGTTGACCTGCCGCTGGGCTTCAACGAGCCGATGTGCAGCGCGCGCCGCGGCCACATTCATTTCGCCGACCTTCCCGGGGAATCGTTCCCGGATGGCGAGCTCGACCGATTCCAGATCGAACGGGTGAGCGAGCGCGGCCATCCCTCCCAGCAGCACGGCGTTGGGAACGGTCCGCCCCGTGTGCTCGCGCGCGATGTCCGTTGCCGGGATGATCACGACATGACCGGGGGGAAACGATGCGGTGACCTTCTCCAGACCCAACTCTTCTGCGGATCTCGAGGAGTTCACCAGTGCGAAGCCCTGCGGGGTGAGCCCCGCGAAGACATCCAGAATCGGCAACAAGGTGGGATCCTGAACAATGATGAGATCCGGGTGGAGCACGGGCTCGCGCGTGCGGATTGCGGTGTCCCGGATCCGGGCATACGCGACGACGGGCGCGCCGGTGCGCTCGGAGCCGAAGGATGGAAATGCCTGGGCATGCCGTCCCTCATGGAATGCCGCCATCGCCACCATGTCGGCCGCCGTTACGACTCCCTGTCCACCTCGACCATGAATACGAACTTCGACCATGATTTCACACTAGAACTCCTTGTCTAATCGCGTTCGCAGTTGAACCTCCAGAAACCTCGTTTTCGTTTTATGGGACGAAAGTCGCGCGAATTAAAAGCGCTATTTTGGGTCCAATGTCCCAGACATTATGGTGTGGATCACGGAGATTACGCCCTGTATTCCTGCGGATCGGCCATGATCGGAGCGTATGTATGCCCTGTCGCACCAACGCACATGGATGGATGGAACCTGCTTGGCGGTGCGAAGACGGCGTCGTCGTTAAACGCCCGGGTTCATCCCAGCATCGGGATCACTTCCAGGCAAGGCGGAGGCTCCCCAGCCCATGTGCGGGGCGATCGTTCGATACAGAGCCCAGGCGGCGCCCACCACCAGAACACCCAGCGCCAGCCCCGCCAGGACGTCGTGGGCGTAATGCTCTCCGGCGAACACCCTGCCCACGCCGACGATGACGGCAAGGGACGATACGAGGAGAGAGACCGAACGCCGGATTATCACGCAGGCCGCGGCAAGGGCGCCCGCGATGACACTGTGGTTGGAGGGCCACGACCAATCTCCCAGAGGCGGACACGCGGCCACCAAGGGCAGGTCGAGCTTCTGGCACGGCCTCAACTCCTCGACAATCAGCTTGATCACCTCGCTGGTGAGATACGCCAGAACGACGGCGCCGCCGAGCATCGCGGGCAACCAGTTCCACCGTCTCTCCCGCGTCCATAGCGATGTCGCCAGCCCTCCGAAAATGAGCAGCAGAAGGACGATCCCGATATCGGAACTCGCGTCGATGAACCCCGCAACTATGGGGTTGGAGAGTGCCCGGGTCGCAAACCGAGAGATCTCACCGTCGACGAGATATGCCGGGACGGAGAGAAGAGCGAGCAGGAACGCAAGGAGAAAGATCCGGAAGCTGCCAGAAGCCGTCGATCTCTCGTGTCGGCGAAAGCGCATTGCTCCGTTGTCAGGAGGCGGCCGATGCCGCGTTCTGGATCATCGCGCTCGCATAGACGCATACCGCACCCGCGGTCGAGACGTTGAGGGACTCGGCGGAACCGTAGAGCGGAATCGAGACCGTGGCGTCGACGAGAGACAGGTCGACATCGTCAAAGCCGTGCGCCTCGTTGCCCAGCACCCAGAGGGTGGGGCGGCGTAGATCCGGGCCGTCGATATTCGCGCCGAGGAGCTCGGCCTCATAGGCGTTGTTCTGCAGCGCGGAGAGCTCCCACTGCCCTGCTCCCTCCGCGGCAAGAACCTGCATTCCGGCTGCGCGGGCGTATTCCGCGATCTGTTCCAATGTGAGGCCGGAAATACACCGCAGATGGAAGAGCGAACCCGCCGTCGACCGCACAACCTTCGGCGAGAGCAGCTCGGCGCTGCGCGAGCCGATCAGGACGGCTCCGGCGCCTGCCGCATCCGCTGTCCGGACGATGGTGCCGAGATTTCCCGGATCGGCGGTGGCGACGGTGGCCATGGCGAGGCTCACCCCGGAAAGTACAGTGGCCGGGCCCTCGGGTTCCGGAGCATTCGCGACGACGACGAGGCCCTGCCCGTCCATGGACAGGTCGCGGAAGTCCTCCTCGGAAACCAGATGCGTCCACACGCGGTGGCTGACGGCGAGCTCGCGGATCTCCGTATAGCACCCGAGGGCGGATTCGGTGGCATAGAGGTCACGCACCAGATCGGGCCGATGCGCCAAGACCTCGCGTACGGCCTGCGGCCCCTCCACCAGGAACTGCCCGTGGCGGGTGCGTTGTTCGCGTCGGTGCAGTTTCTGGGCGCGTTGGATCTGGGTACGGGTGGCGTCTTTCAGGCGCAGAGCAGTCATGGATTCATTTTCCCACATGTATCGGCGGGGCCGACGAGCGGGGCGTCTCGGGTGCGGATCGCGAGAGCTCTCGCGTAGGGTTCGCCTATGGCGCGCATACTGGTCACCGGCATGTCCGGGACAGGAAAATCCACTCTCCTCGCGGAGTTGGCGGTTAGGGGGTACCGGACGGTGGACACCGACTACGACGGTTGGGAAGTGGCGGAGGGACTCTGGGACGAGGCACGAATGGCCGCGCTGCTGGAACGGGAGGACGCCGTCGTCGTCTCCGGAACGGTCGAGAATCAGGGCCGATTCTATGATCGGTTCGAGCATGTTGTGCTGTTGAGCGCTCCCGTGGAGGTTTTGGTCGATAGGGTGCGCACACGCACGAACAATCCCTATGGACGCACCGCCGAACAGCAGCAGGAGATTCGGCGGTATGCCAGGCAGGTCGAACCGCTACTGCGTCGGGGAGCAAGCCTGGAACTCGACGGACAGCTGCCCACCGCCGAACTTGCGGACATCGTCGAGGAACTGATGTCCGGACCGCGGATTCAAGAGTAATGAGCCTGTGCGTGGAAGGGGCCGAGCTGACGGAGCGCGAGGTCGATGCCTCGTCGGTGCCGCTGCGGTTCTCATACTGGCAACCGTCGGATGCACCATCGCCAACACTCCGTTCGTGGGCCTCTTGGGTAGAGAGACCCATCAGCTTTCAACATTCGACGAACTGGTGACCGAACGAATCGTCGTGCAGGACGCATCGCCAGCCCTGGATGTGGCAGCGAGCTATGATTCCATCGCCTGGGATTCGCCGGGTTTCTTCATCGTGTCAGCCTGTGGCAACGGAAAATTCTACGAGGAGTCATCCTTGTTGGAATTCGTGGTCCTCAGATTCGCGCCCGCCAGTCTCCACAATGTTCCGTTACTGTCCGCTCTGGCGAGTCTGCGCAACTAAGATCCTGCTGCGCGAGGGTTCAAAAATGGGACCTAACGAAATAATTATCTGTAAACGGCATAAATCGGGGCAAATATACGCAGGCCCATGTCGAATTCGGATTGTTATTTTTGATATGACGGGTGCCAGGCGTTTTCCACGTCGCCTGGATGAGTCAGGTGAATTGGCTGGTTTGGCGTGAAGATGGCGGACAAGTAGGCGGAAGGTCTCCAGCGTCAATGTGTGGGCAATGGCCTTGAGCCCCTCCTGACCGCACTTTAGGTTGATTTTGACCAGCCTCCTCGTATCCGGGCTAGCACGGCATGCGAGCGGCAGGGTAGGAGGTGAAAGCGACTCGTTGACGCCGCTCTGGAAAACGAAGACCCCGCGCCCATCTTTCGACGAACTCGGGGTCTTCGAGGATGTTCAGCTACGCAGCTTCAGACTTTCAGGCCTTGGGGGCGTTGACATCGGCAGGCAGCGCCTTCTTAGCGGTCTCGACGACGGCCTTGAAGGCGGCCGGATCGTTAACGGCCATCTCGGCGAGCTGCTTGCGGTTGACCTCGACACCAGCCAGGTTCAAACCCTGGATGAAACGGTTGTAGGTCATGCCCTCTGCGCGGCAGCCAGCGTTGATTCGCTGGATCCACAGCTTGCGGAACTCATTCTTGCGGACCTTGCGATCACGGTAGTTGTAAACGAATGAGTGGGTGACCTGCTCCTTCGCCTTACGGTAAAGGCGGGAGCGCTGGCCACGGTAACCCGAGGCGCGATCCAGGGTGGTGCGACGCTTCTTTGCAGCATTCACTGCGCGCTTGACGCGTGCCATAAGAGTTCTCCTTCTACCTTCAGCGACCGAGCAGCTTCTTGACTGCCTTGGCGTTTGCACCGTCCACGACCAGATCCTGGGATAGACGACGCGTACGACGGCTGGACTTGCCCTCGAGCAGGTGGCGCTTGTTGGCCTGCTCGCGCATGATCTTTCCGCTGCCGGTTACGCGGAAACGCTTCTTCGCACCGGAGTGCGTCTTGTTCTTAGGCATTACTAGCCCCTCATTCGGGCCGCGCGAAGGCGCGGCGATTCTCGGTACTGGCACAACGGGGACTCGCGCCCCCGTACAACTTTTATTGACCCAGATCAGGTGCGAGGCGCACCCGGCTTGGGCATAGCACGAGGTGTGGGCGCCTCGGCCTTCTGCGGAGCCGCAGGAGTTTCCTCAGCTGGGGCATCCGTGACTGCATCCTCGCGGGTACGCTGAGCACGCTCGGCCTCACGGCTGCGGCGCTCCTCACGCTCGGCCTCGCGCCGGCGACGCTGGTCCGACTTGGCTTCCGACTTCTTGCGAAGCGGGGCCAGAACCATGGACATGTTGCGTCCCTCGGCGCGCGGAGCGGCCTCAATGGTGGAGATCTCAGCAAGTTCCTCGGCGAGTCCGCGCAGCAGGCGCACTCCCTGATCGGGACGCGACTGCTCGCGGCCCTTGAAACGAAGATCGAACTTCACCTTATCGCCGCCATTGAGGAAGCGTTCGGCCTGCCCCTTCTTCGTCTGGTAGTCGTTGTCGTCGATCTTCAGCCCGATGCGGATGGACTTGATGACGGTGTTGGACTGGTTTCGGCGCGCTTCGCGAGCCTTCTGAGCAGACTCGTACTTGAACTTCCCGTAGTCCATGAGCTTGGCGACGGGCGGGGTTGAGTTCGGCGCAACCTCGACGAGGTCCAAGCCGGCCTCTTGGGCAAGGCGGAGGGCATCCTCCACGCGGACGACGCCTACCTGTTCACCACCCGGGCCGACAAGGCGAACCTGATCGACATGGATGCGCTCATTGACTCGTGGTTCGTTGTTAATGGCTGCTCCTCTTAAATTCCTCGACGTGCGATACACACGGAGTACTCCCTGAGGGCAAACGAATCCAATACACTGCATCACGGCAATGCTGGACCGCAGGACCCGGCACCCTTGGGGCACCCAGGTGGGATTTCTCCGCTTGCATCCCGGCACAGTGCCGGTCGGTCGGCTAATACTCTAACAGCTTCCCGACACCCGGCGCCAATGAACCCTCTCATCCGGCCTGTGATGTTGACGACGCGCCGCTCTTCGATGCCGATTCCCGGCACCAACCTTCCGACGCGTACGCCGCAAACCGCTCATTCCTCAGGCACGTCGGACTGGAACAATCTCCACAAGGTCCAGATGGGATTTCAGATAATCGTCGCTCTGCAACGCATGCGTCACCCTCTGCACCGCTTCACGCGCTGCCTCCGCGCCCGCGAAGTCGGAGATGACGATCGCAATCCGTACAACGCCCTGCCGCCCCGCGAGCACACGCACATCCTGCGCCGCTTCACATTCCGTCAGGGAATGCTCTAGCCTCATCGGGATCTGCGGATCGATCCAGGGAGCGAGCCACGCCTCGTCCGCGGCGATGGCGAGGACGCCGCTGCGTCCGACGTAGTCGCCGCCCAGCTCCTGTGACCCCACGGGATCAAGTGCCAGAAGCCCGGTATGCAGCAACGCCTGCGCCGCAGCATTGCGCCCCAGCAGGGGAACGGGGCGCGCGCCTGGATCGAAAGCCGTCAGGGAGGCAGCGGAACTGAAGACCGGCATAGCCCGTAGCCCACCGGGAGCCGAAACGCTCAGCTGACTCGCTTCCTCGAGCGCCACCTTGTCCGGATTGTGCGAATCGTGCTCCGCGACATCGCCGGCGTCCACACCCGGATGTGCGTGCGCCTGGACCGGGACGAAGACACGTCCGGTACCCAGCGCCGCCACCAGGGCTTCTTGGCGTTGGGCGGGATCCCGGAGCTCCAACGCTGCGGCCATCTGGGGCTGGACGCCGCCGTCGTCGCCCGAGAACGGATTGGGGCGCAGAAGCCGCTCAAAATCGACCACTACAGCTGCTCCCCCGCGACCTCGATGGCCTCGCCGAGGGTGAACGCACCCTCGTACAGAGCCTTGCCGACGATCGCACTGTCCACCCCCTGGGAGACCAAGCCGCGCAGCTGGCGCAGGTCGTCGAGAGAGGAAATACCTCCCGAGGCCACGACCGGCGCCTTCGCGCGACGCGCGACACGGCTGAGGAGATCGACGTTCGGCCCCTGCAGAGTGCCGTCCTTGGTGACGTCTGTCAGGACGTAGCGTGCACAGCCATTGACCTCGAGTCGATCGAGGACTTCCCACAGATTGCCGCCGTCTTTGGTCCAACCGTGCCCGGCCAAGGTATCGCCTCGCACATCCAGGCCAACCGCGACGCGCTCCCCGAACTCAGCGATGACGCGCGCTGTCCATTCCGGGTTCTCCAGAGCGGCCGTGCCGATGTTCACCCGCGCGGCACCGGCATCCAATGCACGACGCAAAGAGGCATCATCGCGGATGCCTCCGGTCAGTTCGACTCGCACATTCACGTCCCGTACGATGCGGGCAAGCAGCTCGTGATTGGATCCTCGCCCGAAAGCCGCATCCAGATCCACGAGATGAATCCAGGTCGCACCCTGGGCCGCCCAGTTGGCCGCGGCCTCAGCCGGGTCGCCGTAGCTCTTTTCCGAACCTGCCTCGCCCTGCAGCAGGCGGACGGCTTGGCCGTCGACCACGTCGACGGCGGGCAGAAGTTGCAGGGGAAGGCTCATGTGAGGACTCCTAGGGCTCCGCAGGAGGGCGGGCATGGAAGGTGACGTTGGTAGGGAAGACGATGAACGACGCCGGACGATGAACTCGCGGACGGGCTCGACCCATCATAGGTCGAACGGGCGATCGCGTTCCAAACCGACGTGCGGATCAAGGGCCGAGACGTGTGGATCAAAGGTCGAACGGGCTCGGGAATCCGCTACTGGCATGGCGTGCCGGCTACAGCGTTCCGAGCCAGTTCTTCAACAGCTCAGCTCCCGCGTCCCCGGACTTCTCGGGATGGAACTGGGTGGCCTTGAGAGGACCGTTCTCCACCGCCGCCACGAAACGCACGCCATGCTCGGCAAAGGTCACCAGCGGGGGCTGCGGGCTCGTCGCCAACGCCTCGGCCGGGTCCGACTGGACACCGTAGGAATGCACGAAGTAGAAGCGTTCATCCTCGATGCCGTGGAACAGTTCCGAACCGGCCGCAACATCGACGGGAGACCAGCCCATGTGCGGGACGATGCGCGCCGGAAGGAGGTCCACGGAGCCCGGCCATTCGCCGAACCCCTCGTGAATCCCGCGTTCGGTGCCTCGCTCGAACATGACCTGCAAACCGACGCAGATGCCGAGAACGGCTTGTCCGCCGGCTATGCGACGTTCGATGAGGCGGTCAGCCTTCACCGCGCGCAACTTCTGCATGACGGCGGCGAAAGCGCCGACGCCGGGAACGACCAGGCCGTCCGCGTTCATGATCGCCTCGGCATCCGCCGTCAGTTCCACATCGGCGCCAACATGCTCCACGGCGCGCACCACGGAGCGAACATTGCCCGAATCGGCTGCCAATACGACGATTTTCTTCACGGTGGTTTTCCTAGGGGTGTGAACGGTTTCTGTAAGGAGACGGCGGCTACTCGGAGGCGTCGGGAGATCGATCCGCGTCCGGGGATGCGGGCCGATCGGCGTCGGTTTTCTGCTCATCGGCAGCGGCGCCTTTGCGTCCGCGCCGTGCCTTCTTGACGATATCCGCCGGTGTCACGTCGTTCGACTTGACAGCCCCGTGTTCGCCTGGCGAGGCCTGTCCGAGCACGATTCGTTCGACGACGGGGTCGACGGCGTTGAGCAGCAGGCCCGCTGGGACCTCGTCCCCTGCTTCGCCGGCCATGAAGCGCCGCGCGCGCACCACGCCGGAGACTCCGGCCTCGAAACCGGTGTCCTCGCCGAGGTCGACGTCCATGAGCACCACGCCGAACTTGGACAGGCGAGAGAAGAACGCCGCCACGGCCGGAGCGTTGTCCGAGGGATTGTCCTGACCCAGTTCATCGAAGTCCGAATCATCGGGCCCTAGAATGTTGCGGATGTCCCACTCGTCGTATTGGGGAACGGGCAGCTCTCGCACCACGAGGGCGCCCGACTGGGTCGGCACCACCTCCACGTCGAGCTTCTGCAGTGCCGCGATTCCCGCAACGACCTCGGCTTTGTCGAAAGGAGTGAGGATTGCGTAACGCTTGATCTTCGTACCCATGTATTAGAGGCTACCCTTTGTAGAGGGAATGCCTGTAACACGCGGGTCGGCTTCGACGGCCTGTCGCAGCGCCCGAGCCAGCGCCTTGAACTGCGACTCGACGATGTGGTGGGGGTCGCGACCTCGTATCACGTCCACGTGCAGGCAGATTCCGGCGTGGTAGGCGATGGCCTCCAGGACGTGCCTGGTCATCGAACCGGTGAAGTGCCCGCCGATGAGATGGTACTGCTGGCCTTCCGGTTCGCCGTCGTGCACGAGGTAGGGACGCCCGGAGATGTCGACGACGGCGCGTGCGAGGGCCTCGTCCAGGGGCACGGTCGCCTCGCCGAAGCGGCGGATGCCGGCCTTGTCCCCCAGCGCCTGGCGCAGGGCCTCGCCGAAGCAGATCGCGGTGTCCTCGACGGTGTGGTGAACGTCGACCTCGATGTCTCCCTCGGCCTCGACAGTCAGATTGATGAGCGAGTGACGGGACAGGGCCGTCAGCATGTGGTCGTAGAACGGGACGCCCGTGGAGATGTGGGACTCGCCCGTGCCGTCCAGATCGATCTCCAGCTTGATGCGGCTCTCGGATGTGGATCGCTCGATGCGCGCTGTACGTGACATTTACATGACCTCCTTGAGTGCGGTGAGGAACGCGAGGTTCTCCCGGGGTGTGCCCACGCTGACTCGCAGCCAGCCTTCCGGACCGACTTCCCTGATGAGAACTCCACGATCCAGGAGCCCCTGCCACAGCGCATGGCGATTGGCAAAGGTTCCGAACATGATGAAATTGGCGTCCGAGGGGACCGTCTTGAGTCCCAGGCCCTCCAGCTCCCGCGCCAGCCGGTCTCGAGATCCGCGCAGCTCGGCGACCTGCTTGCGGAGTGAAGCGCTGTGGCTCAGCGCCGCGCGGGCGGCCGCCTGCGTGATGGCGGAAAGATGGTAGGGCAGCCGCACGACAGTCAATTGGTCGACGATCTCCTGGCTCGCCGCCAGGTAGCCCAGACGCAGGCCCGCGGCACCGAAGGCCTTCGACATGGTCCGGGTGACGGCCATGTGCGGATTGGCATCCACGAGCTCCAACGCAGATGGGACGCCGTCGCGTCGGAACTCCGCATAGGCCTCGTCGATCACCACCAGGGTGGCCATGCCCTCCTGGGGGCCGGTGGTGCGAGCCATGTGGAGGATCTCGACGATCTGCTCGTGCGGCAACGCGGTTCCCGTGGGATTGTTCGGGCTGGTCAGGAGCAGGACGGCGGGGCGCTCCCTGTTCAGGACGGCGCGCACCTCGTCCATGTCGATCTCGAAGTCATCGGTCCGTTTGCCCGCGACCCAACGGGAGGAGACATCGCGAGCGTATTCGGAATACATCGAATAGGTGGGCTGGAAGGAGACGACAGTGCGCCCAGGGCCGGCAAAGGCCTGCAGGATGTGCAGCATCACCTCATTGGATCCGTTGGCCGCCCAGATCCTACGGGCAGGGATCTCCACCCCGGATTCCTCCGCCAGATAGTCAGCGAGATCTTCTCGCAGCGCCATGAAATCGCGATCGGGGTAGCGGTTCAACCGTCCGGCCGCGTCGGCGACCGCCCGGGAGATATCCGCCACCAGTTCGGCGCTGGGAGCATAGGGGTTCTCGTTCACGTTCAGACACACCGGCACGTCGAGTTGGGGCGCACCATAGGGCTGCTCGTTCTCGAACTCGGGACGATAAGGAAGAATGCTCACGAGACTAGGGTACGAGAACTGCGGTCACTGGGACATCGCCGTCCAAGATGCCGACGCGCGGCAGTGCCGTCATGACTTCGGTTCTCGCTGCGGTCATCGGGCCCAGCTGCCCTCACGGGCGGTGCTTCCCGGGAGCCTCCTCCCGGGAAGCCTTTCCTGTCTATTCCTTGGACTGGGCGTCACTCCTTCGGAATGACGGCCACCACGGGCGCGCTACCGAGCACTCCCTGGGTCACCGAGCCCATGAGCTTAGCCGCAAGCACGCTGCCGCCGTGCTTGCCCACCACGATGAGTGAGGCGGTCTCACCCGCGTCGAGCAGGGCGTCGACGGCGTGGATCTGCAGAATGTCCAGGGTCGCGTCGACATCGGGGTAGGCCTCCCTGACCTTCTCGAATGCCTCGCGGCCCCGCCCAGCGGCGTCTTCCATCCGCACCAGCACCATGCTTCGCATGGCGGTCTCGGGGAGCATGTCGTAGTTCGCCGCGGCATGCTGCTGGGACTGGACGACGCGGACGCTGGCACCGCGCAGGCGGGCCTCGTTGAAGGCAAACTCGACCGCCTCACTGGAGCCGACCTCCGGGGACATGCCCACGACGATCGGACCCTTGGCGTCGCCAGGCTTGCCTCGTACCACGATGACAGGGCATTTGGCGTAGGTCGCAACCTTAGTGGAGACCGATCCCAGCAGAAGCCTTCTCACGGCGCCCAGCCCCCGTGCTCCGACGAACAGGATCGCCGCTTTGGTGGATTCCTCGACAAGAGCCACGGAGGGATCGGAGACGATGACCTCGCTGGTCACGTCCAACTCGGGGAAAGCCTTGTGGATACGCTCGACCTCCGCGTCGAGGACCTCCTGGCAGGCCTTGAGGATATCCTCTGGCGGCACCGGGTCCAGCCCGGCGTAGCCGTAGAGCGGAGCGAATCCGTAGACGAGTCGCAATGGAAGACCGCGCAGAGTTGCCTCTTCCGCAGCCTGTGTCACGGCAGCCGCAGCACGAACAGAACCGTCTGTTCCCGCCACCACCGGATAGACGTCAGTCATGATGGCCTCCTCCTGGGCCAACGTGTCTGGGTTGCCAGAACTCGTCCGCTGACCCTTGTGGCCATTCTACCCGTCGCTATGGCGCACGTCACCAAAGCTTCGACTCTAGCATGGCTGCGCTCGCCGTCGTTATCAAAATGCGATCAAATTGATTTTCCCCTTGCCACCATTGGCTTTTCTCCCGGTAAGGACGCCCTGAAATTAGGCCTTCCTTACTGGAATCTTTCCAGAAAACTGCCTAGCTTGAAGGCAACGAAGGAGGAAAGATGTCCGCTCAGACTCAGGAAATGCAGAGTCGTCTCAATTGGTTGCGCGCCGCAGTGCTCGGCGCCAATGACGGAATCGTCTCGACGGCGGGAATCGTCGTCGGCGTCTCGGGTGCTGCGTTGACCGGGCATGCACTGCTGGCTTCTGGGCTCGCCGGGGTCATCGCGGGCGCCCTCTCCATGGCCGCCGGAGAATACGTCTCCGTCTCCACCCAGCGCGACACCGAACGTGCCGCCATCGAGGAGGAGCGCGAGTTGCTCGCGGCGGATCCTGCCGGCGAGCTGAACGAGCTCACGGCCCTTATCCAAGATCGAGGCGTCGAGGCTGAACTCGCCCGCCGGGTAGCCGTCCAGCTCACGGATCGCGATCCACTGGCTGCCCACGCGCACTGGGAACTCGGCATCGATCCGGACGGTCTCGCCAATCCATGGCACGCCGCATTCGCTTCTATGCTCTCGTTCGTGACCGGGGCCATCATCCCGTTGGTGGCGATTCTCGCCACGCCCACGGCGATGGCCGTACCGGTGACGGTTCTCGCGGTGACGTTCGCGCTGGCGCTCACCGGCTCCGCCTCGGCGCGGCTCGGCAGCGCACCGGAGCTTCCGGCAATCGTACGGAACGTCTGCGGTGGGCTGCTGGCGATGGGCGTCACCTACGCGATCGGCCTCGCCGTCGCTCACCTGGGCGGCTGACTCCCGTCCGGTTCTCCCTTCGCTTCCACGAACGGAAGCAACTGACGCAGCCCCGTGATGAAAAGAGTTGTCGGCTCCGCGAGATAGGGCGATCGCCGGGAGGTATTCCCCACAGCCTTTCCCTCCTTGACTCCTCGTGCGGGTATCTCCGGCACTAGAAGGGCCGCGGAGATACCCGCAGCCCGTGCCGCGTCGCAATCCAGCTGGCGGTCCCCCACGCCCAGGCAATCCGCTTCTTCAAGACCGTGCCGCTCCACCATCAGGTGATACATCTGCGGATCGGGCTTGCGCGCGTAGCCATCCGGAGCGCAGATCATGTCGTCGATTAGGTCCAGATGCCGCTTTCGTAGCAGCAGCTCCGCACTTGCCCGGTCGCGGTGGGTGACCACCAGATTGAATCCACCGGCGCGGCGCACTGCTGCCATTACCTCCTGGGCACCGTCCGCGACCTTGGGAGGATGCCGTTCCCAGCGGTGCTTGAGTCGGTCAACGCCCTCTTGGAGGTCGGCGGCCGGAATGCCATATCTCTCCGACAGCACGTCGACGGCATGGGCGATCGACACGCGCGTGAGACGGGAGACCTCCACGAGCTGTGCAATACGGCCATACCGGCGCACATGGTCGAAGAGGCACGCGTCGACGTCGGCATAGGTGTCGAGGAGTGTACCGCCCATGTCCCATAGGACGTGCTTGAACATCAATCGTCCAATCGCGCCGCCAGGGCCTCTGCGTGGGCCGGCAGATCCTCATTCGTGGCCAGCGCCCGCAGCGGCTCATACATCTGCGCCATGGCGTCCTTGGTGTACTCGATCTCCTGCACCGACTTGATGAAGGCGTGCACGTTGAGTCCCGAGGCGAAGGACGCCGTTCCCCCGGTGGGCAGCACATGGTTCGAGCCCGCCATGTAATCGCCCAAGGGCACCGGATTGTATGGGCCGACGAAGATCGCCCCCGCGTTGTGAATGCGCCGGGCGTGGGCGGCGGCATCGGCCGTCTGGATCTCCAGATGCTCGGCCCCGTAGGCATTGGCCACAGCGATCGCCGCATCGATATCGTCCACCAGCACCGTTCCGGACTGGGGACCGGAAAGCGCCGTCTCAACCCGTTCGCGGTGCTTGGTCGCCTCCGCGCGGCGCTTGAGCACCGTGTCCACGGAGTCCGCGAGAGCGAGGGAATCGGTGATCAGCACGGAGGCCGCGGCCGGATCGTGTTCGGCCTGCGAGAGCAGATCGGAAGCCACGTACTCGGGGTTGGCCTCGCCGTCGGCTATCACCGCGATCTCGGTGGTACCCGCTTCCGCATCAATACCGACGACGCCGTGCACCAGGCGCTTCGCCGCGGCTACATAGATGTTGCCCGGCCCCGTGACAACGTCGACCGGCTCGCATAGCACATCCCCGTCGGAGGTGCCCGCTTGGCCTTTGGCGCCGTAGGCGAACATGCCGATCGCCTGGGCGCCCCCCACCGCATACACCTCGCGGATGCCGAGCAGATGGCATGCCGCGAGGATCGTCGGATGTGGCCGACCGCCGAATTCGGCCTGCGGCGGAGAGGCCAGAGCGATCTCCGTGACGCCCGCGACCTGGGCTGCCACAGCATTCATGATGACGGAGGACGGGTAGACCGCGAGGCCACCCGGTACATACAGGCCGACCCGCTGCACCGCGACCCAGCGCTGACGCACGAAGCCGCCGGGCATGATCTCGGTGACGCGCTCCTCCGGCAGCTGAGCGGCGTGGCCGGAACGATTGTGTTCGATGGAGATAGTGAGCGCCTCACGCAACTCATCGCTGAGTTCCGCGGCGGCCTGCCGAAGAGCCTCCTCGGGAACCCGCAGGTGCTCCGGACGCACATGGTCGAACTGCTCGGCGAGATCTCGCAGCACCGCCCCACCACGGGAGCGCACCTGTTCGATGATCGGGGCAACGATTTCCGCAGCCTTCTCGACATCGAGAGTGGCGCGCGGAAGGCGGTCGGCTAGCACGGCGGGTGAGGTGGTGACTCCGCGTAGATCGATTCTCTGCAGCATAGGAACCAGTTTAGTCCGCCGACATGCGATGGACCGCGCCGGTTCCATTTGATGACAACGATCAGTCAGTGCTTCTCACCGTCAGTGCTTCTCATATCCGTAGAGATCACTCTGCTGTTCGTTGATGAAGATATCCTCGTCCGGGGCATCGGGATCCGCGATCCGCAGCGAGCGCCCGTATCCTTCGTCGATGATTCTCGCCGAGATTCCCGCTGCTTCCACGCGCTCGCGCAAAGCCTCGATATCTCCGTCGAAATAGAAGGAGAGCTCCGCTCCCACCCGTTCCCCGATATGGGCGGCGACCCTGCCCGAATCGAAACGATAGTCCGCCCAGGTGCCGCTGTTGCTCGTGATGTCGAGCGCTCCGCCCAGGCCCTCGAGCACCTTCTGGGCACCGGGGACGTCCGGCGTGTACCAGAGTGGCGCGACGGCGAGCGACGACCCCTCCACATCGTCCACCCCGGGGGTGGCGTTATCGACCATCGCCGTCTGGCCGTCTCCCGCCGCGATCGCGACGGAAGGCCCCTGGCGCGCCTCGGTGACCTCGAAGCCGGTTTCGGCCGCCCAGGCCACCACATCCGGAACCTCGAATCCCAGTTTGACGCTGCCCGGAGCATTCTCACCGTGCGGGACATGGAAGGCCACTCGGCCCTGCCCGAAGGCGACGATGACCCAGGGGGCATCGCTCCTGCCGTAGAGGCGACCGCCCAGTGCCTGGCAGATGCGCACGTGCTCCTCGGGCTTGTTCGTGAATCGAATGGGGCGAACGATCATGATTCCATCCCTACATATTCTCGCAGGACCTTCTCAACCAGTGCCGAGAGACTGAGTCCTTCATCGATGCTCTTGTGTTTGACAGCCGTCACCAGTTCCGGTGGAAGGTAGACGT
Source organism: Actinomycetaceae bacterium L2_0104 (assembly GCA_047501485.1). Taxonomy (GTDB): domain Bacteria; phylum Actinomycetota; class Actinomycetes; order Actinomycetales; family Actinomycetaceae; genus Ancrocorticia. The sequence continues at coordinate 1,072,390 of JAZDRN010000001.1, read as the reverse complement.
TGAACTGAACCTTGGTGCTCATATTAGGATACTAGCATTCATAATAGTATGCTAGCAATCAATGTCGGAAAGAAAGGCGTGGCGTTCATGGCCGGCTTGCCCCGCGGCCGCTACAGCTCTGTTTCTCCCGTACGGGGCCGTGTTGTATCGGCCGCTTCCCCGCCGACCTTGTCGACAGCTCCCCCGAAACGTCTATCCCGGTTGGCGTAGGCGGCGCAGGCCTTCCACAGCTCCCGCCTATCGAAATCCGGCCATGCCAGCTCGGAGAAGAACAGTTCCGCATACGCCGATTCCCACATGAGGAAGTTACTGGTGCGCTGCTCTCCCCCGGTACGAATGAACAAGTCGACGTCGCTCATCTGCGGCGCGTAGAGGTAGCGTTGGATCGTCTTCTCGGAGATGGAGCCCGGCCGGAGCTTCCCGGCGGCGACATCGGCGCCGATGCGCTGCACCGCATCCGCGATCTCAGCTTTTCCCCCGTAGTTGATGCACATGTTGAGCGTCAGGGTCGTGTTGTCTTTCGTGAGTTCCTCGGCCGCGCGCAGCTCTGAGAGTACGGACTTCCACAGGCGGGGCTCCCGGCCCACCCAGCGCACCTTGACACCCCAGGCGTTGAGATCGTCGCGCTGGCCTCGCAGCACCTGGCGCGAGAATCCCATGATGAAGCGGACCTCGGCCGGCGAACGCTTCCAGTTCTCGGTCGAGAATGCATAGGCGGACAGTTCGCCCACGCCCACTTCGATGGCTCCGGCCACGATGTCCATGAGTGTTGCCTCGCCGGCCCGATGGCCCTCGATCCGCGGCAGACCTCGCGCATTGGCCCAACGGCCGTTTCCGTCCATGACGACGGCGACGTGACCGGGCACCTTGTCCAGTGCGGGTGCCGTCGCTCCAGAGGGATGCCGAGGCGGAGGAATGGGAGACATGGAGACCAGTCTAACGCGCTAATCGGCACTCCCGACCAGACGCAAGGATTTGATCTGCCGCTCGATATGCCACTGCAGATAGGCGGCGATCAACGATCCCGCGTTCTTCCGCACCGCAGGCTGAGCCGCGTCGACGACCCCCCAGTCCCCCGCCAATAGGCCTCCCAGGAGTTCGACCGTGGCCGCGGATGGGTGCGCGGCACCTCTCGGAACGCAGTCTTCGCACACCATCCCACCAGATTGCACATGGAATGCCGAGTGGGGGCCCGGAGCACCGCATCTCGCGCAGTTCCAGATGGCCACAGCCCATCCGGACAGTGCCAGAGCACGTAGAACGTAGGAATCGAGCGTCGCGGCGGGATCGTGCGCGTGGGAGGCCAAAGAGTTCAGCGCTCCCACAAGAAGCAGATACTGATCCTCATCCGGCTCTCCCTCCTCGGCGGTGAGCCGCTCGGCTATCTCGGCCATCGCGCTGGCCGCCGTGAAGGCGTCGTAGTCGCGTCCAATGGTCAGCCCGAAGGCGTTGAGCGTGGAGACCTCGGTGACGACGTCGAGCGTGCGCCCCTCGTACAACTGCACGTCGATCATGGCGAAGGGCTCCAAGCGAGCGCCGAAACGAGACTTCGTACGCCGTACGCCCTTTGCGACTCCACGTACACGCCCGTGGGTGCGACTGAGGAACGTGACGATGCGGTCCGCCTCACCCAGGTCATGGGTGCGCAGAACAACGGCTTCGTCCCGGTACAGTTTCACTCCACCATTCTCCCACGCTCCGCTCGCATGGACCGGAACCGCGCCGCCGTCGCGGTGTTCGCTTGAAGAAAGCACAAGTCCACTGTCCACGGGACGAAAACCTATTAATACGGCGGCTTGGTTGAGTGTTATGCTCCGCCTATGAACAAGCCATTCCTGATTCTGGTCGCCCGGCCTGACAGCCCCATCAAGGCGGATGAGGTCGCGGCGATCTGCCGCTACGGCGAACTCCAGGAGCAGGATCTGGAGATACTCGATCTGCAGTATCCCCTCGAGCGAATGCCGGACTTCTCGCAATACTCCGGTGTGATCATCACCGGCTCGCCCTACAACTATCTGACCCCCATCGAGCAGAAATCACCGACGCAGCTGCAGATCGAGGCGAATATCCTCCCGTTGTGCGAGGAGATCCTGGCCGGGGACATCCCGACGCTCGGACTCTGCTACGGGTTGCAGGTGCTCGCCGTCGCGGCCGGGGGCACCCTCACCCGCGAATACGCGGAGAACATGTCCGCCACGGAGATCCACCTGACGGAAGAGGGCAAGGCCGATCCCCTGACCAGTCAGCTTCCACCCGTTTTTCTCAGCTACGTCGCACATGCGGAAGCGGTGGACCGTATTCCCGACTCGATGGTGGTCCTCGCCCATTCGGCGGGTTCCCCGGTGCATCTGGCTCGTTTCAAGACCAATATCTACGGCACTCAACATCACCCGGAGATCGACCGCGAAGGGATAGCCCTCCGGGTCGCGCTGTACGTGGGCGTGTATTTCTCCGAAGAGGAGCACCCGGAGGTGCTGCGCGCCGTCCAGAGCGTGCAAACGGACCAGAGTCTCATCACTCATTTCGTCAGGAAGTACGGTAATTAGCATGGACTTCGCCACATCCGCCCAGTCCACTATCGGAATCGAGTGGGAGCTCCAGCTCGTCGATCAGGATTCCAATGACCTGCGACAAGCTGCGGCCTTCATCATCGATCAGTTGCACGAGCAGCCCTTCATTCAAAAGGAGATGCTGCTCAACACGGTCGAGGTGACCTCGGGGGTGCACCGCACCGTCGACGGTTGCATCGGAGATATCCGGCAGGGAACGATCGCCCTGCGCGAGACCACCGATCCTCTCAGGATCGACATAGCGACCGCGGGCTCCCACCCTTTCGCGAATCCCGCCTACCAAAGGGTCACCAACAACGAACGTTATGCGGAACTCGTGAATCGCACCCAGTATTGGGGCCGGCAGATGCTCCTGTTCGGCACCCACGTGCATGTGGGTCTGGACAGGCGGGACAAGGTGCTTCCCGTCCTCAAGGCGATGCTTACGCGTGCCTTTCACATCCAGTCCCTTTCCGCATCCTCGCCCTTCTGGGCAGGCAACAGGACCAATTACGCCTCCAACCGGGCGATGGTGTTCCAGCAGCTTCCCACTGCCGGCGTCCCCCGCCAGTTCGACACCTGGCAGGAGCTGGAGAGCTACACCGCGGACATGATGAAGACCGGGACCATCGACCATTTCAACGAGGTGCGTTGGGATGTGCGCCCCTCACCGGGCTGGGGCACCATCGAGGTGCGGGTCAGCGACGCCAACACCAACGTCCTGGAGCTACGCGCCATCGCCGCGCTGATCCATTGCCTCGTCGATCAATTCGCCACCGAACTCGACGCCGGCCGTGAACTGCCCGCTATGCCGGACTGGTATGTGGCCGAGAACAAGTGGCGCTCAGCCCGCTACGGCATGGACGCCATTCTCATCACCGACAAGCACGGCAATGAAGAGCTCGTCTCGGACACCGTACGCGAAACCGTGTCCAAGCTCGAACCCGTGGCCGAAAGACTCGGCTGCCTGGAGGACCTGGCGGGCATCTACGAGATCCTCGAGATGGGTGCGGCCTACCAGCGTTTCCTCGAGGTGGCGGACCTCAACGGCGGGTCACGCGACGCCGTCGTCGAACACATGCGGGCAGAGATGCGGGCTGAGAAACCGTTGCCGGCGACCGCGACCCTGCACCGCCCCGAGGGCCCACGCTTGTTATAGCGCGTAAGACCACCCTAGAAGGGCGGTGGGCTCCGAACCGGCCGCAGCCCCGCCCCTTTCTCGATGTCTACTGTTGCGAGTCTCACGCCGCCGCGGCGCGCCTCGAACCCCTAGCGCAGCGCTCGATTGACGGCCGAGATGATGGCGTTGAAGCTGGCGCGCATGGTGGACGGATCGATACCGCAGCCCCACAGCACCTGGCCGTCGACATCGCACTCGACATAGGCGGCGGCGGTAGCATCGCGGCCGGAACTGAGAGCATGCTCCGCATAGTCCAGGACGTGCACATGGATACCCAACTCGTGCAGCGCTCCCACGAAGGCATCGATCGGCCCATTTCCGCGCGCGGCCACCTCGCGATCGAACTGCTCGTCGTTATCCAGGTATTCGCGCACGGTCGCGGTCAGGTGCACCTCCTCGCCCTCATCTCCCGACGTCATCGAGGTCGAGAGCAGGCGGTAGTGACCCCACGGGGTCAGGCCGTCGGCCTCCTTGTAGGGCAGGTATTCATCGACGAAGATCTGCCACAGCAGATCGGCCGTGATCTCTCCTCCGAATCTGTCCGTGTGACGCTGTACCAGCCCGGCGAGTTCCACCTGCATACGGCGCGGCAGTTCCAGATTCTTGGTGGAGGACATGAGATAGGCGACCCCGCCCTTGCCGGACTGGGAGTTGACGCGCACGACGGCCTCGTAGCTGCGGCCGACGTCCTTGGGATCGATGGGTAGGTAGGGAATCTCCCACGGCACCGCGCTCTCGTCTCCACCGGCGGCCGCCACGCGCTCGGCGCGGTCGGAGAAGCCCTTCTTGATGGCGTCCTGGTGGGAGCCGGAGAAGGAGGTGTAGACCAGGCTTCCGCCATATGGCGCACGCTCTGGGACGTTCATGCTGGTGCAGTACTCCACGGTGTCGATGATCTCGTCGAGGTTCGACAGGTCGAGCTGCGGATCGATGCCCTGGCTGAACAGGTTCAGAGCAACCGTCACCAGATCGATGTTTCCGGTGCGCTCGCCCTGACCGAACAGGCAGCCCTCGACGCGGTCTGCACCGGCCAGCAGCGCCAGCTCGGTGGTGGCCAGACCGGTTCCGCGATCGTTGTGGTTATGCGCGGAGAGCGCCACGAATTCGCGACGGCTCAGATTGCGGCTCATGTACTCAATCTGATCCGCATAGACGTTCGGGGTGCATCGTTCCACCGTGGTAGGCAGGTTGATGACGATCTCGCGGTCCGGCCCGGGCTGCCAGACGTCCATGACGGACTCGCAGATCTCCAAAGCGAAGTCGAGCTCGGTATCCACGAAGATCTCTGGAGAATACTGGTATCCGGCAACAGTCTCATCGCCCAGCAGTTTCTCCATGTGGGCGACTACTTCCTGGGTGCCCGCAATCGCCAGCTGCTTGGTCGCCTCGCGGTCATTGTGGAAGACGACGCGGCGGAAGACCGGCGAGGTCGCGTTGTACAGGTGAACGGTTGCACGCGGGAAGCCCTTGAGAGCCTCGACGGTCTTCTGGATGATCTCGGGACGCGACTGGGTCAGAACGGAGATCGTCACGTCTTCGGGCACGGCGCCGTCGTCGATCAGGCTCCGGCAGAAGTCCAGATCCGCCTGCGACGCGGCTGGGAAACCGACCTCGATCTCCTTGAAGCCCATCCGGACGAGCAGATCGAACATCTTGCGTTTGCGCTCGGGGTCCATGGGCTCGATGAGGGCCTGGTTCCCGTCCCGCAGATCGGTGGAGAGCCAACGCGGAGCCTTGGTGATCCGGTTGTCGGGCCACTGGCGATCGGCGAGCGTCACGGGATTGGTGTCCAGGAACGGGCGATACTTGCCGGTGGGCATATTGGAAGCGACTTGGCGGTTGGTGAATCCTGACGTCTTCATATTCATTTCCTCTTAGCTGTAGCCATATTCGACGAGGCACGCGCCTCGGACCGGCATCACGATTACCCGCGGCGGGGAGCCAGTCTGTTAGGCCCCGTCGCGGCAGCTAAGAAGAAGCATCGCCGTACGCATGCAACCCACTGTAGGCTGTTTATCTCCCATTGGCATCTTTCTGGCCGAATAACGGACACCGTGTCGACGCGCGCCGTCCTCAGGTCCCGGGCGGGATCTCCAGGTCGGTGACGGCGTGGCCAGCCATCCGTTGCACCTCCTGGAGAGCCCGCCCCAGCTCCGCGGCGCTCTGGGTACGATGGTTGGCCTCCACTCGCATCCCCTCGCTCAGGGTTTCGTTCAGGGCGCCGACGGCGTCTTGCCCCAGTCCTTTCAGCACCAACGGCTCCAGGTGCCCGCGCAATACCTCCCGGATGTAATCGCGCCGGTTCTTCTTGCCGCGTTTGGCGAAAGGGGCCTTTCCCGCGCACGCAGTGTACACGGTCGCGGCCAATGAATAGACGTCGGCGCGGGGCCCGGCGAGTTTATTCGTCAGCACCTCCGGGGCTGCCCACGGCAGCGATGCCCCCATCACCTCCTGGTTGGAGGCGCCCACCAGGGAGGCGATCCCGAAGTCCCCCAGAAGCGGTCTGCCGAATGCCGAATAGAGGACGTTGGCGGGTTTGAGATCGTAGTGCACGATCCCCATGATGTGCGCGGTATGGACGGCGCCGGCTATCTGCACCCCCATCTTCAGTGCGTCCGCCAACGGCAGGTCACGCGTCGCGATGCGCTCCGCCAATGAGGGCAGCGGGCAGTACTCCATCACCACGTAGGGCTGACCGCTCGCCGCGACGTCGGCGTCGTGAATCGGAACCACAGAGGGATGCCCGGAGAGCTGGGCCATAAGGTCGACCTCGCCGCGGAACTGAGATCCGCCGCCTCCCCCAAGGGACCTCTTCGAGAGCACCTTGATGGCCACAAGCCGTCGCGGCAGCTGCTCCTCGTAGACGTAGACATCCGAGAATCCACCCGAACCCAGATAGGAGACGAAGTGAAAATCGTCCAGCTCCGGTGGAGGGGTATGGGAGCGGCGCGCATGCCCGCGCGGAGATCCTATTCCCAACGCCTCCAGCCCCCAGGCCCCCGAGGGGGTCGAGGACTCGGTCAGGCACGAGTCGTGAGTCTCCTCGATCTCGTTGAGGAGCGTGGGCGGGGATGCCAGCTGTTCGGCCTGCTCCGGCGAAAGGACGTCGACGACGATGGCGGCCTGCCCGGCAGCTTTTCCCTGCTGTGTGACGAGGGTGGTGGCCGCCCGTTCGGCCCGGCGCAGATGCGATAGCGCACTGAGCATACGCCCCGGCGAGGTGAGACGACGCATCCCCGCCGTGACGAGCACCAGGCGCTGCCCCGGGAGCATGGGGAACGTCCACAGTTTACCCGGCAGATCGTAACCGACGTCGTCCTGCTCGGGGATCACCCGCATGTGACCGCCTGAGGCGTCGAGAATAGCGCCGTCCCCGTTGGACATGGCGATCCAGGTCGGCGCGCCATCGCGGATCGTGGCGACCAGCCCGGCCAACCGGACGGACGGCACGGCGTCGTCGCCCTCCATTGACTCGACTCCGAAGATCGTGGCCTCGGCGAGCCTACGATGGATGCTGCGCACGCACTCGCGCCACACATCCTGGATGGCGCTGATCGAGGGGCCCTCGGGATGCGCGTCACGCAGCGCCTCGAAGGCATCCAGCATCGTCCAGGAGGCCTCGCGCGCTAACACTTTCTCGAGATCGGGATCCACCAGGAGGAAGACGGGAAAGCCCGCGATCAGACCGGCCTCGTCGTCACCGGAGGCACTGCCCCAGCGCAGGAACAGGCCGTTCCATCCCCGGGTGTTCACTGGGCGTCGTCGTGGGAGGCCGGGTCGCTCAAGCGGTAGAGGTCATCGGCGGTCACCAGGCGGGTGGCGATGGCGTGCTCGACGAGGCGAGCGCGGCGGTTGACGGCCAGGCGGTCCGGGCCACCGTGCAGGCCGCGCACACCGTAACGGGTGAGCCGCTCGCACACGTGATCCAACTTTCGATTGAACCGGGTGATGGACCAGCCGAGGCGATCCGCCGCGTTCTGCGAGGAGGGAATGGAGGAGGTGGTACCCCTGCCGGTCAAGACCGGCTCACTCAGCGCGAGGACCAGGAGCAGTTGGGACGGGCTGAGAGAGACGGGGCCGATCGTCGTCTCGCCGGTGTCCGTGGTGTCGGTGACGGTGCTGGGGGCATAGGCGGGCGAATCGTTGACGACCGTCATCTCGTAGGTGGTGGGACCAGCCGTGAAGAGGATGGTCGTCTCCGCGTATACAAGGGGCAGGCGCGCTCCGGGTTGCAGAAAGGCCTGGGTCGTGCCGTTGCCATCGGCCAGCGTGGCAGAGAGGCGCGAACCGATGTTATCGATCCACCACAGGCCATCCTGGAAGGAGATCACGAGGAAGCGGCGATGCAGATACTGGTTGTCGTCAAGCTCGAGCGGACCCTCGCGTCCGATGAGAAACGGCTCGTTGGGATCGATGTGGAACCATTCGCCACAGAATTCGAGTGCCAGACTCATTGTTCGTGTCCTATCGTCAGGATGACCGCGGAGATATTGTCATGGCCTCCCCGCGAGACAGCCACATCGCGAAGCGCATATGCGACTGCCTGCGGAGACTCCGTTGACATTTCCGCCATTATCTTAGCAATCTCGCCGTCGGTGAGTTCATCACTCAGACCATCCGAGCACAGGACGATCACATCGCCCGCCCTGGCGTCGACGCTCGTGACCTCCAGCTCGGAGTCACCGCGCGCCGCGATGGCCCGGGTCAGTGTACTGCGGGAGCTGTGCCGGCGAGCCTCCTCCTCGGTCATCTCGCCCCCATCGACGAGGCGCTGGACGTACGAATGATCGCGGGTCAAGCGCCGCAACCGCCCCTCCCTCATGAGGTAGGCGCGCGAATCGCCGATATGGAAGATCAGCCAATGAGGACTGCCCGGGCAGTAGATCGCGCCGGCCACGGTGGAACCGGCCTGCTGGCGCACGCTCACCATTCCCTCTATTTGGGACTGCGCCTCGTGCAGGACCCGAACGAGTTCGCTCCGCCGCGCATCGTCGGTGTCGAGATCGCGCCACACCACGGCCTTCAGATGATCGATCACGGCTTGCGCCGCCTCGTCTCCCAGCCGGTGGCCTCCCATGCCGTCGGCAACTACCCCGATGGGCGGCTGCAGGAGAATACGATCCTCGTTGCGCTCGCGGACTCTGCCGACATCGCTCACGCCAGCAGCGCGCAGGGTGTAAACCATGGGCAGTACTCTACGGGAACGGGTTCTAAAGCAGCGAGGGGTATATTCCCCAATAGGCCAGAGCGAACAGCAGCGTCAGCTGACCGAAGAAACTGACCACCACGATCACGTTGGCGAGGCCCGACAGGGCATGGGATTGCGAGCCGTCCTTCGGGTAGTGGGCCTCGTGCCAGGCGAAGGGAACCCGCACCACCATCCACGCCGCGATGAACGCGACCGCCTGCACGAGGAGCCATCCGCCTTGGACGATCAACCGGTTCTGCTGGTAGGACAGCGCCAGCGTCGCCACCGCGCCCACGTACGCCAGTGCCATCGCCCACGCGCCGAGCACGGACAGGGAGGCGAAGCTGACAGCGGAGCCACATCCTCTGAAGTCCCACAGCCGCCAGCTACGGATCCTTATCGCCCCCAGGATGGTGAGGAAGATTCCGGCCACGGTCAGGGTGAGACCGATGAAAAGGATCCAGATCGCGAACGGTCCCGAAGCGAACCAACGCGGCTGGGCGACTGTCCCGGCCTGATAGTGCTGGGTCGGCTGCTCGCCGGCGATATGGGGAACCGCGTCGGCAGTGTAGGGCAGGCCATTGACCCAGTCGGAGACATCCTGCATCGCCGACCGCACGAGCACGCCATCCACCTGCAAGCCGTGGTCGGCATCCTCGTAGTAGCGCACGGTCAGATCGTGGTTGCCGTTCTTGGCCAGGTCCTCGCGCAGGATGTTGGGCCCCTGGATGGTGGGCATCGACATGTCTCCGGTGCCGTATACCATGAGCACCGGCATCGTCATCTGTCTCTGGTACTCCGAGACATCGAAATCGATGTAGTTGAAGTCCGAACCGAAATCCTGGCCTACCAGCTTGGGAATGGCGCTGATAAAGCGTTCCGGTGCTCCGAGGTTGCGGAGGTAGGTGTCCGCCGCCATGGCCCCTTGCTCCCGGATGGGCAGGACGGGGGCCGAGACCAAGGTGACGAAGCTGACGCGATGGTTGCGCGCCGCGATGATCGGCGCGATGAAGCATCCTTCGGAGACCGCGTATATGCCGCTGTGACGCGGGTCCACGTCCTCACGGCCCACCAGGTACTCGAAGGCGTCCTCGTAGTCGTCCGCCAGCGCAGGATAGTCGCGGTGGGTGGTCGTGTAATCGGCAGTGCGCTTCTCCGGCACCAGGGTGACGATCCCCGCCGAGGTCAGGGCGGTCGCCTCACGCCCAAAAGCCTCATGGGATTGCGTGCCAGTCCCGTGGATGAAGACCACGGCCGGGGCCGCACCTTCCAGACCGGCCGGGGTGCGCAACGTCGCGGGGATCGTGGTCCCATCCCGCAGCTGGATCTCCACCGCCTCCTCCTCGACCTCGTAGGAGTCGAGGGAGGGGGTCTGCCATGACGTGGAGATCGCCGTATCCGCGGTCTCGGGGATGATCAACGAGTGCATGGGCTGCGGATTCCATCCGGGCCCGGCCCATGACCCCCACAGCCCGAGGATCAAGACCAACACCATCCAGACGCTGACTCGTGGATGGCGCAGAGCGAACCGGCGCAGACCCCGCGGGCCTTCGCGACCGGTGCTCTCATCCGCGGCGTCAGCCTCGGTCCCGTCGTGGAAGCCTGAGACCATCAGAAACCGAGCCGTCCCAATTGCTTGGGATCACGCTGCCAATCCTTGGCGATCTTCACGTGCAGATCGAGGTATATGCGGGCATCGAGAAGGCGCGAGATGCCCATGCGCGCGTCGTGACCGATCTGGCGCAGGCGCGAGCCGCCCTTGCCGATCACGATGCCCTTCTGCGAATCGCGTTCCACATAGAGGTTGGCGTGGATGCGCATAAGCGGACGCTGATCCTTCGCGCCCTTCTTCGCCGGTTCCTCGATGATCTCTTCGAGTGTGACGGCAAGAGAGTGCGGTAGCTCGTCACGCAACTCCTCCAGGGCAGCCTCACGGATGAGCTCGCAGATGAGGGTCTCCTCCGATTCGTCGGACACTGCATCGCGCGGGTAGAGCGGAGGCGAAGGTGGCATCTGCTCCAACAGCAGCGATGCCAACAGCTCCACCTGATCGCCGCTGACCGCGCTGACGGGAACGATCTCCGTGAAGTCACCGGCCTCGGAGACCTCGACAAGGTGTTGAGAGAGCTGCTCGCGCGAGACCTTGTCGCACTTCGTCACCGCCGCAACGACAGGAGTCTTGACCTGCCGGATGAGGTCGATGAGGAAACGATCCCCTGGCCCGATGGCCTCGTCGGCCGGCAAGCACAGGACGACAACGTCGACATCGCCGAGGGACTCTCTCACCATGTCGTTCAGACGCTCGCCCAGCAGTGTGCGGGGCCGATGCAGGCCCGGGGTATCGACGAGCACGATCTGTCCATCATCCTTGTTGACGATGGCGCGGATGACGCGGCGCGTCGTCTCAGGGCGGGCGGAGGTGATGGCCACCTTCTGCCCCACCAACGCGTTGGTCAGCGTGGACTTGCCGGCGTTGGGCCGGCCCACGATACATGCGAAACCGGCACGGAAGCCTTCCGGCCACTCATTCATCAACTCAGTCATTGCCCTCACCTCGTTCTGCTCGCGTCGCGATGATCGTCGCAAGGCGGCGGCGCCGCCCTTCGAAGCGTTCGGCGGCCATGTGTATGCCCTCGGCCTCGGCCTCCGCCCCGGCGAGCGGGACGCGCCCCAGCAGTTTGGCGAAAAGGCCACCGGCCGTGTCGACGTCGTCGTCCTGAAGGTCGACCGAGAAGAGATCCCCGAGTTCGTCGATCGGCAGGCGCGCCGGTACCCGATAGGACTCCTCCGACAGCCGCTCCACCACCGGTTCGGCGCGGTCGTGTTCGTCCGATATCTCGCCCACCAGTTCCTCGACAAGATCCTCGATCGTCACCAATCCGGCGATGCCGCCGTACTCGTCCACCACCAGCGCGATGTGCACCTGGTCCGCCTGCATCTCGCGCATGAGGTCGTCCACGAGCATCGTCTCAGGAACGAAGAAGGGTTCGCGCATGACGTCGCCATTCGTGAGGCCCTCCGTGTCATTGCGGTGGTGGACCCGACGCATGACATCTTTGAGATAGACCACGCCCTGGACGTCGTCTATGTCCTCTCCCGTCGCCGGCACACGGGAGTAGCCGGAGCGAGTGAAGAGGGAGAGCGCCTTGTCCAGGCTCTGGTCCACGCCGATGGTGATCATGTCCGTGCGCGGGACCATGACCTCCCGCACCAGCGTCTTTCCCATCTCGAACATGGACTGCAGGAGCTCGCGCTCGTCGTCGTCCAAGGCCTCGGACTCGGAGACGCGCTCGACCATGACGGCGAGCTGATCCTCCTGCAGCTGCTCGGATTCCTCAGGGCTGGTCTCGCGGGTACGAACGAAGATGCCGAACAGAGAGGTGACCGCGAGAATCGGCGCGGACAACCATCCGAGGACTCGCACGGGATGGCGAACACCGAATGCCGTTGGTGAAAGGCTCGCCGTGAGCAGAAGGACCACGAGCGAGATTCCCAGAAACGCCAGCACCACCTGCCACCAGCTCGCCAGCACCCCGGTCAAAGCGAGCGTGGCGAGCATCGCATAGCAGGCGGTGAACAATGCGCGCAGGGACGTGAGGCCGACAGTGGCCGCGGGCCGCTTGGCGACGATCTTGATGATGCGCTGGCCGCCCCGCTGACCGGTGGCAAAGGACTCCGCAGCCTCGTTACGGGTGATGCGCCCCAAAGCGGCGACACCCGCCGAACATAGAGCCGCCCCCAGCAGGCCGAGGACGGAGAGCAGTGCAAGAAGTGTTATCGGTAAGTCGCTGGTATTCATCAATTCACCGTGGGTTCGGGCGCAGAGTACGGGCCACCGCGCGAGGCGAGGAATGTCAGCAGCAAGGTGCGCTGCAGGTTGAACATCTCCGTGCGCTCGTCTTCCTCCACATGATCGTAGCCGAGCAGGTGGAGGATGCCGTGCGTGACGAGGAGCAGGATCTCCTCCGCGGCGGAGTGACCGGCGCGGAGCGCCTGACGTGCGGCCACCTGGGGACATACGACGATATCGCCGAGCATACCTTCCTGCGGCTCCTCGTCAGCCGGAGCCGGGCGGAGTTCGTCCATGGGAAAGGAGAGCACATCGGTGGGGCCGGGCAGATCCATCCATTCGATGTGCAGGCGTTCGATGGCCGCCTCGTCCACCAGGAGCACATTGAGTTCGGCCTGGGGATGGACCCGCATCTGGTCGAGCACGTAGGTGGCCAGCGCGGAGATCTCACCGAGATTCTGTGCCGGCTGGAAGCCCGACTCGTCGTTTACTTCGATGCTCATCGCGGGTTTCTTCTTCCTCCGTAGTTGCGCCGATCGTTCCGGTGCTCGCGCGATCGCGCATCCGATTGCGCCTCTTCGTGCGCTCCCCAGCGCCCGTAGGCGTCGATGATCTCGCTGACGAGGCGATGGCGCACGACGTCCCCCGAGCCCAGCTCCACGAAGGAGATGCCCTCGACATAACGCAGGATCCTGCGCACCACGATGAGGCCGGAACTGCGGTTGCCCGGAAGATCGACCTGGGTGATATCGCCCGTCACCACCATCTTGGAGCCGAAGCCGAGACGGGTGAGGAACATCTTCATCTGTTCGGGCGTGGTGTTCTGCGCTTCGTCCAGGATCACGAAGGCATCATTGAGGGTGCGGCCGCGCATATACGCGAGCGGCGCCACTTCGATAGTGCCGGCGGCCATGAGCTTCGGGATCGACTCGGGGTCGATCATGTCGTACATGGCGTCGTACAGCGGGCGCAGGTAGGGATCGATCTTGTCGGTGAGCGAACCCGGCAGGAAGCCCAGGGACTCCCCCGCCTCGACGGCCGGACGCGTCAGGATGATCCGCGAGACCTGGCGGGTCTGGAGCGCGACCACTGCCTTCGCCATCGCCAGATAGGTCTTGCCAGTTCCTGCCGGGCCGATCCCGAAGGTGATGGCGTGCTCGTCGATCGCGTCCACGTAGGTCTTCTGGCCAAGGGTCTTCGGGCGAATGGTCTTTCCGTGGGCGGAGAGGACATCTGCGGTCATCAGCTCGGTGGGTTTGGCCACGCCCGCCTTGAGGATGGTGAGGGCTCGTTCGACGGCATCCACTGTCAGATGCTCTCCGTCCGCCACCACGTCGACGAGTTCCCCGATGAGGCTGTCGGCGACCTCCAGGTTGGTCTGCGGACCGGCGAGCCTGATCTCATGGCCCATCACATGGATGGTGACGGGAGCCAGGCCGCGTTCCAGGGTTCGGAGCACCTCGTCGCGATGCCCCAGCAGGTTGATCATGGCGACGCGTTCGGGAACGAGAATTGTGCGTTCACCTGGTGATTCTGACATTGGGTCCTTTATGTATCGAGTGCCCCAGGGGGCTGTTTCACACTCAATTGTGGCATGAGGAGCGGGATTATTGCAGTGTCGCCGACTGCGGCGTGCGGTCCGTTCAACGCGAGGTCGGCTGGTGCATGGCCGCGAGGGTCGCCATGGCGTAAGGCCCGGCGGTCGCCGAACGCAGCACGTGCGGCGCCAGCAACACGATATCCGCCCCCAGAGCACTGAACTCGGCCAGCTCCTCGGCGCAGATCCCGCCCTCCGGGCCGACGACGACGTAGATCTCGTTCCCGCGCTCCGCCGCAGCCGTGCCTTCCCACAGGCGACGGACGAGGGTGGTCTCCCCCTCCTCGTGGCACACATAGATCCGGGTGCCCCGCGCGGCCTCCTCGCGCAATCTCGCCGTCAGCTGCGTCGTGGTGTGAACCTCCTCGATGGCGGGGACCCAGGCCCTGCGCGACTGTTTGGCCGCAGCGCGCGCCGTTGCTTCCCAGCGGGCGCGTCCCTTCGCTTCCTTACCGCGCCAGTTCACGACCGTGCGGCTCGATTGCCAGGGGATGAGTGCCGCGATGCCGTACTCCGTGGAGGTCTCGACAGCCTGTTCGTCCCTGCCCCCTTTCGCCAACGCCTGCACAAGGGTGACTCGCGGAGACGGCTCGGGTTCGCGGTGGATCTCATTGACGACGAGCGTCAGCGAGCCCTTACGGACCTCGCTCACCTCACAGTGAGCCCGTCGGCCTTCCCCATCGACGAGATCGACTCTCTCGCCCACGCGGGTGCGCCGCACAGTGGCAGCATGATGGCCCTCCTGCCCCTCAAGCACCACAGTCGCTCCGTCGGAGACGTCCCGGAGCGGAGCGATGTAGACGGGAGCCGTCATCGACCGGAGAATTTCTCACGAAGTTTGGTGAAGAGGGAGCCATTGGGCTGGACGAGACGGCCCACCGGCTGTTCCTCGCCGCGCAGCCGTGCGAGCTCCTCCAGGAGCCGGCGTTGGGCCTCGTCGAGCTTGGAGGGGGTCTTGACGTTGATGGCCACCTTGAGATCGCCGCGTCCGGGACGGCGCAGGCGGCCCACGCCGAGTCCGGATAGGACGACGACGTGGCCGGACGGGGTGCCGGCGGGGATCACGATATCGCGTGGACCATCGAAGGTGTCGATGTTGACGGTGGTACCGAGCGCAGCGTTCGTCATCGGGATCTGCAATTCGCACTCTATGTCGTCGCCTGAACGCTGGAACATGGGATTCTGCTTGATGCTCACCTCCACGAAGAGGTCACCGGCAGGCCCGCCTTCGATACCGGCGTCGCCTTGACCGGCCAATCGAATGCGCATTCCTTCCTCGACGCCTTGGGGAACCTTGACCTTGATGGTCTTCGTGGCTCGCACCCGGCCCTCGCCCGCGCACTCCTGGCATGGGCTCACGATGATAGTGCCGTGTCCATGGCAGGTGGGACAAGGCGACTGGGAAACCATCTGGCCGAACAGCGAGTTGGTGACGCGTTGCACGCTTCCGGTTCCACCGCAGTCGTTACAGGTGATGGGCTCGGTGCCGGGCGCCGCGCAGGTGCCGTGACAGACCGGGCATTCGGCGGCGAGGGTGTGGGCGAAGGACTTCTCGGCACCGAAGATGACATCCTCGAGATCCAGGGTGAGCGACACCAGGGCGTCTTGGCCACGCCGCCCGCGCGGAACGGGGCCTCTTTGTTGGCCTCCCATTCCGCCGAAGAAGGTCTCGAAGATGTCCTGGAAGCCACCGAATCCGGCTCCGGGCGCTCCGCCGCCGCGCAGTGCTTCCTCCCCGCCCATGTCGTACAGCCGCCGCTGCTCGTCATTGGAGAGGACATCGTAGGCCTCGTTGACGGCCTTGAACGATTCGGCGCCGTCAGGACCGGCTACGTCCGGATGGAGTTTGCGAGCAAGTTTGCGGTAGGCCTTCTTGATCTCATCTGCGGATGCATTCCTGGAAACACCGAGGGTTGCGTAGTAATCAGCCACTGTCTCTCTTCTTGGGTTCTAGTCGGGACGCGGGGTCAGCGTCCCGAGAGAATATCAGATAGGTATTGGGCGACCGCATGAACGGCCGCCATGGAACCTGGGTAGTCCATGCGGGTCGGGCCCACGATTCCCACGCGTGCGACCGTGCGGTCGTCCACCCCGTAACTGGTGGAGATCACCGAGGCCTCGGAGAGATTCTCGTACTTGTTCTCCTGCCCGATGGAGACCGCCATGCCCTCGTGGATGGTCGTCAGGAGCCTCAAGAGGACGACCTGCTCCTCCAGAGCCTCCAGAACCGGCGAGATGGTGCGTGCGAAGTCCACGGAGTGACGCGAAAGATTGGCGGTGCCGGACATCGCGATCCGTTCCTCGCCGTCCGCGCGTAGCGCGTCCGAGACCACTCCGCTCACCGTCGCGGCCACCGCATGCAGATCCTCCGGAAGATCCTCCACGACCGTGCTCAACTCGCTGAGGGCTCCCAGCGACTGCCCCACCCAGTGGGTGTTGAACCTGCGTGCCAGCTCCTCCAGCGTGTCAGGGGCAACCGGGCTGTCGAAGACGAGGCTGCGCTGCTCCACCCTTCCCGCATCCGTGATGATCACGAGTATCGTGTTCCTCTCACCCACGGGAATGAGTTCGAGGTGGCGCAGGGAGACCTTCTGGAGTGAGGGATACTGCACAACCGCGACCTGGCGGGTGATGCCCGCCAGCAGCCGGACCGTGCGCGAGACGACGTCGTCGAGATCGACGGCCCCTTCGAGCAGCTGCTCGATGGCGCGTCTCTCTGCGGCCGACAACGGCTTGATGGCATGCAGCGAGTTGACGAAGCTGCGGTAGCCCTGATCGGTGGGGATGCGGCCCGCCGATGTATGGGGCTGCTGAATGAGACCCTCACTCTCCAGCACGGCCATATCATTGCGCACGGTCGCCGGGGACACTCCGAGCTGGTAACGCTCCACCAGGGTTCGTGAACCGACCGGCTCCCGGGTCGTGACGTAATCGCGCACGATGGCTTCTAGAACCTTCGTGCGGCGCTCCTCGCTGCCCATCGCTCCTCCCCCGTGATAGCACTCGAACAACCTGAGTGCCAATCCTACGCTTTTCTCCGCCGACGGCCCAGCTCGGATGAGGGATTCCACTTATCGGCCCCTGGGATCCTTCGTACGCCCACCAGCGTTCTGTGTGCCGTATACGGCACACAGAACGCTCACACACCCATTTAGGGACCGCTGACCGGATCAATCAGCTGACCGGCCCCGGGCGAAACCCAACGGCGCCGCCTCGCGACGCCAGCATGCGGGTCCGGCTACCCTGAGGTCGTGACTTCCTCCAATAGCCGCCGCACTCCAGGATCCTCGGCCGCCCGCCAACCCGCGCGTACGCCTCGCTCTCAGTTCACCGGGGACCGCTACGGCGACGACATCCTCTCCGTGGACCCTCACCGCCACGGGAACCACGCTCGCCGTCCGGAATCTCAGACGGTCACCGCGGAGCGTGGATTGCTCATCGAGGATGTTCAGTCGGGCTTCGTCGGTGAGATCGTCCGGGTCATCCGGGTAGCTGGAGCGTGGCAGTTCGAGCTCGAGGATGCGAACCGCACAAGGCGATCCTTCCCCATGGGCCGGGGATACTGGATCGAGGGCAGACCCGTTGAGCTGGTGGCTCCCGCTGTGGGAACCCCCGAGTACTCTCTGGGCAGCGGGGCCAAACAGCCGCCGCCCACCTCGCACACCGTCGCCGGGCGCGCCGTCACCGCCTCCGGGTCCCTCCATGTGGCGCACAAAGCCCGCGTCGCGCGCGAATCCCGTATCTGGGTGGAGGGCAAGCACGACGCCGAACTCGTCGCCAAGGTGTGGGGCGAGGATCTGGCGCTTGAAGGCGTCGTCGTCGAAGAACTCCTCGGCGTCGATCACCTCGTGGACGTACTGGCCCACTTCCGGCCGGACGACAACCGCCGAGCGGGTATCCTTGTCGATCATCTGGTGGCCGGATCCAAGGAATCCCGAATAGCGCGCGAGGTGGCGCACATGCCGGGCGTGCTCGTGCTCGGACACCCGTATGTGGACGTATGGCAGGCCGTCAAGCCCTCCGCCCTCGGAATGCGAGCATGGCCCCATGTCCCACGCGGGGAGGACATCAAGGTCGGCACCCTGGCCCGCATCGGATGGCCGCACGCGGACGCCCACGATATCGGCTTGGGATGGGCGCGCATCCTGAGCCACGTCAATTCCTACCGGGATCTGGAGCCGAGCCTGCTCGGGCGGATGGAGGAGCTCATCGACTTCGTGACAGAGCCGGGGACCCGCTGAAACCACGGCTTATGTCCGGGTAGTAAATGGGCTTTGATCAGGGCATTTCTTCCATTTTCCACCCATCGGACTTCTCGTGTGGGGTAACCTGGCGCTACGGGAGCAAGGTCGCTTCCGCCACACCCGAACATGGAGGAAAACGATGGCGTTCATCCATCTTGCCCACGTCCTGGATCCCGATGACTACGCCTGGCCTGGAGAGCCCGTTCTCCAGACGCGCCCCGACACCGTCATTCATGAGAGCGGTAAGCCGTTCAATTCCATCCTCTCCACCTTGCCGAACCATTTCGGCACCCACATGGACGGACCGCACCATTTCAACACCGTTGGTACGGCATTCGACGACCTTCCCGTGGAGACCTTCGGATACGAGGGGGACGACGTCCTGCTCGTCGATCTGCCGCATCGCTGTGCTCCGGCGGAGGTCATCGTCAAGGAAGACCTCGAGCCCTTCGCCGAGCAACTCAAAGGCAAGCGGCTGCTGCTCCTGCGCACCGGATACGAACAGTACCGGGCGACGGATCAGGAGCTCTACCAGATGAAGGGGCTGAGTCTGCACCCGGATCTGTGCCGGTGGCTGAACGAGGAATGCCCCGACCTGGCCTGCGTGGCCATGGACTGGCTATCGGTGGCCTCCCCCACCAACGACTACGGCGAGGAGGCCCACCACTGGCTACTCGGCAACTACACCGACCACATCATCAC
This sequence comes from Actinomycetaceae bacterium L2_0104, assembly GCA_047501485.1. GTDB lineage: Bacteria > Actinomycetota > Actinomycetes > Actinomycetales > Actinomycetaceae > Ancrocorticia. Next base: position 1,053,140 of record JAZDRN010000001.1, on the reverse strand, counting down.
CGCCATAGAGGACATGCCGATGGCCGCACTGGGCGACCGTAAGATCAAGGCCGTCACACTCGGGCCGCTGCGCATCAAAGGAGCGGACTCCTCGCAGGTGTGCGCCATGGCGTGGGTCGAGGACTGAGGGCGGCTCAGCGACTGAGGGCGGCTCAGCGGTTGGGAGGAGTATCGGGCAGGTCGAGGACGAGGTCGTTGCGGGCCTGCTCCAAGTGGGCCCGCATGGCAGCCTCGGCTGCCCGATCATTGCCCGACGCGATGGCGCGCCTGATCGCGAAATGGTGGGACCGTACCCTGTTACGAATCCTCTCGTTCATTCCCATGCGGCGACGCGGGTAGACGAGGGTATCCTGCAGAGGCTGCATGAGCGACTCTAGAAACGGATTGCCGCTGGCGCGCAGGATTATGTTGTGGAAGGCACGGTCCGCTTCGGCGATCTTCTCGACGTCGTTGCGCTGGCATCCGATGTCGAATGCGTCCAGGTGCTCTTGAATCTGGATGAGCTCCTCCTCGGAGTGCTTCAACGCCGCCAAACCTGCGGCGCCCACCTCGATGATCAACCGAACCTCTGAGAGCTGGAGTCCCAGCTGGCGCTCGGAGTAGCTCCTGGTCATGGCAAGCGTGAGCGTGGCGAAATCGGTCCACTCCGAGACGGGACGGATAAAGGTTCCCCGGCCGTGGACAACACGGAGCACACCGCGGGTCGCGAGATCCCTCACGGCTTCGCGCATGGTGGGCCGAGAGACATTGAGGAACGCAGCCAAGTCCACTTCGGCGGGAAGCGGACTGTCAGTATCGAAGGTTCCGTCCAAAATTGACTCGAGAAGCAAGTTGGTTGCATCGGTCACCCGGGTACTTGGCATTGTCTCCTCGTTCTATACTGACACTTTGTCAGTATCCTACGTTTGAGATTTTCCCTGTCCCTCCTACGAAAGTTGGGTACCCCTTATGCTATATGGGAAAGATGCACATCGTAGCTAGAGTCCCAGATGAGAGGGCTAATCTCGCCACAATTCACGGGTCACGGCATCGGCGAGGAGACGCCCTTTCAAGGTCAGAACCAGGCGTCCTCGCAAGGCGTGTGCGGGTTCGACGAGACCGTCGGCAATGAAGCCGGCAACCTTCTCCGGGCGCACATGCGAAGGCACGTCAATGCCGTCCGCAAGCCGGATTCCGAGCATGATCGCCTCCTCGTCGCGCTCGGACTCCGTCAGGATCTCGCGTCCCGCGGCCGGACTCTCAATGGGGTCTGCAGCGCCGGTGCCCAGTCGTTGCGCATAGGCCAGCGGATGCTTCACGTTCCAGAACCGGGTTCCTCCGATGTGAGAATGGGCACCCGGCCCGTAACCCCACCAATCGCCGCCGCGCCAGTACATGAGATTGTGCCGGCATTCGTGGCCCGGTTTGGCCCAGTTGGATATCTCGTACCAGTGGTAGCCGGCGGACTCCAGGAGTCGAGCCGCCATCTCATAACGATCCGCCTGCACATCGGGATCGGGGAGCGAGAGCTCGCCGCGGCGCACTTGCGCACCCATCTTCGTACCGCGTTCCACGGTAAGGGCATAGGCGGAAATATGATCGGGATCCATGTCGATGGCGGCCTGGAGCGAGGCCAGCCACTGTTCATCTGTCTCCCCGGGGGCTCCATATATCAGGTCCACCGAGACGTCGAGTCCCACCTCGCGCGCCCAGGCCACGGCACGAGGCACTTGGGCTGGGCGATGCTGGCGGTCCAGAATCCGCAATACCTCGGGAACCGCCGACTGCATTCCGAACGACACTCTGGTGAAGCCTCCAGCCGCCAGTTCCGCGAGGGACTCCCGGCTGACCGTCTCCGGATTGGCCTCGGTGGTCACTTCGCTGCCCTCGACCAGCCCGAAGGCGGAATTCAGGCGGCCGAGCACGGAGACCAGCTGGGAGGAGTCAAGCATCGTCGGCGTACCACCGCCGAAGAACACGCTCTGGAGTTGCGCCTGGTCGCCGATGCCGGCCAACACCCGCTCGCTCAGTTCGATCTCTCTCGCCAGGGAGTCCGGGAAGTCGGCGATGCCCGCTCCGGGGCCGAAGTTCACATTCGTATAGGTATTGAAATCGCAATACCCGCACCGCACCTGGCAGAAAGGGATGTGGACGTAGGCGGACAGCCCCGCGCTCACATCGGGATCGGGCAATGATCCATCGATCGGCGCCGGCTCGCCCTCAGGTAGATCCGCCATCAGCGGCCGGCTTCTTCCCCGGCCGCAGCGGCGCCGTCCGCGTGTCCGTCGCCGGAGGCATCAACCCTGCGGGCCAGCACATCGTGGATGGTCCGTCCGGCGTCCAGCCCCCGTTGCTCGAATCGCGTCATCAACCGCTCATCCCAGCGCGGGGCGAATCCGCCGCGCTCCGGTTCCAGATCTTTGGGATCAGGGAATTCACCCGCATGGACGTTCACGAAATATGGGCTCGCCTCGATCTGATCGCGCATCTGCCAAGCGTAGTCGTCCCAGTCCGTGGCCAGACGCCATAGGCCACCCGGCGCCAGGACTCCCGCCGCAACGGAGACGAACGGCTCGCTCACGAGGCGCCGCTTGCGATGGCGGGCCTTACGCCACGGATCCGGGAAGAAGGTCCACATCATGGAGGCGCGAGGATTGGCGGCATTGGGATGTTCGCGGTCCACGGCCGCTCCCGCGTGGACTATCTCGTCCGGGACGTCGATCCCCGCGCTCCGAAGACCGAACACGATGGGAAGGATCTGAGCGCAGTCACCTTCGATCAGGCGCACATTGCTCACCTCCGCGCGTACCACGTTGGCCACGCAGCGGGCCACTCCCGGGTGCCACGCCTCGATAGCGAGGATGTCGTGTTCCGGATGGGCTTTCGCGTAGGAGACCAATTGCTCTCCCGAGCCGGGTCCGATTTCGACGATGAGGGGCGCCTCGCGTCCGAATTGCGCCGCCAGGTCGACGACGGCGTCCAGCGCGATCGTCGTCGGCGTACCGCCTGGTGGAAGGTCGATGACGAACTCCGCGCCGCGCTCGGCCAGGAGGTCTTCATACTGACGCACCATGCGCCCGCCGCGACGGCTGAAGGATTTGATGCGCGAGGGGATGTGATCTCTCCGAGCGTCCTGCCCATCGCCGGGCGACGAAACGGGAGATGCCTGATGAGGGGTTGTCACGAAGAATTGTCCTTTGTCTCGTTCAATCGGTCGTTCGAGAGGCAGCCGTCGTGGCGAGCCGCAACATCCGTTCGCAGAGTTGGAACTCCGCGAGTGCCACCTGCTCGGCCGCGGGTCCCACCGGCTCACGGGTACTCACGTTCCCGCTCTCATGCGCTTGGAGCAGGCGGCGGGCATCGGAAGGGTTCTGGTACCGATACCAGCGAGCACAGCTGACGCCGTGGCCCGGAGTGGAGACGACCTCCATCGTGTCCCCGGCCCCGATCCGCCCCGTCTTGACCACCTTGAAGTACACACCGGCGTTCTCGCGCCGGGAGAATTCCTTGACCATGGCTGCGTGTCCCACCCAGCGAGCGAACGTGGAGCAAGGGTTGCGGGTACCGGTGGCCTCCAGGAGCACGCCACCCACACGAACGCGCGCACCGATCTCCAAGGCATCGAGAGGTCCGGCTATCCGCAGGTTCTCACCGAACTGGCCCGCGGCGAACGGACGCCCCAGCTCCCTCTCCCAGTGTTCCATCTCCTCCTGGGCGATGGCGTAGAGCGCTTGGTCGACGCCGCCGTGATGCTTGCGATCGGCCTGCACGTCCCCGTAGAGGCTGAGCTTGGTCACCTTGACCTGTCCCTCGACGGCACGCTTGTCGATAGCGGTGACCCCGACCGTGCCGGGGTCAGGGTGCAATCGATGCACTACGCATACGGCGAGCACCTCACCGACGTGCGCCCCCGCGCCCAATGCCCGCGGGAATCCGTCACGGACCGGTCCCAGCTCGTCGTCGAACACCGAATGCGCCGCGATCACTTTCCCGCCGGCTGGTCGGAGGTGAGGGCGGCGACGAAGGCCTCCTGAGGCACGTCGACCCGGCCGATGGTCTTCATACGCTTCTTGCCCTCCTTCTGCTTCTCCAGCAGCTTGCGCTTGCGCGAGACGTCGCCGCCATAGCACTTGGCGAGAACGTCCTTTCGCATCGCCTTGATGGTCTCGCGGGCGATGACCCGCGCGCCGATGGCGGCCTGGACCGGGATCTCGAACTGTTGGCGGGGAATGAGAGCCTTGAGCTTCTTCGTCATCTCCAAGCCGTAGCTGTAGGCCTTCTCGCGATGGACGATGGAGCTGAAAGCGTCCACCTTCTCGTGGTTGAGCAGCAGATCGACCTTGACGAGGTCTGCCTCCTGCTCCCCCTCGATCTCGTAATCGAGCGAGGCGTAGCCCTTTGTGCGGCTTTTCATCTGATCGAAGAAGTCGGTGACGATCTCCGCAAGTGGTAAGACGTAGTGCAGCTCCACGCGCTCCTCGGACAGATAGTCCATGCCCTCCAAGTTCCCGCGTCGCTGCTGGCACAGCTCCATGAGAGTCCCCACGAAATCCGACGGTGTCAGAATCGTGGCCTTGACCGTGGGCTCGAAGATACGTGACACCTTGCCCTCGGGGAATTCCGAGGGGTTGGTGACGATGACTTCCTCGCCGTCGTCGGCCTCCACGCGGTAGATGACGGAGGGAGCCGTGGCAATGATGGCGATATCGAACTCACGCTCGATGCGTTCGCGGATGATCTCCAGATGCAGCAGGCCGAGGAAGCCGCAGCGGAAACCGAAACCGAGAGCCACGGAGTTCTCCGGTTCGTACTGCAGGGCCGCATCGTTGAGCTTCAGTTTGTCGAGGGCCTCGCGCAATGCCGGGTAGTCCGAGCCGTCGATGGGATAGATGCCCGAGAACACCATCGGCTTGGGGTCCGCATATCCCTCGAGAGCCTGCGATGCCGGCTTCGCCGCGGAGGTTACTGTGTCTCCCACACGCGACTGGCGCACATCCTTGACTCCCGTGATGAGATAGCCGACCTCGCCTACCGAAAGACCCTGGGTGGGCGCGGGCTCGGGTGAGATGACGCCGATCTCAAGCAGTTCGTGCACCGCACCGGTGGACATCATCTCGATCCGCTCACGCGGCTTGAGACGGCCATCCTTGACGCGCACATACGTCACGACGCCACGGTAGATGTCATAGACGGAATCGAAGATCATGGCGCGAGTGCGCCCGTCCGGGTCGCCCGTCGGACCGGGGACCTCGCCCACGATGCGATCGAGCAGCTCGGGCACGCCCTCGCCCGTCTTACCCGAGACGGCGATACACTCCTCCGGTTCGATGCCGAGAAGCGAGGCGACCTCCGCCGCGTACTTCTCCGGCTGGGCGGAAGGAAGGTCGATCTTGTTGAGCACCGGGATGATCGCCAGATCGTTCTCCAGTGCCATGTAGAGGTTCGCCAGCGTCTGGGCTTCGATGCCCTGGGTGGCGTCCACCAGCAGAATGGCGCCTTCGCAGGCTGCGAGCGAGCGGTTGACCTCATAGGAGAAGTCGACGTGCCCGGGGGTGTCGATCATATTGAGGGCGTATGCCTGCCCATCGACGGTCCAGGGGAGGCGGACGGCCTGCGACTTGATGGTGATGCCGCGCTCGCGCTCGATGTCCATCCGATCGAGGTACTGGTTGCGCATCAGTCTCTCGTCCACAATTCCAGTCAGCTGCAGCATTCTGTCGGCCAGGGTCGACTTGCCGTGGTCGATATGGGCGATGATGCAGAAATTGCGGATAAGCTCCGGCTTCGTGGCGGCGGGCCGAATAGAATTCTGTTCGGCGGGGGTAGTGACGGGCACAGTGCTCCTTCGATGAATAGTCTCGCCCATTCTAGTGGGCAAATGCCTCAGCAGGAATCGGCGACGATGTGGGGTTGGCTGCGTTCGTTCATGTCCTCTGCCTCATCCCGGCCGAAGGGGCCGAGACTGGCAAGCGGTGCTGCTGGCTCCTTGGGCCGGGCAACGCATGACCCTGTTCGCCCTGAGAATGGTTCGCCTGCCATGTTTGAGCGGGAATGCGACAATAGGTCCATGTTCCCCGCCTACGGTGCTCTCAAGGATTTCCTTCCCATCGTTGAACAACTCACTCGCCTGCCCGGCAAGCTCCTGGCTCGCACGGCCGCACTGGTCAGCGTCATCGCCACCGGGCTGGGCTGGATGGTCGTGCGATCCTCCTCGGGCTTCTTCAGCTGGCTTCCTCTGGCCGTAGGCATCTGCGGGCTCGTCGCCTCGCTTTTCTTCGCCTGGAGACGCCATCGACTGGAGTCCAGCGTGGGCCAGTGGATGGACGACGTCGTCAATACCGTCGACGGCGAGGCCAAGGATCAGGGCGTCGATTACTCGGCCATGTATGAGGGTCAGACTCCCGCGGATTCTCAGGATCTGCTCGTCATCGACGAGGAGGGGAACCCCTCGGGCTCTTCGAGGGGAGATACGGGCCCCCGCCCCGGTTCGACGGGGAGGTCCGACACACGGGATGTCGCCTCCGATGACGCGGCCCAACGCCAGCACGACGCGATGCTCGAGGCCACGCAGCCCCGCGACACCTGGATGCCGCGGGTTGAGGCCGCCCAACGCGCGGCGATCGCCGCAGCGGGCGGCACCGTGAACGCCCCCTACCTCAAGGACGATCTCCGGGTGACCATCGTTTCGGCCATCCTGGCGGCCATCGCCATCCCCGCCGCCACCTTCTTCATCTTCGTGGCATTCTTCTCGCTGCTCTAGGACGCCGGCGGGACTTCGCGCCAGGGGCGAAACGGATCTTGGAGAAGTTCATAGGCCGATCAGGCTGCCCTGACGGCCCCGAATATGACACCATTGCGCCATGAAGTTCTCCCCTAAGCTCCTCGGCAAGAACGAACACGTCATCCTCCATATGCGCACGCACATCAAGGAATTGATCCCCAGGTTCGTGTTCACGGTGCTCGTCATCGTGGCCGCGGTGCTCGCATACGTCTACCTTCCCCTTTCGTGGCGTCCCACCAGCGGATGGGTGATCCTCGCGGTCGCAATCACGCTACTGCTCATATTCCTCGTATGGCCATGGATGAACTGGCTGACCTCGACTTACACCGTCACCAACCGCCGCCTCATCACCCGGACCGGCGTTTTCACCAAGACCGGACACGACATCCCGCTCACCCGGATCTCGAACGTGTCCTACGAGCACAGTCTTCTCGACCGCATGTTCGGCTGCGGGACGCTCGTGTTGCAGACCTCGGCTTCCGAGCCGCTCTATCTGCACGACATCCCGAAGGTGGAGAAGGTCCATGTGATGCTCACAGATCTGCTCTTTCATTCCGACCTCGCCCAGCAGGATGCCTATCAGGGCGATTCTCAGGGGCAGGTCCCCGCCGCCCCGGCCGAGCCAGGCAGGCCCTCCGGTGGCGCCGTGCCCACCACGCCCTACGCACAGCAGCCCTCCCCGCAGCCGGAACCCCGGGGGGAGACTCCTCGTCGCGTGGACGAAACGTCCCACCGTCCTGCGGCGCAGCAGCCGCGCGTGCAGCATGCACCCGAATCGGCTTCCCAGTCCGAGATCTACGAGCGGGAATCCTATCCCGCGGGACAGGACGACCCGGATTTCCCGCTGAGCATCGAGGACGATTCCCCGAGAAATGAGGAGGATCGGGGCACTGAGCGCTTCTAGCGCAGAGGCCGCGACCCCAGCGTCTCGACGCGGTCAGAGTTGATCTCGACCCAGCTGTCCACCGTGTCGCTCTGGAACGCCTTGGACACCTCGTTCAACGTCTCCATATCGAGCAGGACGATCGACTGCCCGTCCTGGGACGTGCCAGTCCCCGAATAGGGGGCCGTCATCATGATGATGTTGTCCGAGTCGATATCGCGCAGCGAAGAACCCAACGACAGCAGCGCGGTGACCCCGAGCCCGTCGTCGACCGAAATATGGTCTTTGAGGCTGTTGTAGATGTCCATCAGCTTCGACGGGCTGGAGAGGATCTCCGGCGTCATGATCTCGCCCAGAACGGCCTTGACCCAGGCCTGCTGACGCCGCACGCGATCGAAATCACCGGAGGGCAGGCTGTAGCGTTCGCGCACGAAGGCGAGGGCCTCCTCGCCGTTGTAGTGTTTCGTGCCTTCCGTCGTGGTCAGGTCGACTCCGCCGACGATGTCCGTCAGCGCGATGAACGATGTGAAGTCCACGATCGCGATGTGATCGATGTGCACCCCGGTCAGTTGCTCCACGGTCTCGATGGTCAAGGCGGGACCGCCGTATGAGAACGCCGCGTTGATCTTGGCCTCCCCCACCCCGGGGATATCCACCCAGGAGTCGCGGGGAATCGACATGACAGCAATGGACTCGCGGTCTCCGGAGATCTGCACCAGCAGCAGGGCGTCCGTGCGCTGTGCGCCGGCCTCCCACTGCGTCGGATCGCCAGCCGAAATCCGCGAGTCGGACCCCAGGATCAAGAAGGTCACCGGAGTATCCCCGTCGGTCGAGGTTCCCGCCGGGGTGGGCCTGTTGGAGAGCTGCGTGAACGGGTCGCCGATGGTCTTCATCGAGTTGAAGGAATGATTGACGAGAAGGGCGACGACGCCGGCGGCGATCAGCAGAAGAGCCAGCAGCGAGGCGAAGACGATGAGAACGATCTTCAGCGGTCCGCGCTTCTTTCTCTCCTTATTGTCCTCAGCGCTCTGTTCCTCGCCGTTTTCGAAAGAATCTCCGACCGAGGAGACCCGCTCATCGTCCGAAGCGCCGCGATCATCCGCTGAAGCATTCACATCCTGTGGCATTGTGTTCCCTTTGACTCGGCATGTTCTCTGATAGGCGGCTGCCGTTTCGAACTTGATGTTGGGCCCATCCTAATCGCTAATCCGCCGCGGTTCGCTACGTATCACACGCGGCGGTATCCGGACGGGCCGAGCCGATCGCCGCGGCTGCGCACCGGTGGTCCTATAGGGTGGTTCGGGTGGCGCTGCAATACGGCGCGGTACCGCAGAAAGACGAGGTATGGCATGGGAATCATGAACTCATTGGCTCGGGTAGCCGGGACTGCCGTAAGGGACCTGCTTCGCCCCACCCGAAACGGCGACGGCAAACGGAGATCCCGCCGTGGCTCACCGGTGCCCGGTCACGGCCGCTCCGCCGGTAAACCCGAGACTTCCCAGCACGGTCAGGCGTCCGGCGTGCCAGCCGAACCGACTCTGACCGCCCGTTCCCGCTCCAAGTTCCCGGGACCGGGAGACATTCCGATGGTTTACGACGTCGAGGCCCTCGGACTACCACGTTTCGAGTATTCACCGCGGCAGGACGACCAACCGGATCCGGGAGAGGTGGTGTGGACCTGGGTACCCTACGAGGAGGATCGCTCGCAGGGAAAGGACCGTCCGGTGCTGGTACTGGCCGAGGACTCGGGGCGCATCGTCTTCGCCCAGCTCACGAGCAAAGATCATGTACAGTCGGGAACCCGTCGAGACCGAAACGGTAACCATTGGAAGGATATCGGCTCCGGATCATGGGATTCGCGAGGCCGGGCATCCGAGGTCCGCCTCGATCGGCTGCTGTGCGTTCATCCCGATCGAGTACGACGTGAGGGTTCGCGCCTGGATGCAACGCGCTTCACAGAGGTAGTCGCCGCGATCAAAGGGCTGCACCGGTAGTTTCTGGTAAAGTAACGCATTGGACTTCACACCTGGTCGGGTGGAAGGTCCGGCTATCGGCACTCCACGGGAACCCCACTTCCCCAGTCCCGCCGGTGGCACATCCCTCACCGACCATGTACATCTATCGTCGTAAGGCGATTGAGCTGAAAGAGTGTTAAGTGGCAAATATCAAGTCGCAGAAGAAGCGCATTCTCACCAACGAGAAGGCTCGTCTCCGCAACAAGGCCATCAAATCTGAGCTGAAGACCTTCGTGCGCAAAACCCGCGAGGCTGTCGCCGCTGGCGATGCCGAGGGCGCGCAGAAGGCTCTGGAAGCCGCGAACCGCAAGCTGGACAAGGCTGTTTCCAAGGGAGTCATCCACAAGAATCAGGCTGCGAACCGCAAGTCGAAGCTTGCTGCCGCGGTTAACAAGCTCGGCAAGTGATGCACTTCAGTGTCTGAGGCTCAGCCTCTTACTTGTTGAAAGGTGGCGGGTCACTGAGTGACCCGCCACCTTTCTCTGTCTCCGCCCGCACTAACTCTCCGCCCGTACTAACTCAGGATACCGATGCTGAAGGGGTAGTTGAACAGCCGGTAGTTAGTGGCCGCCATCGTTGCGCGAATCGGGTAGTACAGGGAGAGGACGAAGATGACGAGCCAGATGATGATCGAGACCGGAATCAGGACGAGGGTGAATATCAGAACCCAAGCCACAACGTTTGCGATCGTCATTCCCAGCTGGAAATTGAAGGCGCGTGCCGCGGCTTCCCTGAGGAAGGGGCTGCGATCGCGATAGATCAGCCAAATGATGAGGGGGCCGGCGAAACCGAGCCACCCCAGTGAGAAGAGCAGCCCCACCGGTATCGACAACGCAGCGAGGATGGCGAAGGTTTTGTCGTCCTCACGGCTGAGTTCGCCATCGCCTGGCTGAGGATCGCCGTGGATTCCACGGCGATCGTACCGCGCCTCGTCGAATGAGAATGTCTCGGGGTTCGGATCTCCCCACGCATTGTCACCGCCCGAGCGGAAAGCGCCGTATCCATTTCCGGAAAAGCGGGGGTCCTCACCGTCGTTCGGAGTGTGCCCGAAGGATGAATTCTCTTTCATACCCTCAATCATCCTCCACATGTGAATGCGATTCCATAAGGGAGAACCCTGATTGATCAAGGCTTTCCCCTACTGGCAACGGCCCCGGGCGCCGCAGAGGCATCGTGGTGCGGCGAGCGTTCACGAGCCCGTTCGCAAGTTGCACCTGGACGCGAACGGGGGCGGCCCATGCCGACCTCCCCGCGTTCGCGTCCTGCGTCAGGGGCAGTTCTAGAGGTGTGAAACGATGTCCTCCACGGATTTCTTCGCGTCTCCCAGGAGCATCTGAGTGTTCTCCTTGAAGAAGAGCGGGTTCTGCACACCGGCATAGCCCGCATTTCCCATGGAACGCTTGAAGACCACGACCTTCTTCGCCTCCCACACGTGGAGCACCGGCATGCCCGCGATGGGCGAGCCCGGGTCCTGTGCGGCGGGGTTGACGGTGTCGTTCGCCCCGATGACGAGAACCACGTCCGTGTCGGAGAAGTCGTCGTTGATCTCGTCCATCTCCATCACGATGTCATAGGGAACCTTCGCCTCGGCAAGCAGCACGTTCATATGGCCCGGAAGCCGACCCGCGACCGGGTGAATACCGAAGCGGACCGTCGTGCCGTTGGCACGGAGACGACGTGTCAGCTCGGCGACCGTCGACTGCGCTTGAGCGACAGCCATGCCGTAGCCAGGCGCGATGATGACGGACTTCGCATCCCGAAGAGCACCCGCGACATCGGCCGCCGAAACCTCCACGTGCTCTCCGTAATCCTCCTGCGAGGAGGCGACCGCACCATCGGATCCGAAACCACCGAGGATCACCGAGATGAAGGAGCGGTTCATCGCCTTGCACATGATGTATGACAGGTAGGCACCGGAGGCTCCCACCAAAGCACCGGTGATGATGAGCAGGTCATTGCCCAGGGTGAAGCCGGCCATTGCCGCGGCCCATCCCGAATATGAGTTGAGCATCGAGACCACGACGGGCATGTCGCCTCCCCCGATTGCCAAGACGAGATGCGCCCCCAGCAGCAGGGCAACGATGGTGAGCAGGATGAGCGGTACGAGACCGGTGACCAGGGTGCGGGTATGAGCCAGCCAAATGATCAGCAGGATGGACGCGATGATCGCGGCGAGGTTGATGAGGTTGCGCCCCGGAATGGTCAGAGGCTTGCCGGACGCCTTGCCCGAAAGCTTCAGATAGGCGACGACGGAACCCGTAAGTGTGATCGCACCGATGAACACCGCCAGACCCACCTCGCCCATATGGTAGGCGTTGAGGGCCGAGTCCTCGCCCGGCTGCTCTATGAAGGAGTTGTATCCCACGAGCACAGCCGCCAGGCCCACGAAGGAGTGCAGCATGGCGATCAGCTCGGGCATTCCCGTCATCTCCACGCTCCGAGCGCGAACGATACCGATGACGGCACCGATCGCGAGGGCGGCCACGACGAGCACGGCGGCAAGGAGGGGCTGGGACCGGTCCTGATAGACCACGACCCACACGGTGGCGGTCAGGGCCAATCCCATTCCGAACATTCCGAAGATATTGCCCCGCCGGGCCGTGGTCTGCTTGGACAACCCCGCCAAGGCGAGGATGAAGAGAAGAGCGGCAATGAGATAGGCCAGATTCTCGAAGCGGAAAACGAGGCTGTAATCGAGGGCGGAAACGGTGGGCGACATCGGCGTCGGTACAGCGCTTTCTATAGGTGGTGTCATCTCAGCTCCTCTGGAACATCTTCAGCATCCGGTGGGTCACCAGGAATCCACCGAAGATATTGATCGATGCCACGGCGGTGGCGATGAAGGCCAGGACCGTCACGACCACGTTGCTCGAACCCATCTGGGTCAGGGCGCCCACGACGATGATCCCCGAGATGGCGTTGGTCACCGACATCAGCGGTGTGTGCAGGGCGTGTGTCACCGAAGTGATGACGTAGAAGCCCACCACCACTGCGAGAGCGAAGACGAAGAAGTGCCCCTGCATACCCGGTGGAGCAGTCAGAATGAGCCACAGTGCGACGGCGATTACGGCCACCTTCCACCACATCCGCTTGAAGAGCGAACCACGCGAAGGCTCGGTAGTCGGGAGCGCTGCCGGGGCCGGGGCCACCGAAGGCGCCGCCTTCGGAGCCGCCGAGACTTTGATGGGGGGCGGAGGCCAGGTGATCTGCCCCGCCAGCGTCACGGTTACCCCACGGACGATCTCGTCGCTTTCGTCGAGAGTCAGGATACCGTCCTTCCCAGGCGTGGTGAGCTTGAAGAAGTTGACGATGTTCTGGCCATAGAGCTGGGAGGCCTGCCCCGGAAGGCGGCGCTCCAGGTCGCGATATCCGATGATGGTGACGCCGTTCGTGGTGCGGATGACCTCGCCGGGCACCGTGAGTTCGCAGTTGCCACCTGCTGAGGCTCCCATATCCACGATCACCGATCCGGGCTTCATCTTGGCGACGGCATCCGCGGTGATGAGAAGCGGCGCCGAACGGCCGGGGATCAACGCCGTCGTGATGACGATGTCTGACGAAACGGCCTGCTCCGTGTACACCTTGAGAGCGAGCTCCTCCTGCTCGGATGTCATCGCCTTGGCATAGCCATCGGCGGAATCCTGCATGACGGGAATCTCGACGAACTGCCCGCCCATCGAGCCGACCTGTTCGGCCACCTCGGGGCGAACATCGGTGGCCTTGACGACCGCGCCCATGGAACTGGCAGTGCCCACGGCTGCGAGGCCGGCGACCCCGGCTCCGATCACGTATATCGTCGCCGGCGGTACCTTGCCGGCAGCGGTGACCTGGCCGGTGAAAACGCGACCGAAGGCGCTGGCCGCCTCGATCACCGCACGATAGCCGGCGATATTGGCCATCGACGAGCGCACATCCATGGACTGCGCTCGAGAGATGCGCGGGACGGCATCCATTGCGAGCGCCGTCACCTTCAGTTCCGAGAGGCGGTTGACCAGATCCGGAGAACCAGCGGGATTCAAGCGCGAGATCAGGGTTGCCCCCTCTCGCAACAGCTGCAATTCTTCCTCTGGTGGGGTGTCGAGACACGTCACGATGTCCGCACTCCACGCCTCCTCCCGGCTCACAATTTCGGCACCCGCGTCTCGGTACTGCTCATCCGGGTAGGAGGCGGCCACACCGGCGCCGCCCTCCACGCACACGCTGTATCCCAGTTTGATGAGCTTTCCGACGGTATCGGGGGTTGCGGCGACTAGGGGTTCCCCGACATGGGGTTCCTTTGGCACACCCAGTAGCAACCTTGTCTCCTCACATATCGTCTTCGGTAGTTGATCCAAGCAAAGCTGATCTACTCGGTTCGACCGCAATCTTCCGCGGTCAAACCACAGCTTCTAGCCTATCTCGAACCTGAGCGGACTATCGGGATCAAAGGCTTTCATCGAAGGGGTTTTCCCATTTCAGAGGTCTGCCAGCAGCGTTATCGCGCTCCCGAGTGACAAAGCGGCGAATGTCTGTCCTCTTCCCCATTGGCCTTACCAGTGATCTAACTCACTGAAGCGGGGATCCTTCTGGCGCGTCCGATGCGCACGATCGCACGTTCCAGGGCGAACTCGGCGCTGCGCGAGGCCCCTTTTACCTCGGCGTCGGCTTGCGCGACGGCCAAGATTGCGCGAGCGAGGCCCTCCTGGCTCCATCCACGCATATCGTCTCTGGCTCGGTTGAGCTGCCACGGAGCCAGCTTGATCTCGCCGTGCTGCGCACGACCTCTCGAGGCGAGATAGAGACCCATGGCACGCAACTTCATGGCGAGAGCCGCGACGATCGGCACGGCGGCGGTGCCCGTGGACATGGCATGGCGCGCCAGAGCGATGGCCTGCCCCGTCCGGCCCGCAATGACGGCGTCGGCGACCGCGAAGGGGGTCGCCTCGTTTCTTCCGGCGTAGTAGGTATGGACAACTTGCTCATCGATCCGGCCGTCAACATCGTCCAATAGCTGATGAACGGCGGATAGGAGCTCGCGTACATCATTGCCGAGGGCATCTACCAGATTCTGTATCGCCTCGGCTGTCATGGTCCTGTTGCGTCGGCGAACTTGATCCCGGACGAGGTCGGCTTTGTCGCTGTCGCGTTTGATAGCCGCGATCTCTGCCCGTTGGAATCCCCCGGCGACGATGGCATCGTAGAGGCGCTTGCCGCGGGCACTGGAGGTTCGATGACGTAGGACGAAGCTGACGTCCGATTCCGGCGCGGCGACGTATTCGAGAGCGTCCTTGAGGAAAGCGTCGTTCATCGCCTCTCCGTTGGGGACGAGGATCATGCGCGCCTCTCCGAACAAGGAGGGGCTCGCCAGCATCGGTAGACGGCCGGGAGTGTAGGCGGCAGCGTCCAGCTTGGTGATCTCCGTGCCCGGGTCCCGCTCCAGGGCCATAGCCGTCAACCTGTCCGACGCCTGTTCGCCGATCACATCCTCGCCCGCGCTGATCAGTACAACGGGAGCCAGTTCGAGCGCGTCCCACCTGAGTCCCGCCGGTTTCTTGCCTCGCGCCATCCCCGCCCCATCTTTCCGTCTGGTCGTCCACTCCAGTATGTCACGGGGCACCGACGGTTTCCGTCTCGCAGGCGAGTGTCAATTCGCCGTCGTCATATCGCCGTTCCCACAGCGGGAGCTCGCCTCCCCATCCGCGCTGATCGAGATCGTCCCGCAGGTCATCGTGTCGAGGATGAGGGATTCGCCGTAGAGTTCGAGCGCCCGTTCGCTCGGGTGGCCGTAGCTGTTCTCACCGACCGAAACGAGGGCGAGACGTGGTTCAACCTTGCCTGCCAGGCGCGAGGACTGATCCGCGCTCCCATGATGAGCGACGACGACGATGTTCACTTCCGCTAGTGCTTCCGCCACACTCGGGTCGGCAGCCACCCGATCCTGAGACTGCGCCGTGAGATCTGAAAGCACGAGCACGCCTCCGGCGATATCGAGGTGCAGGGAGAGCGACTGTGCGTTCGCTTCTCCTGGGCGAGCACTCTCGGAACGGGGCCAGATCACCCGAGCCATCTCCCTGTTCTCGACTCCGGTCCCGGCGGAACCCGCGGCATCGGCGTACTCGGCCGGATCGGCGTACTCGGCCGGATCGGCGTACTCGGACACAACGCCATCTCGATCAAGGCTCTGCCCCGCCAGAACGCTCTTCCATGGCACGCCTCGAGAACGCAGCTGCGCGTGCACCCACTCGGTGTTGTCCACCGGGTCGGGGTTCGGCGAGAGCCACACCCTATCCACCGTGGCGGCTTCCAGCACCTCGGGTAGTCCACCGATGTGGTCCGTGTGGGCATGGGAGAGGACGAGGACATCGAGGTGGTCCACCTCCGCTTGTCGAAGGCACTGTGCGGCGGCGTCTCCGGGAGGGCCTACATCGATCATGATCGTCGCGTCCGCGCCGCGTGCGAGAAGAGCTGATCCCTGTCCCACATCGCACTGCACGACAGCCCAATCCCGCTGAATCGATGGTGAGACCAATGGCCGACTCGTCCACCACAGCAGGGATGCGAGGAGAAATAAGAGGAGCAACGCCCGTCCTGGGTGATCCGCCCACAGGAGCACAAGCAGCAGCACGATGCATGCCACCGCCGTCCACTGCAGGGATATTCCCGAACCGGGCCACCGCGCGAGGTTCCGGGCAACCATGTCGATCCACCACGTGGCCATCTGAGCGGGTATCAAAAGCAGCGACGCCACACCGGGAACGAGCGGGGACAACAGCGCGGCGGCCAGGCCCGTGATGGTCAGTGGTGCCACCACCGGCGCCACAAGGGCATTTGCGCAGACGCCCCAGATCGACCCGGCATCGCTGAAAAGCGTGAGGATCGGCAAGCACGAGAGCTGGGCCGCCAACGGGACCGCTATGGCTTGGGAGAGGAGAACCGGCATCGTATGGCTCAGGTGTTCTGCGAGCGGAGTGCCCAAGACGACGATTCCGGCCGTCGCACTTGCCGAGAGCAGGAAACCGTAGCTGGTGACCAACCATGGGTCGATAAGCGCCACCGCGACGATCGCGAGAGAAAGCGAGGCGATGGCCTGGGTGGTGCGTCCGTAGCCGAGCGCAGCAAGCACGACGGTGCCCATGGCGACTGCGCGTAACACCGAGGCGTGCGGTCCCACCAGTAGGATGAGCCCGCCGAGTACGAGCAGGCACAGAAAGGCGCTGAGAATTCGAAAACGTTTTCCCGCCAATACCAGCACCAACACCGTCAGAACGGAGACGTGGCCGCCCGATACCGCGATGAGGTGCGTGAGCTGGGTCAGCTTCATCGCCGCATCCAACTCGGAGCTCACCCTGGTATCGTCGCCGAGCGCAACCCCGGGGACCAGACCTCGCGCATGCTCAGGACGCGTGGCGAGCAGGCCGGTGAGATGCTCGTCGATGTCTCGGACAACCTGGGCGGCACGATGGCCCTCACCTGCTGATTCATAGCTCGTGGCGAAGAGCCGCACGGCAGCTCTCTCAGTCGTCTCGTTCGTGGCTAGTTTGCCCCACGCTTTAACTCGCTGCCCCTCCAGTGCTTCGCACGGCACGCCGTAGACATCCACGACGACGTCCTTCCAGGAGACCTTTTCGGAATGGCCACGATCGGATCCATCGACATATTGTGAGACCTCCACAGAATCAGAGTCCGCAAGCCGCACATCGGCACGGCAACTGACTTCGCCCCACGGCGTATGGCGGCGCTCGACACGCGAATCGACGGTGCCGGTCAGTTCGACAGCTGCTTTGCTGTTCGCTAGTTGACGAAGGACCTCGGGATGAGAGATATCGATGTGGAGCGCGGTGATGGCGAGCATGCCGAGAAACCCCAAACACACGAGTAACAGATGCCGTCCCGCGCCGCGTATCCGGGCGGCCCTCTCACTCACTGCGGATGACAAGGCTGAGTTCTCCGGTCGAGAATCTGGCCGATGCCACCCGGGCAGACGAGGCAGAACGAGCGATAATGCGGCTATCGCGCAGCCTAGGAGCACGACGCTTGCCAACACGATGCCAATGGACAGATTCAGTCCAGCCCAGGCCCCCACGATGCCCGCAATCCCGAGTGGCAGCAGCCGAAAATCCTGCCGCGGCATGGGCCACCTTCGCCAGGTTCGCAGCCCGGAGCCCCATGCGGGATCGGAGAGAAGATGGCTCCCCGCACGCGTGTCTGTTTTGCTCTCGCCGTACCCTCGGCCACGCCAAGGCCAATTGAACCGCGGCGGATGCTCAGACCGTGGCATGGTCGCGCAACCGCTCCAGCTTCACCTCTCCGATTCCCGGAACTTCCAGGAGATCCTCTACCGAGGCGAAAGGACCATTCGATTCTCTCCATTCGACGATGGCGCTGCCCAGAGCCGGTCCGATCCCCGGCAGCGCTTGCAGCTCCTCCACTCCGGCGGCATTGATATCGACGGAGGCCTGCTGTTGCGAGTTTGCCGTCCCATTGCCAGCCGGGTCCTCGTTCCCGGGAAGCGAGGCATCCGGTACCACCTCCTCACCCGGCGCCGGGATATGCACATGTTGGGCATCCACCAAAGGTGCCGCCAGGTTGACGGCCGTGGAGTCCGCGCCCTCGCTCAGCCCTCCTGCCTTGGCTATCAGGTCATTGACCCGGCTGTTGCCGGGAAGGTCGTACACTCCCGGGTTCGCCACCTGACCGGAGACGTAGACGACTATCGTCGTGGCCTCAGGCTGAGTTCCGGGTAGTTCTGGGGCTGCTTGGGCGGATTCCTCGGGGCTCGACGGCATGACGTCCGTGGCCGCGTCGCCACCGGTTCCTTCTCGTTCCGGCTGCTGCTCCGGTCCCGGATACGTCCCCGGTGCCGCCTTCTCCGGTTCCACCTCGTTCACCTCGGGACCATCGCCCGGTGTCAATGCCGAATGAGCGGGCAGTCTCAAGGCGAGCCACGCCCACAGCACGAGGAGCAGGACGGCCAGAGCCACCATCAGAATGCGGAAGACATGCGCCTCGAGCCGGAACCGGGGACGCGGCCCTTTGCTACCGAGAGCTGCCACATCCTCGCCGGTTCCAGAAGCCAGGGCTAGGCTGGCCAGTCCAGCGCTTCCAGATATATTCGCCTCCGAGTGCGCACCCCTGCTGGGATCCTCCGTTTTTCTCGCTGTGCCCGGAGGCTCACCCTCGACAACCGATTCCGCGGCTGCATCCACCCGCGTGGAGGCACCGTGACGGAGCGGGGTCGAAGCGGTTCGAGGAGGTGGAGGTCGCATGCCTCAATTCTGATCTCACTCCACTGAGCCCATGTCTCGCTTGCAGGGGCTGTGGATGAGTTGTGCGCGAAGCTCTTCTGTGGAGAAAGTCGGCGCGTGGACACACTGAGTCCAGGCTCACGCCATACCGCAGTTCTTCCTCTCGAATGGGGAAGAGTCATTGCTCAAGCTGAAAATCTCGCCCACTTTCTAGAGGAGATCGCCGGCCTCCACCGGCTCACCTGAGGAACGCGGCTCGGGCCGCCGAGTGCGTCCTATCATCCCCGGCGGCGTTCGAAAAACCTCTGCCGTAAAGCGCAGCTTCTAGCGCACTCCGCGGTAGCTCAGCGTCACCGTGAGGGAACGGGTGTCGCCCGCGAGCAGCGGAATCCGGGACGCCGCATCGGCCCGATTGAAGGCATCCGGCAACTCGGAATAAGGACCGAGCGCGATGGATCCGCGGGGACGGCGTGCAACCGCATCACCCGTGTAAACATGCATCACCGGGGCCTCCGAGGGTTCCTGCGTCAGCAGAACCTGAGTTCCCCGGACCGGGTTGGTCACGGAGGTGACCACCACACCGTCCTCGTTCGGCACAAGATTGGAATAGGACTGGTCGATCTTCTGGTGGCCAAGGTAGTCATAGCGGGCGGGAGCGGCGATTCCGGCTAGCGCGGCGTCTCCATTCAAGGGGATCTGGCGCGAATCGGTAAGGATCTTCGAGCGCGCCGGGATACTCAAGGATAGATTGGAGATCCCCTCCACACCGGGCATCTTGACGTACGGCAACCAGCCGATGGCGACGGGCGCCGTTTCCTCGCTCAGATTCAACACCTCGATGCTCAGGGAGAGATGCTCGAGCCCTTCCGCACCGCCTTCCAGCGAGAACACCACCGTGACGGCCAGCTCCCACGGGTACCCCTCGACAGACGGTAGAACCGCGCGTAGCAGCAGTGCATCGCCCGCGGCCTCACGCACGAAATCGAGACCTGCCACGCGATCCGGCCACGCGGCGATCTCATCCGGCGCGACGGTGTAGCGCTCGCCGTCGAAACGGTAGCTGCCATGTGACAGGCGCCCGCACCAAGGGGCCATGATCAACGATCGGGCGTCGGCATGGTCTGTGCGGGCGGCGAGCTCGTCGGCGTCGGCGTAGCCGTCGATGACTTCCGCCCCCGGCGTCGGCTGCCAAGACAGCAGGGTCGCTCCACGCTCGGCGATCAACGCGCTTGCACCGCCGGGCGCGACGAGGCGCCATGCCGGCTGTCCAAAGAAATCTACTGCCTCGATCGAGGTCTCCGACGCGACCATACATGCCTTCCTGTGGGCGCGCCGCCGAGCAAGGAATGATCGGCGGCACGTCAACTATGTCTGTGAGGTCACGGCTCGCGTATATTCGCAAGGTTCGACCGGCACAGGATGTGGATTCACTGATTCAATTGTGACAGGAACGAGCCGCCCTTGTCTCAGGGGACGATATTCACGAGATTCGGAGCCCGCACAATGACCTTGCGCGGCGCACCGTCGAGGTATTTCACAACCTTCTCCGAAGCCAGCGCGGCGGCGGTCAGCTCCTCCTCCGAGATATCGGCGGCCACCTCGAGCCGATCGCGCAGCTTGCCCTTGACCTGCACCACGCACGTCACGGTGTCGTCGACCAGCAGTGCCTCGTCGGCAACCACCGGGAAGGGCTCATGCGCCAACGAGCCCTCGTGCCCCAGCCTGGACCACAGTTCCTCGGCGATGTGCGGCGCGACCGGCGCGACCATGAGGACCAGATCCTCGACAGCCTTGCGAGGCACCGCCTTGAACGACGTGAGGTGGTTGTTCAACACGATCATCTTGGCGATGGCGGTGTTGATATGCATGTCGTCGTAGTCGGCGGTGACGTCATGGACGGTGCGCGCCAGCAGTTTCGCGGTCTCCAGATCGAGATCCGCATCCACCACGGTCACCTCGCCCGTGGCCTCGTCCACGACGTTGCGCCACAGACGCTGCAGGAAACGTTGCGATCCGACCACGGCGCGGGTCTCCCAAGGCCGCGAGACGTCGAGCGGCCCCATGGACATCTCGTACAGGCGGAAGGTGTCCGCGCCGTACTCCTCGCACATAGCGTCCGGGGTCACGATGTTCTTGAGGGACTTGCCCATCTTCCCGTACTCCCGAGAGACCGGCTCGCCGTTCCAGGCGAAGGTGGGTTCGCCATCCTCGCCCACGCCGGTCTCCTCCACCTCGTCTGCCGGGACGTACTGGCCTCGGGCGTCGGTGAAGGCGTAGGCCTGCACATAGCCCTGGTTGAACAGCTTGTGGAAGGGTTCGGAAGAGGAGACGTAGCCGTGATCGAAGAGCACCTTGTGCCAGAAACGGGCGTACAGCAGGTGCAGCACCGCATGCTCGACACCTCCGACGTACAGGTCCGTGCCGCCGGAGACGTTGCCCTCTTCCGGGCGCGGCCCCATCCAGTACGCCTCGTTCTCCGGGGCGCAGAAGGCGTCGTCGTTCGTCGGATCGGCGTAGCGCAGCTCGTACCAGCACGAACCCGCCCACTGCGGCATCGTGTTCGTGTCGCGGCGGTAATTCTTCACTCCGTCGCCCAGATCGAGCTGGACGTTGACCCACTCGTCCGCGCGTCCTAGTGGGGGTTCAGGCGACGACGTCGCATCGTCGGCCTCGAAGGTGCGCGGCGAATAGTCGTTGATCTCCGGCAGCTCGAGCGGTAGTGCGGACTCCGGCAACGCGTGCGGGTTGCCATCCTCATCCCAGACGATCGGGAAGGGCTCGCCCCAGTAGCGCTGGCGCGAGAAGAGCCAGTCGCGCAGACGGTAGGTGACCTGCGCGTGCCCCTTGCCGATCGATTCCAGCCACTGCGTCATCGCGGCCTTGGCGGCGTCCTTGTCCAGTCCGTTCAGGCTCAGCTCATCGTTCGCGGAGTCGACGGCGACGCCGTCACCCACGTACGCCGAGACCGTCAGATCCGGACCGTGGGGGTCATCCGCGGGGCCGATGGTACGCACGATATCCAGTTCGTACTTGGTCGCGAACTCCCAATCGCGTTGATCGTGCGCCGGGACCGCCATGATGGCGCCAGTGCCGTAGCCCATGAGAACGTAGTCGGCCACGAAGATCGGGACGGCGTTCCCATTGACGGGATTCGTGCCGAAGAACCCGGAGAAGACTCCCGTCTTGGCGCGCACCTCGTCCGAGCGCTCGGCATCCGACTTACGGGCGGCCTCCGCACGATATTCGGCCACGGCCGCGGCTGGAGTCGCCGCTCCCCCGGTCCACGCCTCACGCGTGCCCTCGGGCCACTGGGCGGGCACATGCAGCAGCTCCGCATCGTCCGCCTCCCCGGGAATGGAACCGCCCAGGATGGGATGCTCGGGAGCAACCACCATGAACGTCGCACCGAACAGGGTGTCGGGACGAGTGGTGTAGACCTCGAGGGTTGCAGCTCCCTCATCGCAGGGGGCCGAAGGAACCTCGAAGGTCACGTTCGCACCCTCGGAACGGCCGATCCAGTTGCGCTGCATGGAACGCACCTTCTCCGGCCAATCGATGGTGTCCAGATCCTCTACCAGGCGATCCGCGTAGGCGGTGATCCGCATCATCCATTGGCGCAGGTTCCGCTTGAACACGGGGTAGTTGCCGCGTTCGGAACGGCCTTCCGCGGTTACCTCTTCGTTCGCTAGCACGGTTCCGAGTCCGGGGCACCAGTTGACGGGAGCCTCGCTCACGTACGCCAGACGGAAACCGTCGATGACCTGCGCCTGCTCGGAAGCTCTCAGGTCCGTCCAAGCACTTCCTCCCGGCACCGCAATCTCACCCGAAGCCAGCTTGGCCTTCAGCTCGGAAATCGGGCGCGCCGCACCCAGTCCACGCCCGTCACGGCGCTCGGCTTGCGGATCGAACCACGAGTTGTACACCTGCAGGAAGATCCACTGCGTCCACTTCACGTATCCGATGTCCGTCGTGGAGAAGGAGCGACGCGAATCGTGTGACAAACCGATGCGACGCAGCTGGCGGCGCATATTGGTCACGTTCTCCTCGGTGGTGAGGCGGGGATGCTGCCCCGTCTGCACCGCGTACTGTTCGGCGGGCAGGCCGAAGGCGTCGTAGCCCATGGTGTACAGGACGTTCTTGCCCTTCATGCGCTGGTAGCGTGCAACGGTGTCGGTGGCGATGTAGCCCAGCGGGTGGCCGACGTGCAGCCCCTTGCCGGAAGGATAGGGGAACATGTCCAGAATGTAGAATTTCTCCGCCGGAACCTCGCCTGCAAGATCACCCACTGGGTTCGGCGCATAGAAGGTGCCTTCGGCATCCCAGGTCTCCTGCCAGGATGCCTCAATCCGGTTGGCCAGCTCCGCGGTGTAACGGAATGCTGTGGCCTCGGCGCCGCTCGCCTCAGTGCTCATTGCTCTCCTTAGATAAAGTCTGCCTAAAAGCCTAACTCAGCGAGGCAGGTCGCTCCCCAATCATCCAGTGTGAGACTCAGCCCACTCGCTCGTAGAATAGACGCATGAGTATCTTTTCTGAGATCATCGCGGGCAATATACCGGGGCGCTTCGCTTGGGCCGACGACGTCTGTGTCGCCTTCGGCACTCACGAGCCGATCAAGGACGGGCATATGCTGGTCGTCCCACGCCAAGAGGTTTCGAAGTTCACCGATCTGGACGAGGCGACATTCGCGCATCTTTCCGTGGTGGCCCAGCGTATCGGTCAGGCACAGGAAGCTGCCTTCGAGGTCCCACGGGCGATGATGATCATCGCGGGCATGGAAGTCCCCCACGTTCATCTGCACGTGATTCCCGCCCGATCCGAAGCGGATATCCGCTTCGATAACGCCCAGCGCGACCTCGATCCGGTCAGGCTCGACGACGGCGTCGTCAAAGTGCGCGCGAGCCTGGTCGCCATGGGCTGGGGCGAGTTCGTGCCCGCCGATATCCACTCTCTGTAAGGGCTTCGGCCGGCTGAACCACGCGCGGTGGAGTCCCTTAGAACACCACCCACCACTGATCCCAGAACCAGATGATCGCGAAGGCCACGAGCAGCACGTAGAGCGTCAGCACGATGAGCCACCGCTTGCGCACGAGGAAGCGCCGCAGAGCCGCGGGGCATGGGAGATGCCCCGCTTGAGCCGAACGGGCCCAGACATTCACGATGAGCGGGATCGTGACGAACCATGTGAGCAGGCAGTAGGGGCACAGCGAACGCTCCACGGCGAAAGAGGTCCACTGGAACCAGGCGATCCAGGCAGCCGCTCCCACCATCGCTATATCGAGGGCGACCCAGAGCCACCGGCCGAAGCACCCACCGGACAACAATGCCAGGCCCAGGGCCGTGATTCCCGCGAAGAAGGCAAGGCCGTAAACGGCATTGGAGATGCCGAAGAAGACGGAGTTCTGCTCAGCCATGAGAAACTTCCCGCAACCTATGAGCGGGTTGATATCGCAGGAGAGCGATCCGAGGGGATCGCGCAGCAGTTGCTTCTCCGCCTGGATGAGGGCGACGGCGGCCAACATGCCGAGCAACCCGGAGACCACCATGATGAGCGACAGTTCGTGGGGAGCCCCGCCTTCCTTTTGGGCCGCTGAAGGCAGCGCCTGGCGCTTTGCCTCGACAGCGTCCATATACGAGTCGAGTTCCTCATCCGAGAGCTGCTCCAGGTTGAGCTTCTCCTTGGCCATGGCCACCTCCAGATCGGGGATGGTGTGCTCGACTTTCAAGACGAGCGGCACCTATTTCCTCATGCGGTGATACGAGTGATGCCCCCGACCATAGTTCGGGGGCATCACAAAGTGTATTCCTCTGAGACTGAGAATTACCTGCGCGAGAATTCGGCGCCACCGCGCTGGATGGGCGAAGGTGCAGAAATCCGTAGCATTCTCTTCTCAGATTCGAGCTGGACGCGTCACATAGTCTTCGACGAAGGAGGCCGTCTCCCGCCAGTCGGAAACTGAAAAAGTGGCGATCCCCAGCCGCTTGACCGGATAGTCGTTGCCACCTTCGTCGAGCCTGTCGCCCACGAACAGCATGTCGGCAATAGGAATACCCGTTTGACTCGAGAGTTCCTCGATACCGTACGCCTTATCGACGCCCTTGCGGGTGATATCGATCGAGGTGGAACCTCCCGAACGAGCTTCCAGCTGCGGCAACAGCGGAGCCACGGCAGCGCGCAGACGCTCCTTCTTGGAACCGTCTGGATCCCACGCCTTCTTGGCTTCCAGAGGTGCCTCCTGACCAAGCGCTGAGAAGGTTATCTGGGAGCCGCGGTCCTCCAGGATGGGCCCCCAGGTCTCCTCCTCCCACAATCCAAGTGCACGCGCCTGCTCTTCGACGGTCCGGAAGGCGCTGGTGCGCTCACTTTCCGTCAGATCGCGGGCATACACATCGTGCCAGCCGCCCTCACGGTGCACCTTGTAGCGGGTGCCACACGTGGGCATGAGGTGAAGGCGGGCAAGCTCTCGATCGCTCGCGTGAAGGTTGCCGAGAAGCTGAGTCTCGAACTGGCCGAACTGGCCGCCGGAGATCACGCAGACCTGCGTGATCTCCAGCAGGGATCGCAGCGCCTCGCCCATGCGTGCGGGCAACGGCGATTTGGACGGAGCCAACGTGTCGTCCAGATCGAAGGCGATCAGCGAGTAGCCGGTTCGTCCCCTCTGTTCACTCGAGTCGGCAACCCGTTCGCTCATGCCTGCGAGGCCGACGATCCGTTGCTGCCCTCAGAGTCCGACTTGAGGCTGCCTTCCAGAATGACCCGGGTGATGCCCAGCAGGAAGAGCGCGAGGATGATGTCCCGTGCCAGCGCGAAGATCGCCGCGATGATCGTCATCGCTCCCACGCTGTAGTAGGTCAGGACTTCGATGAAGGAGACCAGGGAGGTGAGAGCCAGAACGCCGGCGAGGATCAGCGCGAACAGCATGACGAGCTTGGCGATCTTGGGAGCGAACTTCCGCGAGAAGTCCAGCGAGAAGAAGGCGCCGATGCCGCCTTCGTTCTGAGCGGGAGCCTGGTAACCGTACTGCTGCTGGCCGTAGGGGGCTTGGCCGTACTGCTGCTGGCCGTACTGCGGTTGTCCGTAGGGCTGCTGGCCGTAGGGCTGTCCGGCCGCCGGGGCCGAGTATGCCGAGGGGGCGGAGGCCTGATTCTGGAAGCCCTGCTGGTACTGCTGTTCCGGGGATGCTGGCTGGGCAGACTGAGGCTGGACCGGCTGGTGCTCCTGGTCGGGATTATTGGGCTGAGTCATGGTCATTCCTTTCCACATACGTCGGCAAGGAGTTGCCTTCGTAATTACGTACACGGCCATTGTTCCTATATTTCTCGGTCAGATGCCAGCTTGAACTTATTTTGGGCATCACCGTGTCGCGTCCCTCCGATTCGTCTCCGACTGTGCACGAGCCGAGCCGCACGTTCCTTTTCCGCTTTTTCACATTAGAATATGGTGACCAAACGTCAGCCGCCCGAACGGTCGTTAACAAGGAGACCTCATCGTGACAACACCTCATATCGCCGCCCAGCCCGGGGACTTCGCCCCCGCCGTCCTCATGCCGGGCGATCCGAAGCGCGCTGCTCGCATGGCCGCCCAGCTCATGCCGGACGCCCGCCAAGTCACCGACGTTCGCGGTATCGGGGGCTACACGGGCACCTACCAGGGCAAGCCGCTGTCGGTGATGGCCTCCGGCATGGGACAGCCTTCCGCTTCCATCTACGCCACCGAACTCTTCACCTATTTCGGGGTCGAGCGCATCATTCGCGTCGGTACCGCCGGGGGTCTTTCCCCGCAAGTCAAGGCGGGCGACGTCGTCGTTGCCATCGGTGCGCACACGGATTCGGCCATCAACACCACACTGTGTCCGGGAATCCAGTTCTCGGCCACCGCCTCGTGGAATCTGCTGAAGGCCGCCGTCGACGCAGCCGGAGACGACCCCGATGTCAAGGTCGCCCCGATAGTCTCGCGCGATCGTTTCTACGGCACGTCGACGGAGCAGAACAAGCGCCTCGCCCAGCTGGGAACGATGGGCGTGGAGATGGAGGCGGCCGCGCTCTACGGCATCGCCGCCGATCTGGGCAAGGAAGCCCTGGCCGTCCTCACGATCTCCGATCATCTCTTCGACGAGTCGCAGAACATGACCCCGCAGGAGCGGGAGACCAATTTCCAGAAGTCGCTCAAACTCGCTGTTGCGGCGGCTCTTTCCTGACAGCGATATGGCACTGACCACGTCAAGCGAGGATTATCTGCGGGCCATCTGGAAGCTCTCCGAGTGGCAAGACAAGCCGGTCTCTTCGGGCCAGCTCGCCCGGTCGCTGGGACTCTCCCCCTCCACCGTTTCGGAGGGCGTCGGCAAGCTCGTCGGCATGGGACTCGTGCGCCACGCCCCGTACGGCGCGATCTCCCTGACCGAGGAAGGACACCGTCAGGCGGCCCGCATGGTCCGGATTCACCGCCTCCTGGAAACCGGCTTGGTGGAGATCTTCGGCTACTCATGGGATGAGGTGCACGAGGAAGCCGAGCATCTCGAACATGCCGTGTCA
Organism: Actinomycetaceae bacterium L2_0104; assembly: GCA_047501485.1. Lineage (GTDB taxonomy): Bacteria > Actinomycetota > Actinomycetes > Actinomycetales > Actinomycetaceae > Ancrocorticia. The sequence goes on along the minus strand of JAZDRN010000001.1, from coordinate 1,025,729 downwards.
GACAGATTCATCGAGCGACTGGACAGTGCACTCGGGTACCCGGAACGCGATCCTCACGGAGACGTGATACCGAAGCCGGAGGGTCCGTACGCCGTCGGCACACAAACGTTGCACTCGCTCGCCGACGCCAAATCCGGCGAAACCGTATGCATCGACCGCGTGTCCGACCACGACTCGGACGTGCTGGTATATCTGCAATCGGTTGGCCTCCTACCCGGCGCCCGGCTACGAATCCGCGAGGCGCGGCATGCCGTCGGACTCCTCACGGTCGAACTGGGAGAGGAGGAGTTCGAGGTTTCGATCGCGGCGGCCAGAAGCGTGATCGTACAGCACGTGAGCGGCACGAACTGAGTTTGCCCGATTACGCGGCTGTGCGCGACGCACCGGTGTTTTCAGGGTTCGTGCTCCATCTGGGCCACCAGACGTGGTCCAGATGGAGGGCGGGCAGATCGAGATCGGCTTCGGCATCCATGAGTTCTTCGAGAGCATCCTGTTCCATGACACCATTGTCCCTACGGCCTCCGACACATTCGAGCCCTCGTTCCGGGTGGCATCGCTGCCCGTGCTCGGTCATAGTCCAGAGTGCGGACCGGTTGGTTCTTAAACCCTATTACCTGTAGCTTAAGTTCCCAGGACGACCAAGATCACAACGGCAAAAACTTGGTGCAGCAACCGTTTACGTGGTTGGCTTGGAGTGGTTCATCAAGATCAGCCGAGAGACGTGGCTCGTCGACGTTGCAGCAACCCGGAATGACGGGTGCTTCCGCCACGATCGATGGAGGGATTCTTTTGATAGAGCTGCGGGAAGTCAGCAAGGTCTATCCACGGCGGGGCGAGGACCCGATCGTGGCTCTAGACGAGATCACATTGAACATACCCTCCGGCGAGATCCATGGCATAGTGGGCGAATCAGGCGCCGGGAAGTCCACGCTCATTCGCTGCCTCACGGCGCTGGAACGGCCCTCGTCAGGCACGATCACGGTGGATGGCCAGGATCTTTCGGCGTTATCCGCCAAGAAGCTACGTGAGGCGCGCCGGACCATCGGCATGGTCTTCCAAGGCGGAAACCTGCTCGACCAGCGCACCGCCGCAGGAAACATCGCCTATCCGCTGCGCCTTTCCGGCATGGGGAAGGCCGAGACCCGCGAACGCGTTGCTGAGATGCTCGATCTCGTGGGTATCGGCGACCGTTCCTCCTCCTTTCCTTCCCAGCTTTCAGGTGGTCAGCGCCAGCGGGTGGGCATCGCACGCGCAATGGCGGATCGTCCCTCTGTCCTGCTGTGCGACGAACCCACGTCCGCGCTCGACACGGAGACGACCAATCAGATCCTCGGGCTCCTGCGCGACGTCCGTGACACCTACGGCGTCACCGTCCTGATCATCACCCATGAGATGGAAGTGGTCCGCAAAGTCTGCGACTCGGTGACCATGCTCGATCGCGGAGCCGTCGTCTCCACCGGATCGGTGGCGGATGTCGTCTCTGATATCACCTCTCCCCTGGCACGGCGGATCGTTCCCGCTCCAGACTTCGATCCGAAGGACGCCGGGGAGAACATCATCCTCGACGTCTCCTTCACGTCGCGTCCCGGTGAGCCAACGGGCTCACGCGTAATGGCGCTGGCGGCGCAGTACGGGGCGGACATCGGTGCGGGAACCTTCGAGACCATGGGCTCCGTGCAGGTCGCAAGGCTTGCACTGACCATCGATGCCGAGGACACTGACGATCTGCTGGCCGGACTGAGAAAGGTTGGCGTCAGCGCGGAGGTACGAGCAGTATGAGCACTCTTTCGATCTTTCAGCTCCCGGGTGGCACCCCCCTGGCGGACGACCGCACCTGGTTCAATAACCCCGTCATCGAGCAGGAGCTGTGGAGTGCAACCTCTGAGACTCTGCTCATGACGTTCTGGGCCACGCTGCTCGCGGGTATCTTCGGGCTGATAATCGGCGTCATCCTGACGGCCACTCGTAAGGACGGAATCCTCCCTAACAAGCCCATCAACTCGGTTCTGGGTTTCATCGTCAATGTCGGCCGCGCAATTCCCTTCATCATCCTCATGGTGCTGCTCATCAACATCACTCGGATGCTTGTGGGACAGGCGAACGGCTGGCAGGGGGCCATGGTTCCGCTCGCGCTTTCTGCGATCCCCTATTTCGCGCGCATGGTCGAATCCAACCTGACCAATGTGGAGCACGGCAAGATCGAGGCGGCACAGATGATGGGAGCCTCGCGCTTTCAGATTCTCAAGGACGTCATCGTTCGCGAGGCGTTCCCGACGTTGGTTCAGTCCACGACTATCCTCGCAATCACCATCATCGGATACACTGCCATGGCTGGCGCCGTGGGCGGCGGAGGGCTCGGCGCGCTTGCTATCAACCAGGGGTATTACCGCACGCAACTCGACGTCCTGCTCATCATCGTCCTCGTGATCATTGTTATCGTCAGCGTCGTCCAGGTTCTCGGTGACATGCTCAGCCGGCTGGTGGACCACCGCTGAGGCACCACCAGCCGGAGGGGCAAGGATCTCCCAGCCTCAGCCGGCCCTGACAACTCTCTTTCGTGCGTTCCTTATACCTAGGCTCACGCGCATCCACGGGTCTCGCGCTCGTAGCATCTTGGTTCCGGCTACCCCCGGTAGCGGGATCGCTAGTCGATTCGGCCTTCCTAAGATGCGATTCCCTTGTATTTCAACTCTTTCATCCCTCCAACTCACAAGAAGGACAGAAACATGAAGCGTTTCCGCTCTCTGGCAGCTTTAGCCGCCGTATCAGCCCTCACCCTATCGGCCTGCGGTAACTCTGATTCCGAGGGTGACTCGGAATCCTCCGCCACCTCCGGCGGTTCCGGCGTCACCACGATCGTCGTAGGTGCCAGCCCCGTGCCGCACTCTGAGATCCTCAATTACGTCTCCGAGAACCTCGCCGCCGACGCCGGCATCGAGATCGAGATCAAGGAGTACAACGACTACGTGCTCCCCAACGAGGATCTCCAGGCCGGCGACATCGACGCCAACTTCTTCCAACACATCCCCTATTACGACGAGGCGGTGGAGTCCAAGGGATACACCTTTGAACGTGGCGAAGGTGTCCATATCGAGCCCTACGGCGTCTACTCCAACGACATCGAGGACCTCGCGGACCTGCCGGACGGCGCTAAAGTCGGAATCACCAACGATCCCTCCAACCAGGCCCGCGCACTCGATCTGCTCGCCGTCAACGACATCATCACCTTGAGCGATGTCGATAACCCGACCATCTACGATGTCGACGAGAACCCGAAGAACATCGAGTTCGTGGAAGCCGAGGCTCCTGCAGTTCCCAAGCTGCTGCCGGATGTAGACATCGCCATCATCAACGGCAACTTCGCGCTGGACAACGGCCTGACTCCTTCCGAGGACGCCATCTACCTCGAGTCCGGCGAAGGCAACCCCTACTCGAACATTCTCGCCTGGAACACCGAGGCGGATGCCGACACCATCGCGGCCGTCGAGAAGCTCGATGAGCTCCTCCATTCGGACGAGGTGGCCGACTACATCCGCCAGACCTGGCCCGACGGCGAGGTCATCCCCGCCTTCTGATGAGGCTGCCGGTCGGTTGAGCTCGAGTTCGCTCTACCACTGAAACGCAAGGGGCGCCTATCGGATCATTAACCGATAGGCGCCCCTTCGCCCTTCTCAGCATCCAGCGCGCCTACGGCTCGGTGATCTCCACGAATCCGTGCGCGCCGCGCTCCGCATACGTCATAGCGTGATTGACGACGGCGTAGTCACCGGGCTCCGGAGCCACGAACTCCACGAACCCTCCTTCGGCTGGAGCCAGAGCGAGCACCTGGGACCCGTTGCTTCCCACGGAATCCTTCCCTTGGGCGAAGGGATCGCACTCCTCACGCGTGAGTGTCGCGTCGCCGCAGCCACGTCGGAGCTCGTAGCTGCCCTCTCGCCACACGGTGTCGAACTGGGTGCCGACGATATGGAAGGCCCACGGCAGGTTCGGACCCGCGTCGAGCGCCCACACGCGCACCCGCTCGCCTACGTGCGCCTGCAGCTTCTCATGGTCATACTGGAACGGGTAGCCGTTGAAGACCACCGCACTGGGAATGGACAGCGCGATAACGTCGGGATTCATCCCCTCCTCCGGATCCTGCGACCAGTACTGCTCGGCCTGAATCAGGACGTATTCACGATCAACGGGGTCGAGATCCGGTGGATCGATCACCACAGCTCCGTACATGCCGTTCGCGATATGCAACGACATCGGCATCGTGGAGCAGTGATACATCCAGATCCCCGCACGTTTCGCCTCGAAGACGTAGGTCAGACTTTCACCGGGTTCGATGGTCCTCATGTTGGGTCCCGGAGAGACGTCTCCGGCATGGAAATCGATCGAGTGGCCCATGCTGCCGTTGTTGGTCAAGGTTATCTCGAAGGTGTCGCCTACCTTTCCCCGGAGGACGGGGCCGGGGACGCTTCCATTGAACGTCCACACCGTCTGGGTGCGGCCAGGAGCGACTTCCATCTCGGTTTCCTCTGCGGCGAGCGAGATCTTGTGAACCGTATCTTCGGATGCGGGCTGCAGAGCAGCGTCGCGAGGCTCGAAGTCTGCGCCCGGCTCGGCCGCCAATTCTGCCGATGTGGGCAGAAGGAGCGAATCGCCAAGACCGCCGGAGGCGTTCTCCGATCCACCGGCGTGAGCTCCGTGTTCTCCGTTCTCTCCCTCGGCCAGGCTTTCCGTCCCCTCGCCGGTGGCAACGATTTCCATGGTCATGCCCATCTGCCGGTGGCCCACCATGGAGCACCATGCCTCCATGCTCTCGGTGACGACGCCGGCGTCGAGCGTGATCTCCCCTCCCGGCTCGATGGGTCCGGATTCGACCCCGTTCTCCAATACCAGGTCATGGCGTTGATCGCCGGTATTCTTGAACTCGATCACCAATCGGTTGCCGCGTGGAACCTCAAGAGTGTTGGGTACGAAGGACATCCCCGAGACCGTCACCTCAATTGTTGTGACCGGGGCGTCGGGATCGTCGACCACCTGTTCCGCCGTCGTGTTTCCTTCTACGGCCCGTCCAGGCAGGGATCCCACCGCGGTGACGAGGCACAGCACGCTCACGGCGACGACAGCGCCCACGCGTAGTCTCGGATCGGGCATGGCGCGGGGTTTGCCGGCGGCTTCGGCCGTGCCCACCGCAGCGGGCCTGCCTCCATCCCCCGCTTCCGGCAGGACTCGCGTGTGCTGGCGCGCCACCGCATATATCAGGAGCCCGAAACTCACAATGGCGGTGGCCCCCGCCACGAGTAATGCGCCGCGATGGACTATTTCCGGAGCGGGCACGGCCGCGAGGACCATCGCGCCGTTGAGCAAGAAGAATCTGGTGCCGGCGCTCGGTTCCAGTTCTTCGATGGTCGCCCGCAGACGGGCTGGACCGCCGCCGGCCACCACCGGCAGAAGGTACGTGAGGGAACCGAGGATCAGCTGAAGTGCGCCCGCCGCCAGGATGATGGCGTAGGAGAACTGGGAGGTGTCCCGCGCCGTGGAAACGCTGGTTGCGGATATGAGCTGCCATGCCCACGTCAGGCCCGCGATCTGGAACCAGATGGTGCCAGCGCCGATGGTCCAACCATCCCCCACCCCGATCATGGAACCCCGCCAGGTTCGGAACATGGGGATGAGAACTCCCACCACCGCGGCTATGACCCAGACGATGGCGGCAACTCCCGCAAGCTTGTTCCACCCCGCTATGGAGGCAGCGCTTCCGGCCAGGATAGCCCCTACCAAGACGGGCAGGGTGCGCATCGCCATCTTGATGGCATGCGGCGCCAACCGGGTACGCGCTACGGTCGCTCCGAAGGTCGCCAGAGTCCCCAGAATGGTGAGCCCCACGAACCCCAGTACCATGAGGAATACGTGTGCGAGAGACATCCCGTCGTGTCGCATATGGATAGCAGGCCACCATGACTCGGCCAGTTCGAAATCCGTGACATCGATCGTCATGAAGAGGCCGAGAATCGCTCCCAGCACCAGCAACAGGGCACCAGCGAGATGGTACTTGAGCGTCACCGCGCCGGGCGAGACGAAGCTTCCCCTCATCGCCCTGCTCAGATCCACCGAGTGCCATAGAAGCGATCCCACCACGAGAACCGTTCCGATCACCGCGCAGATCACGCCAAGACGCCCGGAACTCGCCAGCGCCACTCCCAGGACGAGCGTGCCCGCAGTCAGGCCTGCCATTCGCAGCAGTTGTTTCTGCTGCGACTGCTTCTTCCGGGTCAAGGCGTCGGCGAAATGCCAGGTCCACACCAGAATCGAGGTTCCGATGACGCCGAGGCCAGCGATATGGATGAGGAACCAGGTCGGATTGGGGAGAATAGCCTGGGCCGCAACCGCAGCGATGAGCAGCAGGATCCAGAACGTCGTCGCCATCCACGTCATGCGGTGCCACGCAGATCTCGGCATTTTCACTTGTTGTCTCCCTTGAGGACGAGGGTCACAGTTGTGAGCAGAAAGGTCAGGATGGCCACCACCCCGAGAACGCCTCCGACGTTCCGGGCCACCAGTGTATCGGTGAGATCGCCGGTGACCCGCAAGAGAAGGCTGAGATGCAGCAGGCCGAGCGGCACCCACATCGCCGCATTGTAGGGCAGCGGACGATGCACGAGCGCGGGAACTATGACCGGCGCGTGCGCGAGGATCATCGAGATGACGAATCCGAGCATGATGCTGTGGACGACGACGTCGTACGTGCCGTCCGCCTTCCAATCGTCCGCCAGCAGGAGGGCAACGCCCGCCACCATTGCCCATCCGTATCCGGCCAGCATCGCTGCGGCCATGAAGCGAGGCGCGCCATCGGATTTTATGGTGCGGCGGGCCACGTCTTGGGTGACGGTGAGAATCGCCAACAGCACGATCGTCAAGCCGACGGCCCTGCCTGCCAACGGCCAGAGGGAAGCCCACGCCGTCGTCGCCACCAGGAGCAGGGCGGCAGCAAGAATCGAGTCCTCCACTCCCCTCCCCAGAAAGGCGATCCGGGCCAGCTCCAAACGTTCTCCGATGATGGTGAGCAGCAGGAACGCCACCCACCACAGGACGATATCCTCTGGAAGCAGGCCTCGTAGGTAAAGCAGTGCGGAGGCGAGGGCCGCGGCGGCCCCCAGTCCTTGTATCAGCACGGCAACTGCGTCCTGGCGGCGATATACCGCCAGATAGATGAGGGTGAGTGTTCCGGTACCGAGAGTGAACAGCGCACCCGAGATCACAAGGGGCGTCCCGGCGAGCAGGGCGATTGCGCCCAGAGCCGTTCCCACGGGCGCCAAGAACGCCCAGGCCCGCCGCAGGGCGACCGCGCGCTCGAGGCCGATGGCGGTGCACACGAAGCCGAGAACCATAAGCGGCCCGTGATTGTCCGCCAAGCCCGGAAGGGTCAGCGGACTCCAGACTCCCAGTCTCAGCAAGCCTGCCGAAAGCCCCGACAGAATGCTCAGCGCGGCCAGCGCAAGGATTACGAGGCGCGGCCAGACGGGCCGCTTACGCATCAGTCCCGCTGACTGGGGACTTTCGGCCAATTTCTTTTCCACGGAATAAAGCGTATAAATTAATATTGGCAATTCCAACTGACAGACGTCCCGTACGTCGCGAATGAGGAGAATCTCATGTCCGAGCACACCTGCAACTGCAATCACACCAACCTGCTGGCCGAGGAGATTCTCGACGCCACCGTCATCCCGCACACCTTCCGCCATGCGGCCATCCTCGGGGCGCTCGCCGCGACCCCCACCGACGGCACACTGCTGCTCAAGGCACCTCACATGCCGACGCCGCTCATCGCACAGGTTGCCGAACTGGACGGAGAGTTCTCGCACGAGGTCGTGCAGGACGGTCCCGACGCCTGGCTCATCCGTTTCCGCCGCGTCGCCTGAGCTCTTTCTCAACGGCCTTTCCAGCGGACCTCTCCCTGCCACCACATCGAGGCAGGGCGGGGTCCGTCGTCGTTCCACCTTATGGACAGTATCGACTCAAAATCTGGAAACACCCGAAGATATTCGCATGACTGTTAAGAGCGCGTTGCAACCACCGTTCCGTACTGCACGTACGTCCGTGGTCTGCCGAATGCGCATGTCGTCGATGATGAGGATGCAGGAGGTCGCGCCGTCGTTCAAGGCGGTGTACCGGTGAGTATTCCGGCCAACTCGACGGGTCGTGGCCTACGCACTCTGTCCTTCGAGGTCATGCCCCCTCGCCGCCCGGAAGTCGCTCCGAACTTCTGGAGGACGGTGAACACCCTCCTGGAGACGGAACCCGATTTCATCTCAGTCACCTACGGCGCCGCGGGCAAGGATCGCTTTTCGGCTCGCGATGTCGTTCGCAAGCTCGTACGCGACACTCCCGTCCAACCCATCGCGCACCTCACCTGCATTGCAGCTTCCCGCGAGGAGGTCACCTCGGTGATCTCCGACTATCTCGATTCGGGCGTCCGCACCTTCCTCGCATTGCGTGGCGATCCACCCGTCAACAATCCGAACTGGCAGGCCCAACCGGGTGACGTGGCATCGGCGACGGAACTCGTGACGCTGATTCGCGCGCTGGAGGATCGCCGCAGGAGCTCGGAACCGGGTGCAGCCCTGCGCGCCGCCTTCAAGCCCCTGACGATTGCCGTGGCAACATTCCCGGGCGGTAATCCGGAAGTGGGAACCAGCCCCGAGCAGGAGATCGAGCGCCTGCTCGTCAAGCAAGCCGCGGGAGCGAGTTTCGCCATCACCCAGCTATTCTTCAGTCCCGAGGCATATTCCTCGTTCACGGAGAAGGCACGGGCATACGGCGTGACCATCCCGATCGTCGCCGGCATCCTCGTTCCGACAGATCCTGGCCGTCTGGCCCGGGTCGCTCAACTGACGAAGGTGCAGGCTCCGGACTTCCTGCTGGACGATCTGGCACGAGCCGTCGACGAGCAGGACCAATATCAGCGGGGCATCAAGCATGGAGTCGAACTCGCCCGGCGGGTTCTCGACGCCGGAGCACCCGGCGTGCATTTCTACACCTTCAACAAGGCTCAGCCCGCATTGGACCTCCTCGAGCAGCTCCCCGAACTCACGCCCGTCCCCTGAAGCGGATCGCTCGCTCCACGCTGGACTGCGCCACTGCGAAACGCGCAAGACGGCATCACATCGATTCGCATATCCCACACAAGAAACACCCCACACGTACCGGTCCCGGACAAGAAAGAAGGAAACATGGCAACCACGCCTTTCCCCAAGGCCACGATCCTTGGCTATCCCCGTATCGGCCGCAATCGCGAGCTCAAGCGAGCCGTCGAGGCATTCTGGGCTGGCCGCACCTCGGCGGACGAGCTCGACGGCGCCTTCACGAAGCTGCGTCATGACACCTTCGATCGGCTCGCCGATCTTGGCCTGTCACGTGAGGATTCCTCGATTCCGGAGAATTCCTCGCTCTACGACCAGGTCCTGGATGTGACGACCTTCCTCGGAGCCATCCCCGAGCGTTTCTCCGGCAAGGACGGCCTGGATCTCTACTTCGCGCTGGCTCGTGGCGACAAGGACGTCCCGCCGCTGGAGATGACCAAATGGTTCGACACCAACTATCACTACCTGGTCCCGGAGATCGGTCCGGACACCTCCATCTCCTTTGCCGATGATTCCCTCGTGCGTCGTTTCGTCGAGGCCAAGGAGTCGGGGACGTTGACCCGGCCGGTCATCGTCGGCCCGGTCACCTATGTGGCGCTCGCTAAAGCAGCCGACGGGGCTGACGAGGGGTGGTCCCCTCTTTCCCGTATCGACGACGTCGTCGCCGCCTACCGCGAGCTGTTCGCCGCGTTGTCCGCGGTCGGCGCATCGTGGGTCCAAGCCGACGAGCCGGCCCTCGTCTCCGACAATCTCTCCGTCTCCCGGCAGGAACTCGCAGAACTCGCGGGCCGAGTCTGGAGCGGCCTGGCCGCGGCCGAGGATCGCCCGAACGTGCTCGTCACCCTGCCCTACGGGGACGGACGCACCGCCCTGCCCGCCATTGCCGCCTCCGGTGTCGAAGCAGTGCAGCTCGACCTCGTGCGCGGGAAGGCTCCCGAGCCCGGTTCGGTCGATCTATCCGGTGTGACCGTTGTTGCGGGGCTCGTGGACGGACGCAATATCTGGCGCGCCGATCTGGAAGGAGCCAAGGCTTCCCTCGAAGATCTCAAGGCTCTCGGAGCGGCGGAGCTCGCCGTGGGTACCACCAACTCGCTCCAGCACGTGCCGCACGACACCGCGCTGGAGAAGTGGAACGACGCCGAACTGGACGCCAACCTGCACGAGTGGCTCGCTTTCGCCGACCAGAAGGTCGTCGAGTCCACGGTTCTGGCTGCCGGATTGCGTTACGGCTGGGACAGCGTGGCGCCCCAGCTGGCGGCAGCTCGCACCGCGCTGGCGGCCCGAGCCATAGCCCCTGGCGTGCGCCGTGAGGATGTCCGCAGCCGGACCTCCGCGCTCACGGAGGAGGATCGCACCCGTCTCCCCTTCGCCGAGCGCGAGCCCATCCAAGCTGAGAAGCTGGGATTGCCCCAGTTGCCGACCACCACCATCGGTTCCTTCCCTCAGACCACCGAGCTTCGCAAAGCTCGCGCGGCTCTCGTGCGCGGCGAGATCGACCAGGCAGCCTACACCGAGCGCATGCGCGAAGAGGTGGCGTCGGTGATCAAACTGCAGGAGGATCTCGACATCGACGTGCTGGTGCACGGCGAGCCCGAGCGCAACGACATGGTGCAGTACTTCGCGGAGCAATTCGACGGCTTCGCCGCCACCGCCAACGGCTGGGTCCAGTCCTATGGATCGCGCTGCACCCGCCCATCGATCCAGTGGGGCGATGTGGCGCGTCCCGAACCGATGACGGTGGAATGGTCCACCTATGCCCAGTCCCTCTCCGACCGCCCCGTCAAGGGGATGCTCACGGGACCGGTCACGATTCTGGCCTGGTCCTTCCCCCGCATCGATATCCCGTTGGGCGAATCCGCCGATCAGATCGCATTGGCTTTGCGTGATGAGGTGATCGATCTAGAGGCCGCCGGCATTGCCATCATCCAGGTTGATGAGCCCGCCCTGCGTGAGCTTCTCCCTCTTGAGGCGGCTCGTCACGGCGACTATCTGCGCTGGTCGGTCGGTTCATTCCGCGCAGCCACCGCCGGGGTGCGTCCGGACACCCAGATTCACACCCATCTGTGCTACTCGGAGTTCGGCCAGATCATCGACGCCATCGCCGGCCTGGATGCGGACGTCACCTCGATCGAGGCGGCGCGCTCGCGCATGGAGGTGCTGCCCGAGTTGGCGGAGAACGGCTTCTTCCGAGGAGTGGGACCCGGCGTCTGGGATATCCATTCCCCTCGGGTTCCTTCCGTCGAGGAACTCGTCGAACTCATCAGCGAGGCCGTTCGTTCGGTTCCGGCGAACCGTCTGTGGATCAACCCGGACTGCGGGCTGAAGACGCGAGGCTACCCTGAGACGGTTGCCTCGCTGGAGAATCTGGTGGCGGCCACCAAGCAGGTACGCGCCACACTTCAGAGCTGACTCGGTCTGTCCTTGAGCGAGGAGGGCCTCTTCCACTATCGGAAGAGGCCCTCTCGCCATGGCCGTCATCAGGATGCACCTCCTTCGCCGCGCCAGCGGGGATTGGCCATCTCCAGATCGTCGAGAGCTTTTTCGAATGCCTCGAAAAGAAACCCGAGATCGGACTCGTCAACCGTGAGAGGCGGCGAGAGGCGGACCGTTGAGCCATGCGTGTCCTTCGCGAGCACCCCGTGGGCGAGTAATCTCTCGCACAGCTGCCGCCCACTTCCCAGACGCGGTGCGATACTGACTCCCGCCCACAGGCCGACCTGCGTGAATCCCGAGATCCCTTTCTTCTTCGCCTCCAGTTTCTCCAGGTGTCCTCGCAGTACTCCGCCCATCAGGCGGGCATTGTCCTGATACCGGCCTTCGCCGAGCAGCCGTACCACTTCGAGACCTACGGCTGCCGCCAACGGGTTTCCTCCAAAGGTCGAACCGTGCTGTCCAGGCTCGAAAACTCCGAGAACATCAGCCCTGCCCACAACGGCGGAAACCGGAACGATCCCTCCCCCGAGGGCTTTGCCGAGCGTGCGCAGGTCGGGCCGAACATCCCACAGCTCACAGGCGAACGTGGTCCCCGTGCGCCCGAGCCCGGACTGGATCTCATCGGCGATCAGGAGGACATTATTTGCCGTGCAGAGCTCGCGCAATCGAGGCAGGAAATCATCGGGAGGGATGATGACTCCCGCCTCTCCCTGGATCGGCTCCACCAATACCGCCACGGTGTTCTCATCCATCTGTGACGCCACCGAGTTGGCATCCCCGAACCGCGCCCGCCGGAACCCCGGGGTGTAGGGGCCGAAATCATCGCGGGCATCGGCGTCGTCGGAAAACGAGATGATCGTCGTGGTCCGCCCGTGGAAGTTGGAATCCATGACGATGATGTTCGCTTCGCCCGGGGAGACTCCCTTGATCCGGTAGCCCCACGCCCGAGCCGCCTTGATCGCCGTTTCCACCGCCTCGGCACCGGTATTCATGGGAACGACGAGTTCACCGCCGGCCAGCCCCGCCAGCTCTCGTGCGAAGTCCGCCAGCCTGTCGTTGTAGAAGGCACGCGAGGTCATGGTGAGCCGGTCCAGCTGGGCACGGGTAGCAGCGAGTATGCGTTCGTTTCCATGCCCGAAATTCAATGCCGAGTATCCCGCGAGGCAATCGAGATATCGTTTCCCTTCGACGTCTTCGACCCATGCCCCTTTGGCGGAACGAATGACGACGGGAAGCGGACGATACGTCTGCGCCAGCCATCGCCTGTCCTCGTTGACGACGTGTTCCGTCTCTTGCCCAGATGATGCGCCGTAGTCTTCCGTGTGGAAGCGCTGAGGCCCGTGCGTGAATTCCCTGTGATCCATGCCTCATCCTATCCCACCGATGAAACCGAAGCATGAAAGCTCATCTTCGCATCCGGAGATGAGAAAGACGGCACTGGTCGAATGCCCCGAGCCTCAATAACCCAACGGGCCGGCATCCGATACGCGAGATGCCGGCCCGCCGTCGTCACTGCACGAGAGGGCGAGTCACCAACCACTTTCCGCAGCACGTCCGTGCGCAGGCCACGAGTGCCCGCGAGTTCCGCTCGTGGGAGCATGCGATGTGCACGTCGGCCGAGCAGGCCGCGATCGTCCCGTCCAGCATCGATAACTCCTCACGAGTAAGGTACACCTTACTCGTGGTTGTTCACCATGCCGTCTTGAAGACCACGCTTGTTATCATGCCATCTGGCTGACGTGCACATTATCCGCGCAAGCGTCGGAATATCACGGCTCTACCCGCATCGCTCACGCCGAGCGTGGAAGCGAGACCCCAGGCGATGCGGACGAGCAGGCACTCAGATGCGCTTGGAGAACTCACCCTGCATTCCAACCCGCTCGTATCCCAGGCGTTCGTTGACGGCTACGAGTTCAATGTTCGCGGGATCGATTCCCACCGTCACCGTACGCACCATCGGGTGACGCCGCTGTACGGAGAGGATGTTCGCTGCCTTGAGAGCCATGCCCAATCCCTTGCCGCGCGCGCCCATACGCACGACAGTCCCCGATTGCAGCAGTCTGTTGGGCGAATCCACGTGAGAGATCAATGAGGTGAAGCCGGCGATTTCCCCCTTCTGATCCAATGCCGCCGTGGTGAACGAAGGAGCCCCGCCCGAGACGTTGTACTGATCTTCGCGCGCCAGGGACTCCGGCGTCCAGTATTCTGTTCGCGACTGTTCGAAGGCAGCCTGCTGCTCATCCATCGTGTAGTTGCGTCGTATGTCCGCCATGCCCGGAAGCAACTCGCTTGGCGTCAGTCCCTCCCAGGAGACCAGGCGATAGCCCGGCACCTCCGTGAAAGGCTCCAGCCGCTCTCTCAGAGCTTGCGGATCGGAGACATCCCAGACATAGTCCTCGAACACATTGGAAAGCGAGAAGCCCTTGCGGATCAGAAACCGTGGAACCGGATACTCCGCGAACTCCGAGACCGTGGGGAGCCTTGATTCCAAAGGAGCGTATGCGCGACACGTCAACTGACGCGCTCCCTTCGCTCGTGCGGCCCGGGTGACCTCGTCCAGAAGAAAAGACCCGTACCCTTTTCCCCAGCTCTCCGGATGGACGACGACGTCGCACCACGCCTCGCCTCTCTCCTTGTGCTGCTGGGCGAGCCGCACATACCCATACCCCAGGATCTTCGCCGGTGAGCCGGGGGCGATCATTGCGATCGGCGCATCGAAATTGCTTTCCGCGGGGTCCGTCAGCAGATAGTAGTGTCTCGTGAATATGACGCGTCTCGAATAGGAGGCGGAGATCTCACGGCCCGTGCGCAGGGTGGAACTGTTTGACAGTCCGGCTTCATAGCGCGCGCGGTTGAGCTCTTCCAAAGCTTCGAACTGTCCCATCGGATCATCGCCGGGAAAGAGCGGAATGGGAACCTCGGTGACACGCATGCCCTAACTCTGGCATCTTATGAGGCGTCATGTGGCCGTTTTACGCGGTGAACCTCCCGGTCAATGAGGCAAGGGGATCCGGGCGGCGAGCCTGGAAGCACCCCATCTTGCACCTCACCCGCACCTCGAAGGACTTACACCAACGCTCGATGCAACCGCAGTGACGCCAAGTGCCCTCCCGGAAGGCTATCCGGGAGGGCACTACAGCGCGATATCCCTGTCAGTGCTTGAGCTGGCGCTTCAGGCCCGCCCGCATACGCTCCTTGTTCACCGCGGCAACGGCCGCCAGCGGAATGCCTGCAGGGCATGCCTGCGCGCACTCGCCGAAGTTGGAGCAGGGGCCGAAGGACTCCTCGGCCGCCGAGACCATCGACTTCGCGCGGCGATCGCGCTCCTGCTTGGGCAGCGGCAGCATCGCCAGGTGGGTCAGCTTGGCACCCAAGTACAGGTGGGCTGCTCCGTTCGGGCAGGCCGCCACACAAGCACCGCAACCGATGCAGGCCGCAAAGTCGAGCGCGGCTTCGACGGTGTCGTGGTTGACGGGCTGAGTGTCGGAGTCGGGAGCCGTTCCGGCGTCGACGGCGACGTGGCCGCCGGCGATGACGATCCGATCCAGGGAGGAACGATCCACCATGAGGTCGCGCACCACCGGGTAGGAAGCAGAGCGCAGCGGTTCGAGCCGGACGGTCGAGCCATCCTTGAAACCACGTAGACGCTGATGGCAGGCCGGTGTGTTGCGCTCGGGGCCGTGCGGCACACCGTTGACCGTGAGGCCGCAGGCGCCGCAGATGCCCTCGCGACAATCCGACTCGAAGGTGATCTGCTCGCGGCCCGAGTTGACGAGTTCCTCGTTGAGACGATCCAGCATCTCCAGGATACTCATCGAGGGCTCGAGGCCGTCCATGTCGTGGCGTTCCCACGTCCCCTTAGCGTTGGTAGAGGGCTGGCGCCATACTTCGAGGGTCAGTTTCACTTGTAGCTCCTCGTTGCCATGGGAACTGCCGAGAAGTACAGCGGCTCCACGTGTCGGGTGAAGGTCAGCGGTGCCGTACTCTGAACCGGGCCGGAACCACTATCAGTCTGCCATGCGGAAGCGAAGGTCCAGTGCTCGTCGTCGCGCTTGGCCTCGCCGTCGTCCTGATGCTCGACGCGGAAGTGAGCGCCAGCGGACTCCTCGCGATCCAATGCGTCCACGCACATCAGCTCCGCCAGCTCCAGGAAGTCGGCCACGCGGCCGGCCTTCTCGAGGGTCTGGTTGACCTGGGATCCGGTGCCCGGCACCGAGAGGTTCTGCCAGAACTCCTCGCGCAGAGCTCGCACCTCGTCGCGCGCCTTCGTGAGCGACTCCTTGGAACGGCCCACGCCGCAACCGCGATGGAGGATCTCGCCGAGCTCGCGGTGGAACTGGGTGGGTCCCTTGGTGCCCTTGATGTCCAGCAGAGCCTGGGAGCGTGCGTTCACACGTGCCAGAGCCTCTTGGACGGACGGGGACTCCTCCGAAGGCAGCGCCTCGTTCAAGTGATCGGCCAGGTAGTTCGGGACCGAGAACGGAAGGGTGAACCAGCCGTCCACGCAGGCCGATAGCAGTGAGTTCGCACCCAAGCGGTTCGCTCCGTGATAGGACCATCCGGCCTCTCCGCCGACGAACAGGCCGGGAATGGAGCTCATCTGGTCGAAGTCGGTCCACAGGCCGCCCATGGTGAAGTGGGCGCCGGGCGCGATGCGCATCGGGACCTCGTACGGATCCTCGCCGGTGGCGTGCTCGTACATGGTGAAGAGGTTACCGTAGCGCTCCTTGATGGTGTCCTTGCCCAAGCGAGCGATGGCGTCCTTGAAGTCGAGATACACGGAGTTCTTGAGCGGTCCCACACCGTGACCGGAATCGAGCTGCTCGGTCGCGGCGCGCGAGGCGATGTCACGCGGGCAGAGGTTTCCGAAGGCCGGGTACTTGCGCTCGAGGTAGTAATCGCGCTCGGCCTCTGGAATGGTGTTCGGATCGCGGTCATCTCCAGGCTTCTTCGGTACCCAGATGCGGCCGTCGTTACGCAGCGACTCAGACATCAGAATCGTCTTGGACTGCCACTTCGAGTTGACCGGAAGAGCGGTGGGATGGAATTGGATCATGCTCGTGTGAGCCATGTAGGCACCGTGCCGGTGCGCTCGCCAAGCCGCAGAGGCATTGGAGTTCAACGCCAGTGTGGAGTGGAAGTAGACCGAACCGTAGCCTCCGGTCGCGAGAACGACGGCGTGAGCCGGAATCGCCTTGACCTCACCCGTCACCAGATCGCGGATGACGACGCCACGGGCGACACCGTTCTCCATGATGAGATCCAGCATCTCGCTGCGGGTGTGCAGCGTGATGGTCCCCCGCTTGACCTGGCGGAGCAGAGCCTGGGCTCCTGCGAGCTGTAGCTGCTGGCCCGTCTGACCGCGGGTGTAGTAGGTGCGGGATACCTGCACGCCACCGAAGGATCGCGTTGCAAGTGTGCCACCGTACTCGCGAGCGAACGGAGCCCCGATTGCGTTCATGTGGTCGATAACGCGGACCGACTCTTCGGCTAGGCGGAAGGCCTCGGCCTCGCGGGCACGGAAGTCGCCGCCCTTGACGGTGTCCTTGACGAAGCGGTAGATCGAGTCGCCGTCGACCTTCCGAGCACGAGCGGCGTTGATGCCTCCCTGGGCCGCAATGGAGTGGGCTCGGCGAGGAGCGTCGTGGAATGTCACCGAATGGACGTTATAGCCCTGCTCTCCCAGCGCCGCGGCCACACCGCTTCCCGCCAGGCCTGTGCCGACGACGACGACGGTGAACTTGCGTTTGTTGAGCGCGCCGACCAGCTTGTAGGAATCGCGGCGGCGATTCCATGCGGTGGCGGGATCACCATCGGGAATCTTGCCGTCCAAGACCTGGCCGTTGGAAGCGCTTGCAACCGTCACGCGAGGAGCGACGAACGGTGCCGCAGTCGGATCGGCTGCCGGAGCCTCGGCAGAGTTGCTCTTACGGAAGATTTTGCTCATGTTAGGACTCCAAACTGCACAGCGAGCGGGATGGATGCATTGCCAAGCAGGATCACCAGAGCCACGATGCCGGCCACGATCGCCGCAGTCATGCGCAGGCGGTAGCCCATGGCACCCAGATCCTGGGCGACAGTGGTGATGCCGTGTGCCACGTGAAGGGAGACGAGAACCATGGCCACCACGTAGATGGCGGCCATCCACGGCCGCGAGAACGACGCAACGAGGTTGGCGTATGCATCGGGACGGGTGCCCACTGCATGATGGAATGTCTCACTGGCGACAGGCTGGACACCGATGGTCAGATCCAGAAGGTGGATGATCACGAAGGCCAGTAAGAGCACACCGGTCAGGGGCATCAACCGAGCCGAGAGCGACTGGAAGCCGGTACGGGCAGCCTTCGGCGAAGCTCGATGGGGGCCGCGGGCCTTGCGTCCGCGCGCCCAGAGCATCGTCGCCGCCACGATGTGGATCAGGAACGAGCCTCCGATGACGATGCGGAACGCCAATAGTACGAAGCCCTCTGGTAGGAAGGGCTCGAAGGCGGTCCGGAGCCACTCGGCGTAGTCGTCGAAATGCTCGGCGCCGGTGTAGACCTTGAGATTTCCAAAAAGATGCACCAGCACGAAGGCCACTAGGATCGAGCCGGTGATAGCCATGGCCACCTTGAGCGTCCAAGTTGCCGGACGCGGTGGCGATGTTTGTGTCGTTGTTGACATCGGTGTCCTCCTCTTTCACGAGGCTACTTCATATCCGTTGTGACTTACGCACCAGGAAGGCACTTCGAACAGGGCAGCTATGGAGCCTAGATCACAATCGGTAATACGTTCGTACCTTAGTCCCAAAACGATGTGTTTTGCGCCACGAATTAAGCAAGTGTCCCGTTGTGAAATGGCGTGGCACGAAAATCTCTCCGCCCGAGGGCGGCAAGCGCGGTGTTCCGGGCCAAAACACAATTCCGCAGAAAATGGGGGCGGGAGAGAGGGTACTCCTCTGGCCCATTTTTCACGGCCGACATCGGCGCGGCTCACGAGCCCTCCATGGTCCTCACAAATCGGCTCCGATACATTGACAAATAGCCACGTCGTGCGCGTTTCGCATGTCCAGATCATTCACACGAAACCCGAGATCTTTTCAAGGCTTCGGTGGTTTTTCTCATCTGAAGAGACGTACGTAAACGGTTGGTCCTATCGCACCGAATTCCCGATGTCCAACCGTCAGTCGTGGAATACTCGGAGGGTAGTGGCGTTCCCCGCGCCAAGACCGTCGCAGTCCATGGCCCAAAGGAGGACCTATGATTATCGGTGTCCCAACCGAGATTAAGAACAATGAGTATCGCGTTGCAGCGACTCCGGCCGGAGTCGCCGAACTGGTGGCGCACGGGCACCAAGTGCTCCTGCAGTCGGGCGCCGGCACCGGGAGCGCATTCACCGATGAGGAGTACTCCGCGGCGGGAGCAACGATCGTTCCCGGAGCTCCGGACGCGTGGGCGGCGGAACTCGTGCTGAAGGTGAAGGAGCCGATCGAGGTCGAATACGGCTTCCTTCGTGAGGATCTGGCCCTCTTCACCTATCTGCATCTGGCAGCCGCTCCCGATCTGGTCGAGGCGCTGGTCGAATCCAAGACACTGGGAATCGCCTACGAGACCGTGCAGATGTCCGACGGCTCACTTCCTCTGCTCACACCTATGTCCGAGGTGGCGGGAAGCCTGGCAGCCCAGATCGGAGCCTTCCAGCTCATGAAGTCCAATGGAGGCCGCGGGCTGCTGCTCGGCGGGGTTCCGGGAACTCCCAAGGGTAAGTTCGTGGTAATCGGAGGGGGCAAAGCCGGCGAGCTCGCCGCGCGGATCGCCGTTGGAATGGGTGCCGACGTGACGATCCTCGACATCTCGCTTCCTAGGCTGCGGCAACTGGACGCGCAGTTCGGCGGAAGCGTCAAGACGCTGCGCTCCTCCCCGTACACCGTGGCCGAGGAAGTCGCCGACGCCGATGTCGTGATCGGCGCGGTACTGGTTCCTGGAGCCGCCGCGCCCAAGCTGGTGACCAACGAGATGGTCGCGACCATGAAGTCCGGGTCGGTCCTCGTGGATATCGCCATCGACCAGGGAGGCTGCTTCGAGGACTCCCGCCCCACCACCCACGACGATCCCACCTTCGCCGTGCACAACTCGCGGTTCTACTGCGTGGCGAACATGCCGGGCTCGGTGCCGCGCACATCAACGATTGCATTGACAAATGCTACGCTCCCTTACGCTCTCGAGCTGGCAAATCAAGGTCCCGCCGCAGCCATCGAACGCAGTGAGTCATTGGCGAAGGGTGTCAATACCGAAGCCGGAAAGATAGTGAACACTGCTGTCGCACAGGCCTACGCCGCGCTACGCGGCTGATACATTTCCATTTCCGTCGGATACCGGCACACCCCGGTGGGGCATCCTATGCGGTGCCTCGCCGGGTCAGGCGCGGCCCCTGTCCGCGAGCCACGAGCCACATGCGGCCGTGCCCAGGACGAATGATGCTCCCCCGAAGACGAGGGATAGGCCGTGATCGAGTGAAGCGGAAGCGACCGCAACGGTGCCGCTGCGGTCCAGCTGGGCCACCGCCGCGAACAGCATGGTGATCGCCGAGCTCCCGGTCACCAGTCCAAGGCTGCGGGATAGACCTAGTATGCCGGAGGTGGTTCCCCTCCTTTCCGGTGGGACGCGTGTCATCACTCGCGTATTGTTGGCCGCCATGAACAACTGATAGCCAGGGGCCAAAAGGACGGTTCCGGCAAGGTAGCCAGGAAGTCCCAGCACCCGCGGCAGTGTGGCCAGCACGAGGAGCGCCACGGCCATCGTCATCAGCCCCACGGTCATCAATCTGCCGGGGTACCCCCGATCGACGAGACGCCCGGCAGCGACTCCCGCGCATATGGACGTTACGGGACCGGCCGCCATCGCCAATCCGATGGCGCCTCCTTTCAGCCCCAGTGCCCCCGAAAGATAGAACGGCCCGATAACGAGGGTGCTCATCATCACGGCGCCCACAACAAGGTTCAGAACCACTCCCAGACCAACACTCCTCGTGCGTATAAGCGCGTGCGGGAGGAGAGGCCGTGCCGCCCGCCTCTCGATGGATACAAGCAGAGCAAGGAGGAGCGCTACGACCACCAGCAGGCCGAGCGACCATCCGGCAGCGAATATGGAACCGCTGAAAGCGACGCCGTAGGCCATGACCGCGCCGGTGAGTACGGCACTGCCGGCGACATCGAATCTCTTGCCGTCTTTCGGACCTCCCTGCCGGTGCGATCGACGGCGGACTGCCGTTGGGCCCCGTCCCTCGGCGGGCTTTGAACTCGCGAGAGCGCCCGCACGTGCGTGCGACCACGACAACAGCATGAACGCTAGAGCTGGGAGCGGGATCATCGCCCAAAAGATAGCGGTCCAATCCCAGGTACCCAGCAGTATCCCCCCGATTGCCGGGCCGCCTGCGGTACCCACCGCGGCGGCCGTTCCGAGTAACCCCATCGCCGCGCCAGAGCGGTCCGGAGCCACGGCGTCCCGGACGAGCGCCAGGGGCAGCGCCGTCATAGCCGCTGCCCCACCGCCCTGGACCACCCGAGCAATCGTCAGCGCCCACACGTGGGGAGCCACGGCGCACGCGACCGATGCGACCACGAACACCAGCAGACTGACACGCAGCACGCGTTTTCGCCCCACGACATCTGCGATGTAGCCGATGACCAAGCTTGTGGTCGTCATTGTCAGAAGATAGGCCACCACAGCCCATTGGGCCTGCTCGAACCCTCGGCCGGACCATAACGCCAGATCGGGTAACGCCACATTCACCGCGCTCGTCCCCAGCTGCGCCGACATCACACATAGCGTCAATACCCCGAGAAGCGCGGCGTTGCTCTCCCGCTGCCCTGCCATACTCTTTCGCGAAGCCATAGCCTCACTGTGCTGGACCAATCTCAAGAACGGCAACTGTAGTTGCCGAAAACGGGACGGGACTGTGTAATAACCTCATGAGTCCTCAAGACCCCGAGATCGGCGATACACTGCTCGCCGTGGGCCCGCGTATCCAGGCGCTCCGCGAACGTCGAGGCATGACCTTGGCTCAGATCTCGGCGCACACCGGTATCTCCAAGAGCACATTGTCACGTCTGGAAACCGGCCAGCGCCGCCCCAGCCTGGAACTGCTGTTGCCCTTGGCACGCATCTATCGCGTTCCACTCGACGACCTCGTCGGCGCACCCGAGACGGGGGATCCCCGCATCCGGCTGCGGCCACTTCGGGTGAACGGTCGCACCGTCATCCCGCTGACGCGGCACGACGGCGGCACCCACGCTTGGAAGATAATCGTTCCGCCCTCGCATCACATCCCCGAGCTGAAGACCCATGAGGGAATGACCTGGATCTACGTTCTCTCAGGAAGGCTTCGCCTCGTCGTCGGCGAACGTGAAATCAATATGGAAGCCGGCGAGGTCGCGGAGTTCGACACCCGCATCCCCCACTGGTTCGGGAGCGATGGTGCACACGAGGCCGAAATCATCACGATCTTCGGGCCCGAGAGCACACCGGCCCTGGCACGAACGGCCAGGACCGCTAGCGCCTGCGTGGATGTACACCCCGCATAGGTTCCGAAAAGAGCCGGAGGCCTGCACGGCGCATCTAACGGGCGGCATTCTTCTCAATCCAACGGCACGCGAGCACCGCCACCAGACCGCCTACCGCGTACCAGAGCAGATCGACCGGATTGAACGTCGATCCCAGTACCCAGCGCGCCGGCGGGATTTGTTCGACGACGGTCCGGGGCAGCGAGGTAAGCTGCAACAACTCGATGGCGCAGCTGACCAGGAAAGCACCGAGGCCCGCCACAACCGGAGTCGTCGCGGGCCTCAGTGTCACGATGAGCAGCGCGATCAGCACGGTGTATGCCGTCCCTCCGAGGGCATCGCCGGCTACAGGTATACCCCGTACAATCATCCCGACCACCGCCGTTGCGATCGCCCCGGCGACGGCCCACATTCTCGTGCTCATATGCCGATCGCCTCTTCCCCGGCAAGACGTAGGAGATCGTCCACGGTTTCGGCGAGCCGACCGCGGTGGGATCCGGGTGTGAGTCGTGGATGCATCCCGTGCATTCTCTCATGCAGGCCGGGATCAAGCGACGAGAACGTCCGCGCTTTCCTGGCGCACAGCCGCTGTATCCGCGGTATCCAGGGCGTCGACATCTACGCGTAGCGTCGAATCTTCGAACACCTGCGTGTCCACAACATCTTCCGCGGCCGGGGCACCGTCCACCACCAGAACGTCGGAGATCTCGGCAGTGGCAGGCTCGGAGGTAGAGGTCTCCAGAGAACGGCGGGCGATCACCCATGCCGGGATCAGCAGCATGGTCGCCGCGGTCCAGGCGAGCGGGCTTCCCCAGACAATTCCAGCGAACCCGAACAGATCGCCCAGAACGATGGCCGCCGCCACGCGCATGCCAAGCTCGAGAAGCCCCGAGATGGTCGGGATAAGGGTGCGCCCCAATCCCTGCAGCGCGCTGCGCGTGATGAACAGGAAGCCCAGCAGCACGTACAGCATGCCGTTGATCATGAGATATTCGTGCGCCAGGGCCACCACTGTTTCCTCGCCGTCGCCCACGAAGGAGCGCACGATGCCGTTCCCGGCGGTGATGAGCGTGAATGTAAGGACGATCGACAGACCGACGGAAATCACCATGGCCTGACGTACGCCTGTCCGGATGCGCTCGATGCGTCCGGCGCCGTAGTTCTGGGCCACGAAGGTGGCTACTGCCAGGCCGAGGGAGGAGAGGAAGGCGACAGCAAGCCCGTCCACTCGCGCAGCTGTCGTATAGGCCGCCACGGCTTCGGAACCGAGTGTGTTCAGCCTGACCTGCACGGCGAGGGTGCCGAGGGCGATGATGGACATCTGGAAGCCCATCGGCAGGCCGATACGGATATGCTGGCCGAGGACTGAGCGTCGCAGCTTCCAGTCCTCACGGCGAGTGTGGAGCGCCGGGATGGCGCGCATGAGATAGACGAAGCAGAGGATCACCGAGATCAGCTGGGCTATCACGGTCGCCAGCGCGGCACCCGCCACACCCATCCCCATTGCCTGCACGAACAGGATCACGAGACCCACGTTGATGACGCAGGCGATGACGAGGAAGACCAACGGTGTCCGCGAATCACCGATGGCGCGAATGAGCGCGGAAAGATAGTTGAAGAACATGATCGCCGCGACGCCGAGGAAGTTCACCACGGCGAACGTCGTCGCATCGCCAAGAAGCTCCGCCGGTGTTCGCAGCAGCACCAGGAACGGGCGAGCGACCAACGGGGCCACCACCATGAGGAGAACCGAAGTCAGCGCCGTCAGCACCGTCCCCGCCGCGACCGAGCGCAGCACGCCCTGCTCGTCTCCCGCTCCGTAGGCCTGCGCGAGCGGGATGGCGAAGCCCTGCGTCATGCCTTGTGCGAAGCCGATGAGGAGAAAGAGCACGCTGCCGGTGGCGCCAACGGCCGCAAGAGCATTTACTCCAAAATGCTGGCCGACGACGACGGCGTCGACCAGCTGATACATCTGTTGCACGGCATTGCCGATCAACAGGGGAATGGCGAATCGCACCATGACCCGCCAAGGGGTGCCCACGGTAAGGGCCTTTGTCATTGTTCAGAGCTCCAGTAAATCGTGCGTCATCATGTGGAATCTGGCCGTTTCAGGGCGCACTGAAGCCGGACGTGCAATCGTGGTTTCAAAAGTAGAGCCCGGCATCGCCTGAGGGCGATACCGGGGCACGAAGAGTCGTCTCGCTTTATGCTCGCCGTCACCAGTGCGTGAGCGGATGACAGCAGGCCTGAGATGGCCAGACAAGCATCTTACGTAACCGGGAGAAGCTTCCGTCAGCCCCTCGACCAGTGCCTTCAGACTCATCCAGGCCGCGGCCCGCCGCACCTGCCCGCCCAGGATGATCCCACCGTCTCAGGACTCGAAGATACTCCGCCCCACACTTCGCAGGAGCGCGAAACCTCCTCTCCTGCGCGAGAAAGGAGAGGTGCCAGACCCTTGTCCTGGCACCTCTCCTCGGGGCTCTCTTTGGGGGCTCGCCGTTGCGGCGAGCCCCCGGAAAGAATCCTACGGTTCCACCGCGATCTTCAATCCTTCGGCAGACTGCACGAACTCGATGGCCTCGATGACGTCGTCGAGCTTATAGGTATGGGTGTGCAGCGCCTTGACGTTCACCGCGCCCTCGCCGATGAAACGCAACGCCTTCTCATAGTTGGCACGCGAGGTGTTCGAGCCTCCGGTGACCACAAGTTCGCCGTAGTGGATGAGGTTGGGGTCGATGCTCGAGCTGGAGCCCTTCGCGAACCCGGCGAACGCATTGACGTGACCCTTCGGACGGGCGCACTCGAGAGCTTGTTGGAAGAGCTCGTTTCGTCCGATGCATACGACGACGACGTCGGCGCCCCGCCCGTCGGTCAATGAGCGGACGTACTCGACCAGATCGGTCTTGAGCGGATCCACGCTGTGGGTGGCGCCGAGCTCCTCGGCGATGAGGCGGCGATCGTCTCCCGGATTGGAGACGATAATCTGTGAGGCGCCGTAGTAGCGGTTGAGCATGGTATGCAACAGACCAATGGGGCCCGCTCCGACGATCAGCACCGTATCGCCGGGCTTCGTCTGGTAGTTATCGGAGCCATTGATCACACATCCGAGAGGCTCGGCCAGCGATACCTCGGCGGGGCTCAGGTGCGGGGCCGCCTTGTAGGCCGCACGGCGGGCGACAGCCTGACGAGGGATCAGGATGTACTCGGCCAAACCGCCGTCGATCGCATAGCCGAACAACTCGGCCTTGGAGCACAAATGCTCGTAGCCGGCCCGGCAGTAGTAGCAGACGCCGCAGGAGACCGTCGGATTGATACCGACGAGGTCGCCCTCCTCGAAGCCTTCGACGCCACGCCCGATCTGCGAGACATAGCCCGAGATCTCGTGTCCGAGAATCACGCCAGGGCGCACACCCGCCGACTTCTCGCCGCGCAGGATACGCGCATCCGTTCCGCACACGGTGTTCGAACCGACCTTGAGGACCAGCTCCCCTTCCCCGGCTGTCGGAGTAGGCACCTCTCTCAGTTCCAGTTGGCCTGGCCCGGTAAAGACCGCAGCTTTCATGTTTGCCTCCTCGTATTGCTTTAGCCGCCGGGTCGCAAAGCACTTGTGTCCATGTTGTTTTCCCAGCTTGGACGGTATGCCCTGATTCTATCTGCTTCTCCGCACCCGCTCCTTAATCCAGGACCTCGGGATTGGCGAGGTGGACCGGACGTTCGCCACGCACGTAGGCGGCGATATCCGCAGCGCCGATCCGTGCGGCGAGCCGGGAGGCCTCCTTGGACGCGCCGGCCAAGTGCGGGGTGAAGGTAATGCGCGGGGTGCGCAGCAGGCGATGGTCCGCGGGCAATGGCTCCTCCGGCAGGCAGTCGAAGGCCGCCGCCCACAATTGGCCCGAGTCGATGGCATCGCACACCGCGTCATAGTCCACCAGCGGTCCGCGCGCGCAGTTGACGAAGATGGCGCCGGGCTTCATCTTCGCAAGAGTCTCGGCGTTGATGAGATGACGGGTCTGCGGGGTGACCCGCGCGTGTATGGAGACGATGTCAGACTGTTCCAAGAGCTCATCGAGAGTGTCCACGAACTCCACGATCCCCTTCAGTTCCGGCCCGGCGAATGGATCGTAGACGATAACGCGACCCCCGAAAGCAGCCATGATCTTGGCAACGCGAGCACCGACGGCACCCGCCCCGATGACCCCCACCGTCGACGACCCGATCTCCTGGCCCGCCTTCTCGAAAAGATAGTAATCGGTCTGCCAATTTCCTTCGATCACCTCGACGTGACGTTGGGCGATCTGACGTGCGGCGGCGATGATCATGCCCACGGAATGTTCGGCAGTCGCCCGAGCATTCCGGCCAGGCGCGAACGTCACCAGAACGCCGTGTCTTGTGGCTGCCTCGATATTGACGTTGACTGGGCCACCGCGGCACACGGTGATGAGCTTGAGATCCGGACTGGCCGCAATCACCTTCTCCGTGAACGGGAAGGTGTGGGTGAAGGCGATGTCGCACCCCTTGAGTGCGTCGATCAGCTCGTCCTCGTCTCCCAGCGCCTCCTGCACTTCCGCGACATCCCCAAAGGCGGGAGTGGGCCAGGTCGAGGCGATATGAGCACGTTCTATGGTGGGAACTTCGTTCAGAAGAGCGGTCTCTAGAACATCGCGGGTCAGGAATCCATCGGCTGCAATGAGGGTCTTCATTCTTATGCACTTTCAGCGAGTTGCTTGCGGGAATGTCTGCCGGTTGTCGTCAACGATGAGAGGCCCGGCGCCTACTCGTCTGCTGAGGGTTGCGGGCAAGGAGGCGGCACGTGGCCGCTCCAGAAGCGTGAACTACCGTTTCCACCTCATGTGGGGAACGTCCGGGAGAGCCTCACGCACGCTCTCCCGGACGAGATCATCAGCCCGTCAGTTCTCTTCGGGGACTACTGCAACCTTAATGCCATCGCCCTTCTGGGCAAACTCGATGGCCTCGATAACGTCGTCGAGCGCGAACGTGTGGGTATGCAGTGACTTGACGTCGACGATACCCTCACCGATCAAGCGCAGCGCCTTCTTATGATTGGCCCGCGAAGCATTCGAAGCGCCCGTGACCTTGAGTTCCCCATAATGGATGAGGTTCGGGTCGACGCTGGCGAGGGAGTCTTTGGAGAAGCCCGCGAAGGCGTTGACCGCGCCACCCTTGCGCGCGAGCCCGAACGCCTGGTTGACGAGGGCTCCGTGCCCGATGCAGATGACGACGACGTCGGCGCCCAGTCCGTCGGTGAGCTCGCTGACAAAGGCTGAAAGATCCGTTTGCGTCGGATCGACCGTGTGGGTCGCCCCCAGCGAGGTGGCGATCTCCCGGCGGCCGGCCGAGGGGTCGGAGACGATAACCTTCGAGGCTCCCATCTGCTTGTTGAGCTGAGCGTGGAGCAGACCGATGGGGCCGGCGCCGAGAATGAGTACCACGTCGCCGATCTTCGTCTGGTATTGGCTGGCACCGTTGAGTACACATCCCAGTGGCTCGGCTAAGGAAACCTCAGCAGCAGTGAGGTGTTCAGCGGCCTTGAAAACGCATTTGCGGTCTACCGCCTCACGCGGGATCTTGATGAAATCGGCCAGACCACCGTTGACCCGATAGCCGACGATTAGCGAATCGGTGCAGAGATGCTCCATGCCATGCTGGCAGTAATAGCAGCGCAAGCACGGGATCGTAGGAACCAAGCCGACGAGATCTCCCTCGGCGAATCCGGTGACGCCCTTGCCGATTTCCGTGACGTAACCGGAGACCTCGTGCCCCAGCACGACTCCCCTGTCGATGCCCTTGGACTTCTCTCCACGCAGGATACGCCCATCGGTGCCGCAAACTGTATTGGCACCGACTCGCAGGACGAGTTCGCCCTCCGCGGCGTGCGGAGTCTCAATCTCGCGTAGTTCCAGATGCCCCGGGCCTACAAAAATTGCCGCTTTCATTCTCAAACCTCCTGATGGGCGCTATGGGAAATCCCGGCTCGTTGGCCGGGACTATCCGTCAAGCCACCCGATGTTTCGTTGCTTCGTCCAACTATCCCTTGGACCCTTTGACTGCGGCGGGCCTGCCCCGGGATGGAACCTCATAGCTTCCATCCCGGGCGGACCTGTACTCGGCCCCGCTGTGGGGGGCGGGGCCGTAGCCTCACCCGAAGGCGAGGCAGGTTTTCAATACGGGACGTTTGACGCGTCCCGTCTCCTCATCGGTTCTGAATGTCGGTCAGAATGTGGCTGGCCGGAGCTGTCGCCGGGTAGAGATCGAGGTAGACCTTGAACATCTCGGCATACAGCTCGGCGTTGTCCTCGTTCGGGACGATCTCACGCTCGGCCTCGTTCCAGGTGCTCGTCGGTTCGATGGCTCCGATCACCATGGCTGCCAGCTGTGCGTCGCCATAGGCGGCACCGATGGTCACCTTCGGGATGTACTGCTTGATCCCGATGACGTCGGACATGATCTGCGGCCACAGGCCACCGGTCGTGCCGCCGCCCACGGCCCAGTACTCCGAGGCGTCGCCACCGCAGTTGGCCATCGTCTCCAGAATATGGCGTGAGCCGAATCCCGTTGCCTCCAGCACCGAGCGATAGATGTCGCCCTGGTTATGCGTGAGGTTGAGACCTGCCATAACACCGCGTGCAGCCGGGTCGGCGATCGGGGTGCGCTCTCCGGAGAAGTACGGCAGCATGATCAGTCCGTTGGACCCCGGCTTCGACTGCGCCGCCAACTGGGACAGCTGGTCGTAGTCCATGCCGGTGATATCGGAGACCCAGGTGGTCAGCGATCCCGTCGTGGACATGCCGCCGGAGAGGTTGTAGGTGTTCTCCAGCAGTCCCGAGCAGGACCACAGAGACGGACCGACGAGGGCCTTGTCCGAGATCTGCACGCCCACCATCGTGGAACCGTACATGATCATGACCTGACCCGGCTGCGAGACGCCCACCGAGAGGGCCTCGACGAAGGCGTCGATCGAGCCGACCGCCACGGGCGTGCCCGGCTTGAGGCCGGTGATGCGCGAGGCACTGTCAGTGATGTACCCGGCGATCTCATTGGACCACATCAGGCGCGGCATAGGCAGGTCGCCACAGATGTCCTCGACCCACTCCTCGACCCAGTCACAGGTGAAGGGCGAGTAGAGGGGTTCGCACATCGAGGCCGAGAGGTGATCGAGCACGTAAGCGCCCGTCAGGTGGAAGACGCAGTAGGTGTGCGCCATGAGGAAGCGCCTTGTCTCCGCCCATACCTCAGGCTCGTTGCGCTTGACCCATTCGATCTTCGGGCCCACGGACTGGGAGGTCATCCCGTTGCCGCAGGTTTCCAGGACTTTGTTCTCGCCGTAGCGTTCGGTCAGCTCGTCGATCTCCGCAGCGGAACGGGTATCGACGCCGTACAGGATCGCCGGACGCAGCGGCACTCCCCGTTCGTTGGCGGGCTGGAAGACGGGGCCGATGCCCGAGATGCAGAGACCTGCGACATCGCCCTTGGCGTAGGTCGTCAGTCGGCGGCAGATCTCGACGACGTCGTTCCACCACACGGAATCGGCATCGTGTTCCGCCCATCCCGGATGCGGGAAGGATGTCTCGTGGCGGACCACCTCGCTGTACAGCACGTTTCCATCAGTATCGGAAAGCACGCCCTTCGACGAGCCGGTGCCGATGTCGATTCCAATAACGAGTTCCGGCATAACTTCATCTCCTTTGATTGAGTTTTCATATGGAACTTTTGGTCAGATATTCAGTTGTGTTCACAGTCTGTAGGATGCGGTCCGGCCGCGCGCAAAATCGGGCAGCTTCCCGGCTTCCAATCCGGGCTTGCACAATGTTGCAGCAGGTCAGAGCCTATTTTCTCGAACAGACTTCATTGGCGTTGGGCGTGACCTCCTTTAGTGACGCAACTGGCCACCACTGACGTCCACGGTGGCACCGCTCATGTACGTCGAGCGCTCCGAAACGAGGAAGGCTGCCACGGTCGCAACGTCGTGCGGGGTGGCGATGTAGCCGACCGGGATACGGGACTCGTAGTAGGCCCGCTTCTTGTCCAGCGCCTGAGCGATCATAGGCGATTCCATCGTGCCGATCGCGAGGGCGTTGACGGTGATGCCGTTGGGCCCCATCTCGCGAACCATGGAGCGGGTCATCGCCACCAGGCCCGCCTTACCGATGGCGTAGGGGATATGACCGGTTGAAGAGCCCGAGAATGCCGCCTGCGACGTGACATTCAAGATGCGTCCCTTGCGTCCCTGGCCCAAGCAGTGGTTGACGAAGTGCTGGGAGAGCCACATGGGTGCACGAAGGTTCACTTCCATGGACCGATCCCACTGGTCGTCTGTGATTCCGCCGACGGCGCAGTCCAACCACAGTCCGGCATTGTTGACCAGAATATCCAGTCCGCCGAGCGCAGTGACCGCGTCCTCGAAGAGTTCGTCCACATCGGAGCGAACGGCCAGGTCCGCTTTCACGGCGACGCAATTGTCTGCGCCTAACTCGGCCACGAGGGCATCTGCCTCTTCTTTACGGCTGCGGTAGTTGATACATACCTTCGCACCCTCCGCGACCAGTGTCCGTGCCAATTCCGCGCCCATCCCGGACGCACCGCCGGTGATGAGTGCGCGTTTTCCAGCGAGACCTAAATCCATAGTCTTTTCCTTTCTGAAGGTACTAGACGCTCGTACGAACGGAGCCAGCGCCGTCGTCGTTCACGATACTTCAGCCAGCAGCCGTGCGCTGAGCAGGCGAGGAGTCTTGCGGAAGGCATCCTTCGTGCTCCCCGCCAGGTGGGAGGTGATGGTGACGTTGGGCAGACTCATCCACGGCGAGTCCGCGGGAAGCGGCTCCTCATCGAAGGTGTCGATAGCGGCACCCATGATGCTGCCCTCCTGGAGAGCCGCGATCAACGCCGCCTCGTCCACCAGGCCCGAACGTGCCGTGTTGACCAGGACCGCGGAGGGCTTCATGAGCGCCAGTCGCCGCGCATCGATGAGATGGTGATTCTCGGGGGTCAGGCGCGAGTGGATGGTGATGACGTCGCTCATGGCGATCAACTCGTCCAGATCCTCTACCCTCTTCCCGAATTCCGAGGATTCCGTGTAGGGGTCGTAGAAGACGCAATTCACGTCGAACCCTGCCAGGAACTTCATGACGAGCTGACCTATGGCCCCCGCGCCGATGACGCCCACGGTGCGCCCTTCGAGCTCTGGAATATCCTCGGAGTTGGGGAAGTCCTTGAGCCAGACGTGCTCTCGCATCGCCGCGTGGGTCCGCGCGATGTTACGCGTCTCGGCCAGTATGAGACCGACGGCGAACTCTGCGACAGCACGAGCATTGCGCCCGTTGGTGTTGAGGACCGGAATATCATGGCGCCGGGCAGCCTCGACGGCCACGTTCTCGATTCCGCCGCGCATGACGCCGATCGCCTTCAACCCCGTGCAGCTTTCGATCAGCTCGGTGCCGATAGGAGCGAACTGCGTGATGACGATGTCGCAATCGCGCACCTTTGCCTGTAGCTCTGGAGGAAGATCGACTCCGTTGGGCCCGTTCTGTTCCACTTTCAGATTGATCTCCTGCAGTTCCTCGATCGTATCGGGGCCCCAGGAAACCACCTCGATGTCGTGGCCGGCCACGCGCAGTGATTCGGTACCCTCCCACAACATATCCGAGGGAATATAGGCATCGGCTATTGCTAGTACTCGCATCAGTTCTCCTTGACGGCAATCCAGTTCGTGGTCTGCATATCAGCGCCCTGAGCAACCAGGTACTCGCTGAAACGTGCGAAGCGGCGCTGGAACAGCTCGGCGAACTCCGGGTTCGGATGGACGGTCTCGCGCGTGGTGCCAGCCATCTCTTTGATGGCCGTCTCGATGTCGGGGTGCAAGCCCGCGGCGACTGCGGAACAAATGGCCGAGCCGAGGGTTCCGGCCTCTTCGGCATCGACGATATCGAGCGGAAGGCCGATGGCGTCGGCGAACATCTGTGCCCACATGCGGGAATTGGCGGCACCCCCTGTGAAACGGACGTGGTCTTCCAGGTCGATGTATCCGCCCAGCTGCTTGATGTGGTGCATGTGGGAGAAGATGACCCCCTCGTACACGGCGCGAACCATGTGGCGGATATCGTGATAGTTGGTGATGCCCACGAAACCGGCGCGACCTCCCGGGATAATGGAAGTGCCGTTGACGAAGGGCAGGAAGAAGGGATCCTCGACGTCGGGGGTGAAATCGTGGATCATCTGCTCGCACAGTTCGAAGACCTCGCTGTCGGAGAGCTTGCGGTCTCCGAAGAGCTCGAGGTACTTGCGTACGACGTTGCGGATGTACCACTCAAGATTGCTGACGCCGTTGGGGCTTCCCTCCAAGATCAGCCAGGTCCCCGGTATCGGGTAGACATCGGTCAGGAAAACGTCGTTCTCCAGTTCGGGATCGGTGGAGATGACCTCGTTGATGGACCAGGTACCGGTGATGACAAGGGCCTGGTGCTCGTCCACCAGGCCGGATGCGAGGGCGCCGGCCACGATGTCCATAGTTCCTCCGGCCACCGGAGTCCCGGGAGTCAAGCCTGTCAGCGCAGCGGCTTCCTCGGTCACATAGCCCGCGACGTCAACCGAATCGCACAGAGGAGGAATCTTCTCGATCCAACGGTCGATACCGAAGAAGTTGAAGAGATCCGGGTCGATCTCGCGTTTGAGGATATCGGCCATGTTCACACCGCAGGCATCTGACACCTCAAGCTTCGCTTCGCCCGTCAGGCGGAAACGGATGTAATCCTTGGCACCTAGGACATAATCGGTCTCGGCGAAGATACCCGGCTCGTTATCATCGAGCCATGCCAGCAGTGCGACGGGCTGACCTGCCCACACCACGGAGCCAGTCTTGGAGCGAACCCGAGACTTGAACTCCGGATCGGCCAGCCACTTGTCCACATAGTTCTGGGCGCGGGCGTCCGTGGAGATGATCCCATTGCGAGGAGCTGAGCCGTCCTGGCGTGCAAGGTAGATTCCGTTGCCATGCCCCGTAATGGCCAATGCGGCTATCTCGGACGGGTCGATCTTCGACTGGTCCAGGCAGCGCCGAATAGCGTTGACGTTCGCCTGCCAGAAATCGTCGATATCGCGCTCCGTGAAGAGCGGCTGGGGAACAAGGGTCTTGACGTGGCTCTGGGCCAGGGCGTGGACGTTGCCTTCGGCGTCGTAAATCGCCGCCTTGGTCACCGTGCCGCCGTTGTCGATACCCAGCACATATTTCTTGCTCATTTAATCCTCCTTGATCGATAGGCCGCCATGAGATGGCGGAGGGACGAGGAGACGATCTCGCCTCGGCCCTGCTCTTCCAGCGGCCAATGAGCGGTTGGTTCGGGACTTTCTATGGAAGGGAAAATCGGATGAGGATGGCGGTTGAAACACGCGGTTAGAAGCGTGCCTCCCATAGTTCAGGAGAACTCGCCGTAATAGCTCGATAGCCACAGGCAAAGAGCTGTTCCGCCTCGGCCTGCGTAGTGACCATACCTCCGGCAATCAGTGTTGACGTCGCTCCCCAGGGCTCGAATTGCGATTTGTAGCGTGATGCCAGAATCCCTGGAAGCACCTCGATGCCGTCAGGTCTGGATTCTGCTATCGCCGCTAGACCGCGTTCCAGCGAACGCGAGTCCATGATGAAGACTCTCTGAATAGCTTCCAACCTAGCTCTCTTGGCCGTCATCACCACCTGCGAGCTTTGAGTGAGCACACCGGACACGTGGTACATGTTCCGCAAGAGCTTGATACCTTCTCGGTCCGGCTTGAAACCGCCGATGAGATCGGCATGCACCAGCACCTTCTTGTTCGCCGCAGCGCATTTGGCCGCGAATGCCTGAAGGTTTCCGATGTGCACCTCGGACAACAGGATGTACTCCGAAGGGCTTTTGAGAGCGCGGTCGAGCTCCCTGATGCGGCGCACCGAGGGGATAACCGTGGGTTGCGAAAAGTTGATCATGAATCCAACGAGTTATATATCTTCATCGCCTCGGAAGCATTTGCTTCCTCGTGTACCAGCGCATTGAGCGCGGAGACGACGGCGAGTGGCTTGGGGTCCTGGGTGATGTTGCGGCCGACCGCCACCCCCTTGGCTCCGCATTCGATGACATGTTGCACGAATCCGAAGTATGTCTCGTGATCGGACTTGGGGCCGCCGAGCGCTAGGACAGGCGTCGTGCAGTTCTCGACGATGAGGCGGTCCTTGTCCGTCCCTGAGAAGCGCGTCTTGATGATGTCCGCGCCAAGCTCCTCGGTGAAACGCGAGGCCGCCGCGATGACCTCCGGGGCCGCGGACTCCGGCGTGGTGACCGGATATCCGTAGGGAAGGGTCTCGCAGATGAACGGAACGTTCCAGGCATCGCACTGCTGGGTCAATCGAGCCGCGAATTCATTCGTGGCCCTCTCATTATGGGCACCCGGGAAGTTCATGATGACGACGCCGTCCGCGCCGACTTTGAGTGCGTCGGTGACGTCGAAAGCGGGCATGTTGTCAGGAACGCTCGGGTCGAAGAGGCCTGTGGTGACGTCCACGCGCAGGCACATTCCCACCTCGGAAAAGTACTGCGCGAAGTTCTTGGCCTGACCATAGGTAACTAGCACGTTGTCGAGGCCATGTTCCGCCATAGCCGGTACGGTTCGGGCAGCGTGATCCACTCCGGCAGTCTTCGTGGCGAAACCGAAGCCGTCCAGGGCCAAGGTGACCGACTTGCCGTCGCTGGCGAAGATATTGGACATTCGGCGTGTCTTGGACACTGTTCTTCTCCTTTGAAGTCGAGATACAGATGGACCGGAAGGTGTTGGGTGGTTCTGGTCCTGGTGAAAGCGTTAGGTGGTTCTGGTCCTGGTGAAAGCGTTAGGTGGTTCTGGTCCTTGTGACGTGAAACTGGCGGTTGATCCGCTTCCGCTCCAGATGGTCTTCTGGCCTTCAGAGGCCCTCACGTCTTCAGACGCCCTCATGGAAGTCAATCTCCATCTACATCCATGAAAACGAAAAAGCCCGCACTGACATCGGTCACGTGCGAGCCTTCAAAACCATCTCGAAAAAGTATTTTGTTGATACCGTCACCATAGCTTCTTTGGCATGTGACGCGCAACACGGCCGCCTATGGCCTGGATCACATGGCGTAAACCCGCCCAGGCCGGGACATTAGTCCTCTCATTAGACGCACGTGCCCCGCACATTCACAAGCCGGATAGGATATCTGACCACCCGCTTAATCTCTTCCAGGGGCGTCATCTGGGATCATCGCCCCAAATCGTCACGAGTTTCAGCACGGCGCCCGCCAGGCGATCGCAACCGCTCGGCCGGCGGACTCGGCGGAATATTCCTTAGCTATAGTGCAGCAGGCAATAAGGGAGCCCTCCCTCTGGGCCGCTCTTCCGTGAGAACGGATGCAAAACCAGAGGGAGGGTTCGCGCAGCTTCTCGACACCCGGGGCACAACGCACCGCCCCTCAAAGGACTTCTCGGCGCGCTTGCCTTGAGAGCGGATTGTCTAAAGATAGCGGCGTACGGCTTCCCTCAGCTGGTCGGATAGGTGGTAGATGTCTTGTAGATCATTGATGTCGTATCGAACGATGTTCTTGTCCTCATCGGCAATTCCGATCCGCCGCGTTGACTTTGCGTTGAAGTAGCAGCGAGCAATCAGTCGTCGATTGTTATCGTCCAACAAGACAGAGAAGTAGGATTTCGCATCGCGGTAGACCACTCTTTCTGGCGCAACCTCGGCGCAGACGATAGCCTTGATGATGCTGAAGGCGAAAAGTTCCTCTTCTGTTGTCTCGATACCATTGTTTTCGCCAAGTATCTCGTCTCGTACGTCAACTGGCTCAACAGTAACAGGTATCGCTTCTTCTTCTGTCAGAACCTCACTGACCCCCAAAGCGTTCTTTAGTCTTTCGTTGACCCGCTCGGTCAAATACTGCGAAAGCGCCTTCAACACCAATGGCTGGAACTTTTCCTGCACGGATTGTGTAAAGGAGCCGTCGTATACTCGCTTGGTCAATAGCCTGGCGAATTCAAGGCTCGGCTCACGAAACTCCTTCGAGATCTCCCGTTTCATCGCACCAACGTACTTGAGCTCTTCAGCGGAGCTCACTATCGAATCGAGATCGAAATTGGCTTTCGCAAGCTTCCTGAGCTCGGGAAGAATAGTCTCGTCGATATCCAGCAGATCGAGCACAAGGAAAGGTTTGCTGTCCATCTTGTTCGGCTCGTCAAGATCGGTGTAGAAATTATAGACGCGGCCATTGGTCAGAATCGCGACCCGGGCTGATGTCACCGTGAAATAACGGAAAAGCTGGGATGCATGATCAGCACTTAGAATTCCGGAAGTCTTCTTGCACTCGACCAGTATCTGGATTTCTCCAGCGGCCTTGATCGCGTAATCAACCTTTTCACCCTTCTTTATCCCAACATCCGCGGTGAACTCAGGGATGACTTCCAGAGGGTTGAATACGTCGTAACCCAGGACGGTTGAAATAAAGGGCATGATGAAAGCATTCTTGGTCCCTTCTTCCGTCACGACACCTTCCCATTGCTCTTCGACCTTTTTCGACAAAAGGATGAGCGCGTCCGCGAAGTCCATACTTCCTCCGTGATAATCGCATCCCCCATCGGATGCCTTTGAATCTGCCTCTCATATATATCGCACTTTTCTCTTGGCGTATCCAGAACGAACAATCTGTTCGACAGCGCCCGGATGGCGAAATAAAACTCCGGATCTGGCCATTTTTGGCACTTTATTAACGGGCCGGAGCCGAATACGGATTTTTATCCTTCTACCCGGCTCCTTGAGCAGTGGCGAAGGATGAGTAGCGGCGACCACGAAGGAAGAGAGGCTACTGGCCTGTCCGGCCCACGTCCCGTTCGAAGGGAGGTGGGCCGGAGGGAGGGCTCGCGCTCTCAACCGTTCGATACCAGGAGCGATCGGCGAGCGGTTGTCGAGTGTCTAGACCAGAAGGAAAATACCCCAGGTCAGAAGGAATCCCGTCACTCCGCAGATCGTTGTGAGAACCGTCCAGGTACGCAGGCCATCGGCGACTGAGAGCCCGAGGTACTTCGTCACGATCCAGAATCCCGAGTCGTTGATGTGGGAGAGCCCGAGCGCGCCGAAACCGATGGCCAGGGTGATGAGGACAACCTGAAGCGAGGAGTATCCGCCGTCGGCGATCGCTGTGGACAACAAACCCGCCGTCGTCAGAATCGCTACCGTTGCCGAGCCCTGCGCCGCCCGCAACGCCAAAGAGATGACGAAGGCAGCGACGATCGTGGGCATGCCCATCGCAGTCAGCGAGCTGGCAAGCGAGTCACCGATACCCGATTCCACCAGCACGTTGCCGAACGCGCCGCCGGCACCGGTGACGAAGATGATAACCGCCACCATCGGGAGGGCAGAATCCGCGACCGAGCTGCGACGGGACTTCCCCCAGCACGCCTTGTTCCCTATCACCACGTAGGCGACGAGAAGTCCGATGAGAAGTGCCGTCGTCGGTGCGCCGATGAAAGAGGCGAACGGACGCAACGAGGAATCATCGTCGAGAATCGTCAGCAAGGTCGACCCCACCATGATGAGCAGGATCGGCAGGACGATCAACGAGACCACCGTGCCCGCACTGGGGACCAGCCTCGTGTCGGTG
Organism: Actinomycetaceae bacterium L2_0104; assembly: GCA_047501485.1. Classification (GTDB taxonomy): domain Bacteria; phylum Actinomycetota; class Actinomycetes; order Actinomycetales; family Actinomycetaceae; genus Ancrocorticia. The sequence continues at coordinate 987,978 of JAZDRN010000001.1, read as the reverse complement.
CGCGATGCGAGCGATTCCTTCTCGTCGTTGAGCGCCTGTGAAGCGGGAGACTCGGAGAGGACGATCTTGTCCACCTTGAAGATCTTTGCGGCGAAGAACCCCACGACTCCGACCACGACGCAGATTGCCAGGCCAACGATGGTCATGAGACCGACGTCGGCTCCGACCTGGGCGGCGGCTGCAACCGGACCCGGATGCGGAGGCAGTGCGACGTGAACGGTGAGGAGCACGACGCCGACGGGCAGGCCGATCTTGAGCGGGTTGATCCCCGCAACCTTCGCGAACCCGAAGACCAGGGGTGCCAGGATGATGAAACCTACGTCGAAGAACACCGGAATGCCGAGGATGAACGCTGCGATCGTCACGGCAGCGATCACGCGTTTGCGCCCGAGTTTCTCGGTGAACACATAGGCGAGGTGATCCGCTCCCCCGGAGACCTCGATGAGTCTGCCGAGCATGGATCCCAGACCCACGACGATAGCTACCGAGCCCAACACGTTGCCCATCCCGGTGATGAGGGCGGGAACCACGTTCTCCAACGGGATCCCGGTGACGAGGGCCGTTCCCATCGCCACCAGCAGAAGGGAGACGAAGGCGGGCAGCTCGATTTTTATGACGAGAACGAGGAGTACCGCTACCGCGCCGAGCGCGGTGATCAGAAGACCCGTGGTTCCCATCAGACGGTCCCCTTGCGAGTCGGTGCCATCACCGTGATGACGGAAGAATCGTCCTTCGCCCCGTTTCCAGCGGCTTCCGCAATCACGTAGAGATTCTCTGCCGCGGCGGCAATCGGCGTCGCAATGCCCACCGCTCGGGCGGCACTGTTGACGATGCCCATGTCCTTGGTGAAGATGTCGATACGGCTGCGCACCTCGGCGCCGCCCTCGTCGTAGGCTTGCAGCATGCGTGGGCCGCGGTCGGCCAGCATGAAGGAGGCCGCAGCTCCCGCACCGAGAGTTTCGAGCGCGACGGCCGGGTCGATGCCCAGCGCTTCCGCAAGGGCAAGAGCCTCGGCTCCGGCGGCGATATGCACGCCGCACAGCAGTTGGTTGACCGTCTTCATCGCCTGGCCGTCACCGGGGTTGGCGCCGATTCTCACCAGGGTGGAGGCAAGCTGTTCCAGCACCTCGACGGCCGCGGCGTAGGCGTCGTCGGTGGCGCCGACGACGATGAGAAGGTCGCCATTTCCCGCGCGCACCGGCCCGCCGGAGACCGGCGCGTCCACGATATGCAGGCCGAGCGCATCCAGCTGTACCGCCACCTCGCGTACCGCCTCGATGCCCACGGTCGATGTGAGAACGATCGTGGCTCCCGGCTTCAGGACATCGGTGACGCCGTCATCGCCGAAGAGAGCCGCATCCAACTGGGCACGATTGCGAACAGCCAACAGGACGATGTCCGCTCCGGTGGCGGCTTCCCGGGCTGAACCCGTCGGTGCAACACCCGCTTCTTTCGCCAGTTCCATGCGGGACGACGCGATGTCGAAACTCCGGACCGCGAATTTCTCCGCGAGGCGGGTGGCCATCGGCAGCCCCATGGCTCCGAGTCCGAGGACGGCTATGGTTGAGTTGCTCATGTCAATCTCCTTTGATCATCTGCTGAGCGAAACTTGCTTGAGTTGAATTCTGGAAACAGTTGAACGCTCCAGGCGCTCGGGTGACTACTGTGAAAGTTTGTCGACGACGTCGGCAAGGGAGCGGCCATTGCCGACGTTGCCAGCGAAGACGATGTAGGGAATGCCCTGCGCCGGCCCCATGATCGGCTCCCATAGGGACACGATTCCCGGCAGCATCGGACCACGTACCATCGCGCGTCCGATCTCCAGGCCGCGCGAGGCCACATCGGAGGATGTGATGCCACCCTTGGCGATGACGAAACGCGGAGGAGCAATGTCCAACACCTTCCGGACGATATCGACGACGGCGTCGGACACCTCGCGCGCGATACGGAGGGAGTCGTCTCCGTCGCTCCCCTTGACCAATGTGCGTGACGTGGACAGGACCACATTGCCCTCTCGAAGCGCTTCGCTCACTTTGGCGACCAAGTCCTCGAGGTGGGCGTGCCGCTCTTCGCCGAGCACCTTGGCGACGTCGATCTCGAATTCGCGTGGGGCGCGCCGCTTTCGCAGATCGTTGAGCTGGCGCGTAGTCAGATCCACGTGTGACCCCACCACGATCAGCCCACCGTTGACGGACTCCTCGGAACGGATCGCGGAGACGTCATCTCCCGTGAGCGGATCGAGAACCGGTTGCCCGATCATGGCTCGCACGAAAGGCGGCCCCACCCGATAGACAAAGCGCTTGCCTTCGTCTTGTGCGGCGAGAAGCGCGAGAGCCAGCGCCCGGATATCGGATTCTTCCACGATATCGACGACCACGGGCTGGCCGCCGGTCAACCCGGAGAGAATCCTCGTCACTTCGTCTAGTGAGGAGCGCAGCGTGGGCAGGTCGATCACCGCGACATCGCCGGATCGAACGGCTCCCTCGGTCTTTTCCTCCACCCAGTCACGAAGATCGGAGCTTCGATAGCCGAAGGTGGCATCGCGCGCGAACTCGGTCTCCCCCACGGGAACGAAACCATCCTCGTCATTGCCTGCGTAGTGGATGCTGTTGACCGTGATGCGGCCCGCATCCGCGAACGCTGGGACGATGACGACTCCGTCGATGCCGACCCCCGACTCTTCCAGCGTTTCGATGATGGTCTCCGGCTCCAGTGGAAAATGCCCGCGCAACGTTGAGTCTCCACGGGACACGAAGTCGATCTCGACACCCAAGGATTTCGCCGCGGCCAAAGCCGCCTTGACGACTTCGCGATTTCGTTCAGCCGCCTGTTGCGGCGGCAACGACCGTGAATTGGTCATGACGTAGACGGCACCGGCACCGGTTTCCAGCGCCCAGCGCAGATCTGACTCGCTCCACGCGTTCAGCACTGGCAACTCCGCGACAGATTGGGTTCCCGTCGGGTCGTCATCCAATACGACGAGCTGGCGGGCTCTGCCTTCGCTTGCCTTCTGGACATCGTTGGCCGTCAGCTCCGGCGGAGCGGGCATGCCATTCACGAGTTCACTTTTCTTCATTCGGATCATTCCTCTCTTGCCGACGCCATGGTCATCGGGACAGTTGCGTTCAATTCGTCGTCGGTCGCCCGCACAAGGCGCTGCACGGCTGGGATGGTGGGCACCGGACACACGCCGCTATTTCGCGGCACGGCCGGAGGTCAGAGGGATAGGACGGGAGACCACCCGCGGGTGGATTCAACCAGGAAGCTTGTCAACGGCATTGTTGTAGCTGAGCGGCGCTAGCCGCAGGGACATCAAGATATTGGATATCTGATATCCGATCTTACCCACGCCGATCCCATTGTCAATGGGTTGATGTGAAATGAGTTACGCCGATTTCAGCGCAATCCTCGCGTCCGGCGGCGGGACCCGCCACACGGTGCACAGTCGATTCAGATCCGCGAGAGCACATAGTGCGCGAGATCGCGCTCGGTCTGGGTGATATGCGCCGACATGGCGTCGTGTGCCTTACGGGCATCCCCTGAGCGCAGCGCCTCGACGATGGCCGCATGCATCCTCACCGCGTTGCGTTGCACCTCAGGAACCCGTGACGTCTGCGTGCGTCCTTCCTCCAGGAGGGTCTGCAGAGGATCGAGGAGAATCCTCAACAGTGCGTTTCCCGAAGCTTCGAGGATGATGTCGTGGAAGGCGATATCGTGTCGGACGAACTTGTCGACATCGTTGACGGCGGATGCGGTGCGCATACCATCGAGTTCCCACTCCAAGGCCTTCAAAGCGGCCTCGTCCATCCTCGGCGCGGCTAGGCCGCAGGCTTCGGTCTCGATCATCCGCCGCAATTGCAGCAATTGTATAGAAGCCTCTTTGGCTCCGATGCGTGCTCCGACGATCCGCAGTGCCGCTCCGATGTCCACCCACTGCGAGACCGGGTTCAGCTCGCTGCGTCGCCCAGGAACGGTACGAATGATCCCTTGGGCCTGCATCTTGCGCAGCGCTTCGCGAATCGTCAGCCGATTGACCTTGAACCGTTCAGCGAGTTCGGCCTCCGACGGGATCGGCTCTCCCTCCACGAGCCGTCCGGTGGAGATATCGTCGAGCAGTTCACCGATCAGGCCATCAACCAGAGACTCACGGCTCATCTATTTCCCACCTTCTAGTTCCCACCTTCTAACGCCAAGGTTGCCGGATTTACCGTGCGGCCTGGCAACCGTTATCCCAAGGGTATTCGACAAATGCCCATACTCGGATCATTCCCCGGCGGCCACTTGGTATCATCGGCACTACCGAGGGGTGCCCCGCCAAGGGGCTGAGATACCACTGGACCGTTGCAGGGCAGCGTGGTGACCCTTTGAACCTGATCCGGATCATGCCGGCGAAGGGACCGGTCTACGTGGGATCCTTCCTTTGCCGGCCTCGCGAAATGAGGTCGCAATGACACCGCCACTCGAGGCCCAAGGCCTCGTCCACCAGACAACGCCCAGTAAGGATGACCTCGCGAAGCCCCGAATCGCGAACGTACTCACGATCGCCGGCACCGATCCCAGCGGAGGAGCTGGGGTGCAAGCCGATATCAAATCCTTCTCTGCCATGGGCGGCTACGCCATGTCGGTCATCACGGCCGTGGTGGCCCAGAACACTCGGGGGGTGCATTCTGTTGTGAGTCTCGATCCCACCTTCGTCGGTGAGCAGATCGATGCCGTCTTCGAGGACGTTCGCGTGGATGCCGTGAAGATCGGAATGCTTGCCAATGCCCAGATCATCGAGACGGTTGCGGATCGTCTGCGACGCTACGACGCACGCAACGTGGTCGTCGACCCGGTCATGGTGGCCAAAAGCGGCGATCATCTGCTGGATCCCGATGCCGTCGCGGCGTTGCGCGAACTCATCGTCCCATCTGCCAGGCTCATCACCCCGAACCTGCCCGAAGCGGCGGAGCTCTTGGAGGAAGAACCTGACTGGAGCATCGAGCTGATGCGAGAGAAGAGCGCCGAACTGGGCCTGCTGGGAAGCGACTGGGTACTCCTCAAGGGTGGCCATCTCACAAGCTCGGACTGGAGTATCGACGTACTCTACGGCCCTGTCGGAGACACCGAACCCGACATCACGGAGTTGCGAGCACCACGCATCCCCACGGATAACGATCATGGCACCGGCTGCACTCTCTCCGCTGCGATCACCGCGCTACTTCCACACCATGGGATGCATGACAGTGTCCGGTCGGCCAAGGAATATCTCCAAAGTTCCCTGGCCGCCAGCGATCTCCTCGAAGTCGGCACCGGGCACGGACCGCTCCACCATTTCCATCGGCTCTGGGAGAATCTCCCGCAAACGATTACAGGGAAAGGCGCTCCATTGGCCTCGTAAGGCGCCGCCGAGCTGGACGATCAGAGCCCGGGCAGCCCACTCAGCGCCCGAGCGTACTGCCGGACACGCTGGAGCCGCCGTCCGGGCTCACCGGACAGGCGGATGAAGCTAACTGGCCGAGTCGGTTCCTTGTGTGGGAGTGCAGCGTTGCGCTCCGCCTTATAAGGCGTTGCGCAACGGCACACTCCCACCAAGTTTGAATATGGCCCGTCCAGAGTGGCCACGGCGGCACAGGCTGGGTATTCCCGCGCCCGCAACCGACTAGCCGGCCGGGGCCGGCACCACGATCTCGTAGGTGCAGTCGAAGGCCGGCCCGTAGATCCGGTAAATATCCTGCGGATCGCCCACGTTCTGCACAACGGCATCGCCTGGACGCACCACGATCATCTCGCCCCAGGGCGCCTCCATCGCAAACTCACCGTCGGCCTCGGTCGCCAACACATAGTTCATATCCTCACCGCTGGGAACGTAGCGACGGTATCCTTCCGAGTCGGCTTCGGACTGGGGTTCGCCGTACCGGGTGGGGAACTTCTCGGCGCTCACCAGAATCTCCTCGTTGTTCCCCTCGCACTGGTTGCGAACAACCATGTCGCCTTCGACGGCCGGCTGAGAGATGGTCTCGATCCCATCCCCCTCGATACGGGAGACCACCTTCTCACCCACCTCTGCCTCGCGGGCGGTAACCGGGGCCGTCTTCCGTGCGACGCCGGTACGTCCTTCTCCGGTCACGAGGTCGAAGAACTCTATTCGGTCCTTCACCGGCAGGTCTTCGATTTCCTGCGCGAGCTCTTCCTCAGGCGAGAGCAAGGCCGTCGCGGAAACGGATGCCTCCGCCGAGACACCGGCAGCGTCTGATTCGTCGGTGGGCACCGAGGAGCTGCACCCGGACACGATCAGCCCCAACGAAACAAGGAGCCCCGTTACCAAGGCCGAATTACGGCCAGAACGGCCGTCGGCGAGTGACAGGGCTCGGATCATTTGGGCAGACATTCGGCATGGCTCCTATGCGCGGTGGAAACAAAGCGGGTGGCTGTGTACGCCTCCATGATCACCCAAGGCTAAGTGGAGGTGCCACGTAGGTCAATCCCCAGGTGAGAGGCCTATCCTTCCGTTTCCTTGTCCTTCTTTCTCCTGAGATCCCACATGCGCCGCAACAACGCCTCATTGATCTCCGACTCTGCTACGAAGCTCTCGTCCATATCGAGAGGGTCGCCATGAATCTCGCGATGCAATTGCTCCATTCGTTGATCCAGTTGTTGCGCCAGGTAGGCGGCGTTCAGGAGGTCCGTCGCGAGGTGCGGGGGAACATCGCCGTCATACTTGTAGAAGATCTTGTGTTCCAGACTGGCCCAGAAATCCATGGCGATCGTACGAATCTGCACTTCGACGATAACGGGCACCGCACCGGTGGAGAGGAATACAGGGATCTCGATGATGGCGTGCAAGCTCTTGTAACCGCTCGCTTTGGGCGAGGCGATGTAGTCCTTGATCTCGATCACCCGAACGTCGTCCTGGGAGGTCAGGGCCTCAAGGATTCGATAGGTATCGGCGATGAAGCTACAGGTGATCCGAACGCCCGCGATATCGTGGATGTTCTGGCGTATGGACGCTATCGCCGGATCGCATCCCTTTCGGACCACTTTGTTCAGAATGCTGGTCGGGGTCTTGACCCTCGAGTTGACGTGCTCGATCGGGTTGTAGCGATGCAGATGCAGGAATTCTTCTCGCAGAATCGACACTTTGGTCAAGACCTCGTCGACGCCCGAGCGGTACTCCATCATGAGCCGCGTGAAATCCTCACGCATGCCTCGAAAGAACTCGCGCATGCTGGAATCCAGGGGCGGCGGTACGTTTGGCGACTCTTCGTAGTCCGCGGCTTCACCACCCGGCCGCCACGGCGCACTCCATATGGCGACGATCGCATTGGTCAGAATATCGCCCGTTTCGCTCCAGGAGCCCTCCGAGACAGCGGTGGACGCGGCGAGCTGGCGTTCCCTGTCGGCAAGAGACTGCACCAGCAGATGCCGTGTCATCGCGCGGCGCGAATCCGCGATGTTCTCCGGCAGGTCCGGAAGGATGCTGCCCACGCCCTCGGCGAGCTTCTCCAGCGAGAGCGAAGAGGGCGGCTCGCCTTCGAACAGGCCGGGTTCGGCGTTGATCTGGGCCATGAATCGCGCAAAATAAGAGGGACGTCCAAGGCTTTCCAGGTGCTCGATCAGGGAGCTCACCCCAATCGTTATCCACCCTCTCAGGTCGGCTGGATCTTGAAGCGAGGCGATGAGCCTGTCCTGGATACTCCCGATCTGCTCACCATGTTTGTGGAGGATCGCGGTCACGAGACCTTGTTTGGTTCCGAAATGGTAGGTAACCGCCGTGTTGTTTCCCTGGCCCGCGTTCTCACTGATCTGCCTGTTGGAGACGCCGCGCACACCGTGTTCGGCGAACAGGCTTTCAGCGGATGCCAGCAACGAATCCCGTGTTGCCTGCGACTGCTCGGACCGAGGCTCCCTCGAGCGCTTCGTACCCACAACCATCAACCTTCCGTTAAGTCATCTGACTTAACGGAAGGTACCATAGTCCATCCGGTTGCGCGCTGAAGGCGGGCTGGCAAATTCCCACACGTACCCCTTCCATCGGCGAGTTCTCTCCTAGTGCGTGGAGCCGAACCCATGCCAAGAAACCGTGTCGACAACGCGCCCAGGTACTCTCCTAGTGCGTGGAGCCGAACCAGGAGTTGAAGATTCTCCAGAAGTTACGGTTGCCGTAGGTAGAACATGCGTCGCCCTCGCCCGCCATGTTGGCGAGCGCCGCGGCATTCGGCTGGTATGGGGTGTAGTTGTACAGCGCGGCGGTCGCCCTATTCTCGATGTAGACCGGACTCGAACCGCACGAGACATTCGGATGGTACTGGATGTTTGCTGTTTGGCCCGCACGGAAGTTGTAGCGCTGAGGTTCCTCGCCGTAGCGAATCAGACCCGATGCCGCGTAGTAGAGCTGCTGTGCCAGTCCCGCGTAGGAGGGGTTGCATCCCGCATTGTCTGGGCAGCCGTATCCGAGGGCCTTCTGGTACTTCGTCTCGGTCAAGGAGGCCCCTGAAGCCGTCACCAGTGCTTGTTCCTTCTGCAATTTGACGATCAGGACCTGCGGGTTGATACCGCAGGCTTGGGCAGACTTGAAGATCATGGTGGCGGCCGTCTCATTTGCCGCACCGACATATGTGGAGCAGTAAGGGGCCGTCATCGTGGAGGTCCTGGCGCGGTAATCCTTCAGGCATGCGGCCGAGCCGGGCGTACAGTTCGGGTTGCGGTTGTTGAGGAATGTCTGGATCTGACCGGTGGTCATCGTGTTCTTGTTGAACATGACGGCATCGGAGATGAGGGTTCCTGGGGTGAACGTCTTCGACGGATCGTTGGGCTTGGGAGTCACCGCGGTGACCGTCGCACAACGAAGGGTTTTGTTGCTGCCCAGGCCCTCATTGATCACGTTGACGCATACGCGGTGCTGACCCGGGGTGGTGTTCAGCGTGAATTTGAAGCCGACCGTGTCGAAGGAGAGGTTGTACGCGTTCTTCACGTCGGTGCGCGGCAGAGATGCGCGGGTCAACTGCGGCTGCGAATCGACGAAGACCTGCACGACGGGCGCTCCCCGGAGGTCCGGATCGAAAGCCCAGCCCTTGACCGTGATGGTGCCGTCCGAATTGGGGGTGACGGTCTCCAGGTTTCCGCGCGGATCATTGGCCGCGTTGATGTTGGAAACGGCGCCGTCTCTTCTGATGACGCCCAGGGTGTCCTTCTTGTCGTTGTTCCAGTCGCCGACGACGACCTCGTCCGTGGCACGCCCGTAGTTGATCGCGATATCCGCGGGGCCCGAGGTCATCGAATTGCGCACATGGTAGGTATTGCCTCGCCGCACCGCGAAGGTATCCTTGCCGTCGCCATCCCAATCGCCCACGATGACCTCGTCGTTCGGCCGGCCGTAATCGATCGCTACGTCCGCGGGGCCCGAGGTCATCGAATTGCGCACATGGTAGGTATTGCCTCGCCGCACCGCGAAGGTATCCTTGCCGTCGCCATCCCAATCCCCGACGAAGACCTCGTCTCCGACCCGACCGTAGGTGACGACCTTCTCCGCCTGTCCGGAAGACAGGGAATTGCGGATATGGAAGGCGTTGCCTCTCCGCACAGCGAAGGTATCCGTCCCGTTGCCATCCCAGTCGCCCAGGTACAGCTCGTCTCCGGCTCGTCCGTATGCGAACGATTTGTCCGCGGCCCCGTCGCCCAGGGCATTGCGCAGGTAGAACATGGCGCCGTTGCGAATCCCGAGGGAATCAGATCCGTTGCCGTCCCAGTCTCCGGCTATGTACTCGTCTGAGACGCGGCCGAAGCTGAAGCCGATGGTGGCCTGGGTGGTCCAGCCATCGGTGAGGTGGATGGCGGTCACGGTCTCGTTCGGTAGCCGCGGAGGCACGACCACGTTCGTAACCCGTGGGCTCTCGGGCGAGTTATCGGCTTGCGCGGCGATATCGGAGTCGGTGCCGCTGTTGGACTGGGCCCCGAAGCCGTCGTCTGCGACTCCCGGCCCCCACAGATCCACATAGGGAGAATCGATGGGCGTTTCGTCCACAAGGTCCGGCACTGCGAGCTCCGAATCCGCCGCGGAAGGAGACGGCTCCGGCGCGTTCCCATCCTCCGCGGACGCGGCGGCGGGGTCGATACTCGGTGTCATCTCGGCTGGCTCCGCCGAGGGCTGCGCCGGTGTCGCGGCAGCGGATGGCTCGGTCTCCACAGTGGCGGATGGATCGCCGGCGGGGACGTTCGAATCCGCACCCGCGCCTCCCGCAATCGAGGCGAAGAGGCCAACGGCGAGGGTCAGCGCGATGCCTTGTGTGGCCGTTGGGCGAAGTCTGCGAGGGGCCATGCCTATCACGTCTCCAGAAAGTCGGGGATTCACCTACCGATAAAGACTAGCTGAAGATTCGCTGTATGAGATCTCGTCGAGGGAAGGCGGAGCGTGGTGCCGCCACATGCCGCCCTCCCCAAGTGCTCGTTCCTAGCGCTGAATCTCCCCGTTGGGAAGGAGCACCACCTTCAGCGCCTCTCCGCTGGCGGTCAGTTCGAGAGCTCTATTGATATCGGACAACGGCAGGACGTGGGTAATGAGGCGTTCTGTGGGGAATCGCGGATCGATGGACAGTTCGAAGGCCTTCTGAACCTGCATGGTGTTGGAGCCGAAATGGCCGTAGATCCAGAGGCTGGAGTAGTGAATGAGGTTGGTGTCCAACTCCGTCAACGCCCCCTTGGGAACTCCGCCGAAGAAGACGACCGTTGCGCACTTACGAGCCATGCGCAGCGCCTGCTGTTGAGCGATCGTCGAGGGATTGGCGGAGATCACCTTGCTGGCGCCCCGGCCCCGCGTCAGACGCAGGACTTCGGCGACGGCGTCGTCGGTCGCGGAGTTGATACACGCATCGATGTCGAATTTCGCCGCCTTGTCCAGGCGTTCCTGGTTCGTGTCGGTAATGATGACCTGCGAGGCACCGCGCATCCGTGAGAGAGTGGCCAGCAGGATTCCTACCGGGCCCGCTCCGAGTATGACGACGCTATCCCCCATCTTCACGTCGATGTTCTCCACACAGGCGTAGGTGGATGACAGCGGTTCGGCCAGTGTGGCCAGGATCGGATCCACCCCGGCGGGAATCCGGAAAGTCGCGCCGCGTTCCACGCGCTTATCCGTGTACGCGATGTACTGGGCGAGGCCGCCGGGACGCTCGACGTAGTTCTCCATCTCCGTGCACTGCTCGGAGTGTCCCTCCCGGCAGTTCTCGCATTTCAGGCAGTGCGCCAAGGGGTAGACGTAGATCATCTCGCCCACCTTGTAGGCTTCTACGCCGTCGTCGACCTCGACAACTCTGCCCACAACCTCGTGTCCGTAGATCCAGGGGTAATCCCCCGATCGCGAATCGGTGGTCAAGTTGCGGATATCCGACCCGCACAGGCCTATTGCGTCTACTTCGACGACGAAACCCCCATCCGGGCAACTAGGTTTCTCGACCTTTTCAAATCTGATGTCGCTTGGACCGTACATCACCGCGGCATCCATGAGTTGACTCATCTGACAATCGCCTCCTTGTATCCATCGATGGTACGTGGGCGAGGCCTTCCACCGTGACATTTCGCTTGCCCGGGTCCCCCAGGGTCAGACCGGGACCTCGCTCGATTCGACGACGACGTCGCCAGCGGGGACTATCGTCCCCACAATTCAGTTTTCTATGGATTCGATTCCATTATTTGCCCTTCAGACCCACGACAAGTGTCGACAATTTAAGGGATGCTTCTTACGATCAATATATGGATACGTTTCCACAAACGAAAGAAAGGTCGACGATGATCGCCAACAAATCCCCCTTCTCGATGCTCTACCAGTTCGCAGCCAACGAGGATCAGCTGCGGATCTTCTCCGACGAGGAAACCATTCAGTGCTGGCTCGACACCGAGGCGGCACTGGCGATCGCCCAAGGCGAGGCCGGCGTGATAGACGCCGAGGACGCCAAGCAGATCGCCGCAGCCTGCACACTCGACAACATCGACCGCGATGAACTCTGGAAATCGGCCCAGAACGTCGGCTACCCGATCTTCGGTCTGGTACGCCAGATTGGCCACCACCTTCCAGACGGGCCAAACGGCCGCGTTCACTATGGAGCGACAACTCAGGACATCATGGACTCGGGCTTGGCGATCCAGATGTCTCGTTCTCTCGCCGCACTCGACAAGCAGCTTCTGAAGCTCGGGGACCTGCTCTCCAAGCTTGCCGTCACCTACCGAGACACCGTCATGCCGGGACGCACCCACGCTCAGCAGGCAGTCCCCACGACCTTCGGCGCCACGCTGGCGGTCACCGTCGGCGAGCTGAGCCGCCAACGCGAGCGCCTGGCACACGCTTACGAGAACGTCCGCGTCATCTCCCTCTTCGGCGCGGGCGGCACCAACGCGGCCCAGGGTCCGCACTCCGTCGCCGTGCGCACCCGAGTGGCAGAGCTGCTCGGACTGCGTGACACATCCACTCCGTGGCACGTCAACCGCGACGTTCTGGCGGAATACGGTTTCATCTGTGCCACCATCTGCGGTTCGCTGGCCAAGCTGGCGCGCGACGTCGTCGATCTCTCCCGTTCGGAGGTGGCGGAGGTCTTCGAGCCTTACAATCCACACCGTGGCGCCTCCTCGACGATGCCGCAGAAGGTCAACCCGATATCCTCCGAACTCATCATCGGAATCTCGTCCTACACCTCCGCCCTGCTCTCCGTGTTCACACGCATCCAGGAAGCCGGCCACCAGCGGGCCGCGGGCGAGTGGCAGGCCGAATGGCTGGCCGTGCCGACCATGGGGACGCTGGCCGGAGCCGCTCTGGACGAGGCAATCGTGATCACCGAAGGGATGCGCGTCAATCCCGACCGGATGCGCGAAAACCTGCGACTCGACGGCGGACTCATCATGGCCGAGGCCCAGATGATCCAGCTCGCGAGCAAACTGGGGCGCGAGGACGCCCACGACCTCCTCTACGAGGCGTCGACTCTGGCCCGCGAATCCGATCTCATCCTCGCCGAGGCCCTGCGAAAAGTTGCACAGGATGCCGGCAAAGCCGACCTGCTGCCCGACAAGCTCGTGGCACCCGAGGACTACCTCGGTGAGGCCGGGCATATCGTGGACGCCGCCGTCGCCGAGTGGGAGAGACTCGCCCCGCTCGCCGTCGTCGAACCGGTTCTGTGACACGGGATCAGACGATGTCCCAGGAAAGAGAAGATACCGCCGCGGTCTCGGCCATGCCAGCCGATATCGCGCCCCCGCAAGATGTTCGCAGGATTCCACCGGCGCCCGGCAATGTGACGTGGCGCGAGTTCGGATGGCGCCTGGGCATACCCGTCCTGTTCGGGGCGATCATCTGGTTCGTTCCCGGACCGCAGGAGGTTTCGACCCAGGGCTGGCAGATGCTGGCACTGTTCATCGCGACCATTCTCGCGATCATTCTGCATCCGCTTCCGATGGGAGCGGTCACTCTGATCGCAATGCTCCTCTCGGTACTACTGAACGTCGTTCCGCTGACGGCACCCGCAGACGACCCCGGCGCTCCAAACGCTCTGATGGGCTTCGGGAACGCGACGATCTGGCTGATCGTCATGGCATTCCTGATATCCCGCGCCTTCATCAAGACCGGGCTCGGCCGCAGAATCTCGCTGTTCTTCGTGTCCAAGTTCGGAAAGAAGATGCTGGGAGTCTCCTACGGACTGGCAATCGCCGACCTCGTGATGGCACCGGCGATCCCCTCAGCCACCGCACGAGGCGGCGGCATCATGGCCCCGATCATGAAGTCGGTGGCGGAGGTCTACGATTCGCGGCCCGGACCCACCGCTCGCCGGGCCGGAGCGTTCCTGTCCATCAACGTGGGACAGGTCAACGCCATCACCTGTGCGATGTTCCTGACCGCCATGGCTGGAAACCCGCTCATCGCCTCGCTTGCGGAGCAGCAGGGCGTCACCCTCACGTGGGGAAACTGGGCGCTCGGCGCAATCGTCCCGGGAATCACTGCGCTGATACTGGTTCCGCTCGTCGTCTACATCGTCTATCCACCGGAGCTCAAGAACACCCCGGAAGTGGTGGAGATGGCCAAGGGAGAACTGAAGAAGCTCGGCCCGCTCTCCTATGGCGAGAAGGTCATGGGAGCCACGTTCGTGCTGCTCCTGGCACTGTGGACCGTGGGTGACATGGTGCTGGGGATCTCGGCGACCACCACGGCCATCGTCGGCGTTGCGGTCCTGCTCATCGCCAACGTGCTGACCTGGCAGGACATCATCTCCGAGAAGTCGGCGTGGGACACCATGACGTGGTTCGCCATCCTTTTCATGATGGCAACGGCACTCAACAATTACGGTCTGATCTCCTGGGTCTCGACGAGCATCGCCAACTCGATGGGATCGCTGGGCTGGGTTGCCGCACTGGCCATCCTGTGCCTCGTCTATTTCTACTCCCACTACCTCTTCGCCTCGGCGACAGCCCATATCTCAGCGATGTACGTGGCCTTCCTGGGAGCGGCGATCGCTCTGGGCGCTCCCCCGCTGATGTCGGCGCTGCTACTCGCTTATCTCTCGAACGCCTTCACCTCGCTGACCCAATACGCCGGTGGCGCCTCGCCCGCAATCTTCGGTACCGGTTACAACACGGCCGGGCAGTGGTGGCGGGTCTCCGCGATCGCGGGGCTGGTATCCATCACTATCTGGCTGGTCATCGGGTCCGGATGGATGAAGGTGATCGGGTTGTGGTGAGCGCAGCGGGCGCTCGACTCCGAGGGCGCTCGACTCCGAGCCAGTCGTGGCCCGGCAACCAGGTGTTGCCGGGCCACCTTTATACTCCGCGAACGAACACCGTCTATGATCGTTCGAGGAAGCTGAAGGGAGTCACGTGGCCGGCAGTGAAGAGAACGTCAAGAGACATCGGGTGAGCCTCAAGGATGTCGCCGCCGAGGCAGGCGTTGGTTTCGGCACTGTTTCCCGGACTCTCTCCGGTTCCGGTTACGTCTCCGACAAGACACGCAAGCGTGTCCTGGATGCCGCGGATCGTCTCGGTTATCGCCCCAATCGGCTTGCCGCCGGCCTGCGTTCGAATCGCTCCCATCTGGTGGCGCTCCTCGTTCCCGACTACACGAACGAGTTCTACTCCGTCGGGTCGGTGGCGGCGGAACAGTTGCTGCGAGCCTCCGGCTACCAGTTGATCATCGCCTCCTCATCGAACGCGGCGGAAGAACGCGAGACCATCGAGTCCATCGCGGAGTACCACGTCGACGGGATCGTGCGGGTGCCGGTGGACCCGGATCTGGAATTCAAGCTGAACTGCCCCGTCGTCGAGCTGAACCGCCGCTCGAACATGGCGGGAGTCTCCGCGGTGGTATGCGACGACGCCTCCGGTTTCCGCGCGCTCACCGAGAAACTGATCTCGCTCGGTCACCGTCGCATCGCTCTGATCGTCGGCGAGGAGCATTACTCGACCACACGCGAACGCACCTCCGGGTACCTGGCCGCTATGCAGGAGCTGGAGGATGACGAGGTCCAGCCCATGGTGCTGTCAGGTTCATTCGATTCCGAGTGGGGCCGCGTGGCCACACTGAAGCTGCTCGATGAGGACTGCCCTCCGACAGCGATCATCGCCGCGAGCCCGCGCATCGCATCGGGTACCGTGGCCGCGTGCATTGCTCGGAACATCAGTGTTCCTGCGGATCTCTCATTGGCAAGCTACTCGAACCCCGAGTGGTTCGACTTCTATGGCGAGGGGATCCATTCATTCGTTCCTCCCCTGGAGGAGATGGCACGCAGGGCCGTCGAGACGCTGCTGGCGCGGCTGGAGAATCCCGACGCGCTGTCTGAAACGGTCATGCTTCCGGGCGAGACACACCGCGGTGGTTCGATCGGTGCGCCGTCTTCGCGCGTATGAAATCGCCTCCCATCGCACGGTGACTTCCTTTCCCTTCCAACGCGAGATCATAGGAACTTGAGGCTCGCTCTGGGCGATGGCGCCCTCCCGGAGGGTCAGATCCAGCAGTCTCGCCACACGACCAGCAGTCTCGCCACACCTCCAGCGGTCCCGCCACACCTCCAGCGGTCCCGCCACACCTCCAGCGGTCCCGCCACACGACCACAAGACATTTAGCAATGTTCACGGCCCATTCGGCCATCGTCTCTCCTTGTCGTGTCTCGATAGCGTGGGGCCAGCCTGATCGGTGGAGTTGATCCACGTACTCCGCGAGGGCCCCAATACAAGGAAGTGCTGGGTGAAACAATGGCTGTAGTTGCCATAGCTGGAACATTTGACTCGAAACCTGAAGAATTCTCCTACCTACGCGACAGAATCCACGAAAACGGTTGCACGACCCTCCTCATCAACACGGGAATCTTCGTTCCCGACGTGGCCGTCGACATCACCAACCAGCAGATCGCGGACGAAATCGGCATCGATCTTGGCAAGATCGCCGAGCGGCGTGACCGGGGCGCGGGCACGGCCGCCATCGCGCAAGGGCTGGAGGGCCTCCTGCCGCGACTCTACGAGGCCGGACGGTTTGATGCCGTGATCTCGATGGGAGGTTCCGGGGGAACATCCATGGTCGCGCCGGCCATGCGTTCACTGCCCATCGGGGTGCCCAAGCTCATCGTCTCCACTGTGGCGAGCAACGCCGCCGTCTACGTCGGCGATTCAGATCTCGTTCTCTTGCCGTCGGTCACCGACGTCTCCGGTCTCAACTCGGTGAGCAAGATGATATTCGACAACGCTGCCGCTGCCATCTCCGCGATGGCACAGGTCGCAGCAGGGCGGAGTACGGAGAACGAACGGGATAGGCCGGTGGTCAGCTGCACGATGTTCGGTGTCACGACACCGTGCGTGGATGCCGCTCGCGAGGAGCTCACCGACCGCGGCTGGGAAGTACTCGTCTTTCACGCGACGGGTGCCGGCGGACGCACGATGGAACGCCTTATCAGCGAGGACCACGTGGACGCCGCGCTGGACCTTACGACAACGGAGTGGTGCGACGAACTCTTCGGTGGAATTCTCAACGCCGGGCCCCACCGGCTAGAAGCGGGCGTGCAAGCAGGGATTCCTCAGGTGATCTCGCTGGGCGCGCTCGATATGATCAATTTCGGCCCGGTTTCCTCCCTTCCAGAGGAGATGCGTGGACGCCTCATGTATGAGCACAATCCCACCACCACACTCATCCGCACCACCGTGGAGGAGAACCGCCTGCTCGGTGAGAAGATCGCTGAAAAGCTCAACGGGGCCGTTCGTCCCGTGACGGTGATGATCCCCCAACGAGGATTCTCCGCCCTCGACATCGATGGTGGGGCGTTCTTCGATCCCGCTGCGGATGGATCTGCCATCGCGGCGTTGGAAGCCCATATCGACAATCCGAAAGTCGTAATCAAGAAGATCGATGCCCATATCAACGATCCCGAGTTCGCCGCAGCCTGCGTCAACGAACTCATGGAACTCGTCAACGCAAAAGAAAGAGGTAACTGAAATGATCCGAGAGACACGTAGCGAAATCCTGGCCCGGTTCCGCGAGAAGGTGGCCAACGGGGAGGCACTGCTCGGCGTAGGTGCCGGCACCGGAATCACGGCCAAGTTCAGCGAAGCCGGCGGGGCCGACATGCTCATCATCTACAACTCCGGGCGCTATCGCATGGCCGGACGCGGCTCGCTCGCGGGTCTGCTCTCCTACGGCGACGCCAACGCCATCGTGGTGGAGATGGGCAGCGAGGTGCTCACTGTCGTGGAGAGAACCCCGGTACTGGCCGGAGTGTGCGGTACGGACCCCTTCCGCGACATGGACGTGTTCCTTCCCGCTCTCAAGGCGCAAGGGTTCGCCGGGGTGCAGAACTTCCCCACAGTCGGCCTGATCGACGGGGTCTTCCGGCAGAATCTGGAGGAGACGGGCATGGGTTACGACAAAGAGGTCGAGATGATCCGCAAGGCCCATGACCTCGACATGCTGACGTGCCCCTATGTGTTCGATGAGGACGACGCCAGAGCCATGGCCGAGGCTGGAGCGGACATCCTTGTGGCCCACATGGGACTGACCACCAAGGGAACGATCGGCGCCCATACCGCCCTGACGCTGGAGGATTCTGCCGAAAGAGTCCGCGCCATCATGGAGGCCGGACGCGAGGTCAATCCCGATATTCTCGTGATATGTCACGGCGGTCCGATCGCCGAACCGGAGGACGCCGAATACGTTCTCTCGCATGTTGCCGGCATCTCCGGATTCTTCGGCGCCTCCTCCATCGAGCGCTTCGCGGCGGAACGTGGTATCAAGGTCCAGACAGAGGCTTTCAAGGCCATCAAGCTCTCCTGAGGTAGCACCATGGTTCGCCAGCCGACGCGCGCGCAAGTTCTAGACGATCTTCGCGCTCGAACGGCTTGCGGAAGAAAGATCGTCGGCGTGGCCGTCGGCAGCGGGCTGAGCGCCCGGATAGCCGCCGAAGGTCACGCCGACTTCCTTCTGGCACTTTCCTCCGGCTACTTCCGCCAACGCGGAGTGAGCTCGCTCGGGGCCTATCTCCCCTCGGCGAACTCGAATCAGCTGGTGATGGACATGGTGGTGCACGATGTGCTGCTGCGGGCCGCGGGAACCCCGGTGATCTTCGGGCTCAACGCAACCGACCCCACCATCGACCTCGACGGCTTCCTGGAAGACATACTCCGCACCGGTTGCATCGGAATCAACAACTACCCCACCGTCGGCCTGTTCGATGGAGAATTCCGCCGCGCCCTCGAGGAATCCGGGCTGGGGTACGCATCGGAAGTCGAGGCCATCCGCCTCGCACACACCAAAGGCATGTTCACGGTGGGCTTCGTCTTCACCCCCGACCAAGCCGAACAAATGACGCGGGCGGGCGCCGACGTCGTCTGCTGCCACCTTGGGCTGACCGTGGGAGGAAGACTCGGGGCACCCAAGGCGCAAAGTCTGGAGGCTGCACGCACGCATTCGCAGAAGGTCCTCGCCGCCGCGGTTCGAATTCGACCCGAGATCCTCACCCTGGTGTACGGAGGTCCGATTGTCGCCCCGGGGGACATGAAATGGCTCTATCACAACGACGTCGTCCAAGGGTACGTGGGCGGATCGACGTTCGAGCGAGTGCCCCAGGAATCGATCATGCGTAACCGGATTCTTCAATTCAAGTTGAATCAGGTCGACGGCGACCCGAACACCCCGAGCATCTCCGAGGCTGATCGCCGCGACATCGTGCGCGAGGTCATCGACTACGTCAGCGCGAACTATGGCGGCCGGGTGAGGCTCGCCGATCTGTGCGCGATTCTCGGTTACTCACGATCAACGATCTCCAAACTCTTCACGCAAACGGTGGGGGTGAGCTTTCGTGAGTACCTTTCGCGATATCGACTCGAAGTGGCCATGGAACTCATCGGGAAGACGGACCTCACCCTCGACCAGATCGGCAGGCGGGTGGGTTTCCAGGACTATTCGCAGTTCTACCGGGCCTTCAAGAAGGAGTTCGGTAGCTCCCCTTCCCGGTTGCGCGCCTCGGCGAACGTCCCGAACTCGACCCCCGGCGATGAAGCTTGATAGGTTCAATGACTATGAGCAGCACAGATCAGCACCGGTGGTTCTCCGACAACGAGGCGAATTGGGACGACCGCGCCGCCCTGCACGAGGCGGCCGGCTACGGCATCGAGGAGTTGGTGGCCGACCCGGAGTACATCACCCCTGAACTCGCACAAGATCTGGAATGGACGGGCGAGATTGCCGGGCGGGACGTCATCCATCTTCAGTGTCATCTGGGGACGGACACGGTCGGTTTCGCGCGGCTCGGCGCACGCCGCGTCGTCGGCGTCGACCTGTCCGGCGAATCGCTGCGCCGGGCCCGGACAATCGCCTCGCGATGCGACGCCGGTATCGAATACGTGCAGGCGAACGTGTATGACGCTCGCGAACGCGTATCGGGAGACTTCGACCTCGTCTACACCTCGCTGGGAGTGCTGTGCTGGCTTCCCGATATCGAGGCCTGGGCACGCGTGGTCGCCTCGCTCCTGAAACCGGGCGGGCGTTTCGTCGTGCGCGACGACCATCCGATGTTCATGTCTATTGGCGACGACGTCACCACGGGCTTGAAGATCGAGCAGCCGTATTTTCAGCAGTCCGAGCCCCTCACCTGGGACGACGCCGGAAGTTACGTCGATGCACCTGACGGCACGGCACCGGTGGGCAACGGGATCAACCATCAGTGGAACCACTCGCTCGGCGAGATCGTCACCGCGCTCATCGAAGCGGGGCTGGTCATCGACACCCTGGAGGAGACTCCCTACGCGGCATGGTGTGCGTGGCCCGAACTCGAGGTCAAAGAGGGCGCTCGTTGGCGGCTTCGGGAGAATCCCGAGCGCCTCCCGCTGCAGTTCATGATCGCCGCGCACGCGCCTGCGTAGCGGCATGTCATGGGCATGCCGACTCATCCTTGGCGGGGCGAACGATGGGATCGCCTGTCCGAGGAATATGCTCCCGACGTCAGCCAAGCTTCGTGAGGTCCACCCGCACGAAGAGCTCTGATGTTCCTTTTCCTGCGTACACGCCGCGTAACGGTGCCACGTCCGAGTAGTCACGACCGTGGG
The DNA here is from genome assembly GCA_047501485.1 of Actinomycetaceae bacterium L2_0104. Lineage (GTDB taxonomy): Bacteria > Actinomycetota > Actinomycetes > Actinomycetales > Actinomycetaceae > Ancrocorticia. The sequence continues at coordinate 967,443 of JAZDRN010000001.1, read as the reverse complement.
CGATGTACACATGCCTGTCGCAGATGTCGATGAGGTTCGTCGGGTCATAGCCGCGCCATTGGCCCGCATACCATTCGACCCAAGCGTGGGACTCACCGGCTACCGTCTGTCCAATTGGAGCGTCCTCCTCCGGGTGTAGATAGCCAGAGACATAGCGGGCAGGGATCCCGGCCTCGCGAAGTACGCCCAGCGTCACATGTGCTATATCCTGGCATACACCCGAACGGGCAGCCCATGCCTCCTGAGCCGTCGAGTTCACCCCCGTGACCCCGCTTCGGTATTCCATCGCTTCACCGACACGCTGACAAATAGCGCGGGCTGCCGCATCGACGTGGTCGCACGCATCTCGGACCTGTACGGCTAAAAGGGTCATCTCCTCGTCCGGCTCTGTCGCGTTCGTCTGGGCAAGAGCGTCCGTGAGCTCAACCGAGATGGCAAGCCTCTCCTTGAGTCTGGCCCATGAGAATTCCACCGGTCTGGAAGGGCTGGGACGTACGTCTATCACGCTAGTCGCCGTCACCCGGAGTTCATCATGAGGGGTCAGTATCTCGAATGCGCAGACCGACGATCCCCAGAAGTCCTCGTATGTGTGCTGGGTGGCTCCCGGCGAGATATCCAGACTCGCCTGCATGACGAACTGGCCCTCACGAGTAGGCGGCAGCATCCGGACCTCGTTGTACGAGGCTGTCGCCTCTTCGGAATACTTCAATTCCGTCACATGTACCACTTTGATGCGACTCATACCTTCTCCCCGATCCACACCGGCATCGCGCTCGACGGAAAGTATCGTTCCCTTATGGCATCGCTCGCCGCGGACAAGGCCTCCTGCACGTTGTCCATGCTTTCCGAAAGTCGTTCGACCGTCGCGGCAATAGGGTGGTATTGCAGTTCCGAGCGAATCCTGCCCAGGACCTGATGAGCAGGACTGGGGGTTCCCATGCCGCCAAGCGGATCAATTCCACGAAGGCATTCCTCCGCAGTCAGGACGCTGGCAAGCACAGAACGTGGGAAAAGCCGATCCACCAGGAGGAACTCCACGGCTGTGTTTCCGGTGGGAACCGTATGCTGACTGCGCAGATGAGACTCATAGGCTCCACATGATCGGAGCAACGTGGTCCAGCTTGGTCCGCCACCCTCAGTCAAGGACCTCGTGGTTAGAAGTCGCGCAGTCATGTCCGCTCTCTCAAGGGCCCTTCCGAGCGAGAAGAACTGCCACGCTTCATCTCTGCTCATGGAGGAATCCGCAACGCCGAAGACCAATGCGGATCGATCTCTCACCCAGCTGAAGAACAGGTGGGTCTTGTTCATCGACACACGTACGGGCAGGCGCGCATTGGTTTCATTCAGAGTCTCCCAAAGATCGGTCGAGATGATCTCGCGAGCACGCCTGGCGTTTTCTCTCGCGGCAGAAACCGAATGCGCGATCGACGCCGGATTCTCATGGTTGAGTCCGAGCTGGCGCAGCACTTCTCCGCGGGAGACGAGACCATCCGGCGCCGTGGTCCCCATAACGGCTAGCAGGGACCGACATGCCGTATCCTCGTCCACCCATGGATCCTCGAGGAGGAGTTGGAGATGGACATCCAGGATGCGTGCGGTCCCTCCGCTCCTCTCGACGTATCGTCCGATCCAGAATAACGCCTCGGCGATTCGGCTCAGCATCTCTTCACCTCAGTCCTGCTGTTGTTGCTGCTGTTGCTGGTGGTGTCGCGCGTTGATGTCCTCGTCCGCGGGCGACGTACGCAAAGGTCTGTAGAGATCGCGGTCGTTCTGCTTCTCGCCTTTCCCAATACTGAATCCACCATTGGCGGCATTCAGCGCATAACCGCTTCCATGCACTCCCGTAGGGAGGGCTCCACCAGCCAGCGATCTGTCAGCTGAGAAACGAGAATGGCGTTGAGGCGAGTCGTCCAGAACCCAGGTGTCCTTCGATCCACCACCTTGACTGGAATTGACCACTAGCTGTACTTCCTTGGGAGGTTGTGAACGGTTGGGGTAGGTGAAGACCTCCGGGCAGGATGTGGGTTACCAGACTCAACATCTTCACCACGGAGGTCTTCGTGTCCCACGCTAACGCACCTTTGAC
>JAZDRN010000001.1:692391-965347 GCA_047501485.1 Actinomycetaceae bacterium L2_0104 | reverse complement strand
TAGCTGTACTTCCTTGGGAGGTTGTGAACGGTTGGGGTAGGTGAAGACCTCCGGGCAGGATGTGGGTTACCAGACTCAACATCTTCACCACGGAGGTCTTCGTGTCCCACGCTAACGCACCTTTGACACCGGAAGGGCGTCGTCGTCTTGCTGTCCTGATCGTCGAGGAGGGGTGGTCGCTACGCCGGGCTGCGGAACGGTTCCAGTGCTCACCAGCGACAGCGAAACGCTGGGCGGACCGGTACCGGGTCGCCCAGCCGCTCACTGACCGCAGCTCGAGGCCGGTCTCGTCGCCGAACCGGCTGTCACGCAGGGCGGAGCACCGGATCATCGCGCTGCGACACACCCGCCGGTGGGGGCCACACCGGATCGCCTACCACCTGCACCTTGCCCGCTCCACGGTGGGCCGGGTGTTGGCCCGGTATGGGATGCCGCGCCTGGTGAACCTTGACCAGGCCACCGGACTCCCGGTCCGCAAGCCTGCCCCGAAACGCTACGAGGCCGCCGCACCGGGCCGGTTGGTGCACGTGGACATCAAGAAACAAGGCCGTATCCCTGACGGTGGCGGTTGGCGGGCCTATGGGAAAGGGTCCGCTCAAGACCGCGCGGCCGGGGTCGCGCGAGGACGAGCCACACGCGCCGGGGCGGCGGGGTCGCGTGGCTACCGGTACCTGCATCACGCCGTGGACGATCACTCCAGGGTCGCCTACTCCGAAATCCTTGATGATGAACGCAGCCAGACCGCGGCGGGTTTTTGGGCCCGCGCGAACGCGTTCTTCCAGAACCTCGGTGTCACGGTGACTGCGGTGATGACGGATAACGGTGCCTGCTACCGCTCCCACGCTTTCACCACCGCCCTCGGGCAGGACGTGAAGCATAAACGGACCAAGCCCTACCGGCCGCAGACCAACGGGAAGGTCGAACGCTTCAACCGCACCCTCGCGGCAGAATGGGCCTACGCGAAGCCCTACGCCAGCGAGAGTGAACGCGAAACCGCCTACACGGCCTGGCTGCACCACTATAATCACCACCGACCCCACACCGGCATCGACGGCCAAACCCCCTCACAACGCGTACACAACGTCACGGGGAAGTACAACTAGCTGCCCCTCCGGTAAAGCCACACGGGTCAGGCCGCCAGGGAGCACCCAGACGTCCTCACCATTGTTGACGGCGAACGGTCGCAGGTCAGCATGTCGGGGACGGAAACCATCCTCGACCAGGGTCGGGATCGTGGAAAGCTGGACCACTGGTTGCGCGATCCACCCTCGCGGATCCTTCAACAGGGCATTCCGTAGTGCGTTGAGCTGGGACCGGGATGCGTCGGGGCCGACGACGATGCCTTTGCCACCTGAGCCGTCCACCGGCTTGACCACCAGCTCGTCGAGCCGGTCGAGCACTTCGGCCAATGCCGCCGGTTCCTGAAGTCGCCACGTATCCACGTTGGGCAGGATCGGTTCCTCCCCCAGGTAGTATCGGATCAGCGTGGGGACATAGGTGTAGACGAGCTTGTCATCGGCGATTCCATTGCCGACGCCATTGGCGACAGTCACATTGCCCAGACGCGCCGCCAGCATCAGTCCGGGAGCTCCCAGCACGGAGTCTGGGCGGAACTGCTGCGGGTCCAGGAATTCGTCGTCGACCCTGCGGTAGATGACATCCACGCGCGTCGAGCCCTCGGTGGTGTGCATCCACACGTACCCGCCCGAGCAGAAGAGATCGCGTCCCTCTACCAGTTCGACGCCCATCATGCGAGCCAGCAACGTATGCTCGAAGTAGGCCGAATTGAAAACTCCAGGGGTCAGGACAACCACCGTCGGATCTGCCACGTTCTTCGGTGCCGCGGCGCACAGGGCTTGCAGCAACTGAGCTGGATAGTCGCCCACGGGCCTGACCGGCATGCTCGTGAAAAGCTCGGGCAGCGTCTGCGCCATGACCTGCCGGTTGGAGAGCACATAACTCACGCCGCTAGGAACGCGAACATTATCCTCCAGTACCCGGAAGATACCCTGTTCATCACGAATGACATCGATTCCCGCCACATGGATGCGCACTCCGTTGGCTCCGACTATCCCGGCGGTCTGGCGATGGAAGTGCTTCGAGGAACTGATGATGGAGGCGGCAACGACGCCTTCCTTGACGGCCTGCATAGGTCCATAGACATCGGCCAGAAATGCCTCAAGTGCCCTGACGCGTTGCGCCACTCCCGACTCGAGGTAGGACCAGTCATTGGCTGAGATCACCCGTGGGAAGACATCCAAGGGGAAGGGCCGTTCCTCTCCCGCGAAGTCGAACGTGACGCCCTGAGCAAGATACGACTTGGCAAGGGCATCGGTGCGAGCGCGCAGTTCTTCGTCGTCCAGCCGCGCGAGAACGGGATACATATCGCGATACGGTTCGCGCACGGCGTCGCCGCTCGGAACCACCCCCGCGGGGAATAATTCGTCCCAGGGCTCACCCTTTCGGCGAGTCGGGACGCTCCGGCTCATATATCCGTTGAACAGCGACTCCATGGAAGAATGGTCGCATTCATGGATTTCACCGACGTTACGGCGACGTATCGCTCATATACCATCCGCGAACGCGTTCACACGGAATCCACGCGCGGGTTTAGGATCGGCCCATGTCCACGCAGCACACCTCCGGCCCCGCCTCCGAGCAGACCGCGATGCATCGTCCCATCCGCTACACCCACGGGCACGAGAAGGCGGTGCTGGCTTCCCACGCCCAGCGCACCGCCGCGACCTGCGCTGCTTACCTCCTGCCACATCTGCGGCCGGGGATGAGTCTGCTCGACGTCGGCTCTGGCCCCGGAACCATCACGCTGGACCTTGCCGAGGCAGTGGCCCCCGGCGAGGTGGTGGGGATCGAGAACACCGAGCCGCCGATCGTGGCTGCCTCCCAGTATGCACGGGATCGTGGCGACGAGCGCACCCGGTTCCTCCACGCCGATGTCATGGAGCTCCCCTTCCAGAACGGCGCCTTCGATGTGGTCCACGCCCACCAGGTGCTGCAACATCTCTCGGACCCGGTGCGGGCACTGGGCGAGATGAGGCGCGTCTGCAAGCCCGGCGGGCTCATCGCGGTACGCGATGCCGACTACGCCGCGATCTCCTGGTACCCCGACCTGCCCGAGCTGGAGCACTGGCGTTCGCTCTACCGCGCGATCGCCCACGGGAACCAGGCCGATCCTGACGCGGGCCGCCATCTGCGTTCCTGGGCGCGGGCGGCGGGTCTCACCGATATGACGATAACCAGCTCGAACTTCTGCTACGCCACCGTGGAGGACTGCCTTGCCCGGGGCGAAAGCCAGGCCCAGCGCGTTGACGGACCGGCATTCCGCACCCAGGCCGGTCAACTGGGCGCCTCCGATGGCGAGATCACCGCCATCGCGGGCGCGTGGCGCACGTGGGGCGCTTATCCCGACGCCTTTTTCCTCATTCCCAACACCGAGGTGCTGGCCCGCGTGAGCTGAACCTCTCGCGAAGCTCCCTGACGCCCGACTACAGTTTCGTCACCTGGGCGATGATCTGCTGCTGCGTGTTGCCCTTGGCGATCGGGGTGGACGTGAGGCTGGCGAGCGTGGAGGCGCAGGCGCCGTCGTCGACCCCATCCGCATCCGGTGTGTACCAGGCCCCCTGCGGAACGGAGATGACACCGGGTGCGATACGTTCGGTGACGAACGCGATTGACCTCAGGGCGCCGCGCTTGCCATCGACTCGAATCGGATCGTCGGTGGCGATACCCCTATCCTCGGCATCCAAAGGATTGATCCACACGTGCTGGGGGTGAGCCTCCATGATCCACGGCTGCTCCCAATAGCTGGAATGCGTCCGTCCCTTCGTGTGATGGTTGATGCACAGCAGCGGATACTCGTCCGAATGCGCGGCTTCCTCCGGGCCCTCCCACGATTCCACGTATTCCGGGACCGCCGTGATGCGATCGCCCGTCACCTCGGAGTCGAATTGCCACGTCCGCGCCATCTCCGCCAGCGCCTCGGAGAAGATCTCGATCTTGCCCGAGGGCGTGGCCAGCGGGTTGGCTTCCGGGTCCTCGCGGAAGTCCTTCAGAGCCACGGTGAAACCGGCGGGGTTCTTCTGCCTGATGACACCGCGCCGCGCGAACTCCTGTTCGCTCGGGAACTCGGGGTTCTCGGCTCGGCCCTCGTTGTACATGTGAGAGACCCATTCGGCCTGGGTACGTCCCTCGGTGAAGCGCTCCACCGCCTTCTCATCCACCCTCGTGAGGATCTCGGACAGGATCTCGTAGACCGGTTTGGCGTCCCCCGGCGGATCGATCGCCTTCTGCGCGTATATGGCGTAGCCCATCTCACCGGAATCCTCGTTCTTCACCAGGTCGGGCTGCTCCACGCTCATGGCATCGGGCAGGATGTAATCCCCCATCTTCGCCGATGCCGTCATCAGCGTATCGATGATGACGAGGGTCTCCAACTTCGATTCGTCGGCGAGGATCTCGCGGATCCGGGCAGGATCGGCATGCTGGTTCATGATGGTGTTCGCCGCGTAGCTGATCATGAACTTGATGCCCACATTGAGTTTCTCGGCTCCCTCCACACCGTCCTTGAGCGCCGTGAGTTCGGGGCCGCGGTCGACGGCGTCCGACCACTTGAACACCGGGATGCCCACCGTGACCGGCTTCTCCAATTCGGGAAACGTCGGCAGGGGCATGGCATACGAACTGGTCCAGCCGCCCGTCCCGCCGCCGGAGATCCCGACGTTTCCGGTGACAGCCGCCAGTGTGAACACCGCCCGCGACTGGTTCTCGCCGTTCGCCCGGCGCTGCATGCCCCAGCCCGCCGTAATGGCGCACGGCTTGGCCGAGGCTATCTCCCGCGCCAGCTCCACGATCGTCTCGGCGGGCACGCCGGTGATATCTGCCGCCCACTGCGGGGTCTTGGCGATCCCATCCGGGCCCTTGCCCTCGACGTAGGCACGATATGAGGATCCCGCGGGCGCCCCCTCCGGCAGGTGGGCGTCGTCGAACCCGACGCAGTAGGTATCGAGGAAATCCTGATCGTGAAGATTCTCGGCGATCATGACGTGGACGAGACCGGCCACGAGGGCGGCGTCGGTCCCCGGGCGGATGGCAATCCACTGGTCCCCGATCGTCAAGGCGGTCTCGGAGTAGCGCGGGTCGATGACGATCGTCCTGATGCCCTTTTCCTTGCGGATATGTTGCAGGTTGTACAGCTCTCCCCCGCCGGACATGCGCGTCTCGATCTGGTTGAGTCCGAACATCACCTGCAGCTTGGAGTTCTGGCCATCGACGGTGGAGTTCGAGCTTCCGGCTCCTCCGTAGTGGTACTTCGCGGCGATGAGGAAGGCGGCGTTGGAATAGTTTCGCAGCGGTTGCAGACTGCCTCCCGCGGCATCGAAGAAGCGCCACAGCAGCCGCCTGTGCAGCATGTTGCCGCCGGTGGTCCCCGTACCGTTATTGGCGTAGAGCGCCTCGTTTCCGTGCGTCTCGATGGTACGGCGCATCGCCTGCGCGATCTCGTCGAAAGCCTGCTCCCAGCTGATCTCCTCGTATTCGCCGTCGCCGCGCTTGGTGCCCGCCTTGCGCTTGAGCGGTTTCTTGATTCGGTGCGGCGAATATATCTTCTCGCGGATCGAGCGGCCCCGGACGCACGCCCTGATGGTGTGGTTCTGGAACTGGGAGTCGTCACCCGTGTTGTCCGGAAGGATGCGGACGACGACGCCGTCCTTGACCTGGAGCCTGAGCGGGCAGCGCGATCCGCAATTGACGGTGCAGGCGCTCCAGATCGTGGCGTCGGCTTCGGCCAGGCCATCGGCAGGGCCTGCAGTGGCCGAACCTCGTTCTTCCTTCGAACTGCCGCAGGCTACAAGCGTAGCGGCGCCCCCGGCGATTCCGGACCACTTGAGGAATGAACGGCGATTCGGTCCGTTTACCACGGCTGGATTGTGCGAGGCGGTGAGAGCCTGGGCATTCATCGTTGAACTCCATCTAACAGACGAGTGTTATTTAGTTTACTCCCCCAACCTATCGGGCTGACCAGCACCTATGCACCTCACCGGGATATATGCAAAGAAATATGCGCACAAAGCTTGGGAATATCTTTACTTGACTAGAATAGTTCCATTCGGCGGCGGGTTTCATCTGCCGCAGGGTTTCATCTGCCGGGGCAACGTGAAACAGCGCCTGGCGTCAATCGCTAAGCTCGAGGTATGACTTCCCACGACACGTCAGGTGCCCGAGCCGAACGTTCGCACGAGAACGCCTACTCGGGCGGCGAAAGAATCCGCCGGGCCTCCATGGAGCTGACCGCCCTATCCGAGGCCGGCCTCTGGTACGGCGAGGATCAATTCGATATCGAGAGATTCCACCGGGTCGGCGAGCTCGCCCGCAAACTCATGGAGCTGGTCTCCGCCGAACCGTTGCCCGCCTATGACGAAAAGGTCGCCTCCGTGGCCGGATACACCACTCCCAAGGTCGATGTGCGCGGAGCCGTGTTCGACGACGATGGCAAGGTGCTCCTCGTTCGCGAGGTGCTCGACGAGGGGCGCTGGACACTGCCGGGCGGTTGGTGCGACATCCTGGAATCTCCCGGCGCCGCCGTCGAACGCGAAGTGAGGGAGGAAGCCGGGCTGGCCGTGAAAGCGGCTCACCTCGCGGCCGTCGTCGACCGCGAGAGATGGCCTCACCGGCCCCCGATGGACCACCACATCTATAAACTGTTCTTCGTCTGCGAGCCGGTGGGCCGGGTGGACCTGAACTACACGAGCAACGAGACCAACGGCATCGGATGGTTCGCCGTCGACGATCTGCCCGAACTCTCGGTGTCGCGCGTGCTGCCCGCGCAGATCGCGCTGTTGCAAGAGCACTGGCGCAACCCCGGCCCCGCCTATTTCGACTAGGCTGACGCCCCACCCAACCGATATCCAATCGAGCGACGCCTACATATCGCGGTAGCGCTTGGCCTGAACGAGCGCCTCCGATACCTGCTCTTTGCCCGCGGGAGTACTTGAGTAATCCGCGCCCGTGAATTCTCCGGCGCCCATGTAGGGCTTCACATAGGCCGTCAGGTCGCGCTGGAAACGCCATCCCTCGGCGAGCGGGCCCGCATCCAGGGCGTCGTATCCGATCTCGTCGAAGAAATCGATCACCCGCTGCTTGGCCTCCTGATCGTCTCCGGCGATCGGCAGAGCGGAACGGTCCGGGGCTCCCGCCGGCCGCGCCAGCGCCCCCAGGTCACGGAAGCTGATGTTGTTGAAGCCCTTGACCACTTTGGACTCGGGCAGGTGAGCTTGGAGCAGCTCACTGGTGGTCGTCTCCTCGGCATCCAGCTCTGGAATATTCCCATCCCGGCCGGGGTAGTAATTGTTGGTGTCGATGACGATCTTGCCCCGTAGCGGAGCCACGGGAACGTCGCGGTACTGGTTCAGCGGGACCGTCACCACCACGATGTCGCCGGCTTCGGCGGCTTCCTGCGGCGTCGCAGCACTCGCCTTCTCCCCCAGCTCTTCGAGCAGGGGCTGCAATACCTCGGGCCCGCGCCGATTGGAGAGAACCACGTTATGACCCGCCGATACAGCGAGCCGTGCGACCGTGCTTCCGATGTTTCCTGCGCCGATCAGTCCAATAGTTGCCATGAGAAACTCCCTTGTTTTCAGCGGGGCGCCAAGCGGCTCGCATAACCCGCTGCCCTCGCGGTCGAGCTCTGGTGGCCCGGAGCCGCGCCTGCCCTTCAATCTTCAAGCAACGGGTGGGCGTGCTCAAGGGGTTTCATCTTGGCGCGGAAGAGTGCGGCCTCCGCGACGGGAGAAGTCCTGGTGCCGGGGCGGGAGACAGTGGCCGAAGGCTATCCGAAGGACCACCAGGTGGTGTCCATGTCGATGAGCCAGTGATTGCGCAGGGTCAACGCCCTCTCGAGCGCCGCCACGATTCCTGCGACCAGGAGCGTGGTGTTCACCCAGTCGGGCAGCTTGATCGGCGAGGTGAAGCTGCCCACTCGTTCGGCGACGAACTCTATCCCGGTGATGAGCTCCACGACCTGCGGTATCGCCACCGCCAATCCGACCAGGAGAATCAGGATGGCGACAGCCCCGATAACCTTGTTGAGCCCAGGGAATCTCCTGCCGAACCTCGCGCGGAGCCCCTCGGCCGTGCGGCGGTCGGGTTGCAGCACGTACTCGGCGCCGTCGTCGCGAACATAGTGCATGCGGCTCAGTCCATAGAGCGACGCCTCTACCTCGATCACTCCCTCGGGGACCCGGAATACGGCGGGCAGGTTCGAGCGAAGGATCTGTTCGCCATCGCGGTAGAGCGCGGCCGGGGCCTGGGGCTTCCTCTTGCCTTCCGCGTTCTTTCGAGCCTCATTTCCCTCCTCTGACTTCTTCGAGAGCCCGAGGAGATCGCCGACTCCATCGAGGGCCGCATCCAGCGAGTAATCCCCGATATCGTCGGCGAAGAAGTGGACATCGACGGCGTAGGAATGGGGAACACCCGGGCTTTCGTCTCCCGGCACTGTTTCGACGTTTCCTGGGCCGGGGGGCATGGGTCTCGGTGCCCCGGCAGCGGAACCCGGCGCCGGCTGCGCCGGCCTGGGCAGATCTATGTAGAACAGGGTGCGAGAGAGCAGTTGCCACAGTCGATAGCGACCGAGCGCGCTGCCATCACCCGGCTTCACCTTCTTCAGCCTGCGTTTTCGCCTCCAGTTCATTGCCATGTCCACTCCTTAATCCGTGACCATTCCATCAAGGCTTCGCGACGATTTCCACCTCGGGACCCGAACGGCACCGGGGCGGGGTCCCCGCGTAGTAGGATTTCTTAACGACACGGGGTGCCGCCGCAGGCGGCTGAGAGCATACCCGTCGAACCTGATCCAGTTAGCACTGGCGAAGGGATGTCAAGCGTCGCTCGATCTTGATATTCCGGGCGGCAGGCCCGGGAACCGACACCGCCCCGCGGTGGTCGAGAAGCGCACACGCACCTTCGCCGCAACCGAAAGGTGTCTCGCCCATGTTGCAGCCCGGCCAATTACTCACCGCCGTCCGAACTGACTCTCCACTTGTTCAGAGCGTGACCAACAGCGTCGTCACCAATATGACGGCTAACGTCTTGCTTGCCCTGGGAGCCGCACCGGCGATGGTGGACATCGTTGGGGAGGCGGGAGCCTTCGCGGCGGTCGCCGACGGCGTCCTCATCAATCTGGGAACTCCCGATCCCGAACACCGCAAGGCGATGCGCGAGGCGGCACGGGCGGCGCACGCTGCGGGAACTCCGTGGGTGCTGGATCCGGTGGCCATCGGAGCGTTGCCGGTCCGCACCGCGCTGGCCTTCGAACTTCTCGACTCCCATCCGACCGTCATTCGCGGGAACGCCTCCGAGATTCTCGCGCTAGCGGGTTCCGGTGGCGGCGGGCGCGGCGTCGATTCCGCCGACGCCACCGACGCTGCCATACCGGCCGCGATCGAACTCTCGCGCCGCACCGAAGCCATTGTGGCGGTATCCGGCCCGCAGGATTTCATCACCGACGGCGAACTCGCCACCACCGTGGGCAACGGGCACGAGTTCTTGACGCGTGTCACGGGAGCGGGCTGCGCGTTGGGAGCGGTCATTGCCGCCTTCATCGGTGCACGGGGCGGCCACAGCGTGCGGGATGCGGTCAGCGCGGCCCATGTCTTCTACGGGGTCGCGGCCGAACGAGCGGCGGCAACCGCCGCGGGACCGGGCACGTTTCTTCCCCTCTTCCTGGACGAGTTGCACAACTCGACGGGCGCCGACGTCGTCGCCGGAGCCCTGCTGAAGAGCTTTTCCGTCCGAGATCCGGAGGAGAAGTGATGGACCTGTCGATCTATGTGGTGACCGATGCCGCGATGTGCTCGCGGCGGGGGCTCTCCAACACGGTGGCTGCGGCCGTCGAAGGAGGCGCCACAACCATCCAGTATCGCGATAAGACAGCCGATTCCCGTTCCCAGCTGCGCGAATTGGAGCAGGTTGCTCAGGCGATCGCGGGCCGCGCCCTTCTTCTCGTCAACGACCATGTCGATCTGGCGATCATCGCCCGGGCACGTGGGATTCCAGTGCACGGCGTGCATGTGGGGCAGCGGGACGGCTCGGCTCTGCGCGCCAGGAATCTGCTGGGGCCGGAGGCGATAGTGGGTCTGACCGCGAACACCCCTCGTCACCTGGCCGAGGCAGAACGATTGGCAACCGGGACCGTGGATTACCTCGGGGTGGGTGTCATCCGAGCCACTGCCAGCAAGCCCGATCACCCTCCCGCACTCGGCGTGCGCGGTTTCTCCACGTTGGCGGCGTCCACGCCGTTTCCCTGCGTGGCGATCGGAGGGATAGGCAGGGGAGATGTCGCAGCCATCAGGCGGGCGGGCGGCGCCGGAGTGGCCGTGATCTCGGCGGTGTGCGCAGCCGCCGACCCGGAGCGCGCAACGAGGTCTCTGCGGCAGGAGTGGGAAGGTGCCCGCCTCTAGCGATCCCGCGGAGCTTTGCCTTTGGCGATCCGGCGACGGCGGTCAGGTGCGGGTCGCAGCTTCCTCCTATCGCTCTCCCCTTCGCAGGCCAACGGCTTCGCGGCTGAGCCCTACATGTCCCCGAGGTCGATCCGGAGAATCCGATCGTCGTCGCCCCTCGGATCCCCGCGCCCATCAGTGTTGTTGGTGACCAGCCACAACGATCCATCGGGAGCGACGACGGCGTCGCGCAGCCTCCCGTACTCGCCTTCGAGATACTCTGTGGAGGACGCGAGGTCGTCGAGCGGCACCCGCCGTAACCTCTCACCGCGGAGGTTGGCGATGAATATGTCGTCGCTGGTTACCGCAATCCCGCTGGGACTCGCCTTTGAGGTGCTCCACTGCTGGACGGGGTCGATGAAGCCCTCGCGCTCACCGGCTCCTTCGACTTCCGGCCAGCCGTAGTTGCCGCCCGCCTCGATCACGTTGAGTTCGTCCCAGGTATCCTGGCCGAACTCGCTCGCGTACATGGTTCCCTCGCCATCCCACCCCAATCCCTGCGGATTGCGGTGACCGTAGCTGTACACCAGGGAATCGGCGAACGGATTGTCCTCGGGGACGTCACCCTCCGGCGTCATGCGCAAGATCTTTCCCGCCTGCGATTCGACATCTTGAGCGGCGGCGGTGTCGCCCGCGTCTCCCACCGTCGCATAAAGCATTCCATCGGGGCCGAAGGCGATCCGGCCTCCGTTGTGGTAGCGGGCGGAGGGCAGATCTTCCAGGATCGTCTCGCGGTTCTCCAGTTCGAGGCCGCCCGGCTGCCCCGTTATCTCGAAGCGATCGATCCGGTTGCCGGCGGCGGTCGTGTAGTAGACGTACAGCTGGGATTCGTGGGCCGCTAGGCCCAACAGGCCTCCCTCCCCACCGGTTTCGACCCCGTCAATGGTGGCGACGCTTGTCAACTCGCCTTCCCTCACTTCGAGGATCCTGGCCGAGTCACGCTCGCTGACGAGCACGGCATCCTCGTGGAACGCCACCGACCACGGCGCATCGAGCCCGCTGGCGATCTCGCTCACTGCCTCCGGGCCAGGGAAGCCGGTTCCCGCATTGGACCCATCCGTCGGGCTGGACCCAGTGGGCTCGCCGGCGCAAGCACCCACGAACGCGACGGCGAGCAGCGCCGTCGTCGTCCGCAATCTTCTTCCGGTCATGATCGTGCTCCTCGGCTGGCAGAAAATCGGCGGTCATGACGATCCGCCATCATTCTATCGGCCCATGTGCCCCACCTCACGCCTCGATTCGCAAACTCATATCCGTCACTTGTTTCCCGCACAGTTTCGGCACAGGAACGCCGTCGAGAGTTGAGACAACGGAAAGGAAAACCCTTATGAACTGGACTCTCGTCGCCGCTGACACGCTTCTCATCTCGGTTCTGGTCCTTGTGCTCTACCGCCGCAGGCACGGACGCAAGGACCTCGTCGTGTCCTTCATCGGCGCAAACGTGGGCGTTCTCGTGGTCGCCTCCGCACTCATCAATATTTCGTCGACGGCATCGCTCGGCGTAGGCCTGGGATTGTTCGGCGTGCTGTCGATCATCCGACTGCGCTCGACGGAGCTGGAACAGCACGACGTCGCCTACTTCTTCTCCTCGCTGGCCATGGGCCTGATCGCCGGAGTGGGGATGGGCGAGGTGTGGCTGACCGCCACCCTGATGGCTTTCCCGGTGATCATTCTGGCAATCGTGGATCACCCTCGTTTCATGGCCGCCTCGCGGCGCCAACGCATCATCCTCGACCGGGCGATAGCAAGCGAGACGGAGCTGACAACCCATCTGTCAACACTTCTCGACGCGGACATCACGCAGGTCACCGTCGTGCTCACCGATCTGGTATTGGACAAGACCATCGTGGACGTCACCTACCGGGTTCGCAGGGATACGTCGACCCACGGGAAGCAGCCGCCTTCCGAGGTTGGCTCTACCCGACCCGTGCCGAGCAGGTCCGAGGTTGGCGAGGCCCACACGAGCATGGCCGGTGCGCTATGACGGTGACATCGCACAGGACGACTCAGCTGTCCACGTCGCTTGGCGGGTACCGCGTTCCTTCCTCCAAGGCCACGGAGCTGGACCTGGCGGCGCTGGAGCTGGCTCCCATCAGCCTGACCGAGCTCAACGCCCGTGCCTCTTTGCAGATCAGGCGCGACCGCAAATACATCCTGACGACGCACGAGGCTGCACGGTTCCTTCGTTGGCTCACCGGCGCGGACGATGCACGGGTGCTGGAAATCCATGGAATGCGCTCGTGCCACTACGACTCGACGTATTTCGACACCGGGGCGCTGGACTGCTATTGGATGGCACTGCAGAGGAATCGTCATCGTTTCAAGGTCCGCATACGTACCTACCACGACAGCGGGCAGACCTTTCTCGAGGTGAAGACGAAGTCCGCGAGCGGGCACACCGTCAAGAACCGGATTCCCTGGTCGCAGAGCGCGCCGCCCTTCGATCTCGATGCGGTGCCGCCATCGGGCAGGGGGTTCATCGAGAGATGCCTCGCGGGCGGATACTCGACGTCCGGCGCCTTCTCGCCCGAATACTGCCCGGCACCGAACTCCAGCCGGCACAGCTCCCAGGTTTCCGGCCTGGCGCCCTCGTTGGAGACGCGCTATCGCCGTACGACCATTCATCTACCGGGACCCAACATCCGCCTGACCCTCGATCAGGACCTACGGTGGTCGACTTCGGACGGGTCGTTGGCCAGCACGAGTGATCGCGTGATCGTGGAGACCAAATCCGCCGGTCACTCGTCCTACGCCGACCGCCATCTCTGGGCGCACGGCCATCGCCCCCTCCCCTCTTCCAAATACGCCACGGGAATCGCACTCCTGCATCCAGAACTGCCGCGGGAGAGATGGTCGCGAACGATCGGCCAGCACCTGCAGCCCGCCGTCGCCATCAACACAATCGCCAGCCAAGATAAGGACATCTCATGAAACCCCTTCGTCTCTACAATCTGATCGACAGCGCCCGCTACCGTCGCGCTGCCGCCGCCGTGTTCGCCACGCTGGGCGCCGGGATGTTCGCCCTCAGCGGTTGCAGCAACGCGGATGACGCGCAAACCGATACGTCCTCCGGCGCCGCGAACCAGAGCGTCTCCACGGCGAGTACTGCGGTGGCCATCGCGTCCACCGACGAGATGGCAGAGGCTACTCACTATGATTCGGATGACGCCGAATACGACGAGCAGGACGTCACAGACATCTCTCTCGATGGCACATCCGCGACAGCTTCGGGAGCCGATGCGGCCGGCGTGACGGTGACGGAGGACAGCGGCGAGGCCGTCGTCACCATATCGGGAACGGGTACGTACCGCCTCTCCGGATCTCTGACCGGGCAGGTCGTGGTCACCTCCGCCAGCGAGTCGGCGGTGCAGATCATCCTGGACGGCGCTGATATCGAATCCACGTCCGGAGCCGCCCTCAACGTCACGTCCGCTGATGAGGTGACCGTGATACTCGCGGACGGATCCGAGAACACTCTCTCCGACGCGGATTCCCGGCCCACCGACGAGTCGGATATCGACACCGAGGCCAACGCGGCACTCTATTCCCAGGCCGACCTCACGATCACCGGAATGGGAGCACTGACGGTGAGCGGCAACTACGAGGACGGCATCCAATCGAAGGACGGGCTCGTCATCGACGGATCCAGCGTCTCGGTGACGGCGGCAGACGACGGCATCATCGGCAAGGACTATCTGGTGCTGGTCGCCGGCGATGTGGACGTGAACAGCGTGGACACCGGCTTCGGATCGGACAACGAGGAGGAAGCGGATCGCGGTTGGCTCTCCATTCTCGGCGGCACCCTGACGGTGGCCACCGATGACGACGCGATCAAGGCAGTGAATGCCATCGCGATCGTTGACGGAACCATCGATGTGACCCGCTCAGGGGAGGCCATCGAGGCGGCAGATATCACCCTTGCGGGAGGAGACCTCGATCTCGTCGCGAACGACGACGGCATCAATGCCTCCGGGGGCTACGGCACGGCATCCTCGACGTCCGGGACCGCAGATGCACAGGCCTCCGCCGACGACGGTGAGCAGTCCAGCCAGGACGACCAGTCCAGTGCGCAAGGAGGAGGTCCCGGCGGAATGGAAGCGGCGGGCGATCAGGCGATCACGATCACCGGTGGAACCGTCGAGGTCACCGCGGGCGGCGATGGTCTCGATTCCAACGGCTCGGTCAGCATGACCGGGGGAACGATGACGATCAACGGGCCCGAGAATGACGGCAACGGCGCGATCGATGTGGCTGGCGCATTCGAGATCAGTGGCGGGACCCTTCTGTCCACTGGCAGCTCGGGTATGGCCCAGGCTCCGGAGACCACCTCCGAACAGGCCTCGCTGGCCGCAGCGCTGAATAGCAGCGTCGCCTCCGGTTCGACCCTGGCCATCGCCGATTCCGAGGGCAATATCGTCACCGCCTTCACCACGGTCAAGAGTGTTGCGCACGTCGTCTTCTCCTCGGCGGATATCCAGGCTGGGGAACAATATACGATCTACCAGTTGGAATCCGAGAACCAGACGGACCTGAGCAACGCGACGGCGCTGGTCATCACCACGGCCGGCGATTACACCGCGGGCGGAATGGGGACGGGCGGGCAGCCTCCGGCGGGCCCCGGCTCAATGAACGAGACACTCCCGGACGCATCCACGAACGAGTCATCGACCGGCCAGGTCGTCTCCTAGGCCGTGAGGCCATAGGAGCCCAGTGGGCGCCGGGCCTTCCCGATGCCCGGCGCCCGCATCCCACAGCCTCCGAATCGACAGGGATACCCACATGTTGTTCTCCACCCTCGCATCACAAGCGCAACCCCGCTCCACGGACCATAATGGGACCATGGCGTCTTCCTCCCAGCCCACGTCTCAGCCCGAGCCCAATTCGCCGCTCGTGCTCGGAGTCGGGCCCGAACTCATCAAGCTGCGCGACAAGCTCCCTGACCTACGGCACCCGAACGGCTCCGCGGTGCGTGCCCTGGTCGTCGACGACGAGCCGATGCTTGCGGACCTGGTCTCGATGGGCCTGACGATCTGCGGGTGGGAAGTACAGGTGGCCCACACCGGTCGAGCCGCCGTCGAGGCGGCGCGCACCTTCGTTCCGGATGTACTGGTACTCGACTGGATGCTCCCGGAATTCGACGGCCTGGAAGTATTGGCAAAGATCCGATCCTTCCAACCCGAGATCCCCGCGCTGTTCTTGACGGCCAAGGATGCCGTCTCCGACCGTATCGAGGGATTGTCCGCGGGCGGGGATGACTACGTGACCAAGCCCTTCGCCATGGAGGAACTGCTCATCCGGTTGCATAGATTGGTGCAGCGCTCCGGAATCGTGGCGCAGGACTCGGACGAGGTCGTCGTCGGCGACCTGCTACTGAACATCCGGACGCACGAGGTGACCCGCGGTGGCGACAGCATCGATCTCACGGCAACCCAATTCGAACTGCTGCGCTACCTGATGGAGAACGCACGGGCCGTTCTTTCAAAGTCGCAGATCTTGGACCACGTGTGGCAGTACGACTTCGCCGGGCAGTCGAACATCGTGGAGCTTTACATCTCTTACCTGCGCAAGAAGATAGACGCGGGACGTGATCCGATGATCCACACGGTGCGCGGGGTCGGCTACGTCATTCGTCCGGCCTGAACGTATGGGCGAAGAAGGCGAAGAACACGTGCAAACCGGGCAAGAGGAGATCGGTATGCCGGGAGCAGGAGCCGATGCGAGCAAGAGTGCATCGAAGGGAGGAGCCGGAGGATATTCATCTGCGCCGCCTGCGGAAAAGACGGCGATCCGGAGGCGCTCGCTCGCGCTGCGCACCATGGCAGGAGTGGTGTCGCTGGTAGCGCTCTCCCTGGTACTCCTGGCCGCCTTTACGCTGACGGTGGCGGGCCGCGTCGTGGAATCGCAGCTGGAGCAGAACGTCACTGAAGCCTGGCGCCGCACCTCGGGCTTCGTCGCGGAACCCGATCTGAGTGAGGAAGGGCCAGGATCGAGCTTGCGGCCGCCATCCCTCACAGATACGCCTCCGGCAGCTCAGGACACGCCGACAGGAGCGGAAGAGACCCCCGAGAATCTAACCGAGACAGACGTCGGAACCGAACAGAAGAACCCGATCAACACACCGGGGCTGCCCGTGGGAACCGTTGTTCTCATGGAAACGGCGGATGGGGCCATCGTCTACGCGAACGAGATCGACTCGTCAGGGCAACGTTTGACACTCGCCGCCGCGGACACCGAACGACTGCGCCAGGCTGTCGATTCCGCCGGTCGCTCCGCGGACGAGAAAACATTGACGGGTGTGGAGTTGAGCTCTGGAGATTACCTCGTCCAAAGCGGTCAGCTCCCAAACGGCGAGACCTTCACGCTTGGGATCAGCACCGCCGAAGGCGATCACACGAAGAGCCAGCTGCTCGTCATTCAACTCGTCGGCTGCGCGCTGGCCCTGCTGCTTGTCGGTCTTGGAGTGTGGTGGTGGATCCGCAGGTCCTTGCGGCCACTGCGGCAGGTGTCACGCGCCGCAGCTCGGGTCTCGGAAGTGCCGATGTCCTCGGGCAACGTCGCGTTGGACCAGTATCGGGTCGACGACGAGTTGTCCCAGCCACGCGACGAGGTGGGCGACGTCGGCTACGCACTCAATCAGCTGATCGACTCCGTCGACTCGGCTCTGGCCGATCGCGCCGCCTCGGAGGACAGACTCCGGGCATTCGTCGCGGACGCCTCCCACGAACTGCGCACTCCCCTGGCCTCGGTGCGCGGCTACGCTGAGATGCTTCAACTGACCGAACCATTACAGGAAAACGGCCAGAAGCTGCTACAGCGCGTGTTGGAACAATCGGAACGGATGAGCGCTCTGGTGGAGAACCTGCTTCTTCTTGCTCGGCTGGACGCCGCCCAGCAGGAGGTGACTCAGGAAGCGAACGGCGCAAAGGCCAGCGGAGATCCTGAGGCCGGCAAGCTCTCCGGTGTGGGACCCGCGGAGCCCGATGCCTCGGAAGATACGGTGAGTTCGCAGGGCGATCACGGCCGTGCAGGCAAGGGGCGCGAGCGGGAGGCTACGGACACCTCCCCCGCACATGTGCATGCTCACGTTTTCGACCTCGGGGAGCTGGTGATCGATGCTGTCATGGACGCCAACGCCGCCGGACGTGATCATCTGTGGAACGCCGACATTCCCGACGAACCTGTGTTGATCGCGGGTGACGCCACGCAGATCTCGCAATTACTCGCCAATCTGCTGTCCAATGCACGTAAACACACCCCTGGCGGCACAGAGGTGAACATTCGGCTGAGGGCCACGGATCACGAGGCGATCTTCACCGTTGCCGACAACGGCCCCGGAATTCCACCCGAGTTGCTCGGGAAGGTTTTTGATCGCTTCGTTCGTGGCGATGCGGTGAGAACGGGCACTGAAGGATCGACAGGGCTCGGCCTATCGATCGTCCGGTCCGTGGCGCAGGCTCATGGCGGAGAAGTATCCGTAGCCTCCGCGGGTGGAGGCACCGAGTTCCGGGTGGCACTGCCGTTGGCTGGACCAAATGCGGGCCGATCGGACTAATCTAGACGCATGACCTCGACCGCCGCAGATGGCGGTCACCCGGTGCCACCGTCCCGTATCGAGGAGAATTCCATGATCCGTTCTCTCTACACTTTCGCCACGAACCTCGTTTCCTCAGCTATAGCCCTTCTGCTGGCACGAGTTTTCCTCTCCCAATGGGTGTCGCTCAACGTGGCAGGATTCCTCCTCGCGGTGCTGATATTCACCGTGGCGCAGTCCTTACTCACGCCTTTCGTCCTCAAGATGGCGCGCAAGTATGCCTCGGCGATGCTCGGTGGCATCGGCCTGATCTCCACTTTCCTCGCACTGTGGGTGGCGAGCCTCTTCCCCGGTGGTCTGCGGATCAGCGGGCTGGGCTGGGTGCTGGCCCCGATACTCGTCTGGATCGTGACAGCGCTCGGAAGTTGGATCCTGGTGGGAGTCTTCCTCAAGCGTCACTTCGAGAAGAAAGATGCAGAGCAGATCGCGAGCCGTACACACGAGGGTAAGAAGAAGTAGACCTTCCAGAAGGAGGGGCCACGGGTAGCGCGGCGAGCTAGACGTATACTTACCGCGATGAACGAATGGCCCACGGCTGAGCTCCTGGAGTCCAGGCGCGTGTCAATGGAACCGTTGACAATCCGGCATGCTGGAGAGATGGCCGAGGTTCTGGAAGAGCCCGCCCTGTATCGGTACACCGGTGGGCACGCTCCCTCCACCGAGGAACTGACAGAGCGCTATGCGCGGCAAGTCACGGGACGTTCCGCCGATGGCAGGCAGGGATGGCTGAACTGGGTCGTCCGGCGCCGAGACTCCGGCGAAGCGATCGGTTTCACGCAAGCGACGTTGACACGTGAGGGAGAGGCCGTCGTCGCCGAAATCGCCTGGGTGGTCAACCCTCGCCATCAGCGAAATGGTTTCGCCTCGGAAGCCGCCGTCACGATGCGGGCGTGGTTGAGATCAAGGGGGATCGAACGCTTCGTCGCTTTCATCGCCCCTTCCAATCAACCATCTATCTCGGTGGCGCGCAACCTGAGCATGCGTGCCAGCGGCTTGGAAGTGGACGGCGAAGACCTCTGGCGGGGATGACAGCCCGCCGGTAGTCCTAGCGCGCTGCCCAACACCGCGCCACCGTGCGATTGACGTCCCCTCGCCGGGAGACGCATTCGCGGTATCGTCTGGCACTGGCGTACGGTGCGCCGCAGACGTCAGTCCTTGCCGGCTGCCTTATCCTCACGTCCGCGGTGACGCGTACCAAGACGGCCGTCTACCTCGTCCGCCAAATCGGTGGAGCTGGCGGTCTGGGGCGATTCATCCTGCCAGATCTCTTCGAGTGCCGATCGCAACTCCTGTTCTTTGTGCGGGTTGGCGTAGTCTCCAGCGCCGTTAATGCCGTTTGCGGTTCTGTCATCGCTCTCCGAAGTGCTCATGGTCCGAGCATAGGAAGGCGAGCTGGAAGAGGCAACAGTTTCACGACTTCGCGTGTGCCCAGTTCGCCTGAATTTCACTCGGGGCTATTGACTCGAGCCGGTTGTGAACATAACCTACAACCAAATGGTTGTAGAACATGTTGACTTCGCCCCTCCCTCTGACGACGAGGTGAATCGGATCTTCCGAGCCCTCGCCGATACGACCAGGCGCGACATCATCCGCCGCACGCTCTCGGCTCCGGTGAATGTGTCACGACTGGCAGCGGATTACGAGATGTCATTCGCCGCAGTGCAAAAACATGTCTCCGTCTTGGAAGGAGCGGGACTGATCATCAAGAAACAGCAGGGCCGCGAGCGCCTTGTGTCCGCGAATCCGACAACACTGCAACACGTACAAGAGCTTCTGCACACATACGAACAGATCTGGCGCGGGCGCGTCTCACGGCTCGAAGCATTGCTTGAGGACGATCCGCTCTAACATCCACCCTCCAATCCATCACACGACCTCGCGCGATATGGCCAGCCGCGGCACGAAGGCCCCGTTACAGGCGTATCGCCCGGCCACAAACCACAGGAAGGCCCATCATGCCTATTACCAATGTCGAGAAGGATCTTGAGGCCGTCACCCTCACGATCACTGCAGAATTCAACGTTCCCCTTCGCCGACTCTGGGACGCCTATGCCGATCCCCGTCAGCTTGAGAAATTCTGGGGCCCACCCGGATGGCCGGCCACATTCTCCCGGCACGACTTCGCCCCCGGTGGACTCTCGAACTACTACATGACCGGGCCGGACGGCGAGACCTCCGGAGGCTACTGGGAGTTCATCTCCGTGGACGCGCCGCGTTCGTTCGAGGTACGGGACGGATTTGCCCTACCCGATGGGACTCCGAACACGGAGATGCCCTCCATGCGCATGGTCTTCAGCTTCGAGGCGGCGGGCTCCGGCTCGAAGATGACCACGACCACCTACTTCAACTCGGCCAAGGACCTCGAAGAACTGCTGGCCATGGGCATGCTGGAGGGCACCCAGGCGGCGATGGGACAGATCGACGAGGTTCTCGCCGATCTCACGTCCTTTGCCCAAGGGCGCGGGACCGAGGCCCAGATCCTCAGCGACACCAAGGTGCGCATCAGCCGTATCATTCGCGGCGATGTCGAGCAGGTATGGCGCGCTCACCACGAGCCCGAACTGGTGCGGCGGTGGATGCTCGGGCCGGACGGCTGGACCATGCCGGTGTGCGAGATCGCGGAGAAGGTGGGAGACGGATACACCTACGAATGGGAATCCGACGAGGGCACCGACCGTTTCGGCTTCGCCGGCCGGCTCGTAGAGTCCGCAGCCCCTCATCGTGAGGTCACCACCGAACAGATGATCGGAACCGAGGGCCCAAGCACACTCAACGAGATGACGTTGACGCCCGTGGAAGGCGGGACTCTCCTGAGCATAGTCATCACGTACCCGGATGCAGAGGTGCGGGACGCCATCCTTGCCACCGGCATGACGGACGGCATGGAGGCCAGCTACGCCCGGCTGGAGAACACGGTGCTTTCCTGAATCAAGAGCGGTGCTGTGCGGAGCTTCCGATGTTCACTCGGCCTCCAGTCGCCGCACGGACAGCTTCGGCGGCGGGGCCGAACTGACACGAGGGGTGGGCGTGGAGACGAACGCTCACCCCTCGGGATACATAATTACCCTCGTGCTATATGAGGCCGTTGCGAGTGAAGGCGTTGTGGATGCCGTCGTCGTCAAGAGAGCTGGTCACCTGGTCGGTGAGCGCCTGAACCTCCGGCGCCGCGTTCCCCATCGCGATCGAAAGCCCGCATACCTCGAACATCTCCACGTCGTTCCAATTGTCTCCGATACCGATGGCGTGCGCGGGGTCCACGCCGACGTATTCGAGCAGCTCGAGGATCGCCGCCCCCTTATTGACGCCTTCCATTGTGACCTCGCCCGAAGCTCCGAGCGGTACCGGGATCGTGCCGCCGACAACTGCGAACTCGTCCGCCAGATCGGAGAGGACGCTCTCCATGGCCGCAGGATCGTCACTCAGAAGTACCGCCTTGGCTATGGCCGTCCTGTCGAGCTCATCCGGATCGTTGAAAACCTTTGCGGAAACACTGAAGAACTCGAGCTCATCCGGCGACTTCCCGGCAGCGCGCGCCTTCTCAAGATGCAGTTCCTGATCTCGTTTGAGATATCCCTGCATCAGTTCGGGCAGTCCGGTGCTGGCGAAGAGGCGATCATAGGACTGTAGGTACCAGTGGACGCCTCGGGAGGTGAAGAATTCCTCGAGACGGACAACGATCTCCTCCGGCATCACGCGTGAAAGGATCAATTCGTCGCCCACACTCGCGAAGCCGCCACCGTTAGTCACAGCTCCGTCGAAACCGATATCGAGAATCGGACCGTGCAGCTCAGGCATCGCGCGGCCTGTACTCAGAAAGACGAGGTGGCCATTGCGGCGCGCTGCTTGAATCGCCTCGATGGCTGAGGCTGGAATGTAGCGACCGTCGCGCATGAGCGTACCGTCCACATCGATGAAAACGGCGCGGCGAATGAAGGGGCTGGTTTCGGTAGTCATGTGGGAGGGTTATCTCTTTCGTTCAGATACGGGCACACTGATCCATAGTCTAGGCTTTCGTTGCCGCGAGGAACGACGCCGAGGCAAAACCCGCACATTGGCGCGTCCGTCTCCCCCGCGTGGGCTTTCCCGCCCGTCTCTCCCACGTGGGCTTTCCCGCCCGTATCCTTTTCAAGCGCGTCTCAGACGGCGGTTCACGCAACAGGCGGAATCCGTTCGAACCAGCGCAGCTCTGCCTCCAGCTGGGCAGCAAAACGCAGCAATGTCACCTCGTCACCCGGGCGCCCGATCGTCTGCACCGCCATCGGAAGCGAGCCCTGGGCAACCGGTAGAGATATCGCAGGAAGGCCCGCGACATTGACATAGCTGGTGAACGGGGTGAACTGGCATTGCTGGATGAAATTGCGATTGCCATCGGCCGCGTCGAACGATCCGAAGCGCGGTGGCGGAGTTGAAAGCATCGGTGTGAGGACGATGTCGTAAGAGGAGTAGTCCGCGATGATCCGCGATTCGAAGCGGGCAAGCGTCGCGAGCGCGGCCGGAAGATCACCGGCCGGGCGCGTGCGCCCGGTGCGGATGAGCCAACCGGTAAGAGGCTCGAGATGCTCGAGCATTTCATCGGGAAGCGGCATCCCTGCTGCGCCTCCCATCCATATGGCACGGAAGGCATCCACGTATTCGGGAAATGGTGCGGGTTCGATGTGTTCGATGCTGTGCCCCAGTTTTTCGCTCAGTCGAATGGTGCCATCCAGCGCTTCCTCGGCTTCGTGGCCGATCTCGATCCGATACTGGCTTGCCCACGGTGACCAGGTGTTCCACCCGATCCGCAGGTGTCCAACCGTCTCATCGAGAGCATCGAGGAACGAGCCGCTTGTGGGAACATTCGGCCGCGGGGCCCGCAACGCGAAGCGATCGGGGCCGTGGCACATGCCATCGAGCAGTAGCGCCGCGTCGGCGACGCTGCGAGCCAGTGGTCCGCCGACCGCGAGACCCCCAAGGGAATCGATCCCGGAAGCACCTGGCACCCGGCCGCGCGAGGGTTTCAGCCCCACAAGTCCACAGGCAGCCGCCGGAATACGCACCGATCCGCCACCATCGTTGCCCGGGGCGAAGGGAAGCATGCGGGCAGCAACCGCCACTGCCGCGCCGGCCGAGGACCCACCCGGTTCACGATCGGTATCCCAGGGGTTACGGGCATGGCCCTCCGGCAGTCGATTCTCCGCATAGGCGGGAAAGCCGAACTCCGGGACATTGGTCTTTCCAAGGGAGATACCGCCGGCCGAGTCCATATCCTCCACCACGGGAGAGGACGAGAGCGGAACGTTATTGGCGAAGGCCCGTGACCCGTAGCCGGTGGCGACTCCGGCACGGTCGGACAGATCCTTGTCCGCGAACGGCAATCCCCACAGGGGAGCTTCCAAGCGGGTTGGCGGTTTTGCGCCGCTTGCCGACCTGGTGGGCTCAATGGTCTCATCGCCTGTCCGGCTCACCGAATGCGGCAAGGTTGCACGAAGGGAGGAATCCGAGGCTCCTGAGATGCGAGGTTCGGCCATGGCCGCGCCTCGTTCCAGTGCCTCAGCACGTTCGAGTGCGGCGTCGGGCGTAACGGTCGTGAAAGCGTGAACTCGCGGATTGAGAGCCTCGATGCGATCGAGATAGTGCGCCACAAGCTCCGAGGGCTGAATCTCGCCTGCTTCCAGCATCTGCCGCTGCTGAACCGCACTGAGTTCATGAAGCTCGCTCATGACCAATCCCTCTCGACGCTTGGACCCACACCATTCCATTCCTTGGAAAGAGCGTGTGGATGGCTTCTTTCGCAGCCTAATGGGTGGGGAAGCCGTTTGCGAGAGTTGCCCGAGCTTCACTGGCACCACTGGCGGCATGGGTGGTTCAGGCGGAGCAGGCATGCGGCGCTGCCCTCGCCTTCTGATTATCGTCAGGACCGATTCACAGGTGCTCTCCCATTCGTGCCGCACCCGCCGGTAACTCAGCCTCCACATATCGAAACCCATCCCACGGGATCGGGTGTCCTGCGCCCGATCAAACTCGTAATCGTGCTGGGACGAGTGGAATGCGACGCTATCGCATTCAACGATGAGACTCTTCCCGACCAAGAGATCAACTCGCCCTACACCCCAGCCATCGAGGAGACGAGAATTCGAGACTCGCTAGGCCATCGGCTATCGACCTTCCGCGAATCTCAACTCGCATTTTGATAATTATTATCAGTATCATAAAATGACTGAAGCTCAATCCTCACGTCCAAGAGATCAGGTGCGACGATGCAACAACCTCCGACGCAAGCGAGTCCGATCGATCCGTACGCGGTGACTGCCGCAGCATACGATTTATTCGCGATGGTGGCACGAGACGAACAGATAGCAGCATTGGGGTCCCTTCTCCCCCATATCGATGTCGGCGTCGGCCCGATCCTCGACGTCGGAGCCGGATCCGGATCGAATACCGCGTATCTGCTGGAGCATCTGCCGGATGCCCACGTGCTTGCCCTCGAGCCGAGTTCCGCCATGCGCTCATTGCTGCTCTCAAAGCTCGCCGCTCATCCCGAGTGGTTCCCACGTGTTACGGTCCAGCCCGAGAGCTTCTTCTCCGCCACCCTGCCCGAACACGTCGCCGGCGCGCTACTCCTCGGCGTCTTGGGCCACTTCGACCCCACGGAGCGAGCAGCCCTGCTGGCCGAGCTCGCCGCTCGACTCCCCGAGGGAGGCAAGTCCCTCATCGATCTCCAGCACCCCGAGCGCCCACAGCGCGTCGCGCCCTATGAATTCAGCGTGGCTCAGATCGGCGAACTGTCCTATCGAGGTATTGCACAGGCCTGGCCACTGGACAATGAGCAGATGCGCTGGGAGATGACCTACTTGACGCTCGAAGGCGAACGCATCCTCGTCGAGGATATCGCCGAGTACGTCTATCGCCACCCATCTCCCGAAACAGTCCGGGCCGAGGCAAAGGAGGTCGGCCTTTCCCTGACGAGGCTGGGCGACTCGACCCACTGGATTCTCTCTCGATGACCGGTTCCCCACCCTCTCCTCCGGATGGCATCGGTCTGGATCCGAGAATCCCCGTCATCGCACTCACAGGTTTTCTCGGGGCCGGTAAGACGACGGTGCTCAATCACCTGCTGCGCGCTCCCGGCGCACGATTGGGAGTGATCATCAACGATTTCGGCTCCATCAACGTGGACTCCGCGCTCGTCGAAGGCCAGATAGAAGAAGCGGCGTCAGTTGCCGGAGGCTGCCTGTGCTGTATGAGCGATACAGGCGGCTTGGACCGAGCCTTCGCGACCCTGGCTCAGCCAAGGCTCCGCCTCGATGCAATCGTCGTCGAGGCGAGCGGCGTCGCGGAACCGGCGGCCCTCGTCAGAATTCTCCACGAGGCGATGACAGCCCATACCCGACTCGGCGGCGTGGTCGACATCGTCGACGCGACGGAGTACTTCGCAACCGTGGATACGCACCGCGAGTCACCGGCCAGGTTCGCGGCCTGCACGATGGTCGCGATCAACAAGATCGACCTACTGGATGAGGCGGACCGAGCCCGGACGGTCGAAAGCATCACGGCACGGGTTCGCGAGCGCAATCCCCGTGCCCACGTAATAGCAATGGAACACGGCGCGCTGGACCCCGCGCTTATCTTCGACATCGCCCAGGCTCACGACCCAGAGGACCAGCTCCCACTGGCGGCACTCATGCGCTCAACTTCATCCTCCCACGAGCATGTTCACGCCGAGTCCGTAACGATCCTCGCACCGGACCCCATAGATCCGCACGCGTTGGCGGACTTCCTCGAAAAACCACCGGAAGGAGTCTATCGAGTCAAGGGATTCCTACGCGTTGTGGAAGCCACCAATCGGGAGGATATCCGGCACTATATCGTTCATCTGACAGGCCGTCAGATTTACCTCAACTCTGCACCTGGAGAACGGCCAGGTATCTCCACCGACGGGATACCGTACGGGCTTGTGGCCATCGGAATCCACATGGACCGCGAAGCTGTGGCGATCCGTATGCAGAAGGTCGCGGCAGCGGCACGGAACATCGATTTCGGTGACAGATCGACGGCGAACCATGAAGCCGGCCTACGCCGCTTGGAGCGCTACCAGCGGTTGAGTAACTGACCACGATGGGTGCCAACCTCCACAGAAAGGCTATCGGCCTTCAAACGGCCAGGGCGGCCAGCACAGCCAGAATGCGCATATGCTCTAAGAGCTGCGCCTCCACCCAAGCGGCCCGGTAGAGGCACAGATACACCCCAGATACACTCGACCGCACGTCTCCACTCAAAGGGATATATGTTTCCGGGCACATCGTGTAAACCCCGGCGGCCGGGAGACTCGCGAATGGACTCTCCCGGCCGCCCAGCCAATCTCAGCGACTCGCGCCGCTCTCAGTGCTCGTCGTAGTGGTCTCCGTGGACAGCGTGCCGATGTCCGTCGTGGAGGTAATCGACGTGGTCACCGTGCTGGACAGCCTCATGGCCACACCCCTCACCGTGCTTGTGTTCCTCAACGGTGTGTTCTGCATGAATGTCATTGGTGCTCATGAGCAAACCCTTTCCTCTCGGACGAGCACCTCTTGCCCGCCCACGATCACTCCCCCGCGCCGTTCGCGGGAGCCGGCTCGAGGACATGAGCGAGCGCATCGTCGACGACGTGGGTGACGTGCCGATCGACGATCTGGTACGTCATCTCCTTCCCCCGACGCATGGCAGCCACCAACCCCGCCTGGCGCAACGTGCGAAGGTGCTGCGAAACGAGAGGCTGGGACATCCCGGTGGCATCCGTCAACACCCCCACCGTTCGCGGCTCTTCAGCGATAAGGCGAAGTAGCCAAAGCCTCGACTCACTTCCAAGAACCTTGAACAGTTGGGCCGCCTCCGTCAGACCGGCTTCCATGTCCATCCCTCGCATTCAAACATATATATAAACGAATTGCAATATAACTATTTATTGATAGTTGTTCTCACCCGTAGCTTAGAACGGCCGGCGCTCGCGAATAAAGCGTCACTCGCCCTTATCCCTTACCAGCACATACTAGAGCTGCCACTTGACGTCACAACCATTATCGGCGGCATCCACCTCCCGCTCCGTCCACCGCCCGACGCGTAATCACCACGAACCCCTACACTGGATCTTCCGACGTACATTACCGGCGGGCTCTTGGAGGTCTGGTCCTAAAGTGAAGTCCATTGACATATCAGACTCCCACCCTCGCGGCCTCGACAGATATACAGCTCCCTGGGCTTATGCGCAGGCCATCGTTGCCGCGCTGCTCGTGGTCGGCATCGGTTTCGCCTTGAGGGGCAGCACCATCGATTTCCCTCCCGCGCAGTCGTTCAATGGCCTCCATAGCGGAGCGATCGGAACGGTGA
This sequence comes from Actinomycetaceae bacterium L2_0104, assembly GCA_047501485.1. GTDB lineage: Bacteria > Actinomycetota > Actinomycetes > Actinomycetales > Actinomycetaceae > Ancrocorticia. Next base: position 937,906 of record JAZDRN010000001.1, on the reverse strand, counting down.
CAGACGCCGTCTACGCGCTTTTCAGGCCGCCGGGGGCAATCGTTCTCACGCTCATGACCGCTGCCGCCATCTGGCATTTATACAACGCAGCCGGGCACGAGCGCTGAGCTTCGCCGTCGTCGTGGCGGGCCCCATTCTCGTGCTAGCCGTCATACTGAGCGTGCTCATCAATGCCGTTCACTATCCGACCGACGTATTCGGATCCCTGCTATGGACCTTCGGATTTTTCCCGGCCGCGATGTTCCTGGTGCATGAGGTGCGGATGCGCACAAAGAAAAGGTCCGCTCTCTCCAGAAATCCCCTCGGGGATAGCTCCGTGCCATATCGCGGACGCGTATCGTAGGCGATGTGCGGCGAGGTCCCTTCCCAGGTTCGAGCGTCCACATGCCACTGCGGTGCGCCGTCGGCAATCCGCACCGTCAATACGACATATGGAGGGTTACGCGTGAGCTTCCGCGGGATCGTCATCGAGCAAACCGTCATCCAGGGTCGAATTCAAGAACACAACGTGCAGGTGCGCGAACTTCCAGAGAGCTTCCTCGACGGATCAGGCGGGGATAGTCCCATCGACATCGACGTGCTGTATTCGGGCATCAACTACAAGGACGGCCTCGCGATCGCGGGCAAACCCGGCGTCGCCCGCACGTCGCCCCTGATACCGGGTATCGACCTCGTGGGGCGCGTACGTGAGTCTGCCGACGAGCGATTCACACCGGGCGAGACCGTGGTGTTGACCGGTGGAGGTATCGGTGAATCGAGTCACGGCGGACTGGCCACGCGCGCCCGCGTCCGCGGCGACTATCTGGTCACGCTACCCCCGGGTTTCGACGCCCGACGAGCGGCGGCAATCGGTACTGCCGGTTTCACCGCCATGGTCTCGATAATGGCTCTGGAGCGCGAGGGCGTCCTGCCCGGCCACGGCCCCATCGTGGTGACCGGCGCCGCCGGTGGCGTCGGGTCGATAGCGGTTGCCGTACTGGCCAAGCTTGGCTATTCCGTGAGCGCCGTATCCGGCCGAGCCGCATCCGAATCCGACTATTTCCACGGGCTCGGAGCCTCTGAGATCCTGGACCGCCGCGAATTCACCGAAGAGGGACCTGCCCTGCAGAAACGGCGCTGGGCGGGAGGCGTCGATACTGCCGGTTCGACAACGCTGGCCAATATTCTTGCTCAAACCCGGGACAACGGAACGGTCACCACCTGCGGCCTCGCCCAGGGATCCGATCTGCCGACGACCGTCATGCCCTTCATCCTGCGCGGCATAACACTGGTCGGGATCAACTCTGTCACGGCCTCACGTGAACTGCGCCAGCACGCCTGGCAGCGGTTGGCCCGGGATCTCCGCTTCGACCTGCTCGATGAGATGACCACCGAGATCCGCCTCGATGAGGCACCCGCACGCGCCGACGCTATCCTGCGGGGCCAGGTGCGCGGGCGCACCGTCGTATCTCTTATGGACTGAAGGACGAGTATGGACTGAAGGACGAGGCTTTCCCTGTCTCGTATAACGTTTCGTGGCGGCTACGGGAGCTAGAACTCGATGTCCGCGGATGCCGCCGTCGTCCCGGAACGTCCCGGATACTCGGTTCCCCATTGGACGTACATGTTCGTGAAGTTGATCTTGGTACGGGCCGGAATCGCCTCTCCATCGGAGAACTCGGCGGGAAACTCGCCGGTGGTGTGGGCGTCGGAAGCGAGCGTCACGTCGTAACCGCGAACGAGGGCACCGTGCACGGTGGACCGGATGCAGGCGTCGGACTGGGCCCCGCACACGACGAGCCGCCGTACGCCCCGCTCCTCCAGAATCGCGCCGAGATCGGTCTCCTCGAAGGAATCGCCGTACTCCTTATCGACCCGAAAATCGCTTGGCTCCGGATCGAGCCCCTCGGCAAGCTGCCACTGCGGCGATCCGATGGGCATGTCCTCGTTGTCCTGGACCCAGATAACCGGGGCACCCGCCTTCCGCGCCTTATCGGCGAGTTCCGCCGCTCGAGCGATGACGCCCTCCGGATCCCAGGTCCCGGGTTGCTCAAGGACTTCCCGTTGCAGGTCGATGACGAGGAGCGCGGTGTTCTTCATGCCGCAAGTTTAGGCATGCTGCCTCCACGACCGCGAGTGCCGGCGGCAAACGAGCGTTGCTCCCACGGCTCGCCGCGCTCCACTAGCACCCTCCGCACGCTCTGCCAGGCGTGACAACGATGCCCCGCACCCCTCGTCCATACTCGAAACGTCCTGTTCAGGCGGTATATTCGGCGACGACGGCGTACACGCCAGGCTGGGCCGATGCGATCTCGGCCGTCCGTTTCGCGTACTCGGCGGCGGCGGGGTCGCTCTGAGTTGCGGCGACGTCCTGCGCGCTATCCCAGCGAGCGATGTTGACGACCCTCCCCTTGTCGAGGCTGGCGAGGATCGTCACCGAACGGAAACCGGGACGCTTGGACATCACCTGCTCCGTTCCCTCCCGCAGCACATCGATGACTTCCTGCTGCTTGGAGGGTTCGACTTCGACGACGTTGATGAACGTGACAGGATTCTTCATAATCGCGTTTCCTTCTTGATGGATATTCATGTGGCGGCGACCTGCGGTGGAAACCCACAGCGGCGGTTCCTCCAGGGGGCCGATGGCTGACTCCCCCACATTGACGACGACGCAGCCCGCTCGAATGTGAGGCCTTTGCAGGAAGACCGCCTAGGCCATACCGGGATGCCCTCTGCGACCTCACATTCCGGGGGAGCTATTTCGTCTTCTCTATATGGACGCACGGACTGGTTGACGCTGTGCGGGAGTTCGGGACGGCGGGTTACGGATGCGCGAGTCTGCCCTATACGTGGGTACGAATCTCTCCTTCGCGCGAGCGCGGGTTGTGAAGGGCCGATGGGCATCCATAGGGGAAGATGGCGCATGATTGACACAGGCGGGACCCGAGCAGAAAAGGCCGTTGACGACCGGTCGAGAAAGCGACGGGTTCCAGAAAGCGATGCGGGAGGGCGGATGGCACAGCACGAGGACATCGACGGACGCGACGAGCCCGGCTACGACGTGAGCGCGGAACGTCGAGCGTTGTTCGGACTGTGCTACCGCTTGCTGGGGTCCCATGCGGACGCCGAGGACGCCGTTCAAGACACCTACATTCGCTGGTACCGCATGGGCGATACCGAACGGCAGGGGATCTCCTCCGCTCGCGCCTGGCTCATGAAGGTGGCGAGCCGCATCTGCCTCGATCTCCTCGGCTCAGCCCGTGTTCGCCGCGAGAAGTACGTGGGCGAATGGCTGCCTGAACCGGCGCCGACGTCGTCGCTCTGGTCCACGGCCTCGGCCGTGAGCGCCCTCGATCCCGCCGAGCGGACGATCGCGGACGAATCGGTGTCGATGGCGATGCTAGTCGTCATGGAGTCCCTGACCCCCGCCGAACGCGTGGCTTTCGTTCTTCACGATGTGTTCGACTACGGCTTCGGTGATATCGGCGAGGTTCTCACGCGGTCCCCGGGAGCCTGCCGCCAGCTCGCCACGTCGGCCAGGCGTCATGTCCGGCAGCGAACGCGGCATCTCCCGATCGACTCGGCGCAACATGCTGCGGCCGTCCTCGCGTTCCAGAGGGCCTGGCAGATCGGCGATATCTCGGCCCTCGTGAAGGTCCTGGCCCCGGATGCCGTTGCCATTACCGACGGAGGAGGTGCCGTATCCGCAGCGCTCGAACCAGTGCGGGGAGCCGAGGCGGTGGCGCATTTCTTCGCAGGCATCCACGTCCGGCAGGAGGATCTCGAGGTGAAGGAGACCCTCGTCAATGGCGAGCCCGGCCTGGTCGGCATCGGCGGTGGCCAGGTACTGGCAGTCGTGGCGTTCGCTCTGTCGGAAGCCGGAATCGCGCAGATCTGGGCGGTACGCAATCCGGCGAAGCTGGGAGCGTGGAGCACTCGCTGATGTCACGCGCCGGATTACCGCTGCCCGTCAGTGCGCGAAGTGATGCGTGGTGGCATCCGCCGCACTACCACCGGTTTCGCGGAGCCGCGTCATGACGGCGTCGACATCCGCGACAAAAGCCTCCGCGAAGTCTCCCGAGAAGCCTTCGCGCACCACGATGCGCAACACCGTAACATCGGAGCGTCCCTCGGGCAGCGGATAGGCGGGAACCTGCCAGCCGCGGGTGCGGAGCTCGTGCGAGACGTCGTGAGCTCCGAATGGGGCCTCCACTTTCAGGCACACCACGGGCAGCTCGGAGCCATCGCTGACGACGTCGATCTCCGGATGACGCGCCAGCTGGTGCGCCGTCCAGGTGGCCGTATCGCGCAGGCTCCGCATCACCTCGGTGAAGCCCGTACGCCCAAGCCGTAGGAAGGTGTAATACTCTCCCACGATCTGGTTGCCTGGCCGGGAGAAGTTCAGGGTGAAGGTGGGCATATCGCCGCCCAGGTAGTTGACGTGGAAGATCAGCTCCTCGGGCAGGCACGTCGCATCCCGCCAGATGGCGAAACCCAGGCCGGGGTATGTGAGTCCGTATTTGTGCCCAGAGACATTGATCGATGCGACGCGCTCCAGGCGGAAATCCCATACGAGATCGGGATCGAGGAACGGTGCCACGAAGCCGCCGGAGGCCGCATCCACATGCACCGGGACATCGGGGCCACCATCGGCCGCGAGAGTGTCCAGAGCGGCGCAGACTCCCGCCACGTCCTCGAACTCGCCGGTGAACGTGGTCCCCAGTATCACCACCGCGCCGATGGTGTTGCCGTCTGCCGCCGCCACGACCTGCTGCGGTGTGATCGTCGTGTGGCCGGGAAGAAGAGGCAGATACCGCGGTTCGACGTCGAAGTAGCGACAGAACTTCTCCCACACCACCTGGACGTTGGTTCCGAGTACCAGGTTCGGGGCGTCGCCGGCATTCCCCCGCCGGGCCCTCCAGCGCCACTTGAGCGCAAGGCCCGCGAGCATGACAGCCTCGGAGGAACCGACCGTGCTCACGCCCGTGGCCGAGGCCGCATTGTTCGGATCGAGCCCCGGGGCGTGGAAGAGGTCGGCAACCATGGCGACGCACGCGGACTCCATCGCAGAGGTCGAAGGGTACTCATCGTGGTCGACAGCGTTGGTGGCAAATGCCTCCCGCATCAACTCCTCTGCTTCCGGCTCCATCCAGGTGGTGACGAAGGTGGCGAGGTTGAGCCGCGGGTTTCCATCGAAGAGATGAAGATCGTGTACCGTTCGGTAGGCCTCCTTCGCGGAGACGCCGTCGGTCGGGAATGCGAACTCATGCGTTCCGGGCCGATCCAGACGTCCGCTATATGCCGGGTGGGGAGCTTCGTCGTCGAGCATGGTGTCTCCTTAGCGATGAACATGACAACCCGTGCCCAGACGGGAGGACCGGACGGTATTCGCTTACGCACAGACTACGTCCAAATCGACCGACTTTCCTCGCCGCACCACTTTTCCAGCTTCGCCCGTTGTCGCTTTCCGATGACCGGCGATAACGGTGACACTGCATGCGTGGACGGCGATTGCGGCTCACGAGTTAGTAGGTCGACTGGTCTACCTACTAGGAGGTATGCATGTCGTCCCCAAATTCCCCCTCGCCACCCTCAGCCTCGCGGCCTCTGCCCGCCAGGGAGCGATTATTGCAAGCCGCAGCGCATCTCTTCTACGCGCGAGGAATCTCCGCGACCGGAATCGACGCCATCACGAGCGAGGCCGGAGTCGCCAAGAAAAGCCTGTATAACAACTTCCCGTCGAAGAATGCACTGGTCGATGCATATATCGAACGACAGCCTAACCTCTACCGACGGTTTCACATCGACCGAGCTGTGTTCCCCGGCGATGGAAAAATAACTATCCGTATCCGAGACCGGGCTGCATATATACGCAGCCCTACACCACATACGGATAGTTATTTTCCTAACCTGCCGAAAACACCTCTCTGCGCCGCTTGTGTCTCCCGGCTGTCTCGCGAGTACTCCCCCGGTCGCAGAGATCTGGCCGCTCGGGTGCTCCTCAAAGTGCCTCCGCGTAAAGACCCTGTCTTCCGTTCTCTCGGCAAAGGATTCCCAAGAGAACACTGCCAGAAATCGCAAGCCACGGGCGGCTTCAGTGTCTCCTCCGGGCAGTCCAAGCCACCAGACTCTTCTGCGTCGCGTCCCAATCGTCCCAGACCTGCCGGTAGCTCAAACGCAGCGAATCAAAACCCAGGTCGCGAGCCGCAAGATCCCTGCGTTTGTCGTCCTCCAGAGCCTGCCTCGACGTGTGATACGCAGCGCCGTCACATTCGACGATGAGGCGCTTCCCAACAACCATGTCGACCCTTCCCACGCCCGGAATCTCAACCTGTGGCTCAACCTTGACGTTTCTGCGACGAAAGAACAGCCTGACCCGTGTTTCCGAACCCGATTCAGCGATAGAGAGTAACTTCCTTATTCGGGCTATCTTCTTTCCGGAGAAGTGACGAAGGAGCACCTCGATATCGCCCGCGGTCACTTTTCCCAGATTGAGCGCGGACTCAATGACTATGAGTGCCAGCTCCACGTCATGGTTGATGATCACCTGTTCCAGGCATTCCAGCAGCGGCCACACTGGGCCTTTGGGAACCGGCTTGCCTGACCGATGCCTCTCATACCGCGGTTTATATGGCTTTGGCTGGCCTGGGCTCTGAACAACATGCAGTCCTGCGCGAGGGGGAACCCACAGCCCATAGAACTTGCACCCCGAGATGCAACCGAGCCGTCCTTTCCCCCTCAACGCCGCAACGACTTCCCGATCCGCGAAATCGTTCGCATACCAGCCACGGGCTATCCGTGATAAACGTCCTTCCTCGATGGATCGGGCTATGTCTACCTGCGACTTCCCCTGGGCAACCAACTGCGCATACGAAAAAACACCGGATACATCCATTGACACAGTATTTCGCGCGATACTGAAAGGTTCTCTCCCGGGATTTGACCTGTGGATCGACACGGAACCTGCCACGGCTGTGGAACACCCGGTAGCTAGATGGACCTTCAGACTCCGCCGCCGGCTCTCTGCAGCCCCCGCTCCAATACAACGCGGAGGAGACATCGGTCCGCGGGCAGTTCGGAAAGCAACGAAATCCCCCCGCCACACCTACCCTGCCCTCGCAAAACCGCCTACCCTGGACCCCACGGGGCAATGGCCGCACGATTCGTCTAGCAGTGGCTTTCATTCGTCTAGCAGTGGCATTCATCCAACGTTTGCCGCCAGACCGCGGCTACACCCGCGCGTTAGGCATAGGAAGGCATAAGGGAGGAGACAATGGAAATCCATCCAATGGAGGCATCCCGCTGGGATGATCTCAAGGCTCTTTTCGGTACGCGTGGCGGAGCTGCACACTGCTGGTGCCAGTGCTTTGCTAAAGCAGACTGGGACTTTCAGGACATCGAGGGCAACCGCGATGCACTCTACGAGCAGGTTACCGGCTCGGGTCCTACCCCCGGTTTATTGGCATATGTCGACGACGAACCGGTCGGCTGGGTCGCCCTTGGCCCACGAGCTGCCTATCCAAGGCTTTGGCGCACACCCAGAGTGACTGAACACCACGGCGATAGCGAAGGACGCGAATCCTTGCGCACGGAGGAGGAGATCTGGGCTATCACCTGCTTCGTCATTCGTGTGGGATATCGGCGTCGCGGCATCGCTACCCGTCTGCTGCAGGCGGCAATTGCCTATGCGAGCGATCATGGCGCCACGCTGCTGTACGCAAAACCCTTCGATACGCGCGCCGAGAAGAAGCCCGGTTCCGAGCTCTACACCGGTGTTCTCAGCAGTTTCCTCAAGGCCGGGTTCATCGAGGCGGAAAGAACCAAGCGTCGCACGGTGCTCGTCGAGAAGGAGATATAGCCGATCTCAACGGCCGGGAACGGACATCGCCCAGAACCGCACTGGTCCGCAGCGGTTGCCCCTGGCAATTCCGGCACCCTAGTATCGGCCTGTGCTATCCCAATCACGCAGCGACGTTTCGCTTCCAAACCATTCGAATCACCTATCCGAGGAGATTCTCGACGCCGTCGAAGGCTGGACCTCCGATCGGATCAAAGAGTGGTCGCCGTCAGCGCGCACATATCTTGCGAGCTGGCTCGAGCCCGCTCTCGCCCTGGTCGACGACGCCGTATGGGGCACGCAATACCGCGATCAGGTAAGGCTCCCGATATCGGATCCTTTGGAGTGGGCCAATCGACGGATCGAACTCTCCAACGGGCAGTGGGCGATCGCGGGAATTCGGTTCCGTGGCCGGCACATCGAGAAACCCTTCGTCGATATCATCGCGACATCTGTTTCTTCCGACCCGACCGCCTTCGACGAGCTGACCGAAGTACTGCCGCATTTCAAGAGATTCTCGCCTTTGAGCCTCCGGGTGAGCTCCCCCGCTCCCATGCAGGCAATAGCCTCAGTTGGCAGGCCGGGAGTCTACGATGGACGCGCGGATATCGATCTGCTGATCGTCGCCGGGCCGGTATCGGCACTTCGCAAGCGTTCCTGCTCCGATACCGGCGGCGTCGTCCTTCGTCGAAGCGACCCTGAAACCGCGGTCCACCCCGTGGCGGAGATCTACTCTGAACTCGCGGACTCCCGGCCTGGGATCTCGGAGTGGGCGACCCCAGCGGATCTGGACACGTTGTCTGAGGCTGCGGAGGAGGGCTTGCTGTTCGACATCGTGGTCGACGGCGTCAACGCGGGCACCATTGCAGCCACCCGGCAGGACTCCTACGGGCTACACGGATATTGTATGGAAGAGATATGCATCGATGCGCGGCACCGTGGCAAGGGCCTCGGTACGGTGGCTCTGGGCTTGTTGTCCCAAGAGCTTCCAGTGGAGACGGGCGATGAAGTGCTGTGGGGACACATTCATCCCTGTAACACCGCCTCGCTTCGCAATGCGCAGGCTATCGGCCGGGAAATTGTCAGTGGGCACCTCTGGCTCACACCGACGGGATACCCTGGGATGCCCGTGTAGGCTCCGCGCGGCGGATTGTTCGTCCGGGGGCATCCTGGCACAGTGGAAGGGTGCTACAACATCAGGCACACGATATGTCAGGAGCATGTTCATGACCACTACCTTCCTCGATCCGTCCTTCAGCGTGGAGCGTTCCAAGGAGTTCCGCAGCGATCGCCTCGCCCGTATTGTGCAGAACGCCGTCAGCGCGCAGGGAGCGGACGCTGTCAGCCTGGACCGCGAGACGGTCAACCGGCTCGACGATTCGACCTCGGAGCGGCTGGACACGTGGAAGGTCACGGATCAGAAGAAATCCGGTCGCTGCTGGGAATTCGCAGGCTTGAATGTGCTCCGGTCCAAGATGATTCGGGAACTGGGTCTCGAGGATTTCGAGTTCTCTCAGAACTTCGTCGCCTTCTTTGACAAGCTTGAAAAAGCCAACCATGCTCTGGTGCGTGCCACGAACACCAGCAATGCCTCATTGGATGACGAAGAGGTCCGCCGGGTACTGGACAAACCTGCTCCTGACGGCGGGTATTGGCGTCAGTTCATCGATCTGGTGCACAAGTACGGGATCGTTCCGGAGTGGGCGATGCCGGATACGGAGTCGGCGGGTAACACGGATCAGCTGAATCGTGCGCTCTCGGCTGTTCTGCGCCGCGCGATAGGGCGAATTCGGCGCACTGCGGCCGAGCGTAGCGACGGCGAAACGGGCGAGCTCAACGGCAGCGAACTCGGGGACCGCATGAATGCCCTTCGTCAGGACGCTATGGGCGACATCTGGCGCGTGCTCGCCATCCATCTCGGAACTCCCCCGCAGAATTTCACCTGGCAGTATAGGGACAAGGACAAGTGCTTCCACGCGGAAGGCGTCTTAACCCCGTTGGAGTTCGCGGAGAAGTACGTACCGCGGGATCTGAACGATTACATCGTCCTCGCTCACGATCCGCGCGAGGAGAATCTCGTTGGACGCAACTACGTCATCGACCACACGCCTTTCATGGAGGGAGGGGTTGCCTACACGCATGTCACCGCTCCCATCGAGGACCTCAAGCGTGCGGCGATCAGCGCCATCCGTGACGGCGAGCCGGTGTGGTTTGGCTGCGACGTCGTCAAGCAGTTCGATAAGGAGCTCGGCATCTGGGATGCGCAACTGCACGACTATGCCGCCCTCTATGGGATCGACCTGGAGATGTCGAAGGCGGATCGGATGCGGTTGCGCGAGTCAGTTCCAACCCACGCCATGACTCTGGTGGGCGTCGATCTCATTGAGGGTGAGCCTCGCCGTTGGAGGGTGGAGAATTCGTGGGGCGCTGAGGTCGGCCGCAAAGGTTTCTTCACGATGGACGACTCCTGGTTCGACGAGTATGTTTTCCAAGTGGTCGTCTCACCAGATCGGCTGACCGAACAGCAGCGTGCCGCAGCGAAGGAGGAGCCGATCGTGCTGCCCGAATGGGACGCGCTGGTGTGATCCGCATCGGAGTCATCAGAAATCCTTCCTCGAATAGATCCGTTGAGAAAGAGGAATAGAGAGCGTAACCAGGGCGGCGGATACGACGACGACGGCCAGCGCCAACGTGTTCAATGACATCGCGGGCCCGTGCCAATCCTGGACCTTGCCGAAGAACACTCCGAAGAGTCCACAGGTCACGAATATTGATACAAAGCGCGCTGGTGCCGCGCCTTTACCTGGCACCAGCGCGAAGAGTATCGGGAAGGTGATGGCGACGTATACCCCGACGACGGCGAAGCCGACGCACGCCACAATGACGACCTCGCTCAGCGTCGGCGCCGGAAATCTAGCGCTGAGGATAGCGGTGGCGACAACGCCGACGACGAGCTGCGCGCCAACGATCGCGGCGATCGCGAGGTATCTGCCCGCCACCACATCGCGTCGGCCGACCGGCAGAATGGAGTGCAGGATACCGAGCTTGGCGATGTCATCGTTCTGAAACAGGACCAACACCATCCAGATCGTGATCACCAGGGGTGCCATCAAGCCGGCCAGCGAGAACGGGAACGCCGTGAGGGTGAGCCCCACGAACATGACGTCGAAGACAAGCCACAGGTATAGAAGCGGCCGCCCGAAAGCCACAACCAATTCGAGCCACGCCATATTGACTGTTTGGCGTAGGCGAGCTTTTCTGCCATCCATGTCAGTTCCTCTCTCTAACTGGTCGTGATACTCGCTCAGTAAACCGCTGCCTGCACAGTGCGACTACGAGCTCATCGATCGAAGGTTCCTCGACCACTACCCGCGAGTCGAAGAGCGCCGTATCCTTCACGCCGATAATCCCTTCAAAACGACCGTGCTGCACGCAGGCTCCAATGGTCACTGCCCTAGCCGTATCCGATATATCTTCCTCACTCCCCCGCACCACCGCGTGACTCTCCAGTACCTCGTCCAGTTGGCCGTCCAGCACGATGCTTCCTCGATTGATCACCACTAGCCGGTCTGCGAAATTCTCCAGATCAGAGGTGATGTGAGTCGAGAAGAGTATCGAATGCGATTCGTCGACCATGAAGTCCCGGCATATTTCCAGAACCGTGTTGCGCGCCACCGGGTCGAGACCGGAGGTCGGCTCATCGAGAATGAGGAACTCCGGCTGATGGGCGAGGGCCAAGGAGAGGGAGAGCTTCGAGCGCTCTCCTCGGGACAGCCCTTTGACCTGGGTATTTGTAGGAATGTTCAACTGATGCAACAGCTGACCGAACAGATCCTCGTTCCATCCCGAGAAGAAACGTCGTCCCATCTTCGCGGCCTGCCGAGCAGTCCACTGCGGAGGAAGCGCGACGTCCTCGAACGAGGCCCCGATTCGGTCATGCGAAAGGCCGGCGCCCCGCCCAAGGAGCGAGATATGCCCGCGCTGGATGTGTGCCATCGCGAGCAGGCATTTGAGCGTGGTGGTCTTCCCCGCACCGTTGGGACCGACAAAGCCCACCACGGAGCCGGTCGAGACGTCGAAGTCGATGGGGCCGAGAGTGAAGGAGCCCTGATGCCTTACGACATCGCGAACTTCCAAGACGCACGGGGTTTTCGAGGCTCCGCGGTCTAATGGCGCTGTGACCATGTGCGTTCACACCTTTCGAGAAATTGCTCGCGCGTCAGGCCGAGCCGGACGGCGCTCTCGTGAGCGGCGGTGAGACCGTCTGCCATCTGCTTCTCCAAGCGTTGACGGGCGGCGTTTTCATCAATCGGAAGGACGAAGCTGCCCCGTCCCTGCTGATTGGCGATGAGACCAGCGGCCGCGAGTTCGTTGTATGCGCGAGTTGTTGTGATGAGGCTGACTCCGAGATCACGCGCGAGCTGCCGCAAAGACGGCAGGGATTCGTCTGTCGCGAGGTCACCCGAATAGATGGCTGAGCGGATCTGATCGACGATCTGCTCATACATCGGGACCCCGGAGGTTTTGGACAGAATAATGTGCACATACTGTTTATATCTAATATGTACAGTATGTGCAATCCGCGCCAGGAAATATCCTAAGACTGCGCCACAATCCCTACTCGATCGGCCTGAGAAGCTCTACCAGCCCAGTGAGAACCTTCAGACCAGGAATTCCGCGATCTTGTTCGCAAACAACTCCGGGTGCGTCTCGTTCCAGGGGTGGCCGACTCCGGCAACGATCTCCAGCCGGGCACCGTTGATCCCAGCCGCGAGATCTCGCGCCGCGCGGCGATTGGCAAGATCCCTTCTCCCGCACAGCACCAAGGTCTCGGCCCGCACGCGGGCCATCTCCTCACGCAGATCCATATGCTGGATTGCCCTCAGGGCCGCCAGCACCTCCTCTTTGCTGGCGGCCGGACTGGCCACGAGCCGTTTCGGAAGGATCCGCATGACGGCGTTCTGCGCCCGCATCGCCACGGGATTCGGATGAACCTGGCCACCGGAGAGAATGAGCCGGTCCGTACGATCCGCGAAATCCGCCGCGAACTGCAAACCCAGCATCGCTCCGAGCGAGAGGCCGCACACGTGCGCTCGCGCGATGCCCTCCGCCTCGAGCTGATCTCGAAGCTTCTGCGCGCTTTCAACGAGAGAGAATGCAGGGCCCAGCGCGATGGGAAGGGCGAGCCCTTCGAGTCCATCCGGCAGCTTCTCGATAACGGGGCGCCAAACCTCCGGCGGCTGCCCAAGCCCCGCCAGGAATACGACTGTACTCACGTCATCAGAGTAGCACCCGGCATACCGTTGGCTGCCTGCGGCCCTGCCGCCAGATTCGCTAGGGATGTACGGCTCAGGCGGCCACAGGATTCGCCACATGCAGTATGTTCACCACGTCATCGTGAGCTCCGTCCGGCTCTTTGAATTCACCACGAACTTCGCCTCCCGACAACGCGGCCAGAGTTCTCAGCGCCTTTTCGCGCCGCGAAATCGCGGATGAAGCATGACGAATAGGAACACCAGCAGAATCGAGGTAGCTCCCACGCCAATCGGTAGGCTCGGGGATACGGAGTAGAGCGCGGTACTCGCGGTCGGCGCGATCACGAAGGTGAGTCCATTGGTCGCACCAACGAGCCCGGCCAGTCCGCCCTGCTCCTCACGCGTCAGGAGCAGTGACGCGCCGGCCGTATATCCGGGAGTCGCGATCCCCAGGCCGAACCCGATCAGTGCCAGGGAGCAGAGAAAGAGGGCCATTCCCAGATCTAGGCAGAGCAGCAGGAATCCAAGCACCCCGAGAAAGGAACCGATCCTGAGCAGCGTCGCGGGTGTCCAGCCGCTGCGGGGCACGACGATGGCCTGCGCCAGCACCATTCCGAGGCCGACGACGAGCAGGGCGGCACCCGTCACAACCCCCGTCGTCTCAGAGGTGAGTGCAAACCGATCCTGGACGAAGAAACCCGTCAGCACCTGGATGAATCCAATGGAGGTGAACATCCCGAAGCCCGCCACGAGGAAGGGCCATACCCGGGTATCGAGAGGGCTGATTCGCGCGGGATTCGAGATCAACTCCGCACGTTCCTCTCTCCTGAGCTTGAAGGTCACCACAAGGAAGCCCACAAGCAGAATGAGCGGCACCGCGCTGATCGAGACCATGATACTGATACCGGAGAGTGCTCCGCCCACAACCGCTCCCGCGATCATCGCCACGCCCTGCACCGCGCCGACACCTGCCATGCCCTTGATCCGTGCTTCGTCACTGTGAGTCGCCCCAGCGATATAGGCCTGTGCCGTGGGAGCGATCGCGGAGATGGCGGCACCGAAGAGCACCCCTCGCAGGATAACGAAAAGAATGAAGAGCACGGTGCCCGTCACCATCGCCTCCATGCCCAGTCCCGCGAGGGTGGCAAAAGCCGCCATCGACGCGGTCGCGATTCCCATCGCCAGAGACAGGACCCGCTTCGCTCCCCACGACTGAGAACGCCTTCCCCACACCTGACTGAAGATGACCACCATGACGGCGGCCACGCTGATCATGAATCCGATCTTCCACTCGGCCAGTCCCACCTCGCGGGCAAGTGGGGCGATGATCGGGTTGAGCGACATCTGCCCGAGAAAGATGAGGAAGACGGAACCCAGCAGGATCTTCACCTGCCCGTTCGATGCGTCGTTCTGCCCGTTCGATTCGTCATTCCGCCCGTTCGATCCGTCGTTCGTCTCACTCATTGCGTCGTCATGCCGTCGTCTTCCGATTTCGGCCGGTTCAGTTTCCCCGCCGGATGTATTCGTGTCGGACATTGCTTCCCTGCTTTCACTTCAGATGACTTTCACTTCGGATGCCGAAACGCCAGCTCGCTTCCTCCCCATGGGCCGAAGCATGTTCCACCGTCCTCAGCCACCAGATCGGGGCTTGACCGATTCATGGGTGTGCGTGTGGTCAGCCGCCAGGGTCAGCCTGGCTTCGCACAGATAGTCCGCGACACCCATATCGTGGGTGATGACCAGCAGTGCCAGACCTCCTTCCCGCAGGGCCCTGAGGGTGTCGAGCACCTCGCGTTGCACCGTCGGATCGAGCGCGGATGTCGATTCGTCACATATCAACACCTGTGGCCCGTGTGCCAGAGCACGTGCGATCGCCACCCGTTGGCTCTGGCCGCCGGAAAGATTCGGCGGGTGCCGCTTCAGAATCTCCGGGCTCAGGCTCACCTCCTCGAGTATCTCGATCAATCCGCGGTTGATCTCGGTCCTCGTGCATCCCGGTCGCGCCCGTCGCAGCGCACGGCTCAGCTGTCTGCGCACCGAGACCGCGGGGTTGAGACTTCGGGCGGGGTCTTGAGGGATCAGCTGCATCGCGAGCCGTTGCTCACGCGTCCGATCCTCGTAACGTGGCGCGAGCCGCTCTCCCCGCAGCGCGATCGTTCCGGAACGTGCTGGTGCGAGACCGACGAGCGCATTCACGATCGTCGTCTTCCCGATTCCGGAAGGGCCGACGACGGCGGTACCGCTCCCTTCCGTCACCACCAGGTTTATCGGGTCCGTGATGAGTCTTCCCCCAGGAATCCTCACGTCGAGATCGTTCAGCTCGAGGACCGATGGACGCAGGCGAATATCTCCGACATGCGCTACAACCTCATGCGCTACGGCCTTCTGACTCGCCGGAGCATCAAACCCACCGCTCCTGCGATCGGCGTCGTATCCGGTTCTCCGCTCTGTCCGCCCGGCTTCGCGCGGATGGCGAGCGAACGCGCCTCGGTCTCCGTTGTTGAGATCGGCCGCCAGCAGCTCCCTGGCTGCGCGAGATACGGCTCCCTCCCGCAATCGCGAGGCGGGCAGGGTCTCGACGAGCTTTCCCCGCTCCAGAACGGAAACGGAATCTGCGAACCTGGCAGCCAGGGCCAGGTCGTGGGTAATGAGAAGAATCGTCGTGGTCTCATCGCGTAGCGATCGCAGGGTCTCGAGGACATCGTCGACGGCCCGGGAGTCCAGCCCCGCCGTGGGTTCGTCGAGGATGAGAACCCGTGGACGGCGTGCCATAGCCCGGGCGAGCGCCACCCGGCGCCGTTGACCGCC
Source organism: Actinomycetaceae bacterium L2_0104 (assembly GCA_047501485.1). GTDB lineage: Bacteria > Actinomycetota > Actinomycetes > Actinomycetales > Actinomycetaceae > Ancrocorticia. The sequence goes on along the minus strand of JAZDRN010000001.1, from coordinate 922,027 downwards.
TGACAACTGGCCTGGAAGACGATCGAGGAAAGCGGTCGGATCGGATAGACCGGCTTTTTCTAGGTGCCGGGACAAGGCGTCGTCGTCGGCATCGACTCCCAGTGTCTCGGTCAGCGTCCTACGGACGGTGTGCCAAGGAGTGAGACTGAGCGCCGGATCTTGGCCCAGCCAGGCGACGCGATCGCGGCGGAAGGCGCGCAATCCCGCGGCCGATAGCACGAACGGGTTCTCTCCTCCCACATGAACGCTCCCCTCGGTCCTCGTCAAGCCCGGGCGTATGCGCCCGCACAGTGCCAGCGCCAAGGTGGTTTTCCCCGACCCGGATTCCCCCACGAACGCGCGAACGGCGCCGTCGTCGATGTGCGCCGAGATGCCGGCGAGGATGGGCAGGCCCGCCTCTGTCGCGATCGAGAGATGGTCGACGTCGATCATCGGCTTAGCCTCCGGGTCCAGCGGTCGGCCAGCAGGTTCGCCGGCACGGTGATGAGAACGACGGCGAACGCCGGTGCCAGGCTGGCCCACGGGTTCTTCCCGAGCCCGTCGAGATTCGCTTGAATCATCGTCGCCCAGTCTCCGTCGCCTCCCAGCGGGTTGAAACCCAGGAATCCGGCCGACGCCACGATATAGAGCGCACCGACGAAACGGGCTCCGGCGTCCGCGAGGAGCGGCCCGGCGAGGTTCGGTGCGATGTCCCGGAGCGCAACGCGTATCCAACCGTCACCGGCTAGTCTGGCCGCCAGAACGAAGTCGGCGCCGAGCAGCGGGACGATCAGCGCCCGGGTGTAGCGGGCCACGAACGGCACGGTCACGGCAGCGGTGATGAGGAACATCGTGGCGATTCCCCCGCCCAGGCCGAAGATCAGGACGAGCATGGTGAGAATCGGAGGTATCACAAGGACGATATCCACCACCACCTGCAACGCTCGTGCAAACAATGAGCGGATACTCATGATGAATCCCAGAATCAGGCCGACGGCGACAGCGGCTATGGTGGCGCCCAAGGCGATGAGGATGAGTCCCCCACCTCCATGGAGAAGGCGGGCGAACACATCGCGACCCAACCCGTCGCTCCCCAGGAACAGTCCGCCGCCGGCAGAGGCGTACGGTGGTGCGACGGTCCGCGCTCCCTCCAGCGGGAGGAAGGGACCGATGAAGGCCAGGATGATCACCGCGAGGAGAAGTCCCACGAGCAAACCACTGCCGGAGCGGATACGAGACGTTCTCTCGCCGCCGGTTTGATCGCCGTTCTCCCCCGCCGGTCCATCGCACGAGGGGGCAGGAGCGCTGCCTTGCGTGCGAGGGACGGGAGAATCGTTGGCGGCAGGCACCTGACCCCGTTCTGTCGGGTCGGTATCCACAGGAGATTTCACGCTCTTCCCCTTCTTCGCAGCGCATCGGCGCAGGTATAGGCCATCAGGCTGAGCCCGACGACGATGAGCACGCAGCTCATGAGCAATTCGGGTTCCCGGTTGCCCACTGCCGAGACCAGTACGCTTCCCAAGCCGGGAAATGCGAAGACGCGTTCGATGACGACGGTTCCACCCACCACGTAGGGCACGATCACCGCGCATGCCTGGGCAATCGGAGCGACCGCTCCGGGAAGCAGGTGCGACCGCAGGATCGTTGCCTCACGCAGGCCGGCTATTCGGGCCGCTTCCACATGGGGTCGCTCGGCCTGCTGGGCCACAAGTGCCCGGACCTGGCGAAGGAGCGTTGCCGATCCCACCAGGATGAGCGTGATCGCCGGAAGCGCCAGCGCCGCGGGGCGGCTGAGCATCGAGCCCCCGATAGGCACCAGCGAGACAGCCGGAAACAGATGCAGCCACGTGGCGAGAATCAGAACCAGGAAGGTGCCGATGACGAACTCTGGAACGCAGATGATGGAGAGTGCCCAGCTGCTCAACACCCTGTCGGTTCGCGAACCCGAGCGGACACCCGCCAGGATTCCGCCGCCAACCCCCACGATCGCGATTCCTGCAAGGCCCAGCACCACCAGGATGGCGCTCCGGCTCAACGGTCCCGCGATCATCGCGCTCACCGGCTGCCCGGTAGCGAGGACCGTACCCATATCCCCGCTGAACAGTCCCGTGAACCACTCGCCGAAGCGAAGAATAACCGGGCGGTCCAGGCCGAGGTCGTGGCGCCGGGCGGCCAGCAGCTCGGGTGTGGCTTTCATGCCGAGCTGCTGGCTCGCCGCGTCTCCGGGGAGAACGTCCAAGATCAGGAAGATAGCGAAGCAGGTTGCCGCCAGAGTCGCGGCCCAGAGGAGAATGCGCCCGAGCGGGTGCACCGTGCTTCTTCTCATCGGGTGATTGTCGCCTCCGCGAAGAGCGGGATGGACTGGGTGGAACTCACGCCCTCGAGGCCCTTGGCATGTGCCCCGAGGTTGGGCTGGTACCCCCAGACGATATCCCCGCCTTCGGCCCACAGCCTCTCCTGGGCGTCTTCGAGGGCGGTGGCCCGAGCCTCGTCATCGACGAGGGTCTCGCTCTGCGTCAGCAACTCGGCGTATTCCGGGTCCTTCCACTGGCTGAAATTGTACGGCGAGTCCGGGCTGAGATAGACAGGCAGTGTGACCGCGGCCGGTCTGTTGTTGAAGTAGTTGGTGAACAGCTGCGTGGCGTACACCGGTTCGAGGTTGCTGAAGAGGGTCGATGGATCGGCTTCGGTGATGGTGAGCGTGACACCCAGATCGGCCAGCTGCTGCTGCAGCAGCTTGGTGGCGTCGGTCAAGCCGGGAGCGAGCTCGGCCACGATGATTCCCAGCTCCGTCACGCCGTGTTCGGCGAAGATCTCCTCAGCGCGCCCGGGATCGTATTCGCGCTGGGGCACGCCGTCCGCGTATCCGGGCAGTCCGAGCCCGATGAGGTCGTTCCCGATCTCTCCCGTGCCTTGAAGCACGACATCCACGAGCGCCTGGCGATCGATGCCGATCCGCAATGCCTCGCGCACCTCCGGATCGTCGAACGGCGGGATCGAGGTGTTCATGTGGAAGGTGAAAGCACTCGAATCGGTCGGCCCGGGATCATCGATCACGAAGGCGTCGTTCCCCTCGAGGCTGCCCAGCGCCGTGGCGGACAGACCGGTCACGATGTCCACCTGACCGTCGGTGAGGGCGGAGAGGCGAGCGCTGCCATCCATGATCGGCACGATCTCCAAGGCCTCGATTGCCGGAGCTCCGCCCCAGTAGTCCTCGTTGCGGACGAGCTTGGCGCCGGAGTCGGCCGAGAAGCTCTCCAGTTTGAAAGGTCCTGAGCCGACGGGACTGGTGAAGTCCGTGGTGCCGTCGGGGAAGACGGGGCTCAGCTGGGAGAGCATCGCCTCGACGAAGTCCGCGCGCGGGCGTGTCAGATGCAAGGTGAGGGTGAGGTCGTCGTCGATCGTGGAGGTCTCGAAGTCGACGTCGCCATAGATCGTGCCGAAATTAGCCGACTCGGCGAGGTACTTGAGACTGTAGAGGACATCGGTCGAGGTCAACGGGGAACCATCATGGAAGGTGACGCCGTCGCGGATCGCGATGGTCCATCGGGTGGCGTCCTCGTTCGGGGTGACCGATTCGGCCAGCTGCAGCTCGAATTCGCCGCCCTGCAACAGGACCAACGAATCGTAGACGTTCAGCAGCACGGCGTAGGGCAGATTGGTGGCGGCATTGGTGATGTCGAGGGTGTCGCTGGGACCGCCCAGAATGCCGACGCGCACGGTGGATTCGGGGGCTGAATTCCCTTCGGCTCCAGAATCCGAGCATCCGGCGAGAGCCAAACCGCAGGCGAGAAACGCTGCGATGGCGCTGTTTGCCCAGCGACCACGCCGCGGCGGGCGGCCCCGGGCGATCCGGCTATGACGCAGGCCTGTGCGTGCGAACACCTTCTTCATCGGTGGTACCAGAGTTTTCATTTGGGTCAGTTTTCCTTTTCTTGTGAGGCAGACAGCCGCCACCCGGCGGCCTCGACACGTTCGGACCAGTAGTGGGCATAGCCGCCGTCGGCCGCCATCAGCTGTTCATGGGTTCCCTGCTCGCCGATCCCTCCGTGTTCGTCGAGCATGATGATGTGATCCGCGGTGGCGATCGTCTGGAGCCGGTGTGCGACGACGACGAGCGTGCGTCCCTTCCGTACCGCGTCGAACGCTCCTTGGATGGCCTGCTCATTGCCCACGTCGAGCGCCGCGGTGGCTTCGTCGAGCAAGACGACGGGTGCGTCTTTGAGGAGAGCGCGGGCAATGGACACCCGCTGACGTTCACCCCCGGAAAGGTTCGTTCCGCCCTCCCCGACCCGCGCGTCCCAGCCAGCCGGCAGGCGATCGGCGATCTCATCGACTCGGGCCTGGCGTCCTGCGGCTATGACCTGGTCGCGGGTGGCCTCCGGTTTGCCAAGCCAGATATTGTCGAGGATCGTTCCGTCGAAGAGGTAGACATCCTGGAATACCGGTGCCACCCACCGCATCACCTGGGAACTTCCCATGTCCGGAAGTGGCACGCCACCGATGGAGACGGTTCCCTCCTCAGGATCGTAGAAGCGCGCGATCAGCCGGGTGATCGTGGTCTTTCCAGACCCGGAGGGACCCACGATCGCTGTCATGGCCCCATCCGGCGCCTCGAAGCTCAGGTCGCGCAGCACGGGAGCCTCGCCATATCCGAAGGTGACGTGATCGAAGCGGATGCCGTGATCACGCGGCACGGCGGGTTTCACCGGTTCGGGCAGCACCGGCTCGTCGATCAACCGCTGAATCTGGTCGATCGTGTTGCTGGCGATCTGGATTCCGCCGCCCATGGCACCCGAGTGCCAGATCGGCTCGGTGAAACGCACGACCAGCACGAGTAGCGGGATGAGACTGGCGATATCCAGGCCTCCGTCGAGCGCCAGCCACGTTCCCAGAACGAGGACCGCTATCACCGCCGCATGCACCACGGCGCCGAAGATGCCTATGCCTGCGCCGCCGGTTATGTGGACGTTCCGGTTGGCGGCATGCTGCGTGTGCAGCGCGTCGTCGACCAACTGCGCGGCGATCGAGTTGTCACCGGCAGCTCGTAGCGCGGGCTGCACGCGGGCGAACTCGATGACTCGTGCGGAGGCATCGGCCACCGCGACGACGTGCTCACGATCGGCCTGCCCCACCCGGGCGGAGAGCCAACGATAGACGAACCACATGATGGGGGCGGCCACCGCCATCACCACCGCAAAACGCCAGTCGATGAACAACGTGCCGGCGAATACTGTCGCCGGGGTGATGAAGGCGGTGAGGATGGGGCGAAGGATCGCATACGGCGCGCTGGAGGCGAAGACGATCCCCCGTGTCGCAGTGTCCGCCATCTCGCCGGAACGATCGGAGGAGAACCAGCCGGTCGGCAGCTCGACGATTCTGTCCCCCAACCGTGCCAGAAGCGAGGACAGGACCTCGGTCGCTCCTTCCTGGCCGGCCTTATTGCCGAACCAGAAAGCGATCACGTAGCCGACCCCGATTCCAGCGAGCAGAGCGAACCAGCGGCTCGCCGCCTCCATGTCCCCGGAGATGAGGGCACCAAGCCACGGAACGAGGATGAGGAAGGCCAATCCCTGCAGCACGGCCGTGACGACGACCCATACGATGAGCCGCCGCAGGATTGCCTGCCCGCGTGGGCTGCACAGCGAAATGAGTTTGCGAATCATCGATCGGCCTCCGTAGTGAGGTGGGAACTGTTGCGCGTGTTGGAGTTGCCTGTACTCACGGATAAGGGCGAGGAGGCGTCGGCCCGGGAGCCGGCGAAGCCCTCGGGGCGAGCGGCCTCGTAGCGTTCCCACATCTCCTGGTAGAGACCACCGGCTTGGGAGAGTCCGGCGTGGGTTCCGCGTTCGACGATGCGTCCGCCATCCATCACCAGTAGCTGGTCCGCTCCGGTGATGGTGTGCAACCGATGGGCGATCACCAGCAATGTGCGTTCCTTGGCCAGTTCGGAGAGCGCACGCTGGATGGCCGCCTCCGAATCGGGATCGGCGAAGGCCGTAGCCTCGTCCAACACCAGGATCGGGGCGTCGGTCAGTAATGCGCGGGCGATAGTCAATCGCTGCGCCTCGCCGCCCGAGAGATGAGCGTCCTGCCCGATGATGGAGTCATAGCCGCGCGGCAGCCGCATGATGCGATCGTGGATCTGTGCGGCCCGCGCCGCCTTCTCCACCCGCTCCTGCGTCGCTTTCGGATCGGTGAGTCGAATGTTGTCCCGAACGGTGGTCCGCAACAGGTAGGAATCCTGGAATACAAAGCCGACCTGGGAGTAAAGCTGCGCCGCCACGATCCTTCGCACGTCGGCGCCGCCGACGGTCACGGCACCCTCTGTGGCGTCGTAGAAGCGCGGCACGAGCCGGGCCAACGTCGATTTGCCTGAACCCGATGGCCCCACCAAGGCGGTCACAGTACTGGGAGCGCAGGTACCGGCGATCTCGTGCAGGACCCGGTGCTCGCCGTCGTAGCTGAAAGCGACGTCGTCCATCGCCACTGCGCCGCCCCGGGGCGATATCGGCGCCACGGGCTGGGCTATTGCAGGCTGGGAGAAGAACTCGAGAAGCGACTCGCGGGCCTTGACCGCGTTGCGTATGAACTGGGCGGTGAAACCCAGGTTCAGCAGCGGAGCGGTGAGGCCGATTCCCAGCAGCAACGCCGGCAGGATACCCACGGGCGTGGTGATACCCGCGGAGACGAGCCAGGTACCGACGCCGCACAGGTACGTCAGGATCACCACAGGCGAGGTGACGATCTCAATGGCACTCTGCGGCGTGGAGGTCTCGCGCATCCAATCGCCATAGAACTTGACGAAACGTCCGGTTTCGTCGCGGTAGCGGCCGTGGCTCCGGCCCGCCTGCCCGAAGGTCTTGACCACGGCGATTCCCTGCACGTACTCGATGGTCGCCGAGTTGAGCCGAACAACCGAGGCATCGTACTCCACGTACTTCTCCGGGCTTCCGCCCATCATCTTCTGGTAGAGGAAGACTGTGACGACGATGGGCAGGATGCAGGCGAGGACCATCCGCCACTCGCTCACGAGAAGGTAGACGATGGAGATCAGCGGGACGGTCACCGCGGTGATGAAGTCCTGGATGGCGTGGGCCACGAGTTGATGAAGGGCGGAGACATCGTTCTCCGTCGCCTTGCGCACGGCGCCCGACGAGCGGGCGTCGAACCATCCCAACGGAAGCAAACGCAGGTGCTGCACGATACGTGTGCGCAGGTCCAGTTGCAGATCGCTGTCAGCCAGGTGGCTGATCCCGGCGGAGGAACCGGCCGCTACGAAGCTCACCACCAGCGCGGCGGCGCTGATCACGACGATCGCCCATGCCCGCCCACTATCGACCGAACCTCCCGAGAGCGCCGGCCACAACGTCCTGGCAAGTTCCACGATTCCAATCAGCGGGATCACGCTCGTTATCGCCCCGATGAGGCTCAGCGTCACGATGACCGCAAGCCTTCCCTTGACCACTCTGAAGAAATCCATCCCGGCAGCTGCCGCCATCTTGTACCCACTTCTTCCGTTCGCACCGGTTCCTGAGGTCTGTCCCTGCCCGCTCACGTCCGCGCACCTTTCAGCTGGGCTAAAGCCCATGTCAGAAGGCATGTGGACATGCCGGCCTGTATTGAGAACAATTCTCAACTATACCTAGAACAGTGTTCTAATCCAAATCGAGGTCAGCTTATACGCAAGGTTTTTGTTACGTAAATACCGCTCCGCTTCGTGAGATAGACTCCTTCAAGCCTCCAGACGCTGACGAGAAGGGAGCCCAGTGCCAGAATCCACATCGTTTCACGTCGGTCTCACCCCCGAGGGAGTCATCGACGCCGCCGTCGACCTCACCCAGGAAAGCCACCTTTTCTCATGGTCCATACGGGATCTGGCAAAAAGACTGAACGTCGCCCCCTCGGTCATCTACCACCATGTGGGCGGCAAGGATCTCCTGTGCCGCGGGGTGGTCGAACGGCTGCTGCTCACTCTGCCTTCACCCGAGCCTTCGTTGGACTGGCAAGAGTGGTTTCGTGAGCTCCTGTTCTCCCTGGAGCCCGTGGTGTGCACCTATGCGGGAGTAGCGAAGTGGCTGCTCATGCATGGCCCGACCTTTGCGGGCGTCGTCTCCATCGTCGAAACCGGCATGTCAGCGCTGCAGCGGGCCGGATTCGGCGAATACTCGGGATTCGCATACTCGCTCATGCTCAACAACACCATGATGACCATTGCCGCAGGAGACGATCGCAGGCAACACGAGGCCGACGGCCCGCGCGACCACGCGGCAATGATGCAGGACTTCGCAGCCGTCGTACACAATATGCCCAACGCAGAGGCACTCATTCGTTCGATGGTCGCACCCTTCGCCTCAGCCCCCGAGGACGCGGCGAAAGCACGCTCCACCTACTATCGATTCGTTGTAGACACAACCATCGCCGGCCTGGAGGCATGGTTGGCGGAGGAACACCGATAGGCGACCGAGGGGCCGCGGCGCTTGCGCCAGCGGGCGCGGTGCGCCGGTAGGTCGCAGCCACGGGCCGGATGGCTACGGCACGAGGGTGGTGCTCAACTCCCCCGTCTGCCTCCCGTACAAAGCCAGAAGATCATTGACGACGTCGATGCCGTCCAGCCCATTCGAATCCGTCACTCCGGCGGCCAAGAGCGACGAAGGTACCCTGCCCGCCGCCAGCAGGCTTCTCCAGTCCGCCAGCGGGATCTCCAGGTATTCCAGATGCCGGAGCGCACCGAGGGTGTCCACGTACCCCGGGTGCTCGGCGAGGACGGCCGGCGCCCACATAAGAGTGCGCAAGCCCGGTAGATCAGCCAGGCGCTCGATACCCTCTGACGCGGCGGCGGCGACCGAACCTGCCAGGGACTGATCGGCATGTGAGGACTCGCCTGCCTCGGTGCCACCGAAATGAATGTGCACCACCTCGGCTTGTGCGGGAATATCGCTGACATCGCGCACGCCGAGCTCACCTGCCGCGATCGGATCACGGTCCCAGACCCGCACGATGGCGCCAACAGGACGCTCAGGTTCCGGCTGATAGGGGTTACCTTCCCTCAGCGCGGATGCGAGCGAATCGGCCACCCAGGCCGCGCCCGAGTTCCAGTCGCGATCCACCCACAGCAGCTGCCCAACGTACCCGTTGGGCCCCGGAGCCAAATCGGCCACTAGGTAGCTACCACCCCAATCGCCTCCCAGCACAAACCATGCCGGCGACCACCCTGCCGGGGCAACGCGACCTTCCGGATCGGCAGGCGCCACTTCGCCAGCTCCGAACTGCCAGCTCAGGCACTTGTTCTCGGCGCTCACGAAGGAGCGCTGATATTCGTCGTCGAGCGCTACGACATCGAGGAAGAAAAGCGGGGCCGATTCGTCGTCGTTCTCATCAGCCTCGCCGGGGCCCTGGCCAGGTGGGTAGATCAGGATATCTCCCGAACCGACCGTGCGATACAACGCCCGGACCTCCTCGGGCAAGGAAACACCCAACTTCGCTTCGGTTGCGGATATCAGTTCTTCCGAAGCACCGACGGCATCTGGAACGTGCTGCCATAACCTCTCCGCCACCAAGCGCGGATCGGCCTTAGGAGAGACCGGGCGGTCGTACGCCTCGGGCGGTGGCACATATCGGAAGGGGGTCGGCAACGCCCCGGGGACCAGCGGTATCACTGACACCTGATGGGACGCGAGCCCAAGCTCGACGCCAGCGGGGGCAACGAATGCATCCACTCGGCCACGCGCGCCGTAGCGATCCTGGATCGCGGCGCCGGCCCGGATCACGACAAGAGCCTGGTGCACGCCCAACGCATCCTGCAATGGATCGACGAGCTCCCAGGCGTCGTCGAAGAAGTCGGGAGCATCGAAGTCAGTGGGCGCGGGTTCGCCATCGTAGGTCGACCAATGGGAAAAGGATCCTGACTCCACCTTCAAGGTAAGGACAGCCTCCCTACAATCCGCCGGGGAGAACTCGACAAGCCGGTCAACGAAAGCCGGCCATAGGGAGACATCGAGTTTGGGCAGAGCGGCATCGTCAGAACTCATGATCAGATTCTAGAGCGGCGGGCTCTTCGCGAGGTGGCTTTGGGAAACAGGAAGCGGGCCGGCCGGAGATTACCCGGTCGGCCCGCCCAGCTCAGGAGCGCTGCGACGAACGCTTTTCCGTTTCTTTTCCTGCGTTACTTGGCGTCTCGGGCGAAGAACAGCTTGACGGCGGCAAGCATGGGGATCACAACCCAGGCCGCCAGGGCGGCGGCAGCCTCCCAGTAGCCCGGCACCGCGCCGTAGCCGGTACCGGCCTGCTCCATCTCCACCCGCAGGGACACCATGCCCGGGTCGGTGAGGCCGTTGCCCAGGGTAGAACCGAGGGTCATGGGGAGGTAGTTCTGTACCGTCACCACCCAGGACCAATCGACCAGTCCGGAGACTATCTGCAGAATCATCGGAACGAGCAGCAGGATTCCCACCACGATCGTGATGGCACCGGCGGTACTACGCACGATCCCCGCAATCGCGAAGGAGAGGAGCGAGACGGCCACGAGGAAAAGGATGGTCCCCAGCATTCCTGTCAGGGCCTGGGTCTCCATGAGAACCCCATCCACACCGGGGACCAGCACGAGAGCGATCACCGCCGCCCCCGCAACGACGACCAGAGCGACGAGGGCCGAAATCGCCGTGAGGACGATCGCCTTGGCCGTCATGACCATTCCACGCCGCGGCGCAGCGGTCAGCGTGGAGAGGATCATGCCGGAAGCGTATTCGTTGGAGAACACGAAGACTCCCAGTACACCGAACACCAGCGAAAGGAAGGTTGCCGGGAATCCGGTCACCGTCAGCAGGTACTCAATGAACCCCTCCTGCAAGAGGGATCCGGCGAGGTCTCGGATGGCAAACCCCATCACCAGGCTCATGCCGATTCCCAACACGATCGATGTCGCGATGGTCCAACGGATCGAGCGGAGGGAGAGCGCCTTGATCCATTCGGAGCGGATCACACCCGGCAGGGTGAGCCGCGGATTCTTGAGCTCCACGGAATGCGAACGGGCGACTTTCGAGGAGTTCGTGGATGTGGAGACCGGGAGGTTTGCAGGCGTTGTTGCGGATGCTGGAGCGGTCGTGTTCGTAGCTGTGATGGGCATTTTTCTCAGTCCTTTGGGGAGGCGAAGCTGGTTCGGGCTGTATGGAGCTGGTTCGGGCTGTTACGAGCTCGTTCGGGCTGTGCCGAGCTGGTTCTCGGAGTCTGGAGCTGGTTCGAAACAGCGGGGAAAGGTAGGTACCGCGAGGCCGAGACGGCCATCGGCGGTGCGGGCAACTGTAGGGATTCCGTGCCGGTCGGTGCCGGTAGCGATTGGCTTGGGCTGCTTGGTCTCATGCATGGTCCGGGCTGTTCGGCCTCGGACATTGCAGGCCTGATCGGTCTCAAGCGCCGACGCCGGCCCTCTCAGTCGTGCGGTATTCGACCTGGTCGCGGGTGAGCGCCATGTATGCGTCCTCCAGCGAATCGGTGATGGGGGTCAGTTCCTCCAGCGCGATCCCGTTGCGAGCGCAGAGTTGACCGATCTCGGCGGATTCGACCCCGCGCACCACGAAGGAGGTGTTGGATTCGGCGTCGATAACCAACTCGTCGCCCGACCCATTGAGAACGGCCTTGCTGCGAAGCTCACGGATGAGTTGCGCGGCATCCGGACTGGCGACGCGCACACGAGGCGCACCACCGGCCAGCAGGTCCGCGATCGGAGCGTCGGCCACCACTTTGCCTCGCCCCAGCACGATCACGTGATCGGCGGTTTGCGCCATCTCACTCATCAGGTGGCTGGAGAGAAGAACCGTTTTCCCCTCCGCCGCCTGGGATCTTACGAGGTTGCGCACCCAGATGACGCCGTCGGGATCCAAGCCATTGACAGGCTCATCGAGAATGAGGACCTGGGGATCGCCAAGCAGAGCCGCCGCGATACCGAGTCGCTGCCCCATACCGAGTGAGAAGCCTCCGACCCGCTTATTCGCGACCTCGGTCAAGCCCGTCATCTCCAGAACCTCATTGACTCTCCCAGCCCCGATACCGTGGGTCGCCGCGAGAGCACGCAGGTGGCTACGCGCGGTTCGACCGGGATGGACCCCCTTGGCATCGAGAAGCGCTCCGACCTCTGCCATCGGGGCGGACTGCTCGATGTAGCGCTTTCCTCCGATGGTGACGGTTCCCGAGGTGGGCCTGTCCAGCCCTACCATCAACCGCATAGAGGTCGATTTGCCAGCGCCGTTAGGGCCGAGGAAGCCGGTGACAAGGCCGGGTTCGATGTCGAAGGAGACGTTGTCGAGGGCGACCTTGTTTCCGTAGTGCTTGCTGAGGCCTCGTGCCTTGATCATTGTTCTGTCCTCACTCGAAGATTGCTTTGTTGCTACTTCGAGTGTGCTGCCAGGACCCCTAATCGCGCGTCGGACGCCGGTGCCGACCTCTGGTACCACACGAAATCGCTCCCCTGAGCGTCGTAGTACCTGGGTACCACGATGTTCGTGGGCCACGTGGGCACTGAGCATTGTGCTGTGCCTTTATTGGCAGTGCCCAACGCTCAGTGCCCGCCGAGAAATCCGAAGCCCCAAAAAAGACTCCGATGCCCCAGAAAGACCTTCAGATCTCGCTGCTCCGGACCGTAGCAGCCGCTTCGTGGGAGATATCTAGAGTCCCAGCTCCTTGGCCAGGATGACGGCGTGGATTCGATCCCGCAGCTCCAGCTTGAACAGGATGCGGCCCACGTGGGTTTTCACGGTCGACTCGGAGAGGAAGAGGTGGGCGCTGATCTCCGCATTGTTCAGGCCTTCGGCGATCAGCCGAAGCACCTCCCGTTCGCGCTCGGTCAGGACGCTCAGCCTCTTCGAACATTGCGTTGCGGTCGCCTCTGGCGCGGGGGATCCGGCCGTGGCAAGTCCGGGTCCAGCTTTGCGCAAGGAATCTTCGGGGTTCACTATCGGGCTTCCCGCCTCGGCTCCCCCAATGTTCTCGATACGCCCCTCAAGGTGCGTGCCGCTCACTCCGCTCGCTCCCCTTGCGGAACTATTCGGCGCTAAGACACCATCGGAAATCGGCGTCGAAACATCCAGATTCCCGGTCCTCCGCATCTGCTCGATCATCCGCTTCATCATCGAGGGTGCCATGACGGCATCGCCGGCGAAGACGCGCTGGATCGCATCGACGAGCTCGGTGGGCCGAGCATCCTTGAGCAGAAACCCGCTTGCACCGGCACGGATCGCCGCCTGAGCGTATTCATCGAGGTCGAACGTTGTGAGGACTAGGACGCGCATATCGGGGTACTCGGCCACGATCCGCTCCGTGGCTTCAATACCGTTCATACGCGGCATGCGGACGTCCATAAGCACCACGTCGCACTCTCCCTTGAGGTCCGCCAGCAGATCGAGGGCGCCACGCCCGTCACGGGCCTCGCCGACCACGGAGATGTCCGCTTCGCCAAGCAGGAGAAGACGGAAACCGGTTCTGATCAAATCCTGATCATCCACCAAAAGCACACGTATCGCGCCAGTCATTTCACTCTCCATCTGCTCGCTCCGGTTCTCCGACTGCTCGCTCCGGTTCTCCGACCGCTTGCTTCGGTAATCCGATTGCTCGCTCCGATCCCCCGCCTGACTGCGCGGAGTCTCCCACTGCCTGCCCACCGATGCCCTCGGTTCGGCCACGGTCCACACCCACTCGTCCAAGGTCTTCGTCCAATGGCAAAGTCGCTTCCACGTACCATCCACCGGTTTTACGCGGTCCATATTCGAGCGAACCTCCGAAGACCCGGAGTCTCTCGGCGAGTCCAACCAGCCCCTGGCCGGATCCGAGCCCGGTCATGGGATGGTCATGGCCGGGCGTGCCGCCGTCGTCGTCCACCCGGATTCGGGTGCGTTCCTCGTTCTGGTCGATGAGCACACTGACGTTCGTTCCCGCGCCCGCATATCGCAGGGCGTTGGTCAACGCCTCCTGCACCGTGCGATAGACGGTGAGGTCGCGGCCTTGGGCACCACCGGACTCGATGCCAGGGGCCCGTCCCTTAAGCGTCAGATCAACAGTGAGACCGGCGGCGCGGAATCCCTTGATGAGTTCGGGTAGATCTTCCGTGCCCGGCATCGGCGCCAGTTCCGCGGACGGCGAGCTGGTAGAACCGGCACCGGGCTCCCGCAAGACGCCGATGAGCCGCCGCATCTCCGTCAGCGCGGCACGCCCAGTCTCGGCGCTTTGCTGCATGGCCTTGACCGCTTCGTCCGGTTGTATCGTGGCCGCCCGCGCCGCCCCCTCCGAGAGAGTGACCATCACGGAGACGGAGTGGGCGACGATGTCGTGCATTTCTCGGGCGATCCGAGTACGCTCCTCGGCGACGGCGAGGCGGGCCAGCTGATCGCGTTCGCGGGCCAGCTGGTGGGCGCGGTCGATGATGGCCTCGGTGTACCGGCGCCTGTTGCCCGAGTTGATCCCCAGGGCGACGGGCACCATCATGAGCAATGCCAGCGTGATGAGCGCGGCAATGGCGCCGCCGTCGAGCACAGCCTGGTCCTCAATTTGGATGCTGACGATTCCGGATGGGATCAGTGCAAGGACCGTGAGCAGATAACCGATCCATCCCGCGCGTGCCGAACGGTAGATGGGGACGGAATAGAGCAGGAAGGCGATGGTGAGGGTGAGGGTGGCCGTCGGGGCCATATCGTCCGGCGTGATGATCGAGGCGAGGAGTGCCGCGACGAGACTCCCCATGGGGTGACTCCGCCGCACAAGGAGCGCTATGGCACCGGTGATCACAATGAGAAGAAACAGCAGGATCTTCGGGAAGTGCAGGTAATCGGGCAGGACCAGTTCGAGATGCTGATCCCCCGGGTTCTGGACAATACTGGTCGCGATCGCGATCAGGAACGTGACGATCAGGTACAGTGCCACGATCGCGCGGTCGGTTGCCCGGGGATGCTCGCGTAATGCCCGCCGGAAAGCACCGGGAGGGCTCGGCAGGTCAGCGAGCTGCGGGTCAAGGTCGTTTGCCGAAGCTCCCGTGGGATGTTCAGCGGTCGACCCGTCGGAACGGTTACGCACCGTTCAAGTTTCGCACATTCGCGGACGAGTGATACCCGGAGGAGTCTCGGCAGTCTGCCCTTTCTGAGTTTTCATCGGGCCTCTGGGCTGTCATCGGGCGGGAAAGCCGTACCTAAGGGAAATCGAGGGACGACGGCGGCTCCGTATCGGTCAGCCCAGTTCCCAACGTGTAGGCGGACGAAGATGAGAATGCGCTAACCTGCCGGCTGCGAAGCATCCACGGTAGCGGCGCTTTCCACCGACAACTCGACTATCCGCCGCAGAGCATCGAGGTGCGAGCGCAAGGCTGCGTTACCCGGAACGGTCAAGGCTAACCAGGTGCGTGTGCGGCGCCCCACCCTCTCTTTGCCGATCGAGACATAGCCGGCTTCCTCCAGCTGGGTGAGCTGCTTGGACAATGCCGAATCACTGATCGCGATAGTATCGCGGATCGTGGCGAAGTCCGCCTTTTCTACACCGGCCAGAGCCGCAACAATCGAGAGCCTGATGGGAGATTCGAGCGTCGGCTTTAGGTCGAGACGCGGATGCACGCTCATACTGACGTTTCCTTCTCATAGCGCGGCCGAACATCATTACAGCGCGTGCATTGCCGCGCCGCCACCAGCAGCGGGACGGCCGTTGCCGTTGCTCCGGCCATCCAGAACCAGGGGCTCTCAATCTTGCCGCCGGTTCCACAGGCGATCACGATGGCGTAGACGACCACCCATCCGATCGCGCCGCGGCGGATCTGCGCGTTCGATCCCTTTGCGATCGCTCCCCACCGTCGTGACCACACCACACCCGCCAGGACGACGGCGCCCCACGCCGCCATCGCGGCAATCACCCAGACCTTGTCGAGCAAACCGATGCACAGGACGAGCGCGGCGGAGGCAAGCGCCCAAAGCCCCAAGTAGAGCTGAGTGCGTCGCGTACTGGCGGTCTGTAGGCCCGAAGTTGCAGTCGCGGCATGGGCCAGTTGCTCTGCGGCCCACTCCGGAGTTCTATTAGCTTGCATACTCCATGATGACATGTACTTTCCATACAGGCAAGTGCATGTTCGGAAAGAAAGATACTGAAGCAGCCGGTTCAAACGGAGTGCGGGCCAGGGTCAGAAGTCGCTTACAACAAGGCGCAGCCCTGGCGACCGCATCGGGAGAACTGACGGGGCTGAGTGACGCTCTCAGGCACAACAACAGGCTTCTTCAAGCACACCTAGTTTTGCGTCGCCAGAACCATATTCTCGCCTCCGAGACCACGGCACGTCCTCACCGGTCACCACCACTCTGGTGACATAGAGCCTCATCGCCTTTCATTTCATCTTTCACATGCCTTGACGAAGGCGTGTGCCTGTTCGGTGTCTCCTTCGATAAGCGAGTTGTAAATATCTTCGTGCTCGACCGCGAAGTTGAGAGATGGTCCCTGGGTGGCTTCATCTGTTTGGGAGGACTCGAGGAAGTCCAGTGCTTGTGCTGTTCGAGTGGAGTCCGAAGCCTCGCCTGCCGAAAGATACTCATCGACCCAGGCGCAGTACCAACGGTTCGACATCGCGCTATGGGCGTCTCCGCGAGCGATAGCTACATAAGCCGGAAAATCTGTGCCCGATGGAGCCGGGATCTCGACCATGATCGTCTCTTTCCCGGGTTCCACGTCTTCTCCCGGTTCGACCTGCAACGCGTTCTCAATCTCCGGAAACACATCCACGATGCTATGAGGAACGTACTGGTCAGAAGGGAAAGGATGGTCGAAGCTCTGAATTTCTTCAGAGAGCCAGTCGCCCACTCCACGAGGAATATTGCTGGGGTACAGCTCCACATCCGGATAGACCAACGCCGTCGCATCGCTCGTCGCGGCTGACGACGTACCCGTACTCGGGCCATCGGATGACTGCGGTGACGAACAGGCGGACACGGCACCGAGCACCGCAAAACAGGCGGACACGTAATTGAACTTGGAGTGCATCGTTACCTCTATTCATCGGTGATCGAGAATGTTTTCACCGGGCCTCGAGACGACACGCAGATGCTCCCAGCGGCTCAGGTACCATTGTTCTGTATATGTCACCCTACCCATTCCTTTCTGCTTTCATCTGGTTTCTCCCGCAATCACCACACTCGCCCCGGCGCAGGGGAACGACGACGGGCAGATCGGCAATCGCCATTAGAACCCTGACAATCCCAAAGATTTCAGGATTCAACGGTTTCGGCAGCCATCTTTTCTCAGCGATCCAGAGAGCATGACATGACCGACAGCAGCAACACGAACGCTCATCAGCCCCATCCCGTCACTTCAGATTCCAGTGGTCCAGACGACCAGCCGCGATCCAAACCGAAGCGGCAGGTTGCGCCCCTTCTAGCGGCGTTCTTCGCGGGCGTTCTCGTGACCATCGGCGGCTTCGCGATAGGAAATTCCCTTTCGGGACCCAACCGGGACGCTGCGATGGAAGACGTCAGGGGCGCCATTGCGGCCTGCGATCTGACGGAGAAGATCCATCCGGTGGAAACGTCGGCGTCTTTCACGACCTTCACCGATCGCACGGCTCGCGAACTCGGCGGGGACGTCCTCATCTACAGCGACATGCAATGCGTATTCAGCGAACTCGACATGCCTCACTCTGTCTCCGACCTCATCATCAAATCCAAGACGATCGACGGTCGCATGAAGGAGACCTGGGGGCCGTATCAGGTCCAGTGGACCCGCCAGGAAAACGGTGGCGTAGCCGGGCAGCTCTCAGTCCCCGAATAGAGCGTCCTAAACTCACGTCAACCCCGCCTCGCTCCTCGAAAAGTCCCGATTTCCAACACGAAAAGCGCAGAATGCGCTCCCCACTGCCCAAGCGGCCTAAAGTAGAGCCAAGACAAACGGATAGAACCAAGAACCTACGGCTTTCGGGAACAGAGCACCACCATGGGACAGTTTTTCAGCACCATCGCCACGGCAATCATCGTACTCGCGGTATCCTTCGTGGCAGCTCGAGCCCGCCTCAAACCGAAGCCGGTCAAGGGCAGCAGAAGGCTCCGTCCACCTGTGCTGGTACTCGTCATCGGGGTTCTGTTCGTCGTGGTCGGAGCCCCGATGATTCTGGCGGCTTTTCTCGATCCTCCGCAGGACGACGCCGTCGCCATGCGGATTGCTTCAATCGCCATCTTTGTCTGTGGTTGCTTTTTCATTGCCTGGTACTTCATCTATTTCGTGGAGGTCGCCAACGATCGGGTCGTCACGCGCGGGTTCGACGGCGTCGTCAAGGTTATCCCTTTCGACCGTATTTCCAGCTACCGCCTGACGAAGGACAGCAATGGAAAGGACATCCTGAAGCTGGAAAGCGTCGACGGTACGAAAATCAACATCAATATCGACATGTTCGATGTCAGCCCGTTACTGCAGTACCTCGGCAACCGAGAAGCTCAGGCTGCCGCTTGGGGCGGCCAGGTTGAGGGGGCTCCACGTCCCGAATACGGCAGTGCGGCCATATCCGCCGGAGATCGTCATAGCAACGAGCAGCCGCCCGCTGGATCCGACCAGTCACCATCTCAGCCTCCTACCGCCGGTCCTATTGCGTGGCAGACCGGAGACTCCGCTTGGGGAGACGACGGGCGAAACAAGCCGGATCACGGTCCCTTCTACAACAAGTGATGCGATATGGCGGATAGTCCGCCGCCCTCCCCATCCATGAATTCGGTCCACGCCATGTGGTTCTCATCCCCGACAGGCAGATATTCCTGCCGAGCAAGCCGCTGAACGCTTGTTGCGCCAGTGCACGGCCCCGTAGGGTTTCAGTATGTCTGCGCAGAACTACGGTCCCCCACCCGGCTACGCCTACCAGCCTTCCATGAGTCAGCAACAGATGGCACCGCCCAGAAAGAAGTCGCGGATACTGCTCGCTTCACTTCTCGCCCTCATCGTTGGCGCGGGGCTTGGAGTTCTCGGCGGCTACTTCATTTTCAGCAGCGACGCCGCCGCCGAGGGCACTCGCGCCGAACAGAACATCGCCACGGCATGCGAGATCATCGAACGAGTGGAGGATGAATTTCCCCTGGCGGACAGAGACGACCTGTTCGCCGAGCCCATCATGTACGAGCTCACCGCGGCTGGCCAACTCCTGGCAGCGACTGGAAACCCATATGGAGACTCATATGAAGGTGACGAACGAATCTTCACGCTTGGCAACGATCTGACCTCGGCGATGACGCGTTTGGACCTTGAGGATGCGGACGCCGTTATCGAGGATATTCAGGAAGAATGCGCCAACCGCTAAGGCACACCTCACCTTGCCGGGCCACCTAAGGCGAGCACCAAGGCTCCTCACGAGAGCGCTACGTGATCCCCGAATAATCGGGAAGCTGCGCAACCGAATCCAGTACCACCGTGGCTCCGGTGCCTTCGAAGTCGACCCGGTCCAGCTTGCCGGTGAGTACACCGGCCACTCCGCTCGCTCCGGACGCAACACCGGCGGCGATATCCACGGCGGTGTCGCCGGCCACGAGCACGTCCGAGGCGGATTGTGTACCGGTACGTTCCATCGCGCGGTGAATCATGTACGGAAAGGGCCTACCGGCAGCAACCTCATCCGAGGTGACGACGGCGTCGAGCAGCTCACGGAACCGGTCGAATCGGCGGAGGGTCTCCACCCTCTCGCATCTCATCTATTCGAATTCTGTGCCCCGGGACGCGAAACGCTGAAGAACCTCGTCGATTTCGTCGAGGCCCGTTACCAGGTCGTCGACGACGGATGATGCGCCAGCCTCTCGAAGAGCTTCGGCTCCGTAGGCTCCGGTCGTCACGCCGATGAACTCGATACCTGCCCCGACGGCGGCCTGACCGTCGAGTGGCGTATCGCCGATGATCACGATCGGGCGATCGGGAAACCGGATACGGGCTCGTTGCGTGACATCGGAACGCAGGGCAGCGGTTGCGCCGAAGAAGGACTGTTCCCAGCAGATCAAACCGGTGTCCATTCCCGATCCGGTGAGTTTGTTGATGGCACGGGCCGGAGTGTTGCCGGTGAGCAGACCGTTGGTGAAACCGCGCGAGGCGACGCGAGCGAGAGCCTCATCCACTCCCGCAAGCGGAGCGATACGAGCCTTGTCCGTGAGGTATTCGGCAGACTGGATGTCCAACTGCTCCAGAACCAATGGAATCTCGGTCAGCTCCAGGTTCGCGGCCTTGAGGTACAGCGCGGTGGCTTGGCAATCGGTCATGCCGTGGGTTGGGATGAGTTCGACCTGGGCATCTGGATGAAGGGCGTGAATCGCACGATCATACGGCTCGGTCCCGTTGCGGTCGGAAACGAGCAATGTTCCGTCGATGTCCCAAAGAACGAGCAAGCTGTGGTTCATGTCGAGCAATCCTCCGTAGTGATTCCGTAGCGATATCGAGTGGTGCGGGCATCTGAAACGCGGTGGTCCGCCGGGCCAGAACCGGGGCTCACCGCTTGGAGATTCGCCGCACGATCAGCTTTTCTATCTCCACAAGCAGCATCACCGCAATGCCGATGCCCACGCACAGCGCCCAGTGGTGCCACTCCAATGGAGCAGAATCGAACCACGAGTGCATGAAGGGCGCGTATGTGAACACCAGCTGCAGAACCACGAGGGCCGCGACGCTGGCCCACGCCACCCAGTTGGAGAACACGATGCTGGGCGTGAGTGAGAATCGGCCGAGGACCCGCACGTTGAACAGGTAGAAGGCCTGGCAGATCACCAGGATGTTGACCGTCAGGGTGCGCGCGAGTTCGAGGGGAGCATCATTCGCCATCTGATAGGCGAACACGCCGAGCGTGGCACCACCGATCAGAACCGAGACGAAGATGACTCGCCACAGGAACAGGCCGTCCAGCATCGAGCCGTTGGGATCGCGCGGCGGGCGGTCCATCACGCCGGGCTCGGACTTCTCGAAGGCCAGAGCCAACGCGAGGGTCACCGAGACCACGAGGTTCACCCACAGGATCTCCAGCGGGCTGAGAGGCAGGGTGAGGCCCAGAACGATGGCGAAGATAATGACCAGGGATTCTCCACCGTTGGTGGGCAGGATGAAGAGGATGGACTTGCGCAGGTTGTCATAGATCGTGCGCCCCTCCTCCACTGCCTTCTCGATGGAGGAGAAATTGTCATCCGTCAGGACGACCTCGGCGGCCTCCTTCGTGACCTCGGTGCCCTTGATGCCCATCGCGACGCCGACGTCGGCCCGGCGCAGGGCGGGAGCGTCATTGACGCCGTCGCCGGTCATGGCCACCACCTCGTCGCGGGCCTGCAGAGCCTTGACGAGCCGGAGCTTATGCGCCGGACTGGTGCGAGCGAAGACGTTGTGGTCCTGAGCCACCTCTTGGAGTTCCTCGTCCGAGAGCTTCTCTATCTCCGAACCGGTGATCGAACGAATCTCCTCGTCCAGTTCGAGTTCACGGCCGATCGCCTCCGCGGTTCCGGCGTGGTCGCCGGTGATCATCTTGACCCTGATACCCGCCTGGCGGCATAGGCGTATGGCCTCGATCGCCTCAGGGCGGGGCGGATCGAGAATCCCCACGACACCCAGGAAGGTGAATCCCTTACCGGGATCGTCGCCGATCTCGTCGCCATCGGCATCTCGGACCGCCGCGGCCAGGACGCGAAGGCCTTCCCTACTCAGCTCATCGACCACTTTCTCCCAGTGCTCGCGGTCGACGTCCGTGCACAGATCGAAGAGCCGGTCGGGCGCTCCCTTGAGGAATATCCTGCGCTTGTGATCGGGTGTCTCGGCCAGCACCGCCATGTACTTCACGTCGGAGTCGAAGGGCAGATCGTCCAATCGCTCGTAATTTCCATTGTCGAAACCGGACTTCTCCGCCAGGGCCACGAGGGCGCCCTCGGTGGGTTCACCGGAAATCTGCCACGCGCCGTCGTCGTCCTGACGCAGCTCCGTCTCGTTGGCGATGCGGACGGATTCCACAAGCGCCCACAGATCCTCGTGCCCTTTCGGGTCGACGGCGGTGCCGTCCGAGGAGATCTCGCCCTCCGGTTCGTAACCGGTTCCTTCGACGTCGTAGCGCTGATCCGGTGTGACGACGGCTCGCGCGGTCATCTCGTTCGTGGTCAGGGTGCCGGTCTTATCCGAGCAGATGACGCTGACGGACCCCAGGGTCTCGATCGAGTTCAGCTTTCGCGTGATGGCATTGCGGCGCACCATGAGCTGGACACCGCGGGCAAGGGTGATGGATAGAATGGCCGGCAGACCTTCGGGGACGGCGCCCACGGCGAAGGAGATCGCCGCCTGGAACATCTCCATGAGGTCGGAGCCCTGGATGAAGTATCCGATCCCGAAGAGTACGACGGCTGCAATGAGGATGATGAACGTCAGGTATTTGCCCAGCTGATTCATCTGGCGAGTGAGCGGGGTTTCCAGCGTCTCCACTTCGTCGAGCATGCTGGAGATCTTGCCGATCTCGGTGTGGGTGCCCGTGGCCGTGACCACGCCGATTCCCGAGCCACCGGAGACGAAAGAGCCGGAGAAGACCATCGAGGAGCGGTCGCCCAGGTCGGCGTCCTCCTCCACGGACTCCTCCGATTTGTCTGTGGGTTCGGATTCCCCGGTCAGAGCCGATTCCTCGACGCGCAACGAGGAGGTGCTGATGAGCCGCGCGTCGGCCGGGATCTGATCGCCGCTGCGTAAGCGCACGATGTCTCCGGGCACGAGCTCATCGGCCTCGATGTCGGTCCAGTCTCCATCGCGCATCGCCGTGGCGTGTGGACTGAGCATGTCGCGCAAGCCCTCGAGGGCCGCGGCGGCCCGACCTTCCTGGACGAAGCCAATGGTGGCGTTGATGACGGCGACGATCGCGATGACGATCGTGTCCACGAAATGGCCCATGATGCCGGTGATGGCAGCGGCGACGAGCAGGATGTATATGAGGATGTCGTTGAAATGCGAGAGGAACCGGAGGACCACATTGGGTTTGGGCGGTTCCGGAAGGGCATTGGGCCCCACCGATTCGAGCCGCTTCTTGGCTTCGTCCGGGCTGAGGCCGTTCTCCGATGAGGTTTCAAGTTCGGCGAGAACCGAATCGGTGGAGGTGCTGTGGGGAGATTCGATGAATGCGGTTTCGGTGGAGTTCGTTTCGGCGGCGGTATCGCCAGATTCCCTTGAGCTGTTGGCAGAGGCAGATTCGATGGAGGTGACGGACACGAAGTTCCTTCGTCGAGAGTGCACAGAGTCGTTGAACATTCTATCGAGGGAGTGCATAGCGTGCTATGGTTGCGCGGTTCGCAAGGTCCTGATCTGTGGTTATGTTGAATCGGGTATTGAAACTTCTCGGGGTTTGATGATACGAGAGGGTGCCGTGCGGCTCGGATTGGAGCGGATTCGTGCTGGTGAGCTCGGTGGCCGGTGATGCCTCGCGGGGCCGTTTCGGCAGAACCGATGGACGTCGGGTGGTAGAAATGGGAGCATTCGGGGAAGTAATCGTTTAAGATTTACACGCTCTCAGCGGAACACTGTAAGGCGGCGTCTCGCTGTGTTCGGAGCGTGTATTCTCCACCGGCTTGAGCCGCAGATCGAATGCCAATGCCATGGCATGGCGGAGCGCCACTAGGCGGGCTCGCCACCACAGCACAGAACGGGAAGGCCCGAGGATGGCAAAGAACCACAGCGCACAGGCTGGCCCCGACAACCGGAACCACTGCGGCCACCAACACGGCTCTGGTCAACAAGACCACCCGGAGGAAGGCACTGAGGCACCGTCACTGACGGCTGTTCCACGCTCGCACCAGCTGCAGGCGCGCGGCCGCGAGTTGCGCCATAGGCTTCCGCGTTCGGAGCAGAACGCGTTCATTCTGCCGGATGACCGAGATCCCGTCGCCATCATCAAGGAGCAGAACTCCCGCCGAATCCCAGATCTAGTTCCAGTGCGCATGGGCCGCATGTTGCAGTCACCCTTCTCGTACTATCGTGGCACCGCCGGCCCGATGGCATACGACCTCGCGGCGAGCCCCACCACCGATCTGCGCGTGGTCTCCTGCGGCGATGCCCATATCTCCAATTTTGGCTTCTTCGCTTCCCCCGAGCGCGCGCTGCTCTTCGACCTCAACGACTTCGATGAGGGCGCGGTGGCTCCCTGGGAATGGGACCTCAAGCGTTTGGCCGCCAGCGTGCACATCGGCGGACGAGACACAGGACTGAGCGAGGATCAGTGCGCGGCGGCGACCCGTGCCGCCGCCGTCGCCTATCAGACCTCCCTCGCAAAACTTATGAAACTGACCGCACTCGAGCGCTTCTACCTGCAAGTCAACGTCGAGCGGGTGAAAGACTTCATCACCGACCCGAGCGATAGGAAGCTCGCACGGCGGACAGCGAAGAAGGCGATGCGGCGCACCTCGGACCAAGTGCTCGGCAAGATGACCACGCAACCGGCGGGCGGCAGGCGAGTCATCGTGGATCAGCCACCGATCACGCGGCACGTGGACAACATCTCGCTGCAGGACTTGGCGGGTGCATATCGCGGGTACATGTCTACTTTGCGCGAGGACACGGCCGTGCTCCTTTCCCAGTTCGACATGGTGGATTTCGTGCTACGTGTGGTCGGCGTGGGCAGCGTCGGCACGCGGTGCTATGTGGGCCTCTTCGAGGGACCAGCTGACGAACCGCTGTTTCTGCAGGTCAAGGAGGCAACCACGTCAGTGCTGGTTCGTTACGGCGGCATGCCACCCGTGGTGATGAGCAGGGTAGCAAGGGATGGTCGTCGGCGGCTCGCCAACATACCGATCTACTCGCAGGGCCATCGCGTGGTGGCAGCCCAGCGCGCGCTACAGGCCCAGTCCGATCCATTCCTCGGTTGGTACGAGTATTCGGTGGGCACTAACTCTGGATTGAGCGTGGCTGGTTCCGGTTCTTCTGTGGACGGCGGCATGGCGCGTTCGGAGGCAGCCGACTCACGTGCTATCAGTGCAGTTTTGAACGACGACGACTCGCGCTTCTTCTACTACTTCCGCCAGTTCCGTGACATGAAGGGATCGGTGGACCTGGCGGCGCTCAGTCCGACCCAGTTCACGAGGTATAGCGAGCTGTGCGGGAACCTGCTGGCCCGCGCACACAGTCAGTCCCCTCTCGCGCACGCCGTGACGGGGTATCTAGGCTCGACGGGCAAGTTTGCGAAGTCGATCGCGAGCTGGGCGAAGAATTACGCCGACCGGTGCGAGAAGGATTTCGAGATATTGCAGCGGGCGGCGAGGAACGGCGCCGTGCCGGTGGAGACCGGGGTGTGACCACCGATCCCCCGCGTGCCCCGAACGGCACAAACGTCCGTCCCCACAAGCCAAAACGTCCGTCCCCACAAGCCAACACGATGCCGAGAGAACAAGAACTGCAGAGCATCAGGAAATCGATCCGCATTCAGTTCATCCCCGCCGAGCCCTATAATCGAACCACTGAGCACAATTGACGTGCCCGGACGCAGTAGATCAACGGAGCCACCCTCGCGAGCTCACCACTCGCTCGTGACTCACCAGCAGCAGGACGAAATATGCGACGAGGTTTTGCGATTCTCGATTTTGAAACGACGGGTTTCTCGCCAAAGCTTGGGGATCGATTAGTTGAGGTTGGCGCGGCATATATGACGCCGGATCTAACGATCCACGACCGATTCGAGAGTCTCATCAATCCTCGCAGGGATGTGGGCCCGACCCATATCCATGGGATCACCGCGTCCGATGTCTTCGATGCTCCGACCTTTGACGATGTAGCACCAGAGCTGTTGGAGCTCCTCGACGGGCGAGGAAATCGCCGATATCGAAAAGGTCGCCGAAATCCTCGGAATCGACAAGGAAACCGCTCTGGCCAAAGCCGTATCGCAGCCGGGCCGAGGCAACAGGGCCTTTCCCATCGGATCCGCGATTGTGCTCACAGGTTGATGACCAGGCCGAGATCCGCGGTTGAAGCCGATCTGATCGGTCATGGATTCGTGATCGGTAAGGCAGTCACCAAGAAGACCGCAATGCTCATCACCGCGGATACGAAGTCGCAGTCGGGCAAGGCGAAGCGTGCGCGCGAGCTGGGAATTCCGGTAGTTAACGAGAAAGACGGTTTCGAACTGCTCGGGATTGGATAGTAGGTAAGTCCGCTCCCCCCTGCATGTTGGACTTCCTTTTACTCTCAGAGCGGGACGACGCCGCCGTCCAAAGATTACGCCTTCGCCGTGGAAGTCCGAGTGATTGGCGGCCGCGGCTGAAGGGGAAGGCAAGGGGATTTTCCACTCTTCATGAATTCGTTTCAGCGGTATACTAGAAGTATGACTGCGACGACGATAAAAGTTCCCTCCGAGCTCCGCGACCGATTGAAGGCAGAGGCTGCGCGTCAGGGCCACACCCTTGCCGAGCATCTCGAGATGCTCCTTGACGAGGAAGCACGGCGCCAACAGTTTAAGCAACTTCGAGAGCAAATTGCCGAGAATCCCCCGGATGAACGCTACAACCGGGATGCGGAAGAGTGGCAAGGCGATCGATGGTGAGCGTGGTCGCCGGGCAGGTCTACTGGGTACGCCCGGACGCGACAATTGGCAGAGAACAATCAGGGCGGCGGCCGGCTGTCGTGGTAAGCGGGCAGGGGTACAACGAGGCAGTCACAACGTTGGTTTGGGCAGTGCCCGTCACCTCCGTGGACCGGAACTGGGACAACCACATTGAACTGCGCGGATCGACCGGCCTACCCCGGGCCAGTTTCGCGATGACAGAGCAGCTCAGAGTGCTCTCTCGCTCCCGCCTCGACGGACTGATCGGGGTGGTCGACGACGCCACTTTGACCGCCATACGCCGATGGATCATCGACTTCTTGGAGGACTGAATTAAAGGGATAAACTCGCACAGGCGAGCGGCGCAGGTGCCAATGTGGGGCGATCGAAATCGCCGTTGGCTTCGGTGTTAGAGTTATCGCCGGTTGCGGACGTTCAGTTCGATAGAACGGTTACGGCTATTCAGTTCGTTAGAATCTAACAATGACATCTCCCGAGCCCACCAATGCCTCCCCCACGCTCCTGCTCGACGCCGCTCTGATCTCGCGCCTCCGGAACGATCTCACGGCAGCTGGATGGACGGCATCGGGTGTGGCGGAGCTTCTTTCTCCCATGGCACTCGCGGCTATGCGCCGTGATCAGTTCGTACCCGCAGCGATGGAGCTGGAATCCGACGGTTGTTCCGCAGCGGTGTTGACACGCCTGTTCATGCTCGCGGAGCCTGTGGAGGGTGCGGCTATTGAAAGTGCGTTGCCGTCGCTCACCGTCGCCAGTGCGAAAAAGTTGGGGCTGGTTGAGCAGGTTGCCCCGGGATCGTCGAAGTTCACGGCCAGGGTTGATCTGCGGCCGTATCAAGGCGAATTTTCGGAGTGTCGGGGCGATCTTGCGGAGGGCCCCGGCGGCGCGCTCCATTGGTGGGTTGCCTCGGATCTGTCGCAGGCTCAGACCGGCGAGGCTCCTCGCGAGGACTACGTGCTGGGGATTGCGTCGGCGTCGAACAATCTGGCCCGCTTGACGCTACGGGATCCGGTTGATTCGGCACTCGATCTCGGATGCGGCTGCGGAGTCTTGGCGCTCCAGCTGACAAGCCATGCGAAGCGCGTGGTGGCCTCAGACATTTCGGAGCGCGCCTGCAACTTCACACGCTTCAACGCGCTGCTGAATGAGGCGGATATCGATGTGCGTCAGGGCAGTTTCTTTGAACCGGTCACGGGCGAGCGTTTCGACCTCATCACCTCCAATCCGCCGTTCGTCATCACCCCACAGGCGGCGCGTGGCAACGGGACGCTCGAATACCGCGACGGTGGCATGGAGCGAGATCAGCTGATTCCACTGATCGTCCGGGAGGCGGTCACGCATCTGGCTCCTGGCGGAACGCTGCAGATGCTGGCGAACTGGGAAGTCAGGGGCAACGAGTTCGAATGGAATGTCCGCCCGAAGCGGTGGATCGAGCAGGCGGCGGAGGGGGCTATGGCTGAAGGCTGGAGCGTCGACGCTTGGCTGGTTCAGCGCGATCTTCTGGATGTTGCGCAGTACGCCGAGTGGTGGATCCGCGACGGTTTGGGAGCACGAGTAGTGCCCGACGAGTGGCACGCCGAGTACCGAAAGTGGATCGAGGACTTCGAGAGCGCTGGCACGAAGTTCGTGGGTTTGGGTTCGTTGGCGATGCGGGTAGGTGTGATGCGGACCGATCGCGTCCACGATTCAACTGCTCAGAGTATTGGAGGTCCGGCTATCACAAAAGGCGGCGGCAGCGACGATGCTTCTCTTTCGGCATCTGGACCAGGTGCGACCGACCTGGAGGAGCCTTCCACCGGTTCTGGCTCCGCAACACGTTCTGCCCGGCAGCACCTTAGCCGGCCAGGCACCGCCCACCTGAGTCTCGTCTGCGAGTATCTCCCCGAAGGCAAACCCGTGGATTCCCTTGCTGTGCGGACGGCGCTCGACAACCTTTCGTTGCCCGATGGCTGGGTGGACGTGCCGCTGGTGCGCGCGCCGGACGTGCGCGAGGTCCGATACTTCGTGCCTGGTTCGGCCGACCCAGAGTTGATCCATATTACTCAAGGCCGCGCGGGCGGGCGCGAGCGCTCGGTGACTTCGGCGGTGGCTGCGTTGATCGGGGTGTCGGACGGCGAGCTGGCACCGGCACAGGTCATCCCCACGATTGCGATGCTGCTGGAGCAGGAAGAGAAGGCAGTGCAGGCTGAAATTGAGACTGCACTTCCGGAGCTGCTGCGGTCTGGGGTTGCTCAGTTCTCTCACGTAAGCAGGTGAGCATCATCCACCGTCTTGCTTTGGCACAGCTCCGCAACCGTCTCTAGGAGAGGCCTAACGTCTCCACCCATCCGCAAAGTAGAGAGAGCTCATCCTTTTAAGTCTGGCAACGAGGTTTTGATGGATCCTGAGCCTCATTTTCAATTGAGTTGGTGAAATCAAGCAACGTCATGAAATCATTTTTTATGTTTCGTCCGTCGAGACAGCCTCTGAGGGGAAGTTAGTGATGCCAAAGGGTACGTGGACACTGGGCACAACTTTCTGCGCCCCTTCTAGATTTCCACGTTGATCATCAAAGAAGATATGCGGCCTGAGGACTTCCAATACCCGAGCTTTTTCAATACCTCCAAGGAAAAAAGCGTCGTTCACACGAAGTCCCACAGCACGAAGATGTTTAATAGCTCGTTCATGAGAAGGGGCATTACGAGCCGTGACAATGGCAACATGAAGACGACGGTTGTATATCTCGCCAGCTTGTTTAGCCTCACGGACGAGGCTATCTTCAACATCCTGAACTCGGTTTATGCCCCGAAGAAAAGAAGAGAGAGGCCCCTCCGCCATTGGCACCGAAGCGTGTGCAGCTTCGTGCTCATGGAAAGCTTCAAGACTGCTTTGTTGCATGATTTGCTCAGACTCATCGCCGGCAATAACGCCGTCGAAATCAAACGCGATCCTGAGATCTGTACTCTCGGGGGTAGCAGCTGGTTCTCCGACGACTTGACCTGCGGCGAATCCCTGCCTGATGGCGTCCTTTACATCATCGGCATTACTAGAAAGAAAAAGCGACATAGACAGGGCATTCATAAAGTGATAAGGAGATCGTCCTTGCATGAAGATAGCTCTCGTGATGTCCAGCCCATGTGATTTGACCGATTTCATCACACGAAGACCAGTATCTGGATCGTTCCGCGACATGACGATTACTTCGACCAGCCTTCTACCTGGGTCCGCAAGATCATTCAAGCCCAGCAATCGCTTTATAAACGGATATGCAACTCCCGGATTGAGGGTGTCATCCATGTGCACGTCCTGGTACTCACGGTAAGCATCCTCGCCCTTCTCCCTGAAGAACTTATCCGACTCCGAAAGGTCAAACAGCGCGCTGGAAGCTACGCCCACAACCAGCAGATCATTCAACTCGTAAGGCACGGTCTATCTCCTTGCGGTTAGCATTCATTGCCGCTCCTAGAATAGTCGTGAAACACCAAACAATCAGACACCGTCACGCCTTCGACCCAGATGGCTTATTATCTGATCGCGCATCAATCACGACAATCGATGGGTCGTTTCGAAGTCTTAGTTCGATGAGGATTGCTTCCACCTTGGTGACCTCAGCCGCTGTATAGCAGACGATCATCTTAACTGTTGAGCGTGTTGCATTTGCTCGCTGGTACACTTCAACCTGATTGACAAGATTTCGTTTCAGTTGAGGGTTACTGGCAAGTTTCACTTCAATAAGGGTTTTGTCGTATGCACCGTTACTGATCTTAAAATCAACCGGTCCGCGCCCATTGTTCGCTTCGCGGTTGACATCGTATTGACTTCCTGCGAAAGCCAAACCGAAAAACAACTGAACATCTTTCTCATTGGAGAAGCCTCTTTTGCCATCAGGCCTATTCAAAAGCCGATAACCATCCTGATCTTCCACGTAATGTTTGAACAGTCGGACGCGCTCCAGAGCCTCATCATAACTGGATACAGGGGCCGAATAGAACGTTGTTCGTGAGGAAAGATCCGAAACAACCCGCTTTACCGCATCGACTAGAAATGTGCGGGTATCCGCACGGCGTTCAGCCGAACGGGCGGTCGCTCGAGCACCGTCGTCTTCCTTTTCCTTGATGTAATAATCGATGAGCTCAGGGTACCTTTGAAGAACCGCAGATGAGGCTGCTTCCAACTCTTCCTTGGTTGGCTCACCACTTAGCTTGGAAGAAAAGTAGTTGTTGATCTCAGCACGAAGCTGGTCATCTGGAATCGCTTCCGGCAATCGGTCAATCTGTTTATATAGGTCGGACCTATTTATCCAAGTGTCATCTCGCGTTAAAATATCTTCGGGAGTCAACAAAACAAAGTCTTCTCCAAACCTTGGTAACACATATGAACGAGGCATCCAGCGTTCAAACTGGTAGCTAAACTCAGCCCGCTCAACCTGAAACCTACCTCGTTGCTCAGGTGTTAGATAGGTCAATGCAAACTTCTGCGTGTATTCTAGCAAGAACCCTTTTATCAGGTTCGTTGTAAAGTCGCTGATATTGTCTCGTCCTATCCCCTTCCCGATAAGAGTGAGCTTCTCTAGATGGCTCCCCTCGGTGACAGTTTCGGAGCCAAAATTTGCCAAGACCGACCCTAGAGACGAATGAAGTGCCCGAGCGAACTTAGGACCCAGCCCACTTCCAGAGTTCCCGAGTACCGTGAACCCAAGCCAATTTTGCTTCACTTCACCGAACTTGTACCAAGCTCTGACGTCGCCCGAGGTTAGCGGACGACCCGATCGATCCCTTAAGAACTTCAAATACTTTATAATCTGGCCATGGAGTATTTGGTACTCGGGCTTGTCACTGTCGAAGAGAAGGAAAGGATCGATAAACAACGGAAGATCTGAGGCGAGACTGATGTCGAATGCCCCATATTCTTCAAGTACTCCTGAAGACACTCTAAAACACTGGGAAAAATACAACTCAATTGGCATCATTAGCCCCCAAGGACATCAAATCACCTAGTCGGTAGCAACAGCACAAGTAGTTTCTTGACCTTCCTTCTCCTTCAGTTTTGCCAAAAACTTACAGCCACATTCGATCTTGGCACCTTCAACTGTCTTGAAACAGAGTGACTCGATTGCGCTGGGCCTCTTTAATAAGCTGGTCGACCATTACTACTTCATTTCCCACATGTGTTCCTTGTAAATCACGACATATGCAAGACTGACTTTAAGCATCGAAAGAAACGCAACGAAATACCTACATACTCGCCATTGCAATTATTCGATTGCCGAATCATTCAACCGTCCTACCGGCTCCGAATCACCACCAATTGATCGCGAGCGCGCGTCGCTGCCACGTACTCCAGTGAACGATTACGCTGAAGGAACTCCGTGTGTTCTTCCTCCGGAATCCGATTCAGTAGCCCACGTGTCGTCCGCTCAAGATCACGGTGCACATCGAAGAGAACCACTCGCGAAAATTCCATGCCTTTTGCTCGATGCATGGTCATCACGAATACAGGCTCTGAGTTCTGTTCGCTAACCATCGAATCGACTCCCTTGCTAGGAACTCGTCCCTTTGACCTTCCTCGTTCCCGCGTCTCTTGATCGATGTATCGCGCTTTGATTTCACGCTCCATCAATCCGCGAGTAAGCGTTTCAGCGCTCTTGATCGAGTAGCAGAGAAGACCAATCGAACTTGGTTCAACTCCATCACCAATCCAGTTCGTTATCCACTCGGCCGCTTTATCAAGTTCATCGGTGAGCGATTCACACACTTCAAGGATCGGTTCAGGTCCTGACCGCGCGGATCGATAGCCAGACGAACTGATAGCGCTTCCATCCATGTCGTCGAACTCCCCGCAATCCAAGCTAGCTAATCTCTCATCCACTGATGCGAGTGGGTTCTCCCCTTCTAGGATCTGCAAGGCGAATTGGAGGTTCTCTGCCGTAGTGCGATAGTTGAGAGTGAGCCGACGAGACCGCCCACGGATCGCAATACCGTACCTGGACAGGACGATCTTATTCCCGTAGATGCGCTGGTGTGAATCCTCAGCGAGGAACAAATCATTGCGGCCAGCCGGAGCGAGCGCACGCAGGAACACAAGTCGAGTTGGAGTCAGATCTTGGGCCTCGTCCACAAGCACGCTCGTTGCCGGACGGTCGACGCCGTCCCTGACTCTCTCATCAAGATATCTTGCTGCCACGGCAGCCTTCTCGTCCCAGTCCGTTACATTGTCGATGGCTGTCAGTGCACGATACTTTGCGATGACCTGCCAAACCGCCATGCGCTCTCTACGTGAGAGGCGCACTCCTCGTCCAGTGCGTCGGATTCGGATGTATCCCGCTTGATCTGTGATCCAAGCGGGTAGAACCACCAGCGAGTACTCGGCACGAATAAAGTCCACTGAGCGCAACCTCAGAGGCAGCTCCTCGACGCTCTCAATTGCTTCTTGCCAGTAACCTCTGAGCTTGTGGTCGGGAACGATTCGATCGACCCCACCACTCCGGCGTCCAAAGACCGCCGTCACAGCACGAGCTCCAGGAGACTCTGGTTTTGCAAGATCCGGCTTTGCCATGGCCAGTATTCGGAAAACAAGCTGGTCGATTCCAGCGACATATACCCCAGCATCTCCAAGGTGACCAGCACGCAGCACGTTCGGATCCAAGATCTGTAGGCTCTCCTCAAGAGCAGTCGCCAATGTCCTTGTGTAGGTCGTCAGAATGACGCGAGCATGAGGATCCGCTTCAGCCAAATGTTTTGCCCTATGAACCAACACAACCGTCTTCCCAGTACCCGCTCCTCCGGAGAGTCTGAAAGCCCCATTTCGGTTGCGTAAAACGTAACGCCGCTGCTCTGGGTGAAGAAACACCCGCCAGCGAGCGAAGTCCTGATCCTCAATCGCCACTCGTAGATCTTCATCTGACTCGACAAAGACGAATTCAAGCTGCGAAGCGGGGTGTTGTAGTGCCTGGATCACGGCATCGTCCGAGCCGCTCGTCTTCTCACTCAACGACGACAACGCAGCCACGTTCTCTTCACTCGGCTGAGTGGTTTTCTCGTCCGATTCAGTGCTGTCGTCTACCGGCGTCAGAAGCTCTGTGCGCACTTGCTCGAGAGTCTGGCCAGCTGCAAGGCCCACGATTGCAATTCCTTGCCAAGCAGCTGGTGCGTCCTCAGCGAGAGCGAGAAGTTCATCCTCACTTCGAGCGGCGATCGCTTTCTCAGCAAAGTCCTTCCGTAGCCCGAGACCCGTGAGAGCCTCTACCCCAAAGCCCCGCGAACCCAGTACAGGGTACTGCGGCCCACTTGAGACGACGTGACTTGGATCAGGCTCGGGCGCTGAAGGCACCGTGGCGGTGATCTCGGAGAAGTCCTTAGAGGAGTGTGACGGCGGCTGTATCTTCAAAAGTTCGGCAACGCCGCTGATGGGATTAATGACAACACTGGCAGTCAGCGCATACTTGATCGCGTCATCATGAGGATAGGTTCCGAGATACAAATATGTGGTTTTGGTGCCCGAACCCTCGAGCTTGATCAATACGGCTCGATAGAAGTCGCTGACTCTGCCGGTTCTCACCCGTGGGTCGGCTGCTCCGCGGATCGGTTCAATATGCAGCCCTGAGCTTGTATCGGACTGCATGAGCTTCTCCAGAAACGCGTAGGCAGACGAGCGAACTGATCCGTCCAGTCTCTTCTGCTTTCTGCCATCGAGTTCAGGCCCCATTATTACTTGTGCCATCAGTTCACTCCCAAATGCGGCGCCAGCTCTTCAATCAGATGTCCTGGATCGTCGCCGATCACCTTCCATCCGCCGTCTGCCAGTGCAGCTAGCTCATCATCGTCAATTCCGTCCCAAGCAATCGCTACTTTCCACTCGGGCCATGCAATTCCGAGTGGAATACCGTCGGTCGTCTCCATACCAATTTCAGGCACAGGAACTTCAGAGTCAATTTCACGTAGAAGAGATTCGAGAACTGCTCTCTCGCCCCTGGTGGCTTCTGCCATGGTCTGCTCCCAAGATTCAGGGATCACGAAGGTTGCTCCAACTGCTGCCGGAACCTCTACCGCTTCGACCGCTGGAGCCAGACCAGATCGAAGTTCTTCTTCAATAAGGCTGGTGGTTGTGATGGTTGTCCGATCCATACGGCCACCAACAAGATTGGCCAAACGGAGCCATTCTCTCCACGACTGCGACTTCTCCTCGTCGACGGCGGCGCTGCTATCATCCAGGATGACAGCCAATTCGAACCGATCTTCCGTTCCCGGCAATTGCGCCGCACCTACTGCTAGAGTTCCCGCCCTCCAAATGGAGGCCATTTGCTGTGAACCAGCGGGAGTGGCAGGAGCCAACACACCGCTCTTCAGATATGAATATGTGGCAATAGATAGGCTCTCGCCCGCCCCCAACTGAGTCTGGTCCCCTACGAAGAAGAAGTAGAAGGGAATCCACTGTGCGAGAGTGCCAAGAGCCTGTACTGAATCGCCACTCTTCATCATTTGCATGACAAGCTCAATTGGTGATGCTGAGATGAGATCAAACTCAGCCCGCGAAAGACCGGTTTTGCCTTGCAGCATAAGGAACTTGGTGACCTGATCGTCGTACCACTCCGGGGTGAAGACAGAAACACCACTCTCCTCCAAGTCCGACGATGTGAGGCTGAGAACTCGGTAGCCAGCATTTCGAAGACTCTGACGTTTTTCAGCATCATCAGCCACTCGATTGTTTGTACGGGAGAAGTGGTACGAACGGCCGTCAATGAAGATCGCTGTCTCCGGATTCTCCGGGTTGGCCGAGGTCAGGACGAAGTCAGGACGCGTTCCAAACAGGTCCACCTGGGGCTCCATGCGCCACGTTGCACTGTTCGGCGTTGAAACACGCCAGACTGATCCTCTGGCACCCTGGTTCTCCGAGATACCCCCGCCATCTTCGGTTACTCGGTTCTTGAGCACCTTACGGAAGTACTGCTCGATGTATGATTCCGTGTTTGCAGGAAGTGGTTCCTCTCGAGTTATATCCGGCCACGGCTCTCCGGGAAAAGTGCCGTCCTCTCGGACTCCAAGGATCTTGGAGAGTGTGCGTATCGCAGCAACTCGCGATACATTTTGAACCTCACTCGCCGAGGCGAAAGGGAGCAGACACTTCTCACACGCCAGCAAATCAGTTTCCGCGCACGAGCATTCTAAGAGCACCGAATATGCTTGAGCAAGAATACCGAAGAGCCTGTTGGGATCGGCAAGCTCTGCCAGATAACCCGTCCCTCCGGGTACAGTGTCATAGATCAGAAGGCCCGTCGGATTTGACTGCCCTTCTCCCGAAGGGTCCGCCACCTCCACGATCTGAAGATGATCCGGGGCCCCTCCGAGATACTCTCGAAGCGCAAGTAGCAAAGCAGCAGCGAGAGAAGGCAGCGAGCTGGACTCTCCGATAACCTCGGATTGAGGAACGCGGACGAGCAGACCTTCGGTGGTCAGGTGTCTGGCGAGTGCAATCGAAATTGCATGTTCCTTCGTCTCATGCCGGACTGGACACCATGGGCGGTGCTCTCGTGCAGTGTTCATTCCGGACTCCTCGTCCAGCTTTCCGCAGAACTCGCACACTCTGAAGAGAGGAGCAGTCACGATCCCGCCACCCAGCTCGAGGTCGACACCTCGACTGTAAGCAGGCCCCAAGTTGATCCAACGCATTCCGATCTCT
The DNA here is from genome assembly GCA_047501485.1 of Actinomycetaceae bacterium L2_0104. Classification (GTDB taxonomy): domain Bacteria; phylum Actinomycetota; class Actinomycetes; order Actinomycetales; family Actinomycetaceae; genus Ancrocorticia. Next base: position 885,873 of record JAZDRN010000001.1, on the reverse strand, counting down.
CGCGAATGCCTAACGCCGAAGTCTCTCCCTGCAACAAACCATGAATCCGAGGTTTCAGTATCGATGTCAGCTAGAGTGACGACGTTGTATGTGAACGTCTTTCGATCATCCTGACGGTCATCGATCACTGCTTCATCTCGCCGCATAGCTGCCGACACACTCTTGAGGTCGACCACACGAAGCCTCTGGCTAAGGTCGCCAAGACCCACATTTCCACAGCGTGGGCAAATCGGATCAGGACGAGATTCAGCTTCGCCTGGGCCGAGATCTTCCACATGGCCACATGCCGGACAGCAAGCCCACGTGTGGATCCGCTCTCCTTGTGTACCAAGATCGACGGCGTCAATATCAATCGCATAGCCTTGCGTGTAGAAGGTCGATCCTGGAGCAAACTCCTTCAATGCTCGGGACGACGCACGTTCGACTGAGAGATCGTCAGAACGATACTCCTGAGTATCCGGATCCAGCCAAGAAAGTCCAACCTCTAGGCTGACTGAGTCATCGATCAACGTGTAGTTAGGGAACAGCCCAAAAGATTCCATCGCGCTGATCCAGTACTCACCCTTCAGATCAACGATCTGCCTCTTGGTAAGACGCTGCGCCGCTTGCGCTGTCCTGAAGGCAGTCTTCGATTCTTCATCAGCTGCGGGCGCACTAGCTCTCTCTTGTATTTCAGGGAGTGCCTTCTCAATTTCATCAAGCCGATGGCCCAGTTCTTCGATCCGTGTGTTCCATTCGGAGCTAGCCTGCTGACAGCGCAATCCAAGGGCAGTCGATCCAAGCGGCTCACCACTCGCAGTTTTTTCCGTATCAAGCGCCCACGATTTGAGCGCTGCGACTGTACTCACAGTGAGGTCGCTCAAACCTTGGCTTGACGCGAATGAGCGAAGGAATCGCTCCATCGAGAAGCCCTTCTGTCCTTCTTCGATCAGCGTCGCAAGATAGCTTCCAGGTTCAACGCTCTTGAGAGCATCAACGGTGCTCTTCGGATGAGGAGCACTCGCATCCCTCGCCAGTTGATCGCCAACGCTGGCGAGATACTGTCTCTTGAGGATCTCCAGAGCGTTGAGATACGTTGCCGGAGGCCGAACTGCACCGTTGATTGTCTCGTCGGGATTGAAGAAACGTGGAAGTTGGTCACCACGAGCTGTCACGAATGCAACAGTCAATGCATTACCCGTAAGGCGTCCGGCGCGACCCACCCGCTGGAGATAGGAAGCAACCGAACGTGGCAGCGAGGCAAGCAGCACGGATGAGAGATCACCAATGTCGATGCCCATCTCCAGGGTCGGAGTAGCGACAAGGACGTTGGGAGCATCTGGCTCTGGAATCGCTTCCTTGAAGTCATTCTCATACTTCAAACGAGTCGCAGTTGGTAACAGACTTGTATGCTCACGAGCCACCACTCGTCGAGTTTCTCGAGAGCAGTACCTACGTCGGTAATAGTTGTCTTCGATTGTCTGTGGGCGCAGCGTTCCATTGCACCGCGCTGACAGGCAAGGTCCGTTAGCCAACTGCGAGATTCGGTTAGGAGACATCGTAGTCACCGCATCGCAGACATCGCACTGGGCAGACAATGGTTCCCAAACAAGCCCATCCGGATCAACAGCTCGTGCGACAATCCTGTCCGGGCTCAAGGCATAGGTGAGGTGGCCCGTCGTCGAACGAAGGGGGCTCACGATCTCTCGTTTGGCAAGTTGCTCAAGCAGAATACGCGCGAGAGCAGCAGATTCGGCTCGAGGTGTTCTCAGGACTTTGCTTGTCCAGATGGCATACCATCCCTGGGAAGACGCCACAGGCTCGAGGTCTTCTCCAAGCCGCGCTTTTGCCCCGCTCACGGGGAATGACGGCGCTGATATACCCGGACGAAAGCCCGGCATTCCATCCGCCTTCTTTCGGCCACCAGTAATTCTCCAGCGGGCACCATTCTCTTGTCGATAGGCTTTCCACCATTCATGCTCAATCGCTCCCCGAGCACGCATGTGCTGAAGTACTCCGATGATCCAACGAAGTTCATCTTGTTCGGATATCTCGAAACCAGGAAGCGCCTGCATCCCCAACTCTTCGAGCGTGACCCCTGCGACAGAGAGAAGCACGCGGTTGTCAATAGTGAACTCGGCGGTAGCAGCCCCAGTCGCTTCGAGCGTCCGCCCAACACGATTGCGCAGGCCAAACTCGAGGTGGACATCAAGAGCCAACCGCTTCCCTACTAGGCGTTCCTCTTTAATGGATCGCCTATTCGGATAACGCCAGTACTTTTCAAAGCGCTCTCTGTCAGCCAGCTCAGGTGGGAGCAATGCATACCGCCGCGTGGCATCTCGTCCAGCTTTCTCCATCATGGCCGAGGGAAGATCGATTAATGCGAGCGGCCCCTCCTCCAAGCACTCTCTCATGAGAGAGCGAAGCGTCAGAGCGTAGGACCTCGCCTGTACAAAGCCCGCACGATGAGCGGCGTCTTGAACGGAGTCTGTAAAGACGAGTGCTCGGCGTTCTGCATCGTCCATTCCTTTGGTAGCCAGGAGTCCCGATATTGTGACGCTCAGCTGGGTTGCAATCGCGGACCCAAGGAATCGAATGGAATCCTTCGCGCCACACGATGGGCAAACATCCTGCTTGGATTCCTTACCGGCATCAAGACCAGTATGCGTTAGGACGGGGATGAACAGCTCATCATCGCTCTCCCGATCCTTCTGAGCAGTGAGGACGCGCTCCCGCACATTCAACCAAGTGAGTGTGTTGCCTGAGGACACTCCCTCACTCTCTAGACTGGAATCCAGATTTTCGGTACTTTCTAGCCTCTCCGCTTCGCCGGACGCGAAGATCAGAGCTCGGAACCGTTCATCTCCACCAGCATGTCTACCTCGAATCTTGTCGGTTTGCTTTGTGAGCGAGTTTCCCGTCGGTTCGAGTAGTGCGCCCCATCCTGAACGTCCACATGATCGGCAGTAGATCGCTGGAAGTGAGCCGACTCCGTCGTCTTCCGTGACGCCGTCGTCGCTCCACCGGAACCCGGGCTCGACCGAATCAAGGCTTCTGTCTACGCGGGTGAGCTCGCGGATCCAAACGTGCACATCCACAGATATTGCCGCGTGCTTGCAGACTGCTCGGAGATGAGAAATTACCGACAGGAAGATGGAGGTAAACAGATCCGCCACCCCGACCGACTGCGCATCAAAGTACTGTGCGCCGAAGAGACGCTTTGCGAGCGCGGACAGAGGCACTGCCTTCTGAGCACATTGAGCTGCCAGGTCGGTGAGCGGGTGCGCTGCAAGAAGATGTAAGAGTTGTCTGTCATTGCAGTTCGAAACATCAATAGGGTCGGCGGAGAATTCACCACCCTCCTGCTGGACATAGAGGTGCGAAAGGACGACGCGTACCGCCTCGTCTGGATCAGTCGCGATGCCAGAATAAGTGCTCGCCTGCGCCTTTAGTGCGCGTCTATCAAGCTCCTCAATGATGGCAGATGCGAGTGTCTTGTCCAGATTTCTCGGGACGAACCCATGTTCATCGATGTATGGGCGAGCTTCCCCAGACCACTTGTCATAAGACAACCTGGTCTCGGTGACAACGGTGTCGATATCCGCTGCTGCTCCTGTCACTGTGCGGAAGAAGTTCAGCATAGCTGAAGGATCTCCATCGTCACCAAGAGTTGCGGAGGTCGCCACAGGGACGATCTTCCCTAAAGCGCCCCGTGCTTCCTCATCGGCAGGCACACCGAGTGCCATGCCGAGGCGGCGGAGCAACATGGCAACGTCTGTACCTTGTGCACCGTCGTAAGAATGAAACTCGTCAATCACAAGGTAGGCGAGGCTCTCGGCAGACTGGCTCCAGATTTCGGCATCAGCATGGCGAAGAAGTAACTGGTCAAGCATCTTGTAGTTGGTCAGCAAGATGTCGGGAGCCTTCGAACGAATGACCTCACGATTGGTGATAAGCCCTTGACGGGTAACCTTCGTACGTCCCGTCGTAGCTGCTTCTCCCGTATAAAGGGCGGCCGTAATCCCCTGATATTGGGGCACAGACGTTAACAGGTCCGTCAGTCGACGAGCTTGATCGTTTGCCAGCGCGTTCATGGGATAAAGGATGATTGCTTTAGTCCCGCTCTCCCCTGCATGGTTGGCACGGACTATGTGGTCAAGAATGGGAAGAAGAAAAGACTCCGTCTTGCCGGATCCTGTTCCGGTAGTGACGACTGTGGGCTGCGGCTGATGACCATTTGCTGAGCTCAACCTCTTGAAAGCCGCTGCTTGGTGCCCGTAAGGGGTGAATCCCTCCGGCCGATTGGGAAGCGCTTGCTCCCATCCTGATTCTGCTGGGGCAAATGGAAGACGAAGCCTCGCGTAGGGGCCTCGGAACATACCGGTCTTCTCATCTGTGAGGAATCGGACGAGAGCGTCATTTGTCTGGGGGTCGAGACTGAACGTGGTTCCCAAGAACTCCAAGAGGTTGGAAGTCAATCCTTCCGCTTGATCAACAGGAAGCAGTTCAGTCATCGCTTGTCTCCGGGTTGAATTGTTGCGGTTCATTCCGCCGTCCACATCCTCTAGAGTATCCGAAACGTCGACACACGTAAGCGAGTTGATGCATGACAGTACTTTCGGTGTCGTCACGTTTCACGCTGTTACCCAACGTTGTGATCGTGTAGCCAGAGCTTCCCGTACCTTTGAGTCGTCCACAGCAAGGTATCTCTGGGTTGTGGCAAGTGATGCATGACCAAGCAGGCTCTGAACCAGCCGCACATCATGGGTCTGGTCGTGTACTTCAGTGGCACAGAGGTGCCGTAGCTGGTGCATGGTCGTACCGTCGGCCAGTGCCCGCGATACCAAGGTTCCCACCCAATGGGGAGTGAGATGGCCGCCCGAGGGACTAGGAAAGAGATAACCTGTTGGGGCTTGCGAGAGCACCTCAAGAGCCAGAGTCTCGGGAATAGGGAGAAGTCGCTTTCGGGAACCTTTGCCGTGGACCAAGAGGATCCAACCATCAGTATCCTTCACGAGGTCATTCTCGGGGTGAACCTGAGCTACTTCAGCTCGCCTCATCCCAAGTTCGTTCGCAAGACGCATCATGAGCGCCACTCTCTTGTCCGCGTTCGAAAGTGCGGCGGTAACCGTTTGCGGTGCGGCTGGCCGCGGCCGTGGTTGTTCAGGCTTGACTTCAGGAAGAATGTCCGCGATATTCTCCGTTGTTCGGCCAGTCTGTACTCCCCACTCCCAGAAGCGTCTGAATGAGGAGCGGACGGCTCTGGCCGTTTCACGACGCCATTGGTGCTGTCCAGTCCAATCAAGGAGAGATGACCTTTCAAGTACCCAAGGCGTGGTTGAAAGGTCAGCACGCGCAAGACGGCGAAGGTGGTAGGTACGCAGATCGATGGTTTCTGGGGACAGTCTCATGGCATTCAAAGCAACGCGCCAGGCGTCAATTTCTTGGCTCCAAATGGAGCCGATGTTCTCACTTAACATGAGATAAGCTTCATCGAGAAACGGTAATTTCCAAATAGGACAGGTTCGGTTGGTCTTATTCACCCCGAGTCTCATTTCACTGACGAGAAGGCTGGACACCTCCGTGGCACGACATACCGTCGACTACGACGCCACTGGCAATTCATCAACGAACTGTCGCTCTTTGACATACAGCACCAAAAGCGTTTCGGCGTGAATATCTATGGTCGTGACCAGGAACCTAACTTTCTGCAAGCAACATCGATATATCATCCGTCAACGATCGAAAGATCTCTCAAACATGACGGTTCAGGAACCGAACCGGGTATCAAAGATAACAACGGGAATTGGGATCTACGCCCCCACAAAGGACGGGTGATGTTGGTTGATGTCGACGTGCTCTCTGTATGGAACAGTTTGCTCGATCGTTCCGACACTCCCGTTGAAGAGACCAGCATGGTCTACTCGGTCAATCAATCATCTTTTTCTGTTCTCGAAAAACTTGGAAAGGCACGACGTATCTCCACTTTGATTCCGAGAATCTCGCACGGGTGGGACGAGAACAAGGCATTTCAAGAAGGTCGCTTTGAGAAGCGGTGGGGCGTTCCTGAATCATGGGATTCCGTCATCCTTCAGGGACCCCACTTCTACGTCGGAACTCCCTTCTACAAATATCCGAACAAGACGATGAAGAATCACTTGGACTGGACTCCAGTCGATCTGGAATCGCTGAAACCGGATGAAATACCGATCACAAAATATAAGCCGGTCGGCGATCGCCAGTCCTATGATGCCCAGTACACAAACTGGGGGGACTTGGATAACCCTGATCCCGCGAGAAGCCATTATCGTGTTGCTTGGCGATCAATGGCAGCTAACACTGGCGAACGAACCCTGATCCCAATACTCATCCCCAAAGGAACAGCACACGTTGATGGTGTCAGTTCGATGGGACTTGCACCAACACAGAATCGTGAGCTTATCTTGTGTTGTGCATTCCTCGGGTCGATAGTCTCTGACTACTTGATTCGAGCTGTTCCAAAGTCAACAATTCGGCTTCCTGCCATTTCTAGACTTCCCTATTTCGACGTTGAACCGCTCAGTTCAGCGGTTTTAATTCGTGCACTCCGCCTGAACTGTACCACATCTGTATACGGCGGTTTGTGGGAGCAGATCGTTAAAAACGACCTAAAATCCGTACAACCATGGGATTGGGCGGGCGGCCTAGAGTATTCCGGCCGCGCATCGCTCAATTCCTTCAGTCTCAGCTGGAACCCCGAGGTTCCCTTAAAGAGAGCGTCTGATCGCAGACAAGCAATGCTCGAGATCGACGTCCTGACTGCTATGGGTCTCGGAATTACCGCTGAGGAACTCTGCACCGTTTATCGAACACAGTTTCCCGTCTTGCAGGCATATGACGCTCATGAGAACGTCTACGATAGCAATGGCAGGTTAGTTCCTTCGGCAATTCAGAGCAGGTGGCGAAGCCTAGGAAGAACGCAGTGCGGAAACCTCTTTCCAGCCAGCGAGCGTCAGGAAACCTGCAGGTTATCTAGGCGTCTTTACAGATACGACTTACCCTTCCTGTTGCTGGATCGCGAGGTAGAGATACGTCATGCTTACAGAGTGTTCCAAGATCGCCTAGCCCAGTGAAATCTCGTAGCGTTGCCGGAAAATCTCGAACGCCTCTCGCATTACTTTTTCACGATCAATGCGGAGAGAGAAGCTACTAGAAGGCTCTTGCGGGGATGCCGACGCTACCAGCCTTCCGTCTTCATCGAAGAGATCTCGCGACCTATCATATGTGTACAAGACGGGAAACTGTGTTCGATAAACGGTGCAGAGTTCCTCAGCGGTAATTCCAAGTCCTAATGCTACGAGAGCATCGATCTCAATTTGAGCCTGTCGCCTGTCCGATGCTCGCGTTAACGGAGCAGAGCTATCCCACTTGCCATTCACGGCTTCAATCGCAGGTCGATCTAAGTATTCGATACCTCCAGCCCAACGGCAGCGAAAGTCGAATACAGTGCCGGAAATCGTCTCACTCCAGATCTCACTGTAACATTCGGAAAGGCAGTTCAATCGTAATGCACGTAGAATGATTGGTGGCCAGACTTTTTCAGAAGGTAGAGGAAGAGACTCTACTGCGGATCTCACTATCGCTGATTTAGGTACGGCTCGAACGCGTGAGTCGAGGAGGAGAGACGTCATTATTCCAGCGACTAACACGGTAGACGAAAGATGACGTCGAGGGAAACCCATAGAGTAGACGCTTTGGCTAACGTGTGCTGTTCCTTTGGGGATGAGTATTGGGATCAGGGTTCGTTCGCCAGTGTTAGCTGCCATTGATCGCCAAGCAACACGATAATGGCTTCTCGCGGGATCAGGGTTATCCAAGTCCCCCCAGTTTGTGTACTGGGCATCATAGGACTGGCGATCGCCGACCGGCTTATATTTTGTGATCGGTATTTCATCCGGTTTCAGCGATTCCAGATCGACTGGAGTCCAGTCCAAGTGATTCTTCATCGTCTTGTTCGGATATTTGTAGAAGGGAGTTCCGACGTAGAAGTGGGGTCCCTGAAGGATGACGGAATCCCATGATTCAGGAACGCCCCACCGCTTCTCAAAGCGACCGCGGCCATAATCTGTAGTCTCGTTCCAACCTTGCGAGAACTCAGGGGACAGGGTACCTACGCGATCCGCATGTGCAATATGGTCGAGAACAGCCAAGGACGAACGGTTAACGGTGTAAACCATGCTCACCTCTTCTACGGCATCTACCTCAGACCCAGTCAGCGCTTTCCAGAGACGGAGTACATCAGCCGTCACTTCAATAATTCTCCCGCTGTGGGGGCGTAGATCCCAATTCCCGTTGTTATCTTTGATACCCGGTTCGGTTCCTGAACCGTCATGTTTGAGAGATCTTTCGATCGTTGACGGATGATATATCGATGTTGCTTGCAGAAAGTTAGGTTCCTGGTCACGACCATAGATATTCACGCCGAAACGCTTTTGGTGCTGTATGTCAAAGAGCGACAGTTCGTTGATGAATTGCCAGTGGCGTCGTAGTCGACGGTATGTCGTGCCACGGAGGTGTCCAGCCTTCTCGTCAGTGAAATGAGACTCGGGGTGAATAAGACCAACCGAACCTGTCCTGTTCATGTGTTGCCAAGTCTGGCTCATAAAACACCGATACAAATTCGGACGGAGACCCGCGAGGACAGCATAGTTTTGGAGGCTACTAACGGCAGCCCGATTGGCGTTAACCTCAGCCAACCCATCGAGCACAGTTGCCCTTGCTGTCAAGTCGTCGAGTACTAAAAAGCGCCTTCTTCTGGATTCGGCTACAGGAGGCTTCTTCACTAGCTGCCACCAAGGGTCGAATTCTGCGAGCAGGGCACCTTCGTCTTCATCAGGCCGCACCCACGGCGGGTTTCCGACCTGAAGATCGAAGCCCCCTGCACGCTGGAATACTGGACCGAAGAAAAGCTCCCAGTGGAAGAAACCTTGGCGGGCAGCGATCCTGTCGCATACCTCGAGCCAAGGATGATTCTCTCGAACCAGCCTGGCATCGATTGCCCCGGAGAAGGCAATCTCAACCTTCTCTGCCGCGCCAAGTTCCGTCCAATCAGCGGCTGATATCAAAGTGGCGTCCCCACCGGTCCATTTCTTTCCTCCGCGACTAGTCTCTTCGGCCGCGTGTCCGACAAGCTCTCTTAGCGTTGAAATCCATTCATCGAGTAACGGGGGCTGGACACGAACTGCTCCATCAGGAGTATCTCTGACAAGTAACTCATCAGTAAGCGGCCAGAACCACAGTGCATTCCAGGCATCCATCACCGTCTTGAGACGCTGGAACGCACCGTTGGCGTCAGCCAGAGAGGCCTCGATCTCTTCGCGGCTGACTGCACCACCTGAAGGCAAGTCCTCAGCTCCCCAAACGTCAATTGATCTGCGAATCTGCTCTTCAGCCAGTGCCAGCCGCCGTAAGGCAAACTCCCAGAGCCGTTCTACTCGCAGGGCCAACACGAGAAGCTCCTTCCGCTGCTTCTGAGTTGGCTTCTTCGTTATGAGCCGTTGCCATGCTTTTAGCTCCGCGTATGCCTCGGGCGCGAGTTGTCTGGAGTCCTTTGCGTTGGTCGCGGACCCCCATCCCTTGGCTGGCAACAAGAAATGGTGGATCGCCTCGCCAATCGAAGGTACCGCCGGATCGGTACCTCGCCCCTGATCGCGTGAATCAAACAAACTTACGTCACGTGGTATCTCCGACAGCCAACCGCCATCCTTGATTTGATCCACACGGAAGACGGCTCTTCGGCATCCGATGAGCGAGTTGCCTCGGCGCAGATGAAGGCCGAACCAAGGAGCGTGCAAGCCCTTCGCCATGGTATCGAGCCACAGCGTGATCTCAGCCAATTCAACCGCTGTCGAATTTAAGTCCACGCCATAGACGTTGTGAAGCGCAATGTAGGTTTTCACCTTCTGGAGCTCCACAGCATACGAATCCGGGTCGATTCGCTCGCCCAGTTCCTTCTGCCGCCTCTTGAGATACTGTTCCGCAAGCTGGCGGACGGCCTCAATGGCAAACGCTCCGGAACCAAGGGCGGGCTCGCAGACGGTGAGATCCAGAATGCTACGCGCCTCCGTCGTTCCCTGCTGGTCAAGCAGTTCGGTCAAGGCTTGAGAAACCGTGAACTTGGTAAGAACCTCGGGCGTGTAATAGGAGGCAGAGATCTGCCGCTCTCTGCCAGAAAGTCGAAACACGAAGCTGCCACGAGGATGAAGGACAGGCTTCTTCTCTTCCGTCGATGGATCAGTCTCCAGAACAAAATCTTGCTCCGAAAGTCCCTCTATCCGGTTGATCGGAACCACCCACGACCCCTTGGAGGAATCACCTTTGGGAGCCACTTCCCGAAGGTCAACTTCTGCGAAGAAACCTGTGTAGCTCATCAAGCCCTCGTAGACCTCACCAAGCTGATTGATACCGAGCTCTGCATACGAGATGAATCCTCGCTGTTGCTTCCCATTGGCCTTGGAGAGCAACAGATTCGCCAACACCTTCTGCATCGCCACATTTGCCAGACCAACCTCACTGATGAGGCCGACCGCTTCCCGACGAAAGAGATCAGCGCGGAGTGAATGGAAAGTCAATCCTTCCGTCCCAGAAGACGAACTCTCCTTCGAAGCGCTTGACGAAGTCCCCTGATCGACCAGATTGAAAAGCACCATGAGAGACTCATAAAGGTGAGTCCCGTTCTGAGAATGGGGATCATCGAGCTTGACCTGAGTCAACTCCTTGAGTCGGTCAAGGCTATAACCACGTTGGTAGGTGGGATCTCCAACCGGAAGAACTCCAAGCTCCGGTGAGGCCTCCGCATATAAGAGGAACAAAATGCGGTACAAGAATCTCAGCGCCTGCTTTGCCAAGGGCTGCGCTTGACCCGCCGGGAGAGGCTCAAGTTTCAGTTCATTGCGACGGCGAACCACCTCGTTTCCAATGATCTCGATCGAAAGACGCACTCCGTCTCTCAGATCCTTGGACACACCAACCGTGTGAGAAACAGAAGACTTCAACGTCTCTTGCCACCACACCATCCCTTGGGCATCGGGAGCGAGCGACTCAGCACAAATGCAGGTGAGTGCCCGATCAATCTCTCCCCCACGCCGTTCATCATTACGGTCACATACGAGCGCCAGATCGATCGCAAGATAGCGACCCTCGGCCCAGCGATTCTTCTCCGCGATCATGGCGAGGCCGCCGGCAAGAACCAGTGCAAACTTTGGGGCTTCCTCGGAGACGAACTGAGCAGATAGCAGTCGAGCGACCGATGTAATCGGATCTGCTTCGTCGTCGTCAAAATACGGCTCACTTAGGCTGTTCTCGTGTTTTGAGAGCAACACAGTCACATCCGAAACCGGTTTCGCATTCAAGATGATGAGAGCAGGCGAATCCTCTAAACCAACAGCGGCAACAGTTGTCAACGGTCCATTGACGTGGCGATCGAAGTGAGCTTGATGAAATCCAAGGAGATTCAGCAGACGATCATAGAGAGCCCCTTGTTTGGCTGTTGACGAACCGTTCCCGTTCTCCGCAAGCACCGTGAACCCGGCAAGCAGTTCGCGCCGAGCAGCCACGAACCGAGATCGAACCGTCTCTTCGCCAGACTTGGCCGCAGCATCCCACTCCTTGCGACGAGCTAGAACCTGTGCGTGGAACGACTCCTTCTTCGAATCTGAAGCGAAGTAATGCTCACTGATCCAGCTTTCTCCAACAATGAAAGCATCCGATGCGCTCACATTCCCTCCTCAGGAACTACCACCAAGAGTGGGCGGATCAAAGTCTGGCTGGGCCGAAGAGACTCGAGGTAGCTCCGTTCCTCTTCAACTGTTGTCACCAAACGACGCCTTTGCTTCGTCTGTGCGAACTCGAGAGCAGCCTGGCGCCACTGACCTGTTCGTTCCATCCACTCATCAATTCTCTTCGAGACTTCGTTGTCCGATATTTCCTTGAGCGTATCCAGCAGGCGGTCCGAAGCTTCAATCGCTTGCGGGATCAGCACCCCGTATTGCTCTGCATTCACGATAGAATCCTGGTTCCTCCTCAGCAAATACAGCCGGGAAATCGCCTCGGACGCTGACTGGAAGACCCTGAGGAATCCATGCCCGGTTTCATCTCGGTTCACAAATCCAGGAAACTCGACGTGGCCGTATGATGCCGCAACCATCTGACCCCGGGCGTTCATAAGTGTGCCGAGCACGAGAACAGTTGGGGACTCAACGTTCCCGGGAACGACGAAGATCTGGTTCCGTTCAAGGGTCGCAAGGACACGATCCTCGGCCCATTCCATCACCGGATGCTGGGCTGAAAGATACAGAGCCTCGGGCCAAGACATCGTAGAACCAGCCTCTTTGGCTTGTTCGAGTTCGCGATTACCACGGTTCTTGGTAGTTACTAAGCTGAGCCTCTCCAATACTTTCCTATGTTGGAGGTAGCTCTGAGGTAGCACTTCGAGGCGCTGACGCAGATCCGCGGGAGGCTTCAGAGATACGAACTGATGCTCTCGCTGATCATCCCATGCAACACCATTGGGTGGTTCTCGTGTGGGTGTTGGTGAGATGATTGAGATCGCGCTGGCTAAAAAGTCATGGTCATTCTCAAATAGGCCGGCAGTCGCTAGATTCTTGGCGTTAGAACCTTGGGCCAGACTCGGCGCAGTTTCTTTCGCTTGGGTTTTGGCTTGCTGTCCCATCGCGACGATCTGTGCGAGAAGCCCTGTCGGGCCGGAAATCTGCATGACGGATGACGTGTCATGCACAACCTCGTCAAACTGCTTCTTTCCACGGATGACCTGAACGATAGCGTCTTCTTCAGCCTTGACATCATATGTTCCAATCAAGGATCCTGCATCGCCAAGCACCCGATGAGCTTCGTGCTCGCGCTCGACAAGGCGAGTGAGCACACGAAAGTCTCCAGCAAACTTCTCAGTGGCGGGGCTCAGAAGGAGCGTCGTGATCTGCGGGGATTTGCGCTGGCCGTACCTATCAATCCGGCCGTTTCTCTGTTCAATGCGGATGAGCGACCAGGGGATGTCGTAGTGGATCAATCGATGGCACTGTGAATGCAGATTGACACCTTCGGAAGCGATATCTCCGGTCACCAGTACACGGATAGGAGACGATTCGAGCTTGAAAGATTCGACGACCTCTTGCTGCTCTATATCTGACAGACCTCCATGGAGAACGCGCACATTCGCTGGCTTGAGCTTGAGATCTCGTTGAAGTTCCGTTTGAAGCCACTTCAGCGTTGGGACTCGCTCGGCAAAGACTACGACACGTTCTGATGATCTCGGTCCAATACCAGCATCTCTGAGGAGGGACAGCAGTTCGGCGTACTTGGCCTGGTGCGCAGTTGTGCACCGATCATTAAGAGAAGCCAAGCGTTCCAACGCAACAAGCTCCCGTGCGGTTGCCTCAGATACCCTTCCCGATTTTTCCTCGTCATCACGAATCAAGGCACGGATGCTCTGGACACGGTTCTTGATCGACTCGCTGAGAGCCGCTGCCGACGAAAGAAATCCCTTTGCCAGAGTCCACGGGAAGAGCGTTGAAGAAGTGGGCGCTTGCCCAGTAGCGGGCCACAACCATATGTTCTCAAGTTCCTCAGCAACTGCGTTCTCAGCCTCGGAAGCCGGGACCTCCCTGTTGTCCGGGGCGAGGCGTTCTGCCCATTCCCGTCCAACAGCTTCCATAACCTCAGTGGAGTGCCGGTGGCGCCTGACGACCAATTTCTTGACGAGTTCCTTGTCCAGCTCACCGTCCGGACTCACCGCTGATGGCTCAAGCATTCTAATCAGCTCGTTGAAAGAAGCGGCGTCTCCATTGTGAGGCGTGGCTGATGCCAGGATCAGAGCATCAGTATTCCGTGAGAGTAGCTCCGCCAGACGATGATTCTGAGTGCCCGTGTTCGTGACATTGTGCGACTCATCAATAACGACGGCATCCCACTTCTGAGCTCGCAAATGGGGAATGTACTGATCCGACTTGAGCGTATCGATCGAGATGATCACCCGCTTGTAGTACGTGAACGGATTGCGCCCGGCGGGCAAAGTCTGACGAATCCGTTGAATGCCGAGAGAGTCCAAACGGACAAAAGGAAGAGAAAACCGATTCCAGAGTTCGGCCTGCATTTGCTCAAGCACGTGCTTCGGAGTCACGACGAGGATTCGTTCACCACATCCACGCCGGACCAGCTCGCTCAGGATCATGCCAATTTCGATCGTCTTGCCAAGACCCACGGTGTCGGCAAGTAGCAGGCGAGGACGGGGAATCGACGGATCGAGAATCCGCTCAACAGCCGTCCTCTGGTACGGAAGCGGATCAACGAGAGCAGAATCGGCAGCAACCAGGTCTCGCGCCCCTACTGGAACCGAAGTTTGGCGGATCAGAGACTCCAGCCAAAGCCTTGATCTGGTGAACCTAGGAGATCTGTCCGCAACAACCTTCGCGTTTCGAGGATCCATCACCTCAACTTGATCCAGAGACGTGGAGAACCGAGCTTCTTGGTCTCGCGTAATGCCGGACGTCCCGATTACGTCAATCAACCATCCATCCGGAGCCTGCTCGACGTTCGTGACCAGCCACTCTTCATCGCGGACTATTACGGTTGAGCCTGGCGCGATTGCCAGCTGACTGTTGTGTATCGAGGAGGATAAAACGGTATCGGTGTCGCTCAATGGATCTCCCTTGAGGGGTGTAGAACGTGGTCCATGATACCTGTCCACGAGCGCCAGCAAGGGTAGATCCATGACTGGCAACCGCAGCGAGTCCGGTGACTTCGAAGACATCGGACTTTGCGGACCAGACGAAGAACTCGTAAATGTGGACGGTCATTGCTAGAGATTCGATGTCTAATCAAGATGCGGCGAGACCACCATCAGTATTAATGTGCAAGACGATGGAGCTCATACTTACAACACTCGCAACTGGTCGGCCACGTGAGGCTCCTTTCGATCTCACTGTGCCTGGATTCAATAATCGGTGGTGGTGCGACACCTATATCGATACCCAATGCATTAAATTCGTTCGCGGTGGTCAAGAAATAGCCAGAGCCATGGTTCATTTCGAACCCATCGCAGACAGCTTTGTCGCTTTGAATCCTCCGGATAAGGTAATCAAGGTTTCCTTCTTCGAGGTGTGCAGCTCATGTCGAAGGCAAGGAGTCGGACGAGCTGCCATAAGCCTCCTGGCTGAACACTTTGACGGAGAAATGCTTGCCGCTTTCTCACACAAGGCCGACAGCTTCTGGCAGGGAATCGGTTGGCAGTATCATCCCAGGAAAGACGGACAAACGCATAGAGAACAGAAGCTCTTTGTCTGTGATAGGCGTCAATCGCCGCCAGTCCAGTCAATGTGAATCGTCTTGGTCTTCCGGGCATGGCACTTCGGTGCCTAACCGATCCTGCTCACGCAAAGAAATCCTCGTCTATTTCAACGATGCTGTAGGTCTCGCGGATCTGCACGCCGACACCATAGCGGATCATCAGATCTGACAATCGTTTTCCATCGATCAAGACAATCCGGAGAGGAACGCCTTCAGCATAAGCGCGCGCACCTGCCGAGAAGACACTCGTGGTAATAAAGACGCCGCTATCTGCTTTCCCACTCAAAGCACCGACGAACGCCTGAACTTCTGGGCGCTGTACCGAGTTCCCGACTCCATAGCGCTTAGCCTGAATATAGACCTTGCTAAGCCCGAGTACGTCTTGATCAATGACACCATCTATACCGCCATCGTTCGTCAGCGCTGTCACCGATCCACTTCCGGCTGTTCCTCCGTAACCCATCGCCAGCAACAGATTTACAACGGCCGACTCGAAAAATTCCGGCTCACGTTCTTGGAGCCGTTTAAGGAGCTCAGCAGCCACATCATCATGGATCCGAGAAACCCCATCCTGCACCTGTTCAATCGGCGTCATCGTCGCAGATTCTTCCAGTTGCTGTTCCGGTTGACTCTTTCTGGATACTGTGGCCACATATGGCCGGATTCTGATCGATGGGTCGGCTCCGAGCGCATCGATGTCCTTCTGGCTCACTCCATCCGGGAATCGGGTCAACAACTGCTTACCTGCATCGGTAATGGCATATCGTCCACGTGATGGTCGATCTAATGCTCCGACATTCACGAGGAAAGAGAGCCCCCACCCAATTCGATTTCGGTACTTGAGATGTCCGGAGGCAAGTGTCTCCTGCATCTGTTGATCGTCAAGTCCTGCCGCCCGAGCACTGAGACTGTAGATTGTCCGACGATCACGAACAACACCGTCACTCACCACTCGAAGCGTAGGAATCAAAAAGCCTTCCCAGGTGGGCATCTCCGCCATCGGTTGTCCTCTCATGAGATCGAGGACGATTGTATCAACGAACAACTTCATCTCGATTTGATGAGACACGATCTGGGACGTCTCAGCGGTAAGTCTCCCAATGCTCATTGCCTCGCCGGAATCCTCCTACTCGGCGTTCGAGAGGAGGAGCCTTTCCGGATGTTCTCGTTGCCAATCGCCGGCATGGAAATGGCATCCTGTCTGCCATCTGCGTCGCAGCCGACGCGAAGATGACGCTGTTCTCCGCGTCCTCAACCCAATCGTTACGGCTACCCCGTTACCTTGTGAGTACCCCCGATCGCCGGGGGTCTGGTCGCTCGGCCGGGTATGGCTTTGTTGCCCTGCCATTAATGGTCCGGGGGGTGTTGCCGCCCGGTCGAGAGACACGCGTTGACCGCTGATAGGGACACGGCCCAGCATTGCTGAGGTCTCTTTGTAACGTGGGTGCCGGCATCGGGTGTCAAGTCTGCGACCAGCAATGATGCTCCAAGGAAGGACAGCATCATGGAATCAAGATTCGCGGTCGTCATCGGCCTGGATGTCGGGAAGACCGCCCACCACGCCTGCGCACTCGACCCGGACGGGAGCAAGCTGCTTGACAAGCCCCTCCCGCAGGACGAGACCAAGCTCCGTGAGCTGTTCACCAGCTTGCTGAACCACGGCGAGGTACTGATGGTCGTCGACCAGCCCAACACCATCGGAGCGTTGCCGATCGCGGTCGCCAGAGACTCCGGCTGCTCCGTCGCCTACCTGCCAGGCCCGGCGATGCGGAAGGCCGCAGACCTCTATCCGGGCCGGTCAAAGACCGATGCGCGGGATGCGTTCATCATCGCCGACACGGCCCGCACCATGCCCCACACGCTTCGCCAGGTCGACCGCGACAGCGAAGTCCTCTCCACGCTCAAGATCCTCGCGGGCTTTGACGAGGACCTCGCCCACGAGACCACCAGAGCGTTGAACCGGATCCGGTCCCTGCTGACGCAGATCCACCCCGCGCTCGAGCGCGTCTTCATCGGCGGACGCCTGACCACTGGGCTCGTGCTGGACCTGCTGGAGAAATTCGGCGGCCCGACCGGGCTCAAGGCGGCCGGCCGGGCCAGGGTCCTGCGGTTCGCCCGCTCCCACTCGCGCCGCGATCCCGAAGCGCTGATCGACCAGATCTTCAAGGCGCTGGGCGAGCAGACCGTCATCGTGCCAGCGACCGCGGCAGTGGAGCTCGTGATCCCTAGAGTCGCTGGTCAGGTTAAGGAGCTGAAGGAACAGCGGGCGACCGTGGCCAGGGAGGTCGAGTCCATGTTGGAGGACTTCCCTCTCGCCTCGGTCTTGATGAGCATGCCGGGGATCGGCATCAAGACCGCCGCCCAGATCCTCCTGAACATCGGTGACGGCACCGCGTTCGAGACCGCCGGCCACCTCGCGGCCTATGCCGGGATCGCGCCGGTCACGCGAAGGTCGGGCACCTCGATCCGCGGCGAGTTCCCAGCGCGTTCGGGGAACAAGCGGCTGAAAAACGCGCTGTTCTACTCCGCCTGGGTCGCCTCCCACTCCGATCCCGCCTCGAAGACCTACTACGATCGCAAACGCGCCGAGGGCAAGCGCCACAACGCTGCCGTGATCTGCTTGGCCCGCCGCCGCTGCAACGTCATCTTCGCCATGCTCCGCGACGGCACCTACTACCAGCCCCCGACCACCACTCCTATCCCCGAGCCAGCCGCTCTCGCGGCTTGACTCGGAACATAGGGACACCCCTCCCCCATTACCCCTCCCGATTCTCCCGAATCACGGAGCAGATCTCCTCGAACTCGGCGAAGAAACGGTCGACGAGGTCGTCGGTCCACAGCCCGCAGAAGCCGAGGAAGTCCGCAACCGAGAGTCGGCGTCGCATCAAGCGCGCATTGGCGAACGCCCACCGCACCTGAGCCTCGGGCAGCCCCGGCGGGACGTCCTCGAAGTCGAGCGGATGCCCGGTGGCCGCGAGCGCTGCCAAGTATTGCTCGGGAGGCGCAACGAAACGCCGCAGATCCTCCCGGTATCTGTCCCAATCTCCCAACAATGCCTCGACCTCGCCGATGTGCTCGTTCCAGGCCTCGCACTTTGCCGAGTAATCGCGCCAGCATTCGTCTGACATCGTCCCGGTCGGATCGATCTCGTCGAACACCTGCCTGACCTTCGTCTCAGCCTTTGCCAGATCAACAGTAAGTCCAGCAATATCGATGCGCGCCGGATCGAACTCGTCCAGCAGATAGCGATACGCCAATAGGACGAGCCCGGTCGCCAAGCCGCACTGCTCACCGTGATTTCCGATCACCCTGCCATGATGGGCGGCAGCCATGTCGAGCATGTGGCTGGTGACGTGTTCCAGTCCGGACGCAGGTGCCGACTCCCCCGCGAACGACATCACGAAGCCCGCCGACGCGAGCGTCCTGGCCATCGCGTCGGCGGTGGCGATACCTCCACCGGTGAATGACTCGTCCTGGCGAAGGAAGGATCGCAATATAGGCAGGAACACGGCAGGAGCGAGCGGCTCCCACTTCCCCATTCCGCACAGGGCGGCCAGCCGGTAGTCGCCCAGGGAACACCAGCCGACGGCGCCGTCGCCAATGCCGCCAAGCGCGTATTCCTCCGGGGTATCGGCAAGAATCGTGGTGTCCAGTACAAGCTGGTCGGGCAGCCGCGACGGCACCGTACGCTTCACGCCGTTCGTCGTCACGACCGCCAACTCGGAGGTGTACGCGCCCACAGAATTCGCCGTCGCCACCGCAACATGGTAACGCTGCCGGCCCGTCGCCGATTCGGTCTCGAACACCGCATGCTTGGTGATATCGGTGACCGTCCCCGAACCGACCGACACGACGACGTCGCTATCGCCGATAACCTTCTTAACCCGGTCGATCATCTCGGTAGTCGTGTGAACCCCATGAGCATCCGACAGCACGATGGTCCGGACGGTCGGGTCCCCCTGAGAAAGCGGCGCCGTCCGTGAAATCGAATCCACCCGCGAGTTCGAATCCACCCGCGAGTTCGGGACCCCGTCTGAGGTCGGTTCCCCCAGCGAACTCGAGCACACCTCTGCAACAGACGAAACCAGCCGCATCGCGAGTTCCTTCAGGTCCTCCCCTGCCCGCCGCATCGGCACGTCGTCCATGACGACCAGCACCTCCCGCGGCACTCCGCGGTTCGCAACGATACCGGGGAGCTCCAAGAGCGCGTCGAGGCCGATATGGATCCGCTCCATCGACAGGCTCCTGTCCCGTCCGGACAGGGCGCTCGCCTCAGCGTAAAAGGCGGGCAGGTCCGCCGTCGGATCTCCAGTGATAAGTGGTTGGGCGTCGGACATGGGGATCGGACCTTCTTTCTTTCCTACATTATCTGGGCCGGCTCACCTGCCCAGATTTGAATCTCGCGTTGTCTGGGCCGGCTTACCGGCCCAGGACCTGAATGCCTCACGGCCCAGAAACTGAATCCTGCGCAACACAGATCTGTATGCGCCAAGCGGATCGCTATCGATGGAGAAATACAGCCTCAGCAGCAGCAGCAACAGCAACAACAGCAACAACAGCAGCGATGGATCAGGACGCGGGAACCACCGACCGGCGCCAGCCGAGTGTCCGTTCCACGGCATCCTGCCATGCTGCCCGGCGCATCTCGCGTTCGGCGTCGCCCATCCGCGGCTCGAAGACCTTGCCCATCTCCTTGGTAGCGTCGGCCGCCTGCGGGCTGTCCCATACTCCCTTGGCAACACCCGCCATCCAGCCGGCTCCGCGCGCAGTGACGAACTCCGACTGCGCAGCGCGCATCACCGCGGTGTTCATCAGGTCGGCCTGCGCCTGAAGCAGCGCATCCGACCGTCCGAGGCCGCCGTCGACGGCGATAAGCTGCGGCGTAACGCCCGAGGCCTGCGAGATCGCGCCGAGCAGATCCGCGATCGTGTGCGCGATACCATCCAGTGTTGCGCGGACGACGTCGGCCTTCGTGGTGCCGCGATTGAGGCCGACGATAAGACCCCGCGCCGCACCATCCCAGTACGGTGCCGCGAATCCCGCAAGGGCCGGCACGCAGATCAGTCCGGAATTCGGATCTGCCGCGGCATACGTCGCATCGATCGTCGACGCCGAATCGAGCACCCCGATGCCGTCGACCATCCAGTCCACGCCGCTACCGGTCACGAACGAGCCGCCCTCCATGATGTAGGAGCTGTTCTGGTCGGTGAACCAGGCGACGCGGCAGTCGATGCCCCCACCGGGGATGATCGCCTTCTCCCCAATGTTGAAATCGAGGAAGCTGCCGGTGCCGTGCGTGCATTTCACCGAGCCGGGCGCGAACCCGCCCTGGCCGTACAGCGCCGACTGCTGGTCGCCGACGATACCCGTGATCGGCAGTTCGGCCCCGATGATGTTCGCCCTCGTCACGCCGAAGTCGGCATCCTCGCGAATGATCTCCGGGAAGATCTCGACGGGTACCTGCAACTCGGCGAAGAACTCATCCCACCACTGATCGGTATGGATGTTCATCGCGCCGGACGAGCCTGCACAGGAGGTCGACGTCACGAACCGTCCACCGTCCGGCCCGCCGGTGAGCTTCCAGATCAGCCAGGTATCCGGCGTGCCCGCCATGATCTCGCCCGCATCGGCCCGGCGCCGCAGCTCGGAATCGTTGTTGAGCAGCCAACTGGCATGCAGCAGCACGTTGGCCGAGCCGAACGACATTCCCGTCGTCTGAGTGAACTTCTCGTCCCAAGCCGGGCGCAGCGCATCGACCATGTCGGCGCAGCGGGTGTCCTGCCAGCTGAGGATCGGGGCGATGGGCTCGCCTGTGCGTCGGTCCCACATGACCGTCGTCGTGCGCTGCACCGCCATGCCCAGCGCGGCTATCGATCGGCCTGCCGCCGACGCCCGCTCCACGACCTCGCGCAAAGCTTTCACCGACTTGGTCCAGATCTCGTTGGCGTCCTGCTCTGTCGCTCCGTTGGGTTTGGCGACGATCTCCAGCGGGTCACCGATATTCTCGACGACGGCGCTCGCCGCATCGAACAGTACGGCGCGGGTGCTGGTCGTACCTTCGTCTAACACGAGTACATGCGCATCGCTTGCAGTGGTCATTCGACTATCCTCTCGCTTCTTTGCGTGGATTCGAGATTCCCCTCAGGCGTGGCTGGCGGGCGCCTCGTATGGGCCGTTTCCCAAGGTAGTGCCCTTGGTTATCCGCAATGCTCACCCGCAGGCGCAGGCGAGTCAAGAACAGTGCCACTCTGTGTCATTGCGGCCGGACTCGCTTGGTGATGAGGCAGGTTATGGCTGTATATCAGCATTGTTAAAGCGGACAATCGCGGGCTGAATCACGGACGACGGCGTAGCGATGGCGCCTCCGCGTCGTACCCGCCTCAGATCGAAGCCCCGTTTTCTGTCGGAGGTCACCAATAGAGTGAAAGTGTCGTTCCTCTTGGGCGGTGCATTCCTCCAAGCAAGACCGAATCTCGAAGGAGCCTGCCAATGTCTTTTCTGCCTCACCAATGGCCTCCGGGACGAGCGTGCACGCCTGGCAACTACCAGTGGAAACACTATCCTTGCACTCCGAATGGCACACCGGTTTGGGCGGTGGATTTCGATACTCACCTTCGTGCCATGAATCTATCCCGAACCAATGATCGGCGGGTGCGAACAGCGATTCTCACCGCATTGCGTCGGGCCGAACGAGGTGAACTCTCCGTCGTCTTGAAAAACTCGTGGTCGAACAAGAGGACCGGGCACGTCGACCAAATGAGCCTCGCCCAAGGAAAGATCCTTGAGATCCGGCTTGAAGAGATCGAGGGAGAAGAACTCATCAAAGGAAAGCGGCTCCGGCTCTACTTCGCCGAACCCGCGACGCAAGAGGTTCTCTTGGGATTGGTATTCGCTCCCAAGGATGTTTCAGACGACACCTGGAAAGAGCAGCAGAACCAGGCAATCCAGCGAGCCGAACGTCAAGCGGACGAGTGGTGGGCTCAGCCATAGCTGTTAAAGAAAGTGAACACCCTGTCAACTTTTAGGTTACACTCGATGTATATGGATCCGAAGAATCAAAGGTGAGGTAGAACGATGGATCTCGCTGAAATTCTAGGTATTGATCTAGAGAACCCGGCTGATGCAAGCGCCGTTGACATGGAAGAAACTCGGCAACGACTCTTGGATCAGTTGGTCGAGATTAGGAAGTCTCGTGGGATGACCATCAGTAGTGTGGCCAAAGAACTTGGCATATCTCGTCAGGCTGCCAGCAAGATCGAACGAGGTAGCCGGGATCCGCGGCTCTCCACATTGATCCGTTACGCCATGGCAGTCAGTGCACACATCTCCATGGATGCCAAGAGGGAAGAACTCTGGTTCGAACAGACCCGCAAGTCCAGATCCACGCAGCAAGATGAACTCTCCCGGGATTCGGAAAGCAAACCTTCCAAGGTCCTGGACGAAGCCGCCAGCCAATGGGCCGCCGAAATAGACATGGAGCCTTTCCTTCTACCCAGTCTGAGAAATGCAGGTGCTCAAAGCAGTGGCACGAGTCGTACGTCCACATCATCGACATTTACAATGACAGGTTTGTTGGCCGCGGAAACAAGGGATTTTTGCCATGCCTAGCTCCGTGGGAATCGCCAGGCTTCTCCGCTCTCTGGAGTTCCAGCGTGGATGGTCCGACGGCGTTCGACTTGAAGTGGACTCAACCCGTATTGGGTCCGATCCCCTTACCATCAACTTCTCGATATCGCGCCGTATCAGCGTGAACGAGAGACAATACAGCTTCTTGGTGACACTTGAATCCGAGGAAGGTTCTCCGATCATCCTGAACATACGCTATGGAGTGATCTTTGAAGCCAACAAATCCATCAAACCATCAGATGAAGCACTGACCGCGTTCGGCAATTACGTCGCCGCTCCACTGATTCACCAGAATCTGCAGGCACTCATAAGTCCTATAGCAGAAGCAATGTTCGGAACGGCGTCAGGGCTGGTTCCGCCTCTGGAGATTATCCAGAATTTTGACGATAAGAACGCTGTGGAACATCTGGTCTGAGGTTCGCGGAATTCCAGTATCCACGAATACGGCTCACGGCAACACAGTTGATCTGACTCAAGCTGACGGCGAGTGACGCCTTCCTAGCCCAGGCCATCCCGCCCGAGCCCCAGCGGCTACGGCGCACCAGCGGTCACAACGAAGTCCCCACCCCAGTGCCACCCTGTGACACTGAGCTTGCCTCCCCTTGTGCTCCCCGTCATGATTCAAACATGAAGAGCCAGAGCAAACGGATCGAGACGGTGGAGATCGCATTCCAGATCCTCGAATGCATTTCAACCGTCGGACCTGCGGGAACGGACACCACTACGATCGTCCGCGAAACGGGAATCCCCAAGCGAACCGTCTACCGGCACCTCGCCTACCTTCAAGACCTCGGCCTGGTGGAATCGCGCCCCAACGGCTTCAACCTGTACCGCCTCGGCCCCACGGTAGAAACCTGGGCTGCCAGCTCCTCACGCCAACGCCAGTTCATGCGCCTCTCCGACGGCTACGTCCAGGAGCTCGCGGAATCGTCCGGCCACCTCGTCCACTGCACCGTGTTCGACCAGGGCGCCGTGCTCACCGTCGCCGCCGCCATCAATCCGGAATCCGAGGGCAAGCCGCCCCTCGCGGTGGCCGGTTCACGTAGACCCGCCCATGCCACCGCCTCCGGCAAGGTGTTCCTCGCCTACAAGCCCGGCGCACTGGCCGCTTACATCACACGCCCCTTGGCCGCCCTCTCCCCCTCGACCATCACTTCCCCCAGCGAGCTGCAAGCCGAGGTGCAGAAGGTGCGCAAGCAAGGTTATGGGGAGGATGTCCACGAATTCCGCCACGGAGTGTGCTGTGTGGCGGTTCCAGTTTGGGGCCAACACGGAGTGGTCGGCGCCCTGTCAATGTCCCAGGACTGGCCGAAGTCCAAGACATACGTGCTGGACCCGAGCCTTCTTCGAAACCTCAGCGATGCCGCCGAGGACTTCACCAAACGAATTGGAGGAAACAATGGCCACTGAGAACTGGCCGAGCAGCCGCCCAGAGTTGAGCGTCGAACAATGCGGAGAGCTGCAGGACGCACTCAGCGCATTCACCGACATCGCCGCCTTCGAGATCTCCAGCCAGAACGGACGCCCGCGCATCGAGGGCCGAACCGCCCGCTGGGACGACGTCGTCGCCATCGGCCACGCACTTTCCGACGCCTGGTTCAAGGTCTCGGGCCAACGCGAGGTCGTCGTCGACCTGACCAGCAACGATACCCCGGAAGAAGCGCCACGAGCCCGAACCGGCGCACCCGTCGCTCCCCCATCCACAGCAGACATCGTGGTGATCGGCGGCGGCATCATCGGCATGGTGGTGAGCCAGAAGCTGGCCGCCCTCGGCAACAACGTGGTGACGCTCGAGAGCAGACTGACGCTCGGCACCGGCGCCACCCGGTGCAATAACGGCATGGTTCATTCGGGTTTCGATCCGAAGCCCGGCACCCTCAAGGGCAAACTCAACGTCGAAGGCAACAGGCTCTGGGACAAGCTCGCCAGCGACCTGGGAATCCGTCTGCGCCGCACCGGCTCCGCCGTCGTCTCACTGACGGACGACCAGGACGGGCGCGTCGAGGAATACTTCGAGCGCGGCAAGGCCAAGGGCGTGCCCGTAGAAATCGTCTCGGGCGAGGAGATCCGTAACATCGAGCCGCGGCTCTCCCCCGACATCCGCCGCGCACTTATGACGCCGACTACCGGGTATGTCGAAGCCGAAGAGGTCTGCCACGCATCCGCCAAGGTCCTCCGGGCTCGTGGCTCCGAGGTGTTCATGGGGGTGGGCGTGGAGCGCGTCGTTCTCGAAAACGGGCGGGTCACTGCCGTGGAGACAACTGCGGGAACCATCGAGACCGAACTGGTCATCAACGCGGCCGGCATCTTCGCGGACCACATCGCCGAAACCGCCGGAGCTCGCGACTTCTCGCTGCACGCGCGGCGCGGAACACTCGTCATCGTGCGCGACGACCCAGCCCATCCCTACGAGATCGGCGCCGGACCGGTCCCCTCGCCCTACACCAAGGGCGGCGGGGTCACGCCACGCCCCTATGGCACTCTCAGCCTCGGCCCCTCGGCATTCGAGCAGGCCAGCCGCACTACCGCCACTCCCACCGCCGAGGAGATCGACTGGATCGTGGAACAGGCCAAGCAGATCTATCCGGACATCGACGTCACACCGGTGGTCGAGGTGGAAGCGCGCTTGCGTGCCTCCAGCTACGGCGAGGACTTCATCATCGGACCCGCGCCGGGAGTGCCCGGCTTCTATCACGTTTCAGGTATCCAATCGCCAGGCGTCGCCGCCGCCCCGGCGATCGCCAACAAAGTCGTCACGGACCTGCTCGCCCTCGGATTCATCTCAACCGCAACGAGCCGTTACCAGGAAATCTGGCGCTAGCCATCAACCACACCGCGCGCGAAACCGAACGAGCCGGCCTTCTATAACCACCAAGGCCTCAGACCACTCGCGCACAACGTGACCAATCGAAAGGACATACGTTGCTAACCAACGAACACATCGAGGACCTCAAGGGGCTCCTCGGAGCCGACCTGATCTCGACCGACAAGGAGGAGCTGTTCACGCTCTCGCAGGATTCCTCCTTCAGATCGCAGAAGCTGAGCCAGGCTCACGAATCCTGGGGTCTCGCGGAGGTGCTGGTGACACCTCGCGATGAATCCGACATCGTGGCCACCATGAAGTGGGCGACCGCCAACAAGGTGCCGGTAGTCGTGCGCGGGCCGGGCTCGGGAGTCTCCGGTGCCGGTATCCCACAGGCGGGAGGTATCCTCATCGACGTCCGGCACTTCAACCGGGTCCTGGACTTCAACGAGGTATCCGGGCACGTCAAGGTCGAGGGCTCGGCCATGCTGCAGGATCTGGACGACTACCTGCGCGAACGAGGTTTCACGCTGGGGCACTATCCGCAGTCATTCTCGCTCGCGGGCGTGGCCGGCAGTATCTCGTTGCGTGGTTCCGGCACGTTCTCCAGCCTGTACGGGAACGTGGAGGATATCGTTGCCGAGCTGCGCGTGGTGCTGCCCACCGGCGAGATCTACGAGTCACACTACTCCCCGCGTTCGGCCACCGGCCCGGACCTGCGCCAGCTCTTCATCGGAGCCGAGGGAACGTTCGGCGTGCTCACCGAAGTGACGCTCAAGGTGTATAAGACGCCCGAGGCTCGAATCTTCCAGTCCTACGCTTTCAAGTCCTTCAAGGATGCGCTCGACACTGTCCAGCAAACCCTATGGCTCGGCATCAACCCCGCCGTGGCGCGGATCTACGATCCGGTCGAGGGGTCGGCCAAGCACGCCCAATTCACCACCGAGAGCGACGACGAATGGCTCATGGTGCTGCTGTACGAGGGCAGCGAGGAAGTCGTGGCCGCCCAGGAGGCGCGCGTGAATCAGATCGCTCTGGGGAATGGGGCGCGGAGCCTCGGGCCCGAGCCCGCGATCACGTGGGAGGAAAAGCGCTTCGACGTCTCCTGGTTCACAGACCAGGTGGACAACCCCGGCGGCCTTGCCGAATCCGTGGAAGTCGCGGCAACGTGGGACAAGATCCAGGGAGTCTGGGAGGCCATGCGCGAGGCCGCGTTGGTCCAGATGGACACCGTGATGGGTCACGTTTCGCACGTCTACCGTGACGGCGCGTCCCTGTACGTGATCGCCAGCGGATCCAAGAACGACGACGACGAAGCGTTGGTTTCGTACACAGACCATTGGAAGAGGCTGAGCGAAGCCGCGATGAAGGCTGGCGGGGTCATCTGCCACCACCATTCGGTGGGTCTGGAGCGCGGGCCGTGGCTACGCGAGAGTATCGGGACGAATGCCGGTCCGATCCTCGATGCCATCAAGGACGATCTCGATCCCGCAGGCATCATGAACCCGGGAAAGCTGGGCTTCAAGATACCGGAGGGTTTGGTGTAGGTACTGTAAAAGGCTGTTGTTAGTTAACTTGGCTCGAATGTTGAATCCTCTAGCCAGCCAACAAGCGAAGGCGGGGGCTTCGACACCGGGTTCCGACAGGACAGCTGCAGCACCACTGATGGTTTTCTCCGAGGCGGACCGCGTTGGAGGCCGTCAAGATTTCTTCGTGGCTACTCAGCGTTGAGTTGCGCCTTATAAGGCAGTGCTCAACGCTGAGTAGCCCTGTAGTTGAGAGAAAGCCGGCGTATGAAGTGACCGGGCGGGGCATAACGAGACGTCGCCGCAACTGGTTCAACGAACCGCTCCGAGGAAAGAGCGCCAAGGCGCAATGCAAGATTCCAGTTTTCCCATCACATCGCCGATGTCTCCATTTTCAGTTGACAGATCGTTTTCTTGGAGCTGTTACTGACATTTCCAGCTTGTACACGAAACGGGATGATATCTGGACAAAATGCGGCGCCAGAAAGACATTCCGTCGCATCGGCAAAACAAAAGAAGCCTGCCATTCTGGATCGCGCGAACCTTAAATTTTGCCTGCCAGTACCCTTGTATACTTACCCACCAAGAAAGTAGCCTAAAAGCCTAAACCGTGGCTACGAAATGCCACGAAGAAGGAGAGAACGATGGCCATCCTTGACGAAGTGCTCGAAGCAAATACCACGTATGCGCAGACTTTCGGAGACAAAGCGCATCTACCTCTCCCACCAGCTCGCAAATTCGCAGTCCTCACATGCATGGACGCACGCCTTGACCCAGCGAAATTCGCGGGGCTCACCGAGGGCGATGCGCACGTCATCAGGAACGCCGGCGGGCGCGCATCCGATGACGCCATCCGTTCCCTTGTCATCTCGTACAAGCTGCTGGGAACTCGTGAGTGGTTCGTGATCCATCACAGCAACTGCGGTATGGAACTGTTCACGGACGACGTCATGCGCGATCTCCTGGCACGAAGTCTGAAAACGGCTTCGCTCGGTGATTCCGGCTTTGTCGACAGCGATGCCGGCGGAGGTTCACGAGAAGGTGATTACATCAACTGGCTGACCATCTCCGATCAAGCGGAAAGTGTCATTGAGGACGTGCGCCGAATTCGCCAGCACCCCTTGGTCCCATCCTCGATCCCGATCCACGGCTTGATCTTCGACGTGACGACCGGTTCGTTGATACGTGTACCCGGCGCCTCCGACGCTGGCACGAACGAGCTCTAACGAGGATCCATCGAACCACTCGGTGGGACTGGAGCGCGGGCCGTGGCTGCGCGAGAGTATCGGAACGAACGCCGGTCCGACACTCGACGCTATCAAGGACGATCTCGTCCTCGGCTGCTTTTCCGACAACAGTTCGATGATCACGCCGGAGAAGGCGCCGGCTACTCGGTTGGCTCCTACTTGAACAGATCCCCAAGGCCGAAAGTGGTGCGCTTATACACGGCATTCTTGACGGAGCGTTTCGGGTCTTTCAGCAGTCCCATCCCCTTCTTGCCATAACCGGGAATGGTCGC
The DNA here is from genome assembly GCA_047501485.1 of Actinomycetaceae bacterium L2_0104. GTDB lineage: Bacteria > Actinomycetota > Actinomycetes > Actinomycetales > Actinomycetaceae > Ancrocorticia. The sequence goes on along the minus strand of JAZDRN010000001.1, from coordinate 857,081 downwards.
TCTCTTGATCGCGCGTTTTGCCTTACCTGTCGTGCGCGCCTTAAAAGAACGCTTGGGCGATGGTTTGCGCATACCGAACTTCATGCCCCGATTCTATCGTCGCCGAAGGGCATGAACCTATATAAGAAGGAACAAGCGGCGGCATAACGCGACGTCGCTTTCTAGGGGTGGGATTCGCTCCCGAAAGCACGGATTTTCTGACATCACTATGAGATGATTTAACGGTATTTTCATCACCTTCCCCATAAGCGAGGAGCCGTCAATGGACGACGAGATTCAGCTATTTAGCGACGGCGACGGAATCGCAATCTTTGGGGAAGCATCCGCCGTCGATCGGTTTCTTGCGTCCGAGGGGCTCACAGCACAAGAGCTTGATGTGCAGCGTCTGGGAGCCACTTTCAGCGCAGCTGCTGCTGTAACCCAAGCAGGGTCAGAAATGGCCGCGAACTCGGGCCGTTGGATGAAGCTGACACAAGAATCCGCACAGGTTGCAGAGAAGTTCCCCCTTGTCAAGAACTCGAAGACGGGCTATTCACATGCAACCGCACGTGCCAAGAACGGCCAGTTCGTCAAGAATCTTCAGTTCGAGAATGGCATAGGAACACTCGCGACCAATCCCGCGATCCTAACCGGGGTCGCCGGAATCATGGCGCAGATGGCGATGCAGCAGGCAATCAACGAGATTACCGACTATCTCTCCAAGATTGACAAGAAGGTCGACGACCTACTTCGTAACCAGAAGGACGTAGTTTTGGCAGACATGATTGGCGTGGAGCTCGTTGTCGACGAGACCATGACCGTCCGGGAACACGTTGGACATGTTTCTAAGGTGACGTGGTCAAAGGTCCAGGCAAGTTCTATGACGATCGCCCAGACGCAAGCCTATGCGTTGCGTCAGCTAAAATCTTTCGCGGAGAAACTCGAGAACACCTCGGATGTTGATGATCTCGCTGACATGGCCAAGGAAATCGAACCGAAGGTTCAGGAGTGGTTAGCTGTCCTTGCTCGTTGTTTTCAACTACAGGAAGCAACCGCCATGCTGGAACTCGACCGCGTACTTGAGACTTCGCCCGAAGAACTCGATGATCATCGCCTCGGTCTGCGAAGCGCACGTCAGAGACGGTTGCAGGCTATTACACAAACGACCAATCATCTACTATCCCGTATCGAGGCCGCCGCCCAAATCGCGAACACAAAGGTTCTTATGAACCCATTCTCCTCGCGAAATGTCGTCAATTCGTCTAACCAGCTGGCAGGGGACGTCATCGATTTCCAGTGCCGTCTTGGCATTGAGAACTCCCACGAGGAACTCGTGGCGAAAAAATGGACCGAAGCCGCTACCACCCTACGAGATAAGGTAATCGACGCTGGGGCAGAACGCCTCGATGCTGCAAAACAGCTCAGCTCTGGGGCATTACTCACGGCAAAGACGAAGACAAATAAGCTGTCGCGCGGATTCCGCGCCTTCCGCGATGTCATTAAAGATGACGGAGAACCTGTAGATCAGGAAACAAAAAGCCAGAACCCTGAGCACAGAGAGACAACGCTCTTGAAGGATCCAAACCAGCAAGAGAACGAGGAATAAATATACGTTTCTAAGGAAGGATTCCTTCTTCTGTCCTTGGCACAACAAGCCACTTTCTCATACTGCTACGTTGATAACGCTCTTTCTGCCTGCGGCTGTCCTTCCGCCGAAGCTGGATAAGACACTCGGCTGATCCGGTCCATCCGCTTCACTTCCAGGGGTCCGCTTCCACGAAGGAGGCAAGAGATCTGTTCGCTGCAATGGTGTCGTCGCTCCGCCCGCCAGGCCAGCACGCGGATCACTCCTCAGTGCGCCACGTACCGGTTTCCGGCACCTCCACATACTCGAGGTCCACCGATGACGGTGCAGCGAAAACCTTGCAGCTGACATAGGGGATATCAACACTCAAGCCTTCCGGACCATCTCCACGACCGCAGTCAAAGGTGCCGCCGATGATCGTCACGGGCGCCATCTCACCGCCCCTATTGTTCGTGGCAGTCCAATCATCGCTCCATGCACCGAACTCATTGATATGCTCGCGCAACAACTCCATGTCGCCCTCGGCCACCTCGATGGTGTAGTCAACGAACCAATAGAGATTATCATCTGAACTCGTGCCTGGGTCAGCGCCACGTTCCGCGAGGTCAGCCCTATCGCCACTGGAAATTCCATCAACGGTGACGTTCACGGTGAGCCCCTCCGCCAGCTCCACCGAAGCCGTCTCCCCGACAGCATGTGCATCGTTCTCCGGGCCACTGGAACAGCCGCCTACCAGAAGTCCCGATGCGGCTACGGCAGCAAGAAATCTTGAATATTGCATGGCGGTTAGTTTAGAGGATTGTTTCCGCTGTGGTGAGGGATGCGGCAACGGGCCTTTCGATCCGTCGTGGACACTGGGCCGTGCACGCTGCCATATACGGCACCGATGTCGCTGGTATGCCCATGGAGGACCAACACTCTACCGGTAAGCGGGGAAGCGTCAAACTACCCAAGCGCCTCTTGCTGGCTCCGCTCACTAGGATCGAGCACTTCGCCACGTAGGAGGATAGCGATGCTCCTTCCGGCTGAGCTACAAAGGATCATCTGATTCTGCTCAGCTGATTCTGACAACGTCCTTTACGTCGCTAGCGCGCAACGAACCGACTGTTGCCTGCCAGGTTTCACAACGTCCATAAAGCGCACAATTAAAGATATTCTCCCATGAACCTTCGATTTCGGACCTCAAGTCTTCGGGCCACCGACCTACCTCTTTGTCGCTAACCCCTGCAAGCTCCACTCGGTCATCAAACTCATCCGAAATAACGTCCCACCGCTCCATCCAATCCACTTCCGGCTCGTCAACATTTCGCGGCACCACTAATCCACGATTGAGGACTGAGTGCCAATCAACGAAGTGCGAAAGAAGGACTCTTTCCCTCGGGATCTGACACGTCAGTAACAGCTCCCCAACATTGAGTTTACAAAGATCAACAAGTCGTGAGCGAGATATCCGTGCCCAAAGCCAAAGCGCTCCTCGCACCTCCGTTCCCAGGCGAATGCTCATTTGCCGATACATCCAATCGTAGGCATCCACAAAGCTTTCCTCGGCCAACGCTGGGTCAGGATAGAGCACCCCGTTACACTCCAGTTCAGCGAAGGCCCTGGGCGTCTGAATCGTGTGCATGAGGATTCGATCAGCTTGAATGTCGTACGCCAACCTGCCAGGGGGCACAGCCAAATCGGGTACAGTCCCACGAACGCGAAACCTTGGCATCATCCACCGTTCTCAATATTTCTTGTAGCTGCAACACTTCCTCGTACCATCTCAAAGGTCAGACTGATTCGTCCAATGTATGCGCCCAGGCAAGGCGGCACCATAGCGTCATCGCTACCCGGATCATTTTCTCTCACAATCTCACAACCGCCGAAACAAAAACATGTAAGTATCAACCACCTACGTCGCGACTCCACCGCATCATCTACACTCACCTCATGGCAATCGCATCAGTCTCCGAATATCTCGCTCAGTTCGAAGGCGAGGCACTGGCGCGTATCAACCAGACGCGCGCCGTCGTCAACGAAACCGCTCCGGATGCCGCCGAATCCTTCACCTACGGAATGATTGGGTGGAAGCTGCGCGGGAGGCCACTGGTCTACGTCGGCGGATTCGCAAAACACACCGGGCTCTACGCGACGCCTTCCGGGCACGAGGCGTTCGCGGAAGAGTTTGCGACATACAAGCGGGGCAAAGGGTCGGTTCAGTTCCCGCTGGATGAGCCATTCCCCGTCGAGCTCATCCGGCGCGTGGTCGATTATCGCGTTCGGGAGGTCCAAAACGAGCTTCCCTTCATCGGTAAGCCTGCTACCTCGGCTTTCAAGGAAGTAGGAATCACCACGGTCAGCGATCTAAATGGCTGGAGCGAGAAGGAACTTCTGGCTCTGCACGGAGTCGGCCCTAAAGCGATCCGGTTGCTGCGCGAAGCAGGGGTGGAACTGGACTGAGGTGCTCCCGGCGCGCCGTTCGCACCATGCAGCCCCAGTCTTTGTGCCCTACAAGAACGGTTCCGGAATGCGCAGCCTTATTTTCTCCGCGTAGACCTCATCGCCTTGAGCTGCCTGAGTCCCGGGTCGGTGGCGAGTTCCTCGTAGCGCGCGGATTCCCTGGGAATAAGCGCTAATTTGCCTTCTCTGTCGAAATGCAGGCCCCACCCGTACCGTTTTCCAAGTGGAGAAGAACGAAGGCATGCCTGCGATTTCGCGAAGAAGGCTTCGCGGGCCGCGGGCTGCGCGGACTCAGGTATTCCGTTGCGAAGTACGTGCACCTGGAACAAGAGATCGTCGGATGTTACTTCGTATGGGCGGCCTGCCAGCAGCTCATGCTGCAACATGGCGACGGTCTTTCCACGAGGACCGGCGGGCGGAATCTCCGCCTCCAGGACCGGGCAGTCTTCCGCAACCTGGATGAACGTTGACACATAGTTCGTGGTTCCCATGGATCAAATCTAACGACCGTTCCGGTCCACGTCATTCCCTTCGAGGAAACACCGCAACCCTCCTACGGCGCAGGTCTTGTTCCGCACGACGTCCACCATTTTCGTGGAAATACCGCCCTCTTGGAATAGTTGAGTCTTTAACTATGTTATGTTGACTACGAGTCGGCAGATCCGCTGCCGGCGTTCTTGTTAGGAGAACTCATCATGCTTGACGCAGCCGCACTCTCTGGCACCTGGAACCTTGATCCCGCACACACTCGGCTTGGCTTTTCCGCTCGGCACGCGATGGTGACGAAAGTACGCGGAACGTTCGACACCTTCGAGGGAACCGCCTACACCGACGCCAGCAACCCCGGCGCCTCACACGTCGAGGTCACCATCCAGGCCAACTCGATCAACACCAACAATGAAGCGCGTGACCAGCATCTGCGCACGAACGACTTCCTCGATCTCGAGAACTACCCCACCATCACCTTCAAATCGACCAATGTCGAGAAGCTGGACGATGAGCATGTCCGCATCACGGGCGATCTGACGATCAAGGAAACCACCAAGGAGATCAGCATTGATTTCGAATTCGGTGGTATCGCCCAGGACCCCTTCGGCAACACTCGAATGGGATTCGAAGGATCCACGTCGATCAACCGTCAGGATTACGGAGTGGCCTTCAACGCGGCCCTTGAGACCGGTGGCGTGCTGGTAAGCGACAAGGTCAACATCGACATCGAGATCTCGGCCGTCAAGGTTACCGATCCTGCCTGAGTCGATTTCGCCTCGTAGCTTCGAGTCCACCGACTCTTAGACAAACAAAAATTCGCGCTCCCGCGTTCCGTTGCCGAAAGGCAACCGGGCGCGGGAGTTTGCTGCAATGGTTGGCGGGTTCCGTTTCGGAACGTGCGCTTTGGCCGTCGCCGCCCCTCTAGATATTCTGTATACGGCCTTCTTCGATGTTGCGCATACCGCACTCGGAACTTATCTCGACGCTGACAACCTCCAAGTGCTCTATTCAGGCCCATGGTGTCGTGGCTCGTCGGACCGGCGTGCACAAAACCGGCAAATCGGGCATTTTACGGCCGCATAGACGCTCAGCTTCCCAAATCGCCGGTTTTATGCGCGCAACCTCGCTCTGGACCGGCCGAAGGCGCACTGAGAATGCCCCAAGATCGTCGAACAATCCAGAGTTCCCACATTTCAGCATGCCAACGGAGGTCGAGGACTGCGGGCCATATATTAGAAAAGCCCACGCTGAATAAACATTCGTGACAGAATTATCGGCATTACATTTGGGCCCTCAATGCTCATGGCCGACACCTATAGATTGCGGCCACGAATCGAAGGCCTGCACCACTGCCCACAACCGAACGGAGAACCCCATGGAACACATGGGCCTCGTGTCATTGATCCCGCCAATTATCGCGATTGGCCTGTCCATATGGTTCCGTAACGTCGTCATCTCGCTGTTCGTCGCGATCTTCGTGGGTCTGCTGATCATCAACGGCGGCAACCCGGTCTCAACCAGCATGACAATGGTGAAGGACAACCTCGTTGTTACCCTCACCGATTCCTACAATGCGGGAGTTCTGGTACTTCTTTTCTTCATCGGTGGCTTCGTGGCGCTCATCGAGGGTTCGGGCGGTGGAGCGTCACTCGCCAATCGCACGGCGCGCTTCATCACTACGAAGACACGCGCCCAGGTCTCCGCCTGGGTCGGCGGTCTCATCATCTTCTTCTCCGACCTCGGAACCCCGCTCATTCTCGGACCGATCTTCGAGAAGATCTTCGACAAGGTGAAGTCCTCGCGCGAGAAACTCGCCTGGATCCTCGACTGCACAATGTCGCCGGTGGCCGTCCTCGTCCCCTTCATCGGATGGGGAATCTACATCATGGGGCTCATCGCTGACGAATTCGGGCGCCGCGGCATCGACCAATCCGAGTTCGACACCTTCATCCAGGCCATCCCCTTCCAGATGTATGCCATCCTCACCGTAATCTCGGTTCCCGTTGTCGCCCTCGCCAAGTGCGACTTCGGCCCGATGCGCCGCGCGGAGCGTCGCGTTGCCGAGACCGGCGAAAGGTACTGGCCCGGCTCCACGCCGTTGCGCGGGGAGGATTCACAACCGGGTAACGATCCCAAACCCGCCAGCAATCCGATGCTCATCTGGCTCCCGTTGCTCACACTCTTCGTGACCCTCTTCGGCATTCTGGCGACCTTCGGCTTCCCGGTCGAGCCGGTCGAAGGTTCCGACTTCCGCGCGGCTCTTTCCACCGCCTACCTCTTCGCGGCGGTGGTTCTCATCATCCTCATGATCGTCTTCAAGGTCAGCAAGATCAGCGATATTCTCAACGCCTACGTGCGCGGCATGAATCGTATGGTCAGCGTTGTAGTGATCCTCGTTCTCGCCTGGACTTTGGGATCGCTGCTGAGTGAGATGGGCACTGCGAACTTCATCGTGGAGATGTTGCAGGGCAACGTTCCTGCATTCATCATTCCGGCACTCATCTTCCTGTCCGCCGCGGCGATGTCGTTCGCAACCGGAAGCTCGTGGGGCACTTTCGCCATCATGATTCCCCTGGCCATCCCCATCGCCATCGGACTGGATGCTCCGATGCTCGTCTGCATAGGCGCCGTTCTCTCTGGAGGTATCTTCGGCGATCACTGCTCGCCGATCTCAGACTCCACGATTCTCGCCTCGACCGGCGCGGGCTCCGATCACATCGATCACGTCAAGACCCAGATCCCTTACGCGGTCACCAACGGCACTATCGTGCTGGTGATGTTCGTCTTCGCAGGCATCACGGCGAGCCCGTATACGGTCCTGATCGGCATCGCCTTGATGATCGCAACATTCATCACGATCGCGCGCGTCACCCGACGGCGTGAAATGGCTGAGGAACAGGAGCTCGCCGTTGCCGAGGCCGAAGCGGCAGCGGACGAGGACGAGGTTCCCAGCCACTGATCCTACCTACAGGGGCTCGGCCACAGATCTTTCATTGAACGTCTGCGGCCGAGCTCCAACCATTTGGCCTCCTCCACCCGCACCATTCGCCTTCCTTCACCCGTGCCATTCGCCTCCTCCACCCGTGCCGACCGTGAAATTCAAAACAGACACTCGGACTATTATTGATAACGATTCTCATTTACACTTGATGGTGTCCGTGGACGTACCCACATGAGGAGCACCATGATCAACGAGCAGCAGTCCGAGCGTTTCGAGAACGGCAGCGGCTTCATCGCCGCGCTGGACCAGAGTGGCGGCAGCACGCCAAAGGCATTGGCACAGTACGGCGTCGACGAAAGCGCCTATTCCTCCGAGGAGGAGATGTTCGCACTGATACATCAGGCGAGGACGCGCATCATCACCAGCCCAGTCTTCAACGAGAAGCGGATCATCGGCGCCATCCTGTTCGAGAACACGCTCGATCGCCAGATCGAGGGCAAACCCAGCGCCGTATATCTCTGGGAGAACAAGAACATCGTTCCCATCCTGAAGATCGACAGGGGCCTGGCGGAGAAGAGCGACGGCGTCCAACTCATGAAAGACATTCCGGGTCTCGATGCACTGCTCGCACGCGCCAAGGAGCAGGGCGTGTACGGCACGAAGGAACGTTCCGTGATTCACGAGGCGAACCCTGCGAGCATTAAGGCCGTTGTCGACCAGCAATTCGAGCTGGCCAAACGCGTACTGGATGCCGGGCTGGTTCCCATCGTCGAACCGGAGGTCACCGTCGGCATCCCGGATAAGCTGGAAGCCGAGGAGCTGCTCAAAGCGGAACTGCTCAAGCACCTCGGCGGTCTCGATGGCAAGAAGGTGGCTCTCAAGCTCACCATCCCCACCGCGGAGAACTTCTACCAGGATCTCATCGCACATCCGGCGGTCGCGCGAGTGGTGGCACTGTCCGGCGGATACAGCCGCGAGGAGGCGAACCGTCTCCTTGCTCGCAACAACGGCCTCATCGCAAGCTTCAGCCGCGCCCTGCTCGAGGGGCTGAGTGCCGGCCAGAGCGAGGAAGAATTCAACCACACGCTCGATGCCACGATCGAGGACATCTACCAGGCATCGTTGACGTGATCGGTTGACCAGGCGTCGTCGGTTCAGGACACCGGCGACCGCAGGGCTTACCGCCCGTTGTTCAGGATATGTCGGGGCACCGGTACGCTGGTGCCCCGACATCCTGCCGTTTTCGACGACGGCGCGCTGCTTCTCAGTGCAGGATTGCCTCTCAGTGCAGGATTCGCGCGACCTCCGAAATGGTTCCGGAAATCGAGGGGTAGATCGTGGAGGCAGAGGCGAGCGCATCGACAGTCATACGCCCCCGCACCGCCATGGTCAGTGGGAAGATGAGGTCGGAGGCATGAGGACCCACGATGACACCGCCAAGCACCACCCTGGACGGCGACGAAATGATCTTCACGAATCCCTCCGAGGCTCCCTGCATCTTGGCCCGCGGATTACGCACCAACGGCAACTGGGCAACCCGCACGATCAGCCCGCCCTCACGAGCCCCATCTTCGGAGAGACCCACCGTCGCCACCTCCGGTGAGGTGAACACCGCTTTGGCGACTTCCGAGGGATTCAACGGTTCGAGGGAATCTCCCAGGGCGTGCCACATGGCGATGCGCCCCTGCTGCGCCGCAACCGAGGCGAGCGGCAGCACCCCGGTGCAATCCCCCGCGGCGTAGATACGGTAGCTCGTGGTCCGGGAGACCCTGTCCACGCGGATATGGCCCGAATCGGTGGTCTCCACTCCTGCCTCCGCGAGCCCCAGATCTTGGGTGTTGGGGATGGCGCCCACGGCCATCAGGCAGTGGGAGCCCTCGATGACCCGTCCGTCGTCAAGAGTGACGACGACGCCGTCGCCCTCGACTTTCACCGACATCGCGCGGGAGCGACGCTCGATATTCATGCCACGCTCCACGAAGACTCTCTCGATGATCTCGGCGGCGTCGCCGTCCTCGCCGGGCAGAATCCGATCTCGCGAGGAGACGAGGGTGACCCGCGCGCCGAGGGTCCGGTAGGCGCCGGCGAACTCGGCACCGGTGACGCCCGATCCAACGACGATGAGATGTTCAGGCAACTCGTCCAGGGTGTAGAGCTGGGTCCATGTGAGAATGCGGCAGCCATCCGGTTTGGCGGTTGCCAGTTCCCGTGGCCGTGCGCCCGTGGACAGCAGGACGACGTCGGCATCCAGTTCCTCGATCTCGTCGGGCCGGTCCGTCACCACCTCGCCTGTCCAGGGGTTCACCGGATCTACGCGAATGCGGCGGCGTCCACGCTCGTCGATCCCCGGGTCAAGCCGCGCACGCCCATCGATCACTCGCACGCCGTGCTCTTCGACTCCCGCCCGGATGTCGTTGGACTGGGAGCGGGCGAGTTCTCGCACGCGGTCGTTGACCTGGGCCATGTCGATCGTGACGTCGCCCGTGGATATGCCGAGCTGCGCGGACATCGCTGTGTCCTGCGCCTGATCGGAGGTGGCGATGAGCGTCTTCGAGGGGACCACATCCGTGAGGACGGCCGAACCGCCGACTCCACGGCTCTCGATCAGGGTGACCTGCGCACCCATGCGGGCCGCGACTGTCGCTGCCTCGTATCCCCCGGGACCTCCGCCGATGATGGCCACATGGGCGCCGGAGCGGACCGACGAGGCGTTCTCCGTGTGCCGTGAGGACACGATTCTTACCAAGTTGGATGTGGGGGAATCCGAATTCGTGGAGGGAACGGGCTGTGATGACGGCATTGTCTCGGCTTTCCAAATCTAGGCCGCGAATCCGCGGAGACGGCTTGGCTGAAAGTTCGGGGATAGGCCCAACGACCCACCCGTATATATGTAATCACAAATAATCCACGAAGGTGGGCAACTTGGCGCTCGCCACAGTGGGCAATCCTTGAGCTGATCGTTGGTTGGAACTTGAGCCGATCTCTGGTTGGAAACAGGCGCGGGGTTCGCCAGCTCACTTTGGCGAGAGGCCACCCTTTTGGCGAGAGGCCACACGTTTGACACTAATTTAACCGTGACCTCTCGCGCGATGCGTGACCTCTCTTCTGTCACGCACCTCGCACGTTCACTGGTATGCACCCGCCCGTGCGCACGCTTCGCAGAACGGCGTCGCTGTCCCGCCCCGGCCTTGGAACCTCGCCTGCAGCACCCACGAAGCTGTGTGCTAGGGTACAAAAATGAATACGACATGGCGCGATCTCCTCCTCGGCCAGCTCGATTTCTACTGGCAGGTGCATCTGTGGCCGCGGCTGCAGGGGCTGACCGATGACGAATATCTGTGGGAACCGGTAGCTGGCGCGTGGAGCCTGCGGCGCGGGGACGACGACGTCGTCCGCATCGAGGCCGTGGTTCCCGAACCTCCCGTCCCGCCGGTGACCACAATCGCTTGGCGCATGGCTCACGTCGGCCGAGACGTGTTCGGCAAGCGTGCGCGTGCCCTCTTCGGCGGCTCGGACGCACCACCTGACGCCAATATGTACGACGACAGGCACTGGCCGGAGCAGCTACCGTTGACGGCAGCAGGCGGCTTGGACCTTCTGAAACAGGGCTATGACCTGTGGCGCGAGGGTATTTCCGGACTGGACGACGAGAGTCTGCTGCATCCGCTGGGCGAACGTGGCGGGCCATTCGCCAATGACTCGATGGCGGCGCTGGCTGCGCATCTCAATCGGGAATTCATGGCCCACGGAGCTGAGATCTGCCTGCTTCGCGATCTCTATCGCGCCCAGGTGGAGCAGAGTGATCCATTGGTCCGGGCTGTCTACGCTGGTGACGCGCAGACCACACGGCAACTATTGCGCGAGAAGGCGGGGACCAGCCTGCGGCTCAGCAACGCGCGTCCCACGATTCTCGCTGATACTGCAGCCTTGCATCATTGGGACGTGGTTCGCGTATTGGTCGAACTGGGATTCCCTCTCGCAAGTGCCACCGAGACCGGCGCAACGGCATTGCACTATGCGGCGGCCGCGGGGAATCTGGAGCTGGCGCAGTACCTTGTGGAACACGGCAGCGACCCGGCAGTGGTCGAAAGTGCCTTCGGTTTCGATGCCGTGGGATGGGCCGAGCACTTCGGGCACACCGAGACGGCCGCCTATCTTCGCGACGCGACGAGTCATCTTCCTTCCGAGCCGGGCTGACGTGCAAGGCCAGGCCAACGTTCCAGGCCAGGCCGACCTTCCAAACCTGGCTGGCGTGCAAAATAGGATCAACAGCTCGAATCGGCGTCATCACAGCTAGAAGCGTCGGTGAGTCTATTTCTCGTCGTGAACAGATAGAGAAATTTTGCAACTATAACGATATATTTGAACGTGGCCACGATGACGGGCAAACCGGATATCGTTTCATTCGGTCGCACGCTTCTTCTTCGGTCGCACGCTGGTTGCAACGGAGTCTCACACCAGCTGTGACGGAACAGCAGGACTCGACACCCGATGCCTGAATCCCAGCGTTGACGCCACGAGGTTCGGCATACTTCGCGGCCTTAACAAAACAGTGTCACCCACCCCACCATTAACCCTTTCACGAGAAAAACTCAAAGGAGTACACATATGCTCATCAGCCTGAAGGAAGCCCTGGAGTTCGGTCAGAAGAACAACTGCGGCATTGCAGCCATCAATACGCCGACGCTCGAGATGCTGGTGGCGGCAATCAGAGTTGCCGAGCGATACGGTATTCCGATGATCGTCCAGCACGCCGAAGTGCACGAGTCCGTCAACTCGATTGAGAACATCGGCCCTGCGATGGTCGAACTCGCCAAGCGTTCATCGGCCCCGCTCGTCGTCCATGTCGATCACGGCGAGTCGTTCGATTACGTCAAGAGAGGCTTCGAGGTCGGATTCAATTCCGCCATGTTCGACGGCTCGCGCCTGCCCTACGAGGAGAACCTCCAGGTGACCAAGGACGTCGTGGCCCTCGCCAAGGAATACGGCGGCCTCGGCGTCGAGGCGGAGCTGGGAGTCATGCCCGGCCGCGAGGACGGCGTGGACAGCGCAACCGGCGTAGGCGATATCTCCCTCTACACCGATCCCGATCTCGCCGAGGAGTTCGTGACGGCCACCGGCGTCACCGCTCTCGCCTGCTCGTTCGGCACCGTGCACGGGCTCTATAAGGCCGAGCCCAAGATCAACTACGAGCTCATCTCGACTCTGCGTGAGCGCACCGGGGTCCCGATCGTCATGCACGGCGGCTCCGGGCTCAGCGCCGCGGAATATCGCGAGTGCATCAAGCGCGGCGTACAGAAGATCAACTACTACACCTACGCGGACAAGGCGGCGCTGGACGCAGCCAAGCAGCTGCTCCTCGACGAGCCGGAGACCTACGTCTTCGCTCCCGTCGCCGTCGCAGCCGAACGCGCGGTCGAGAAGAACCTCGACGAGCTCGTGCATTGCCTCTACGAGGGCAAGTTGGGTTGATCGCGGATCGAATCGCTCGCCGATAAGCTGACTGCGGCCGGTGCCCGATCCGGGTGCCGGCCGCAGCGGCAGATCCCCATTACCGCGAATTGCGGAAGAGGCATCGCCGTTTACACGAGGACAGCGCCTCCGAGTGAGGCCGCTGACCGCAGGCTATCCTTCCCCCACTCTGCTATGCTCACCGCTGCTCTCCGCCATGGGCGGGTGTACCATGCCACTCATGGCGTCGATGCCATCCGAGGGAAATTGGAGCGCACATGGCCACCAAGGGCGACGTCAAACGAAGCAGCAAAGGCAAGCGTGGCGCGCGCCTGATCAAGCGGAACCTTGTGGACGGAGATTTTACCTACTCCGTGCGCGGGCGCCCCATACGTTCCGCAACCGAGATCGAACGCATCGAGGCCCTTGCTATCCCTCCGGCATGGACCGATGTCAGGATCTCACGCTCACCGCGAGCAAAAGTCCTGGCCCGAGGCGTGGATGCGGCCGGAAGAGAGCAGGCCATCTACAACCCGTCCTTTCGCCGTCGGAAGGAGCACGAGAAGTACGAGCGCATGGTGGAGTTCGGATGTGCGCTGCCGAAGCTTCGCAAACGAGTCGACCGCGATCTGCGCAGGCGGGGCCTTCCCCGGGATCGCGTTATCGCGTGCATCGTCAGGTTGATCGATCTCAGATATTTCCGTGTGGGCAACAGCCGCTACGCCACGGAATACCACAGCTACGGCATCACGACACTGCGGGAATCCCACGTGAATGCGTCCTCCTCGGGCGTCGATTTCGACTTCATCGGCAAGAGCGGCAAGAGACAGCAGCTCAAAGTACGAAATGCCAGGATCGCGCGAGTCGTCTCGCAACTCCTGGAAATGCCCGGTTCTGAGGTGTTTCGTTTCTTCGACGACGACGGCGTGATCCGCAACGTCCGCAGCCGGCACGTCAATGCATATGTGAAACGCCATACGGGAGGAAACTCCTTTTCCGCGAAGGATTTCCGCACCTGGGGAGGCAGCCTGTTGACCTGCGCGGGCTTGTTCGCGATGGAGGAAGCGGATTGGGCGACATCCACCTCGCGATCTGCCGCTCTCAGACTGATCGTGAAAGACGTCGCCGAGAAGCTGGGCAATACTCCCGAGGTCACGAGGACTTCGTATATCGACCCTCGCCTGTTGGCGATGACCGAGCGCCGAGATGATATCGAACGGATACGTACCCGACGCTCGAAGATGCGCGACCGCAAATTCTTCAGTGTCGAGGAGCAATGCCTCCTGGAGATTCTTCGGCTACCTGATCGCTGACGCCGAGGACCGTACGGCCCCGGGTACCTCGCTAGTTCCGGACTCGTCGTTCAGCGAACCTTGACGGCTGAGGGCTGGATCGAGATCTCTAGACGGGTGGTCTCCTGCAGCTCGTCTCCATCCACCTCGAAGACGCGCGGCTCCTCCAGTTCAATGCTGAGGGACGTCAGGCGCCGGTGCCTGACGCTGCCGCTGTCCTCTGCCTCGTCGCTGCGCCCCAATACGCGCTTGAGCCCGTTGTCCCAAACGACGTTCTTGAGGGTGTCCACCCACCCGGTGATTCCTTCACTGTCCAGTATCAACAGGTCGAGCTCACCGTCCGAGGGGTCGGCGTCAGGTAGCAGCGTCACGCCGCCCTGCAGGGTACCGCAGTTTCCCAACAACAAGGTGTGCGCCTTCTCTGCTGCCGGCTCGCCTCCGTCGATCCCGACGCGCAGGTCGATGACGTCACTCGCGGATACCGCGCGCCCGAGGGATTCGACATAAGCGAGCCACCCGGCCTTGTCCTTCAGGTCGTCGTCGGTCTCGGTGATCATATGGGCATCGATCCCGAATCCCGCCATCACCACGAATGCGTGACGCTCATTGCCCCCGGTAAGCGCCAGCTCGGCCCAGCCCACATCGATCGCCCTGGGTGTCGCCTCGAGCACGCGCGTCAAGGCCGCGGTCTCATCGTCCAAGGGGATATCCAGGTTTCGCGCCAGAAGATTACCGGTGCCCAGCGGGATGATGCCCAGTTCGGCATCCGTGTCCGCCTCCGCCAAGTATTCGGCGACAGCCCGTACCGTTCCGTCGCCCCCGGCAGCGACGACGACGTCGGCTCCCGCTTCCAGAGCATCCCGCGTAGCTCCCCTGCCCGGATCGTCCTCGGTGGTCTCGAACCATGAAAGGCGCGGCTCAGCGATTTCGCGCACTGCCTCTCGCCAGGCATTCTCCAAATCTTCCTTGCTGGTCTTCGAGGGGTTCCACACAATGCCGACATGAGAGGGGGCCATTCGCTGTCCTTTCGCCAATCTGGGATATCTCTATTGCAATCCTGCTGGAACGGCGAAGGCTTGTCCACACCGGGACTCCCTTGGAACGGCTCGGACAGAGCAGCGCTCAGTTTCCGTGACGGGACGCGGAGCCGGTTCTAAGGTAGAGCCCGCGTTCCCGCCGGCGACGACCCCTCCGTCACAGATCCGCGACCTTGATGATCGTCTTACCGAAGTTCTTACCCGTGAGCATCCCCGCGAAAACCTCGGGCGCGTTCTCCAGACCATCGGTGATGTCCTCGCGATAGCGCACCTTCCCATCCCGGACCCACTCACCCATATCGCGCAGGAAGCTGTCGAACATCGTCGCCGCGAATTCCGTTTGGATGAATCCTCGCAGCGTGAGCGACTTGCGCAGTACAAGACCCATCAGCGCCTGAGAACGGTCGGGGCCGGCAGGCAACTCGATGCTGTTGTAACTGGACGCCAGCCCGCACACCGGCACTCGCGCATAGGTGTTGAGCAGGGGCAGAACCGCCTCGAAGACGGGGCCGCCAACATTCTCGAAATACACGTCGATACCGTCCGGGGCGGCGTTCTCCAGCCGTCCGCCGAGATCTGCGGCCCGGTGGTCCACAGCAGCGTCGAATCCCAGTTCCTCGACATAGGCGGTCTTCTCCGGACCGCCCGCGATGCCGATAGCGCGGCAGCCCTTGATCTTCGCGATCTGGCCCACGGCACTTCCCACCGGTCCCGTCGCTGCCGCCACGGCCACGGTCTCGCCCGGTTCCGGCTTCCCGATGGCAAGCAGTCCCGCATAGGCGGTGAAGCCGGGCATCCCCAGCACGCCGAGGGCAGTGGTGACGGGAGCCTGGTCCGGATCCAACATGCGCAACGATGCCGCCGGTTCCGTGCTGTAGCTCTGCCATCCGCCGTAGCCCAATACGATCTGCCCCGGTTGTACGTCCGCGGAGCGCGATTCGATCACCTCAGAAACCGTGGCACCCACGATGACATCGCCGATCTCTACAGATTTGGCGTATGACTTGGCGTCGGAAAGTCTTCCACGCATGTAGGGGTCGAGGGAGAGATAGAGAGTTCGCAGCAACACCTCGCCATCTCGTGGCTCGCGAACCGCGTTCTCCTCCAGGCGGAAGTTCTCCTGTTTCGGCGCTCCATACGGGCGCGAAGCCAAGCGGATCTGACGGCTGACGTACGGCATGTCTATCTTCCTTCCGATTGCTGTTCCCTCCACTCTATGGCGTGTCCCCTCATGGAGTCACGGGAGGGGCGGGCCTCCGGTTTGATTTCATCCGACCGTAAAAGCACGATCACCCTCGCCCGACATTGGTTTCGACCCAGTCGCGCAGATACCGCAGCGGGGTTGAGGCGGAGTGCCCCAGCTCGGTGAGCTCATAATCCACCCGGGCGGGAACCTCCGCGTAGACAGTGCGGGTGAGCAGCGCGTGCTCCTCCAATCGCTTCAGGGTCTGCGACAAGACCTTTGGGCTCACTCCCTCGAGGCGGGCCCTCAGCTGACCGAATCTCTGCGGTCCGTCCTCCAAAGCTCCGATGGCCAACGCGCTCCATTTGTTGGCTAAGAGATCGAGCATATCGCGGCACGGGCACATTGCCGCGTACACATCGTTGCGGGAGCATCGTTCGTTCGTATCAGTTGTCATGCGGTCCATGGTACCCATCGGTAACCAATGCCCCTTGCGGGTAACCAGTGTCCATAGTGAAAGATGGGGTGTATGACTACAACAACAGCCATCGGCTATGAGAAGAATCTGCCAGTTTCCGACGCTACCAGCCTGATCGAACGGGAGGTGGAGGCTCCACGCCCCGGTCCGCGCGACGTCGTCGTCGATGTCCGGGCTGTGTCGGTCAATCCCGTGGACGTCAAACAACGGGCGGGTGCCCCCACAGACGGGTTCCGAGTCCTCGGCTTCGATGCCTCCGGAGTGGTCGACTCCATCGGCGAGGACGTGACGCTCTTCCAGCCGGGCGACGAGGTCTACTACGCCGGCAGTATCGACAGGCCCGGCACGAACCAGCGCCTGCATGCTGTCGACGAGAGGATCGTGGGGCGCAAGCCCACCGGCATGTCCTTCGCGGATGCCGCGGCTCTCCCCCTGACGGCGATCACGGCGTGGGAGGCCCTGTTCGATCGGCTGTGCCTGACATCCGAGAGCACGGGAAAGCTCCTCGTGGTCGGAGCTACAGGAGGCGTCGGTTCCATCATGCTGCAGCTGGCAGAGGCCCTCCTTCCGAACGTCACCGTCATCGCCACCGCCTCCAGCCGCGAGCGCGAATCATGGGTCCGGGAACTCGGGGCGGAACACGTCGTCGACCACCACGGCGATCTGGAGAACCAGGTGCTCTCCATCGCGCCCGGAGGCGTGGATTGGATCTTCACTGCGCATTCCTCGGGGCAGGTCGATGTATACGAGCGGATAGTCGCGCCCTTCGGCCACATCGTCGCGATCGACGACGGCCCGCGCGACGTCTCCCCGCTCAAGCGCAAGTGCGTCAGCTGGCATTGGGAGTTCATGTTCACCCGGCCCATGCACCAGACGCCGGACATGATCGAACAGCATCGCCTCCTGAACCGAGTGGCCGAGCTCGCCGAGGAAGGGCGAGTGAGATCGACGCTCACCCAGGTGCTCTCTCCCTTGAACGCCGCCAATCTTCGCCGGGCGCACGAACTCGTCGAGAGCGGCCGGACCGTCGGGAAAGTGGTGCTCGACGGCTGGGACTGACGCTCTCAGGAGCATCAACGGGCGTGAAGGAGCCGTTCGAGATGAACGGCTCCTTCCGATATCCGACATCCTGGCCATCACGAGAACGCTAACGCCGCTTCCGACCCGGGATGAGCCTTGCGGAATTGAGGATGAACGCGGTCTCGCTGCCCACGTGGACCAGGGCAGCGAGCACCGGGCCGAGCAGCCCCAGCGCGGCAAGAGCCATCCCGATGAGGTCGACGGCGATGGTGCCCGCGAAGTTGAACATCACGATTCTCCGTGCCCGCTGCGCGACGTGCACCGTGCGGACGAGATCGTGGAGGTCGGAACTGATGAGGACCACGTCGGCGCTTTCGCGGGCGATGTCCGTTCCGCTGCCCATCGCGATTCCCACGTCCGCACGCGCCAGGGCCGGGGCATCGTTCACGCCGTCGCCAATCATGGCCAACCTGTGACCGGCTGCGCGCTCGGCGTCGATGGCCGCGAGTTTCTGGTCCGGTAGCAAGCCGGCCCGGACATCGTCGATGCCGAGCTCGGCGGCGACCGCGCGTGCGGTGGCCTCCCGGTCTCCGGTGATGATGAGGGTGCGAAGTCCGCGGCGCTCCAGTTCGGCCACTGCCTCGCGCGCCGATTCCCGAATCGTATCGGCCAGGGCAATGGTGCCCTCGTAACGGCCATCGATGCTCACGTGGACCGCCGTTGCGGTCCCCTGCCCATCCACGTGGGAGGGCGCATCGGCCACCAGAGCCCGACTGCCCGCCGCGATCTGCCTGCCCTCCACGGTGGCGGTGACCCCGAGCCCGGGCCGGTAAACGAAGTTCGCGGCGGGGCGCACGGCGAGTCCCAGCGCGCGGGCGTGTTCGACAATGGCTTGCCCCAACGGGTGCTCCGAATAGGATTCGACGGAAGCTGCCAACTCCAGCAGCGCGTTCGCCGCCGTTCCGCCGTTGGTCTGTACGCCGATCACAGTCGCGGTGCCGGTGGTCAGTGTTCCCGTCTTGTCGAAGACAACGGTATCCACAGTGGACAGCGCTTCAAGATGAGCCCCATCCTTGACGAAGGCACCAGCACGGGCGATTCGTGCGATCGCCGCGAGCACAGCGAGCGGCGTGCCTGCCGCGATACCGCAGGCCCCGGCTACGACCACCACGGAGATCGCCGCCGTGATATCGCGGGTCACCAGGTAGGTGAGAGCCGCTCCCCCGAGGGCAAGATAGACGAGCCAGGCGGCAAGACGATCCGCGAGCCTTTGCACCGGAGGCTCCGAGGACTGCGCCCGGCGCACCGCTTCCACGATCCGTCCGTATGACGATTCCGTGCCCACCAGCTCGGCTCGCACCTCAATCGCACCGATCTGATTGATGGAGCCCGCGAAGACCTCGGAGCCGGCCGCGACGTCGACCGGCAGAGGCTCCCCGGTGATCCGGGACTGGTCGGCGGTCGATTCTCCCGCGACGACGAGGCCGTCGACCGGAATACGCCCTCCCGGTGCGACGACGACCACCTGTCCAGCCTCGACGTCCGCGAGCGGGACGACCCTGATATCTCCATTCTGGCGGACCTGCACATTCTCTGGAAGGAATGCCATGAGATCGGTGAGCGCATCGCGACCGCGGTCCATCGACAGATCTTCCAGAATCTCGGCAGCAAGGACGAAGGTGGTGATCAACAACGCGGTCACCCATTCGCCTATCGCCGCGGCCGCGATGATAGCGATGAGCATGGACAGCTCCATACTCATACGGCGCCCGCGCACATCCTCGATGGCTTCCGTGAGGATGGGCCAGCAGCCGGTGACGAGTCCGACGAGAGCGACTATCGGGACAGTCGGCCACGGCCCGGTCAGACCAAGGGCAACGGCAAGTGTGCATGCGGCCACAAAGAGCGTGCGTGCCAGGTCTGCGCGATCGATCTTCTGCCACAGGCTCTCACGATTCGCGAAGGCCTCCTCGGGGGCGACCCGAGTTCCGGTGGCGCTCACCGCTCCGAGCCTTTCTTCGTATCCGAGCCGTTGCTCGTATCCGACCCACTCGCTGAATCCAGCTCGCCTATTGAATCCGAACCATCTAGCCCATCTGCGGCACCCGCAGTGCGGATCTTCCCATCGCTTCCGCGATGATGCGGTGGAACTCCGCCGACGACGTGTTCGGCCTGGAATACCGCGTGTGTCACCAGTTCCCGGGCATGCTCATCGATGAGGCTGTAGAAGACACGGGTACCCTCCTGACGGGACTGGACCACTCTTCCCCAGCGCAGTTTCGCAAGATGTTGGGAGACTGCCGTGGGGGACTTTCCCACCTGCTCTGCCAACTCCCCTACGGACAATTCGCCCTCGCGAAGCGCCAGGATGATCCTTATCCGGGTGGGATCGGACAGCAGCGAGAATACTTCCGCCGCCAGATCGACGTACTGGCTCTCGATACCGAAGCCACATGCCTTCTTATCTTCGCACATACGAATATATTAGATCGGCGAAGTTTCTCGGACAATGAGAAATCGAAACGAGGCGACCCGCAGAAAGGGGCATAAAAGTGGCGATACCGTGAAGTACCGCCACTTCACCCACTCCTAGAGCAGGAACTGCAGATCGGAACCGTGGTCCGTCAGCTCTCCCAGACGCGCATTCAACGTTTCATTCTCGGGATCGGCCAGATGCTCCGAGAAAGCTTTATCGTCACGATACTGCTCCAGGATGACGATGCGAGTGGGTCGATCCCGGTCACGGTACACCTCGAAACGCTCAGACCCATCCATCGTCAGGACGTGCTCGGCATAGCGATCCATGAGCTCGTGAACGGCATCCACTGTTTCAGTACGAGCTTCGATCTGTGCGATGAGATTAATGCTTCCCATTGGTCTTTCCTTCACGTGAGGGCCAGTGTTTCCCGCAAGTCTTCCACAAAGCCCGGTTCCCGGCAGCCGAAACTGTGAACACGCTGTCATGCGGGTGGCATCGGCCCGTTTCCGCCCATGCCGGAGGCCTCCCGCTGTGTGACGCTTCCGGCGTAGTCGTTGCTCGGATCACGATAGATCGTGTGGACGTGTCCCCATCCGCTGGTGCTGTACCCGTCGACATCCGCACCTGCGGAGCCCTGTTGGCTGGAGAATTCGATGTACACATTGGGGCCCGAGATCTGGAAGTACACGCCGTCGCCCTGGCTCATGTCATAGACGGTGGCCCCCGACCAATTGACATAGGTCTCGTCGAGAGTGGCTTCGATCTCGGCGAGTGCCGCATCGGTCGTCTCCTCGTCGGATAGACCCGCCCAGTTCGCGATGACGTCGAGAAGGAGCTGCCTCTGCTCATCGGTCAGGTCGGAACCCGCAATCCCCGTGCCTGTCGGATAGCTGCAGGTATCTCCGGGGGCGCAGGAGAGATTCGATACTTCCGTGCCCTGGTACAGCGCCGCTTGCTGCTCTTGCGTGAGGGAATCGTAGAACGCGAACGCGCTCTCGTAGATGGTGGAGAACGGCTGCACTTCGTTGCCATCCTCATCCGTATAGACGGCGGGCTGCACGCCCAGATGGGTGGGAGCGAACGTGATGTCGCCGGATGCTGCGTCGAGGGTGGCATTGATACCGAGATGATGACCGCCGAACTGTACCGCCCATGCCTGCGTGTCGGAGGGGTCTCCGAAGAACGCGATATAGTACTGGCCCAGCGATTCCTCCGTGCTGTCGCTGTTCTCCAGTAGGAACTGGTCCCCGCCGATGATCCCTGTAACGGTCTCGTATCCCTGCTCGTTCAGCAGCGCCTCCAGCACAGCCATCGCGGCAGCCTGCTGTTCCTCGGTCAGGTCATTCAGGTTCAGTCCCGCCCGTTCGACGAAGGTGACCGGGAAATTGGACCATGAGGTCGTCTTCGACTCATCGTCGTATGAGTACAGAACTGCCTGGCGCTGTTCCTCGGACAGCGTGTCCAAGAAGGCCTCCGCCGCCTCGGCTGTCTCAGAGATGGTTGCCGACGTGCTTGAGGATGCTGTGGCCGATGTCGAGTCCGACGTCGACGCATCGGACGAGGCCGCTTCCACCGTCGAATACGACGACGCGGACGAACCTCTCGCCGAATCCGCCGTCGACCCCGAGTCTGCCGCGGAACAGCCTGCTAACGCCAATCCCACGGAAAGAACGAACGCACTCGCACGGAGAGCAGCCTGGCGGAGTCGCGTGGAACCCGTGGATTCTGGTTTCTTCTTCGTGATGAACATGGCCCCATGCTATGAAGCGCGTCTATCGGGACTTATAGCGATTTCTATGCCGATCCTGTGTAACTGGAGCACGGAAAGGTAGTGCACATGGCGCTACCCAGCGGTTCGGGAAAGGTTTTCATGGTCACCGCTCCACTGTCCGCGTTGGACTGTTCGGTGCCGGTCGAACACTCCGAGGCGAGAAGAGCTTGCGTAACACATGAAGAGAGCTCGTGTATGGCGAGTCGTGGCGGTCGGTACAGTTAGGCGGCGTCTTCCTGGTCGGCCGGCTTACGGATGAAGAAGGACAATACGAGTGGCACAGTAGAAAGGCAGGCGGCGATGAGAAACGCCGTCCGGGCACCGGGAGCTCCCGCCGCCACCACGTCGAGCCCGCGCTGCTCACCCGCGTGCAGAACACTCGAATATGTGGTGAGAAGTATGGACACCCCGGCCGCACCACCCACCTGTTGCAGAGTGTTCAGCACCGCCGAGCCGTGCGAGTAGAGCGAACGTGGAAGGGATCCCAGAGAAGAGGAGAACAGCGGGGTGAACGACATCGCGAGCCCCACCGACATCGCCGTCTGTGCCGGCACCAGCAGCTCGACCGGCGTGCTGGGGGTCAGAGTGGAATAGAAGAACAGGACCGAGGAGACCAGGATCGTTCCCGGTACCAACAGCATCCTGGGGCCGACGGCGTCGTAGATGCGGCCGATGAGAGGGGCCAGGACTCCCATGAGGACCGAGCCGGGCAGCAGCACCAACCCGGATTCCAGCGCGGTGAAGCCGACGACGTTCTGCAGATACTGAGGTAACAGCGTGAGAGTGCCGAACATCGCCATGGCCACAACGGCCATGATGATCACCGCGAGCGTGAAATTCCGACTGCGGAAAACGCGCAGGTCGAGTAGTGGGTTTCCCTTGCGCGACAAGGCGATCTGGCGCCACACGAACAGGGCCAGGAACACGAAGCCTGCGGCGATGACAGCAATGGGAATCGTGCTCGACAGTGCGCCCTCCGTCTCCTGCGCGGTCGCCGCCTCTCCCCCGTGGCCTCCACCGAACTGGCTCAGCCCGAAGACGATACCTCCGAATGCGAGAACAGAGAGTATGACCGAAAGAATGTCGATCCGCGCAGTGGTCGTCTCCCCGAGATTGGTCATCCACTTGGCTCCGAGAGCGAGAGAGATGAGAGCAATCGGGAGCACGATCGCGAAGATCCAGCGCCAGCTCAGCGAATCGAGTATCGCTCCGGACAGGCTGGGACCGATGGCCGGCGCGAGTGAGATCACCAGGCCGACCCGTCCCATCATTCGCCCACGCGAATGCGGCGGTACCACGTTCATCATCGTGGTCATCAAAAGGGGCATCATCACGCCGGTGCCCATCGCCTGGACGATGCGTCCTGCCAGCAGGAACGGGAAGCTGGGGGCGACCAGGCAGAGCAGCGTTCCGATGGTGAAGGCCGTGATGGCGGAGAGGAACACCTGTCTGGTCGTGAATCGCTGGAGCAGGAAGCCCGTCGTCGGTATCACCACAGCCATCGAAAGCATGAACGCGCTCGTGAGCCACTGTCCGACCTCCGGGGGCAATCCCAGGTCCCTGTTAAGATGCGGGATCGCGATACCCATCGTGGTCTCGTTGAGGATGGCCACAAAGGCGGCCACAAGGAGTAGCCATATGACCCGCATCGCCTTCGGGTCAATGCCGGAAGACCCTTCAGTGATATGCGGGGCCGTGGATTCAGGTGTGGTCATTGCATGTCCAAATCGGAGAACTCGGGTGGTATCGGTCCAACGCCAGTGCCACTCGAGAAAGGGCCGGGAGCGAACTGGAAGAGTCTATACCGCGCTAACAGAGCAGGTGAAGACCCTTCCACTAGGACCTAGGACTCACTCCCACGATAGGGCATCCCCCTCCTCGCACAGGTTGAGGAACGCGGTTGAAGAGGCTCGCGAGAGGGAGGCGTCTTATCCTGGAGATCGGGAGACCATCGATTCGCTCCGGCGACCTTCTCTTGCCCTCGAAGGGCGGGGAGCGCGAGGCTCTTCGCCGCGATCTCGTGAGTTACTTGACCGATAGGCAACCAACTGCGAGACTCGGATCACAGCCAATCGATGTGGAGTCTGTGATGAGCTCACCTCAACCGCCACCTCGGGAAAATAACCACGACCCAAGCCTGGAGGAGGCCCGCACTGCAACCAGGGAGGAGGCCCGCGCCAGCCTTCAGGAGATCGACGAGGTTCGCCGCAACGCCGCGGAAGTCGGCCGCCTTCCACCGTGGTTCACATTCTCCATCGCACTGGTCTGTGGCGTGGTCCCCGGATTGCTCACGTTGGACACGACGACCGCAGCGCTCATTGCGATAGCGTTCGCGGTGGCCGGTTCTACTATCCTCGCCGCGATCCACTATCTGCTACGACGCCGTCGAGGCGGGCCCACAGGCGGACGACCATCCCCCAGAAGGGCGCTGATGCTCTTTGGAGTCATCCTGTCATCCAACACCCTGGTGTCGTTCGGCCCCGATTCACCCAATTGGCAACCGTGGTATGCCATCGGCACGGCCTGCATCATGACGGTGATCATATATGCCTTTCTTCGGTGGGACGAGGATTTCGGGATCAAAGCTCTGGCCGAAGGCGACTACGACACATCTGATCTACTATGAGAAACCCGCCGAAATTCGACGAGTTCATCCACTCCCCCGCACGGCTACGCATCACCGCGGCGCTCTCCACCGCTGATGAACTGGATTTCTCCGCCCTCCAGGAGACTGTCGGGCTCTCGACATCCCATCTGTCCAAACAGCTGCGAACCATGGCCGAGGCCGGCTATCTCACCCTCAAGAAGCGGTCGCGGCCTTTCGGCAGACCCCAGACGTGGGTCCGCCTCACGACCCAAGGAAAGAAAGCGTGGCGCGGCCACATCGAAGCCCTCCGCCAACTGACCGAGCCCGGCGACTGAGCGAAGGACTATCCTCGCGCCCGGACTGTCACGCCTCTGCGCCAGATCCGACGCAATCGTACGGACAGCGCCAGCATGCCAAGAAACCGTGCCGGCACCGCGCCCAGGCCGGGGCAGTACAAGCAGTTCGGACGCCACTTCCATCGCATGAAAAGGCGTCCGAACAGTCAATCGGTCACAACGTCGAATCAGAGAATCTGACGCACATTCGCCTTCGTCAGTTCGACCAGCTCGTCACCGCGCCCCGAAAGCAGGGTCCGCATGGCATACAAGGCGAAGCCCTTGGCCTGGTCGAGCTTGACCGACGGCGGTATGGTCAGTTCCTGGCGCTCGGTGACCACGTCGATCAAAGCGGGACCATCGTAGGCGAAGGCCTCGGCCAGCACGGGTTCCAGCTCGTCCGAGCTGCCCACATGGAACCCCTTCAACCCCGCCGCATTGGCGATCCCGGCCAGATCCGGGTTGTCCAGTTCGGTCGCCGTCGTCACGAAACCGGCGGCCTTCATCTCGAGTTCCACGAAATTCAACGAGGAGTTGTTGAACACGATCAGTTTCACCGGCAGCTTGTTCTGGACAAGCGTCAATAGCTCTCCAAGCAGCATCTCCACGCCGCCGTCGCCGGACATCGCCACGACCTGCCGGCCCGGGAACGCAGCCGCCGCACCCACCGCCTGCGGTAGTGCGTTGGCCATCGATCCGTGAATGAAGGAGCCGATGAGCTTACGCTTGCCATTCATCTTAAGGTAACGGGCCGCCCAGATAACCGGAGAACCGACATCGGGGATGAAGACGGCGTCGTCGGAGGCGATCTCGTCGACCAACTTCGCCACGTACTGCGGGTGCAAGGCCTGCTTGCGCTTGCGTGGCTTGGCCAGATCATCCAGCTTGGCGCGGGTCTTGGAATAGTGCTTCAGCGACTGCTTGAGGTGGGAACGGCTGCGATTGCGTTCCAGTCGCGGCAACAGGGCATCCAAGGTATCACCCACGTCTCCAACCATGCCGAGCTTGAGCGGGACTCGTCGGCCCAGATGTTCGCCACGCAGGTCGATCTGAATCACCTGGGCGTCTTCGGGTAGGAAGGGGCGATACGGGAAGTCCGTACCCAGCATGAGCAACGTGTCGCAGTTCTCCATCGCCCGGTAACCGGAGGCGAATCCGAGCAGGCCGGTCATGCCGACGTCGAACGGATTGTCGTATTCGATGAACTGCTTGCTGCGCAGCGTATGCACGATCGGAGCGCCGAGGCGGTCAGCCAACTCGACCACTTGGTCATGAGCACCCTCAGCACCCGCGCCGGCAAGGATCGTGACCTTCTTGGCGTTGTTCAGCAGCGCGGCCGCATCCTCCAACTCGCTATCGCGCGGCGTGACCTTGGGACGCGATGCACGAACCGGGGTGACCGTCTCGTCTACCGCATCCGCCAAGGCGACGTCTCCGGGGATCACGACGACGGCGACACCACGCTCGGACACCGCGGCCTGCATGGCAGTGCGCAGGATACGGGGCATCTGGATGGGATCGGCGACGTATTCGACATAGACCGAGCACTCGCGGAAGAGCTCCTGCGGATGGGTCTCCTGGAAGTAGCCGGAGCCGATTTCAGAGGTCGGAATATGGGCCGCGATCGCCAGCACCGGTACGCGGGAACGCTGCGCGTCGAACAAGCCATTGATGAGGTGCAGGTTTCCCGGCCCGCAACTACCGGCGCAGACTGCGATCTCACCGGTCAGGGCAGCCTCGGCACCCGCGGCGAAGGCCGCGGCCTCCTCGTGACGCACATGCACCCACTCGATGCCCGAATCGCGCAACGCGTCGGTGAACCCGTTGAGTGAGTCTCCTGGAAGCCCATAGACCCGCTGCACTCCACTCGCGGCAAGGGTGTCGATCATGTTCTTGGATACTGTGCCCATTTTCTTCTTTCCCACGACAATCGATATCGGCTTTCGCAGTGACGGGAACCAACCGTGCCCAGGCAACCGACGCCCGGGCAGATTGCCTCCTGCTCGGCGCCAAAAAACTAGAAAACACGGGAAATCTCCCTGCGGCCACGATACCCCCGGCGTTGACTGAGCAAAAGGTGAGATTCGAGTCTTGCCACCCGCCCAAGGTGTTCCGGGCCCTCGCGAACCTGTCCGTTTTGGGCCCTCACGAACCTGGCTGTTCCGGGGCCCGCGAACCTGGCTGTTCCGGGGCCCGCGAACCTGTCCCCGCCGGTGATAGGCGACACCGGGTACTGGCTGGGCAGGAACAGCTCACGCATGGTGGAGGAGCAGAAACGTAAGGCCGGAACCTGTGACCGTACAGCTGGCCGACGCCATTCGACGGCACCCGGAGGAGTTTTTCAATGCCCGTTGACGCTCTTCAGAGCACCCATCAAAACTCTCACCCGGGGGCTTCCTGGCTAACGTACTCCCCAAACGGGAAGACCGGCAGGGCTGCGGGAGGAAGGGCCGGGCTGCCGGATGAAGAGCGGCGGTCTGCCGGTGGAGGAAGAGCCGGGCTGCCGATAGGGCGCCGACGGCTGAGCACGCTCGCCATCCTCGCCCTCAGCATCAGCGGCTTCGAAATGAGGATTCTGTTCGGCCTGCGGTGAACAGCCGGACAACCACGGCCGAAGCACATCGCAATCGGCACATCAGAAGTGAGAACCACGAGTGAGAACCACGAAGGAGAAAAATTCCATGGACCTGCAACTTGAGAACCGTGTTGTCATCGTCACCGGCGGAACCAGCGGCATCGGTCTTGCCATCGTTCGCGAACTGGCAGAGGAGGGTGCTTCTCCCGTCGCTGTCGCCCGCAAGCGTCCACAGCCCGGGCTGCTTCCGGACGCGGCAGGCTTTCTGAGCGCGGACCTATCGCATCCAAACGAGGCGGAGAGGGTGGTCGCCCAGGTTGTGGAGCAGCATGGCCGTATCGACGGCCTGGTCAACAATGCGGCACTCTTCGACACCAGGGACTCCTTCTCCGCGATCGAGGACGAACTGTGGCACACGACGTTTGCGGTCAATCTCTTCGCTCCGGTACGGCTGAGCCGCGCGGCGATCCGCGCTCTGCGGGAGTCCGGCGGGAGCATCGTGCATCTGGGGAGCGAGGCCGCACGCATGCCCGACCCGACTATGGCGGCCTATGCCGCCTCGAAGGCCGCCATTCTCTCCCTGTCGAAATCACTGGCCATCGAGTTGGGAACCGCGGGTGTCCGATCGAACGTCGTCTCCCCCGGTCCGACCCGCACGGCGTTGTTCGATGCGCCCGGCGGCTTCGCCGAGCAACTCGCCGCGCGTTTCGGCACCGATCCCGACACGGCTGTCGCTCGTTTCATCCAAGAGGAACGGCGCCTGCCCACCGGCAGGATCGGTATGCCGGAGGACGTGGCCGGCGCCGTCGTCTACCTGCTCTCGTCGCGTGCCCGGCAGGTCACCGGCGCCGAGTGGGTCGTCGACGGTGGAGCGCTCCGCCAGCTCTGAAAACGCTCACCTGCCTGGAGCTGGGCGCCTGCGGAACACGGTGGCGCCAGGCGTCCTCTCCGTCAGCTCGAGAGCAGCAGCCTGAGTGCGGCGTAGGACGGGCTACCGGCTTCCGCGGTATGGGTGAGGATACGCTGGCCGTTGCCCTCGGGCAGGTGCAGCACCTCGTATCGTAGCGTCAACTCCCCCACCGAGGGATGCCGAAAGCGCTTCGATCCGCTCGTGCAGAGCCGCACATCGTGGTCCGCCCACAGCCGGGCAAACTCGGGGCTGTTGACGCTCAGATATCCAACCAGCTCGGCGAGGCGCCGGTCATTGGCAAACTGGGCGGCCACGTAGCGCAGGGAAGCGACCGCGAGCGCTGCCTCATCCTCCCAGTCGACGTAGAGGTCGCGGGTGTGCGGATCGAGGAACAGCATCCGAAGCTGATTCGGGCGTTCCTCGATCCGGCTGGGCGCCTCCGGGTCGACGTGGCCCGCGAGCAGCAGGTGGCCGGGCCGGTTCCACGCGAGAATGTCGTTGAACCTTCCAAGCAGCACGGCAGGAACCTCGCCCATCGAGTGCAGCAGTTGTTCGGCTCCCGACTTCGCCATCTCCGGCCTCGATGCGCGGGGTCGCCTTGGCGGGACCGGGCGCGCTAGAAAGAAGAGATGGGCGCGTTCGTCGGTATCGAGGTGCAGTGCCCGAGCCAGCGCATCAATAACCTCGTCGGAGGCATTCTGCGACTGTCCCTGTTCCAGCCGGGTCAGATACGTCATAGAGACCCCGGCGAGCTGGGCCAACTCCTCCCGGCGCAGCCCCGGCACGCGCCGGCGCCCGTAGCTGTGCACGCCAGCCTCTTCCGGGCTGAGCCGATCACGACGCGAGCGCAGGAATTCACCGAGCTCAGTTACCGGGCGATCCGCGTCCGAAGCATCTCCACCGAAAATCTCCGTCTTCATGATTCCATTGTCTCCCGCATGCCGTACAGAAGCCTGCCCCTGCCGATACCAGGCATGGCCGACTCGAATCGGTATCCTGTGTGGGTTCCAATCACCCGAAACCCAGAGGGGCCCAGCAGCTCACCAGTGCGCCGAGTGTCAGTCACTCTTCGGTTGCCCGAGCTCCTGGAAAATGGTTATTTCGAGGTCCGCTGGTGCGTGAAGGCGGGAGTTCATGGAATTCCATGGCGTCTCACGCGCTTGCGCGATCACGTCGGCTCCTGCTTCTGCCAATTGCGCTGTAACAGCTTCGCTGTCAGCGACTTCAAATGCTAGGCGGAGGCGTGCGGAAGGGGTGCCATCAGCCTCGACATCGTCGATCATACTGACCTGTTCCGGATTGGCTATCTCCAAAGTGGCATAGCCCGCGTCGAGAATCGTAACGCGAGCATCGCCATCGCCTTGAAATGCCGCGCGTTCAGGTAGTCCGAGCACGTCGCGGTAGAACGCGAGTGCTTCGTCATAGTCCGTGGCCGCGACAACGAGGCGAAGTTGCTTGACCCGGGGGTTCTCATGGTGTGGAGAGTCGTTGTGTGTCATGCTGAGTAGCGTAAACGCTGACATCAATGTGAGGGGCAAGAGGTGCGGATCGGAGAACTCTCTCGGCGTACCGGAGCGAGCATCCGGTCACTGCGCTACTACGAAGACTGCGGGTTAATAGTGCCGTCCCGTTCCTCCAGTGGGCAAAGAATGTATCAGACGGCGGACGTCGATCGCGTCCTTCTCATTCGGCAACTGCTCGCAGCCGGTCTGGGAACATCGGCGATCAACGATGTGCTTCCCTGTATGGCCAATCCAGCTTCTCAGACATCACTGCTGACGATGCGACTCATCCAGGAACGTGATCGCCTGAATCAGGAGATAGAACAGAGGGTTGCCACCAGGGAAGCACTCTCTCGCATCATTGCTTCAGCGCCACCGCCGGAATAATTCCCGGTGTGACGGTGTGCATCGAAGCCCCGTAAGCGTCATAGATCGCTTCCTCTTCACGATAACTGCCGGCTACAGTCGGTTTTCCTAGCAGATCACCCTGCAAGTCGAAATAACTTTTCCGAAATCGAGGAAAACCCTCCGGTTTTGTACAGGCCGTGCCGAATAGGGAACAATATTTCTGTTTGACCTACCCCACCCCTATCGCAGGTGCTTCCTCTTGCCGATCAGTCGCAACAATGCAGCCTGAGTTGCCTGCCATTCATGCCAGATCTGGCTGTAGCTCAAACGCAATCTCGTATATCCAGCATCCAAGGCCGCAAGGTCCCGTCGCCTGTCCTTTTCCATGGAGGCTCTCGACGAATGATGGGCGTAACTGTCGCACTCAACGATCATATTCTTGCCAACGATCAAGTCCACCCTTCCTATGTTTGGCACATCCACCTGGGGCAGCACAGGAACGTTATGGCGCTCTAAGAAGTAACGCACACGAGTCTCGCTTCCGGACTCCGCTCTGTTCAAGTGCCGTCGCAGCGGTTCGATCTTTTTGGTGGGCCCCGCAAGATTCATGGCTTCATCTCGCGAGATCGCCCCACAATTGACGGCCGATTCAACCACCACGAGACCTGTTTCGGTGTCGTGGTTGCAGATAACCTGGCGTAGGCAATCTTGAAGAGGCCACAGGGCTTGCTTCGGCTGTCGCGAGCCATAATGATGGATGACGGCACCCGGAATCGCATTCGGCTTCCTTGCCTCTCCATAGACGATATGGATTCTCGCACTGGAAGGTACCCACAACCCATATCTACGGCAGGCCGACAGGCAACCGAGCCGAGCACCAGATCTGAGCGCAGTCACCACTTGTTCATCCGCTCCCGGTACGGCATACCATCCCCGAGCTATTCTGGACAGCTGCCCGGCGGCAATAGACCGTTCTATCGCCCTCCGGGACAGTCCTCTACTGTTCAACTCCTCGAGCGAGAAAACCCCTAGATTCTTCATGTGAAAAAGCATGGCTGTTTTTTCGGTGGAGCAAAGGACAGAAAACCATGCTGTGAATAACTCTCTCTTCGCGGATGCTGGGGAGAAAACAAGGAGCAATCGCAAACTGCACTCATGCGGCAACGAGGCATACGTTCCAATTCATCCTCGAAAGCTCCCGCTCGTACGGGCCGCCTTTCGATTGTCCGATCGACGAAAAGAGACGATCGTTGCTCAATCGCCGGAATACTGCTCATTCCACCGCAGCTTCAAATATACTCGCAGTACGAGTAAATTAAGGAATCAAGGAGTATCCTGTGTCCTCATATCCCCCGCCCACCAACAACGCCATCGAAGTCGATGCAGTGCTCTTCGATATGGACGGCACGCTTATAGATTCGACCCCGGTTGTCGAAAGGCTCTGGACCGAGTTTGCCATCGAATATGGAATCGAGCCTGCCGTACTACTCTCCTATTCCCATGGCAGGCAGACTCATGCAACAGTCTCTCGTTTCTTACCCGAGGGCTTCGACCCAGCCGAGGTTACCGCAGCTTTCGAACGCAGCGAACTGAGGGAAACCGATGGAATCGTCGAGATTCCAGGAGCTCATCAGCTCCTTCAAGCGTTAGCCGGTGCCCGGGTGGGCGTGGTCACCTCCGCCAAGCGTCCGCTCGCGCTTCTCCGATTCGCTGCTGCCGGGCTCGCGATTCCCAAGGTTTTCGTAACCGCCGACCTCGTCACCCGCGGCAAACCGGATCCGGAAGGATATGTGCAGGCCGCCCAGCTCCTCGGGACGGAACCCGCACGCTGTCTCGTGGTCGAGGATGCCGAGGCTGGCATCCGGTCAGGTCTCGCGGCAGGTAGTTCAGTACTGGTAGTCGGCACTCACCATTCGGAGGTAACCGAGGGGCTCCCACGCGTGCCCGACCTCACCCATGTCACTGCTGAGGCCGTTGGCGATCGCGTTCAACTCCGCTGGGCTTAGACACTGTTCGCAGCAAGCGGGAGCCGGAGAATGGTCTCGGCTCATCCCGTTTGTCCCGCCCTCTAGACTCGCCGCCTTCCCTCATATCGCCCTGAAACCACAACATCGTCATGAGGCACAGATAGCCACGTTCATGAGGCACAGATAGCCACGCCAAGACGGACAAGTCCTTGCCCATCGCTAAATCGCAGTATTTGCCCACGTCACACGTAAGGTTGATGCATGGCAATATCGCAAGCACGACACTGGCGCACGGCCGCCCGTGCGCTCTCGCTCCTGCGCCATCGAAGTGAGATGACTCGGACCGAACTGGCCAACCAGCTCGGCCTGCGAAGCGGACCGGTATCAGATCTTGTGAAACGGCTCGTCCAGGCGGAGCTGGTATGCGAGAAACCAGCCGCGCTGCAAGGCCCCGGCCGCCCGACATCCACAATCCATGCCCACCCGAGCGGGCCGAACGCCGTGGTTCTCGATCTGCGACACGGCGACTGGCGCCTCGGCACCTGCCAGATCGACGGCTCGGTGAGCACCTATGAGACCGGCCGGTACCGTGGCTCAGCACCCGAACAGTACCTGGCCGCACTGGGCAAGAAAGTTCGAGAGCTTGTGGAAACCCTCGAATGGCGCGCGGTAGGCGTCGGTATCGTGGTGCCCGGCCGGGTGGTCGACGGCCATCTAGACATGACGATGCAGCGCTGGTCCGAGATCGACACCAGCCCGCTGACATCGGCAACAGATCTCCCCGTATTCCTCCTCAACGACGCAACCGCGGCCGGAATCGCCGAGACGCGCATGCATCCGCCGGAGCTGAAATCGCTCCTGCACATCGTCGTTGAAATAGGGGTGGGCGGAGCGTTGATCGTCGAGGGCCAACCCACCCCGAGCGCACACAACCTACATGGAGAGTTCGGCCATCTTCCCTTCGGTGACCCCACCCTCACATGCCCGTGCGGTGCGCGCGGGTGTTGGACGATAGCTTTTGACGTGTCCGAGATATCCAGGCGCACCGGCTTGGTTCCCAACGACGATCCGCGCATCTGGCTCCATCGTATCTTCACCCATCCCAACGAATCGGATTCTGTCCGCGCAGTGGTCTCATCTCTGGCCTCCGATCTCGGCCGGGGAATCGCTGGGCTGACGAATGCCTTGGACCCGGGCCTCATCTCTCTCGGAGGCATGGCGGAAGATCTCAGGTTGGTAGCACCGAACGCCTTCGATCAATCCTTCGCGGATGGTCTAATGAACGTTCATCGCCGCCAACCGCCGCCCATCATCGCGGCCCAGTCGGGTGAGCTCGCAGCTCTCGTCGGGGCCGGCGTGTTCGTCTTCGACGAGATCCTAGACGCCACATCGCTCGCGTCGTGGGTCTCTCAGTTCGCCCCGTCGCCCTCGCAAGGGCGCAAAGCCAGTGCCACGAGGCCGCAGCGATGAACGTACGCAACCTCACCTCCACCGACATCGACACACCTGAGTTCTGGCACTTGCTCTGGCTTTCCAGCGAGTATGACGACGCCAAGCTCCGCCGCGTCCATGAGACCGAATTGCCCCGACTCACGATTATCGGGGTCTGGGACGACGACGTCATCGTCGGCTTTGCCGCCTTCAAGGCGTCAACCCACAGCGTCGTTCTCGAATACATCGCGGTCCACGAGGCGGCGCAAGGAAAGGGGGTGGGCGGTGCCCTCGTCGATGAGCTGCGACGTCGCTACCCCCGCGCGAGTATCGCCGCCCAAACCGACGACGACGCCGTCGGTTTCTACCGCAGCCTCGGTTTTGCGGTTTCGCAGGCCCCACTTGATCGCCGGTGGCCAGGGCGCCAGAGATACGATTGCGTTCTTCCCCCACAATCCCGTTGCTGACCGGCACCGTACCAACAGGCATCACAGGTCTGGACCATCCCCTACGCCACCAGGTACCGAACGGGGCTTCACCTGTCCTTACCGCGAAACCATCGATCGACTCGACCAGGCGAGTGTCCATCTCCCGGTACGAAGATCGACTCAACTGGGAGACGATTCGTCGTATGAAGCCTGCTCGTCTTGGCAATGCCGTGTAGCTACCGGTTCCCAATTTCCGATCTGAATACATACATGTTAGCTTGTATGTATGAAACGAACTGCGGAGGACGCGGAACGCACGCGTCTGTCGCTACTTGAGGCGGCATTGATGGCCTTCGAAGAGAAGGGGTGGCGGGGGGCAACATTCGAGCATGTCGCGGCGCACGCCGGAGTGACTCGCGGCGCGTTAAATCACCACTTCAGCTCCAAAAGCGTCTTGCTCGAAGAAGCTCTTGGGTGGGGCTGGGCCGAGTATGGAAACCGTCTCTTCGACGAGGAGACGACAACTCTTCTGGGCTTGTTGCGCAAGTTCGTGGCCCTTCTCCACGATGACGCGTTGTTCCGTGCGCTTGCGGCGAGCACCGTACTCGTCGCACCTCAGGCACTCAGCGACAGGTCTGAAAAGGACACCGCACTCGATTCGTGGCGCGATCGCATCACTGCTTTACTTCCCGCCACGGGCGATGTTCCGCCCGAGAGGATCGCGGACCTCGCACTCATACTCCTGCAAGGGTTCACCGTCACCGCGGTGACCCGACCCAAAGATCTCCCGCAACCCGACGAGTTGAGCGCCATCATTACGGCGCTGGCGAGGGGGTTGCTCATGTAGAAAGGAATCGTCATCCTCATGACGACTCATCAGCACACATCGCTCCCACGGAGCACCACTCCCACTCGAGCCCTTTTCGTGGGCTCCATGGCATTGTTCACCGACATGCTCGTGCACGGCCTGGCCGTGCCAGTCCTGCCCTTGCTACCTGCGGTCGTCGAGCGCGGACCCGCCGCCACCGGCGCTCTTTTCGCCTCCTACGCGCTCGCAATGATCGTTGCGACACTCTTCGCCGGCCGCATCATCGACCGTCACGGCCCGAAAACCCCGCTCCTGATCGGCCTCATCGGGCTCGCGGCTGCGACACTCCTTTTCGCCACGGGTGGGCCGTATTGGCTTCTACTTCTTGCTCGCTTTGCGCAGGGAATCGCGGGCGGCATGTCCTGGGTGGCCTCGCTCTCCTTGATCGCGGCCACCACAAGTTTCGAGAAACGCGGACAAGCGATGGGAATCGCGATGTCCACCATCACGCTCGGGGTGCTGATCGGCCCTCCTTTGTCTGGATTCATGGTCGAACACTGGGGCACGGCCGCACCCTTCCTGTTCGCCGCTGCGGTGGCGCTTATAGACGGAGTGCTACGCATCGTGCTCGTCAAAGGATCTCCGCGCGTGACCGACGACGTCGCGGGGCCTCTTGCCGTGCTCCGAGTACCCGGATCCTTCTCCATCGTCGTCGCGATCGCGATCGGCGCAGCAGCCCTCTCAGGCATCGAGCCGGTGCTGCCTGTTCATCTGGGCGCCGACGCTCTAGTCATCGGGTTGCTCTTCGGCCTCGCATCGCTCACGGCTATCGTCGCCAATCCGCTCGTCGGCAGCTACGTCGGCACGGCCTCTCCCCGGTTGTTGATCGGTACAGGCGTTGGAGCCGCGGCCATGTCGCTTCTCATCATCGGCTGGGCGGGCGAGATTTGGCAGACCTGCGTCGGCATGGGCCTACTTGGCATCTCCTCCGCTTTGCTGCTCGCCCCTGCCACCACACTCATCAGTGAACAGGGGTTCGCCTCCAAACCTCCCACTCTGGGTGGCTCGTTCGCACTCTACAACCTTGCCTACGCGAGTGGACTGACACTCGGGCCTCTCTTGGCCGGACTCGGAGTGCAACACATGAGCTTTGCAGCGATGATGACCGCTGGCTCACTGTTCTTCTTCCTTGTCGGTGGAGCCTGCCTGAAGAGACTTCCGGTACATCGGCAGTGAGAATACAGTCGCCCTACCGGAGGCTCACCCAGCCTCGACCGCGCACCGCTCGTAAACGGAAAACGTATCGAAATACCGCCTCGACGCCGGCTCGGTCGCGACGATCTGAGATCGCGGCCGAGTTGGCTCGGGGCGCGCTAGGTCCCCCCCTTGCCGGGTCCTCCCCTGCTCCGCCACCGCGTGGACATGGTTGATTTTGCCCTCTCTGAAGCTCGTTCAACATATACTTGGTTGACCAAACATGAGGAGGTTGCTCAATGGCCGAGGTCGCACGCATTGACGTACACCAGCACATCATTCCGCCGATATGGCGCAAGGCTCTTGCGGACAACGGAGTCACTTCGGGAGGGTGGCGGACACCGGACTGGGCGACGTCCACGGCGATTGACATGATGGACAAACAGGGAATTGCCACCGGGATCCTCTCCGTCACTTCTCCCGGCGCGGTTTTCCCCGGTGTCGGTGATCCGGCAGGACTTGCTCGTGCAGTCAATGAGTACGGGGCAGAGCAGCAGCGTGATCATCCCGAACGCATTGGATCGTTCGCCACCCTGCCGTTGCCGGACGTCGGGGCATCCCTCGCGGAGGCGCAGTACGCGCTCGACGAGTTGCACGCCGACGGCGTCGTAGTGCTTTCCAATGTCAACGGAAAGTATTTGGGGGACCCTGACTACGAAGAACTCTGGCAGGAACTGGATCGGCGGTCTGCAACCGTTTTCGTGCACCCTGCGCAACCACAGTTACCTCTGCTCGATGGAACACCGGCCCCAATGGCCGACTACGTTTTCGACACCACGCGCAGCGCCCTGAACATGGTGACAAACGGCGTCATGAGCCGTTATCCGAAGTTGCGGGTCATCCTCTCGCACGGTGGAGGGTTCCTGCCGTACGCCGCCTATCGCTTCGTCTCCGTAGTGACGGCCCTTGACGAGAACCGCAGCCCCGAGAGCGTGCTCGCGGAACTGAAACTCTTCTACTTCGACACCGCTCTGGCGGCGAGCCCCAGCTCACTGCCTTCGCTCCTGGCCTTCGCTGAACCCGGACACATCCTCTATGGAAGTGACTGGCCTTTCGCGAGCATACGGGCCGGCAGCTACTTCAACAGCTTCCTGGAGTCCTACGAATCGTTCGACGACGGAGAATCTGCTGCGATCGAGCGCGGCAACGCCGAAGCACTATTCCCACGGCTCCGCCAGAGCTGAGAAGCCCGCGAGGGTGAGGACGAGGATGAACCCGACCCTCACCCTCCGGCAGCGCACTGACGAGCGAAGCGTTTTTGAACGATGTAGTCTCAGGCGGACCCGACGGCGTCAGAGACGCTCGTACGCAAACTTCCTCATTCGCTCAAGGACTGCCTGACTCTCCGGCAGCCAAGTCATCCCGACTGGGAACACGTGCCCCAGTGTTGAACCACGTTCGGGCACCCAGTCTTCAATCCACACGCTCTTCCCTGCCTGCACAAGTCGTGCCGCGAGAAGCAGATTCTCGTCCTCAAGGAAATCCTCACTACATGTGTTCAGGTAGAACGGCGGCAACGTCAACTCCGCCACCATATCCTCGTACCGCCGATACTTGGGCTCGAGGGAGCGGAAGCGCTGATCGAAGAACGTGTCAGCGATCCTGTTGATGAACGGCGCATGAGATGTTCCATCCACGTTGGAGAGCGCCTCCACATTGAACAGGGAACTGACCAACGCCGCGCCCTTGATGGGCAGAGGGCAGGGAGCGATGCCCAGGGCCACAGCGAAGTCCTCGTTGAGCGAGAGTGCCGCGCCGTAGAACCCAAGCGTGCCACCAGCTGAGTCGCCGGTCACGAACACAGAATGAGGATCCACCGGGAATTCCGCCAGATGGTCGGATATCCACCGAAATGCCGCCGCGACGTCGGACAACTGATCGACGAAGCTTGCCGTTGGGGCGAGCCGGTAGTTGATCGAGAACACCGCGAAGCCTTTTTCCGCCAAACGCAGACAGAAATTCTTGTTCAGCTCCTTGTAGCCGTACGTGTACCCGCCCCCGTGGATGTCGATGAACACCGGAAGTGTGTTGCCCCGCCTGAGCACCGCGTCGTGAGGGAGGTAGACGTCCAGCAGATGCGCCCTCGTCCCATCATCGATGTACGGGATGTCCAGCAGCTCGTCGATTCCTTCGACACCCGACCACTGCTTGCTGCGCACTATATCCGCAAAACCGAACTGAATGCGCATCGATCGAAAGAGCTCACGGATGTCCTCGCGAACCCCGTCGAGATCCTCATCGACCGGACTCCAGGTCCTGATCAGGTCGATATCTGCCGCTGATACTTCATTGAACATTTTCCGTCTCCGTTCATTCGTTGGACATGTCTTCAAGCGCAACACCGTTGGTCTCGGGTACCCATTTGAGAACGAAGATCAGACCAAGGACTGCGAAAATCGTGTAGGCAACGTATGCACCGCTAATGCCGACTGAGGACTGCAGCATCGGGAAGGTCTGACTGACCAAGTAGTTGCCAATCCAGTTGACAGTGGCCGCCACGGAGACTCCGATCGCACGAATATTGTTGGGGAAGATCTCGGCGATCACAACCCACATCACCGGTCCCCACGTCATGGCGAACACCAGGGCGAAGAAGTACACGGCAACCAACGTGATCGGCGCCCAGACTCCTTCGAGTCGTAGCCCGTCTTCGACCTGGGTCGCATTGGCAAAGCCTATGGAAGCCACGGCCAAACCGGCACTCATGCCGTACGAACCCCAGAGGAGCAGCCGCCGTCGACCGACCCGGTCAACCATGAACATTGCGGCAACTGTGACCGCGATCCCGGCCAGTGACCGGATCACCGCGATATTCAGAGCCTGCTGCTCGCCGAAGCCGACCGACTGCCAGATGCTGGAGTCAAAGTAAAGGATGATGTTGATGCCGGACAACTGCTGGAACAGCGCGACCCCCATTGCTATCCACACGACCTTCTTGAGACCTAGGGTCTTGCCACGCAAAGCGGAGAGCGATGGTTTCGGTTCGCCCTCCAGGCTGCGGTGGATTTCCTGGACGCGAGCAGCAGCGAATTCTCCCTCGCCCATACGGGCCAGGAACCTCTCGGCACCAGCGAGATCACCCTTCATCACGAGGTATCGTGGGGTCTCCGGCAACTTCAGGGCGGCGATCAGCATGACCAGCGCGGGTACAACCATGGCAAAGAGCATCCATCGCCACGTCGCCACACCGAACCAGAGTGGCTCGTTGGCACCTCCAGACACAGATGCAAGCGAAGCGTTGGCGACCATCGAGAGAGTGACGCCGATACCGATCGCGAACTGCTGGAAACTGGTCAGGAAGCCCCGCATTCTCGTCGGTGCGATCTCAGCGATGTAGGCTGGGCCAATCACGGACGCTAGGCCGACGCCAAACCCACCAACGATGCGGAAGGCGATGAACACCCAAACGTTCGGCGCAAACGCGGTGACGATCGCGCTGAGCAGGAACATGACGGCGGCCGCCAAGATCGTGGGTACGCGCCCGCGTCTATTGGCGATGTGACCTGCGAACCACGCGCCGACGGCACAGCCGAGCAAACCGCCACCGACGGCCAGGCCGGTCAGCGTGCTACTGAGACCGAACCCGGACTCCGTGCCCGAGAGCGCATCAACGGCACCGTTGATCACGGCCGTCTCATAACCGAAAAGCAGGCCGCCCATGGCGGCAGAAAGGGCAACAACAATGACTCGCCTGCGTGTCGATGAATCAATGGCAACCCGACTCGACGTGTCGCGACGTGGTGTCGACATGTCTCTCCGATCTTTGAATAACTTCGTTGTCCTGCACCACGCTATGCAAGCGAACTTCCCCTAGGATGACGCCGTGTGACGAAGTCTATGCCGTTTTGTGACATGTTCTGGTGGACCATGGATACTAGGCCACCGGAATGATTCGCTGCTTCTAGACAAACACTCACATCATTCGGCGCACAACGTAGACGATCGGAAAAAGGGAGAGGTCGGGAGATGCCACCGCAGCCACAACGCCCGTATCAAGCGGTTCCCCCTTTCATTGATGGTGACTTCTCGGAACAGGCGCCCTTCCCATCGGAACACCCGGCGCTCATCCTGACCCACGAAGGACACGAGATAATTCCGCCGCACTGGCACGCGGGACCGGAGATCGTTTTCGTACGGAGCGGGAAGTACCACATGGTGGTTGACGGGATAGGGCGTACCGTCACGCCGGGAACGGTTCAGATCACCAATTCTTACGCTGTTCATCAGGGAAACACCGTCTCCACCGGCACTGAGCGCCTGCGTTCTCTATCACTGACATTCGATCAGCGCCGCATAGAACAGTCCTTTCCTCTGGCCGACCACTTCGTCCTCGACTGGAACGCCTCTGACGCCACGGACGACGATCGCGCCCTGCTGTTGAGCCTGTGCGACGAACTCGATGTATTGGTTGACCGGGTGGGAGCGGTGAAGAAGTTCCGGATGAATGCAATTCTGTACGACATTCTCTACCTCCTCTACACAAGATTCGTGGCGGGCAGACGCGGGATCGGGGAGTTGAAAAAGGGAAGGAACCGGATCGCCCCGATAATTGCGTACATCAAGGAGCATCAAGCCACTCATCTCACCACAACCGACATCGCGACCGAGTTCGGTTACTCACGTGAACACTTCTCTCGATTCTTCACGGAGGTCATGGGAGTTCCCTTCAAGTCCTACGTGACGAACTTGCGGCTTGAGGCGGCCCATGAACTGCTGATGCACGAAGGGGCAACGGTGGCACGGTCAGCCAACGATTCCGGTTTCCCCAGTGTCCGATCGTTCTCACGCGCCTTCCAGCAACGCTACGGGATGTCTCCTCATGAGTATCGCCGACGCAATCAATGACCGGTGGCCGGGAGGACATGGCCGTGCCAAGAGGCCACTTCCATGGGTGGGGTTTCCCGCAGCCACTCCAGCCTCCCAGCCGGTGAGAGGTGCCCGGGGATCTCCAGCAGAATCCAACACGAAAAGCCCCGGGGCGCTCCGCATCTTTCCGGTCGCCTGATGAGCTTCTCACCCACCGCCTCATACGGCCGCCAAGCGCTCTTCGCGCGGGTGCCCCGCCCATCCAGACATATGCCATCCAGCAGCCGCCTTCGCCGAAGCCAACCGACTGCCGACTGCCGACTGCCGACTGCCGACTGCCGACTGCCGACTGCCGACTGCCGACTGCCGACTGCCGACTGCCGACTGCCGATAAAAGAATACAGTTGGGGCCCACCAGAAAAACCGGCGGGCCCCAACCTATACGAAAATGTCTCGACCATTCTCGAGTGGAGCTACGGGGATTCGAACCCCGGACCTCTTCCATGCCATGGAAGCGCGCTACCAACTGCGCCATAGCCCCTCGAACTCGATAACTGTACATCAAGAGGCTACCGGATACATAATCGCCACCGCTGGTCAGCCCACGGCGCGCAGCCTCAGCACCACGCGGGTTCCCTTTCCCTGCTCCGAGCGAATGAAAGCGACCCCACCGTGACGTTCGGCGACCACGCGGACGATGGAAAGACCCAATCCTGAGCCCTCGGCGCCGCGGGTGTTGCCTCCACGTGCCAGTTCATCCCACACCGAGACCAGGTCCTCTGCCGGTATGCCCCAGCCGGTGTCGGAGATCTCCAGACTCACCCAGCCCTCGTGCTCGGATCCACGCACTTCGATACGCGCACCAGGATCGGAATATTTCGCGGCATTGGCGATCACGTTGTAGATCGCCACCAGCAGGAGATCGGCATCTCCCCATACGGCCGGAACCGGCCATGGCACCCGTGGAAACTCGACGGCGACGCGGCGGTTCGGATAGCTCGAGGAGACCACGTCAGCCGCTTCCAAGGCCAGCTCCTCGAGACTCACAGGGTGGAGGTCGAGTGAACGTGTTTCCAGATCTGCCAGCTTGGCCAGCTCCGTGACCAGGCGGGCAAGACGCGCTGCCTGGGTGTTGGCAACCCTATATGCATCCCCGCCCTCCGGCATTGTGGCCAAAGCGGTTCGTATGGCCGTCACCGGGTTCTTCATCTCGTGGTCCAGTCTCCGAAGGAACCTGCGCCGCTGGGCACGCTCCTCCTCGCGCACCGCCGCGATCGAGCGATTGAGCTTTTCCCGCCGCCGCCGTTCCAAGACTTGTCGGGTCAAGAGCACCGCCGCCAATACCAGGCCAACGACGAGGATAGCGGTAGCCAACGGGAAACGCACCCAGAACCACGGATTGTATCCGGTCAGATAGACGACGCCTGCGAGCAGGCCCGCACCCGCGGCGATCCCCAACACCGCCAGAAGCTGCCGCCTGGCCGTGGTTGACCCATCGTTCTCCACGTGGATCTTGGCACTCCCGTTGCTCATGCGCCTCTCACCTCGCCGATGAACCGGTAGCCGGCGTTCTGGACGGTTTCTATGTATCTAGGATTCTGAGCATCGTCGCCGAGTACGCGTCGCAGCTCGGCGACTCGGTGGTCGATCGCCCGGGTGGTCACAGCAAACTCGTAGCCCCATAAAGTGGAGAGCAACCGCTCCCGGGTGTGCAATTCGTCCGAATGAGCCATGAGATATTCAAGCAGCATGAGGGCGCGTGGGGTCAACGATACGTCTTTGCCGAGCAACCGCACCCGTCTCGCGTTGCGATCGAATTCGAGCGGCCCGCTCACCATTCGCCCCGCAACGGCAAGCGTTCTCTGACCGGGCGTCGTGCGGCGCAGGACAGCCCGAATGCGAGACACCAGCTCAGGTGGATCGAACGGTTTACCGATGTAATCATCGGCCCCTTCGTCCAGAGCCGCGGAACGCTCGAATGACTCGTCCACCTTCGTGAGCAGAATGACGGGAGTCCAGTCCTGGCGAGTGCGCAGCTCTCGCACCAATGACCGGCCGTCTCGCCGCGGCATCAGCACATCGCTGACGATGATGTCCACGGCGTTGGTCTCCACGCGTTCCAGCGCCTCCTCGCCATCGCCCGCGACCAGGACAGCGAATCCACTGCGCTCCAGATAGGGCGCGAGAGTGGCGGTGATGGGCTCTTCGTCGTCGACCAAAAGGACTATCGGGGCCGAGGCTCTCCCACCGGGAGTATCACCCTCGAGCCCACCCGGACCCGAAGCACCGCCACTCTGCATCATCAAGAATTCACCGCCCAGAAGACACTCACACCAAGCACCCCGAATAACACCACATAGGCGATTATCTGGAGGTACCCCAGTACAAGGCCGATGATAGCGAGGGAGGAACCACCCTCGCCCGACCTCTTGATCTGCATCAGAGCGGCGTGCCCCAGAACCACGGGGATGATCGCGAAGCACAGGATCCCAGTGACCAGCGAGATCACAGCGAGGCTGTTCGTTCCGGGATTCTGCGGCCAGTTCACTGGCGTTCCGGCGCCGTAGGGAGCACGATCACCGCGCGAAGCGGCGGTGCTATAGGAGGGAGCCGACTGACCGCGAATCTGCCAGGCGGCACCCTGTGAATCGATGTCGCGATCGAAGCTCGATGGAGGAAGCGCACTCATGGCACTCAGTTTTCCGATACCACGACCGAGCCGGTCGACTGATCGTTGACCACCGGGTTGCCGCTCTCCCATGTCACCGTGTTGATGGAGCCGTTCGCCGAGAGGTTGACGTAATCCGCACTGGTCATGACCACAACAGTGCTGGTCGCATCGAGGTTGAGCGTCCCGACCTTCTGGGTGAGAATCGTTGAGACGTCACCGGTGACGTTGACCTCTCCGCAGTCCTCTACCACCTCGACGACCGAGGCGGTGGCGTTGATATCGACGACGCCCGTCGGGCACGTCAGCTCCGTCACGACCCCTTCAGCCAACTCCTCGCGCATCGTCGCCCCTGACTCGAGCGCATCATCCGTGGTGTCCGAGCCAATGTCCGTCTCGCTGTCCGTACCTGTCTCGCTGCCCGTGACGGCATCGACATCCGGGGCATCGGGAATCGTTTCGGTGGGCGAGGGAGTGTTCGCTGGAACAGAGCTTGTCACTTCACTCGCCGGTGACGAAGCCACCGTAGTGGGGTCGCCACGCTCGCCTTCGGAATCGATGCCCGCGGCGCAAGCGCCGAGGCCGAGGGTCGCCGTCAAGCCGACAATTGCAAGGATCTTTGCCTTCGTATTCGTCTTCATGCCAGCCATCCTATGGTCGAGCCCGAGCCCTCAGGTTGCGGGTTGTTCGCAAAGTTGTCTCAATCTTGCGACATGGATGACCGGAGCGAGACGCAGGTTCACCTGATGGATGCCAAGGCGCGGACTTGCAAGGGAAACTACGCGGCCGAGGAAAAGAACGGCGACAGATCGATATCGTTGGAGATGAAGAGCATGACGAGCGCTATCCACGCGAAGATCCCGAGATACCCCAGCGTCAGGCCGATAGTGACAAA
Source organism: Actinomycetaceae bacterium L2_0104 (assembly GCA_047501485.1). Classification (GTDB taxonomy): domain Bacteria; phylum Actinomycetota; class Actinomycetes; order Actinomycetales; family Actinomycetaceae; genus Ancrocorticia. Next base: position 812,420 of record JAZDRN010000001.1, on the reverse strand, counting down.
GGTGCGGCCGCCCTCTCCAGTTCTCTTGATCTGCGAGAGCGCCACGTGTCCGAATATCACCGCGACGGGTCCGAAACCGAAGATGGCAGAGAGCATCGAGGCAATCGCCAGCACGTTCGTGCCGTTGGCGCTACCGGCAGGATGCCGCTGGATTTCCGCGAAGTAGGCGGAGGGGCCGCTACCCGGGCGCTCTATTCCCTCCTGGGAGACAGCCTCATGTTCGCCTGGACCGGCATCGGGCCGCGCATAGGCAATGCCTCGCTCATCGTGCCCAGGTCGGTTCGGCGCGTATGGAACGGGGCCCGAGCTAGGTGCCTGTGGCGCAACCTGCGAACCATAGCTCGAAGCGAAAGGAGCGTCGCGATTCCGTTCCTTTTGATCACCGTAACCTCGTGCGGTGCCATGAGTACCCAGCGAGCTCGCATGTCTCTGCCAGGGCGCTCCCTGGGAATCGTCGTCTCCGTCGAATGGAGATGGTGAAAAGGCTCCCATGTGGTCAGCTTAGGGCTGAGCCTTCCCCTCCCGCCAGTATCCGACGAAACTGATGCGGTTCTTCGGTACCCCAAGACCCACGAGGTGCCTGCGTCCCTCCGTTGCCAAGGTGCGTTCTCCCACCACGTAGGCCGAGAGGGTCTCGGGATGCTCCGGAACAAAGGCGCGCAACGAGTCGAGGGCCGCTCTGCCGGCCGGTTCCCGCGAGCCTTCGCGTGCCAGCCAGAGGATCTCGAAATTCTCAGGGGCCGAGGACGGCTGCATATCGTCCAGGTCCGGTACCTCGATGATCGCCGTCCCTTCGGCGTCGCGTGGGAGATCGCGCAGGATACCCAGGATGGCCGGCAAAGCGGACTCGTCTCCAGCAAGAACGTGGTAGTCCGCGTCGTCCAACAGGTCGAAACCACACCCCTGGTCGATCAAGGCAATCTCATCGCCCGCTTGAGCACGCATCGCCCAAGGGCCGGCGACCCCGAGTTCACCGTGCACAACGAAATCGATGTCGAGTTCTCCAGCGTCCGGGCGGAACTCGCGCACCGTGTAGCTGCGGAAGATCGGACGAGTACCGGAGGGTGAAGTGAGGAACTTCAGATAGCTGGCCATGCCGAGGCGGTCGGGCACGCGCGAGAAGTCGACGTCCTGGCCCGGTTGAGGGAGGAAGAGCCGGAACCAATGATCGTAACCGTGGTTGGGCAGCCTTCGTAGATCCTCGCCGGCCACGGTCACGCGCCGCATATGAGGCGTCACCTGAAGACTGCGCACCACTTCGGCGCGGTAGAGCCCGCGACCCTTCCGCGCATCTTTAAAACTCACAAGCTCTCCCCGCTCTCAATTAGGTCAGCCTAACCTTACCTAATGGCGGAGTTCTGATAAATGGATTTCCCTCACAGAGCGCGCCCGCCTCACCTTCACCCGCATCAGCTCTCTCACCCGGGCGGCGATGACATAACGTCGGCTATTCCGCACACCCGTGGCAACAATGCCGTACAGGTGCCGAATCGCCAACGTTATGGGTGGGATGCCGAGTAGATGCGTGTGCGTGATGGGTGGGACCGAGTAGTTGCGTGGATGAGTGGCCGGATAACCTTGAGAGTGGCCGGATAATCGAAGTCGGCAGCGAGCGATCAGAGTCTCGGATAGGCGCGCGCGTACTGCGGAGGGATGTAGGGAGCATCGAAGCCCAGCGCCCGCGCTGCTCGCACTGGGAAATTGGGGTCGCGCAATGATTCACGCCCCAACAGGACAGCATCGGCTTGACCGAGTGCCACGATCTGCTCGGCCTGGGCAGGTTCTGTGATCAGGCCAACGGCTGCTACCGGTATCCCCGCCTCCGCCCGTATCCTCTGCGCAACCGGCACCTGGTATCCCGGCCCAACGGGAATCTTGACCCCGGAGAGATTGCCGCCGGTAGACACCGAGATCATGTCCACGCCGCGCTCCCCCAGCCAACGCGAGACCTGCACGATGTCCTCCGAGGCGTACCCCTCTTCGGACCACTCGGTACCCGAGAGACGCACGATCACCGGCACCTTCTCCCCTACTTCCTCGCGCACAGCATCGACGATTCGCAACAACAGGCGCGCACGATTCTCCAGTGTGCCGCCGTACTCATCATCACGGTGATTGCTGGCAGGCGAGAGAAACTCATGGACGAGGTAGCCGTGTGCACCATGAACCTCGACGGCGTCGAAACCGGCCTCGAGCGCCCGGCGCGCGGCCGCGGCGAATGCCGCCACGACACCGTCGATATCCTCTCGACTCAACGGGGTGGGTTCCATCAATCCGGGGAAAGAAATCGCCGAGGGACCAACCGGCTGCCAGCCGCCTTGGTCCGCAGGCACATTGCCATTGGGCGAACCAGGCCATTCGAGCCACGTCGAGGCCTTACGGCCGGCGTGCGCCAGCTGGATCGAGGCCTTGCCGCCCTGGGAATGAATGAGCTCAGTGATGGGGGCAAACGCATCGCGCTGCTCGTCATTCCACAGGCCGAGGCACTGCGGGGAGATCCGCCCCTCGGGCACCACACCCGTCGCCTCGACGGTCACCAGTCCCGCGCCACCGCGCGCGAAAGAACCGTAGTGCATGAGGTGCCAGCTCGTGGGGACGCCGTCCTGGTTCTCCACGGAGTACTGGCACATTGGCGGAATCCAGATCCGATTGCGGATCTGTAGATCGCGAATGGCTATGGGTTCGAAGATAGCAGGGATCATGTTGCTTCCTGTGGTACGTGTAGACATACGGTGAGTGGCATACGGGGCCTGAGGTGGCACCAGGGGCGAAACCGCCGGATACGGAGTTGCCGTTCCCGCACTCACTCAGAATCTCACCTTAGTGCGCGGCGCCCACAAGTTCAGTGCGCTCCGCGACCATTCCGTTGGGCCAGAGAGTTGAGCCTGAGAATCGGTGGCCGGAAAACTGTTTCTTTCAACCAGCTATTCATTCGGGTTGCCACTCCCCACCGGCCGGAGAATCATTTCGGCCCGTGGGAAGTGCGCTACCGGCCCGTACAAGAATCGCCTTCTCGTGCGGGCCGGTATTGGAGATAGTTCCCTGGCGACTCCCTGACGACGCGAACGCGCCCGGGCCGCAGGTATGCGGCCCGGGCTCAGTCGGCGGAGATCATTCGCTGGAAATCAGCCGGCGACAGGGTCCGTCTGCTGTTCCTTGTGGTAGGCGTCCTCAATGGCCTGCCCCACCTCGGCATCAATGTTCTTCCAGTACCGGAAGACGTTGGAGAGAACGGGCTCCTCCACGCCATCGCGCAGTGCGGCGGTGACGGTCTCGACAAGGCGAGCACGCTCGGCGTCGTCATACACCTCGCGTACCAGCGTGTGCGCTTGACCCCAGTCGTCGTCCTCGGCATGGAGGGTGTAGGCCGCGCGGACCAGTTGACCGTCGGACTCCCACCCGTTGTCCACCGTGACCTCCTCATCCTGGTAGCCGCGGCCATAGGAGTTCGGCGCATATACCGGAGCATTGCCAGAGTGGTGGTACTCCATGGCACCCTCCTTGTCATAGGAGTTCGTGGTGTTGATCGGAGCGTTGACGGGCAGCTGGTTGTAGTTGGTGCCAATGCGGTTGCGCTGGGCATCCGGGTAGGAGAACACCCGAGCAAGCAGCATCTTGTCCGGGGAAACCCCGGTTCCCGGCACCATGTTCGAGGGGCTGAAGGCGGCCTGCTCGATCTGGTTGAAGTGGTTCGTGGGATTCTCGTTGAGAGTCAGCCGGCCCACCCGCACGAGCGGGTAATCCTTATGGCTCCAGGTCTTCGTGAGATCGAAGGGGTTGAAGCGATAACCCTTGGCCTCCTCGTACGGCATGATCTGCACGCTGAGCGTCCAGCTCGGGAAGTTGCCCTCGGCGATGGCGTCGTAGAGATCGCGGCGGTGAAAATCTGCGTCCGCGCCCGCCATATCGGCGGCTTCCTCGTTCGTCATGTTCTTGACACCCTGATCCGTGTGGAAGTGGTACCGGACCCAGAAGCGCTCGCCGGAGGCATTGATCCACATATAGGTGTGGGAGGAGTAGCCGTTCATATTGCGCCATGTCCGCGGCAGGCCGCGATCGCCCATGAGATACGAGACCTGGTGAGCGGTCTCGGGTGAGAGAGACCAGAAATCCCACTGCATATTCTGCGAGCGCAGGCCGGAATCGGGCATGCGCTTCTGCGAGTGGATGAAGTCGGGGAACTTCATGGGATCGCGAACGAAGAAGACCGGCGTGTTGTTGCCGACCATGTCGAAATTGCCGTCCTCCGTGTAGAAACGGGTGGAGAACCCACGCACATCGCGCCAGGTGTCGGGCGAACCAAGCTCGCCGGCGACGGTTGAGAACCGGGTCAGAGTGCGTACCTTCGCTCCCGGCTGCAGGAACTTCGCCTTCGTGTAGGCGGAGACGTCGTCGGTCACCTCGAAGGTGCCGAAAGCGCCGGAACCCTTGGCGTGTGGGCTACGCTCGGGAACTCGCTCGCGATCGAACCGGGCCAGCTTCTGCACAAGGGCCACGTCGTGGAGCATCAGGGGACCGTCCGGGCCAACGCTGAGAGAGTGGGCATCGGATTCGCGCGGCGCGCCGTTCTCGGTGGTGGAAGGGATTGTTGGATCAAACGATGTCATGCCATCTCCTTGTGGGTCGTGGATACGACTCGATACATCTCTACGCCGGCAAAACCCTTGCCAGCATTGGGCTAAGTCCCTTCCACGCTAACAATTTTGTCAACACATCTCGAGGGCTTTTTTGGAGGCGCTCCAGTTTATTTGACAGTGTTAATTAAGACTTCAACCGCGGCTTTGACGACGACGCCGCCGGTATGGGCCGTGAGCACCCGCCTTGTTTTTGCCGTATTTAAACTCCGGACTCGTTCGCTAACGACGAATAATTCCGTGATGCGGCGCTACCCGAGCACCGTTTGCAATTCTAAAAGCCAAACCGGCTGGCTCTCCTGACAAGAGCTCGAAGTCGCGGCTCCAAGGGCCAGTAGAGGGTGCGCAATGTATCCGGGCGAAGGGGCTTGCGGAGCACGGGCTTTGCGTGGCTGAACTCGCGCCAGGAGTATACGCCATGGTAGGCCCCCATTCCGCTGGCACCCACCCCTCCGAACGGGAGAGAACGGGCGGCGACGTGCGCAAGGGCGATATCAACGCTCACAGCCCCGGAAGACGTTCGCGCGATGAAGCGACGTTCGGTTGCACGCGAGGCTGTGAACACATAGAAGGCAAGGGGCTTCTCGCCCTCATTGATGAAGGAGATGGCGGCATCCACATCCTGTACGGGGATAACCGGAAGAATGGGGCCGAAGATCTCCTCCCGCATCACCGAAGGCAGCGCGTCGTGGGACGTCGCGGTGGGCAGAACCATGACGGAGGGCTCGATGTAGAGGTCTTGGCGATCGTATTGGCCTCCCACGCGGATATCACCGTCCTCAAGGTAGGAGACGAGCCGGTCGAAGTGCTTGGAGTTCACGATCCGTCCATAGTCTGCGCTGACGGAGGGATCCGAACCGAACTGTGCGTATATGGAGCGCTTGAGTGCCGCAACCAGCGGCGCAACCGTGTCGGCAGTGGTGAGGATGTAATCGGGAGCGATACACGTCTGGCCGGCGTTCATGAATTTCGCCCACGCCAGGCGGGAGGCGACGCCGTCCAAGCGTGCCTCGGCATCCCCGGCCCCGCGCATCCTCCTCATTCCCCGCATCATTGAAACGCCTCGGCGGGGCCCGTGGCTTTCGCCGACATCGACCCAGGCGGGAGACTTGCCGCCAAGCTCCAACGTGAGCGGAGTCAGATGCTCGGCGGCCGCCCGCATCACCACCCGCGCGACATTGCCATTGCCGGTGTAGACGATGTGGTCGAAGCGATGTGCGAGCAGTTCGGTCGTCTCTGCCACCCCTCCCTCGACAATCCGGACCGCCTCCGCATCGACGTAGCGCGGGAGCAGACGGGCCATCGCGGCGGAGGTATGCGGTGCCAGTTCGCTCGGTTTCAGGATCGCGGTGTTACCCGCCGCCAGAACGCCGGCAAGCGGGCTCAGGAGCAACTGAAGTGGATAGTTCCAGGGTGCGATGATGAGGATGACGCCCAAGGGTTCGCTGACGATGGCTGCCCGGGCGGGCTGAAGCAGCGCCGGGGGAAGCACGCGCTTCGGACGGGCCCAGCGGGATAGGTTGCGAAGCTGATCTCTGACTTCGCCGACGACGACGCCGATCTCGGTCAGCTGGGCCTCGCTCGCACTCTTGCGTAGATCTGCGTGGAGGGCGCGCTCGAATTCGTCGCCGGCCTCTCGCAGCATACGTATCAAACCGCGCAATTGCCTGCGCCGCCAGGCGAGCGTCCTGGTGGCGCCGGTGTCGAAGCGTTTACGAGCCGCTTGGACGTGGGCGGTGATGCTCGCCGTTCGCGCGAACGGCGAGCCAGCGGCATCGCGAGCATCCTGGGAAGCTGTATCGCCTGTGCGTAGTTGATCCACCTTCTCAAACTATCCGACCGCGGCAAGCGCGAATACCTCCCACGGTCGGATATGCCGACCTCGCTCCCGAGTGATCGATTGATACGGGACCGCCCCTACTTGATACGGGAGGAGAGGATATCGAGTTCGGAGAGCTCGGCATCCGACAGTTCGAGGTCGGAAGCCAGAAGTGGCGCCACCTGTTCCACTGTGCGCGCCGAGGCGATGGGGGCAACGATCGTGGGCTGCAGCGCAAGCCATCGAAGAGCGACGGACGCCGGCTCCACACCGTGATCCGCGGCGATCTCGCGAACCTTGTCCACCACCGCGAAGGCTTCGTCGTTCGCATAGCCACGGACCATTTCCGAACGGCTTCCGGTGATGTCCTCGGCGCTGGCGTACTTACCTGTCAGCAGGCCGCTGGCGAGCGCCCAGTACGGCATGACTCCCAGCTCGAATTCTTCTGCCACAGGACGCAGATTCTGCTCGAAGTCCTTACGGAACACGAGGTTGTAGTGGGGCTGGAGAGCGACCGGGCGGGCTACACCCTGCTCATCGGCTGCCTTCATCCACTCCCGGATCGACTCGGCCGTGAAGTTCGAGAGGCCGATGTGGCGCACCTTGCCGGATTCCTGCAGCGCTGCGAAAGCCGCCACGCTTTCCGCGATAGGGGTTTCCGGATCCTCTTCGTGCGCGTAGTACAGATCGATGTAGTCGGTCTGCAGACGCTTGAGAGAAGCATCGGCGGCCCGAGCGATATTGTCGGCGGAGAGGCCACGGTACTCCGGGTGCTGAGCCACCTTCGTTGCCAGCACGATGCTCTCGCGATTGCCTACGGTAGCGAACCACTTTCCGATGATGGTTTCCGATTCCCCGCCGGAGTTGCCCTCGGCCCAGGCCGAGTAGGTGTCCGCGGTGTCGATGAAGTCGCCGCCACCTGCTACGAACTCGTTGAGGACACGCAGCGAAGTTTCTTCGTCAGATGTCCATCCAAAGGTGTTGCCTCCGAGGGCCAGAGGGGCGACTGTTAGATCTGACTTACCGATAACGGGCATGGTGTCTCCTTCGATCAGATTGCGCGGCAGCCCGGTAGGCTGTGCGTTGCCCCAGTTGGCGGCTAGGGCGCTGTAGTCAGAATAGTCAATTCTCTTTGCGCTCGGTACGGATTAAGCTTGTTGAAGAATTGATCGGACAAAGCTTCCGTTGACACAACAAGGTTTCTTGGTTCTCTCTGTGCTCACCGGGATATCTCAAGCACCTGGTTATCCCGGTGATCCCTGCGCCCCGGTGTCAAAAGGTCCAGCGGCGTCCGGCAATAGTCGCAGCGACAGCGAGAACGACTCCGCCAACGGCGATGACCTCGAGCGGTGTCGCGACCGGCTGACTCGTCAGATCAGCCACCATCTCCGCGACCTGGGCCAAGGGGCCTTCGAGACGCGATACGAGATTCTCTATACCGAAATCCCAACTGAATCCGACGGCGAGCACCCACAGTGCCAGGCTCAGTCCGAACGACGTCAGAACCCAGCTCCGACGCGGGGAGAGCACCAGCGCCACGATCAAGAGTCCAGCAGCCGCCCATGGGAGCACCGTGGCGGCGCGGTCCATGCCTCTGAACCCCTGTTGCAGGGTCGGCAGCGTTTCCGGGTCGATGGTGAAGAGGGCGATCTCTCCGCTCATCTCCGGCAAGTGATCGACGAAGGGCACGCCCGCCTCTGAAAGGCGCTCGTTGACAATGGCGGAAAACGGTTCGAGGCGGAGATTGACCTGACCGTTGTGGACATCCACATTGCCTGACTCCCCGACCAGCTGCGCGCGTAGCTCCTCGTGCAGCAAACGCAGGCTATCCCGCTTCGCATCGGCGAATCCATCCGTCGCCATCGCTTCGTCAACCACGAGGGCGACGGCATCGCCGGCCAGCGAGTTATCCTCGACCTTCAGTTTCTCTTCAATGGCCGAAGTCAAGCCTTGCGAGATCACCTGATTCATTGCCTCCGTGTCCAGAACCGGGGCGTAGGTATCCATGAAGGGTTCGACGTCGTCGACGAGCGTGCGAGTCCAGGAGGAGGCGATGCTCAACGGAATGGCCAGCGCGGCGACAACGGCGAGAATCGTGCCGAGCACGACACGCCACCCATGCGGCTTCCGTTGACTTTGCGACGCGGTCACTTCGCCATTTCTCGCTACGTTCGCGTTCCTCGCCAAGATTCCACCTCTCATGACGGCCGACTCAACGGCGGCTCATCGCTCGGGCCACGCGGCCGCTGAACCCGAATATATCGGCGGGCCCACATCATAAGCACATGATGACAGATCGTGGATACGTCGAACCATGCGGCGAACTGGCGAACGTCCGAATCTGTCGCTATCTCACCGGCGCTCGGCTCTTTCCTTGATCCCCATAAGCATTCTGCGCGTCATAAGTGCGCTCATCCACATGGCAATCGAGACCACCGGCACCGCGGCCATGCTCTTCCAAGCGTAGCGCTCACGGACGATGAGTCTGGTTCTCCCGTCGGGCAGCGCCCGCACGACGAACGCCCATGAGAAGTCGAAGTCCGGTGCGGGAGCCTCATCGGGTAGTTCGCCGCCCTGCAGCACAAGGGCTCGCCGGGGTTCCAGAATCGCCACCTCGAGCTCCATGCCTTCGGCGAGACTGACCTTATCCCCCGGCGCCAGGCCCTGCCAGCGTTCCTCGATGCGATCCGCAGAATGGATGTCCAAGCCGATGAGATTCTCCAGGACATCGTACGAATAGAAACCACCGCGGCCTTGCCCCAATTGCACCAGCCACGGCCACACCTGCGCTTCAGACGCGTCGATGGTGATGGAGCGGGTGGCGGCTCTGTCCACCGGATCCACGAGGTCGTCTCCAGGAAGGTCGGCTTCGAGTTCGGCCGGAGTGCTTCCCCAGGACATCGCCAGGTTTCTCATCTTCCTGGCCGCAACGATTCCCAACGGGAATGACAACAAGGCGCCCGTCATCCAACGCCCCGTCGCATTCTTCTTCGTCGGGCCCGGATTCTTCTCTGAGGATCTCATCCTCTCATTACAACATGGCTGTCCCTCTATCGGACCAACACTGGGATCGTTCAATTTCCGCGGGAAACTAGGACATCGGCGCTCGGTGACCAACTCGTGCATCCCCCGCTGGCACACGAACTTGGCCGCGGTCCGAACGCCTGCGCATCACGAGCGGTGCCTCCATAGCCCTCTATCGCGCTATATTGAATGGAAGCCGTAGCCACGGGATGGAAATGCAGCAAATCAATGGGAAATCCATGAAGCGCTCCAGACGATTCCTACCGGAGCGAGAGGCCAGATCCCAGCTGCCCGACTACAGCACGCGCTTCGCCGTCGTTCCAGACAGCGGGCGCCATTGGCCGATATCCAGGAGCAAACGCATGACGCATCGTCGAAAACCGCGCCACTATTCGCTCGGCATCGCTCTCGATTACTTCTTCTTCGTGTTCGCGGGTCTGGCCGCGCTGTGGCTGGCGGTGCTGACCCTGTCCGACGTGTTCATCGCGGGCCGCTGGATGATTCCCACCTTCATCGTGTTCTGGGCGCTCCTGGCTTATCTGGTTCTTCCCCGGCTGCACCGGATCCTCACCGCGATCTACGTGCCCAACTATTTCATCGGGCGCACGCGGACCAGCGATGGCCTCCTCGGCGACCCCGTCAACCTGGCATTCATGGGGTCGCGGGAGCAGATCGAAAGCATCATGCGGGCCGCTGGATGGACACAAGCCGATCCCGTCACCGCCCGGTCGTCGTGGCGCATCGTCACCTCAACCCTGCGACGTTCGAGTTATCCACAGGCACCGGTCAGTCCGCTTTTCCTCTTCGAGCGCCAACAGGAGCTCGCCTATCAGCAGGAGGTGGACGGCAACCCCAAGCAGCGCCATCACATCCGCTTCTGGCCCTGTCCACCGGAATGGTTGCTTCCCGGCGGCCGCAGAGTGGAGTGGCTGGCGGCAGCGACTTACGACACCGCCGTCGGCCTATCCTTTTTCACGCTCCAGGTGACCCACCGCATCGACGCCGATATCGACATCGAACGCGACCACGTGATCTCCACGCTGCGCGGGGCACAGCCAGAGATCTCCGTCGACATCCTCGAGAATTTCTCTACCGGCTACCACTCGCGAAACGGCGGCGGGGACTCCATCCACACCGACGGCGACCTGCCCGTGATCGACCTGCGGAGATCGACTCTGCCCGCTCACGCCACGACGGAAGGCGAATGATGGATAGAACTCCGGACAAGCGCCCCGCCTTCGAGGCAAGCGCGGTTCTTCTACGGCCACCGCGTTTCGATCCCGGGATGAAACGACCGGCGACCACCACGGTGGGCGCTTTCCTCGTCCTGTTGCGCACGGTTCTGAGCGCAACCGTGTTGGTCGGGGCGGCGATCGGATGGGACGGCTTCCTCAGCGTCCTCAATGCGGTGATCGACGTGTTCGGCGTGGACGATCTGGCAGCCGATGCTAGCGATGAGGTCGCATTCGGCGCGACACTTTGCATGCTCGCCTTCAACCTGCTTCTCTCTGTCCTGGTTCTCCTCGGGAAGAACTGGCCACGAGTGACGATCATGGCGTTCGCGGCGGCAGACGTGCTGGTGGCCTTCAGCGCGTGGATCTCGGCGGAGAGAACCCTCGCCACCAGCATCTCCTTTCAAGTGCTCGCCCTCGATATCCTCATCCTCTTGGCGATGTCCAGCCGCAGTGCCGCTTCGTACGCGCGGAGGTTCGAGGAACAGCCGGGCAGGGCCTGAGCGAAACATCGAGATGGAGGGTTAGCGCACGAACTTGAGCTTTAGAACGTCAAGTTCGTGCGCTAACCCTCAAGTTGGCCGATCGGAGACCGTCGGTCGATCGGCTGCCGGGAGGCGTTGGCCGATCGGCCGCGCCGTGAGGCCCCGTTAATCCACCCACACCTTGAAGGCACCGAACGGCTGGCCGGTGCCCGGATCGATCGTCACCCCGTGCACGGTGTTCGCATAGGCCAGGTTGTCCTGAGTCTGGTAGAGCGGCAGCACGTAGAACTCGTCGGCCACCAGCTTCTGGAACTGGGCGTAAGTCTCCTCGCGTTCGGCGTTGTCGGTATTGAAGCGTCCGGCATCGACGAGGGCGTCGACATCGGCGTTGCCGTGCTTGATACGGCTGATGAATCCGCGCTCGGGGTCGGAGCTGTAGAGCACGTCCACCGAGCTGGCGACGTCGGCCCCGCCGTACGAATTGTCGAATATCTCGTAGTCGTTAGCCTGCACCCGTGCGTCCTCGGTGCCCAGGTCCTCGATCTCGAAGAGGTATTCGATGCCGAGGTTCTTCTTCAGCGCCGCACCGATGGCGATGTTCAGCTGGTCGCGGCTCTCGCGTACGAAGGGAGCGGCCGAAACCGCGCGGATGGTGAGCGTCTCGCCGTCCTTGACGCGGATTCCCTCGCTGTTGCGCTCCGTCCATCCGGCTTCATCGAGCAGCTCGTTCGCCGCGTCGATGTCCTCGGTGTATCCCTCGAGCGAGGTGGGATCCGAGAAGGGCTCCCCTGCGCTGAGCGGAGCCTCGGCCACATCGAATGCGCCGGTGTAGATCGAGTTCAAGATGGTCTCGCGGTCGAATCCCCGGACGAACGCCTCGCGCACGCGGACATCGTCGAGCGGAGCCTTGGACACGTTGAAGTACAGGCTGTAGGGGGTTCCTCCCACGAAGTTGCGCACGTAGGTGAAATTCGGGTCGTCCTCGAAGGTCGTCACGTCCACGGGCTGAATGTCCGAGGAGATCTGCACCTGCCCCTGGCTGAGCGAGCCGGTACGAGTCGATCCTTCCGCAAAGGTCCGGTAGACGACCTCATCGAGGTAGGCCGCCTTCTGCCCGTCCGCGATCGATTCCGGCGCCCACTGATAATCCGCGCGCTTGGCGAATGCCAGCTCCGTGTTGGGAGTGAATTCCGTGATGGTGAAGGGGCCGACTCCCGCCAGCTCGGGGCCGCCCGATTCCAGGTCGGTCTGCGGCAGCTGAAGCGTGGAGGGCGAGAGCGGCGTGGATTGAATACTCGAAAGGAAGAACAGGAAGAGGGCGTCTGCCTGCGAGAGGTGGAACGTCACCTGCAGGTCTCCCGTTTTCTCATACGACTCCAGGAAACGGATTCCGCCGGGGATGTTGGAAAGGTAACCGGGAGAGGTCAGTTTGTCGAAATTGGCGACGACGGCGTCCGCGTCCAGCGTCTGCCCGTCCGAGAAGGTCACGCCCTCGCGCAGGTCGAGAACCAGGGTCTTGCTATCCTCGGACAGCTCATAGCCGGAGGCCAACCACGGCTGATACTCGCCTTCTTCGGTGCGATAGAGGAAGGAATCGTATGCGTTGCGCAGGACCGGGGTGGCCTTGTCCTGACTGTTGCGGTGCGGGTTGACCGTCTGCAGTTTGGTTTCGATGGCCCAGTAAAGGGTGCCGCCTTCCTGAGGTTCGCCGGTCGCGGCGGCGGGATCGTTCGCGTCGGCGTCCGCCCCCGATGAGCAGGAAGCGAGCGTGAAGCTCAGGGAGAGCGCCGCGAGCGCCGCGGCCGCCTTCCTGGCGAGGCCTGGGTGCCTGGCGGAGCCGGCGTGCTTGGTCGAGGCGGGCCGCGTTGGCCGGCGCAGTCGGATGATGGTCATGTGTTTCTCCTGGGTGTGGGTATCACGTATGTGATGTGGTCTAGAAAATTGCGATGTGCGGGCAGTGGCGTGACGTTCCCGGCGGGAGCCGGACGAGAATCGTTCTACCCCCGCGTCGGATTCGTCGATCGCCCGATTGCCGGAGGACGAGCCTCGTACAGCGCATTGCGGATGCTCATGCCGCCTGCAATTCGAGCCGGGGCACCGCCCGCAGCAGGTCTCTCGTGTAGGCAGCGCGCGGGTTGCTGAACACGTCGTCGATCGGACCTTGCTCCACGATCCTGCCGTGTTGCATGACGACGACGTCGTCCACCAGATGATTGACAACGCCCAGGTCGTGGGAGATGAAGACCAGCGACGTTGCGGTACGCGCATTGAGTTCCTGCAGCAGATCGAGGATCTGGGCCTGGATGGAGACGTCGAGTGCCGAGACGGGTTCGTCGCAGATGAGCACATGCGGTTTGAGCACGAGTGCCCGGGCGATGCTGGCTCGCTGGCGCTGGCCCCCCGAGAGGCTGCGCGGCATCACGGCACGAAGCTCCGGTTCCAGGTGGGTCAGCTCCATCACCTCGGCCACACGTCGGCTCAGCTCCTGCGCTCCCAGCACTCCCAGCCCCGGTTCCGCGATGACGTCCTCGACCGTGTAGCGCGGATCGAAGGAACCGAGCGGGTCCTGGGACACGAACTGCACAGCATGGCGGGCGTCATAGCGATCCTCCCGCGCGGTCCCATGGCTACCTCCCTCGGACCACTCCTGCCAGGATTTCCCCCGCACTCGGACCTCTCCCGCACTGGGAGCCGTAAGGCCGAGCAGGATGCGGGCCAGCGTGCTCTTACCGGAACCGGATTCGCCTACGATGCCAAGCTTCTGGCCCGCGAAGACCTCCACACTGACATCGTCGACTGCCACGAGGCGCTCGCGGCCCGGCAAGGAGAAGACCTTACGGACCTCGTGCGCCTCCAGGACCGGTTCCCGCTCGCTCGTTGCGGACGCCAGGATCGCCTGCCCGATAGGAGCCGCCGCCTCCCCCTGCGCGACGCCACCACTGGGCTCTGCCCGGTCGTATTCGATATGCGCCCGCTGCTCCGCCGCGGCGTCCTCGTTCGCGATGCTCAATCGCTGGCCGCGCGTGTGGGCGGAGGGTACGGCGCGCAGCAGCCGCCGCGTGTATTCGTGCTGCGGGTTGCCCAGCACATCGGCCGTCGAGCCGGACTCGATGACCTGCCCATCCTTCATGACCAGCACCCGGTCGGCTATCCGGGAAACGACTGCCAGATCGTGCGAGATCAACAGCAGTGCCGTTCCGGCGTCCCGCTGGGCGGCGAGCAGGTCGATGATCTGGGATTGGATGGTGACATCCAGGGCCGTGGTCGGCTCGTCGGCGACGAGCAGCGCCGGATCGCCCGCGAGCGCGGAGGCGATGAGCGCACGTTGCCGTAGCCCGCCCGAGAGCTGGTGCGGGTACTGGTCGGCGCGGATCTCCGGATCGGGGAAGCCAACCTGATTCAGCACCTCCAAGACCCGGTTGCCGATCTCGCGACGCGGAACCACGCCGTGCACCTTGATGACCTCCGCGACCTCGCGCCGCACGGTGCGCAGCGGATCGAGCGAGCTCAACGCATCCTGCAGTACCAGGCCGATGCGGCGTCCACGGACGTTACGCCACTGCCGCTCGGTCAGATGGCGTGCATCCTTGCCGTCGATGAGGAAGCGGGAGGATTCGACGGTGGCGAAATCGCCCGTCAGCCCTACCAGCGACCGCGCTGTGACCGATTTTCCCGAGCCGGACTCGCCCACGATGGCCACAGCCTGCCCGGCATAGACATCCAGGTCGATTCCACGAACGGCATGGATGTGGCGCGTGCGCGTATCGAAGGTGACGTTGAGGTCGCGCAGGGAGAGCACGGGCTGTGCGGGGCCGCGTTCGCTATCGGATGGGTCCGGACGGACCGGGTATTCGGGCACTGTACTCAGCTCATTTCGGTCGTGCGGATGACGAAGGCGGGGTTTGTTCGGCAGGCGGTTCATCGGTGCCTGCGCTCGTAGTTCGCTTGCAGAACACGGCCGAGAATCGTGGCCGCGATGACGACGGTGGTGATGGCGGCTCCGGGGAAGACCCCTGCCCACCATGCCTGACGGAGATAGTTGCGACTCTCGGAGAGCATGAGCCCCCATTCGGCGGCGGGAGGTTGCGGGCCGAGGCCCAGAAAGCTGAGCGCTGAGGCCCCGATGATCGCCCCACCGAAGCCGATGGTGATCATGACCGGTAGTGCTCCAAGAGCATTGGGAAGGACGTGGCGTCGGATGATCGTCCACCGCGAGATCCCGAAGGTCTTCGATTGCTCCACGAACCCGGAGGTCTCAGCCAGTCTCACATTCGCACGCATCGTCCGCGCATACTTGGGCAACCCGGCGATTCCCAGTGCGAGCACCAGGTTCAGGGTGCCGCGGCCGATGAAGGCGATCATGAGGAGGGCGAGCAGAATCTCCGGGAAAGCGGCGACGACGTCGACCACGCGGCTGATGGCCCGGTCCACGCCCCGACGGCTCACTCCGGCGAGGGTGCCCAGGAGCACGCCGAGGATAACGGCGACGAGGCTGGCCCCGATACCGATCAGGATCGAATAACGCGCCCCGTAGATGACCCGGACGAGGACATCGCGGCCCTGGATATCCGTTCCGAAGGGATGCGCGAGGCTCGGGGACTGATGAGACAGTGTGGGATCCCCGCCGGTCGGGTCTCCTCCCGTGAGCGCTTGAGGCCAGATGACGGCAACGAGGCTCACGCCCAGAACCAGGAGGGCGAAGACCAGACCCCAGTTCTTGAGCAGGTATCGCGAGAGGGAGCGCGGACGCGACCCTGCGGCACGCCCCGAGGGTCCGGCGCCGGTCGCGATCTTGGACTGCGGAAGGCGAAGATCGGCCAATTGGATGCTCATTCGCTCTCCTCCTTTCCTGTGCGGGTACGCGGGTCGATGGCGGCGCCCACAATGTCGGCAAGGGTGGAGACCACCACGAACGCCGCCGTCGACACCAGCGAGATTCCCAAGATCAACGGGATATCCTTCACCGTGGCCGCATCCACGGCCAGCTGGCCGAGACCCGGTCGGCTGAAGACCTGCTCCACGATCACGGCTCCTCCAAGGAGGCTGCCGATGATCAAGCCGATCATGTGCACCGCCGGTAGGCTGGCGTGACGCAGGGCGTGCCTGGTGCGCGCGGCCAGATACGAGATTCCCCGCGAACGAGCTGTGACCACGAATGGCTGGGCCATCGCATTGTCGATGCCCTCCACCAGGATCTGGGTGAGGTAGGCCGCGATGGGAAGTGCCAGCGCGGCCACCGGCAGCACCAGCGCCTGCCAACTGCCCTGCCTGACGACGGAGAACCAACCGAGCTGGAACGAGATCGCCCACTGCAGCACGATGGCCAGCCAGAAGGGCGGAGCGGAGACCACGATGAGCTCCACGACGTTCGCGAGCGGCCGCAGTACGCGGACGCGACTCGTGGTTATCAAAGCGCCGAACACAGCGAGAATGGCGGCGACCGCCGCGGCCGTCAATGCAAGCGTCACCGTTGGCCCGAAGCCCGAGGCGATAAGCTCTCCCACGGGTTTGCGCAGCGTGTAGGAGATGCCGAGATCTCCGGAGGGAATGCGCTGCAGGTATGTCAGATACTGGACCCAGGCCGGCTGATCCAGGCCCCAGCGCTCGATGGTCTCAGCCCGCAGCTGCGGATCGTTGCGGTTCTCCCCCAGCAGCAGGGAGACCGTGTCCCCCGGAGCGAACTGCACCGCGATGAAGGTGAGCGTGAGCGCAGCCCACAATACGAAGATCGCACCACCGATTCGTTGGACGACGAGCAGCCAGAACGAACGTCCGAACCGACGCGGCTTCGCTTCCCTGGCCGGGATGGCGACGACGACGCCGTCGCCCTCGTCACCTCGAGCCTGATCGGCTTCGTTGACTTCCTCCATCTCGGCCCGGGGCGGGCCAATGAGGGTGCTCATGCGACCAGCTCCTCTTTCGATGCTGCGAGGCGATGGGTCCATGCCGCGCGCAGATCGTCGATTCCCTCGACCTCTCGTGGAGCCCCGTAGGGTTCTTTGAAGCGGTCGCCCGCAAAGGGAAGTGCCCCGATGGCGACGAGCTGTTCGGGAGTGAGCGCCCCTTCACCCACGAGTCTGCGGGCGTATGCGAACAGGTGCGGGTAATCGGCGATGGCTGCGGCCCAGAATCCGAGGTGGGCGCGGTACTCGAGGTCCAGTCCGATGAGGAAACCGACGAGCTCCAGGTCCGCGATGCTCAGCGCGTCCCCCACCAGGTAGTCGTGATGGGCCACGTGCCATTCGAGCTGGCCGAGGCGGGCGTACAGAAGGCGGATGGCGCTCAGGCGGGCCTCGTCGTCGTCTGAGAAGAGACCTCGCTCCACCCCGACGAAAAGATCCTCGTGGATCAAGGACAGCTGATGATCGATCTGCGGACGCAACGGCTCGGGATAGAGCCGGCCACGTGGATCGAGCTGGGCGACCGCGCGACTCAACCACCGCCAATCGTCCGAGACCAGGGAGCCGCCCGCGTCGTAGAGGGCCGGGATGGGATCCGGTCCGGGGTTTACCGGCACCTCCTGGGAGAGCCCCAGGAATTCGACCGCGGCGATGGCCGCGCGCGAACGCAACGGCTCGATATCGGCAACGATCTGATAGTGGACCGCGGGAACCGGCCGGAAGAATCCGGGCAGGCCGGGCTGATCCGGGACAAAGGTGCCGGTGGAGTCCACGTGTCCGGCAGGTCGATGAGAGGCGATGTTCACGAGGTTCTCCTGAGGGCGATGAGGCAGCGATTTCTGGGATCGGGATGGGATGCGATAGGTGAACACGTACAGGCGCTGGCCGGAATCGACCACACCTGTTTCGCGCTCGGGTCTACGGACGAAGCCATAGCGCAGGTAGAGCTGGTGGGCGGCGGTCATCTGCGGACTGGAGTGGATCTCTATGTCGCGGTACCCTGCGGCCACCGCGAGCGCAACGACGTGCTCCACGAGTTTCCAGCCCAGGTTGAGGCCTCTCCCGCGCGGATGAACCCCCAGGATATTGAAGGTATAGCTCGTGTCCGTGTGGGTCTCGGGGCGCGGTGTGAGCACCACTCCCAGGACCCCTTCGGAATCGACGACCACCCACACGTGGGAACTCTCCGCCCGCTGGGAGATGTGAGCCAGATGCTCGTGATACCAAGGGGTCACCCAGCATCCGGTGGAGAAGGCCTCCTGCAGCACCCGGCCCACCTCGGCGTATTCACCCGGGTGGGCCAGCCGCATCTCGCGGCCACCGCCGAGATCCTCCCGCAGCAGATGCGGAGGGAGTAGGCGGTCGTCCTGCTTGAGTTCAGACATGGCATTCCTCTTTCTGGTGGGCGGTGGTGACGAATATTGGGCGGCGGGTAGCGGGACGTTGGAACCATCGCCGGTCGGTACGCTCCCATCTATGGCAGAGCTCCGATCCGTGGGGCGATGGCCTCGCCGATCGGCCCCGACCTCAGGCGAAGGTCCAGCGTTCGTAGGAGCCGCCGCCTCCGGGGCCGGAGTAGTACGGCGAGCCGGTCAGGTGCTCGCGGCCGGACGGCACGCGCCAACGGGCTAAGTCGTCCTCGGGTGAGAGCAGGTTCTCGGATCCGGCGGCGAAAGAGCGATCCACATAGTCACCCGAGGGCCCGGGCAGCAAGCCGAGGTAATAGAGTTCGCGATCATCGACGAACCCCTGGGCGAAGAGGTCGCGCGCGTAGTCCCACAGATTCGGGAAGTCCTGCAGATGCTTGACGTTCTCCTCGCCGTAGATCGCGGCGATACCGGGGCGGTAGCTGCGCTCGTATGAGGAGAGCGTGACGAAAAGCCGGATATCGGAGTCGGTGATCTTCTCGCCGAATAGGTAGCGGCGGGTGGACAGACGATGATCGAGATCGGCCAAGCGCGCCTCGAATATCCCCTTGGCCACATCGGCGGCGCCCCTGCCGGTGGCGAAGAGAACCTTATAGGTGCCGTTGTTGACGTCGTCGAAGATCTGCTGATTCAACAGGTCGATTTCCTTGCGAAGGTGCTCGGGATACAGGTCCGGGGCGTCGGGAGCGTGGAACTGCTTCCACGCGACCTCCCAGTCGTAGGGCAACAGGTGGTAGTTGTTCGAGACCACGAACCCCGTGGTCGAATCGATGACGGTGGGCGAGGTGCCGCGACCCTGGAAGCTGACGTCCGAGCGGCGGTAGTAGGTGTTGAGGAGATTGGATCCGAAATCCTCTTCGAGGCTGTTGCCCGTGGGGGCGATGCGCCAACCTTGTTCGTCGCGTCCGGTGAGCAGCACGAAGGGGACCGCCTCGTCGAGGCCGAGAAGCCGTAGCGTGATGAGCTGACGGCGTCCCCATCCGCAACTGGGACTTGCCAGGAGCAGATAGCGCCCCGGTTCAGGCCGTGCCTCTCCCCGCCCTTCGCCGAAGCGGGTGGAGAACCAGTTGCGTTGGCGCCGGAAGCCGCCGTCGTCGGTCTGTTCGACTGTCATCTCGGGATAGGTGGTGCGGTCGACGGCTTCGGGCCGCGTCTTGGCGTCTGCTTCGAGCTGTGCGGTCAATGTGCTTGTCATTGTCTCTCTCGTTTCCGGTTGTGACTGCTGATATGGGTTGTGATATGGGTTGAGTTGCGATCAGTCGATCTGCGTGGGTGAAGGCAGGGGATGGCGCTTGGCGCGTTCGGCCCGAGCGAAGCGGAGTTCGCGCTGGTCGAACGTGCTGTGGGTACTCTTTCCGGGAGCTTCTTCTGGCGCGGGACGATATTCTGGCGTCTCATCGCGGGCAAAAGTGCGACCCGCGACGATGATCTCCTCCAGATCCGCGAGCGCTTCCAGATCTTCCAGCGGATTGCCGCGAGCCACGATGAGGTCGGCGCGATAGTCCGGAAGCAGGGCGCCGGTGACCCCGGCCAGCCCCGATGCCGCGGCCGCCCGAGTCGTCGCCGAGAGGAGGATCTCGTGCCGGGGGATGCCGGCGAGTTCGAGCTGCCGCAGGCCGAAATGGTAGGCGCTGGCGGGAAAGACGGCGCCTATGTCGTGCCCGGTCACGAGCTGCACGCCGTGCTGGTACAGCTCCAGGGCGCGCGGAGCGGACGTCTCCCCCGGCACCGGCGGCCAGCTCGGCGGACTGCAGACATCGACGAATATTCCGGCCTCGGCGATGCGGTCCGCGAGATGCGGATCGAAGGCGGTACGTCCGTCGTCGTCGATGAAACTCGCGTGGGCGATATACCCGATACCTGCGTCGACGGCGCGCCGGATACCCTCGGTGCTGTGCGCATGCGCGGCGGTGTGCTTGCCGAGTCTGGCGGCCTCCTCTACGAGCACCCGCAGCTCCTGCGTCGTGAACTGCGGCTTCCACGGCGAGGTGTTGGTGGACATGAAGCCACCGGTGGCCATCACTTTGATGAGGTCGACGCCGGCCTTATGATGTTGGCGCACCGCCTTGCGAATATCCTCGATCGAGTCGACCTCCGCCCCGTTCGTCCACGAGTGCCCGGCTGAGGTGGTCAGTTGCGGGCCCGCCGCTACGATATTCGGCCCCGCCACCACACCGGATTCGATAGCCTCACGCAATGCGACGTCGGCGAAATACCGCGAGCCCAGCGATTGCACCGTGGTGACACCGGTGGATGCGAGCTGGCGGGCTACTGTGACGGAGGAGATCGCCGCCAGCGAGCGCGCATGGAATTGCGGATCCGGCGTGCTGACGGGGATCGCGGTTTCATAGGAGGCGAGATGGGCGTGGGTCTCTATCAGCCCCGGCAGTATCGTCGCGCCCGGATGATCCTGCACCGCGAGTTGCGAGTATTCGGCGGGGAGAGCATTCCGTTGCCCCACCCACCGAATTGTTCCGTCCGTGATCACCACGGCGGCGTCGACGACGACGTCCTGCCCGACGGCGAGGAACGCCCGATCGGCGGTGAGCACCCTATCGCCGGGGAGAATGGCGGCATCGAGGCCACGCGGTGGCTGCCAGTGGAAAGACATCTATTGCACCTTTGATCGTGAGGATGGGGTGGGAGGGGTTATCAGAGCTCATCGGAAAAGCTCCTGCAAAGCTCTCCGCGGGAGAGCAAGCGCAGCGAAGGCGTGCGCCCGAAGACGCTGCGATTCTTGGTGCGGAGCATCGCACCAAGCGAGAGAGCACCGGCGATTCCGGGGGAAGCCGCGGGATACACGGCGCCTGGGACCGCAGGGTATACGGCGCCTGAAGTGTTCGGCTGCGTGCCGTCAACGCTGCGGGCGAAGCAACGTCATATCCGAAATGACTGACGTGAGGGGATCCATGAGAGGAAACCCGTGCTCATATGGAAAGCCTGCCGAAGGCCGATGCTCTGGCGAACGGTCTCGGCACTGTTCTTCGCAATTCCAGCCTGAAGCGTTGAAGGCGGTTCAGGATAGGTAGTTCGCTCGACCGGCGCGATCCATGCCTTCTTCGCACGGAAGCGGGGAGCCTACCACTTCTGTCCTGTTCTCAGAGATGACAGGACATCATACAAGGGCGACACATTCGCGCAAGCTTCTCGCTTGCGTAAGCAACAGGCGACACCGTGTGCGTCTGGTTGTTCATGTGGCCTCCTTGATCGAGTAGTTTGAGGATAACCGCAAGGAACTTAATCCTACAACCCCTGTCTGAAATATGGATTCCGGGAGCGGGAAGAAGCGGGAGTCGGTGGAAACCACGGACGATTTTTGGCGAGAATACAGGCTTTCACCAGCGGTTTCGAGCGCAGACAGTCCCCGCATGAAGGCTCGCTATCACCCTATCTATCTGGAGGGTTTATAGAAAGGATGCTGCGGGCTGCGCTCAGCAGAGCTGCTGTGGGCAGCAGTATGCTCCTTCCTTCGGACCCCGTGCCAAGCTGGAGGCATGAGCGAGAATTCGAAACCCCCTGTATTCGACGAACGGGTGCGACGAGAGTTGTACGAGCGTCGAGTCCTCGTCTTGGACGGCGTACTCGACGACGACAACGGCACCCTCCTGGCGACTCAACTCCTAGCACTGGCCGCCCAAGACCGTTGCGCGGACATCGCACTGTGGATCCATTCCCCGGGTGGATCGGTGCCGGCGATGCTCGCGATCCGCGACATCGTCAATCTTGTTCCGAACACCGTCTCGACGCTCGTTCTGGGAGTCGCGTACAGTGCCGGCCAGTTCCTGCTGAGCGCCGGGAGCAAGGGACGCCGCCAAGCACTTCCTCACTCTCGAATCCTGATGCATCAAGGATCGGCGGGGATCGGAGGAAGCGCCGCCGAGGTCGAACTGCAAGCGGGAGATTTACGGCATACCCGTGACACTGTGCTCGGCCTCATCGCCGCCGACACCGGCCAGCCGATCGACAAGGTCTTCCAAGATTCCCTGCATGACCATTGGTACACCGCACAAGAAGCCAAGGAATACGGTTTCATCGACTCCATCGTGCAGGATTTCGAGGACATCGTACCAACCAGGCGCCAGCAGGCAGGATTCGGCGATACATTCACGAAGGACATACGATGAGCAGCTACACGATTCCGAATGTGATCACCCAGAATCCTCGCGGCGAACGCATCATGGACGTCTACTCGCACCTGTTGACAGAACGGATCGTCTACCTGGGAACGGCCATAGATGCCGGGGTCGCCAATACTCTGATCGCCCAACTGCTCTACCTTGAATCGAACAGTCCTGGAAGCGACATCGAATTCTTCATCAACTGCGAGGGTGGAGATCCGAGCGCAATGCTCGCGGTTCATGACACCATGCGTTTCGTCCGCGCCGACATTGCCACGACATGCGTCGGGCAGGCCATAGGAGTCGGGGCCGTGCTGCTGGCCTCAGGGGCCAAGGGCAAGCGCGCCGCCCTGCCGCATTCCCGGATCGTGCTGCACCAGCCCGCCAACCAGGGGCAACGCGGAGCGATCCCCGATCTCATCCTCCAGGCCGAGGAAATGGTGCGCATCCGGGCGGAACTCGAGAAGCTGCTGTCCCGCTGCACCGGGCAGAACATCGAGACGCTTCGCGCGGACACGGACCTCGATCGGGTCTTCACGGCCACCGCAGCGCTGGACTACGGTCTCATCGACCACGTCATCGACGAGCGACCCACCGAGTGAGGATCCCACGAGGGCATGGAATCAGAACGATGGGACGGTGGAGAGCTCCGGCGTCGAACACTGCGCCCTGATGCGGCGCCGGGCGCGGGCAAATCTGGTGGGGGCAAATCTCAGGCCACCAGAGAGACCCTCGGGTTGATCTCGTGCGTGGCACGCGCACCTGGCACGTGAACCGGTGCTCCATAGCGTGAGCCTGACACACACCGCAGATGCGTCCGGCCTGCATTGGCCGACGGTCCGGCCGGTTGCAGGTTCCGCGTGACGGCGCCCGTTAGGTCGATCAGTCCTATGCCCAGAGCGCGGGCAACGGCGGCGATCATCTCGCTGGACGGGTCCTTGACGCCGCGCTCCATCTCGGAGAGATATTGCGGTGAGACCCCGGCTCGCCGCGCCGTTTCACCGAGGGTTTCCCCTCGCTCGCGGCGCAGGCGGCGGAACTCCTCGCCGACCATGTGGCGCCACAGCGGCTCGGGACGACCGGAGATGGCGGAAGGGTTCCGCTCCGGCTCGGGATTTCTAGTCATATCTCAATCTATCCGGACCCGGTCGCCGTCGGCCGCCTTCTCTGCCGAGAGCAGAGTTCAGGGCTCCAGGCGTAACCGGTAGCGCGACCCAGCGGGGTCCCGTTCGAGAATCCCGTGGTCGACGAAAAGCCTTCGCAACAGCGCGACGTCGCCGCCAAGGCTCTCCAATCGCTCGTTGACCTCCTTCTCGGTCAACGTCTCGTCGATCGCGATAACCCGGGGTGCCAGGAAACAGAGGAACGAGTACCTCTCGCTCCGATTAGCCGGCAGGCGATCTATTCGCCCGTCGCGAGTGAGGAAACGCTCCAGTCCGCTCTTGGGCCTACCGTCGCGATCCTGCCTCAAGGCCTCGCGCATGCCCGCCTCGTTGACGTGCCAACCACCGTCCGAGGAGACGATCAAGCCGGCCTGCTCCAGCTGCACCAGCGCCTGTTCGCTGCGGCGGGTCGGTGTCTCATCCCGATACGTCTCCAAGATGACGTGCGCGAACATCCTGCGCGCCGCTGGGTTCGCCAACGCGGCAAGTACCGGCCTCTCCGCAGGAAGGACGAGCGGTTCGGAGGAGACTGCGGAGGTACCCGAAACCACAGCGCCACCGTGTGCCGATAGCTCGGCGTCTCCTGACAGGGACATTTTCGACGGCGTGCTCGCCTCGGCCGGCGAGCTGTCGCCCTTCTCGTCGCGGACATGAGATTCGTTCCGATAGTCCTCACGCATGCCTTCATTCTCTCAAAGATGCGCCGCATCGCATCTCTCACACCACGAAGTCTCGCTAGTGAGACGTCGGCGCCGAATTCGCCGTCGTATCCAGCGCCATGCATTCTGGAGAACCAACGCGGCCTTCTGGCTACCGCGCGCCGTCGATTCATCTTTTCGCATTCACCCCGTGGACGGTCGTTGCCGAGATGACGCCACGAGCCGCAAACTTAGCTCCAGCGTCTGGAGGAGGCTGGAGCGGGGGCAGTGCCAGAGGCATAGCCGCCGGTGCCCGAAGCGGAATCTTCCAGCACCTGGACATCTGGAAGAAAGGATCTTGCCATGATCATATGGCGCGGGTGGGGCATCCTCGCCTTCTTCGCAATCGGTATCTCCGTGGGGTTCACCGCGCTCCTCGCGGCGCTCTCGGGGACCGACATGGCAGGCGTCACCTGGCAGGGAGTACCCGCCTTCCTCATTGTTGGCATCGCTATCTTCTTCTTGGGCCAGCATGTCAACGTCACAGGCCCGACGCAGAGATTCGCGACCTCGCGTGCGATGAACCGAGGTTTCCTAGCCCCAACCCTGGACGGATCCAGCGCCCCTCTGCCGTTGTCGGAGCAACCTCCTCTGGATCAGACGGAGCAGGCGCAGCTCAGACGCATGCGCAACCGCCATAGTCTTTTCTTCATCCCGATGCAGTGGTGGGGCTTCATCCTTCCGTTGCTGGGGGTGGCCATCACCGTAGCCAGCGTCAACAACTGACGCTGGGACCATCCACAGTCCTCCTTCCGTTCAGCGCGGACGTCGCACAATCGCCGAATCTGCTCACGGCTCGGACCCAGTATTCCCGGGGGCTTCGCCCGCAAGCCTTCAACGCACCGGCGTGGTCGATGCACAACACCGTCGCGGCGCCGAGCGCGACGGTTCGCCACAGCAGGCCGACGCAGATCCGCATCGGGCGGGGAGTATCGGCAAAGCCCAGTCTCAACCTGTCCGTTTGAAAACGGAGGTGCTCACGCTCATCCGTGCTGATCCTCTCGCCGATTCCGCACAAGATGGCATCGGGAGCTCCCTCCGCCAAAGCCTCGAAGTATTCCATCGCTGTGGCCTCGGCAATCAGAAAGAGCGCCAATTCCGTGCGCAGACCCAGGGCACGCCGCAGGCGAGTGAACGCGGCGTCGGACCAATGCGCGTGCAACAAGGGCACCCGCATCCTCCGCAATCCCAAGGCGAACAGTGCGGAGTGCTTCTGCTCCTCCACCACCAGCAGTTCGAGCGCCCGGGTATAGATGGGGTCTCCCGCTTGACGCGCCTTGGAAAGCAGCCGGTCCCCCTCCCCTCCCTCGCCAAGCTCGAACCGCTGAAAGGACTTCCCAAGTGCTCTGCGTTGCGACGCATTCATCGTCACCGCTGCATCGTGATCCCAAGCCGATTCCAGCGATAGTTGGCGGCGAGGATTGGCCTCGAAGTATTCCAGCCACACATCGAAAGGAGACGCCTGCGCGTTCTGTTCGGGAGGCTCTTCAGTGCGAGTGGTGAAGCTATTGCGCCGCAGAGTATTCTTCATGACCTCACTCTTCCACCGAACGTGCCCCGTAGGAACCGGTTTCCACAGGAACCTCAAGCCGAGAGCAGACAACGGGCCCGTGACACCACAGCCCGTAGCCGCGACGCAGCAGTGGCGATAGGGTGGAGAGGAAATGCCTTTGGCGTGCTCCGCAGCGCGTACTCATCCCAGCGCATCGGAACTCGTCGGAGATCACAGCACCCGACGAAAGGAATCGTTTTGGCTGACTACATGATCATTGGCGGGCATGGAAAAGTAGCTCTGCTGGCTGCGCCCCTGCTGGTGACGGCGGGGCATAGCGTCACCTCGGTTATCCGTTCTCCCGCACAGATCGACGACGTCGAGGCCACCGGGGCATCCGCACTCGTATTGGATATCGAGTCCGCTACCCTCGACGACCTCGTGGCGGTATTCAAAGGAAAAGACGGGATCATCTGGTCCGCGGGCGCCGGTGGCGGCGATCCCAAACGTACCTACGCGGTGGATCGAGATGCCGCGATCCTCTCCATGGACGCTGCCAAGCAGGCAGGCGTTCAGCGGTACGTCATGGTCTCCTACTACGGAGCGGACACCGATCACGGCGTGCCACGGGATAACTCCTTCTTCCATTACGCCGAGTCCAAGGCCGCGGCGGATGCCTATCTGCGCGAGTCCGGTTTGGATTGGACGATCCTCGGCCCCACGACACTGACCCTCGACGAACCCACCGGCAAGATCTCCCTGGGAGAGACGTTCGGCAGGGATGCCTCCAAGGGCACCGTCTCACGAGGCAACGTGGCTCGCACGATCGTCGCCGCCCTCGAGCACAAGAATACGATCGGGAAGGATCTTCCTTACAGCGACGGCGACGTCGAAATCGAGGAAGCTTTCGCTCAGGCCTGACCTGAACCATTCCGGGTGGGCCTGCCTGGCTGCGGGCCCGCCCACCGGCCGCTCCTCACCTCAAGAACGGTGGAGGAGCACACACCACCACCGCAGACAGGACCGGTGGGACGACCCAAGGGGAACATGGACTGGGACTCCGAGCGGAACCGGTTTGCCTTCTACCGAATCATTGTCACGCCGCTTGGTTCACATCACGGTACGTCGATCAGTTATGTTAGATGGGACCATTTGCCTTGATGCCACTATGTGGCTCTGCAAATCGCACGTGAAATCCAACAGAAAGAGACAAAGCTTCATGGATGCGGTGGACGGAGACAATTCAGAACTGGACGGCGCCAACACCGGTACTGCATCTGAGATATCGGACGGGCGAATAGAACCATCCCCCGAACCGCCATCTGATCCTGAATACTCGGACGACTTCTTGGTGGACCCGATCACCCGCCAATCGTTGGCCGTCGTGCCGACGATGGCCCATGTGCCCGCCCACATGCATATCGCCGAAGACGACAGCGACGATGAGATCACACAGAAGCTCATGCGGCAGGGTGTGCGGATCGGTAAAGGCGGCATCGCGCCCGCCGTCTTCTGGCCAGCACTGATCGCCGTTGTGGCAGTCGCCCTCTTCGCAATCATTCTCCCGGACACGACGGCCAGTGTATTCGGAGGTATCCAAGACTGGATCGTGAACAACCTCGGTTGGTACTACGTACTGATCATCGCCGGCTTCGTCGGCTTTGTCATTATCCTTGGATTCTCCCGGCTGGGACGCATCAAACTGGGGCGGGACGACGAGAATCCCGAGTTCGGCCTGCTGTCATGGTTCTCCATGCTATTCGCCGCCGGGATGGGCATCGGCCTCGTCTTCTACGGCGTGGGCGAGCCTCTCTCCTATGCCACTGTGGCTCCCAAACCGGGCTGGTCCGGCGGCCAAGAGGACATCGCGGGCCTCGCGATGGCTCAGACATTCATCCATTGGGGCCTTCATCCCTGGGCAATCTATGCAGTCATTGGGCTTTCTCTCGCTTACGCGATCCATCGTCGCGGACGACCGGTGTCAATCCGATGGGCGTTGGAACCCATACTTGGAAACCGGGTCAAAGGATGGGCAGGAGACGTCATCGATGTCCTCGCCATCTTCGGTACCATCTTCGGCGTGGCGACATCCCTGGGACTCGGCGTTCAGCAGATCTCGGCTGGAATGGCCGCGATCGGTATCATCGATCAGGTAGATAACGTCATTCTCGTCATCCTCATCGTCGTCATCACGTTCCTGGCGACCATGTCCGTTGTCAGTGGGCTGGGTGCAGGTATCAAATGGCTCTCGAACATCAACCTGTCACTGGCTGGCCTGTTGTTGATCAGCATGCTGCTGCTGGGTCCGACGCTGTTCCTATTGCGCAACTTCGTCGAGTCGCTCGGGGTCTACCTCGGAAACGTCTTGCAGATGACATTCGACGTCGGAGCCTTCCACTCGGCCGAAAGTCGAGCCTGGTTTGCCGACTGGACTATCTTCTACTGGGGCTGGTGGATTGCTTGGGCCCCGTTCGTCGGCGTCTTCATCGCTAGAATCTCACGGGGACGCACCGTCCGCGAGTTCGTTGCCGGAGTGCTGCTCGTTCCTTCACTGGTGGGCTTCTTCTGGTTCTCCGTCTTGGGAGGCTCCGGACTGTTCCGGCAATTGTTCGGCGCGGGCGACCTCGTGGAGAATGGCGAGGTCAAAGCCGAGAATGCCCTTTTCCAGATACTGGAGGATCTGCCCCTCGGGCACATCTTCTCAATCATTGCCATCATTCTTGTCGCCATCTTCTTCATCACCTCGTCGGATTCCGGATCGCTGGTGGTGGACATGCTGGCATCGGGCGGGCATCCCAATCCACCGATCTGGTCGCGAGTGGTGTGGTCCGCCCTTGAAGGAGCCCTGGCTATCGCTCTCCTGCTCGCCGGAGGTCTGACTTCTCTACAAGCCGGGTCACTGGCAACCGCTCTGCCCTTCAGCGTGATCCTGCTCCTCATGTGTGTGGCCACATTGCGCGGGCTACGGCATGAAAGTGCGAAGATCGATCACAATGCCCGTGTGGAAAGGCTGTATCAGGCCACGGAGTTCATCACCGGGGAAGCAATCAAGACTCTGCCGGACAATCCCGAACTGCGCTCCTATCTGGACAATCGGATCGACTACCGCCTGACGAGGTCGAAGGGACTCTTCCGAAGCAAGTCGGAATCGGGTACCCGGCCTACTGCAACCTCCCGAGCAACGACGACGGAATCCACTCAGACGCCTTACCCGCGCCGACGCAAAGGGTCGCATTCCACGCAGGACGACGAGGGGTGATCGGTCGAGCGTCAGCCCAAATACCGCTCGGTCGAGCGTCGGCACAGGTGGGACTCACCGGCACGCACCGGGTGTGACCACCGCCTGACGGCTCGCCCCCAGATGCAGGCGGTGTGCTGGCGAGTACGCACACCCCACGGTTTGGAAGCGGCCCGCGCGTCGTCGTCGATATATCGTCGTCGATATTCGGTGGATGGCCACAGAACTGACGGAGATGCTCCCTGGTGGGAACTGATTGAATCAGTTCCCACCAGGGAGCATCTCTATGCAAACACAAATTCTCGGCGCTCTTATCATCCGCGCAGGATCCTAGGAGGTATCAACGCCCCCGGCTCCTCACGAAATCAAGCTCTTTCAACTTCTCCCGGTCCCTATAAATATCTACTATGAGAGCCGCGGTGGCGAACACCAGAGCAATTGCAAGGAGTATCGATGCCACACCGACCGCGGCTGGTTTGAGAAGTAAGAACGCCGTGACGGTAAGCAAAAGGACCGCCAACACGTAAGCAACACACAACTTGACGCGGATTATCATGCTTCCTCCTTCCGTCCACTTGTCACATTCTCCGGGGAGAGGCCGCCATTGCCTCGTTCCCCGCGGACTAAAAAAATCTAACATTTTCGCACTTCAGAGACTTCCTCCGAAAGTAGGAGGTCGATAGTTAAAAGTGCAGATATTTCCAGACCTAACTGAGAATATTCTCAGCCGTGAAAAATCGGAATCCGTCCTACAACCTAAGGACGCACAACCTGAATTGGTGCCACCACCAATTGGGGATAACACCAGTGTCCGAACTCCGGACGAGGGCGCCCTGAGGGAGTCAACAAATCCTCGATGGGAACGGTGAAGATCCGCCCCGAGGCGGGCTCAAAGATCCGCGCATGTTCATGATTCGATTCGTAGCCCAGAACTGTCACGACATGCCTTGGTATCCAGCGGTCAAGACCGCGTCTACGGTTCGTCCCGCCGACGTAGAGGAAACAGTCCGTATCTGTTTCGATGGCCCGCGCTAGGGCCGGTATCCCCTGGCCCACGAGCTTCCGGAGATCGCGGCTCGGGAGACCGACAAGGGAAGCGTGGCGCGGCTCGACTCCGCCCTGCTCGCGTCCCCGCCGAAACGCGGACACCGGGCGAAGGAGAAAGACGCCGAAGCGGTTATCCGTCAGATCGCCGGCCAACCGCGCCAATGCCCACGGGGCCATGCCGAACCTCCGAGGCCATGGAAAGCCCGTCCGCGCGCTGATGCGATGCAATCGCTCCTGAATCTCACGAATGCGAGCCCGAGAAGCTGTAGCGTAGCCCGGGTACCTCGTCCTCGATGCCACCGCCGCCAGGGCGCTCGCCCCGCACGTGACCGGCGATGTCTGCGCCGGATACGACGGCGGTCCGTCACCGCTTGCCACGATCCTCGATACCGCCTTCCGTGATGCCATGTTCATCAGGCTACCGCCTCGGTACGCAGTCCCAGCTGCCTACCGGATCTTCTGCCATCCGCCGCAACGCAACGACGCAGAGGGCACAGAGACGGCTCACCTGCCGACGTCAGAATCCCTGCCGGGAGAGACGAGTGTCCCCATCGGGATAACCTGGAGGCGCCGCCGGAACCGACCGAGAGGGATCGAATGTCCTTTTGAGCTTCGCCAGGTCGCCGATGTCCGCGACGATCATCAGGAACGCGATTGCGCCCAGCAGGTAGAGCAGTGAGAAGGTGATAAGCCCCGAGAGGGACTCTGAGACCCCGAACCAGACTGTCAGCCTCGACGGGATTCCCGGGGCCGTATCACCGAAGTCCGCGACGGTGAAGGGATAAATGGCTGTGAGCACGTAGAAGACCACCGCTGCAGCACTCGACCATGCGCCCGCTGCCCACTGCCCGAGCCGCCGGGCATGCAACGTCACCAGAATGGCATGAATGAAAGCCACGACCGCGTGGATGGGTGCGAAGAACAGCATTCCGATGAAGACCATCCAGCCTCCGCCACCGTTGAGAACCGTATGACCGAAGGCAAACCACAGGGGGCCGATGAACAACATGGGCCATGCGAGCATGGCAATCACGCGTTGCAGGACAGAGGCCCTCGGCCGTACGGAGAATTCACGGCCTGATTGCGGATACCCAGGTAACGAATACTCCGCTTCGGTACCGGAGGAGAAAGGGTTGCTCGTCACATCGCGATGCTATCAGAGCTAACCTGGCCGAGCGCTGGCATTCGACCGCCGCAGGCCCCGGCACCAGACGTTTGCCACCGATCCTTCTGGAATAGTGAGCGGCGGTTAGTACTCCCCAAAACCGCTGTATCCTGTTTCGTCCGGCCGCCGGGCTGGTTACCGTGGTGAGAAAGCGGTGCCAGAACAGAGAGGACCGCACCTGCGGAGAACATCCGCTCCCGCAAGAAGACGAGGTGTGAAATGAACGAGGAAAATTCATCAGATCCACACGACGGAAACCAAGGAAACCACGGCAACACCCCCGCGGAGGCTACGGAATCCCTGCCCACGCAGGCCTCTTTACCCGATTCACCACCGCAGGGTTCTCCTGTCGGAGAACCGCCTCAGGCCGGCTACGGCCCAGCAGGCGGCTACAGCCAGCCAACTCCGGCCGAATACGGCCCGGGTTCTCCCGCTGGCCACGGCCGGCCGCCACAGGGAACGTACGGTCAGCCGCCCTACGGCCAGAATCCTGATGCGGGCAACGGCCAGTATGCCGCCGCACAGCAGTACGGAGCCGGCCAGCCAGGACAGCGGCAATTCGGGCAGGGAGACTACTACAATCCCGTCCCTCCACAGTATGGAGCGCCTGGTGGACAGTGGAATCCGCCCGGCGGTCCGCCACCCGCCAAGAAAAGATTCCCCGTATGGGGATGGATACTCGTCCTCCTCGCCATCGCCGCGATCACCGTGGGAGTCCTCTTCGCCACGGGTGTGCTCGGAGGCGAAGATGAGGCGGAGGCGAATCCGACTCCTACGCAACCCGTGACACCAGCTCCTGCCACGCCTCCGTCGCCCAATTCGACGACACCACCGGTGCCAGTGCCCACACCTACCGCTCCCGACCCGACGACTCCGCCTTCGACTGACCCGTCTCCCGGCTCAGGCAGCGCCATCAACGAGGGTGCGGTGGACATCGCGTACTGGACCGTCGAAGTGGTGGACTTCAATCCCGATGCAAACAGCATTCTTGCGGAGGGCTTCTCCGCAGCCACCCCCGCCGCGGGCAATAAGTTCATCGGCGTGCAACTCCAGATGACCAACAATGGCAGCGACCCGTCCGATCCCTATCTCGACATGTTCATGAGTCTCACCGACGATTCACTGACCGAGCTCTATTCGGAGAAGAACACCTTCGACCGTGACGATACAGTCATCAGCATCGGCAATGTCGAGCCCGGTCAATCCGGTGAGGGCTGGGTTTTCTTCGAGGTACCCGAGGACTTCAGCAGTGGCGCACTCGACATCATGGACTTCAGCGACAGCATGAACAGTGTCTATCTGAAGGTCGGTTGAGTTCCTCACCCATATCTCGCAATCCGGCTTCCTCCTCTGACAAGACGATACGATCTCAGACCCGGTAGCTGGCAACGAGGTCGCGCAGCTGCTCCGCCGTCTCGGCCAGGGCCTGAGCTTCCCGAGAAGCTCGTGTCGCAGCGTCGGCGGAGCCTCGAGCAGCTTGTGCGGCTCCTTCGATGCTGGAGACGATCCCTTCGCCGCCCTCAGAGGCATCTGAGATATTGCGGCTCATCTCGTTGGTGGTGGCCGTCTGCTCTTCGACGGCGGAGGCGATCATCGTCTGCGTATCGTTGATGCGGGCGATGATTCCGGCGATCCGGGAGATGGCGGCCACCGCCGCTTGGGTATCGTCTTGAATCTGCTCAACACGACGCGAGATGTCCTCCGTCGCCTTGGCCGTCTCCTGCGCCAGGTCCTTGACCTCATTGGCTACCACGGCGAAACCCTTACCCGCCTCGCCGGCTCTGGCGGCCTCGATGGTTGCATTCAACGCCAGCAGGTTCGTCTGCTCCGCGATACTCGTGATCGTCTTGACGACGTCGCCGATCTCCGCCGAGGAATCACCGAGCTTCGCGACCGTGGAATTGGTTTGATCGGCAACCTCGACGGCACTTGCCGCGACCTCGGCGGCGTCCTGCGCATTAGTGGCGATCTCCCTGATCGAGGCCGTCATCTCCTGGGTGCCGGCCGCGACCGTATGTACGTTGTCCGAGACCTCGCCCGCATAGCGTGCGACGCCGTCGAGCTCGAGGGCCGTCGTATCCGCTCCAGCTCCGATGGTGTCGGCGACGGTCTTGAACTTATCCGAGGCGTTCGCCAGCGTGCCGGAGGTGGCATTGACCCCGGTTACCAACTCTCGCAGGGAGCTCAGGGCCCCGCGCAGGGAGCTCGCCGTCCGACCCAGCTCATCTCCTTCTGGGACATCCGGGCTACGCGTCAGGTCTCCTTCCACAACGGCGCCGAGGCTCGCATTCACCTCGGCGACGGAAGCGCGGAAGCGGCGTGCAACGAACACGCTGAGGAGCACCACCCCAAGCTGGGAACCGATCAGCACAATGATTTGAACGATGCGGATACTGGCGGTCGCATCCTGCGCATCCGTCGTGATCGCATTGACGCGGACGTTGATGGCCGCGTTGAGATCGGCCGAGTCGACGACGAGTTGCTGGTAGAGGGGCGTGATCTCCGACTTCAATATCTCGTCGGCGGCAGCGTAGCCTTCGGCTCCCCTGCTCAGCTCCGTCGTCATGCGTTCTTCGAAATCGGCGTAGGAATCCCATGCTTCCACGATGGCATCGAATCGGTCCCTCTCGTCGCTCGCCAAGACCTGTGTGGGCATCTTGGCTATCGAGCCGCGCAGCGACTCCACGCTGGCGAGGTACGCGGCACGTTCGGGCGCGTCATCCCGCAGCGCCTCGCTGCCCTCGCGACGGACCGCGAGCGCGTATCCGTTCATATCCCCCTGAACCTCTGCGGCCTGGCGTTGCATCGCCGAGGAGGTGATCGCTCCAGCACGCACGGCGGCTATGCTATCGAGGCTGGTGTTCGATTTTTGTTCCGATACCACGGTGAGCCCCACAAGTAGCAAGGCTCCGAGCGCCCCGAGAACGCCGATGGCGACGAGGGACTGTACAAGACTGAGACGCCTCCGCTTACCGGTGTTTTCGTAGCCCGAGGGATGAGCGTGGGAATTACGGGACATTATCACTCCTGTCAATAACACTCGCCTATAAGTGCTCGTCTGTGACGGTATGCCCCTCCTATCGGCTAAAACCCAGACAGGTTAAGGGAAATAAGCCAGAGGACGGCTCGTTTCCGATTCGCTATCCACAGGCAGGCACTCTAAGGTGTGCCTCGCGGCTCCATTCACTGTTCGTTGCCACCTTGTGGTCCATCAATACGGTGAAGACCATCGTCCGCAAGGGCAATCCATGTCTCGATTCCCATCCTGGGTAGGAAGATGTCATCGTGGCTGACGACTATCAGCCCTCGCTCCGATAAGAACGGTTCGGCCCGAACCGAAGGTTGCGGTGATGCCGTCGATGGCGGCGGTGCCGTCAGGCCGCAACCATTCGACGTATGGCACGTGTGACCTCGGACGTGTCACGATCTTCGGAGTCCAGAGCACGGTGGATGGTCAGCCCCTCTATAAGAGCGTCGAGAGCCCACGCCGTCTCCGGATCGAAGTGCCGCTCCAGCGCCGCCCTGCTCCGACTCATCCATGAAGCGGTGATCTCCCTGAACGACGAGCGGCGGGCAGAGAGCGTGTACAACTCGTGTGTGAGTACAAGGTCGCGCTGATCTCCGAAGACGTCTTCGAGGACGATGGCCACCACCGCCTCGCACGCCGAATCGGTATCCATCGCTGCCTTCATTCGAGATTCGAAGCGTTCGGCGACACCGTTCGCAAAGCGGGTGAATGCCTCCTGCAACAGGTTATCGATCCCTGTGAAGTGATAGGTCATCGATCCGAGGGGAACATCCGCCGCCTCCGCGATCTTGCGATAAGAAGCCCCTGCCACCCCTACCTCGGCGATGACATCGAGGCAGGTATCGATGATCCGATCGCGCCTTCCCGGGTCGGTACGCCGCGCGCGGCGCGGCCGTGCTACATCGTCGACATTTGCCTCATCGACCTGCGATGGCATGTTCCCTCCCGTTCCTGAGAGTAGTGCAGCTGCATCCTTGGCAAGCTGCCGATGACATGGCAATGCTAGCAGTGCAACTATGGACGTACGTACACAGCGCTACCCACTAGTCTTCACCGCGGTGCCGCCTTCCAGGCCTTTTGCTCCGGGCGGTGCCCGCAAGGCGCCTTTCGGTTCCTTCATGCACCTACCAGCGTTCTGTGTGCCGTATACGGCACACAGAACGCTCACATGCCCATTTAGGAACAGGCACCGCCGCATCCAGCCACAAGCCGGGTGAGCAATTAGGCTGGAATAGAAACACACGTCGTCGCGGCGCCCGCCGTTCGACGGGAAGGTTTTGCCGTGAGCTCTCTTACCGATCCATCCGTTCATCCACAAAGCGGCAACAGGCTCGTCGCCGATGCCGACTGGTGGCGCCAAGCCGCCGTCTACCAGATCTATCCACGCTCATTCGCAGACGCCAACGGAGATGGTATCGGCGACCTGCGCGGGATCATCTCTCGTATCGATTACCTTGCGACGCTTGGCATCGACGCGGTGTGGTTGAGTCCGTTCTATCCCTCTCAGCTGGCCGACGGTGGCTACGATGTCGACGACTACCGAGACGTCGATCCGAGGATCGGCACTCTGGACGAATTCGATGAGATGCTGGCGGAACTCCACGCCGTGGGTATCCGGGTGATCGTCGATATCGTGCCGAACCACACCTCCGACAGACACATCATGTTCCGGGAGGCCCTGGCAGCGGGCAGGGGCTCGGCGGAGCGCGATCGTTACATCTTCCGCGAGGGACGCGGCGGGAACGGAGAGCTCCCTCCGGCGGACTGGACCTCGAACTTCGGAGGGCCGGCATGGTCGCGAGTCCACGACGGGCAGTGGTACCTGCACAACTTCGCCCCGGAGCAACCGGATGTGAACTGGGACAGTCCCGAGATCCACGAGGAGTTCATCCGGACGTTGCGCTTCTGGGCCGATAGAGGGGTGGATGGATTTCGCATTGACGTAGCCCACGGGCTGGCCAAGGATCTGCCGGAGGTTCTTCCCTCCCAGGCCGAACTCGACGCGCTCCCCCACGACGGAAATCACCCCCTCTGGGATCGCGACGACGTGCACGAGATCTATGCGCAGTGGCGCACGGTGTTCAACGAGTATTCCCCTGCCCGCACCGCTGTAGCAGAAGCCTGGGTCCATTCCGACCGGTTACCACCCTACGCGAGTCCCAACGGGTTGGGTCAAGCCTTCAACTTCGACCTTCTCCAGGCCGATTTCAACGCCGCACAATTCAAACGGATCGTTTCGCACAACATGGATCTGGCGGCCAGGTCCGGCTCCTCCAGTACGTGGGTGCTGTCCAATCACGACGTGGTTCGCCACCCGACCCGGTACGGATTGCCGGACTCGCCACGAGACAACGCCGGAAAAGTGCTTCAGCAGTCCGGAGCGGCTTTCGAGTGGTTGCTGAGCGGGGGCACTTCCCCAGCCCTTGATCGCGCGGGCGGCCTGCGTAGGGCGCGCGCCGCCACCATGTTCATGTTGTCGCTGCCCGGCTCCGCCTATCTCTACCAGGGCGAGGAGCTCGGCCTGCACGAAGTCGTCGAGATCGAACCGGGGCAACGGCAGGACCCCACCTTCTTCCGCACCGAGGGCCGCGACATCGGCCGAGACGGCTGCCGAGTTCCGTTGCCGTGGACCAGCAAGCGCCCGGCTTTCGGGTTCAGCGAGCATGACGCCCATCTTCCCCAGCCGGACTGGTTCGCCGAGGCCTCGGTCCAAGCCGAGGATTCCGAGCCCAGCTCCACGTTGAACCTCTATCGCGAGGCTTTGCATCTGCGCCAGCGGCTCCAGCCTGCTGAACGCATGGAATGGGTCCAAGGCCTGTGCGGCGAGGAGGTGCTGGCCTTCGTCCGTCCGGGCGGCTGGCTGACCGTCACCAACTTCGGAGCCACCGCGGTCGATATGCCTGCCGGTAAGGTCCTGTTGAGTAGCTCTCCGCTGGAAAACGGGCGGCTTCCGCGGGAGACCACCGCATGGCTGCTTCCTGACGAGCAGGCTTAACCCTCGCTGTGCGGGCTTAGCCTCCCTCTGGCTTGTGCCGCTTCGGGACACTGTCAAGAGTCGAGACACCTTACGAATCCGCCACCTCAATCCGGTCAATCCGGTGCTCACGTCGCTTCCGCGAGCGGAACGTATTCGCACACCTGCCGTCTCATCTGGAATGATGACAGACAGTGAGAACCCGAGGATAGACGGTTCGGTGCGTGACCGACAGGCTGAAATAGACGGCGTAGCGGCCCACTTTCCATCACACCATCGGGCCCGACTTACCCAACGGCATGCTAGGCAAAGGAGACAGCAACATGGCGGTGCCCAGAGACCGTTCTCTCGCAGCGCGACCGGATATGTTCGAACTCGTGGATTCTCCCCGCATCGCACGCCGCTTCCGGCAACTCGCGTTTACGGTCCCACTTGCGCCGTTGGCATTTGCGATCTGGACTTTTGCCAGGAACGGCATCACCGCGACGAGTGTCATATTCCTCGTCTTGACGGTCGGAGCGGTATTCAACTTTCTGTCTCTCGCTAGTCGGGCCAAGGAGTGGAGACTTCGCGATGGCCGAGCTTTGAACACAAGGTTTCTCGCCCTCTATGCCGATGCCGAGGAGTCGTGGCAGCGGTTGGCAAGTGGGGACCCCGATCAGTACACACCTATGAAGGTGGGGTCGGCGAGCGATGAGCACGTCTCCAGGTGGATCAAGATCTTCTGGCCCGATAATCAGCGCGTGAGCTACGTGGTGATCACCTCGCGCGGCGAAGCCGAGACCGAGGCTCCCAAGATCATCGAGCTGCACGGCGACCAGCACGATACGCTCCATCTTGCGCTGGAGAACGGACTTGACAAGCCCTTCGTCCGCTGAGACTCCGTGGGGTCTCAGGTTCCCCAGCAACTCAGGCGCCGTAGCAATCCAGAGTAGACCTGAGATAGGCGGTGAAGTCTTCACGGAGTTGCGCGGGACCGGTGACGACGGCGTCTGGCCCGAGCCGTAGCAAGACGGTCATGGCGTGCAGGTGATCAACGAACTCCAGTGCGAGCAGGCTCCATTCTTCGCCGGGGTCTCCTCCTCCGGTCTCGGGCCCCGCTCGAGATCCGGCATCAAGCACCGGATCGGGCTCGATGACGCGAATGGCCCATTCATGGATGTCGCTCCAACGAGTCTGACGTATCCAGGCCGTGGCCTGGACGGGGTCGAACCGCTCGAGGAAACGCTCCCGTTGCTTCTTCCACTCGGCGGCGACGTCGACCTGCACTCCCGCTACACACGGTTCGGAAAGGATCTCGGCGGAATCGATCCGTGAGACCTTGATGAAAAGCATTTCGTCCTCATGAGAACAGCAGAGATACCAGCTCCGGCCCGCGCTGATGAGTCCCTCCGGGTCGACGACGGCGTCGCGTGTCGAGTCT
The DNA here is from genome assembly GCA_047501485.1 of Actinomycetaceae bacterium L2_0104. Taxonomy (GTDB): domain Bacteria; phylum Actinomycetota; class Actinomycetes; order Actinomycetales; family Actinomycetaceae; genus Ancrocorticia. Next base: position 773,553 of record JAZDRN010000001.1, on the reverse strand, counting down.
TTCGTCTTGTGACGGAACCGCAGGTGGAGACGCAGCCGCGCGAACACCGCATCCTGGACCGCGTGGAAGATCTCCCCGGTCTGCTCCCGCTCTGTTTGCGGTAACCATCCCTGGGGATCGATCACGATACGCGCGGAGACCTCCGAGGAATCGGGACGGTGACTGTCTGGAACCGCGGCGAGAAGCTTGCGCAGCCCAGAGGCCAACGCCTCGCCGAGCCCGAGCGAATCGGCTCCCCACGTGGTCACGCCGGCAAATAGCGCTCTGCTCTCCTCGTTGTTGAGGGCCGTGACATCGGTCCGGTAGCCGGGTAGGAGTCTCACACCGCCGCGAGGCCCACGTTCGCAATAGACGGGGACTCCCGCCGCGGATAGAGCATCCACGTCGCGCATGATCGTGCGGCGGGAGACCTCCAGCCGCTCTGCGAGTTGCGCGGTAGAAAGCTGCCCCTGCGCGCGCAGCATCCAGATGATCGAGAGCAGTCGGTCGGCCCGCATGCTTCGATCATGTCATATATATGACGAAGGATGTCACCAATAGCTCATAACGTGGAGGCAACCGGCCCAATGCAACACCCCTGCCGGTGGATGACGAAAGGAAACCCCATGTCCAGCTTTCTTCCGCGCAGTGTGATCCTCTACGTGGGCGACGTCGATGCCAGCACCGAGTTCTACCGGCTCATTCTCGAGTCGGATCCCGTCGAGCTATTCGAGGATTTCACGGTTTTCGCGCTCTCCGATACCGTCACCCTCGGTTTGCAGGCGCGCGATCAGATCGAGCCGGCCGCCGAGGAATATGTGGGCGGCGGAGAGTTGTCCCTCAGCGATGTGGACCGAGCGACGGTGGATCGGCTATTCGATGAGTGGACGAGGCTCGGCATTGCAATGCTACTCGAACCGACGGAGCTCGAGTTCGGATACACCTTCGTCGCCACCGATCCCGACGGCCACCGATTGCGAGTGTGCGCGACGGACGCGACCGGATTGGAACGAACTGCGACGGGGTTGACTTAGCCAGCAGACTGGGCCGCTGTGACCAGCAGTCTCAGATTCACCGGGGCAGATTCGTCGGGTCGGATTCGCGGCGTTCTTCCGTTGACGGCGCTCAGGGCGTCCAGCGGCGCGCGTCGGTCTTCGCCGTGTAGGGCTGGACATCCGGGTAGGAGATGAGCTCGAGGGTGCTGCCCCACGGGGTTCGGCAGTACACGAAGCGGTTGTGCGGGCCGGCTTCCAGCGAGGGCAGCTGCTTGGGATAGCCGAGCGCAGTGCCGCCGGCGGCGATAACGGCAGCGAGCGAAGAGTCGAGATCGTCGGTATAGAAGGCGACATGCTGCCAGCCGATATCGCTCGGGATCGCGGCGCTATCCTGGCGTGGCCCCCAGAACTCGAAGAGTTCGAGCCCGGGTCCGTTCGGTAATCTGAGCATCCGGATCGCGATCTGATCCGTGCCCTGAGGCACGCCGAGCCGTTGGTCGAGCTGATCACCGGTCTTCGGCCCGTCCTCCTTGGGAAGGGTATCGTAGAGCGTCTGCGCACCCAGAGCCTGGGTGAAGAAAGCGGTGGCCTGATCGATATCGGGCACGGTGACGCCGATATGGTCGATCCCTCGTGTGGTCATTCTGATCCCCCTCGTGCTGCGACGACACTGCAAACATACTCGTCCACGGACGACGACGTCGTCGTAAATCGAAGAGCCAGAACCCGACATTGCCGGCAGTTCGGACATAGCAGCGGTTCTCCCGTCGAGAGCCTATGCACCCGGATGCCAGGGGTCGTGCGCGTGTGTCATCCACACTGACGCCGGCGACAGTGAACGGATTCGCCGCTGTCCTTCAGTACGTGGATCGTCGAGTTCGCCATGCCAGACCGAGGCGTCGCCGGCAATGATGATCGGATGCTCTCCCTGCTCTACCACGACGATCTGCGATCCGCGGGTGTGACCCGGTGCGGGCAGAAGCCGGATCCTCGGCAGTAGCTCCAATTCTCCATCCACAGGAACGTAGCTGACTCCCGGCGGGTCCACCCATTCGTCGATCGTGTAGTCGTTCTTACTACGAGCGTCTTCGAGTTCTTGCCGTTGAACGTATATCGGCTTGCCCGCAAACAGATGGTTTCCACCGCAATGGTCGAAATGCAGATGGGTGTTGACGACGATAGCGACACCGTCGAGATCGAAGCCCTGCTGCTCGTTCAGTGGGCGAATATGCGGATCGAGATCTGCGACAGCTGGATGGAGCTGGGTGAGCCCGGTGTCGACGAGCACGAGGGCCCGGGGATGATCGATGAGGTGGACGTAGATGGGCATCTCCTCACCGTCCACGTGCAGGTCTCCGACGTGTATGGGCGTGATGGCAATTGCAGTGGACATGTTCATGAGACTTCTCCTTCGTTATGTGGTGAAGCGGGCCGCAAGTCGGTCCCAGATCGGGATCGTGCTGATGTCCATCTCTGAGAAGAACTCGTTCTCCCAATCGGCACCGCTACCGAACGCGCTGGTCACGATGCGAAGAACGCAGGTGCCCCCGGATATGGCATCGATGAGGAACTCCGTTGCGATCGGAGTGGTCTGAGCCAATCCTTCGTGCACCTCCGAGAGTGACACGCCGATGCTGTCGAACCACGCGATCATCCGTGGCGGCACATCTTCAGCCCGCTCGGCGATGGGCCAAGGCTCTTCATAAGCGAATCGTTCATTCGGCCTGTAATCGATCACCACACCGGTGGACATGAAGTCTCCGAGGTCGAACGAAACGTTGCCGCCGACCCGCGGGTCGAGACGAGTCGGCACCATCCAAGACGAGATGCCCTCAGCGGTCGCAATGGCATCCCAGACCTGTTCTGGGCTGGCCGGCAGCTCGTAGACATGTTCGGCCCGGTATTCGACTCGATCTGGATGTTCATGGTTGGTCACGATGACTCCTTTGGTTGCGGGTAGGACGTAACGGTCAGTCGATGGCGGCGCCCGTCGTCGTGATGATAGCGGGCGACCAGCGAGGCGATCGCCGACTGCAGTTCGGATGCGAACGCGGCGCGATCCTGCGGTGAATGGAATCCGATGACGGTGTCGACGGTGAGGGTCGGCAGGCGCCTCCCGGGGGTGGCACCGCCAGCCATCCGTCCGACCTCGGACACTGCCCGCGCGTTCACCGCGATCAGGTACTCGGCCGAGAGATGATCGGAGATCTCCCCCGGGTCGGTGGCGGTGCGCTGGATGACGTCCGGGGACACGACAAGGCATCGGGCCGAACGGCGCACGAAGCGTTCGGTGATGCCGCCCCATGATCGGGTCTCCACCGGCTCCACCAGCCCATGGGCCTCCAGTGCCCTCAAGTGATAGTTCACCTTCTGACGAGTGAGCCCAACCTCGGCCGCGATGGTCGTCGCCGATCCCGGCTCGTTCAGTGCGTTGAGAATGGATGCCCGGATCGGGTCAAGGGCCACTTCGACGGCAGTCGTGTCTGTGAGGACCTGAATATCTTCCATGAATACAATCTATGTTTGACAATTTTTATTGTCAATACCCGGTCTGCCGCCTTTTTGCATCCTTCCCGATCATCGCGGGCGACCGCCGACATCCTCACTGATCTCAGCGACACCTACGCCCGATGTAGAACGCTGAATGCCGCACCTGGGCAGGTTCTCAAAATGTACCGCCGGAACGACCATGGCGAATCGGTGGATCGGGTCGAAGCGAGGGCGGGTTTCAACACGGTCACGGCTCGCGTGCATCTGTTCCGCACCGGCGTCATGCTCCGTAACCAGCACGATCGCCAGAAGACTTGCTGTTAAGGAGGTAGTGATCGGTGCCGGCGGGGCATACTCGGAGCTCTGCTACACTGGCTGGAATGTCCTCCCCGCTTCCCACAATGGTGCGTTGCAACTATGGCTTCGGGCGGTGGTTCTGGATCTCTATCGGAATCATCACCCTGATGACGGTGATCGCGATGCTCGGGTCTGGAGAGTCGCCAGTGGCGATGGCCCTTATCGGTCTGGGTGTTACTGCCCTGTTCATGCTGACCAGAGCCTTTCTGCCGCGACTCACCATCTCCCCAGCCGAGCAGTTGATCCGCACGCGAGGCCGAGTGGTGCCTTACACGGCAGTCGCGGCCATCGACTTCCGCAAACCGCAACGAGCCGGTATCTGGGCCAACTTCATCGGTGATGATCGCCGCCGCCCTCTAGCACGCCTGGCGATCGACGAGACGCTGATGGCTCCGGCGTCCGTCGAGCAGTGGGCTGCAGTGCGGCAGATCGTATCCCTGGTCGCGGGCCAGGGCTCGGAATCGCACATTGGTGCGGGACGGTTTTTCAGTGAGGGGCGGATTCCGGCCCGGCGAGACGCACCGGTGGGGCCGGCCCAGGCCATCGCCATCCTGGATGCCCAGATCGCCTGGTGTGCGGCGGGGAATCGATCGGGGCATCGGCGCGCACCAATGCGAGCGCTATTGGGTCGGGTAGTCGTGCTCCGATGACGCGCATGAGCGCTTCTATCGATCACCCGTGCATGCCTCGTTCATCACCGGCTTTCCGGCTACTCGCGCGGTGAGTTGGCGACAGGAACCCGAGCTTCGGTACTAAGCAGCGGAGATGGCGGTGAACAGAGTCGTGTGTGGTGGTGTGGTAGGTGGTGCTTCTTCGCCGTTTAGGACGTCGTGCTCGATGAAGCGTCTACCAGCGCGACGCCAGTGCGTTCGGCTAGTGCGACGAGTACCGCGTCCTGGAATGCCTCGTCATCCACCGCCGGATGCGGCTTCTCGGTACGCATGTGGTGCCAGTAGCGACCAGAAACGAGCGCCTCGGCATCGTCTGTCGTCGCAAGCCACGCCTGGGTGAGGTGGGCAAGGGCCGGGTCGTCGCTGGCGGAGGGACCGCCCATCTTCGTCGGAACCCAGCCTGGATCGACGGCGTGCGTGAGCACATCCGGCCGGCGTCGGGCGACGGCCGCCATCAGTGCCGTGACGTACAGCTTGCTGTCGGAGTATGTGGCCCCAGCACCGGTTCCGTCGAGGTGGGACAGGTCAGCGTGGCCGCCGCGGTGCATGGAGCTGGAGAGGTAGACGAGCCGGGAGGCCGGGACGCGCGCGGTGAGCACGTAGGGCGCAAGGACGTTGACACGGAGCAGGTCGGGGCCGTCGATGACTCCAGCGTTGTGGATGACTGCGTCGAAGCCCCCGATCCGGTTCGCCTGCTCCACGATGGCCTCCACCTGCCCGGCGTCGGCGAGGTCACCGATGACGCTGGCGGCTCCGGCGTCGATCAGGTCCCCGATATCGTCAAGTCGTCGCCTGTTGCGGGCATGGACGACGACGTCGTATCCGTCGTCGAGCAGAGAGGCGGCAGTGGCTCGGCCGACGCCGTCGGTCGAGCCCGTGACAAGGATGCGAACCACGATCGTCTCTTCTCGATCGGAGTCAGACGAAGGTGCTGGCGTCGATGACGAAGCGGTAGCGCACGTCGGAGGCGAGCACGCGCTCGTAGGCGTCGTTGATCTGCCCGGCGCTGATGAGTTCGGTCTCGGGCAGGATGCCATGCTCCGCGCAGAAGGCGAGCATCTCCTCGATCTCACCGATACCACCGGTTGTTGAGCCCGCGAGCATGCGCCGCGCGGGTACGAGGGCGAAGGCGGGAACCGAGAACGGCTCGGCCGGCGCTCCGACGTTCACAAGCGCGCCGTCGACGTCGAGCAGCCGCAGGTAGGCGGCGATGTCCAGGCCCGCCGAGACGGTGTTGATGATCAGGTCGAGGCTACCCTCCAGTTCGCCGAGGGCCTCGGCATCGGTGGTGTCGACGTAGCGGGTCGCGCCGAAGGCGAGCGCGTCATCGCGCTTCTTGACGCCGCGGGAGAGAACGGTGACGTCGGCACCGAGGGCGGCGGCGATCTTCACGCCCATGTGGCCGAGCCCTCCCATGCCGATCACGGCGACGCGGGTGCCAGGGCCGGCGTTCCAGTGCCTGAGCGGCGAATACGTGGTGATGCCCGCGCACAGCAGCGGGGCTACCCGCGCGGCATCGAGTTCGGCGGGCACGGCGACGACGAAGTCCTCGTTCGTGACGACCGCCTGCGAGTACCCACCCTGGGTGATCGAGCCGTCGGCGGGGTCGATACCGTTGTACGTCTGGGTGTTGCCGTTGAGGCAGTACTGGTCGTGGCCCTGCTTGCACTGCTCGCAGGTGCGGCAGGAGTTGGACTGACAGCCCACGCCGACGCGGTCGCCGACCTTGTGGCGCGTGACCTGGGAACCGGTCTCGGCGACGCGGCCGACGATCTCGTGGCCGACGACCTGCGGGTAGGTGATCGGGCCCCACTCGCCGCGCACGGTGTGGATGTCGGAGTGGCAGATCCCGGCATACTCAATGTCGATGCGCACGTCGTGAGGGCCAACATCGCGGCGTTCGATCGTGATGGGCACCAGGGGGTCGGTAGCGGAGGTCGCAGCATAGGCGTTGACAGTGATCGGCATAGGGGTCTCCTCGGAATGTCGTGATAGCTCAGGTGTTCAGGGCTCGAGGCGTAGGACTCGGTCGCCCGGCCTCGGGTCGCCGCGTCCAGCGACCATGGCCTTCATCGGCTCTCGTCACCGACGAAGGAGCGGAACGAGCCACGGTCGCGGTGCAGGGAGAAAATGCGCTCTGCGAGGGCATCCGGCTCGTGATCAGGGTCGCCGCCGCCGATGCCGCGCGGGATGATCAACTGCGCGACGTGGACGCCTTCCGACGCGAGCGCATCGTGCAGCATCTGACCGTAGGCGGACTCGCCGGCGAAGGCAATCGAGGTGCCGGTCACGTTTCCGTTCGGAGTCACCGCGCTGCCGCCGTTGATGAACAAGATCGTGCCGTGCCCCTGCTCCCTCATCCCCGGAAGCACGTGCTGGACGGCGGTGACCGGCCCGTACACCGACTGCTCGATCGGGCCGACGAGGTCTTCAGCGGTTGTCTCGAGCACCGGCTTCATGAAGTCCTTGGCCGGTACCGGGCTGTACTGCAGGACCTCGACCGAGCCAAGCTCGGCGGCCGCAGCATCCAGGGCCGCACGCAGCCTCTGCGGGTCGCGGACATCCGCCGCGTAGCCGCGAGCGGTGATACCGTCACCAGTCAGCTGACGGGCAAGCTCGTCGACGTGGGCCTGGGCCCGAGAGATCAGAGCGACGGAGAAGCCCTCGCGGCCGAAGCGGCGGGCAGTGGCCTGGCCGAGTCCGGGGCCGGCTCCGATGATCGCGATCGTGCTCATGGCGAGTCCTTCCGTCGGGGTTTCGGGGCGACGGCTGGCCGCGTGGACCATCGTTTACTGGTCCGGTCTGCACAGTGGCGCCACCTGTGCCTTCCACACTAAACGTCCAATGCTCTGGGTGGGAGTCTCTCCCAGTACCCCCACCAAGCGGAGTTCCCTTCCGTGGAGAAGGAGTACTCATATGGACCACCCGCCTGCCGCTGCTGATCTACATCTTCGCCGCCGGAACAGCGCCGAAGCGTTGCTTCCCGATACTTTGAGATCGACGGCCAGATACCCCCCTCGACTCGCGTCGAGGTTGGTTCGCCAAAGAATGGCCTTTCACGGTCTCAGATCGGGAAAGGAAAGTTGATAGGTGACCAGCTCTCGTAGTCAATCCGCGCGAGCGCGTAACGCAGATGCGATGTCGCATTACATGAGCGAGGGTGCCTCGCGACAGGCAGAACGTCAGCCACAGCGAGTCGGGCTTGACCTTGATCCTGCGTCAACCCTGCATCCTGGTTGCGTCAACAGTTCTGCCATGCGGTGGCGATGAAAATGGAGGAAGTAGTCATGAGGCTGATGATGCTGTCCGGGTCCGGGGTTACACAATGAACGGGCCGATGATCCAAGTCACTAATATCGAGAAGTCGTTTGGGAGGGTTTCAGTACTCAAGAGTGTTGATTTCGAGGTTGAGAGAAGCTCGGTATTCGCTCTGCTCGGTTCGAACGGGGCGGGAAAGACCACTCTCGTGCGCATCCTCTCAACGCTCCTGAAAGCCGACAGTGGCAGCGCGTCGGTGGCGGGCTTCGATGTCGTCCGGCAGGCCGGTCGGGTGCGAGAGTCGATCAGTCTGACAGGGCAATTCGCCGCGGTGGACGAGATGCTGACCGGGCGTGAGAATCTTCTGCTCGTCGCCAAGCTGCGCCATGTGAAGAACCCTGGTCAGATCGCTGACGCGCTGTTGAAGCGATTCGCATTGATTGAGGCGGGTGGGCGCCGCGCGTCGGGGTATTCGGGAGGGATGCGTCGCCGCCTCGATATCGCGATGAGCCTCATCGGTGACCCAGCGGTCGTGTTCTTGGATGAACCGACCACGGGCTTGGATCCGGAACGGCGCATCGAGGTATGGAACGCGATCAGACAACTCGCGTCCGGCGGTACTACGGTGCTGCTGACCACCCAGTATCTCGATGAGGCAGAAGAGCTGGCCGACCGGATCGCGATCCTCCATGAGGGCCGCATCCTCACCGAAGGTACTCTCGCAGAGCTCAAGCGGCTTCTGCCTCCCACGAAGGTCGAGTACGTCGAGAAGCAGCCAACGCTCGAAGATGTCTTCCTCGCACTTATCGGCAGCACGGATGCTGGAACGTGGAACACGGAAGAACAGGAGTAACCGGCATGGCCACCAACTTCCTCACGGACACCACGGTGCTCACCGGACGGTCGATGAAGCACATCACACGCAGCCCCGACACCATCATCACGACGGCAATCATGCCGATCGCGATCATGTTGCTCTTCGTCTACGTCCTCGGCGGCTCCGTCACCACCGGTCAGCCCACCGTATCGGGCGGCTATGTCGACTATGTGCTGCCGGGAATTCTGCTTATGACCGTTGCGATGGGCATCACATATACCGCGCTCCGACTATTTACCGACTTGCAGAGCGGCATCTTCGATCGCTTCCATTCGATGCCCATCGCCCGCAATTCGGTGCTCTGGGCGCACGTGGTTACCTCACTCGTGGCGAACATCGTCTCGGTCGCCGTCGTAATCGTTGTGGCGCTGGTAATGGGGTTTTACACCCGTACGGGAGTGCTTGGCTGGCTCGCCGTCGCGGGCATCCTGCTGCTGTTCACCCTCGCGCTCACCTGGGTGGCGATCATCGCTGCTCTGTCCGCGCAGTCGGTCGAAGGAGCAAGCGTTTTCTCCTACCCGCTGATCTTCTTGCCCTTCGTCAGCTCCGCCTTCGTGCCCACCGCGTCGATGCCCGGCCCAGTACGCTGGTTCGCTGAGCACCAACCGGTGACCTCGATCGTGAACACCATCCGCAGCCTGTTCACTCAGCAGCCTGTCGGCGGCGACATCTGGGTCGCGCTGACCTGGTGTATCGGAATCATCGCCGTCGCCTATGCGGCTGCGATAATGATGTATCGGAAGAAGTTCTCCTAGAACAGGGGTGGCTCGATGCTCACGATCGGACAGCTCGCCGCCTACGCCGGTGTGACCATCGCCACCGTCCGGCACTACCACAAAGTGGGCCTGCTGCCTGAGCCGCCGCGCGATTATTCCGGCTACCGGCGCTACGACGCCGACGCAGTAGTGCGGCTCATCCGCATCCATGTTCTCGCCAGCGCCGGAGTTCCCCTTGCCAGAGTCGAGACGCTGCTGGATGCAGCGCCGGATGAATTCGCTGCGAGCGTGCGGCAGATCGATGAACGTCTGCGAAACGAGGCCCGCCGAATCCAAGCCACGCGGAAACGACTCGCGCAACTCACAACCGGTGATACCCTCGCGCTCCCCGAAAGCGTGGTTGGATACCTCAACCGGCTTCGTCGGTTGGGCGTTGACGAACGCTATATCGAGCACGAGCGCGACGCCTGGATCATGGTGGCCGCACAGCTTCCCGACCAGATCGACGACATGATGAGAGGCAAACATCGCGACCTCGACGACCCGGATATGGTGCGGCTCTATGAACTCTTCAGCCAGGCATTCGACTTCACCCCCGGCGACCCCCGCCTCGTCGAGGCCGCCGACATCCTCGACCGTGTCCTCACACGAGCCGCTGACGCCGGCGAGCTCAACGTCGACAGCTTCGATGAAGCCTTCATCGAACTCATGGACACCACCATGGAGCAATCCGCCCCCGCAGCGACGGAGCTCCTCGAACTCCTCGCCGAACGCGGCTGGACCGGCTGGACACATTTTCAACGCCAAGGCGACTAAAGACGTCTCAATTCATTGAACTGCAGAGAACAGCACGGGATTCACGGCCGGATGAACCCAGATCGACTCAAGCCCTGCGCCTTTGGCCCGACGATCTTCGTTACCCGGCGCGTCCGCGTCGGGCGTGAAGAAGCGTTCCGTTGTTGGGTTGGCTCCCGGTGCAGGATGGAGTTGGACGCGCTGCTTAGTCATGCGGTCCTGAGCGAATAGGGCTTGGGCTCAGTCATGAGTCGGCCTCAAATTCTATTCGGTTACGTTTGGTTCCGTAGCCGAAGCTGTAGCCGTCAGTTCTTGAGGATGCTAGCAAGTGGCGGTATCAAGCCACTTTGAGAGTGGAGCTACGGGGATTCGAACCCCGGACCTCTTCCATGCCATGGAAGCGCGCTACCAACTGCGCCATAGCCCCTCGGACCTGTATTACTTTACAGAGCCCTTATCCGCTACACAAATTGATCCGACGCGATTTCTTGAGATTCGCACCACGCAGATCTGTTGTCGCGGACGCTCCGCTCATTACCGGAACATATCGGAGACCTGGAGCGTCAACTCCGCGGCATTCTGCGGAGCGATCATCTGGTTGTAGTACATCAGACACCACTTGGGATTGCGGTTGCTCTGGGGAACGAGCAGCGCCCAGTGACAGTTGTCCAGGCCTCGCAGGCCCGTCCAAACGTCGCTGGACAGATCGAGCAACGCCGCCACGCCAGCACGGATCGCCGCCCCGTGCGCGGTGACGAGAAGGGTGCCATCCTCCATCTGCTCAGAGGCCTCGTTGACCGCCGCGGCGACTCTCTGCCCCACGGCGGTATTGCGCTCGATACCGAGCCCGCTGGGATGCCCGCCGTCGCGCCACACCTGATGCTGCTCGGGATTGCGGGCGTGGATCTCGGATCCATCCAGCCCTTCCCACTCCCCGTAGTCGCGCTCTCGCAGGCGCGAATCCAACTCGATGGGCACACCCACGCGGTCCGCAACGTACTGAGCAGTATCAGACGCGCGGGACAGTGGAGAACTGAGGATGCGCACAGGCTCCATCGCAGCGATCTCCTTGGAGATCGCTGCCGCTTGCGCCCTGCCCACATCATTCAAAGGAAAGTCCTGGGAACCTTGGATCCGGGCCTGTACGTTGAGGTCAGTCTGCCCGTGCCGCCACAGGATGACGCGACTGGCGCTCATTCGTCAGACCCTGCCAGCAGGCGATCCAATGTGCTCGGCTCATCGGCCTCGAGCGAGATGCCCAGATCAATGACGGGGCAATCGCCCCACAGCTTCTCGAGCGCGTAGAACTCTCGATCCTCATCACGCTGCACGTGCACGATAAGGTCTCCGAAGTCCAGGAGCACCCAGTGAATCTCGGACTCGAGACCCTCCCTGCGCTGCCTCTTGACACCGGCATCGTGCATCGCCTTTTCAACACCGTTGACGATCGCGCGCAACTGCGGGTCACTGGACCCCGATATGACAAGGAACACCTCGGTGAGAATCAGCCGCTCGGAGACGTCGATGGCGACGATACTCGTGGCCTTGACCTCCGCGGCGGCCTCGGCCGCCAGCCTGGCGTATTCCTTAATTTCTTCAGATGCAGTCACTGTTCTCCTCTTGAGCTGGATTCCATGTCTGAACCACTGCCACGGAATCGTTCGGCGCGACTTCGCCGTCGGAATTGTTCGATAAGGCGGCTCGTATCGCCAATCCGGCGATCAACCCTGCGACCAGTCCGATAAGCACGCCGATGATAGTCATGAGTACGCCGCGAGGCTTATCCTCCTGCAGATCGGAAGCTCCGTATTCGGCTTCCAGCTCGGGCATTGGCTCTACCTGAGCATTCGGGTTGGCCAAGACGGCGTCGTCCTCGTTTGCGAAGTTCTCCGCCCGGCTATCGCCATTCTCAGTATCCTTCTCGGCGCGATCACTCTCAGCCGGACTTGCGGCCGACCCCGCCGCGACGGCGTCCGCGAGCGTCAGCTCCCCGCGCAGTAGGCCATCGAATTCCACTGCCTCAGCACTGGTGGCGCTGACAGCGCTCTCCGAAGGCTCTCCGGCACTGGCCGCCGAAGCCGCGCTAGCGGATGTGAATCCGCCTTTACGCACCCGTGCCAACAAGCGGTCCTGCAGGCTGCCGCCCGCGGAGGTGTCGGTGAGTTCGTCGATATCTTGCTCTCGCTCATCGGCGTCCTCGTGTTGGCCCCCGTCTTCGTCCTCAGTGTCCTTACGCTCGGCAATATCGGCGATATCGGCGGCGTTCACCTCGCGCCCGGTCTCAGCGCCGCCAGCCGCTGCGATGCCGCCGACGAAGGCTCCGGTGCCGCGCACGCCGTCATCGCCGTCCGATTCCTCCAACGATTCGATTCCGGTCGCCTCCGGCATCGCCGCCGCATCCACACCGAGATCGCCAGCGGAATCCCCGCCACGATCTGAGCCACCGCCCTTCCGCGAACCTTTACCGGAATCCTTGACGAAACGATCGAAGACGCTGCGCCGTCCCTCTTCGGCCTTGCGAACGGGCGCTCCCTGCGCCTGCCTCTCTCGCTCCGCCGTTTCACGGGCCAGGCGCTCCTGCTCGGCAGCGGCGGCCACGGCCTCCTCGGCCTCGATACGCTCGCGCTCAGCCTGAGCGCGCTCGGCCTCAGCCTCTTGAGCATCCTGCTCAGCCTGCTCCTGTGCGGCCCGCTCCTGGGCAGCCTTCTCACGCTGAGCGGCCGCTCGCGCGGCAGCCTCCGCCGCGGCGCGGTCAGCCGCGGCCTTGCGAGCTGCGGTCTCCGCATCCTTTTGCGACTTGGCGCGTTCGGCAGCGGCCTGCTTCGCCGCTTCGACCTCGGCATCGACCGCTGATTTGCTGGCAGTCTCCCGCTCGCGCATCTCCTTGCGCGAAAGCCGATGGAGGCTCAACTCCTGCGTGCGGGTGAGCTCTTCAACGGGAGAGGTACCCTCCGTCACGGGCTTGAGCAGCCCTTTCTCCCTCAACTCACGCCGGGAGAGACGTGGCGTCTCCTCACTCATTCGCTTTTCTCCTTCCGCGCCGAGGATACTTCAGCACCCTGCAGATCAACAGGCTCCTGATAGAGGCGGTACTTGGCGATGTACTGTACAACTCCGTCCGGCACCAGGTACCAGATCGGAGCACCGTGTTCAACGCGCTTACGGCAATCCGTCGAGGAAATCGCCATCGCGGGCACCTCCATCACCGTGATGCTATCAGGCGGCAATCCCGTGATATCGAGGTTGTGACCCGGCCGAGTCACGCCCACGAAGTGCGCCATCTCCCACAGCTCATTCGAGTCCTTCCATCCCAGAATATCGGGAAGGACATCGGCCCCGGTAATGAAGTAGAAGTCCGCATCCGGATAGAAACGCCTCAGGTCACGCAGTGTATCAATTGTGTAGGTCCATCCTTCGCGTTCGATATCCACCCGGGATACCGAGAATCGCGAATTCGATGCCGTCGCGATCACCGTCATCAGATAGCGATGTTCGGCGATCGTCACATCGCGGTCACTCTTGTAAGGTTGACGCCCGGTCGGGACGAACACGACCTCGTCCAGTCCGAACCGGTTCTGCACCTCCGAAGCGGCCACCAAGTGCCCATGATGGATGGGATCGAACGTTCCGCCCATGATCCCGATGCGCCGTGCACGGCCGGGGATCTTCCGTATGGGAACATGAACGTTAGTTTCTAACATGCCCATCCCCTTCGACAATCCACGTGGTGGTTGTCAGTTCGGTCAGGCCCATCGGCCCGCGGGCATGAAGCTTCTGCGTGGAGATACCGATCTCGGCGCCCAGTCCCAGTTCACCACCGTCGGTGAAGCGCGTCGAGGCATTCACCATAATGGCGGCGCTGTCTATCGCGGCGGTGAAACGGCGGACAGCCGCCATGTCCTGAGAGACGATGGCCTCGGTGTGGCCGGAGGAATAGCTGCGAATGTGCTCGATGGCCTCTTCCTCCGAGTTCACGACGCGGACCGCCATCTCGAGAGCGAGATACTCCGTCTCCCAGTCCTCTTCGGTGGCGGGAGCGACGGCGATGCCCTCCGGAGCCAACTGCACGGTCGCCTCGCATCCGTGCAGTACGACGGCGCGCTCGGCAAGTTCCCGCAGCACGTCAGGGAGGAACTCTGCGGCCACCTCTCTGTGAACCAGCAGGGTCTCCGCCGCGTTGCATACGGAGGGGCGGTGCGTCTTCGCATTGACGGCGATCGCAAGCGCCTTCTTCAGGTCTGCGGCGCGATCCACGTAGACGTGGCAATTGCCCACGCCGGTTTCGATGACGGGTACGAGGCTCTCGCGCACCACGGTCTGGATAAGCCCACTTCCGCCCCGCGGAATCACCAGATCCACCAGACCGCGTGCACGCATCAGGGCCACCGAACCCTCGCGTCCGTACTCGTCTATCGTCTGCACCAGATCCGCGTTGAATCCGTTGCCGACGACGACGTCGCGCATCACGTCCACGAGAACCGCGTTCGTTTCGAGCGCCGCGCGGCCTCCACGCAACAACACGGCCGATCCCGCCTTGAGCGCTAGAGCCGCCGCGTCGACGGTCACATTGGGACGAGCCTCGTAGATCATTCCGATGACGCCCATAGGCACGCGCAATTGACGCAGCGTAAGACCGTTGGGAAGGCGCTGACCGCGCACTACCTCCCCCACGGGATCCGGAAGTGAAGCGACATGCCGGGCGGCGTCCGCGATGCCGGCGACTCTTTCGGGGGTCAGAAGAAGACGATCCAGAATCCCTTCGCTCATCCCCTCGTCGCGTCCCGTCTGCATATCCCGAGCGTTCGCTTCAACGATCCGGGGGACGGACGCCTCAAGGGAGTCAGCGATCCCACGCAGCAACGCATCCTTGATACTGCTGGTGGCCTCGCGCAGATCCCGCGAGGCAATTTGGGCCCGTCGGGCCGCCGCCTCAACGCCTTCAACCGGTGTCATTCCTGCCATGTCTCAAGCCTACGGGTTTTTGCGGCTAATCGCTGAAGCCGCGGCTGAGTTAACAATAAAACGGCGGATGCTCCTCTCACTCGTCACCCTCGGTGACGGGTGCAGGGAATAGCGGGAGGGCCGGTTACGTTCCCTAGTAAGGACCGGTCAGAAGGGCCGCCAGTTCACGAGAGGTAGATATGGCAACCATCGCAGTCACAGCAGAGAACTTCAACGAGACAGTCAAGGACGGCACTGTTCTTCTGGATTTCTGGGCCTCCTGGTGCGGTCCATGCCGCCAGTTCGCCCCGATCTTCGAGAAGTCCTCCGAGACCCACTCGGATGTGGTGTTCGGCAAGGTTGACACCGAGGACCAGCAGGATCTCGCCGCCAGCTTCGGCATTTCGGCGATTCCTACCTTGATGGCCTTCCGCGATGGAATCCGCGTCTTCGAGCAGGCCGGAGCACTTCCCGCACCCGCCCTGGAGGATCTCATCAAGCAGGTCAACGAGCTGGACATGGACGCCGTTCGCGCCAAGATCGCGGAGATGGACGCCCAGAAGTAGGTCTTCCCTCCAGTCGTAGGACGGATAGACGTCCGCGACGTTCGGAAACCGAAGAAGACTATTCGATAAAGGTGTGGCCCGCAGAATTCTCTGCGGGCCACACCTTTATCGAATTATCGAAGTAGTTCCGTCTACGCGGCCATCGAAGTGCCACGGGCCTTCAGCAAGGGAAGCACACCGCGTATGACCGAGGCGAGATCCGTCGGAAGCGACGCGGGCAGGAAGATGACGCCGTCGGCGGCGCCGAGACCGATCCATGACTCGACCATATCGGCAACGTCGTAGACGGTCCCGACAACTCGTGCGCGGCCCTCGAACGCCGGCGCACCCTGCATCGCCTCCACGAGAAGGGCACGCTCGTTCGCTGCCTGCTGGCTGCCGGAGATCACGATCCCGATCTCAACGAGGATGCTGAGCTCCCTCTTCTGACGCTGAGCCTCCGAACGCAGCGCGAAACGTGCCTCGCGGGCCTTGTGCGGATCCGAGGTCACCAGCCGGACGGAATCCGCCCAGGCGACGAGCGCCGCGAGGTCGATGTCGGCGAGATCGTCCACCAGAACGCGCACCGATGTCTGAATACCATTCGCATGTGCCTGCGCTGCGGCCGGGGCGAGACGTTCCACGTCCGCGTTGTCCACCACAGAGACCTCGATGCAGCCCCATCCGTCGCGCTGCCGCGCGAGCAAACCGATGGCCTCCTCGAAGCTCTCCCTGTCTGCGGGAACCTCCGCGGAGAAGCCACCCTCACCGGCGTCGAGAATCCGCGCCATCGTGCGTACCGCATCCATGTCGCTGGTCCGGTCGGAGCGGGTCTGGAACTCTTTCCCAAGAGAGATGAAGTCGAGGCCACCGGAGCATGCCGCTCCAGCGCACGAGGCGAGCTTGGGGAAGCTCACGTATTCCACCGGAAGGTCAAGACCCAGCGAAGCGTACTCCTCGGCGGAGACCGCACCGAGGAGTGTCAGATCGACACCGATGCATGCTTCGGTGATGCGCTCCTGCGCTCGGGTTTCGCTACTGCCAGGGGTATCGATGGTGGTCAGTTGGACTGTCATAGTCTGTTATCCGTTCACTGCATGTGCTTGGAACAAGGTCTGTACTTCGGCTGTTAGCGCAGAACGCTTGGAGGAGTAGTCCGGCTCTGTTCACCGGTGCAGGGTTATTTGCACATTCGGCGATAGGCGCACACATGATGAAGGGAATGCATGAAAGCAGAATCGTCTTGGTTTCTCATGGTCATAGGCTGAGCCATTGCTTTCATCCCTTCCAGCACATTGTGTTGAGGAGATACCCGCTCGTGACGGGATGTATCCGTTTGGTGGATACGCAGTTAGAGTAAACAGCTCCTCGTCCGTATAGCAAGACGGACATGGTGAACAGTGGACGATGTCACGATTGAGGTGCTAGCAGCCTCATGGGTGGCCGAAAGTGGCGGGATTGCGCAAAGTAGCCTGCTTTTCATACCGTTTTCACGGACTTTCGAGACCGTCGAAGAAAGCGGGCATACGATCGGCGCACTAAGTTACTTGACCGTAGTTACGCGTGGAAAGACTCAAGAAGACGGCCACCATGTCATATTCCAAGATGTTAGGAAACAGCCCGCTTTATATCATGCTAGCGAAGCCGAAACTATTTTGTTTCACGCGTCCTGCTACGCACCAAATCGTTGACGTGGACCACCGGACGCAAGCCGTGAGCTTCTTCACGATTGACCGCGATGCGCGCCAAGTCCTCTGAGGAGAAGCCGGATAGTCCCCGCCCGATCACACGCCCGCCCGTCTCGCGAATCTCCACAAGGTCGCCAGCGGCGAAACGCCCCGCCACAGCCATCACGCCCACCGGCAGCAAAGAAGTGCCACGGCGGCGAAGTGCGGCGGCGGCGCCGTCGTCGACAATGATCTTGCCCCGCACCTGGGCCGCATGCTCCAACCACAGGTGACGAGCGGAAGAACGGCGTCCGGTCGGGTAGAACCAGGTTCCCACGTTCTCGCCGTCCAACGCTGGTCCGATATTCTCCGCGGAGGTCAGCAGGACGGACACTCCCCCGGACGACGCGAGATCGGCAGCATCCACCTTCGAACGCATGCCCCCGGTTCCCACCGCCGAACCGCGGCTGGTTATCTCCAAGCTCTCCAGTTGACCCATGGCGCTCACCTCGGAGATCAGCTTCGAACCCGCGACTCGCGGCGGCGCGGTGTAGAGCCCGTCCACGTCGGTGAGCAAGATGAGGGCATCGGCATCCACCAGGTGGGAGGTCAGGGCCGCCAGACGGTCATTGTCCCCGAACCGGAGCTCGTCCGTCACCACCGCGTCGTTCTCGTTGACGATCGGGATTATCCCCAGCGACAACAGGGTCGATAGCGCGCTCTGCGCATTCGCATAGTGTCTGCGGTTGACCACGTCCTCCGCCGTCAACAGCACCTGGCCGATGGTGATGCCCGCCTTGGCGAACTCTGCCTGGTAAGCCGCCATCAGACGCAGCTGCCCGACCATCGCGGCCGCCTGGTGCAGCGGCATCTCCCCCGGCTTGCCATTGAGCCCCAGCGGCGCCAGGCCAGCGGCTGTCGCGCCGGAAGAGACCAACACCACCTGCTGGCCGCGCATATGGGCGGCGCTGAGCACGGCGGCCAGCTCGGCCAGCTGCACCGAGTTCAGGTTGCCATCGGGCAGGGTGAGCGAGGACGATCCGACTTTGACGACGATACGCTTCGCTTGACCCAGCAGGTGGCGGTTGAGGAGTGGAGCCTTCACACAGCTATAGTGCCACTAATCGTCCGTCGGGTCAGTCCAGTGTCCAGCCTCGCGGTCCATCCACAGCTCCTGGCGCGCGGCCTCCTTGGCATCCATCCGATCGAAGTAGGCCTCGCGGCGCTCTTTGCGGGAAGGACGCGAGGATTCGTCGACACGCAGATCCGAACCGCGCGGTCCGAGCAATTCCGCACCGGTCTGCATGGTGGGCTCCCAATCGAAGATGAATCCGGAATCCTCCGGCCCGATGACCACCATGTCGCCGGCCTTGGCGCCGCAGCGCAGCAGCTCCTTCTCGATACCGATGTTGTTGAGACGGTCAGCAAGGTAGCCGACTGCCTCGTCGTTGTCGAAATCCGTCTGACGGACCCAACGTTCCGGCTTCTCGCCGCGCACCAGAAAGAAATCCTCGCCGGAGCGCGAACGACGCGAGATGGTGAAGGCGGCCTCGTCGCGGCCCCGGGGGCGCAACACGATACGGGGCGCCTCTTCCTCCGCGGGAGCCTCCACGCGGGCACGAGCCACCGTCTCGGCCAAGGCGAAAGACAACGGGCGCAGACCCTCGTGGGAGACGGCGGAGATCTCGAATACCGACAAGCCCCGTCCCTCGAGGTCCTCGCGCACGAACTCCGCCAGCTCACGCGCCTCCGGCACGTCGATCTTGTTGAGCACCGCCAGACGCGGACGATCCATGAGCGGCACCCGGTCATCCATCGGGGGGATCTGGTCGGCGTAGGCCGCCAATTCGGATTCGATGAGCTCGTAGTCGGAGATCGGGTCGCGCCCCGGCTCCAGCGTGGCACAGTCGAGCACGTGCACGATCACAGAGCAGCGCTCGATGTGGCGGAGGAACTCCAGTCCCAGCCCCTTGCCATCGGAGGCGCCCGGGATGAGGCCGGGCACATCTGCGATCGTGTAACGCTCATCTCCGGCCTGCACGACGCCCAGGTTGGGCACCAAGGTCGTGAACGGGTAGTCGGCGATCTTCGGGCGGGCCGCCGACATCGCGGCGATCAGGGAGGACTTTCCCGCGCTCGGGAAGCCCACGAGCGCGACGTCCGCCACGGACTTCAACTCCAGGACGACATCCCGGGATTCCCCCTCGTCGCCGAGAAGCGCGAATCCGGGGGCTTTGCGCTTGGGAGAGGCGAGTGCCGCGTTGCCGAGGCCACCCACACCGCCACGAGCCGCCACGTAGCGCGCACCGGCGCCTACGAGATCCGCGAGCACATCTCCCTGAGGTGAGCGAACCACAGTGCCCGAGGGGACCTTGAGGACGAGCGTGGCGCCGTTCTTGCCGGCGCGCATATCTCCCGCCCCCTGTGTTCCGGACTCCGCTTTCTGATGGGGAGTGTGGTGGTATGTAAGCAGGGTCGTCACCTGCGGATCGACTTCGATGACGACGTCGCCGCCGTGGCCGCCGTTGGCTCCGTCCGGCCCACCCAGCGGCTTGAATTTCTCTCTGCGCACAGAGGCGCAGCCGTTTCCGCCATTTCCTGCTTGAACATGAAGCACAACGCGATCGACGAAACTGGCCATGATTCTCCTCTCGCCTCGCGGCGACTTGGGGATCTGAAAGTGAGTGGGACAGCGAAAAGCGGGAGCCCAGCTGCAATCGAGGCATCGGCCTCGGAGGCGTTTTCAGGTTGTGCGTCGGGGCGTGCGCCGACTCTGTACCCGTGTCGTGACGTCGTGACTAGGCGGCGAGTCGGCGTTGAGACCGCCTCAAACCCGCTGTGACGACAAAGAGGTGGAAGGCATCGCCTTCCACCTCTTCATGACTTGAGAAACTGAGAAGCCGCTCAGGCCTCCGCAGTCACGATATCGATGACCTTGCGGTCACGACGGGTGCCGAACTGGACGCTTCCAGCCGCCAGAGCGAACAAGGTGTCATCCTTGCCGCGACCGACGTTCACGCCGGGGTGGAAATGGGTGCCGCGCTGACGGACGATGATCTCTCCAGCGTTGACGACCTCGCCGCCGAAGCGCTTCACGCCAAGACGCTGCGCGTTCGAATCGCGCCCGTTGCGGGAGGAGCTGGCGCCTTTCTTATGTGCCATCTCTAGAACCTGCTCTCTAGTAAATCGTTGACGGAGGAACCGGGAGAGACCCGATCGCTCACTTAATGCCGGTGACCTTGAGGCGGGTCAGCTTCTGGCGGTGACCCATACGCTTGCGGTAGCCAGTCTTGTTCTTGTACTTGACGATCGAAATCTTCGGACCCTTGTCCTCACGCACGATCTCAGCGGTTACCTTTGCGGAAATGCCATCGGCAGCCGTGGTGACCTTGTCACCGTCAACGAGCATGATGGGCTCCAGCTCGACGGTCTCGCCAGCCTGTCCTTCCATCTTGTCAACGACGACGACGGACCCGACGGACACCTTCTCCTGACGGCCGCCGGCCTTGACGATCGCGTAAACCACGTTCTTGCTCATCTCTGTTGATTACGGCTGCTCACGCTTGATGCGGAGCATTGTTGACTTTCGGGCACGGGATTAACGCGCCGACTCTAAAGGTTACTAACTCCCAGGCGTGCGAATCAAGTCCGATGGGGCCCTTTCGGGCCCCGCAGCCTATGGGATATGCCACGGACTAGTTGGCCGGGAAGCTCAGGATCGCCCCGGTCGCCCCCGATCCAGGAGTGATCGTTCCCGAAGAGGCGGC
Organism: Actinomycetaceae bacterium L2_0104; assembly: GCA_047501485.1. Taxonomy (GTDB): domain Bacteria; phylum Actinomycetota; class Actinomycetes; order Actinomycetales; family Actinomycetaceae; genus Ancrocorticia. The sequence goes on along the minus strand of JAZDRN010000001.1, from coordinate 752,495 downwards.
CCTGCGGGACTTACGTGCAGACTTGTCCTCCACGTTGTTCGCCTCACCAGTTTTCTCGGGCTCGGAGGCGGATGCCCCCACCTTGCCCACGGGTAGGCTCGCGGCCTTCCGTAGCGCGGCGGGCTTAGTCGTTACTTCCTTGGTGGCGGAGGCAGCGGGTGCGGTCAGCGCCTTTCCCCGCTCCGAGGACTTGACGACGTCCTTCGGGCTGTCCTTCTCTCCCGAACGCGGCGAGCCGCCCGAGGAGCGATCCGTGTTGACGTCACTCTCCCGCGACTGGGAAGGCTGATTCACTACCTGCTCCTGCGAGTTCTGGGAACCACCCCGCTCGCGCTTGCGCCCTTTAGCGTTCTTGTTGCCGTTCTTACGCGTGCGGGGAGCCTCGTCCTCCTCGCCGGTCTCGTGAGCCTTGCCTGCGGCCGCGGCGATGGAGTTCAAGGCTGCCTTGATGCCATCGCGCTTACCGTCCTCTTCCGAGTCGTGCGATGTCTGCTCCGGAGCGGAGTTGGCAGGCTTGTTCTTCTTGTTACGACGCTGGTGGACCTCGCCGCCGCCGTCGCCCCGCTCGACCGGGTGCGAGTGCAGGATGTAACCACGACCTTCGCAGGCCTCGCACGGGGTGCTGAAGGCCTCGACGAGCCCCTGCCCCACGCGCTTGCGCGTCATCTGGACCAGACCCAACGATGTCACCTCGGCCACCTGGTGACGGGTACGGTCCCGGCCCAGGCATTCGATAAGGCGACGCAGCACGAGATCGCGGTTGGATTCGAGGACCATGTCGATGAAGTCGACGACGATGATCCCACCGATGTCGCGGAGGCGGAGCTGGCGCACGATCTCCTCGGCGGCCTCCAGATTGTTCCGGGTCACAGTCTCTTCCAGGGTGCCACCGGCGCCGGTGAACTTGCCTGTGTTGACGTCGATGACCGTCATAGCCTCGGTACGATCCACCACCAGGGTGCCACCGGAAGGTAGCCACACCTTGCGGTCGAATGCCTTCGCGAGCTGTTCGTCCACTCGGTGCTCGGCGAAGATGTCCTTGTCCGAGGTCCAGTGGTTCAGACGGGAGGACAGCTCCGGCGAGAGCTCGCCCACGTACTCGGAAAGCGTCTTCCACGCCCCGTTGCCCTGGACCTTCAGGGAGTTGAAGTCCTCGTTGAAGATGTCGCGCACAACGCGTACCGCGAGTTCTGGCTCGCCCTTGAGGAGGGTCGGAGCCGACTTGTAGGACTTCGCCTTCTGCTGGATGTCGTCCCAGGTCTTGGTCAGCCGTTCGACGTCCGCGCGCAGCTGTTCCTCGCTCGCGCCCTCGGCGGCGGTGCGGACGATGACCCCGTGCTCGGAGGGTACGATCTCGCGCAGCAGGCGCTTAAGGCGCTGACGCTCCTTGTCCGGGAGCTTTCGGGAGATCCCCGTCATCGCACCGGAGGGAACGAGGACCAGGTGACGTCCAGCCAGGGTGACCTGAGCCGTCAGGCGGGCGCCCTTGTGGCCGATGGGGTCCTTGGTGACCTGGACAAGAACCGTGTCGCCGGACTTGAGGGCCTGTTCGATACGGCGCGGCTTGCCTTCGAGTCCGGCAGCCTCCCAGTTGACCTCGCCCGCGTAGAGAACGGCGTTGCGTCCCTTGCCGATGTCCACGAACGCCGCCTCCATGGAGGGCAGGACGTTCTGTACGCGACCCAGGTAGACGTTGCCGACCATCGACACCTGGGTGTGCCGCGCGACGTAGTGCTCGACCAGCACGTCGTCCTCCAGAACGGCGATCTGGTTGAGGCCGTCCTGCTCTCGGACGAGCATGTCGCGCTTGACCGATTCGCGGCGCGCCAGGTATTCCGACTCCGTGATGGTATGACGGCGGCGTCCGGCCTCGCGGCCTTCCTTACGGCGCTGGCGCTTCGCCTCCAGGCGGGTCGAGCCCTTGGGGGCGGTGACTTCGTCGTTCGATTCGTTACTGGACCCACTGCTACCACTGGAACCGCTACTGCGACGGCGCCGCCGACGGCGGGTGGTCGGAGCGGACTCGGGGGCTTCCTGCTCGGTGGGAGATTCCTCTGTGCTCTCCTCCGATGGCTCCTCGACGGCCTCCGAGGAGTTCTGCTCGGGGCTCTCCTCGTTGTTCTTCCTTCGTCCACGCGAGCCGCGCTTACGGCGCGGTGTCTCAGAGGCGTTGTTCTCCCCCGTGTCGGACGAATCGGCCGCTACCGTGCTCGACTCAGGAGTCTCAGTCGCGGGAGCTGGAGCTTCCTCTTTCACGGCGGCCGGCTTGTTGCGGCGCGGACGGGCTCGAGCCACATCCGGCTCTTGGAACAGCAGCGCCGTCATGGCTGGAGCAAAGGGTACCGGCGCCGGCGTGGAGACATCCTCGGAGGAGAATGTGGAGGTAGAGGCTGCCGATTTCTCCTTCGCAGAGGCCTTCTTCGTGGCGGGCTTCTTCGACTTCGCCGTCTTGGATTTCGCGGCGGTCTTCTTCTGACTGTCCTGCTCGGCACCGGAATCCGCTGGCGCTTCTCCAGTGGAGGTCTCGGGCGCCGCCTTCTTGGATTTCTTCGAGCCCGCCTGCTTCGCCGCGGCCTTCTTGCCGTCCTTCGGTTCCTCGCCGTCTGACGCGGCCCCCTTGCCCTTGGCCTTGGTGGGCACGTGGTCGGCCTCCTTGGTCTGGATCGCCTGCATGAGGCCATCCACGAGATTGTCCTTCGCCTCCGCAGGCCCCTGCCGAGAGGCTGTGCGCTTGGGGGCTTCCGCCTCGAGTTCGGCGAGAGAAGCGGCTATCGCACCGGAGACGTCGGATCCGGCGTCGATCTGCTCCTTGACTTTCTTCGCTTTGGCAGCGGCCGAAGACTTGGAGGAGGACTTCTTCGCCGGTGCCCGACCGGTGCCTTTCTTAGCCTCGGCCTTCTCAGCTTGGGCCCCGGAAAGCCGGGTCGTCGATTCTGCAGTGGGTTCAGTTGTGCCAGAACGCTCAGGGCGCTCCGACGTCGTGGCCTGATCAGCCATACGTATTCGCACTCTCCTGTCCGATGGCTACGCCCCTCATCCACGTATCCGAAACGGACCAGTTATCGCGGCAATACCGCGGAAAGCTTTACTACTCGAGCCGATATCCAGCACCGGCGGCGGCGCAACAGCGGCGCACAGTACAACTGGATCAGGCGGTCGAGATGCCGGACGATGCGGGTACATCCAGCTCCACGACCTATTGTCGCACACCCGCACAAAACACCCCAACACTTGAGCGATATGCCTCATAGAGGCGTGCATTCTCGGCGTGTTGAAAAGTGACGTCAGTCCTCATTTTTGGGGCAACTCCAGAATCCCGATTTACTGGAAAGAGTCCACACTTTGAGCGAGAATTGGTCTGTAAGCGTATATCTCCACCGAGGGGGAATCGGCCGGCGCAACACTTCAAGCGGCACTTTCCCCTGAAACGTTAGGGATCTGGGTCCTGTCCTCTGTTAGAGTACTTCGCGACATTGTCCTTAACTTTCACAGGTCGTTCGAAAGGTGTTCACGTGTTAGATGCCCTCGACCTCGCCCGGTGGCAGTTCGGTATCACGACGGTTTATCACTTCCTTCAGGTACCACTGACCATCGGACTGGCCACCCTCGTAGCTATCATGCAGACGAAGACGCGCAAGACTGGAGATCCCAAGTGGCAGAAGGTGACCGATTTCTTCGGCAAGATCCTTCTCATCAACTTCGCCCTCGGCGTGGCCACGGGTATCGTCCAGGAGTTCCAGTTCGGTTTGAACTGGTCGGAGTATTCCCGCTTCGTCGGTGATATCTTCGGCGCACCACTCGCCTTCGAAGCGCTCCTCGCCTTCTTCCTAGAGTCCACCTTCCTCGGGCTGTGGATCTTCGGCAAGGGCCGCCTCTCCCCCAAGGTTCACAACCTCACCATCTGGTTGGTCGCGATCGGAACGATCATCTCGGCCTTCTTCATTCTGGCGGCGAACGCGTTCATGCAGTACCCCACCGGCGCTGTCGTCAACCCGGAAACAGGACGCGCAGAACTCGACGGCGCTGGAGGATTCCTGAAGGTACTGTTCAACGAGACCAGCCTCTTCCAGTTCGCCCATACCATCTCTGCGGCATTCCTGATATCCGGAACCGTCGTCGCAGCGCTCTCCTTCTGGTGGATGGCCCGTTCCGTCCGTCTGAGCGGCAACGAGGAGGAGGCCCGCGGATACTGGAAGCCCTCTGCCAAGATCGGCCTCGTGGCGATGCTGATCTCCTCGGTAAGCGTGGTCGGAACCGGCCACTTCATGGGCCAGCACATCGTGGATATCCAACCAGCCAAGGCCGCCGCCATGATGGGAACGATGGAATCCGGGGAGGGCCACAACCTGGCGCTCATCATGGATACCCGTTCCACGGACGGCTGGCAGTTGACGCTACCCATCCCGGGCCTGGAATCCTTCATGTCCACCAACCACTTCTCCGGCCCTGAGTCATATCTGCCCAGTCTCGACGACGTCAACGCCGAACTTCAGGAGAAGTATGCCGACGTCTATGGTCCCGACCAGGATTACCGTCCGAATCTGACGGTTGCCTTCTACTCCTTCCGCATCATGGTGGGTATCGGAATGCTCGGGATCGCGCTCTCCTTGCTCGGCCTGTGGCAGATTCGAGGCAAGACGATCAACCGCTCCGAGAAGTGGGGCAAGTTCTGGCTGTGGATGATTCCGCTGCCGTTCGTTGCATCCTCCGTCGGATGGCTCCTTCAGGAGATGGGACGCCAGCCCTGGGTTGTCAGCCCTGGCGACAACGACGTGTACCTGTTGACTAGCCTCGGTGTCTCCGGCTCCGTGAGCGCGACAATGGTGCTGACCTCCATGGCCGTCTTCACGGCTCTGTACACCGCCCTCGGAGTCGTGTGGCTGTTGCTGCTAAGGCGCTATGCCATGGAGGGAATCAACACGAAGAGCAAGATCATCGAGTACGACGCAAACGCCGAGGCTCAGACGAGCTTCGTGTACTGATCGGAGAACACTCATGGAAATGACATTCATCCAGCTTCTCTGGTTCATCCTCATCGCGATCCTGTGGATCGGCTATCTCACTCTGGAAGGCTACGCCTTCGGTGTGGGTATGCTACTGAAAATCCTGCCCAAGACTGAGAAGGAACGGCGCGCAACCCTCAACGCCATCGGCCCGCACTGGGACGGCAATGAGGTGTGGCTGATCACCGCCGGTGGTGCAACCTTCGCGGCGTTCCCGGAGTGGTACGCCACCATGTTCTCGGGAATGTACCTTCCCCTCGTGCTCATTCTCGTGGCGCTCATCTTCCGGATCTGCGCTATCGAGTGGCGCAAGACCATCAACACCGATGGATGGCGCAGCGGGTGGGATTCCATCCACACCGGTGCCGCATGGGCGGTATCGATCCTGTGGGGCGTGACGTTCGCAAACCTCGTTCAGGGCATGCAGATCGAAGTCGGCCACTACGAGGACGGCGTCTTCCAGGCCGTTCCCGCCGATCAGGTCAACACGGCACTCGACGCGGTGGACAAGCACTTCCTGACCGGAGGTTTTGCCTCGCTACTGACGCCGTTCACTCTTCTGGGCGGCCTCATGACCATGGTGCTGTTCCTGTCCCACGGTGCTCTCTTCATCTCCATCAAGACGTCTGGCGACTTGAAGAACCGAGCGGAGGCGATTGCCAAGAAGGCTCTCGCCACCGGCACGTTCATCACCGCCGTCTGGGCGGTCTGGGCGCAGATCAGCTACACCAATAACGGTCTCTCGATCGTCCCATTGGTGCTGACAGCTCTGCTGCTCATCACCGCTCTGGCATTGATCTACAAGGGTGACGAGGTCAAGGCGTTTGTGGCGCACTTCGCGGCCATTGCCATGGCCGTGGTGTTCATCTGGTTCACCATCTTCCCGGATGTCATGAAGTCCGCGATCGATCCCGCGTACTCGCTGTCGATCACACAGGCCGCTGCAACCGCTCCCACCCAGGGCATCATGACGGGTGTGGTCGTGGTATTCCTTCCGATCGTTCTCGGGTACACCCTCTGGTCCTACAAGGTGTTCGCCCATCGGATCCATCTCGAGGATCTCCCGGACGAGACCCCAGGACTGGATCCCAAGCAGGTTCGCGCTTTCGAGACCACCTGATGGCAACAAGCGCGTGACGTGCGGCGACTGCCGCATACGGTCCCTATGGACAACCGGTGGCGGGCGGACGGCAATGTTCGCCCGCCACCGGTGTTTCCGCAGTTCATATCCTTTTCTGGACCCACTCCTACCACCTAGGACCTTCGCCCTATATCCCAAATAGATGACTACAATGAGGAAGGTCGAGAGAAGCATCGCTTGCGAATGTTTCCGAGACCAACGAAATGCCCGAGGTGGCCACGCCACCGACCAATGAGGAAGGTCGAGAGGAGCATCGCTTGCGAATGTTTCCGAGACCAACGAAATGCCCGAGGTGGCCACGCCACCGACCAGCAGACCCGGCATCCGGATACACCACTCCCGGTGCCCGACGACGCTTCTATCAAGGAGTCAATAGCGAGTGAAGCCACTGGACAGACGCCTGCTCACCTACGCCAAGGACACACGCAAGTACATCGCCCTGCTCGGTGTCACCGGGCTTGTCTCCGCCGTGCTGGTCATCGCGCAGACACTATTGATATCCGGCACGATCTCCCCGGTCATCACAGGCACGAAGGGTTTCGCCGATGTCGCCTATCTCGTTGCGATCCTGGCCGGAGTGATAGTAGCCCGTCTCCTCGTGACCTACCTCCAGGAAGCCTACGGCCATCGCGCGGCGCTGCGAGTGATCGCGGAGCTGCGCACGCGAGTTCTCAAGCATGCGGGCAATCTCGGGGACCGTTGGCTCTCGCGCGGCCACACCTCTTCCACGGTCACGTTGGTCAGTGATGGACTCGACGACCTTGAGCCTTACTTTGTGAAGTTCCTTCCGCAGCTCATCCTCATGGTGACGGTCACCCCCACGACACTGGCGGTGATCCTGTGGCTCGATTGGATCAGCGCCGTGGCAATCGTCGTCTGTATACCGCTCATCCCGATCTTCATGATCCTCGTCGGACGCATGACACAGACCTATTCCGAGGCCCGGCTCGCCTCCATGCAGCGCCTCGGGCAACAGCTTCTCGATCTGCTGGCGGGCCTCGCCACCCTCAAGGCTCTAGGACGCGAGCAAGGCCCGCGCCGCCGCGTGAAGAATCTCGGCGACGACTACGCGAGCAAGACCATGCAGACCCTCTACGTCGCTTTTCTCTCCGGCGCCGTGCTGGAGTTCCTCGCCACCATCTCCACAGCACTCGTCGCCGTAGAGGTAGGCCTTCGCCTTGTCTACGGCAACCTCAATCTCTTCGCCGGGCTCGCCATCATCATGCTGACCCCCGAGGTCTTCAAGCCACTGCGCGAAGTCGGTTCGCAGTTCCACGCCTCCGCCAATGGAGTTGCCGCATCGGAGCAGGTTTTCGAGATCCTGGAGGAGCCCATCTCCGTTGGCCGGGGAACCGTCCCCGCGCCCGATCTGCGGACGAGCAGGATCGAGATCTCCGATCTCTCCGTCAAAGCGCCGGGACGAGCCACCATTGCGCCGCACCACCTGAATGCAGTCATCGAGCCCGGCCAATTGACCGTGCTTCGCGGCCCTTCAGGTTCTGGAAAGTCCACGACGGCGTCGGTCCTGCTACGCCTGCTTGAACCGAGCTCCGGCAAGGTGACAGTCGCGGGCCAGCCGCTGGAGACGATCGAGCAGGAATCCTGGTGGCGGCAGATCACCTGGGTGCCCCAGCGTCCGGCCATCGTGCCCGGAACCGTCCGGGACAACCTCGGTCTACCCGACGAACCCGAGTCGGTTCCGGGTACCTCGTTGGAGAGGGCGGCTCAGTTGACGGGATTCGACGACGTCGTCGCCTCGCTCCCCCAGGGTTGGGATACCCTGCTCGGCCAGGGCGGCGTGGGGCTGTCCGTCGGTCAGCGGCAACGTCTGGCTCTGACGAGGGCTCTCATCTCCACCCGCCCGCTGGTGCTTCTGGACGAGCCCTCGGCCCATCTGGATGCCATAAGCGAGACGTACGTGACCCGCAGCGTCCAGGCCCTGCGCGACGCGGGGCACACCGTGGTCGCCATCGCCCACCGCAACGCGATCGTGGCGCAGGCGGACGTCGTCGTCGACGTCCTCGCAAGCAAGGAGGTGAGCTCGTGACCTCGGCTCTTCCCAAGAGTGAGCGCACCGCCATCCGGCGCGCCATAGCCCTTCTCCAGATCGACAAGGTCGGCTTCATGTGGTCGGTCGCGGCCGGATCGGCCGGCCTGATCTGTTCCGTGGGGCTGGCCGCCGTCTCCGCCTGGCTCATCGCCCGCGCCTCGCAGATGCCTCCCGTTCTCGATCTCTCGGTGGCCGCGACCAGTGTGCGCGCACTGGGAGTGGGCAAGGCCATCTTCCGCTATTTCAACCAGGTCGCCTCGCACCGTGTTGCGCTGTACGGCATGTCCTCGCTGCGCAGTTCCGTCTACGATTCCCTGGCCGATTCTCCGACGGATGTCGTCACCTCGGTGCGGCGAGGAGACCTCCTGACCCGTACCGGGCGCGACGTCGATTCCGTGGGCGACCTCGTGGTTCGCGCCCTGCAACCCGCCGCCGTCGCTCTCGTGGTGTCACTCTTCGCCGTCGGGGTCGTGGGGGCGCTCTCACCGATCATCGGGATGGTGCTCGCGGGAGGGCTTCTCATCTCCGGGCTCATCGGACCCTACTTCGCGATGCGAGGAGCACGCCTGGCCGAGCAGGAGCAGATCAAAGATAAGGCCGAACTCGCCGCCCAGTCGCTCACGATGCTCGAATCCGCCTCGGAGCTGAGGATTTCAGGCCAGCTCGCCGCCATGGAGAAAGCAGCCGCCAACACCGAGGCGAAGATCTTCCGCAACCGGGATCGCGCCGCGCGTCCTGCCGCTCTCGCCACCACCATCGACGTCTTCGCCCTAGGCCTCACACTTGTACTCAGCCTCATCATCGGGACCAGCCAGGTCGGTGCCGGCACTCTCAAGCCGATCGAACTCGCCGTCGTCGTCCTGACCCCTCTGGCCGCCTTCGAGGCAACCCAGGCACTCTCCGGTGCCGGTATCCAGCTGGTTCGCTCCGGCGGAGCCGCCCAGCGAATCCTCGCCCTGCTCGACCAGGCGAACGAGGAGCGGGACATCCCTCCGCGGCCGGAAGACACCTCCGATCAGGGCCTGACCGTGCGCGACCTCGTCATCGGATGGCCCGGAGGCCCCGACGTGGCAGGCGAGTTCACCTTCGACGTCACCCGCAGGGAATCCCTGGCGATCGTCGGAGCCTCCGGCATCGGGAAGTCGACCCTTCTCTATACGCTCTCGGGCATGCTGCATCCCCACAGCGGACACGTGCGCCTGGACGGCAAGGAGATCTCCTACCTCAGCCGCGAGCAGGTTTCCCACTCCCTCACCTTGACCGCCGAGGACGCTCACCTCTTCGAGACATCGGTGCTGGAGAACATCCGTGTGGCCCGGGCGGATGTTTCACCGGATGAGGCCGCTGAACTGCTTGCGCGCGTCGGGTTGGACGATTGGCTCTCTCAACTGCCACAGGGCGTGCATACCCTGCTCGGGTCCGATGCCGCCACCATATCGGGTGGAGAGAGGCGGCGGCTGCTGCTCGCTCGCGCCCTGGCCACGCCCGCCGAGTACCTGCTACTCGACGAACCTGGCGAGCACTTGGACGCCGAGACCGCCGACGCCCTCATCCGCGACCTGCTCCAGGCCGGCAAGAGCGAGGATCCTGCCAAGGCTCGAACCGTGATCCTGGTAACGCATCGGCTGCGACCCTTGGACGCCGCCGACCGAGTCATCCTTCTGGGCGAGAAGGATGGAAAGACGATGATCACCGCTGCGGGAACCCACGAGGAACTGCTCGATCAGGTTCCCGACTATCGCTGGTCAATCCAGCAGGAAGTGTGAGGGCGACATGAGCGATCTAGCCTCCGTTATGACGCACGCACTGGATCTGACGACCCGTCTGGATCGGCAGTCGGTGCTCCAGACGTTCGTCGATTCCGCCGTCGAGATCGCGGGGTGCCGTTACGGCGCACTCTCCGTACTCGACTCTCGTGGCGAGACGTTGCAGTTCGTGTTCACAGGAATCGATCACTGGCAGGCCGAGCTCATCGGCACCCCGCCCAAGGGGCACGGCGTCTTCAGCGAGATGCAGGATGAGCATTTCCTCATCGTCAACGGCCTGGAGACTCACCACACTCGCCACCCGTGGCCCGAACACCACCCGCACATGACCAACTTCCTCGGCTGCCCCATCCGCATCCGCGAGCGCGTCTTCGGGCGGCTCTACCTTTCGGACAAGCCCGGCGGCTTCACCGAGGACGACGGCAAGAAGATGGAGCTGCTGGCCCAAGCCGCCGCTATCGCGGTGGAGAACTCGCGGCTCTATGCGGAGTCGAACTCGCGCGCACAGTGGATCGCAGCCTCACGCGCCATCACCACGGCGTTGCTGGAGGGAACCGACGAGGAAGAGGCGCTCCAGCTCATCGCTCGCGAGATGCGCAGGGTCGCCAAAGCCGATGCGGCGCTCATCGTGCTTCCCTCCGTGGGAGACACCTGGGCCTGTGAAATCTGCGACGGCGACGATTCCGAGGACCTCATCGGTGTGGAGTTCCCTCCCGATGGCCGTGCCCAGACCGCGATCCGCGAGGGAACCGGCCTGGTGGTGGACGCGATGATGCGACAGAAGCAGCTTCGCGTCCCGGAACTCGCGCGTTTCGGAGCCGCGCTCTACGCCCCGCTCATCTCCAAGGGAACCGCCGCGGGAGTCATTGTGCTACTGCGGCATATCGGCAAACCCGAATTCGATCTCGCGGACCTGTCCATGGCCGAGAACGTGGCCCGGCAGGCGGCGCTCGCACTGGAACTCGCCAACGCTCGCCTCACGGAGTCGCGGGCCGAGCAGTTGGAGGATCGCGCCCAGATATCACGCGATCTGCATGACTTCGCGATTCAACAGCTCTTCGCCTCCGGCATGGAGCTGTCCGCCGTGCGCGACGATCTTGCCGCCCAGGGGACCATCCCACAGTCGGTGCTGGATGGTTTGGACAAGTCCATCATCTCGATCGACGAATCGGTCAACCAGATTCGTCAGATCATATACTCGTTGCGTGACCCTCAGGCGACCGTCCCCGTGGTCCAGCGTCTGCGCCACGAGGTCACCACGGCGCATGGATCGCTCGGGTTCGCTCCCGCGCTGACTATCGTCAATCTGGGCGAGAAGATCACCTCCGGCGCCCATACCGAGGTCGATGACGAGTTGGGTTCGGATTTGGCCGACGACGTCGTCGCCGTCGTCCGTGAGTGTCTTTCCAACGCTGCTCGTCACGCCAAGGCAACCAAAGTATGCGTCGACATCCGGATCGAGAATCACCGCATCGCGATCCGGATCACCGATAACGGACAGGGAGTGAAGCCTGAACTGTCCAGGCGTTCCGGCCTTTCCAACCTGGCGGCGCGCGCACGGCGCCACCACGGCACTTTCTCCATTCGTCCCGCTGAGCAAGAGCAAGAGAGCGGCACCAGGGTGGAGTGGACGGCGATCATCTCCTGAAACGTAGCGGCTGGCCTCTCGAAGGGACTAATGAAGAAAGACAAGCGCCAGCCGCTACGTAGTCTTAATATATATCAGTTGTTGCGCCATCCCGCAGCGCGTTGGCCCGCAACCCATGCAGCCACCTGGGTGCGGCGCTGCAACCCCATCTTGGACAGTAGCGAGGTGATGTGGTTCTTGACGGTCTTCTCCGCCACGCCAAGGCGCTCGCCGATCTCGCGATTGGACAGCCCATCGCCGATCAGATCCAGCACACGGCGCTCCGACGGCGTCAGATCCGCCGTGGGATCGTCGTGGTCGGCGCGACGGCGCGAGACGGTGCGTTCGTCGAGCAAGGTGCGCCCGGCGGCCACCGCGCGGATGTTCTCCGTGATCTCGGCTCCGCGCACGGACTTCAGGAGATAGGCCTTGGCGCCGGCGTTCAGAGCTTCGGCGAGGGCGTCGTCGTCGTCGAAGGAGGTGAGGACAATGCAGCGGGTGTCCGGCGAAACCTCGCCCAGCTGCTGGATGATATCGATGCCGGTGCCATCGGGCAGACGCAGATCCACCAGTGCCACCTCGGGGTGCACCAGCTCGCCGCGTCGCACCGCCTCGGAAACACTTCCGGCCTCGGCCACCACGGTCAGGCCGTCGGCACGATCCACGACCTCGGCAATGCCACGACGAACCACTTCATGATCGTCGATGATCATCACGCGAATATCTTCTCCAGACGCCACAGTCCTAGCCTCTCCTTGAACTCAAGCGGGACCTAAGTTCCACCTTTTCACTAGAGAGAATTCTGCCACAACAAACCCGGTCGTGCTCTATGTGTATCGCTGGCACGGCGAACCCGACGCCACCGGAGTGGCTCTGCTATGGAGGGCCTCCCCCTGTTGCGGCGCGGTGGCTGCCTGGTTCCTCCTCCGATCGTTCCGAGCAGGGAGAAGACTTTGGTCCCTCTGTACTATTGCCAATGCGATGGGCAGAAGCGAAGGGAGATCTCGCCGGCGCGTGTCACCCGGTGAGCGTCTCCCGCGGCAAACGTTCCGCGGGGTGAGTACGGCGCGGGGCAGCCACATCACCGGCCGACCGTGTCGCGCGGGCCGGATGCCAGCTCTTCGCCGGGTAGAATCACCGGCGTGGGACGTCGCTTTTTGGCGGATTCGCGATCGAAGGCACTGGGGGTAGCAAGAGATGACCATCGTCGATCCTGTTGGAGTTTGCCATCAGCTACTTTGGATCAACGGAGCGTTTGGATCCGGGAAAACGACCACGGCACGTCTCCTGCTGGAGGCCCATCCTCACGCGGTTCTGTTCGATCCCGAGGAAGTCGGCTCCATGTTGCGCGCCTCACTTCAACCTGTGAAGCCGGTTCGCGACTTTCAAGAGTGGGCCGCCTGGCGGCAAGTCGTGGCCGCCTCTCTGAACGCATTGTTTGGCGAGCTATCCGATTCCTCGCACCTGGTGGTCATTCCTCAGACGATCACTACCGAAACCTACTGGTGGGATATTCGCTCAGCTCTCGACCCCAACATTGACATGAGTGCCGTCGCCCTTCGCGTTGACAAGGACGAGCACCGGCGCCGTGTTCTCACCGATAGCGAGGAGCCAGGAGCGGCCAAGTGGCGTCTGGCGAAGTACGACACCTTCGAGGAATCGGACTGGATCCGTTCAACGTTCACGAACGTCGACGTCACCGAGATGGAGCCAGCGGATGTTGCGGTAGCCCTACAGGAGATCGTGAACGCATCCACGAGTCGCGAGGTATGAACAGGTTCGCAGCTCTCGAGCCGTGCACCTGTCGGAGTCTCGACACTGCCAACCGAATGGCATCCTGAACAAAGCGGCGAATGCCCCAGCTGTCCGAGTTCAGCTGTGTAGAGCACATCGGTCTGATTGCGAATATAGTGGCCGACACCGGCACCGCGCAGACAATCTGGACCAGGCGAGAGGCGTTTACAGCAGTGTGAAACCACGAACAAGTGAAAGCCCCGCCCAATGCAGAAGCTACAGCTGTAGCTTCTCATCACGCGAGGCTCTTATGGGTCGGGATTATAGCCCCGTTCGGCTTCTGTCACCCGCGCCCTCTACACCCTTTTGACCTGCGGTTACTGCAACTTCGCGGCCTGTGTAACTTCTGAACTCCTGGACCTACGGCCGCGGCGACGCACGTTCTGCTGGCTGCGTGCGGCCCCGGTGCCCCAGTCGCATCCACCCATCAGTGTCTTCACCATGAACTCGTGGTTTACAAAGCCCGTCGCCCGATGGGTACGCGCCTTCTCACGGTACTGAGCTCTCCACAGCACTCTGTTGACTGTCTTGGATTCTCCCCCGGATCATCCACAGAGGTAGCACTAGCATCTCGTCTCAGCAGGATATGGAATCTCGGATTTACAACGATATATGGGTTTAGAGAAAGCGAACTCAATTTGGAGGTCTCTATAGCCCGGAATCTCATCTGTAACCCGATATAGCGTCATAGCGCCTGTTCCCCTACCACCGCCGAGGGTTCGTCAGCGCCAAACAGCACATCGGCAACATCGGTAACGTCCAGATCACCGGCGGACAGGCACATCACCGGCGAAGTCTCCATCACCGCCGGATACCCATGCCAGCAAGTGCGTATGCCACCAACGAAAGTGCGTATCACCGTCGCTACCTAGCGCGCACACGCAAGCCGCCACTCCACCTCTTACGGTCAGCGCTTTTCGCACGCTTGAGGCTCTCCTCTTTTCAAACGTTCGGAAAGATTCAAAGGCTCAGGATGATGTGACCTCACCGATCCAAAGTCATGGCTGCTGGCACACCGGGCTGAAAGTCGAGGATCGTCCGCCACCAGCCGTCACCTTCGTGAAAATCGCTCACGTCTCGGGCAGGGAGTGCCGCTGCGCCCATAGGCTCGCAACGAGCGGTTGAAGCACCCTGACGTTACAAGTGAGACGCATTCATGTGCCTCAAGTCGAATCACATTGTGGAGGTGTTCGAGGAAGACGTTAGGGATGAAGATGGGCCGGAGCAGGACCTATAATACCTACTATAGGCACAATCATTGGAGGCGAAAGGACACGGTCATGAACACCACCATCACCAGCCGCGACTTCAACCGCGATGTCTCGGCCGCCAAGCGGGCAGCCGAGCAGGGCCCGGTCACGATCACCGATCACGGACGACCCTCGCATGTGCTACTCACCGTGGAGGAGTTCGACCGACTCTCGGGCAGGCAAGAGGCCATGGGCGATCGCCTTTGGAAAGACCAGGACCCGAGCATCGGGCTCGACCTGCCCGAACGCCGCATCGAGACCGAGCGGCAGGTCGATCTGTGAAGTATCTGCTCGACACCAACGTCCTCAGCGACGCCCGCAGGCAGGCGCACCCCGCGCTCAACGCATGGCTGGCCGCGAGGCCGCGGGCAGACCTTGCGATCAGCGTCATCGCACTGTTGGAACTCGAGCGCTGCGTGCTGCGGCTAGAGCGCCGGGACCAGGTTGCCGGCGCGCACTTGCGCCGGTGGCTGACCACGGATGTCCCCGCAGCCTTCGCAGGCTCGATCCTCGCCGTCGACGAGCGTATCGCGCGCCGAACGGCTCGCCTGCATGTACCCGATCCGATACCAGAGATGGATGCCCTCGTCGCCGCCACGGCGCTAGAACACGACCTCACGCTCGTCACCCGCAACACGAAGGACTTCCAGCGCGTCGGTGTTGGCCTCCTCGACTCCTGGGCACTATGACCGCTCCCTCAACTCGAGGCGCGGCGCCCGACAATCGACCGGCAAGGCGATGCTGGACCTCTCCTGGTCGCCGAAACGGGATCACACCGCTGCATCCATAGGCTCGCACCGAGCGAACGAAATACCCCTACTTCACACGTTTGATGCGTTGAACTTTCGACTGGGTCGAAGGGCTGTGCGAACTCCGTCAGGGGCAGTCGGCGTCACCGCTGTACTCACTCGCCGATTGAGGCCGACGCGCGGGACGCGAACATCGGCACCGTGGCCGCGAGGCCAGCGAGCCAATCGGTTATCGTCTCCGGCGGCCTGCGGAGGTCTTCGACACCGGCTCGGAGCGCGGCGAGCACGGCAGCGGGAGAAAGGTCCAGCATCTGGAGTAGAAAGTCGTCCGGGTGAAACACCGCAATCCCATACGGCTCGGTGCTCTCGGGCGGGAAGTCCTTGAGATTGAAGGTGACCAGCGCGTCAGCCTCGTCGTGTATCGCCGCGGCGAGCACATGAGCATCCTTCGGGTCGCACGTCATCTTTTCGATCACCCCATCGAAACCATCGACGAGCGCCTCAGCACCAAAGGCCTCGCGCATGAAACCGACCCGGCGGGCCGCTTGCTTCGGGGCCACGCCGAGCTTCGGCAGGTTGCGCTCGACCTCCTCGAGGATCCGGTCCGACCACAGGGGCTGGAACAGACCGGCTTCGGCGAGCCACAGCAGCGTCGAGGCGAGTCGGATCGGGACCAGGGTGTTCGCGTCGAGAACGACGGCCGGGCCGCTCACCGGGTGCTGATCACACGATCGGGCGGCGCATCTTCCGCTACATCCTGTACCAGCGCGCTCAGCGCGGTCCGCCTGCGCTCCGCACTAGCTCTGCGGTAGCGCTCCAGCTCCGCCGCGCTAATCCGGCGATGGACGCCTCCACCCTCGGCTTCCAATTCGCCCCGATCGATCAGCCTCACCACCGTCATCCGGCTCACGCCCAGCAGTTCCGCCGCCTGCTGCGTACTCAACAGCGCATCCGCGGGAAGGACGACAGCATCTCCGCTCGACTCCAGCACCTCGATGACGCGCAGGAGAGCGTCCCGCGCCTGCCCAGGGGCCCCCGAGCTACCGTTCGTCGGGACGGCGAACGCCCCTTCGATTGCCGAACGGAGGCGCTGTGCCTCGTCGTGTGCGATCACTCCAGTCATACATTCACGATACATCCAAAACGCACAAAACGCACAGGCTGGAGTTTCTGGAAGAAGCGTCTCGACGGCGTCACAGTTCCGCCGCAAACGTGTTCCATTCACGCGTGCGCCTTGAGGCATGACCTACAAGTATGAACATCAGCCACCGAGCCCGAAACGAATCGCCACCACGATGCGAGACTCCGCTTCGCCTCAAGACGCAAGCCGCTTGCATGATCGTCGATTGATTCTGCTTTCGCTACGCAGCCTCCCGAACCTTCTGGACGTGCCGCTCATGGCAAAATCACCTCCAGGCCGTTCCTAGTCGACACGCAGCTGCGTCGAGGAAGACGGCGGGATCCCCATGAGGAGACGTCTCGTCTGCCATCACCGCCGTCTCCTGCGCTGATGAGAGTATCGTCGGCGCGCATTCCGAGTGTGGACAGAGCCGGCCGCGACTGTGACAATAATGTCGCATTGCCCATGACTGTTGTCCCCACTTGCGAGGACCTCGCCGAGGGCAGTCACTCCCACCGTGTGATGGCTCCCGGCGGCCACCGCCACGACATCTCTCCACTGAGAGAGGTCACCGGCTCCTGCAGCCAGAGTCCTGGCGGCGAGAAGCCGACCGTGTGGACGGAACCGGCGGGAATGGACATGAGGTTCGTCCCGTTCTCAACCGCGCACTGCCCTCGCCGATTCTTGTCGGCGTCCACGGTGCCTTTCTGCCGTATCGCAATCGAGTGTCTCCGGCCTGCCGCCAGAACCGATTCACTTCTCCGAACAGTTGCCTTCACACCCTCACAATAAGTACCCGAAGAGGGAAGCAAGCGTGAACTGAGATTCTCGCGGCATGGACGTCACTACACCAGCCCGATCACGGGGCGCCGTGAGGAGGACGAGAACTGCGCGCATCTCGTTCCGACTTCTTTGCTCTCCGAGGGAAGCGACGCCTCACCTCCTCCTCGTAACGAGCCAGGTCCTCCGCGGTCTGGCCGAGTTCAGTCGGACGCAACCTCGGTATGTCGGCCCCAATGAAGAGGACATCTGTATAGAAACGCAGATAAGCCGCCAGCCTCTCGCCGTGAGAAATATGAATTATGATCGCGGCCAGTCCAAGCGTGAAAACGGTTAGGACGAGAACCGAAACCAGGACTGGCCAACCGTACACCTCGAAAATTGCGAAGGTGTTCACCGCCCAGAGCGCCATCAATGCAACACCAAATGCGATGGGGACGATGTGGGCCGGAAACGCGAGCAGCCGAACCTGCTGCCTCGCAGCATCGTCGCCGAGCCTGTCGTAGATGTAGACGATTCGAGCTGCCGCTCTTCCTGACCAGGAGCGGACAATCGCGGAGTACGTCACGAGGGCTATGACTGTACAGAAGACCTGTCCCATGCCGGACAATTCGATGGGCTTCTCTCCAAGCTCCGAGAGTTCGCGAAGCTCTTCAGGTGCGCCGAAAAGCCACCAGAACAGAGGAATGAACATGAGAGCCAACGCCACCTCATATAACGTGAGGCTCGGATACTTCGTTGCCGCGACTAAGAGGTGCGCTCGATGGTTAATCGTCCGACGAAGATCACTCCGAACCTTGCCTCTCAGCTTCTCCAACAGTGCTGTATCACTAGCAAGGTCGTTGCGCAGTCGGCGGTCAGTGGAACCAAATACTGTGTAGAGCATCGCTATCGCGCCAAGCACGCCCCCGACGATTGCAACCAGGGCCTGCCATTCCTGCAGATTCAGATCCATAGCCTAATAATCCACGATTTTGCTCTAACTTTTTTGGGCTGCGGTGAGCAACGGATGTCTGTGCAAGTTCAGACGACCAAGGGCGGTCATGAGCACACGTCTGACAGTACCCCATTTATCATGTTGATCGTAGACGATCCTACTCAGATGATTGCCATAGTCTCC
The DNA here is from genome assembly GCA_047501485.1 of Actinomycetaceae bacterium L2_0104. Lineage (GTDB taxonomy): Bacteria > Actinomycetota > Actinomycetes > Actinomycetales > Actinomycetaceae > Ancrocorticia. The sequence continues at coordinate 734,095 of JAZDRN010000001.1, read as the reverse complement.
CCTCTGACTCTGAGCACCACCAAGTACGCCGAACCACAAGCACAAGCCCTTGACACGCGCCTCGCTTCCCAAGTATCGGTTCACACTCGACCGTCTGAACATCAACGTCAACGGGACGAGCACTCGGGCAGGGCTCCGCCGGGATCCCCAACGTAGGAGTCGCACACTATCTCCGTGCCGCTCGTCGTTCTCCACAAGCGAGCCGCATCTAACGTTTTTGCTGGCAGACCGGGAAAAATGGCTCGATCGGTTCATGAACTTTTCCCGCACAATCAGTGTCGCAGCGCTTGCACGGGTGACTCTCAAGCCCATATACATTCAGATTTTGCCAAAAAATCCAGACCTCCCACGTTTGATGCATTGATGCATCGCAACTCCGAGTCGGCCAAAACGACTGGGGCCCGCAACTGAAGCGCCGAAGCTCGACTCGACAGGATGCCGATCAGGGCGTCAGAGGTCGAGGACCAGGCGCAGTGCGGCGTCTACGGCTCGAAGTTCGTCGAAGTCCAGGTGCCCGATCCGCTCGCCGAGTCGGCTCGGGTCGACCGCGCTCGTCTGTTCAACGAGAACACGGGTCGGAAGACCTGCGATCTCGACCGCCGGGCGAAAGGTCGCCGATCTTGCCGAAGTCGACGTGGGAGCGACCATCCAAGTAGACAGCAGATCGAGGTCGTCGGACTGCACGACGACGGCGTAGCGAGACCCCTGCTGCTTGTGGCCTCGGGCATCTCGGGGCGCATGCAGACGGTAGATGTCACCACGCACGCAGCGACTCCATGTCCCGCAGCACCTGGGCAGCCTCGGCGCGGTCATCAGGGTCAGCGCTTAGAGCCTGGGCCTCCGCGCGGATCCTGGCCTTCGCGTGCCGGGCAGCAGCCTCCATCAGGGCGTCACGCACGGCTTTCGAGACGGAGGTGCCGTCGGAGGTCAGCTCTTCGAGCGCGAGACGAGCTTCGTCGTCGGGGCGGAAGGTAATCGTCGCAGCCATGACCCCACGATCTCACAGAATGTAAGACACCGGAAGATCGTGAGTCTCCTGGCCGCTTCCAGCGATGCACCGAATCAGAATCCGAATAAAAAACCAGGGCCGCTGGCTCAGGGAGATCAGATAGGGGGCGCACACCATTGACTTGCTGCTTGCTCGTCGATCTCCACAAACGAGTCGAATCTACCGCTTCTGCTGGCACACCGGACAGAAGGTCGAGGATCGTCCGCCAGCCATCACCTTCGTGAAAATCGCTCCGCATCTCGGGCAAGGGGTACCGCTGCGCCCGTAGGCTCGCAACGAGCGATCGAAATACCCTGATTCACCATTTACGTGAACATACAAGGCATCAAACGAGGTGCCACCGGCGGCAAGCGCCCGCTCCAACACATCTTGAGTGCACGCGAGCAGTCTCTCAACCTGTGCGGACGAGAGCGAGGCTGCCGGGAGGAACGGATGGATCTCCGCCTCGAAGAGGGCTTCGTCGGCGTAGATGTTCCCGATCCCAGAAACGACGGTCTGGTCCAACAGCAGCTTCTTGATGGCGGTGCGCTTGGTGAATATCTTTGCGGCGAGTTCAGGTTTGTCGATGTAGGGATCTAGTAGATCCCGACCGATATGGGAGACCAAGCGTGGAATCTGCGGCCTATTCGTCCCGAGCCCGGCTGGCAGCTCGTCCGCGGTGGGCTCCAGGGCATCGGGTGCCAGATATCCGAAGGTACGCTGATCTATGAACTCCAGTCGGGACCCGTTGCCCAACACCATTTGTGCACGTACATGCGCAAGCGCCCCGCAGTCTATTCGGAACTGCCCGGACATTCCCAGATGCGCCACACAGGCGATATCTTCCAGCTCGAACCACAGGAACTTGCCGCGCCGCGCGATCGCGGTGACAGTTCTTCCCACCAGCGGTTCCAGGCCCTGTTCGGCCCGGCGGATGACCCGGGAGCCGAATGAGGTTGCGGCAACGATCTCTTGTCCGAGCAGGTGCTTGACCAATCCGATCCGGACCGATTCGACCTCGGGAAGTTCCGGCATACTCGGCGCCGCCTACACCTGTGGGTCGGCCGAACCCAAGCCGACGGAGCCATGCTCACCCGCAGGGCGAGCCGGAACCGAATCCGCTGGGCGCGCCTCTGAACCCGCCCCCACAAGCGCCGCATCCGCCCGAACAGGCATACCCACCACGGGGTTCTGCTCCGGTATGTTCTCGACGAGAAGCCGGTAGGAGGCCTCGGCTGCCGCATGCCGCGCGTTCTTCTGACTGCGTCCGAGCCCGGTGCCCCACTCACGACCACCCATCAGAGCCTTCGCAGTGAATTCACGTGCGTGATCCGGCCCTTCCTGGGTAATCTCGAACGTCATAGTACCTTCGAGGCCCCGGGCATGAGCTACCTCTTCGAAACTTGTCTGCCAGTCGAGGTTGGGGCCGAGCACACTGGCGTCCTTGATCTTCTGATCCACGATCCTCTCCACGATCCTGCGGGTGGGCTCCAGCCCATGCTGCAGGTAGGTGGCGGCGATCAGTGCCTCCACGGTGTCCGCGAGGATCGAGTCCTTCTCACGTCCGCCGCTCTTATCCTCTCCCTTATCCAGGCGCAGGAACTCCCCCAGACCCAGCTGACGGGCGATATCGGCCAACGCCTTCTCGGATGCCGCGTACCATTTGATCCGCGTGAGGTCTCCTTCGGACATCTCGGGGAAATCCCGGAAGGCTTTCTCCGCCACGATCAGGTTGAGGATGGAATCTCCCAGGAACTCCAAGCGTTCGTTGTGCGGTTCGTCGTAAGCGAAGGCGAAACTTCGATGCGTCAGTGCCCGGCGCAGCAATGAACGCTTGATGTCGATCCCCCAACGGGCAACCAGGTCACGATAACTCACTTCTGGCCGGCCTCGTCCTGTTCCAATTGCGACTGCAACGCAGACAAGGCGTCGAAGCGAGGATCGAACTTCTCGTGAGCATGGTCATCCGGGAGCTCATCCCAGGGCTGGCCGCACTCTGAGCACAGGCCAGGGCAGTCGGGGCGGCACAGCGGGCGGAAGGGCAGGCTGAGAACGATCGCATCGCGCAGGATCGGTTCGAGGTCGATGTGATCATCGACGACCTCTGGTAACTCCTCGGCCTCCTCATCCCCGTCCTCCACGAAAGCGGCCTTGCGCTCGGGATAGAAAACGAGCTCGCTCACGTGTTCAGTGTGGTCGGATTTGAGATCGCGCAGGCAACGGGCGCACTGGCCCACGAGTTGCATGTGCACGCTCCCCTGCACCAGAACGCCCTCGGAGACGGACTGCAGATCCAACGAGATGTCGAGCGGCGATCCCTCTGGAACGCCGATGAGCTCGACACCCAGATCGGACGGAGCCTCCAGCTCCTTCTCCCACTGCATGGCCGAGCCCTCTTGACGCGGCAATGAGGCCAGTGAGACGACAAACGGACTTCTCAGGTCCACGATTCCTCCTCGATGTCACCTTCTCCGGAGCCCTCGGACTCCTTGGTGTCGGTTCCCTCGTAGCGGTCCGAAATGACGTTGCGGCCGGCGATGATCTGCGACAATACGATATCGATACGCTCTTGGACCGTCGCCGTCAAGGTATCGATCTCACTGCCGATATCGGAGACCTTGCCCTGGAGCGATAGCAGCGTGTTATCGGAGTAGGTATCTGCTCCACGACGAAGCTTCTCCGCCTGCGATTTGGCGTCGTCGATGATTCGCTGGGCGCGGGCCTTGGCGGCAATGGTCACCGCGTCCTGGGAGACAAGGCGTGATGCCTGCTCACGTGCCTCCGAGATGGTGTCCTCGGCATCGTGACGCGCGCGTTCCATGATATCCGCCGCGCGTCCCTGAGCCTGCGTGGTCACATTATCCGCGTTGGCAAGCAGGCCGTCCGCGCGCACGATCTGATCGGGCACCAGATCACGCGCCGTCTGCAGAAGATCGAGCACCTCGGAACGATTCACCATGGCTGAAGCGGACATGGGGACGGCCCGGGCGTTCGTCACCAGATCCGTCAGCTCATCAAGGACTGCGATGAGCGAATCACCTTCTGCGTTTTCCTGGTTCATCGTTTCTCCTTTTCCATTAGGGCCTCTGCCACATGAGGCGGTACGAGGTCACGGACATTCCCGCCGTGGTGGGCCACATCCTTGACCATCGAGGACGCCACATGGCCAAGGCCGGGGTCCCCCATCACGAAGATCGTTTCGATACCGGTGAGGTGCCGGTTCATCAGAGCCATCGCATGCTCGCCCTCGAAATCGGCGGCACCGCGCAGGCCTTTGACGATAGCTGTAGCTCCGGCGTCCGCGCAGTAGGAAGCGATCAGCCCGGAGTGGGAATCCACCCGGACTCCCTTCATGTGCGAGAGCGCCCCGCGAGCCAGCTCAACGCGCTCTTGAACGGAGAACAGGTACTTCTTGGCGTGGTTGACCGCCACAACCACGATGACCTCATCAAACATGGCTGCCGCACGGCTTATCACATCCACATGCCCCACTGTGATGGGATCGTAGGATCCTGGGCAGACGGCAATTGTCATGGCACAAGCCTAGTCTGCGATGGGGTCGCGAAAGCACTCCACGCTCGAGTGTCTCCCCAACGACGCTCGTCGTTCAGTTCGAATTCCTCGGGCCACGCGGGCTCCGGCGAGCGCACGGACCGCTCGACGACGACGAGTGCGTCGTCGGCCACATGCGCAACGATCGCCTTGAGAACGGCGGCAAGCGCCTCTTCTCCGAGCTCGTAGGGGGGATCGGCAATGACCAGATCGAAGCGCCTGTTCGGGCTCCCCGCCAGCCAGGTCTCCGCTTTCGCGTTCGTGACGACGACGTCGAGGCCCAACTCCCGTACATTTGACCTGATCAGTTGTGCCGCCGTGCGCGAGGACTCGACGCATTCGACGTAGGAGGCTCCGCGAGAGGCGGCTTCCAGGCCCAGAGCACCGGACCCCGCGTACAGGTCCAGGACCTCGCATCCCTCGATGTATCCGAGGTGTTCAAGACGTGAGAACAACGCTTCCCTGACGCGCTCCGAGGTCGGGCGAGTGCCTTTGGGTGGAACCTTGAGGGTGCGCCCTTTCGCACTCCCGGCAACTATCCGCGTCATCCCTACCCCTTCTCCAAGTATTCGGCACGCCCCGCGTCCAATGTTGCCACGGCTGCGGCCAGAGCGGGATGCGAAGAGAGCGACGAGTCCTCGTCTATCAGAGCGCGTGCCGCCGTTCGCGCGGTCTCGATGATAGGAAGATCATTGGCCACCGAGAGGAAACGCAGGTGCGAAGCCCCGCCGGATTGGCTGGCCCCTAGCACGTCTCCCTCGCTGCGCAGCCGCAGATCCGCCTCGGCCAGCTCGAATCCATCCGAGGTCGCGGCAAACGCTTCAAGACGCTCCTTGGCCAGCGTCCCATCGCTGGCCCTCGTAACGGCGAGGCAGAGCCCCGGCTTACTGCCGCGCCCCACCCGACCTCGTAACTGATGCAGTTGCGAGAAGCCGAAGCGCTCGGCGTCCAGGATCACCATGAGGGTGGCATCAGGGACGTCGACGCCGACCTCGATCACCGTGGTCGAGACTAGCAGCGGGGTCTTTCCCGACGCGAAAGCCTCCATGGCGGACGTCTTGTCCTCAGGTCTGAGGCGCCCGTGCATGAGGCCTATCTCGATCCCCTCGAACACGGGCTTGGCGCGCAGCTGCTCGGCGACATTCAGTACCGCCGCCAGCGGAGCCGACGATCCGGAGGGACCCGCCCCATTCGCAGCACCGGAGAAATCTCCGATATCCAACAGGGCCGGTGCATCCCCGCCGGCCTCCATCGAGACGGTGGAATCGGGGTCGTCGCCCGTATCCGCACGGGAGGCGGATTCGTCGTCGTCGATCCGGGGGCAGACGACGTAGACTCGACCGCCGGCGTCGATCTCCTCACGCGCACGCTCCCATACGCGCTCCACCCAGGCCTCTTTCGCGGCCGGCACGAGGGTGGTGGAGATTCCTGCCCGGCCAGCCGGGAGCTCGCGCAGCACCGACACATCGAGGTCTCCGAAGACGCTCATGGCGATGGTGCGCGGAATCGGCGTGGCCGTCATGACCAGGGTGTGCACGCCTGCCGCGAGTCTGTCGCGCTGGTCGACCCCGAAGCGATGCTGTTCGTCGATCACCGCCAGGCCCAGGAAAGGGATCTGGACATCGTCGGAGAGCAGCGCGTGGGTCCCCACGATGAGCCCCGTCTGCCCCGAGGCGATGCGCGCCAAGGTTTCACGGCGCTGGCGCGCGGTGAGCGATCCGGTGAGGATATCCACCCGTGTGGCTTCCTCGGGCGCCCCTATCTGACCTCCCTGAGCCAGCGACCCCAACAGATCCTCGATCGTCCGCAGATGCTGCCAAGCGAGGACCTCGGTCGGAGCGAGAAGGACGGCCTGCCCTCCGGCATCGACGACCTGCGCCATGGCGCGCAGTGCGACGACCGTCTTGCCAGAGCCGACGTCTCCCTGGAGCAGCCGCTGCATCGGCGCGGTTCGGGAGACCTCGCGCGAGATCTCCTTCCCGACCTCCTGCTGGCCGTCAGTCAGCCGATAGGGCAGACGACGATCGAAGGCCTCCAGTAGTCCGGATTCTCGGCGCGGGTACGCCCCGGTCACCTTCTCTCGAGCCTCATGCGCGCGCAGGGCCAGCGCGCTCTGAAGGACGAAAGCCTCCTCGTGCTTCATACGCTGTCCCGCCCTTTCCCAACTCTGCGAGTCCTCGGGCTGATGCAAGGTGGTGATGGCCTCGAAGAGGCTCGGCAAACCGTGCGCCTCGCGGTAGCCCGCGGGAAGCGGATCGGGAAAATCGGCCTCGCCGAGGCTCGGTAGAACCGTTGCCACGGCCTTCTCGATCTGCCACGAGGGAACCTTCTCCCCCGCGTGGTAGATGGGGATGGGGCGCTCGATCTTGGCGATGTCGGGCTCCTCCTCCACCAACTCGTATTCCGGGTGAGAGAGTTGAAGCTCGCCGCGGTAGGAGGAGATGGTCCCGGAGAAAGTGGCGATGACGCCGGGTTCAAGGCGACGCTCGTGATACTGCAGTGGTCGCGAGTTCTTCCCGAAGAAGGTGAGGGACATCTCATTGAGACCGTCGGCGATACGAACGTTGAGGATGAATCCGCGCCTGGCGTTCATGGGCCGCAGCTTGGTGGAGAGAACCTGGGCGACGACGGTCACCGAATCGCCTTCGCGCACCTGGGAGATCGGCATCAGCTCGCCGCGACGCGCCAGCCGGAACGGGATGTGGTAAACGAGGTCCTGGACCGTTTTGAGGCCCAACTTCGCGAGAGCATTGGCACTGCGCTTGCCGAGCAGACGCTCCAGAGGCCGCGATAGACTCGTCCAGTCGTCGCTGGCGACGGCGCCCGCCGCACGTCCCGGATCTGCAGGATTCACAGCGGTAACCTCCACGTGCCGTACCAGTTCGAATAACTCTTCGAACGATTCTACTAGTTCGTGCGCAATACCACGCGCATCTCAGCTTGGACGAGAACTGCGGCGATGGCTATACTATTTAGGTTGCCAGTCGTGAGATTGGCGGTCAGGAGACGCCGCTGGCGTCCCGTCAGCGATTAAAGGAGAGAACCGTGGCAGCTGTATGTGACGTCTGCGGCAAGCACCCTTCCTTCGGTAAGAGCGTCTCGCACTCCCACGTGCGTACCAGCCGCCGTTGGAACCCGAACATCCAGCGTGTGCGCGCCATCGTCAAGGGCGCCCCCAAGCGTGTGAATGTTTGCACCTCTTGCCTCAAGGCTGGAAAGGTCGAGCGCGCCATCTGAGCGTAGCTCCCGCAAGCTACCAAGGGCCGCACCTGTGAGGGTGCGGCCCTTGCTTTGTATCGTACGGTTCTTGCGTGAGGAGCGGGTGGACTCCTCACGCAAGAACCGGGCTATGAACCGATCAGCTCTCAGCGCGACGCAGTTCGATCAGATGCAGTTCATCGAGAATGGGCACGGCGGAGACAAGCTCGAGCCCGGATTCCGCCGCGAGCGCCGCATACTCGGCCACCGTACGTTCGCCGCCACCGAAGGCCGCGAACATGAGCAGGTCGAACTCCGCATCGTGATCGTGCCCGCCCGCGCCCGAGATGCGTTCGACGATCAGCACCCGGGCGGAACCGGCTGCCTCGGCGACGCGGGAGAGGATCAGCTGCGCCTCGGCGTCAGGCCAGTTATGCAGCACCTGGGCGAGCACATAGATATCCCCGCCCACCGGTACCGGCTCGAAGAAGCTCTGCGGCACCGTCGCCGTCCTGTCCCCCAGGCCGCGTTCGGCAAGTTGAACCCTCGCGCGTTCAGCTGAGGAGGGCAACTCGACGAGTGTCCCACAAGTCCCCGCGCTGGACTCCAGCAGAGCTGCCAGTAGCTCACCGGTCCCGCCGCCCACGTCGACCACATGCTCGGAGTTCAGCGAGAGGGCCGAGGCCACCGCACGGCACCACATCCCGGACCATTCGCTGAGGGTCCGGTCGAAGGACTCGCCGAGTTGCGGATCGGCGGAGAGGGTATCCCATAGCGATTCCCCCACGGCATGCCGGTACCCCGACTCTCCGGTGGTGACCGCGTGCAGAAGCCCGGGCCAGCCGTCGTCGAGCCGAGCGTACCCACTCCTACGATCGAGGCGGGAATGCGCGTATTCCTCGGTGAGAACGGTGCCGAGTCTGCCCAGCCGGACCGAGTCATCCGCCCCCAGCTCGAACAGTCCGTGGAAAGAGAGCAGTTTGACGATCTTGCGGACTCCGCTGGCCGTGGCTCCAGCCGCCTCAGCCAGCGAGGAGATCGTGCCATGCCCGTCTGCAACGTGTTCAGCCAAATCGAGGCTCACAGCAACGCGGGCCGCATAGGGAACCGACAGCGAGACCGCATGGTCCAGCTTGTGGGTGATCTCGCCCATCTCCGACTGCGAGGCCCCATCCCTCCAATACCCCGCGATATCCGTGTGCGAGCGCGGAACCTTCCGGACCTCCTTGAGCCAGCGGCGCACCGGGCGAAGCATCTGCGACTCGCCGGCCGCCCAGGCGTACACCTGCCCCTCGCGCCAAGGCGCTTTTTCAAGTGCCTCCATGACCTGGACATCCCAGGTCATTCCGAGGGGTGCGCGATCCCGGTGAACCCACGTGATATCGAGGTTCGTCTCGTGATCGAATGTCTGCTCCTCACTCGCCGTCGGAATAGTGACCACGGCCGTCACCGGCGTGCCTGCGGGAAGCTCCTCGATGCGCCGGGCGATAGCCGGAAGCGCCGTTTCGTCGCCCACGAGGAGATACCAGTCGATATCATCCGGAAGAACCGTCGTGCCACGCGGGCCCGCTACCAGCACCCGCTCCCCGGGCTGCACCTCGTCGGCCCAGGTAGAGGCGAGTCCGCCGCCGTGCCTGACGAAGTCCAGTTCGAGACGCTTCGCGACCGGGTCGAAACGGCGGGGCGTGTAATCGCGAGCGCGATCCAACGCCTGCCGGGACCAGTCCAGATGCCCTTCCTCCTGAGCCGGCACCGGATAGTCGACGCCGGCCCGGCCGATGATGAGCTTGACATGGTCGTCGGCATTCTCGGTGAGGAACGGACCCACCTCGTAGCCGTTGTTCACGAACGGGCCGAGTTGCTCTCCCGAGACGACCACTCTGCGCATGAGCGGAGTGACGTTGTAGACCTCGGTGACCTCCAGATCTCGGACGACGATGGGGTAGCTCTTGTTTCGGCGCGAAGCCATTGGGTATCTCCTTGTCGGGGTTAGAGTGCTCAGTCAACCTCAGTTAACCTCAATTGGCGGCGGCGAGTGCCTCGGCGGCAGCCCGGATGTCCTCAACCTGCTTGTCGGCAGCCTCGAACGTGTAGATCACGCCGCTGGTGAGCGGGAATTCCAGGCCGGCCTCCACCGCGGGAAGTCGCTTGTACGAATCCATGGCACGCAGTTCGTCGGTACCCGGCAGCGGAGCGCCCTCGAGATCTGTCTGGTAGAGGATCGCGGACTGGTCGGACAAATCGGCGAGATTCTCGGCGGTGATCTCCTGGACGTAGCGATCGGGGTTGTCGGTGAAACTGGGGTTGTAGGTGAATCCGGCTTGGACGAGGCGCTCGTAGACGAGCGACTTGCTGGTGCTGGCCCAAATCTTGTCCATTGACGAGTTCACGACGGTCACCGGCTTGTCCGCGAGATCCTCGCCGTACTCCTCCGCGATTGCTTCAAGCTTCGCATCGAGATCGGCAAGTCGCTCGTCGTAGTCGGAGGACTTGCCGAGGACCGCGGCCACTGCCGGATAGTTGCGCCACACGTCGGTCGGCTCTGCGATGGGCAGAATAACCGTGGGAGCGATTTCCTGCAGTGGCTCGTAGTCGATCGACAGGCCTCCATTGTCCATGCCGATGATCAGATCGGGATCGGCGGCGATGACTTCCTCGATGTCCACTCCCTCGAAACTACCGACCGTGGGGATATCGGAGACCGAGGCGAAAAATTCGGGCCCCAGCTCGCTCTCGAGGAATTCTCCTTCGAGCGCGGCCACAGGCGTGACCTCCAGCTCGGCTAGCTCAGAGCCCACTCGCCAGAGGGCGACGACGCGCTGCGGCTCGGCGGGAACACCGGTCACCGTGCCGTTGACCGTTCCGTCGATGGTCAGGGTACCGTCCTCGGCCGGGGTGATTGTGAGATCACCGATGGTGGTGCTCTCTGCCTGCGCAGCAGCCGAGGTTGTACTCTCCGGCTCGGGCTCCTCCTGCCCGGAGCAGCCCGCGAGGACCAGAAGCGAGACGGCCGAAAGTGCCGCTAGGGACGTACGAAGTCGTGACATGTTTGTCTCCAGTGATTAGGACGATGCGGGAATCCAGTAAGGATAGGCTATCCTAACCTAGTGCGTTACCCCTCTGTCCATGCCGTCCCACGGCGACGGCCTCCCACCACACTGGCCGTCGTGCTACTTCTCCTGCTTCTCTGGCTGGCAGTCGTCGGAAGCCTCTCGGTGGGCAGCCGCGCCATCCCGCCCTCGGATATCCTCGGCGCCTTGTTCGGGGGTCTCGATAGTGACAATGCCACGGTGATCACCAGTCAGAGAGTTCCGCGTACCCTCCTGGGAATCGCGGCCGGAACCTGCCTCGGCCTCGGTGGCGCTCTCATGCAGGGACACACTCGCAACCCGCTCGCCGATCCCGGCCTGTTCGGAGTGAACGCCGGAGCCTCGCTGGGCGTCGCACTCACCATCTTCACGTTGGGAACCGTGTCCTCCTCAACTATGGTCATCGCAGCGCTCGTCGGCGCAGGAATAGCCGCCACCGTGGTCTTCGCCTTCGGATTGCGCGACATCTCCAGCTCCGCGCTCGTGATGCTCGCCGTCGTCGGGACCACGCTGGCGGCGCTGCTCACGGCCATCACAACCGCACTCGTTCTCATGGATTCGACCACCCTGGATGTGCTTCGTTTCTGGAACGTGGGGTCCATCGCGCGGTACAACCTCGATCTGGCGGGCCTGCTCGCTGTGCTGATGGGGATCGGGGTCCTGCTCGCCATACAGAGCGCTTTCTCCCTGAACGCGCTGGGATTGGGCGCCGACGTCGCCACAACCCTCGGATCGCGGGTGGCCCTCAGCCGTATTCTCTCCATCATCGCGATCACCCTGCTGGCAGGATCCGCCACCGCACTGTGCGGGCCGATCTCCTTCCTGGGCCTCGTCGCCCCGCATGTGGCCCGCAGTCTCGCGGGCCACGACTATCGCCGCATCGTCCCCTACGCCGGATTGATCGGCGCAACCTTGATACTCGCGGCCGACACCCTGGGACGCATCAGCGTGCCCAACGGCGAGCTACAGGTGGGGATCGTACTGGCGGTTCTGGGAGGCCCGGCACTGCTTGTCATCGCGCGTCGGCGCCGGGTGGTCGCACTGTGAGCGCGGCGATGGATGTACGCGCGGATCGACGCGCGGCCGCCGCTCCTCGGGTCTGGCACTGGCGTATCGGTCCCGCGGGAGGTGCGGTCCGGCGCCGCCATGTCTACGGAGTCGGTCTGCTCGCCGCGCTGATTCTCATCCTGCTGGCCGTCGCGGTCTTCACAGGAACCCTCCCGATCTCCACGGAGCGGATCCTCGCCACTCTCTCCGGGGGCGGCTCGGGACGGGACCGGCTCGTCGTCATCGACTACAGATTGGCACCCGCTCTGGGCGCCATGCTGGTGGGCTTCGCTCTGGGATGCGCCGGTGGCTTGACTCAGACGATCACCCGCAATCCTATCGCCAGTCCGGACATTCTCGGAGTCACCTCGGGTGCGGGCGCCGTCGTCGTCTTCGTACTCACCGGTCCACTCGCCTCCGGTGCCTTCCAGTCGATCCCCGCCTCCGTCCTGCTCGCACCAACGGCGATCGCGGGTGGCCTCCTCACCGCGCTCCTCGTACTGGCGCTGTCCTGGCGCGGCGGGTTCGACGGGCTCCGATTGGTGCTGGTCGGTCTCGCAATCAACGCGATCGCCTTGGCCGCCACCGCGTGGATGCTCACGAGAGCCGATCTCATCGAGGCCGAGATCGCCGCGCGCTGGCTGACCGGGTCGGTGCTGGGCATCACGATGGAAGATCTCTGGATGCCAGCCATCGCCGTCGCTGTGGCTGTTCCCGCTTGCATACGTATGAGCCGGGATCTCGCGGCGTTGCGGCTAGGACGGGATGTCGCCGCGGTGATCGGGAGCAGCCCTGGACGAGTCGAACTCGGCGCGCTGGCCCTCGCTGTTGCTCTCACCAGTATCGCCACCGCGGTCGCCGGCCCCATCGCCTTCGTCGCCTTCGTCGCGCCCCAGCTCGGCATGAGGATGCTTCGCACCGCAGGTCCGCCGCCGCTCGTGGGCGGATTGACGGGTGCCGCCGTCCTGCTGGCCGCATCCCAGATATCCTCGTTGCTACCCGGCACCCTTCCCGTTGGCGTGCTCACACCGCTCATCGGCGCCCCCTATCTGCTATTCCTCATGCATCTGAACGTCCGGAGGACCCATGGCTAACCTCGCCGATCACACAGACGCCTCCCCGCTGGAGGCAACCGGCATCCACGTCGGATACGGGGGCGAGGACGTCCTTCACGACGTGAGCCTGGCCGTTCCCCAGGGCAGGGTCACCACCATCATCGGTCCGAACGGTTGTGGCAAGTCCACTCTGCTCAAGTCGTTCTCCCGTCTGCTGCGCCCACGGACTGGAGAGGTCACCCTACTGGGAGAGCCATTGCACTCGCAGCGTCCGAAGGAGATCGCACGTCGGCTCGCCGTGCTCCCACAGCGTCCGGTCGCTCCGGAGGGTATGACCGTCTCCGAGCTCGTACGCCGCGGCCGCCAGCCACACCAGCCCTGGTACCGCCAGTGGTCTGAACAGGACGAGGAGATCACGGCTGCCGCCATGCGCGATACCCACGTCTCAGAGTTGGCCGACTTCGCCATAGACGAGCTCTCCGGCGGGCAGAGACAGCGCGCCTGGATCGCGATGGCACTCGCGCAGCAGACCGAGATCCTCCTGCTCGATGAGCCGACCACGCACCTCGACATGGCCCACGCCGTGGAAGTTCTGGAACTGGTCACTCGGCTGCGCGACGAGACCGGACGGACGATACTCACGGTATTGCACGATCTCGCCCTGGCCGCCCGTTACAGCGATCATCTCATCGTGATGAAGGACGGGAGGATCGTCGACGAGGGAGTTCCGGAACAGGTGTTGACCGATGCTCTTCTCCTCGAAGTCTTCGACCTACGCGCCCATGTGTTTCCCGACCCGTTCGACGGGCTTCCGACGGTGGTCCCGGCGCATTCTCCGATGCGCCATCTGCCCGTTCACTGACGAGAGCGCCGCAAATATGCGGCAGTAGGAACACTGGGTTTCGACTTCATCGAATCTGCGCCGCAGCCGGGCAACAGCGCATGCGGAGGAGCCACTGCCCCGTTAACCGCCGAAATGATCCCAACCGCCGCGCTGGGATATCAGCCGGCCGTCGACCGTCACCCGCCCGCCCTCGTGGGCATCGCGCACTCGCCCGATACACCTGAAGCCATCGGGAAGGACCGGGGTTCCCGGACCCCAGGCCCGGTCGGCAGGACGACGCATGGTCGCGAGGAAGCCGTGGTCCTCTCCCCCGGTCAGCACCGCCTGCATCGCCCATTGCCAGGGATCGGAAAAACCCAGGCGTGCGGCAACCGGTATCAGCGCCTGCAGATGCTCGGCCAGCAGCGTGGATTGGATGTCGATCCACACATTCGAGGCCTTCGCCATACGCTTCGCATCCCGCACCAAGCCATCGGAGACGTCCATGAGCGCGGCGATTCGGTTGTCTCGGCAGGCGTCGAGCGTTTGAGTCAGCGGCGGCTTGGGGCGCAGGAAATCGTCGATGAGAAGGCTCTCCGCGGCTGGGAGAACCGAACGATCCCTCGTATATCCTCGCTCCAGGAGGGCCAGGCCGGCGGCACCATGACCCAGATGTCCCGCGTGCATCAGAGCGTGCCCGGGCTGGGCGCCGCTGCGTAGGCGGGGCCTGCGACCCTCCAGATCTCCCATCACGGTCACGGACACCGCCACGGAATCACCCCCGACCAGATCACCGCCGTCGACCCCGCATCCGACCGTGCGGCAGGCATCAGCCAGCCCCTCGGACAACCCGCTGACCCACGCGGCGGGAAGATCACCCGGCAGCTCCATGGCGACGACGATCGAGCGCGGCCTGGCCCCCATCGCAACGGCATCGGCCAGATTCTGCATGGCCGCCCTCCAACCGAGGTCCTTCCCCGTGGACCACTGGCGCTTGAAATGCCGGTCCTCGATCAGCATGTCCGTCGATACTGTGAAGCGTCCATCCGGTGCCGGCAGAACCGCGCTGTCGTCGCCCGAGGGGACGATGACCCCCTCCGCCTGCGGCAGGTGAGGAAGGATGAGGGAAAGAAGATCGTCCTCGGTCAGGTCTGCGACAAACATGATGTCAATCATGCCATCCGACCCGTCCGAGGACGATCATGGGGCTGCAAAAGTGATGTTTACGTGTTTACATCAACGATCCTTGCGGACCCGAGCTTGAGTTCGCGAACCGGTTGGATGTACCCGGTCAGGGCTACTTGTTGGCCTCGACGAACGCGGCCACGGCCTGCAACCAGCTGGCGACGATCTCGCGGCCGGCATCGTTGATCCCGCCCTCGGGGGTGATCTCCGCCTTCAGGGCGTCGACGTAGGCCTCGGGCTGGCCCATGACCTTGGAGCCGAAGAAGAGCAAGGTGGAACGCAGGTGCTGCTGGGCCGATGCGGTTCCAACGCCGGAGGGCGAGGTGCCGATGGCGGCGACGGGCTTGCCCGCCAGGGACATGGAGCCCCAGGGGCGAGAGGACCATTCGATGGCGTTGTGCAGGGCCGCCGGAGTACATACGATTGTGCTCGGGAGTGACCAGGATGATGCCGTCGGCGCCCTCGATCGATTCCTTGAGGTCTCGCGCGACCTGCGGGTAGTCGGCGTCGAAGTCCCGGTTGTAGACCGGCAGGTCCTTGATCGGAATCTCGAAGAGCTCCACGCCCGCCGGGGCCACAGCTTCGAGAACCTTGGACAGTCCGCGGTTCAGAGACTGGGACGAGAGGCTGCCAACAATGTAACCGATCTTCATTTTCTTCCCTTTCGAGGCAATCGTTTCCACAACGGGGCTGGTGCATCGTGCCCGGCCCCCATCACGGATTTAATTTAACATTAAACCATCGAGCGTGAAAGCGTGATGGGCTCCCAGTGGCCATGAAGACATTTACCCTCGATCGGGAATAAGAGCGGCTACACCGGGAATAAGAGCGGCTACACGGTGTACGCCGCTCAGTAAGGCACCACTCTGCCGCCTTGCGGCGCCTGGCGGATTGCGCCCTAACGCAACCCGACGGGCCGTTCGAGCGCCAACGAGATCAATTCGTCGATCAGCTCGCCGTATGGCAATCCCGTCTGCTGCCACAGCACGGGGTACATCGAGAACTGGGTGAACCCCGGGATGGTGTTGTGCTCGTTGACGAGCACCTCGCCGCCGTCGGTCAAAAAGAAGTCGACGCGGGTCAGGCCCTCGCATTCGAAGGCATCGAAAACCTCGACGGCCATCGCACGCATCCGCTCGGCGGTAGCGGCCTCGACGGAGGCGGGAATCTCCATGTGGAAGCCCTCGGTCTGTACGTACTTGGTCTCGTAGTCGTACCAGGAGTCCTGCTCGTCGACCACGATCTCCCCGAGTACGGAGGCCCGCGCGGGTTCGTCCCCGTGCCCACCGAGTACCGCGCACTCGATCTCCCGTCCGACGACTCCCTGCTCGATGAGCACCTTCGGATCGGTCTTCTGGGCGTATTCGACGGCGGCGTCCAGCTCCTGCGGCCCATCCACCCTCGTGATCCCGAGGGAGGAACCAGCGCGAGCGGGTTTCACGAAGACCGGAAAGCTGAGCTTCTCGTTCACCTCAGCGATCACGTCGTCGTGGGAGGTACGCCAACGTTTGGCCGTGGCAACCACATACGGGGCCACGGGGATGCCCGCCGCCTCCAGCACCACCTTCATGTAGTGCTTGTCCATCCCCGCCGCCGAGGCGAAGACGCCGGAGCCCACATAGGGGACGCCTGCCATCTCCAACATGCCCTGAATCGTCCCGTCCTCGCCGAAAGGGCCATGCAGGAGCGGGAAGGCGACGTCGACGCGCCCCAGGTTCTGCAGTACTCCCGCACCGCTGTTCACGAGGTCGATGGCGATGACCTTGTCCGCACCGGTTCCGAGCAGGATCAGTTCGTCGGAAGAGCCGACCTCCCCGCGCGGTCCCGCGGACTCCAGCTGCAGCGGATCCGCCACGCCCGGAACCCACGTTCCGTCGCGGCGAATACCGATCGGAAGGATCTCGTACTTGTCAGGGTCGACCGCCCTCATGACGGAGGCCGCTGTCAGGCAGGAAACCGAGTGCTCCCCCGACATCCCTCCATATATGAGCGCAACGCGAATCTTCGATGCCACAGTACAGACCTTCCTCACGATTCCTGACGTCAAGAAGTAGCCTAACTGTTATGGAGAATCCGTCTGCAGACAACACCCATCTCTCACCAGCTACCGTCGTGGCCTCCGCCGCACGTCCTGCGCGGACCCAGGGCTCACCCGTCAATCCCCCGATCACCATCTCCTCGACGTACTACAACATGGGAGCTCCCGACGGCTCGATGCTCTACGCCCGCTGGACGAACGAATCCTGGCATCCGGCCGAGGAGCTCATCGGCCGGATCGAGCACGCCGCCCATCCCGCGTTGCTGCACGGATCCGGCATGGCGGCCATTGCCAACGCCCTCCACTTGGCGCCTGCCGGAAGTACCATCATCATGCCCCGTCACGCCTACCATGCCTCGCTCCTGGTGAGCCGGGACCGCACCTCCCGCGAAGGAGGCACGATGTGCGAGGTGGACATCGCAGACACCGCTGCCGTCACCGCCGCAATCGAGAAGACCTCCGCCGGCATGGTCTGGATCGAGTCGCCCACCAACCCGATGCTGGAGATCGCGGACATTCCCGCTATAGCCGCTGCCGCGCACGCCGTGGGAGCGCTCGTGGGCGTCGATAACACCTTCGCCACACCTCTGGGCCAGAATCCGCTGGAGCTCGGTGCCGACGTCGTCGTCCACTCTGCTACGAAGTATCTGTCCGGTCACTCCGACGTCGTACTGGGCGCCACCGTGACCAATAGCCCGGACCTCCAGGCTCGGCTCCAGAACGAACGGACCGAATCGGGTGCGATCGCGGGGCCGTTCGAGGCCTGGCTGCTACTACGCGGGATGCGCACGCTGAGCCTACGTATGGAGCGGATCTGGGAGAATGCCGCAGAACTGGCCCGTCGCCTCGCCGGCCATCCGCTGGTGGCCGAGGTCTGCCATCCCTCTCTGGAGTCTCATCCCCAGCACGAGCGGGCCAGGGAGCTGATGAGCTGCTTTGGCGGCGTGCTGACGATGCGCCCGGTCGGTGGAATCAACGCGGCCGAGGAACTCGGCAGATACACCGAGCTCTGGCTGCCCGCCACCTCCCTCGGAGGCGTCGAATCCTCGTTCGAGCGGCGACGCCGCTTCCCAACCGAGGCTCCGACCGTTCCCGAGGACCTCATCCGCGTCAGCGTCGGGATCGAGGACATCGAGGATCTGTGGCGCGATCTGGATCAGGCCTTGCACGCGGTCCACGAGCCGGAGGCGTGATCGCGCGGCAGCGTCACTCGGGCGTGCTTGCGCAATAGCTCGGCGCAGCCAATCCCGTGGCAGCTACGGCTATGCCCGAGTGGCGGGCTGCGAACGAGTCGCGCGCCGTTCTTCCATCCGCTCGATCTGGACTGACGAGGTGGTCCGGGCCTGCCGGGCCGCCTCGGAGTTCTCACGCTGCGCGTACCAGTCGATGGAGAGGAAGTACGTCAGGTCCTTCGGATCTACAGGCTGCTGGCGCCGGGAGAAGATCTCCTCGATGAAGTCCGTCAGGCGGTCGGTGAGCTCCTCAGCCTCCTCGAGGCTCAGGTTGACCCCCCCGTTGGCCGTGAAAAACGGATGCCCCTGCCCGATCCCCTGTTCCTGGGCGCGCATCTGGACCTCGAGGAACGAATTCGACTGGATCTGCATGAGCTGCTTGCCCAAAGCGTTCATAGCGGGGTCCTTCGCGGAGACCGTCCAGCCATCGACGGGCACCGACTCCCACCAGACCTCGCGCCCGTCGGCATCCTCGACCTCGGCACGGCGGATGAACCCCGCCCCCTCGAGCTTCTTCAGGTGATAGGCCACCGCGTTGGCGGGTTTGTCCAGATCTTTAGCGATGTCCTTCGAGCGCAGCCTGTTGTTCCCCGACAGAAGGGCGAACACCGTGAAGCGCACCGGGTTGGCGAGGATCTGGGCACCCTCCTTGGAGAGTTCCTCATATCGGCGCCGGGCCTCGCTCTGATCTTGCTCGGTCATGTGCCCTATTCTCTCATGCACCGCGGATGGAAAAGGGCCGCCCGCTACAGCGGGAACTCGGGCCACCGCTCGGGGGTCGGTATCTCGCGCAGCAGTTTGGACGAGCTGACGAAGAGCGCGGCGATGACGACGCAACTCCAAAAGGCCGCAGCGCACACGGCGGGCGAGGAAACCGTCAGCAGCCATCCGCCTATCGCCGCGGAGAAGGCGGCGAAGATGTTGGCAAGATTCGTCACCGAACCGACCCGGCCCTGCAACTCGACGGGGATCAGAGCGAAGGCATAGCCCACGATTCCCGCGTTGACCGCCGGCACCAGGAACATCACGATCGATTCCGTCACCAGCACGGTCCAATAGCCTTGATCGGCCAGCAGCGGGCTCAGCACCACCACTCCGATGACGCTGATGGAGACGAGCAGCAATCCGGTGGGGATTCGGTCGACCAGCTTGGTGGCCACCACCGACCCGAGGATGGCGGAGATTCCCACCGCCGTGTTGATGAGGCCGACCTTGACGGGGGATGTCCCGATGTTCACGAGGTTGAGTACCATGCCCGTCATCAAGCCCGAGAATCCGAGGTTGATGAACACCATCATGACGAGGACCCGCAACAACCGCTTGTGTTCGATGACGTAGCGGAATCCCTCGGCGATGTCCCTCAGCACTCCCGACGAGCCCCGCACGAGGCCGCGGCGCGGGTAGAGATCCGTCTTGATGCGCAGTGCGGAGAACGCCAGGAGAGCGAAGCAGATGACCGGTGCCACGAAAGGAAGCCAGTCGCGCAACGTGTAGAGGGCGCCACCGAGCGGCGCGCCGATGACGGAGATCGCGCCGTCGCGGCCTTGATTGGCCGCTTGGGCAACGGGATAGTCTCGTGTCGAGACGATCGAGCGCAATGCGGCATTCGTCGCCTCACCGAAGATCCCGCCCAACACGGCGGAGCCGAAGGCGACAGCCAGGAGAAGTGGGAAGGTCATCGCTCCCAAGAGAAGCAACAGCGCCCCGCTCCCCCAGATGACCATTCCGCCGATACCGTAGCAGACCATCGCGCGGCGGCGATCCATCCGGTCCACAATCGCACCACCGAAGATTGCGACGACGATGGTGGTCACCGCCACCGTGGTCCCCAGGATTCCCGAGGAGGAGATCCGCCCGGTGAGATGAAATGCCAGGTAGCTCAGCGCGAGCGTACGCATCGCCGTGGCCAGATGCCCCGCACTGTCGCCTGCGAACCACCACAGGTAGTCACGATTGCGCCGGAGCGAGGAGCGCTGGAGCTCCACTCCCGGGGGCGCTTGCTGGAGTGCTCCTTCGTCCGGAGCAAGGCTACCGGCGGCAGGGCCTTCATTCCTGTTCATGACTCCACTATAAGTACTTCAACTACTTTAGTGCAATTATTTTGAACTAAATAAATTGAATTACTTTTCGGGTTCTCGTATCAGACAGATCGCTACCTCGCCGTCAATACCGACATCGCCGAAAAGGATCCGGTGCTTACGTTCGGCGAAGGAACAGACGGAGCAGACGTCCACGCCTTCTCGAGGAGCACATCGGCGGCTCAAAAGGCTGGAAGCGTCGTCACCTCCGGATATCAGCCAGTTGCTCCGTTATCGCGTCCATCACCATTCGCGTCATATCGGTGAGGAGATCGTGGGTGACGGTCTTGTCGAGAAACTCCGAGAAGTCGAGGGGCGCGCCGAAACGCACATCGACCGTCGTCTTCTTCCGTCCGAGTTTCCGCCAGCGCAGCCTGCGTGCGTCGAGGTCGATCAGTTCCTCGTTGCCCCAATGCGCACACGGAACCACGGTTGTATCCGGATGGGCGATGACGAGACGCGCCAGCCCCGTCTTCCCCTTCATGGGCCAGCCGTCCGGATCGGAGGTGAACGTTCCCTCGGGGAAGACGACCAGGCACTTCCCCTCCCCCAGGCCCTCCATGAGAGCACGCAACGAGGAGCGCCCGGAACCACCCAGCGGGGTCGTCTTCACGCCCGGCCGGTAGATCGGAATCTGCCCCAGCTGCCGCAACGCCCACCCCAGCACCGGGATATTGAAGAGGTCGGCTCTGGCCGCGGTGCATGGGGGAATCCCGTTCTCGTACAGCACCGCGGCCAGAACCGGACCGTCGAAGTGATTCGTGTGGTTGGCGGCCACGATCAGCGGACCGGTCGGCGGCAGATGCTCCGCGCCCCGCACCCGTATGGTCTGGATCCGCCCGACCACCGCGATGAACAGCGGAGCGATGAGCCGCATCAAAGGCGGCTTCCTCCGCTTCGCGTACTGCTGCTCCATCACAGCTTCTCGACATTGGCTCCCAGGCAACGCAGCTTCTGCATGAAATGCTCGTAGCCGCGGTCGATGATGTCGATACCCGAGACCACCGAGGTGCCGTTGGCGGCAAGCGCCGCGATGAGGTGGGAGAATCCACCACGCAGGTCCGGTACGTCGATGTCGGCGGCATGCAGCGGCGTCGGCCCCTGCACAACCGCGGAATGGTAGAAGTTGCGCTGCCCGAAACGGCATTCCAAGCCGCCTAGGCATTCGCGATAGGTCTGGATGTGGGCACCCATCTCCACAAGAGCCTCGGTGAAGCCGAACCGGTTCTCATAGACGGTCTCGTGAATGATGGAGATACCGGTTGCCTGAGTGAGGGCGACGACGAGCGGCTGCTGCCAGTCCGTCATGAGGCCCGGATGCACATCCGTCTGCAAGGAGATCGAGTGCAGTTCCCCGCCCGGATGCCAGAAGCGGATGCCCTCGTCGCGCACCTCGAAAGCTCCCCCGACCTTGCGGAAGACGTTGAGGAAGCTCATCATGTCCTGCTGCTCGGCACCGTGCACGAAGATGTCGCCATGAGTCGCCAGAGCGGCACATGCCCAGGAGCCTGCCTCGATGCGATCGGGCAGAGCGGTGTGCGAGTAGCCTGTCAGCTTCTCGACGCCCTCGATGCGGATCGTGCGATCGGTGTCCACGGAGATGATGGCGCCCATCTTCTGCAGCACGGCGATGAGGTCCATGATCTCGGGCTCGATGGCCGCGTTGGAGAGCTCGGTGACGCCCTTGGCCATGACGGCGGTCAACAGCGTCTGCTCGGTGGCCCCGACCGAGGGATATGGCAGGCGGACGGGCTTCGCGGTCAACCCGCGGGGCGCGACGAGGTGCATGCCGCCTTCGGCCGGCGTGCGCTTGGCGCCGAAGTCCTCCAGCACCTGCATGTGAAAGTCCACGGGGCGATCGCCGATGTGGCAACCGCCCAGATCGGGAATGAAGGCTTCTCCCAGGTTGTGCAGAAGCGGCCCTGCAAACAGGATCGGGATACGAGAGGATCCGGCGAGTCGATCCATCTCGACAGGATCGCTCGGAATACGGATCTGCCCGGGCGTGATCGCCAGATGCCCCTCTTCCTGGTCGTAATCGACCTCGACGCCGTGCAGTCGCAGCAGATCTGTGACGACGTCGACGTCGCGAATGAGTGGCACATTCCGCAAGACGGACGTGTCCGAGGTGAGCAGGGCAGCAACCATAGCCTTCGACACGAAGTTCTTCGCGCCACGCACTGTGATCTCGCCAGTCAGTGGCGTACCGCCAACAACCCGGAGTTTTGCGGTCATATTCGATCCCTTCAATTCCCAGATAGCCTACTCAGACTAGCGGAGACTGCTTCGCATGGGCACCCCATCCGGTTCGCTCTTGCTCACAGCTAAGTGCCCGCCGTCACCGGTGCACCGCTACCTCGCCGTTGGACCGGGAGCTAAGAAGCGACCCGGCTCAGTGCCGGGTCGCTTCTCTCGATATCGTTGCCACGCAGCGAACAATCGCGCGCCGACGCATCAGCTCAGAGGGGCCTCATCGCCTACCGGACGCGCCGAGATGACTGTGACGGACGGCAGGTGCTTCTTCGGCAAGGTCTTCGGCTTGAAGGAGGGACGCTTCGCCTCGTAGGCATCGATGGCGGCCTCGTCCTGCAGGGTGAGGCCGATATCATCCAGGCCTTCCATCAAGCGCCACCGCGTGTAATCATCGATCTGGAATTCGCAGGTGAATCCCCCGCAGTGCACCAACCGGTTCTCCAGGTCCACGGTCACCTCCAGGCCAGGATCGTTCTCGAGCAGCTTCCACAGCTGCTCGATGTCCTCCTGGGAGACGACGCCCGCGACAAGACCCTGCTTACCCGAGTTCCCACGGAAGATATCCGCGAAGCGCGGCGCGAGGACCGCCTTGAAGCCGTAGTCCTTCAAGGCCCAGACCGCATGCTCGCGCGAGGAACCGGTTCCGAAGTCCGCGCCGGCCACCAGCACCGATCCACGGGAGTACTCATCCTGGTTCAGGACGAAGTCCGGGTCCTTACGCAGCGAGGAGAAGAGGGCATCCTCGAAGCCCGTACGCGAGATGCGCTTGAGGTAGACGGCGGGAATGATTTGATCCGTATCGACGGCGCTGCGGCGCAGCGGGACGCCGATTCCGGTATGGGAGGTGTACTTCTCCATGTCATGCGTCCTTTCAGTTCAGATCAGCCGGGGTGGAGAGGGTACCGCGAATGGCGGTCGCCGCGGCGACGAGCGGGGATACGAGATGGGTTCGTCCACCCGGTCCCTGCCGTCCCATGAAGTTACGGTTGGACGTCGAGGCCGCGCGTTCGCCCGGGGTCAGCTGATCCGGGTTCATGCCCAGGCACATCGAACATCCCGCATTGCGCCACTCGGCGCCGAAGTCGAGGAATATCTGGTCCAGTCCCTCCTGCTCGGCCTGCAGACGTACGCGAGCCGAACCGGGGACGACGAGAACGCGGACGTTGTCGGCCTTCGGATAGTCCTTGATGATCTCGGCGACGGCTCGCAGGTCCTCGATGCGGCCATTGGTGCACGAGCCGATGAACACGGTGTCCACGGCGATGTTGCGCATGGGGGTCCCCGGGGTCAATCCCATGTATTCGATGGCCTGCTCCGCGGCGCGGCGTTCGGTCTCATCGGCGATCTCGGAGGGCTCCGGCACCGCTTCGGAGATCTGCACGCCCTGCCCGGGGTTGGTCCCCCAGGTCACGAACGGCTCCAGATCGGAGGCGTCGAGGTCGACGACGGTGTCGAATTCGGCGTCGTCGTCGGTCACCAGGGTGCGCCAATAGGCGACGGCCTCATCCCAATCCTCGGGGGCGTTCGGGCGTCCCTTGATGTATTCGAAGGTGGTCTCGTCCGGCGCCACCATCCCGGCCCGGGCTCCCGCCTCGATCGACATGTTGCAGATCGTCATACGGGCTTCCATGGACAAGGAGCGGATGGCCTCGCCGCGATACTCGATGACGTGTCCCTGGGCGCCATTGGTCCCGATCTTGGCGATGATGGCCAGGATGATGTCCTTGGCGGTGGTGCCGGGCTTCAGCGTGCCGTTCACGTTGATGGCCATCGTCTTGAAGGGAGCCAGCGGAAGGGTCTGGGTCGCCAAGACGTGCTCGACCTCGGAGGTTCCGATGCCGAGGGCCAGCGCACCGAATGCGCCATGGGTTGAAGTATGGGAGTCACCGCACACGATCGTCATGCCGGGCTGGGTGATTCCGAGCTGCGGGCCCACCACGTGCACGATGCCCTGATCCGCATTGCCGAGCGAGTAGATCGGCACCCCGAACTCCTCGCAGTTCTTGCGCAGCTGGTCGATCTGAGCGCGCGAGGTCGCATCCGCGATGGGAAGGTCGATGTTGAGGGTCGGGGTGTTGTGATCCTCAGTGGCAAGCGTCTGGTCCGGGTGACGGACGGGACGACCGGCTAGGCGCAGGCCCTCGAAGGCCTGCGGACTGGTGACTTCGTGTACCAGCTGCAGGTCGATGTAAAGCAAATCGGGGCTGCCATTCTCCCCCAGTTTGACTATGTGATCGCTCCATACCTTCTCGGCAAGAGTGCGGCTCATGAGTGACTCCTTCTCTCGTCCCATAACATTCGCGCTATCTCACAGTGGCTTGCAGTTGCATCTCACCTGATGGGATGAGAATATCAAGTCATGGACACTTCGGCAGTATCTTCCACCACACCTTCAGACGAATCCGGTTCAGGCGTCGGCGTCCTGGACAAAGCCGCGGCGGTCTTGGGAGCCCTGGAATCCGGGCCCCAGACTCTGGCCCAGCTGGTGACCGCCACTCATCTGGCGCGTCCCACAGCCCATCGCCTGGCGGTGGCGCTCGAGTATCACCGCCTCGTCGCACGTGACATGCAGGGCCGCTTCGTGCTCGGCCCCCGCCTGGGCGAGCTTGCGTCCGCTGCCGGCGAAGACCGCCTGCTGGCCGCCGCCACCCCCGTTCTGGTCGCACTGCGCGACCACACCGGCGAATCCGCCCAGCTGTTCCGCCGTCAGGGCGATCAGCGTATCTGCGTCGCCGCCGCCGAACGCACCATGGGGCTGCGCGATTCCATCCCGGTGGGAGCCACCCTGTCCATGAAGGCCGGTTCCGCCGCCCAGGTCCTGCTGGCCTGGGAGGAACCCGACCGGCTGCATCGTGGCCTGCACGGAGCCAGCTTCACCGCCACAAACCTCTCGGCCGTCCGTCGGCGCGGCTGGTCCCAGTCCGTCGGCGAACGGGAACCCGGTGTCGCCTCGATCTCCGCTCCCGTGCGCGGGCCCTCCGGTCGCGTCATCGCCTCCGTATCGATCTCGGGCCCCATCGAACGCATGGGTCGCCAGCCGGGCCGCCAGCACGCCGCCGCCGTGGTCACAGCCGCCAAGCGCCTGACCGATGTCCTGCAGACGACAGAGGGGTTGGCTCCCCACAGCATGTGACGACGCCTGCTTCGCAGGACTACTCTTTCGGAGGTCGTCTACTCTGCTGCGCCGCGGGTCATCTATTCTGCTGCGCCGCGGGTCATCTATTCTGCTGCGCCGCGGGTCATCTATTCTGCTGCGCCGCGGGTCATCTATTCTGCTGCGCCGCGGGTCATCTATTCTGCTGCGCCGCACGAGCGCGCTCGTATTCGGCGATCGTGTCCTCGGCGATGGAGTCCCAGTTCTGCGGCGGAAGCTGCGCGGCGTTGTGACGGGCGATTCTCTCGCGCAACTCCTCGTCGGCGATCATGCGGGCCAGGCAATCGCACAGATCGTCGTCGCCGTCGCCCAGAAGTCCATCCACGCCGTTCTCGCAGAAGTCGACTACGCCGGTGTTATCGGGGGCCACGATGGGAAGTCCAGCGGTCCGTCCCTCCAGTGTGGCTATGCCGAAGGACTCCATGAGGGCCGTCGAGAAGTAGATATCGGCGTCCTCGTATGCCGACCGGAGAGTATCCCGGTCCACCCGCCCCGCCAGGCGTATCCACGGCGCGTCCAAGTGTTCGATAAGCGCCTCGAGCTCAGCGAACTCCGGTCCGTCCCCGAAGATCGTCAGCTCGACGGGGATTCCCGCCTTCTCCTGCGCCGCTACGGCAAGACGCACGAGCACATCGTTGCGCTTACGGGAAGCCAGCCTGCGCGAGGCGACAATACGGACGGGCCCGCGCCCGTCCGATGCCCCGGAGTGCCCGGTGGCCTGGCCGCGCGCGAGGCGGCGAGCGGCGACCTCCGTCCAATCACGGGGATCCATGCCGTTATGGAGCACGCCCACCTTCGTCCTGTCACCGACGATTCGCTGCACGGCCGGCACGAGCTGCGAGGAGACCGCGTTCATGGTCACCCCGCGCTTTGCCGCCCACTGTGCGAAGCGCACCACGTGGAAAAGCGGCCACCACGGCCCGAGCATGCAATGCCAGGTCACACACGTGGGCACTCGCATAGAGGCCGCGACCACGATGGCGTGTTGGGCGAACAAGGAGATCAGCCCCGTGTGAATGTGGATCACATCGGCGGTGGTGAAAAGAGCGCGCAGACGGCGCCCCGCGAAGGGATTCCACGGAACATCGCCGACCAGACGCGTGGTCAAGCGCAGCACGGGAATGCCATCCACCCTGTCCCAGGCGGGCTTGGAGTGCTTCTTGTTCGGCGTCGCAGTGACGACGATGACCTCGTGGCCTCTGCCCATGAGCACCAGGGCCAGGTCATGCACCTGAGACTCGATCCCGCCGAGGCGCGGAGCGAAGCAATCAGAAACGAGCAGGATACGCATATCTTCTAATCTGCCACCTGCTGACCGGCTATCGGATAGCCGCTGTCAGCCTAGGGCAGGACCCCCATTCATCCCAGAGCCGGAAAAATCCGTGTCGACAGCAACGGGGCGCACCCCTCGGCGAACGGCACCGGATCCACCCACTTGAGTTCCGCGATCTCGGCGTGCGGGGCAAAGCCGTCGACCACGTCGGGATAGGTAAAGATGGTTCCCGTGACATCATGCCCCGGCTCATTAGCGGCCGTGGCCGTGAACTCCCCGAGGTATCGCAGGTGCTGGGGATCCAGCCGGATTCCAACCTCTTCCGCGGCCTCGCGAATGACGGTCTGAGGCATTGTCTCGCCAATTTCCGGCTTTCCGCCCGGCAGCTGGAAGAGTTCGGCGCCGTTCTTGCGGACGGTCAGGACTTCGCCTCTCCCGTTGCGAATGACGACGGCGCCAACCTTGATCACCTCTGCCAAAGCCGAATCCCTTCCATGTTCGATTGCGTCACGATCCTAAGTAACAATATCGCTAGTTCCTGTGGACAGGTGCAAGCACCACCGGCGCGCGTCATTCGAGGCCGCATCCGGAAGCGCCGGCATGCCATCACGCGAGGCGCGACGTTTCCGATTCTTCCGCGACAATCTCCACCTTGTACCCGGCGGCGTTCTCCAGCCAACCCGCGTAATGCGGTTCGCCACCGGCAAAAGGATAACGCTCCTGATAAAGCGGCTCCCACCCATGTTGAGAGGCCTCGCGCATCAACCTGTCCACCGCGCGAGGCTCACCGCCTTTGAAGGCGAGATGGTTCATCCCGGCACGCCGCCGGTCGTGCTCGCCGTCGCTCAGGTTCGGAGAGGTGGTCAGGGTCAGATATGCTCCGCCGGCCTCCCACGACTGCCCGCCCGTCCATGAGGCTTCGAGGGAGAAACCCAGGGTGGACAGCAACCACTGCCAATCCTCCCCCACTTCCGTCACCCACAGTTCGACATGATGAAAACCTGCCATTTCACCACCTTATCGCTTCCGTTCTCCCGCACGAGCATCGTCTTCCCATCGCTGCCGTCCACCGCCCTACCCGGCTAGGCTGAGGGGCATGGCGCATCTCTTCCTGACCTCGTGCTCCGATCCGGCACTGCCGCGGGCATCCGATAAGTTGGCCGGCTTGCGAGAAGCTCTGGCACGCCGTGGCCACACCCTCGACACGGATGCGCTCGAGGGCTTGGCGGCCTCGCAACCGACGCCGTGGAGGTGGCATCCGAGCGAACGCGCCGCGTTGCTCGCGCAAGCTTTCCGTTCTCCAGAGGTCGACGCCATCCTTGACATATCGGGAGGCGACCTCGCCAACGAAGTGCTACCCCACCTGGACATGGACACTATCGCCGCCCATCCCAAACTCATGGTGGGCTACTCGGACATGAGCTGCATCCTGGGCGCGCTGCCACAGCGAACGTTGCTCTGGAATCCCCTGATCGGTCTCTCCACAGGATTCTCCGCACTGGACGCGGCGCTCGAGGGCAGAGTCATCCGGCCCCCGCTCGCGAACGCGGATGTGGCAGCACTGCCCTGGTTCGGGGGCAACATCAGGTGCTTCCTGAAGCTTGCAGGAACCCCGTTCTGGCCCGATCTGAGCGGTGGGGCTCTTCTCCTGGAGGGTCGAGCACCCGGCCTCAAAGCGGTTGCCGCGTTCCTTGCCCACCACGCACTGCTGGGTACGTTCGCGCGGGTGAAGGCCGTCGTCGTCGGACAATTCACAGCGATCGACGAGGCGCGCGAGCGCGAGGAACTGCTGGACCTCATCCGGGAGTACGCGGGAGCGGTCCCGCTGGTCGAGGCACCGACGATCGGTCACTCCTCAACCAGCGGAGCCGTGACGCTGGGGTAGCGCCCGACGGCGATACCGCCCGATCAGCCATCGGGCAACCGTCTAGCGCAGGCTCTGGCCTCGGCGCTCCGGCAGCGCGAAGGTCGCCGCAGCCGCGATCGCGAATGCGCTCGCCAGTACCACGAAGAGCAACGCCTTATTGCCTCCCGGCACCCCACCGACCGCCAGCAATGCGGTGACGGCGAATGGTGCCACGATCGAGGCGATACGCCCGAAACCCGCTGCCCAGCCCGCCCCGGTGCCGCGCACGAATGTCGGATACACCTCGGGCGTTATCGCGTACAGGGCACCCCATGCACCAAGATTGAAGAAGGAGAGCATGCAACCTGTGATGATGATCGATGTGCTGGAATCGGCCAGCCCGAAGCTCACAGCGGCAACTGCGGACCCCAGTAGGAAGGTGGTCAAGGTGGGGCGTCTGCCCCACTTCTCGATGAGGTAGGCGGCAACCGCGTAGCCCGGCAGTTGGGCGAGGGTGATCACCAGTGTGAAGCCGAAGGACTTGACGAGAGAGTGCCCATTGGCATGCAGTATCGACGGAATCCAGATGAAGGCGCCGTAGTAGGCGAAGTTGACCATGAACCACACCGTCCAGATCGCCACTGTCCGGCGGCGCAGCGAAGCGGAGAACAGCACCGCGATCGAGGGCTTCTGCTCCACGTCCACGTTCGGATTCTCGGTGCTCTCGTGCGACGACGGCGTCGTCGGCTCGCTTGCCATGCTCCCCGCCAACTCATTCGGCTCATGTCCCTGCCATTGAGGAGCGGACGCGGTCTTCTCACGAGCGGAGTTCTCCAGATCGGCCACCACCGATGCGGCCTCCTCGATATTCCCGCTCTTCAAGAGGAAGCGGACGGATTCGGGAAGGCCCCAGCGCACGATGATCGCGTAGAAGGCGGGTAGCGCGCCGATGGCGAAGGCCCAGCGCCAACCGTTATCCCCGAACGGAACCACGAAATAACCAACGAGCGCGGCGAGGGTCCAGCCCAGCGCCCAGAAGGCTTCCAGCCAGACGGTGACCGAACCCCGCAACCGGCGCGGCGAGACCTCGGCGACGAGCGTGGAAGCGATCGGCAACTCGGCGCCCAGCCCCAATCCCACGAGTATCCGAAGGATGATCAGCGGTAGGACGCCGCCGACGAACGCCGATGCCCCGGTGGCCACGCCATAGATGATGAGCGTCAGGGTGAACACCGTGCGTCTGCCCACGCGGTCCGCTAACCCTCCACCGAGGATCGCGCCGAGTGACATTCCAACGAATCCTGCTGAGACGATGAGCGACTGCTGCCCCGGCGTCAATCCCCACTGCTGGGTCAGTACCGCGATGATGTAGGTGATCAGACCCACGTCCATGGCATCGAATGCCCAGCCGAGTCCCGCACCGAAGAGGATCTTTCGATGTCGCTTTGTGAAAGGGAGGCGATCGAGGCGGTTCAACAGCTCGGCTTCAGTCATTCTTCAGAGGATACTCGCTGGTAGGAGAGCTACGGGCGCCGGGCCGTTTCGGATGGTTTTTCTGAGACGATCTTGACGGGACGGGCAGATTTGACCGGGCTTCGTCACGCCGGGACGGCGTCGCGCCACGGTGCATCATCATGAGGTCCCCGAGAGACGTTGCAATCGTTCGGCGGAGGACTCACCCCGCTGGCGCCCCAGCTGGCGTTCACCGCGTTGCGGCTGCGGGGCACTGCTCTGTTCCTTCGCCACGAAGTAGCTGACCAGGCCATCTTCGACCGCCCGAAAGAAAAGATCGACGCGTGAATCGACCCTGCGGCCCGCCTCCCGGTACTTCTTGCGAATCCGGCTGATGTAGGTGTTGACGGAGCTCGGAGCGAGCCCGAGCCTGCGTGCAACGGCCTCGGAAAGCTCCCCGGCGGCGTAGTGTGCCAGCACCTCGGCCTCGACATCGGTCAGATGCGTCGCGACGAAATCGCTGTCGGCATCCAATGCGGCAGCCCAGTCCAATCCGGGTGTGATCTCGTTGTTCAACGCCGCCTCGACTGTCGTCACCAATTCAGTAGGGGCGGCGGACTTGCGCACCACGGACAGCGCACCGTGACGAATGGCTTCGCGAACCAGGTAGGGGTCATCGGCAGACGTGTAGACGACGACGGGAACCCGCATGCTTAAGAGCGCCTCAAGGTTATCTGCGGGTGCGGTTCCGTCGTCCAAGCGTAAATCGAGGATAGCCACATCGGGGGTTTGGCTCATTCGTTCCACGCTCGAGTACCAGGAGATCTTCACGTCCTTTTCCGGGCTGACCGCCTCATATGCCCCGCGGACTCCCAGCGCCACAATCTCATGGTCATCGATAACCGCAAGCCGGAGCGTGGAAGGCGGCTCAGCCTCATCCCACACGGACGCTTGATCACTCGCATCACGCACGTCAGACATATTCTGCAGACCCATTCCAGTAGAAGTGACAGTGACTGCCTTCATATTAGTTTCACTTAACACTAAGCACGAGAATCTGGAATGACTAAAAAGTAGGGTGTCCTTCGGCGGTGGAGCGGCCGTTTGAGCACAGGTGATGCGGCACGACTTTTTGGTGACAACCCGCGAATGTGACGAGCACGCGAAGATCGCGCTGTATACGCAAAATCTCGTAACACGGGACCGTGTTACGAGATCTATCTGTACCCCCAACCGGATTTGAACCGGTGTTACCGCCGTGAGAGGGCGATGTCCTAGGCCGCTAGACGATGGGGGCCTACGGATCGCTCAGCGCACGAATGAGAACATCCGAGGCTTTGCTCACCAGTACCCCCAACCGGATTTGAACCGGTGTTACCGCCGTGAGAGGGCGATGTCCTAGGCCGCTAGACGATGGGGGCCTTTGCACGTGCCGTGCATGAATAGGCATTCAGCCATTCGCTGGGGTACCAGGACTCGAACCTAGAACGGATGAACCAGAATCACCTGTGTTGCCAATTACACCATACCCCAAGGTTTTATTCGCTTTTCTCGGCCAAACCTCAATCAGCGACAGCAAAGAACTCTACCGGGACGGCGAAGTAGTTTCAAATCAAGCAGGTGATAGCTGGATCACAAGCTAATTATCCCCGCGATCTCGCGCTTTTCTGAGTTGTTCCGCCGCCTCCTCATATTCACGATCCGCGTCATCGAAGCTCCATTTGGGGGCCTCGGGCCAGGAGCCGACGGGGTCGTTGAGCCAAAGCACCGATCCCGGAGTCCATCCGGTCATCATGGTCCAGCCCTCCCGCTCACCAGCCGGGCCGGGAACGACCACCCGCAGCGGGACGTACGCGACGTCCAATGACCCCAGGACGCTGAGATAGATGCCGTCGAACTGCGTGGCTGCCCTGCTCCAATCCACGGTCAACCAGGTCCCGTGCGCATCCCCACTCCATACCCGTGGAGTATCCGAGGTTCCATAGGGGACAAGCGCCATCGGGTATCTTTCAACGAGGTCCGTCCAATCGCGCGCGGCATGAACGGTGGCGATGCGATACTCACGTGGCGGAAGTGACTGCTGAACCAATGCACGCAGCGGGCGGTCGCCGGCGTCGTCGCCCAGAAACTGTTCTGTGCACACGCTCGAATGCGTTTGCGCGCGCTCCTCCAGCAGACGTTCATCGACGATCGCTTCAAGTTCCTCGCCGACGGACGCGGCGTATCGTCCCAGTGCTGAACGCAGCTCCTCTCGCGTGGGTGTAACCCAGGAGGGATCGGTCGCGCGGAAACTCTGTGGTCGCGGCACCGACAGCTGAGAACCCGGATCCCAGCTATAGCCGGCAACCCTCGGAATATCGCCGAAATCCCTATCAAGCGCCTTGAATTGGGCCGCAGTCTCACGATCCTGCTTGGAAAGCCTGCCCCATCCCGTCCGGCGCTGAGAATCCGCAGGAAAGGATTCGCCCGGGGCTGCAATGCGCGCTCCCCTCCCCGAGCCGACACTGTGGAAGCCGTAGTTCGCCGGATCGAACTCCTCGCTCCACCACTGCAAGCCCGGCAATTCGATGATCCTCAGAGCAAGCCTGTCGAGCCGCTCGCGCACGTCAGCTCCACAGAGCGCATCGATGACGATGTTCTTCTCGAAGGTTCCAAAAGCATAGGACACCGTGAAGGAACTCAGCGATCGCAACGCGTATCGAGCGAGAACCTCTTCGTTCCTCTCGTGGGGCACCAGCGTTCCCTCGGGAGCGTCCAGAGCCGCGACCAGCCACCCGATCACTCGCATGCCCATCTCTTCGCAGTAGAGCTCGAGTTCATCCCGGTTACGCGGGGGTTGCAACGGTTCGGGTTCGGGCACATCCTCGGCACCTGCGTGGGCATCGTCGCCAGAGGACTCATCCACGTCTCCCACGAACGCATTCGTCAGGGTCGCGAAGCTGCCCGGCCCACGAAGCACTCCATCCAGAAGGCGGTCGATCTCCTGCACGTCCTGCAAACCATCCGCCCAGGTCACCGATTCGCCTTCGCGAGGTTGACGCAGCTCGACAAACGATCGTGCGAGTTCGCTGAGCCAGCTGCGCATGATGATACCGGGGCGCACCAGGCAATCGCTCACCTGAACGATCTGGGAATTCTCCGACTGCTTGTCCGCTCGCCTTCCAAACATGCTGCCAGCCTACCGTTTCTGCCCGGAGGTAACCGTTTCGTGCCCCGTTCCTTCCTGAGCGCGCGGACTTCACCTCCAAGATGCGGCGACCTCTCCGCGATAAGTGACCCTTCCGGCTATGCGTGACGGCTCCAGCTATGCGTGACGGCTCCAGCTATGCGTGACGGCTGTGACAGCCGCAAACACGTCACAGATCGCCGGGGGCGTCACTCGTCCGGACAGGCGGCGCACCAGGGCGTCACTCGTCCGGACAGGCGGCGCACCAGGGCGTCACTCATTGAGACGGGCGGTGCACCGGGCGCAAAGGCGGCGAGCAGCAGCCCTTCGGGTTGAGCAACGGCCACAATTCTGCCGCGCAAACGGCCCCTGCCACGCAAGCAGTTGCGTAGCAGGGGCCGTATGAGCTAGCACACGTCAGCTCAAACGATCCAGCAACCTCTCGATACGTTTGACGGCCTCGTCCTTACCCAGGATCGCGATGGAGTCAACCACCGGCAGGGAAACGTTGGTGCCCGTCATGGCCACGAAGAGCGGGCCGAACGCGAAGCGCGGCTTGATCTCCATCTCCGCGACCAGCTTGGCATCCAACGCGGCCTTGATGTTCTCTGCCGTGAAGTCCGCGATGCCGGAGAGGACTCCGGCGGCGGCCGCGAGCACGGCGGGCGCGGTGTCACGCAGCTTCGAGACGGCTTTCTCGTTGTACTCGATCTGCTCAGCGCTGATGAACAGGAACCTCATGAGATCGCCGGCCTCGCCCAACAGCTGCATACGGGTCTGGGCCAGCGGAGCAGCGGCGTCTAGCACGAGCCGCTCCTCCTCGCGCAGCTCATCATAGGAGGCAGCGCTCACCACGCCGGCCTCGTGCAGGTAAGGCACGAGCCGACCGCGGTAGTCAGCCTCATCCAGCAGGCGAATGTGGTCCGCGTTAATGGCAACGCACTTCTTGTCATCGAAACGAGCCGGGTTCGGATTGACGTCCGCGATATCGAAAGCAGCGATCATCTCATCCTTGGAGAAGACATCGCGATCGGCGGCGATCGCCCATCCGAGCAGACCCAGATAGTTCACGAGACCCTCGGGAATCATGCCGCGCTGGCGATGCAGCAGCAGGTTGGATTCCGGATCGCGCTTGGACAGCTTCTTGTTCCCCTCACCCATGACGTAGGGAAGGTGACCGAAACGCGGGGTGAAACCGGCAATGCCGATCTCCTCGAGAGCCGCGTAGAGCACCACCTGGCGGGGTGTGGACGACAGTAGGTCCTCGCCGCGTAGGACGTGAGTGATCTGCATGAGCGCATCGTCCACGGGGTTGGTCAGCGTATAGAGCGGGTCGCCGTTGGCACGCACGATGACGTAGTCCGGCACGGAACCGGCTTTGAAGGTGATCTCGCCGCGTACCAGATCGTCGAAGGAGACATCGGTATCGGGCATGCGAATGCGCAGCACGGGCTCGCGTCCTTCTGCTCGGAAGGCGGCCTTCTGCTCCTCGCTCAGGTCGCGGTCGAAACCGTCATATCCGAGTTTGGGATCCTCGCCCTTGGCTTTGTGCCGCGCCTCGATCTCCGCAGGAGTGGAGAAG
Source organism: Actinomycetaceae bacterium L2_0104 (assembly GCA_047501485.1). GTDB lineage: Bacteria > Actinomycetota > Actinomycetes > Actinomycetales > Actinomycetaceae > Ancrocorticia. The sequence goes on along the minus strand of JAZDRN010000001.1, from coordinate 699,084 downwards.
GACTCGTAGGCGTATCCCCCGGCCAGCAGCTTCGCGGCAACGTCGCGGTAGATCTCTGCGCGTTCCGACTGGCGGTAGGGGCCATGCGGGCCGCCCACCCCGACGCCCTCGTCCCAATCCAGACCCAGCCATTTGAGCGAGTCGATGATCTGGTCGAAGGATTCCTCGGAATCGCGAGCGGCGTCCGTGTCCTCGATACGGAAGACGAAGGTGCCGCCGACGTGACGCGCGTAGGCGTAGTTGAAGAGACAGGTGCGCACCATACCCACGTGTGGGGTGCCGGTGGGCGAGGGACAGAAGCGAACGCGGATATCTGAGCCCGCAGCAGTGGTAATAGCCATGGTCTCTCAAGGATAACCTGTGCCGGGGCGTTGCCTGGACGGGCTGGGCGTCCGGTCCGCTACATTTGCCGCCCCATGCGGGATCGAGAAGGGAACTCAGAGGGTTGAGGGAGCGAGCCCACACGGGTTCGGGACATCGCAGGACCAGTAGGCTTCGGGTCCCAACCGGCTTCGAGGCCCAGCCGGCTTCGAGGCCCAGCCGGCTTCAAGGACCAACCGGCTTCAAGACATCGCGGGCCATCCGTTTCCCACCCTCCCAGCGAGCGGCCCCACAAGCCCTTTTACCTGCGGCAGCGATAGGCTAGAGGCATGGCTTTCGATTTCGACACCCCCACCATAGAACAGCTCACCTCCGAAGGATCGCGCAAGTGGTCCGCCTATCCCGGAACCATCGGGATGTGGGTCGCCGAAATGGACTTCGGGATCAGCCCGGAGCTGCGCGACTACCTCATCGCGGAAGCCAACCGTGGCTCGCTCGGCTATCTTCCACCCAGCGAGTCGCAGGATGTACTGGAAGCGACCTCGCAGTGGCTCGCCCGCTTCGGATGGACGCCGGATCCTGCCCGCATGTTGCTCCTGCCCGAGGTTCTCGCAGGCCTGCGTATCACCATCGAGCATTTCTCCACCCCGGGTTCTCCCGTCGTCGTCCCGACACCCGCCTATATGCCGTTCCTGACGATCCCGAAGGAATTCAACCGCGAAGTGATCGAGGTTCCCGCTCTGCGAGACGATTCCGGCGCTTGGGCGCTCGACCTCGACGGAATCGATCGAGCCATGGAACGCGGAGCCGAGGTCGTCATCTTGTGCAACCCCTGGAATCCCACCGGCCGCTGCCTTTCCCGCGAGGAGCTCGCCGCTCTCGATGACGTGGTCACCAGGCACGGCGGGCGCGTTTTCGAGGATGCTATCCACGCTCCTCTCATCCTCGAGGAGGAGTACGTGCCGTATGCGGCGGTGAGCGCGGAAGCACCGAACCACACGATCACCGCGGTGGCAGCCTCGAAAGGATGGAACATCCCAGGACTCAAGTGCGCTCAGCTCATCTTCAACAACGACGCCGATTGGTCGGCCTTCGAACCGCATTCCCACGCGGCCACCGAGCCCACCTCAACGATCGGCGCACGCGCCGCGAAAGTGTGCTTCACCCGATCGCAGCAGTGGAACGATGAGGTTCGCGAGTACCTTCGCGCCAACCGCGATCTGCTTCAAGCCCGGGTGGAGGGATGGAACGGCGTACGCATGGCGACTGTTCAGGGCACATACATCACGCTCCTCGATTTCACGGAGCTCGCCGAACAGGGAGTTTTCGCCGGTGCCACGCCTGCGCAATTCCTCCGTCAGAACGCGGCTGTCTCGCTGACTCCCGGAAGCGCCTGCGGCAGTGACTACTCCGACTTCGCGCGCATGATCTTCGCGACCCCGCGCCCCATTCTGGTGGAGGCTCTCGACCGCATGGAGAAGGCGCTATTTAGCTGATTCGGTCAGTGGTCCACCTGCTTGGGCGGGACGGGATGGCTCGTTGGGCGGGACGGGCTTGCTCGTCCGTACGTGCGGCACAGGGCTGGCACGATCCTCCAGACGCATGTGAGCGTTCTGTATGCCTTATGCGGCACACAGAACGCTCACATGCCCATTAAGGGACACAACGAAGCAAACGACCAACAAGGGCACCCTAGTCTCGGCGCAGTACCGGGTTGCGCAGGAAACCGATTCCCTCGCATTCGACTTCTACAACCTGCCCCGCCTCGATCTCGCCGGTGCCCGCTGGGGCTCCCGTCAAAATGATGTCGCCTGGGAGCAAGGTGAAGATCGTCGAGGCATAGGCGACGAGATCGGCTACGGTGAACGCGAGCGAGGCCGTCGACCCCGCCTTTCGTTCCTCGCCGTTGACCCTCGACACGAGTCGCAGGTCGCTGACATCGATGTCCGTCTCGATGACGGGTCCGATCGGGCTCGACGTATCGAAACACTTGGCGCGAACCTTGTCGTGAGCCACCGCGGTCACGTCGTTGGCCACGGTGTAACCGAACACCACATCCTTGACCCGGGAGGCTGGAATATCCTTGCATGCCCGGGAGATCACCACGGCGAGCTCGGGCTCATGGCGCACGGTCTGGGCCCAACGAGGCAATACGATGGGATCGTCTGGTCCGATCACCGAGGTGTTGGGTTTGAGGAACATCGTCAGCTCGTCCATCGACTGCGCTGCGACGCCGCCTTCCCCATCCGGGTAGGTCCCGATATATCCCACCACCTTCGAACGCGGGATCATCGGGGCGACCAGATGGGCGTCGTCGGCCGCCACCCTCTGGCCTGTGACCTCGATCTTCCCGAACAGTGGATCGTCCGAGAGAACGAGGTAGCTCTGGGATTCTTCGTCGAATGCGGCGTAACGAGGGCCCTGGTCAAGGCTGAGACGTGCGATCTTCATGCTTCATAGCCTATGCTGCCGCTGGCACAGGCAAGCCCCGGTTTAGTCTCCGGCGGAATTCACAACAGCCATATATCGCTTGATATCCCGGTTATTCGGGGCGAACCCGGTTCCGCTTGCGGATACCACTTATATAAGGTGTTGAAAGCGATTAACCCAAGCGATTGTGCTAAATTCCGATAACAACTACACATGCACGACTCCAGAGGAGCCACCGTGAAAAAGAAACACGACGGATCTTGGACAGCTGAGGCGACGGTCTCTCTCGAACCTCATATGACAGTCCCCTGACTCATAGAGCATCGCGCGAAGGCTCGCCCGGACAGCGTGTGCCTCGAACGGAAAAGCAGATTCGGCTCGCAGTGGAAGCCCATTACGATATCCGAGTTCGGCAAGAGCATTCTGCGAGTGTCACGCGGTCTGCTCGGCATGGGTATCGAGCCGGGCGAGACGATCGCCGTCTTCGCGGCAACCTCCTATGAATGGAGCCTGCTGGACATGGCGGCGTTGTCCGTGGGCATCGTCGTCGTTCCCATATACGAATCCGATTCGGCGGAACAGATTCAATGGATCCTCGAGGATTCGGCCATCCGGGTCGTCTTCACGGACACGGCACCCAACCTGGAACTGGTCGAGTCCGTTCGAACCGACTCGCTTCTACCCACCGTTCTGCTCGACGACGACGGATTCGCCGCCCTCTACGAATCCTCGAACACCATTTCCGAGGAGGCAGCCTCGGCCAGGCGCGCCGCACTGACGGCCGATTCGCTCGCCACCATCATCTACACCTCGGGAACCACCGGACGCCCCAAAGGCGTCGAACTGACCCACGGAAATCTGGTTTTCTCCGTCCTGACGATTCTGAAGCTCGAACGCGAGATCATCAACCTGGAGAGCTCCCGGGTTCTTCTCTTCCTGCCGCTGGCACACATCATGGCACGTATCGTGTTCCTGTACGGCTTGGCCGGCAAAGGCCGGATCGGCCACGTTCCCAACACCAACAATCTGATTGCCGATCTGCAGAGCTTCAAGCCCACAGCCCTCCTGGTGGTGCCTCGGGTGCTCGAAAAGGTCTACAACGCCGCCGAAGCCAAGTCTGGAGGAGGCAGGAAGCTCAAGATCTTCCGCTGGGCCGCGCAGACCGCCGTCGAGAACTCGCAGCGTTCGCACCACGGCCCGTTCTTCCGGGTCAAACGCGCCATCGCCAGAAAGCTCGTCTGGTCGAAGATGACGGCGATCCTCGGCGAAGACTGCCACTACGCAGTCTCGGCCGGAGCACCGCTGGGCAAGCGCCTGGGGCATGTGTTCCGGGGAATCGGCCTCACCGTCATCGAGGCCTTTGGACTTACGGAGACGACCGGACCCGCCACTGTCAATCGTCCCGCTGCCTTCGTGATGGGAAGCGTCGGCCAGACGATACCCGGGACCTCTCTACGGCTCACCGGGGAGGGAGAGGTTCTGGTGAAGGGGCCCCACATCATGCGCGGTTATCACCGCAATCCCACCGCAACCGCCGAGGTGATCGACGACGACGGATGGTTCCGTACCGGCGACGTCGGCACGATCGACAACAAGGGGTTCCTGTCCATCACCGGTCGCAAGAAGGAACTCATCGTCACCGCGGGCGGGAAGAACGTGGCGCCGGCGGTGCTCGAGGACAAGCTGCGAGGCCATCCGCTCATCTCACAGGTCGTCGTCGTTGGCGATCAGCGTCCATTCATCTCCGCACTGATCATCCTCGATCCGGAGATGCTCCCCGGTTGGCTCGCTTCCCATGGCCTTGAGGCCATGGACGTCAATGAAGCCTCCCGCCACCCCGAGGTCCTCGCGGCATTGCAGCGAGCCATCGAACGCACGAACCGCCAGGTTTCGCGCGCCGAGTCAATCCGAAAGTTCACAATCATATCCGGGGACTTCACCCAGGAGAACGGCTTGCTCACGCCCTCACTGAAGGTCAAGCGCAACCGGGTCCTGGAGCGATACTCCGCCGCCATCGACGACATCTACTCCGGGCAGCCAGCCACCTGACGTCGGCCGGGCCCCGGGCCACCGAAAAGAATACGCTTCTCCGCGAACCTTGAATTCGTTACCGCGCATTCCAGCAGTCAAAGCGACAAAGCGAGGCTTCTATGGGAACTCCGCATTCCAAGGGGATCAGATCGGCTATCAAACCTGCAGCCAAGCGAGATCCCAAGGGCAACAAGCAGGCGATAATGGATGCCGCTTTGGAGGAGTTCGCGCGCTACGGTTTCGGAGGCAGCCGCATCGACGAGATCGCGCGCGATACCAATACGTCAAAACGCATGATCTACTACTACTTCGGGAACAAGAGGGGGCTGCACCGTGCCGTCGTGCTGGATGCGGTCAAGAGCGTGCAGTTTCTGACGAACAATCTGCGCACGCATTACGACGATCCCGTTCACGAATTCGCGGTGAGGGTCGATGCCGCTCTGACATGGGCGGAGGAGAACCCCTTGAAACTGCGTCTGCTGACAACGGAAAACCAGTATCCCGACGGCGAATCCGAGCTCATCGAAGGTGTCAATGCGGACATCAGCGCGGCGATCGTTGGATATTTCCGGGAGCCCTTCGCATACGGGCAGAGCCTCGGCTCTATCCGGTCCGGTCCGGACGCGCCCAGCATCATGGAGGTCTACCAGGTGGCTATCTCACTGGCGCTCATGCGCATCGAGCATCACTTTTCGATGAAAACTCTCCACGGGCATGACATCTTCTCCGCGAGCTCCCGCCTCGACCAGCATGGGCTGATCATCGAGACGCTTCTGCGGCTCATCGTCGTCGAACCTTCGCAAGCCGAACGCTACGTCCAACAGGTGCTGACCGATTCGCAACCACCTGAGAATCCGAAGTGGCCCGAGGATCTAGTATGAACAGGTGGTGCACTCAGGCACCTCCCTCCACAGGAAAGTGAGCATGACATGATCGAGATCTCCGGGCACACCGGACTAGTCGCATTGTTGGGATCGCCCGTCGAGCATTCGCTGTCTCCGGCGATCCACAACGAGTCTTTCAAGCGATTGGGTATCGACGCCGTCTATCTCGTTTCCAATGTCACGCCCGAGACGCTGGGAGACGCGATTCGGGGCGCTCGAGCCCTGGGAACCCAGGGGCTCAACATCACTATGCCTTGCAAGACCGCCGTCCTCGATCATCTCGATGCGCTCTCCCCCGCCGCCGAGCTGATGGGAGCTGTCAACACGGTCGCCTGCGAGGACGGCCGGTTCATCGGCCACAACACCGACGGTGCGGGACTGTTGCGCTCGATCACGGAAGCCGGGTTCGACGTCGTCGGAAAGAAGATGACGGTCATCGGAGCGGGAGGCGCCGGTTCGGCGGTCTTCACTCAAGCGGCCCTCGATGGGGTCGCTGAGATCTCGGTGTTCAACGTGAGGGATCAGTTCTTCGATTCGACGTCCCAGCGCGTGGCCTCCCTTTCGGAGAGGACCGGTAGCAATATCGTCCTTCACGATCTGGACGATAAGGCGAAGCTGGCCCGGGAGGTGGGCGAGAGCCTAGTCGTCGTGGACGCCACGCGAGTTGGAATGGCGCCACTGGATGATATATCCAATGTCGACAAGGGATGGATGCACGCTGGGCAGGCCATAGTAGACACGGTCTACCATCCGGTGGAGACGAAACTCCTCAGGCTGGCCAAGGAAGCCGGGGCCACCGCGATCGACGGCTTGGGCATGCTGCTCTGGCAGGCCGCCATCGCCGAGGAGATCTGGTTCGGAGCGAAGATGCCGGTAGACGAGATCCGAGAATTCGTCTTCGGCTAGGAAGCGGCGCACAGCGTCCCGGGGGGGGGCCGGCGTCCAAAACCAAGTCCCCCCCCATAAAAAAACCCCCAAAAAAAAAAATTTTTTTTACAAAAACTATAATTTTTTTTTTTTTTAAAAA
>JAZDRN010000001.1:438850-692381 GCA_047501485.1 Actinomycetaceae bacterium L2_0104 | reverse complement strand
GCTAAGTTGCGTTTAGACTATTTGCTTTATTTGTTCTTGGGCTTGGTGCCGGCGCACAGGGTCCGGTGGGGCAAAGGTAGAAACCGAGTGGCCCCCCACCTTTCCATCCCCGGAAACACATCTCTTGTCTGGACCGAACACGTTTCTTGTCTGATCGGTTCCTAAAGCCCGGTTTCGTGCCCGTCGTTCCCCAAAGCCCAGTCTCATGCCCGAGAGGACCATTGGTTTCACCGGATCAAACAAAGTGTTCACATAATAGGCGTCCATTTCCCCTGTTCAGACGCACGCCTGGGACTCTGCGCCCAGACGGTACTTTTCCTTGGAAATACACTGATTTTCACCGTGGCAAGGTGGCCTCTGGTTGCCTCGGCACGTGACTGTCCCCCATCTTGAACTTCCAAGGAACACTCATGGACACCTTACTCATCGTGGCCCAACTGCTGGTGGTGCTGACCTGCCTTCTCATCGGCGCGCACCACGGCGGCATGGGGCTCGGCCTCATCGGAGGAATCGGGCTCGTCATCCTCGTCTTCGTTTTCCGATTACCGCCGGGCGAACCACCCATTCAAGTGATGCTGACGATCCTCGCCGTCATCGGATGTGCATCCACCCTGCAAACCTCGGGCGGCCTCGACGTGATGATGCGCATAGCCGAGCGTCTCCTCCGCAAGCATCCGCAACACATCACGATTCTCGGACCGCTGACCACTTGGACCCTGACGGTGCTGTGCGGCACCGGCCACGTGGTCTACACGATGCTGCCGATCATTGCGGACATCTCCCTACAGAAGAACATCCGCCCCGAGCGTCCCATGGCGATCTCCTCGGTGGCTGCCCAGATGGGTATCACCGCATCTCCAGTCTCCGTGGCGGTCGTCTCGCTGGCGTCCATCTTGGCCGAGAGAGTGGACATCATCGAGCGTTCGTTCTCGATTCCCCAGATCCTGCTGGTCTCGATTCCCGCATCCTTGAGCGGCGTCCTGATGGGTGCGCTGTGGTCCATGCGCCGCGGCAAGGACCTGGACAAGGACGAGGAGTTTCAGAAAAGACTGGCCGATCCCAAACAGCGCGAGTACATCTACGGAGGCTCGACCACTCTCCTCGACACCACGTCCCCCAAGGAGGCCTACCGCGCGACCACCATCTTCTTCGTCGCTATCGCCATCGTCGTGGCGCTGGGCGCCTTTGAAACCCTGCGTCCGGCCTTTCCCAATGAGGAGGGAGAACTCGTCTCCCTCTCGATGAACCTAACCATTCAAATGATCATGCTGGTAGCGGGCGCCATCATCCTGCTCTCCTGCAAGGTCAAGGCGTCTGACATTCCGAACTCCGGTGTGTTCAAGGCAGGCATGGTCGCGATATTCTCGGTCTTCGGTGTGGCGTGGATGAGCGAGACCTTCTTCGGGGCGCATCTGGAAGAACTGGAATCAGGGCTTGCCGGTGTCGTGGCCGAAGCGCCCTGGATGTATGCGCTCGTGCTGTTCGTGGTCTCGAAACTCGTGAACTCACAGGCGGCGGCGGTCACGGCTATCGTCCCGGTGGGTCTCTCACTCGGAGTCGATCCCGTGTCGATCATCGGGCTCTTCGGTGCTTCGTACGGGTACTTCATTCTCCCGACCTACCCGTCTGATCTGGCAGCGATAGGTTTCGATCGCTCGGGGACGACCCACATCGGCAAGTACGTCATCAACCACAGCTTCCTGGTGCCGGGGTTGATCTGCGTTCTCACATCGTGCGTGGTCGGCTTCCTGTGGGCGCACGTCCTGTACTGATAGCACCGCGGGCCGGCGCCGGTAACACGTTGGGCGCGGCTTTCGTCGTATCCGTGACGTCTTGGCGGGCCGGAACACGAGCGTTCCGGGCCGAGTTTACCGCTCGCCACTACGCGCGGCGCTAAGCCTCGCCCATGACCGCCAGGGCCTGCCTCAGCAACGAGGCGTGGCCCTGGTTCATCTCGGCCTGCAGCTCAGGCGTGCGGGCCTCACCGGGTGTGAACCAGGTGAACTCCAAGGAGTCGGAGCCGGGGTTGCAGTCTCCCTGCATCGGAATGATGAAAGCAAGCGAAACCGCGTGCTGACGCGGATCGTGCCAGCCCTGCCCGGGCGTGGGGAAATACTCGCCGATCGTGAATGGAATGAGGCAGGCAGGGAGTTGAGGAAGGGCCATCGGCCCGAGATCCTTGTCTATATGCCGCACCAATGCGTCGCGTATGGCCTCATGAAAGAGGACTCGTCCGGAAGGGATCGTCCGCACGATCTTGTCGCCGCTGACGCACAGCAGCATACCGATCGCCTCCAGCGCTCCGACCTCGTCGAGGCGCACGGGAACGATATCCACATAAACCATCGGCACCTTGCGCCGAACGAACTCCAGCTCCTCGGGAGAGAGCCATGGCCCCATGTCGGCAGAATCGATCTCGCTCATGCTCACAGTTTGCCAGTCCATGCTTTCAACCAGGAACGGTTGCGGCTAGGTTTCTCCCGCGGTGAACCGATAACGACTCTTGTCTCGGCACTATTGACGCGGCAATTGCAAGGATGCTTTCGTGCGCGGTTCTCACCGAGTTCTCGTTCGACGTCGGCGCGAGAACACGTATTCACGGGTAGGCTTGATGGCGTGAAGAAAGCAGTCCGGCCACTCGCCTTGATCGTCCTCCTCTACCCACTCCTCATGCTGTGCATCGGTTGGATTGCGGTTGCGCAGGGTGGTTTCGAGCGCGTCTATACGGCACCCATTATTGCCGCCAGTGTTGGCGCTGTTGTTCTCCTCTATGGCTACTGGAGTCGGAAGGTCTGGTTCTTCACCGCCGGCGCGATCGGGATCATCCTGTTCTGTCCTTCTCCGCTGGGAATCATTCCGATGCTGCTGGGACTCGTGCTACTCATAGCGTTCGGATTCGTGGCTGCCCGCGCGGCAGAAAGCGGCAATTCGCAATGGTGAGACCTTACGCGACCCGGTGAGCGTCCGTCACGGAATCACCGGGCTGGAGGATCAGCCATGACTCAGCCATGACAAGGGCGACCGGTGATGACAAAATGGAATCATGACAAAACTTGCAGCTGGTGACATCGCTCCTGACTTCACGCTTCCCACTATCGACGGCAAAGTCCGGCTCTCCGAGGAACTCGAAAAAGCTGAGAAAGGCGTCGTCGTCTATTTCTATCCAAAGGCGATGACCCCCGGGTGTACCACCGAGGCTTGCGATTTCAGAGACTCGGAGAACTCGCTGAAGTCGGCGGGATACCGGGTCATCGGAATCTCACCGGACAAGGTCGAATCACTGGAGAAGTTCACCAACCGGGACAATCTCAACTTCCCATTGGCCTCGGACCCGGACCGCGAGGTCATGACGGCCTATGGCGCCTACGGCGAGAAGATGAACTACGGGAAGCTCATTAAGGGGGTCATCCGTTCCACGTTCGTCGTGAACACCAATGGGACGGTCGCCCTCGCCCAGTACGGCATCAAAGCGAAGGGCCATGTCGCCCGCCTCCGTAAACAGCTGGGAATCGACAGCTGAGTTTCTAGCGCAGGCACAGCACCGAGATCGCTCGGGCGGGCGCATCGATTGACCGGGCGGAGCCCATCGCGAGCGATTACGCACCACCGGAAATCCTGCTGTACACTGATCGAGTTGCCAGCAAGCCAATGCTCCGCGGCGCACGATTTCGCATCTGCGCCCGGGCAGGATCGCGCTGGTTATGCGCGAGTGGCGGAATTGGCAGACGCGCTAGATTTAGGTTCTAGTACCCGAGGGTGTGGGGGTTCAAGTCCCCCCTCGCGCACGCGAATGAAATGGCCCCTGACCTGGGATTTTATCTCTCGGGTTGGGGGTCTTTCGCGTCGGAAGTGCTAGAAAAAGTGCTAACGGCTGCCATACCGGGCCACGCACCGAGGTTTCTGCGCGTGGCTCAATGTCGCCCTACCCTCGGGGGAGCGTGTGCCTAAACGGCCTCGAAGCAGCGTGCTTGGTAGCGTTATGGCATGCACGCTCGTGGCCCCGCTCATCTCTTCATTGCGTGGGCTGTTCACGATGTCGAGGAGGCTGTGGCTTTTCCTGGCACCTGCGATGCACTGGCAGATCGGACTGGTATCGAGGCGCTGCGCATGAACCAACGCCAGTCATGGCTGGCCGTCGGACTGATGGGAGTTGTTGTCGCTCTCGTCTGTCGCCGAGGTGCGGTGTCGAATGGTCGCTCATGGTTCTACCGAGCGATTGTCGCGGGACTCCGCGCACACGTTGCTACGCACTTGTTGGCTTCGGTGTTGCAACGTCGGTACACGGCGGGCGTCATCACCGCACTACCGGTCATGCTGCCCGGAGCCGAGTCCGCTCGCCGGGAGCTTCGAAACTTGGGCGACCCACTTCGCGCGAAAGATTATGCCACCGGGGCAACTCTCCTGATCCCTGCTGCGCTGGTGTGCCAGGTCCTCGCGCGCATGTTGATTCGTAGAGCATAGAACTCCTCGGTTTCAAACGCAGGGCACCCCGGGTGTGCCAGCGCGGTTTACTGACTGAGGTGGGCTGCGAAGCGGTCTACGGCCGACCTCTGCATGGTCGGGATGACGTGGGAGTAGATGTTCATCGTCGTGGTGATGGTTGAGTGCCCGAGCCGCTCCTGAACAACCTTGGGGTATTCCCCGAGTTCGAGCAGCAGAGTCGCGTGGGTGTGGCGTAGGCCTTTGATCGTGACGCGGTGGAGGGAGTCGAACTTCGCGGTCGCCCATTTGAGGCGGCGATCCCAGCGACTGGTCATCGTGTCGGGTGAGCGCAGCTTGCCGTCGTCGTCACCGAACACATAGGGGGCGGCCTTGGCGAGCGTGAACGAGAGTTCCGCGCGGGCGACCTTACAAGAGGCGAGCACTTTCAGGGTTTCGGCGTCGGCGTCGACGGAGCCGAGGGTGTTGATGATGGTCTGGGGCAGGGTGTCCATCATGTCCAGCCTGCCTCGGTGAGGGCTTCACCAAGGCAAGCCGGATGGATCGATAATGTGAGGAGCGGTCATCGTGACGATGCCTTCGAGGATTCTGTGGAAAGTTGACTCGAACGATCACGCGGTGGCCGCACCCATATCTAGTGGGCCGGGTCACCGTGCGTTACACCACTCTGAGGGGCACAACCCTTGCCGTATCCGTCGGTGCACTTGCGCGGCCGCACGAGGGGAGCTTGTCCAGAAATCACGCTACGGGCAACCGACCGTGCACTAGAACGGGCCAGGCACGGGCAATCGAGCTGGCTCCATTGGCACGGCATCGCTCAGTGTAAAGCGGAATCATGCATGAAGAATACCGGAGCTGAGCACGACTCAAGCCCTCGAAAAAGGAAGACAACAAGGAGTGATCCTCACGGTTGGTCCCGGGAAACCGGGGCCACCCCCTTCCCTGCAAACGTACGATGGTAACTATGAGCACCACAGTATTCGTCTTCGGCTGCGCACTCGCGGCCATCGTCAATGCCTATGCGGGAGGCCCACCGGCTGCCACGCTGCTTTTCGGCATCGGAGCGGCGACGGCCGGAGCCGCCCAGCTCATTATGGCCGTTAAGCCCACCAAGCAACGATGAGCACGAGTTCCCCGCGCAGCCACCGATCGATCTCTTCCGGCTCGAACTCGTCGGGCACGCCCGTGAGCGTCGTCTGCCCGCCTGGCGGGGTGAGGAGTGCCGCGGGGTGGTGCGCAGCAGGTAGGCGATCACGGTGAGGTCGTCCACGTTCACGCGGCGATCCCCGGCCTCCAACTTGCTGATCCCCGACGGCGAGAGTTTCCGCCCGGCAAGCGATCGGCACCAGCGGCGAGGCCGCCCGCCAGCGCTACGCCAGTGCATGACCGACTACTGGAACCACAACACCGCCTATCATCCGTGGATCGCCCGCGTCGTCGCCGAACGCGGGCACCGCGACGTGCTCGACGTGGGATGCGGTGACGGACTCCTGCTCGAACGCCTCGCCCCGACTGTCCGGTCGGCGACCGGGATCGAACCGGATGCCAAGACGGTTTCGCGTGCGCACGCCCGGCTCGCACGCGTTCAAAACGTCACAGTAGAGCCGTGCGATTTCGACACCTATGACCCCGGCATCGAGCGCTTCGACCTCATCACCTTCGTGGCGAGCCTGCACCACCTCTCCCTGCGCTACGCGCTGAGCCGGACCGCGAGCCTGCTACGTCCGGGCGGCGACCTGCTCGTGATCGGCCTGGCCGCCAATCGATCCCCGCTCGACTGGGGCATCTCCGGGTTATCCGTACCCCTGGTCTGGGCGGGATCGCGACTGCACGGTGAGAGCCGCGATATCGGTGTGCCCGTTGCACCGCCACAGGAGAGCCTTGCGGAGATACGCTCCATCGCTCGCACGGTTCTCCCCGGCGCGCGCATCCGGCGCGGCATGTACTACCGCTACCTGCTGCGCTGGACGAAGCCTCTCTCGTAGCCGCCCAGAAGCTCGCCCCTCTGCGGCAACCTAGAGTCCGCGCGCGGGGCCATCGTGCCGGGGCGCGCTTCGGTGCTGCTCGTCGTCGTGCGGCGCGGCTCCGCGATCTGGCTCCCCAGCTTCGTCGTCATGCGAGATCACGAACCCATCGGGCGCTCAGCATCCTGGCACGCGCAGGCCAAGGAGACTAAATTTCTACGCGTTCTCGCACATCGAGCATCATGACGTATTCGTCCCCGTGGTCCTCGGCAACCGCGAAGCCGAGACGTCGATACAGGCGAAGTGCCGGGTTCGCTTTCTGCACGGACAGCGACACCCGTTCGTCGCCGCGCGCGGCAATGCACCTGAGCAGCTGCACCATCAATTCGGAGCCGATACCCCTGCCCCGGTGCGCGGGCTTGACCGAGAGGACGATCTCCGGGGTTCGTTCGTCCACCGTTCCATACCCTCGCGCATCCCCGTCGAAGGTTCTCGCCCACACGGCACCGACCACCTTTCCCGCCACGATGGCAACCGTGCACAGGTCCTGAGTACGTCCCCAGCCGTCGATGTAGGCGGCGAGACGCGGATCGCGGATAACCTCACGCGCGATCGGATTGTCCGGGTCGTTTTGGTGGACGGCCAGGTAGAGGAAGTCCTCAAGCAGGCCTATCTCGCTCCAGTCGATAGGACGGTACACAATCACGGTGACACCTCGATTCCCTCGTACGTGTGCGGACGACGACGGCGGTGCGCGCCCCGGCGTCGTCGTCAACGATTTCAATCAGCCGTCGCGAGAACGGTGGTGTTGCGCGATCAGGGCTACGATCTGGCGATCGAGAGAATCGATATGCTGGCGTACCTCTTCGAGGCTGCGCTGTACATTTCCCATGTCCGGCAGCTCCCCTCCTGTGATGAAGACCGGCCCATTGTCTCACGGGGCCTCGGCTGAGCTGAGCCGAAAGAGAATACGGACGAGAGCACCGCAGCGCGACCCACGGCTAGCTGCAATCACACAGCGATAGAGGCTCCAAACGCGTATCTTTGGCGTAAAAGCGGCGCACAATGGAATCTATCAATCTGGATAAGGAGCTTTCATGCAGGTAACAACCACTCGCGAGTTACAGACCGCCGTCATGAACATGATCGAGCACGCAACCGGCACGAGAATCCAAGCCTATGATCAGCTCAGGGTCGCCACCCAGTACCTGACCACGTTGCTCTCCGCCAGTACCTTCACCGATGAGAAAAACTGGGACGCCCCTTATCAAAACTGGAACAAGAAGCCTCTCCCCCAGTTCGAAATGGTTGCGTGGGACAGCGACCATTTCGCGCTCATCACAGTCGATTTCACGCGATACACCGCGCAGGCTCCGCAGAATACGAAGATCCATCTGGAGCTGCTTCCGCTGACGGCAGTCACGGGCATGTCGTTCGATGTCCTGGGTGAGTCCATGTACTCCCAGGACGGCGAATCGTGGGATATCGACACCGACATCACGGTGAGCCTGGCCGACGGCCGCTCAATCGAGTTTCCGTGGCACTACGGGAACAACGAGAATATCCTCGGACTGCTGCCGCTGATCGGTGCCAAGCGCTAGGAGGCGCGAGCAGGAACGAGTTCCACCACGCCTCTGCCCGGTCGCATTCTCCGGCGCCGGGGAGGCCTACGCATTCCATCCGATAGATATGTAGCAGCGGCGGCTGAGTCTGGCACTCTGGCGGCGCAGTCTAGGGGGTATCTCTCCTCATCAGGAGATCAGTCTGCTCCTGGCTTCCAAGTGTGAACACATGCGAGCCGAAAGCCACGAAGCCAAGATGCTCGTAGAATTCTCGCGCAGCCCGGTTGTGCTCCCAGACGCCGAGCCACACGGTGTTCAGGCTTCTGGAGGCGGCCTCATCGAACGCGCGCGCCATCATGGTCCTGCCCAGCCCCCGGCGTTTGAATCTCGCCAGGGTGTAGATTCTCTCCACTTCCAGTGCGCACGAGCCAATATCTTCGCTCTGCGCCTCACCCAGATTCAGCTTCAGATACCCGGCCAACTCCCCATCCAAGTAGGCCAGGAAGAAAAGGGACCCTCGGTTCCCGAGTTCATCCACAAGCTTTTCACGCGCGAACGCTTTACGCATGTACGCGTCAAGATCCTCCGCGCTGTTCTGATCGCCGAAAGCCTCGACGAAGGTCTCAGCACTGACATGAGCCAGTTCGTCGACGTCGTATTCGGTACAGCGAACCAGATTCGCAGGCATCGTCCCATCCTTGGCTGGCCGTCTTGTCGCTCACCGGGTACGGCTCCCTCGTCCGGGGCCTCGTGCTGGCCCGCCACCAGAATAATGCCTTTGCCAAGCACCATGCCACGCAAGTGCATCCCGCGATCATCAGAGAGGTGACTGAGGCTCACACGGTCCACGGTCGCCCGGAGATCTCAGCTTTTCACATGCCCGTTCCGGTACGATGTTCTCAGTTGCGCATGGCGGGCGGCAGCGTTTCCCGACATGGTTGTGGCTCCGCTGTGTCACCGTAGCCTGTCTGTCAGGAGGACGTTATATGGGATCGCTCCGATACGTTGTGAACAGCACGCTGGCGGCTTCCTCTTTCGCGATGAACCATGTCTAGCGCGAACCCCGATAACCAGCAGGAGTCCCTCCGCCCACACGGCTATATCGGTCGCTCACGTCTGCACAAGCTCTTGGACGAGGGCCACCGGGTGACAATCGTGCAAGCGGAGGGCGGGGCAGGCAAGACCACCCTGGTGTCCACATGGATCAACACTCCACGACGCGAGGGCCAGGAGAGCCAGATCGTCTGGATAACGATCGACTCCAACAGGAGGTCACGGCTTTCGTTCCTTCACCGTCTCGCCGAATCTATCCTCGATCTGGGTATCGTCTCCCATGACAGCGCGCTGGAGCGGATCATCGAGGGCGAGAAACCGCCGGCGGACGCCGCCGTCGCCATCACCGATACTCTTAACACGGTGTCCCGGCCTCCGCTTGTGGTGGTGGACGACTTGCACCTGTTGGATACGGACGCCTGCGAAGACCTCGGCTATATCGTCGAACATTGTCCTGGCCTGAGATTCATCGGACTCACCCGTACACCGACCACGTTCGACACCGGCACCCGCGCACTACGACTGGGAACCCACGTCATCTCCTCCCAAGAGATGGCGCTGACAGCGGATGAGTTCGAGGAACTCTCGCGGGCAGCCAGCTACTCCATCTCCTCCGATGAGCTGGAGACCGTACAACAGCTCACCTCGGGTAATCTTCTAGCCTCCCGGATAGCGTTGAGCACACTCTCGCAGGAGAATGCCTCCAGATCACATAACGGGCACGACGAATGCGTCATGGAGAGGGTAGCCCAGGCGCTCCACGACAACCTCCGCCCGGCTTTCGGCTCCGACACCGATTACTATCACGCTCTTACACTCTCGCTGGTTCCCGTCATCGACCGACCGATAGCAGAGGAAATAATCGGTAGCCCCTGTGTGCTGAGCCTTCTCAAGGATCTGGCAGCCCAAGGTTTCGGAACCTTCTCTCACGTGGGCCCCCGCCTCACCTTCTCTTTCCATACGGTTGCGCGAGCCGCGCTCAGTAGCTGGGCGGAAAGGGAGCTCCCTCCGGAGGAGATCAAGCGGACCAAGCTCTCCGCGGCTCTTCTCATGGCACCCTGGGGAGATCCCGTCACAGCCATCGAACTATTTCTGGAGGCGGAAGCCTACGAACACGTCTGGCCCTTCTTCGTCAAGGAATTCTCCGCGCTCAGCACCTATCGGATCGACGACCTCTTCTGGCTCCTGCGCACAGTACCCGATTCCGTGTTGAAAGAGCACACCACACTCGCGACCATGCTCATCATCGTCCTGAGCGAGCGCGAGAGACGCACCTCGGCCCGCATGCTGCAGCTTGCCGGTTGGGTTCTCGCCGAACCGATACACCTCTCGGAGAAAGAGAACACCGCCCGCGATTTTCTAGCACTGACTCCCCGATTCGGAACCTGTCGCGCTATCCGCGAATACCACGAGGCCGCTGATCTCGGCGCGGAACTAGCGAACCGATATCATCGGATGTCGCCACGGGAGATCGAGACGATCGGTACGAAGGCCTATCCGGTTCTCATACAGATCGTCGTCACCGATATCCTCGACGGCCGCTTGGACGATGCTATAGCCCACAACGAACTCCGGATGCGTGACGACCATGCAGGGAGAACCCGGCACGGACTTAGCCTAGTGGCGTTCAGTCACGCCCTCATGGGAAGGATGAGCCTGTCCACGAACACGATCGATTCTTTCTCGCATGACCTTCCGAATGGCTGGAACAAATCCATCGTTGCCGCGAGCTACCACATGACCGGCGCTCTCATCGCACTCGAGGAGGGGGATACGGCCGGAGCTCACCGAGCGCTCATCCCCTTGCGGATTCTGCCGATAACCTTCGAATACTGGCCCATTCTCGCGTGGGTCGAGGGGCTCATAAGCCTCGTCGAGGGAGACCTTCCGGCTGGCTACGAGGATTACGACCAGCTTGTGGCCTCCTCCGCCGGAACACGCACGAGTTCTTGGGCGAACCTCAACTATCGAGCCATGCATGCCGATCTCGCTCACGCTGCGGGGGACTTCGGCAAAGCCGAGAACATCCTGAAGAAGGCCCCTCAAGGCGCCGCAACCGTCTTGTCGCGAGCGCGGTTGGAATTGGCCGCCGGACGCAGCGCAGCCGCGCTCGACCTCGCCTTCTCAACCCGCCAGATGCCACATACGCTACGTCAAGCGGCGGAATCCTTGCTTCTTGCGGCGGTCGCCTCCCAGCGCCTGGGCACCACGGATCAGGCGCTGCGCCATGTCCGGCGCGCAAGCCGCATCATGAGCCGCAATGGCCTGCAGACCCCGCTGGTTCTCGTGCCCTACGGCGAGATATCAGAGCTGCTAGTAGAGGCGGGCATCGTGACCCCGACCGCCATGGAGCAACCATTCACGCAGCGCATCCGAACAGCACTCACCCAGCGCGAGCAACTCGTGCTGCAGCACCTGACCACGAACGCGACCCTCGCCGATATCGCACAGGAGCTGTACGTCTCGCACAACACCATCAAGAGCCAGCTCCGAAGCATATATCGCAAACTCGGAGTCTCGGGTAGAGACGAGGCGGTGGCTCTAGCCGCCGAGCTGAGACTCTTGGAAACCTAGGGGTGAATTTCGGGGTGAAAACCCATCATGAACCCTGTTTCCGCTTGTCAGAACCCGGCCTGGCTCAGCTAGTGTGGCTATGTGTTCAGCGCTGAGCAAGCACTTGAACATTGGGTATGGAGTACGGGTGCTACACAGCGGTGGGGACTCGCTTCGAGTCACCGTAGAATCCCAAAGCAGCATACGTACACCGGGAGACGCCACATCGGCGCTCTCGGAATGTAGTCCCACTCGGAATATCACGCGTTCCGGGTGCTGCGTTCGGCCTCGTGTGGCAGAAGCGGCCGCGGTGAAGTCTTGCCCGTTCTCCATACCCACAGCTCCGCAATACGGGCATCGCTCCGCCCGCCGAGCAAGACGAGAAATCACAGGCCGGGAGTCCACATGCCATCCCGTATGTTCTCGGATCGAAGCCGCCGTGTTTGAATAGCGCTCGTCAAAGCAACGAGAGAGCCGGAGCCATGAGCATATGAGCAAGAGTCACGCGGAATCGTCAAGCCCTCGGAACAGATCTTTCCTCTTCTCCGGAACCAATGGGATTCTGATAGCTCTCACGAGCCTGCTCGCCGTCATCGGGATTT
This sequence comes from Actinomycetaceae bacterium L2_0104, assembly GCA_047501485.1. Lineage (GTDB taxonomy): Bacteria > Actinomycetota > Actinomycetes > Actinomycetales > Actinomycetaceae > Ancrocorticia. The sequence goes on along the minus strand of JAZDRN010000001.1, from coordinate 680,207 downwards.
TCAGCTATCTCGCCGGCTTCGGGCAAGACAGCATTTTCGTACCCATGCTCATGGTCAGCGGCTTCGGCATTGGCGGTGCGTGGATCTCACTGCGTTCCCTCTGGGGATCGGACTCGCGCGGAGGCGACGCTCATACCCGTGCGAAGGGATTCGTCCTGGGCTGCCTCGCCGCGCCCGTTGCACCGGCACTCGCCGTGGGCGCGTCCATGGTTGTCTCCAAATTCATACCGACCGTCCAAGCCCAGGTCGCCGTGGCCTCACATAACTCCAGCACGATGTTCTACGAGATGGATATCGAGGGTGCGGCCTATATCTTTCTCCCCGCGCTCTTCTCCTACCTCGGAGGGTCGCTTATTTCGCTCTCCCTCATCCTCCTCGTGGGCTTGCCCCTGCTTGCGTGGAAGAAGCCCGCCATGGCTGCCGAGGGAAGCAAGATCGAGAAGATCTCCCCCAAGAACCAGAATCTCGCCACCCGCTTGGTATTCATAGGGTTGTCGCCACTCATCCTCGGCATCGCGCTGTGGACATTCTCGGACCAAGAACTCAGCGAATTTCCCGATCGGCTCGGCTGGCTCATCACCATGTTGAGATACGGTCAGACGCCCATCGGCTCGGACGTCGCGTTTGTTCTGGGGGTCATTCTCATCGTCATCGGAGGAATCGCCACAGGAGTCGGTTGCCTCCTGACCTTACTGGACCGCGACGATATGAAGTGATAACCCACGAAGGCGATGTTCTGCCCGGCGTGGGCCGGTGCAACCGCACTGTGGGCCGGTGCAACCGTACTGTGGGCCGGTGCAACCGCACTCCGGTTCACGAGTAGTCCACCATCACCTCCCGGGCTGAAGCATCGAGAGTGATCGTCCCACCGAAGGGCACGATCCACTGAGGCTTCGTGTGCCCGAAGGGTACTCCGCAGCAGATGACAAGATCCGGGTTGTAATACTGAGCTTCCCGAATGACGGCATTGTACTGGTCCTCACGTAACTGCGCTCTCGCCTGGGCATCGGGTTCGATGCCACGGGAGGAGACCGGCGGTCGGGCCAGTAATATTCCACCGACGCGGTTCAAGAGACCGCGTTCGCCCATTCCTCGCACCCACCAACGCACCATCTGGGCGCTGGGGAGCTCCTCGCTGGTCTCCAGCAACAAGATGGCCCCATCGAGCGATTCCATCGTGGGGAACCGGCCCGCCAGGCAGATCCAGTCCAATACCTCGATGCAACCGCCCCAGGTGCGTCCCGTTACGCGCATTTCCGGGCCGGCCCACACCCACGGTTCACTGGGCTCTCGCGCACCGTGTTCACTAAGTGCACGCGCATCATGCCAGTCGATACCGAAATCCTCGGATGCGGGTGGGTTCGTCAACGTGACCGTGCCGCCATCGAAAAGAGCGGCACGCAGCGAAAGCAGATGTTCCGGGTCGATATCCGGGCCAGGGCCGAGATGAACCTGCGTGGATCCCCCGTAGAAGCTCTGTACGCCGTGCTGCCAGAACCAATTATGAAGACTGGTGTTGTCGCTGTAACCCAGGAAGATCTTGGGGTGCGCCCGCAGCAACGAAGAATCGAGATACGGGATCACCCGGATCTGATCCTCACCCCCTATCGTCGAGAGGATCGCCCGGATCTCCGGATCGGCGAGCGCGGCATTGACGTCACGCGCCCGATCCTTCGGTGAGGCCCCCAGTTCCCTGGTGGTCGGATACTCCACCGGTACCAGTCCGATCTCTTCCCGCAGCCTCTCCATCGCTCGTTCGTGCACCGCTCGGAACGCACCCGGAGCCGCGAACGACGGCGACACGACGGCGACCTTATCGCCGGGTCTGACTTTGCAAGGTTGAATTCGTCCCATCGCAATACTCTAAGGCGTCGGCAGGCAAAGCGCCCCACGATCGTTTTACGAAAGCAGCACCTTTCATAAATTGGGCATTATAGATGCTTCTATATTTACAAGCAAATTCTCACAAAATTCAGTTTCCCCTGTTTTTTCGCTTCATATCACCGAAAAGTGACACCATCCGCGAGGGAAGGTTCTCCTAACCTCCCTAGATTCCTCACTATCTGGACAACTAAGTTGAGTGCATCAAGATAAAGCACCTAAGTAAGGAGAAGCCAATGACTACCGAAACCCTCGTTTCCTCTTGCACCACGACCGCCTGCGCCTACAACAACGGCGGCTGCACCGCCCTCGCCATCACGGTGGCGGGCACCACCGACAAGGCCGCATGCGGAACCTTCATCGCGCTCGATGCGCGCGGCGGTATCCCAACAGCACAGGGCCACGTCGGTGCCTGCCAGCGTCTCGAATGCGTGCACAACAGCGATCTGCTGTGCACCGCCGGCGAGATCGGCATTGCAGGAGATGCCGCACTCTGCACCAAGTTCGAGGTCCGCTGATCTTTTCATCGCCGACTCCCTGACTTAGTGCCCATGAAGATGACGGGCTGCGCATGCGCAGCCCGTCATCTTTTCAGTTTCAAACCCGTAAAGCGGCGATCTCCGCAACGAGCTCCGGCCGAGTCGCAACCCGGTTGGCAAACGGAATGAAGGCCGTGACCGCCTCCGAGTGGTCAACGCACATGAGGGTCATTCCAGTGCGGTCCACATCGAGGCAGATCACCCCCAACGAGTGCGCACAGGCATTCACAACATCCTGGCGGGCTATGAATGCCCCTTCCAAAACCCCAAGCATCAGACCGTCGAAAAGCGCGCTGGCATCCATGAGCGAGGAGTCGCCGACCACGTCGACGGCGGTCAGTTCCAGCTCCGGGTTAGAGAACAGGTCCTGCTCCAAGCTGCAGAAGAACGCCTCCTCCTGATGAAGCAGGCAGCGTTCGTGCTCCGCCCGAATCTCGCTCGCGTCTATCGGCGTGACACCGCAGGCGTCGTGAAGCAGCACCCGATCGAAGTGCACCCTGGCCAGATGTCCATATGCGGCCAACTCGGCCACCCGCTCCCCCAGCTCGCCGCTTCGCAGCAGGTCCTCTTGCTCATCCGGCCCCAGCCAATGCGCCTCCCCAAGCAAATGGAGCGAGGCGGCGACGATGTTGAGAACCAGATTCGGTGCGTCCTTGTCGATCGAAAGTCGCACACTCATGGGACGGGAGAGATCCAGCCCATCGGCAAGGGGGTCAAGGGCCGATACTGCGACGACGACGTCGCCGGACCGGGTCGTACCGTGCACCACGGCATTGAAACTGCGCAGCGGCACCTCGCGGTAGGCCACCAGCGTGGAGGTGCCGAGTCCGGTCAATAGCCGATAGGCCGTCGAAAGGCTGCGCGCATGCCACGTTGCGGGCGCGATCGATGAGCGGTTGGGAAAGAGTGACAGATCAGGATTCACGGCTCAACTCTCGATTAAGGACTAATCAAAAGTTAGGGTATCCCAACCTGAAGCATTTACGTAATGGCTATCTATCGAAAATCGCTGTGATCTGACCTACAAGAAGGTCTCCACGAGGCGAAACCGGGAGAAACGTCCCACCCGAACATCCACGGCAGAGCCGATCGCCCCTCCCGGTTCACAACCTCCCAGGGAAGTACACCTAGAGGTCTGCTCCATTCGTCGCGATGATGTCCTTGTAGGCGTAGAAGGACTTCTTGCGGTACCTCGCGAGCGATCCGGTGCCGTCGTCGTTACGATCCACATAGATGAAACCGTAGCGCTTGGACAGCTCGGCCTTGGATGCGCTGACGACGTCGATCGGCCCCCACCAGGTATAGCCCATGAGATCCACGCCGTCGGCGATGGCCTCCTTGACAGCGCTGAGATGACTGCGCAGGTAATCGATACGATAATCGTCCTGGACTGTCAGTTCGCCGTCGACCTCGACCAGGCGATCCTTGGCACCCAACCCGTTCTCGACGACGAAGAGGGGCTTCTGCCAACGCTCCCAGAAGTCGTTGAGCACCATGCGCAGTCCGAGAGGGTCGATCTGCCAGCCCCACTCCGAGGCAGGGAGCGTAGGGTTGGAGACGCCTCCGAGGATATTTCCCTCGCCGCGTACCTGCTTGGAGGGATCCACTGTGGCGCACACGCTCATGTAGTAGGAGAACGACACGAAATCGACCGTGTGCTTGAGGGTCTCCGCGTCCCCCTCCGCGAAATCGATCTCAATGTCCATTTCGCGCAACATGCGCTCGTAGTACGCCGGGTACTCCCCGCGTACATGGATGTCGCCGAAGGCGAGGTTCTCGTGCTCGATTCTCCTGGCCTCCCATACGTCACGCGGATCCGGGGTGAGCGGATAGACCGGCATGGAGAGGACCATGCAACCGACCTTGATATCCGGGTTGATCTCGTGGGCAATCTTCGTGACGGATGCGGAAGCTACCAGCTCATGGTGGATGGCCTGGTAGAGATCCTTCTTCGAGAGCTCGTTCAGCGGAGTCCAGATACCGCCGGACATGAGCGGAGCGTGCGTGATCGAATTGATCTCGTTGAAAGTCAGCCAGTACTTCACGCGATGCCCGTAGCGTTCGAAGAGGACGCGTGCATAGCGCTCATAGAAGCCGATCAGACGGCGATCGGTCCAGCCGTCGTACGCCTTTGCCAGGTGGAGGGGTGTTTCGTAGTGGCTGATGGTGATGAGAGGCTCGATGCCATACTTCTCCAGCTCGTCGAGTACGCGATCGTAGAACTCCAGACCGGCCTCATTCGGAGTCTCCTCATCGCCCTTGGGGAAGATGCGGCTCCAGGCGATCGAGAAGCGATAGACCTTGAAACCCATCTCGGCGAAGAGCGCGATGTCTTCCTGATATCGATGGTAGAAATCGATGCCTATCAGCTTGAGGTTATCCGGCGTGGGTTCCTCCGTTGGAGCGGTGCCTATGCCTCCTTTGGGGGTCACATCCTGGATCGAGGGCAGTTTTCCGTCCTCGAGGTAGGCGCCTTCGAGCTGATTCGCGGCGACAGCGCCGCCCCACAGGAAACCTTCAGGGAATCGCACTCCCTGAAGCGAAGGTGTAGTTGGCTTCTCCATTTTCTCTCCTAGTCCGGCAACGATGCCGGCGTTGTTATGTAGAACGGGTCCACCCCCACAATAGCGAGGATGGACCCGTTCGCAGAGCTAAATCGGATACGTCACGCCGATTGTTCCGCCAGTTCTCTCTCGATTTCCTCTGCCAGAGCACGGAATGCCCGCCCACGATGAGAGATGGCGTCCTTGTCCGCCGGTGCGAGCTCTGCGGTCGAGAGGTCCATTCCCTCGGGGACGAATATCGGGTCGTATCCGAAACCGTTTGCCCCGCGCGGGGCGCGCAGCAGGCTCCCCCTCATCTCGCCTTCGCGCACCGTCTCGCTGCCATCCGGGCGCACCATGGCTGCGGCGCAGCGGAAGGCCGCGCCCCGATGCTCGTCCGGCACATCCGAGAGCTGGTTGAGCAGCAGATTCAGATTTCCCAGATCGTCTCCGTGATGCCCCACCCAGCGAGCTGAGAAGACTCCCGGAGCGCCGCCCAGGACGTCCACACACAGGCCCGAATCGTCTGCCACCGCCAGGATGCCGGTTGCCCGTGCCACCGCCCGCGCCTTGATGAGGGCGTTGCCGGCGAAGGTCACCTCGTTCTCCACGGGTTCCGGAAGGCTGAAGGTAGCGGCGCTCACGATGAGCCGCGGATCGAGCCCGGGCAGCAGCGGCTGCAGGATATCGCGCAGTTCCCTCACCTTGTGCTCATTATGAGTGGCGAGAATCAGGAGTGGCTTGACGGTTTCGGCGTCGGTGCTCATAGGCAGGCCTCTCCACCGATGATGTGCGAGTCGATGGGATTCTCGCCGAAGAGCACCTCGCGCTGTATCGCGGCCAGATGCGCGTTGCCCACACTCGCCAGATCAAGGATCGCACCAAGCTCATCGCGCGAGAACGGCTCGTGCTCGGCGGTGCCCTGGATCTCGATGAACTTGCCGGAGCCCGTGGAGACCACGTTCATATCCGTGTCCGCTCGTGAATCCTCCTCGTAGGGCAGATCGAGAACCGGATGTCCATCGACGATTCCCGCAGAGACCGCCGCCAGCGTATCGGTGAGCACCGGTCGGCCGGTGCGCGGACGCATGATCTTCTTCTTGACCGCCCAGTCGATGGCGTCGGCCAGCGCTACGAAGGCGCCGGTGACGGACGCGGTGCGGGTGCCGCCGTCGGCCTGCAGAACATCGCAATCGAGCACGATGGTGTTCTCTCCGAGTGCCTCCATATCCACGACGGCGCGCAGGGATCTGCCCACCAAACGAGAGATCTCATGGGTGCGCCCACCGACCTTCCCACGCACGGACTCACGCGAGGAGCGTTCGCTCGTGGCGCGCGGGAGCATGGCGTATTCGCCCGTCACCCACCCCAGGCCGGAATCGCGGCGCCAGCGCGGAACTCCTTCGGTGAAGGATGCGACGCACAGAACGGTGGTGCGGCCGAAGGAGACGAGGACACTGCCCTCTCCCTCTTCCAGAAAACGACGACGGATGGTGACGGGACGCATTTGATCGATGGAACGTCCGTCAGCTCGAGACCAGTTACTCATGCATTTCAGCCTACCAGCGAGTCCGTGGCGTCCCCGCTCGCGGCTAGATGGCGAATTTCTCTCCCGGGCGCACGCAGTGCACGGGACCGGCGTAGATGGTCTCCGCAGCGCGGCGCACCTTCTCCGGCGAGGTCCAGGGCTGCAAGTGGGTGAGGAGCAGCCTGGCGGCCCCCGCCTCCTGAGCCAGCTGGCCCGCTCGCGTTCCCGTCATGTGGACCCCTCGCACCGAATCGCGTCCATCCTCGAATGCGCACTCCGAGAGCAGCAGGTCCACACGGCGTGCGCATTCGATCTCACCATCGCACAGGTCCGTGTCGCCGGTGTAGGCGAAGATCACCTCGCGGCCTTGATCCGCCTCCGTCGGTCCACTCACGCGCAGCCCCACTCCCGGGACGGTGTGCCAGGCCTCGAAGGCCTCGATACGCATCGGGCCCACCTGAACCACACTCCCCGGTGTGAGTTCGACGAAGTTGAATTCGCCGGCGTAGGTCTCCTCTTCCACGTCGCCGCCGATCTGGCGGGTACGGGCCTGGCCGTCTTCCGGCGAGTAGACGTCGATTCGCGGGAGCGGACCCGTCGGAAACCAGCGGCGGTAGACCTGCATACCTGTGATATCGACGCAGTGGTCGGCATGCAGATGGGATAGAAAGATGGCGTCGAGATCCGCCGGGTCCAGATGACGCAGCAACTGGCCCATAGCGCCCGGACCGAAATCCAGCACGATCGAATAGGTGCGCAGCGTCCCCGCGGCATCGTAGCCGTCAGCTTGCAGGAGGTAGGAGGAGGCGGCTCCATCGGGTCCGGACATTGAGCCGGAGCACCCGAGCACTGTGAGTCTCACCGTGGTATTTCCTTCGTAGATCGAACGGTACCCACTTCTGGGCCTAGAAAACGATGTGCGAGAAGACCGAAGGAACCCGGGTTCCCGGTGGCGAAGAACTGCCTTCGTGCTTCGCCCGGCCCTGAGAACTGGGAGTGCTCCGCCAGACGCCGGTAGACGTCTCTGGCCGTCTCGTCCGAGGAGGACACCAATGTGACATCCTCTCCCATGACGTAGCCAATCGCTCCAGCCAGGAGCGGGTAGTGGGTGCACCCCAGGACAAGCGCGTCGACGTCGGCGTCGATCATCGGCTTCAGATACGTCACGGCAATGTCGTGTACCTGAGACCCGGCTGTGATGCCGGCTTCGACCAACTCCACGAAACGTGGGCAGGCCGCCGTCGTCACCGTCAAACCGGGAACCCGCGCAAAGGCATCCGTGTACGCACCCGACGCGATCGTCGCCTGCGTACCGATGACCCCGATGCGGCCCGACCTCGTCACGCTGACAGCGCGACGCACGGCCGGTTGAATGACACCGACGACGGGGATTCCCTGCGTCCGCTCATAACGCTCGCGTGCCTCGTCCAGCACGGCGGCGGTTGCGGTGTTGCAGGCAATCACGAGCATCTTCACGCCGTCCGCCACCAGGGTATCCATGATGTCGAGGGCGTATTCGCGCACAGTCGCCAAGGATTTCGGCCCGTAGGGGGTCCGGGCCGTGTCGCCGATATATATAATCGATTCAGCAGGCAGCTGGTCAATGATGGCTCGAGCCACCGTTAGCCCGCCGACTCCCGAATCGAATACACCTATGGGACGTGAATCCATAAAGTGGACTCTATCCGCGTCTGGCCTTCATCCCTACAGCGTGGAGCAGTGACTCTTGCCACCACGTCAACATCGCGTACAGGACGGACAAGAGGTCGTCCTGGTTCTCCACCGCGCGACCCGCCTGGGCGGCGTCTTCTCCGGTGAGGTAGGAGGCACGCTGGTACACCTCCTCTGAGCTGGAATCATCAATGATATCCAGCCGTGCGGCAAGAACAAGCCTGATGTCGTTTGAGGCGGCCAGCCATGCCGAGGCGCTCTCATTGTCCACCCAGACGACGTCGCCCTCGCCATCGAGCGAGGCGAAAAAGGTAGCCAAGTTCTCAGCCTTGGCGCCCGCCAGGGATTCCTGGGTCATGGACCTCAGCTCGCCGGCCAGAGCCGGGTCCTCTGACATGTCCGGCAGCAGGCGGGCGATGGCCTCGTCCATGGGGATGCGAGTCTCATCCTCGATGATCTGCACATCCTCCCCTCCCATGCGTTCGTTCAGCTCGCTGAGATCGGACAGCTCCGACTCGTATTGGGCCAGAGGGTCGAGCGGGTCGACGTCGCCGTCGTAGGCCGCCTGCTTGAGAGTCTCGCGTTGCTTGAGGATGTCGGTCACGGAGTGGCCCAGCATGGTGGCCACATCGGCGGCCAGCCCGCGCACCAGACGGCGCTCCGTGGGGTCCGCCTGTGCAACGTATCCGCCGCGTTCGGGATGGAAGCCCAGCATCAGTCGTCCTCCTCGATCGTCGCCCACAATCCGTAGCGATGCATCGCCTGCGCATCGGCCTCCATCTGCTCGCGCTGGCCGCGCGAGACCACCGCGCGCCCACGCTCGTGGACCTGGAGCATCAGCTCCTTCGCCCTTTCGCGAGACATCCCGAAGTAGGAGGTGAACACCCATTCCACGTAGCTCATGAGATTGATGGGGTCGTTGTGCACGACGGTGCGCCAGCCGGGAGCCGGAAGAGTCTCCGATTCCGGGATGGGAGCGGGTAGTTGGGAAGGACTGGGCTGGCTGCTCACTCTGCTAGTGTAACCGCCTCTCGGGACCAAGCCGAGAACACTTCCGACGCGAGGAGGAAGACGCGGTAAACTCATCCGCATGATCCACGAGGGTTCCAGCACCGCGTTGCTTACCGACATGTACGAACTCACCATGCTCGATGCGGCCATCGAATCGGGCGCGGCCGAACGCCACAGCGTATTCGAGGCCTTTGCCAGGCGGCTGCCGGGCGGGCGGCGCTACGGAGTTGTAGCGGGGACGGGGCGGGTCCTGGAGGCGATCGCGAACTTCCGCTTCCGCGATGAGGAGATCGAGTACCTGCAGGCAGCGGACATCGTCTCGGCGAAGACCCTCGACTGGCTCTCCAGCTATCGTTTCAGCGGCGACGTCTACGGCTACGCCGAGGGAGAGTGCTACTTTCCCTACTCCCCCGTTCTCACGGTGACCGGCACGTTCGCCGAAGCCTGCATCATCGAGACCATCATTCTCTCCATCATGAATCACGATTCGGCCGTGGCCACTGCCGCCTCCAGGATGAGTGCGTCCGCCAGGCAGCGCCCCTGCCTGGAATTCGGTGCCCGCCGCACCCACGAGACCGCCGCAGTCCACGCGGCACGCGCCGCCGTTATCGCCGGTTTCGTGGGCACCTCCGATGTGGAGGCGGGACGCACCTACGGACTGAAGGTCGCAGGCACCTCCGCCCATTCGTTCACGCTGGTGCACGATTCCGAGGAAGAGGCCTTCGCCGCCCAGATCGCGACCATGGGCCCCGGCACCACCCTCCTCGTGGACACATACGATATCCCCAGGGGCGTCGAGCGCGCGGTCGCCGCTGCCCGGGCCGCGGGCGGCGAACTGGGTGCCATCCGCATCGATTCGGGCGATCTCATCGCACAGGCGTTCACCGTGCGCAAGCAGCTGGACGATCTCGGAGCGACGACGACGAAGATCACCGTCACCTCCGACCTGGACGAATACGCCATCGCGGCCTTGCAAGCCGCTCCCGTCGATTCATACGGCGTGGGCACCAAACTGGTCACGGGCTCGGGCTACCCGACCGCGGAGATGGTGTACAAGCTAGTGGCCAGGGAAGGCTCCGACGGGAAGATGCACGAGGTCGCCAAGAGCTCCGAGAACAAGAAGAGCGTCGGCGGCCTCAAGGTTGCGGGACGGGTGCGCGACGAACGCGGTCACGCCGCCCAGGAGCTCATCGTCTCAGCAGCCTCCTGGAAGGAAGGGCTCGCCTATCTGGAACGCTCCGGAGCCCGCCCCCTGCAGCAGCAGCTGATCAAGGACGGGGACATCGATTCCCAGTTCATTGGCGCGGGTGCCATACCGAGCGCGGCCGAACGGCATGTGGCCTCGCGCGCCGAGCTCCCCTACGACGGCTGGCGGCTCTCCCGCGGAGATCCGGCGGTCCCGACCAAGATGGTCGATATTTTCAAGGGCGACGACTGACGAGCTAGGCCGCTGACTGCCGGCTGCTGCTGGCAGTCAGCGGCCTGCCGGCTTGAGAATGTTGCGAACTACAGGGTTTGTACATGAAGTACACCGTTACAACGCCGACTTCATGTACAAACCCTTCATCTCGCCGCCCCTACCGGCCGCGAAGCCACACAGCTCCCGCTAGCGGCGCCCCACAAACCAGCGTCGCACCTGATCCACACGGGCCTCGATCTGCTCGGAAGACGCGCGAGCCACCTCCGGGCCTCCGCAGATACGCCGCAATTCCGCATGAACCATCGCGTGGGGCTGGCCGGATTTCTGGGCCCAGGCGGATACCAGCCCGGACAGCTCCTTGCGAGCTGCGCGGCGCCGGTGCGTCTCGTCCATACCGCCGGATACCTGAGGCACCGTCTTCTGCCGCTTGGATTGGGCAGCCTGATGCTGACGCAGCAAGGTGGTGACCTCGTCGGGTTCCAACAGTCCGGGAATGCCGAGGAAATCCGCTTCCTCGTCCGATCCCACTTCCGCCATGGAGCCGAACTCGCCGCCGTCGAACAGCGCCCGGTCGAAGGAGGCATCGGATTCGAGCGCGGCGAAACCCGGCAGCGCAAGCTGGTCGGAAGCCTGCTCTTCCCGATTCGCCTTCGCCAGCTCCTCGTCGTCCCACAGGCCGTCCTCGGCATTCTTGGGAACATCCAGGGCGTGGTCGCGCGACTTCTCCATCTCCCCGGCCAGCTGCAGCAGCTGGGGAACCGAGGGAAGGAAGACCGTTGCCGTCTCGCCGCGCTTGCGCACGCGTACGAAACGTCCCACCGCCTGGGCGAAGAAGAGCGGGGTGGAGGTCGAGGTGGCGTAGACGCCCACGGCCAAGCGTGGAACGTCGACTCCCTCGGAGACCATGCGCACAGCCACCATCCACCGGGAGTCGCCAGCCGCGAACTCCTCGATACGGTCGGAAGCTCCGGAATCGTCGGAAAGGACCACGGTGGGCTTCTGGCCGCATAGGGCTTCCAGCTGGGCTGCATAGGCACGCGCCGACTTGTGATCCGTCGCGATCACGAGCCCACCCGCGTCGGGAATGGAATTCCGTACGGCGCTCAGCCGCTCGTTTGCGGCGGCCAGCACCGCGGGAACCCAATCGCCTTCCGGGTTGAGGGCCGTGCGCCAGGCCTGGGCCGTCATGTCTTTCGTGAGCGCCTCGCCGAGGGTCGCCTCCACCACGTCGCCCTGCTTGGTCTGCCAGCGCATCTGCCCCGAGTAGCTGAGGAACATGACGGGACGGACGACGCCGTCGCGCAGCGCCTCGGTGTAGCCATAGGTGTAGTCGGCACGCGAACGCTTCACGCCATCCGGGCTCGGCGCATACTCAACGAAGGGGATGGGCGAGGTGTCCGAGCGGAACGGGGTTCCCGTGAGGGATAGGCGCCGCGTGGCCGCGTCGAACGCCATGCGAATCCCTTCGCCCCACGAGAGCGCGTCGCCTCCGTGGTGGATCTCGTCCAGGATGACGAGGGTCGGGCGGCGGCGGGTACGGGAACGATGCAGCTCCGGATTGGCCGCGACCTGCGCGTATGTGAGGCAGACTCCATCGAAGAAAGAGCCTTCCTCGCGTTGGGCGTTCGTGAAGTCGGGATCCAGCTGCAGACCCACGCGAGCTGCGGATTGCGCCCACTGCGTCTTGAGGTGCTCCGTGGGGCACACCACGGTCACCTTGCGCACGGTCCCTCGTGCGATCAGCTCGGCCGCGATCCGCAGGGCGAAGGTCGTCTTTCCGGCACCGGGCGTCGCCACGGCCAGGAAGTCCTGAGGCTCGGTGGCGAGATAGCGCTCGAGCGCTTCCGCCTGCCACGCACGCAGAGAGGAAGCCGTTCCCCAGGCCGCACGCTGCGGATAGGCGGGAGAAAGGCTCTCAGCGGCAGAGACTGACGCTGATCGTGGATGGAGGGCGGAGGCGGGGCGCGCAGGGCCCCCGGTCACTTGCCGTTACCTGGAGTGCCAGGTCCGAACGGCCACCCCATTCCGCCCTTGTTCATCTGGGCGTAGATCTCTTTACATGTGGGGCACACAGGGAACTGGTCGGGGTTGCGAGTGGGGGTCCACACCTTTCCGCACAGCGCGACGACGGGCTGACCCACGACCGCGGACTCCGTAATCCGCTCTTTCCTCACGTAATGGGCGTAGCGCTCTTCATCACCGGGAGCGCGCTGTTCCTCTGTCCGCTCAAGGAGGTCGGTGCTTCCAGACCCAGCGGTATCGGGCCCACCGGGAGCTCCGGGGGCATTGGGGGGCTCAGGAGACGAAGTGCTCATACCATCAGTTTAGGAGGTGACGTCATCAATCCCAAGGCCGATTCGAATACAGATCGCCGCGCAAGGCGAGCCCCCGGCGCCCTTCGGGCCGCCCCGCAAGGAAAATCAGGGAAGGACGGGGGCGCGTGATTCTTTTCATGACCGCACAGCGGGACGATACAGAAAAGCGGGGCCTGGTCCGATCGCAGTGGATCAACCCGGCCCCGCCCCTGTTCTCAAGCGAAATTACTTGGCAACAGCCTTCTTCAGAGCAGAACCAGCGGTCAGCTTGACGCCGTAGCCCGCGGGAATCTGGATCTCTTCGCCGGTACGGGGGTTGCGGCCCTTGCGGGCAGCGCGCTCGGTACGCTCAACGGCCATCAGACCGGTGATCTTGACGGCTTCGCCATTGGCCAGCGACTCGACGAGGACGTCCTGCAGGGCGGCCACGGCCTTGTCAGCATCAGTCTTGGACAGGTTGGCCTTCTCGGCAATCTTGGCAATGAGCTCAGTGCGGTTCAGGGACATTCCCATACCTCTCGTTTCTAGGATCTAGGACCCGTTTGGGCCACTGGGGAAAATCTATCCGAAATCTTCCGAAACTTCTTCATCGAGACCCGCACGAATTCGCGGGTCTCTTGCATTATTCGCCCACGGCCATGCCGCGGACAACCCGCATCTTTCCACATGATCAAGCTGCACGGAATACTCGAAATGCAGTGAACCCTCGATCGAAAAGGAATCCGTAACGGGCCTGGCAAGAAGCCTTCCCTCCAACCCTAGGAATTCATTGGACGTAGGTTGGGTAAATCCTCCGAACTCCGCCGGGCTCCTAAACACGGGAAAAGCCCGAAAACTCGCCATTTTCTCTCTCCAGGCAGTTAGGCTATCCCCATGAACACAATCGATGCCCCCGATGTTTACGCAGGTCCAGCAGGCAAAGCCGCGATCTACCCGTATAGTGCAAATCTCACACTTTGGCAGCCGCCGAATTCACGGTCAGTCATCTGGGTTTCCGAGCATTCGCTCTATCGGGAGGGCACCGCAATCCGTGGTGGAGTGCCAATCTGCTTCCCCTGGTTCGCGAAGGGCTTAAGCGGGCAACAGCTTCCTTCGCACGGATTGGCCCGTCTATCCACCTTCCAGCGCGTCGACGTCCGCGAGGACGACGACGCCGTCGTCGCCATCTACGAACTCGACTCCCCCGACGCCTACGAAGCCGAGCGCTTTCCCCATCCGTACGCGGTCCGCTACACCATCCGCATGGGGGCGCCCCTCGAGCTCACCTATGCGGTCACGAACACCGGCGACGACGATCTCACCTTCGAGGAGGCCCTCCACAGCTATCTGGCCGTCTCGGACATCTGCGACGTGACCGTGGAGGGGCTGGCCGGTTGCGGCTACCGTGATAACACGACCGGCGAGAGCCACGTTCAGGAGGGAGACATCCGGTTCTCGGGCGAGGTGGACCGCATCTATTCGACCACCGGCGATATCCGGGTGGTCGACCCCGGCTGGAATCGCACGCTGCGCATCACACGGACGAACTCGGCGTCGGCCATCGTATGGAATCCGTGGTCCGAGCGGGCGAGTGAGCTTCCCGATTTCGGCGACGACGAATGGCGGGGCATGGTCTGCATCGAGGGCGCCAACGTGCGCGAGGAGCACATCACGATCGCGCCCGGTGAGACACACACGATGGGTTACGCCATCGAGGTGATCGAACAGCCGTAGACCTCAGCATGAAGGGAGGGGAACACCTAATGGTGTTCCCCTCCCTTCATGCTCTCTCAGTCCGAGCGAAGGCCGCCGCTACTCGAAGACGCGAATGACAACCGGCGTGCCACCCACCCAGGAGTTGGGCCCCTCGCGAGTGCCCATGGAGACGTTCCACGAACCGAAGTTCGTCGACGAATCGACATACAGGGCCACGTGGGCACTGTTGGCCACGGAGTTCTCCTTCGACCAGTAAAGGATGTCGCCGGGCTCGGCCTGGCTGAACGGCACCTGCTTGCCCGCGGCGAGGACGGAGTGCGGGTATCCGCCGATATCCACCCCGTGGTTGCTGTAGACGTAGCGGATCAGCCCGATGCAATCCCATCCGGCGGGTGTCACCCCACCCCATGAGTAAGGTGCACCCGAATACTTCTTCGCGAAAGCCAGAACCTCGGATCCCTTATCCGTGGTGGGAGCCGGCGGAGGAGTGGGCGCAGGCGTGGAGCCCGCCGGGACGGTCCGGACCACGCCGAGCGTATCCTCGCCGTCGCCGTTCCAGTCTCCGACCAGCGCGACATCGTTGGCCCGTCCATAGTCCAGAGCCAGATCCGTGACACCCGACTTCAGGCTCTTGTTGATGTGGTACGTGTTGCCACGGCGCACAGCGAAGGAATCGTTCGAGCTCACGCGATCGTAACTTCCAACGTAGATGTCGTCGTTCGCACGGCCGAAACTCACCACACGCTCGGCGTATCCACCCGAGTTGCTGTTCTTGATATGGAACTGATTTCCGCGCCGCACGGCGAGGGTGTCCTTGCCGTCCCCGTTCCAGTCGCCCACGAAAACCTCGTCGCCTGGACGCCCGTAGATGAAGAACGAATCGGTCGAACCGCTCGTCAGGGAGTTGTTCACATGGAACTCATTGCCGCGGCGGATGGCGACGGTATCCCGGCCGTCCCCATCCCAGTCGCCGACCAGCACGGTGTCGCCGGGCCTTCCGAAGGAAACGGTGAACTTGGGCGCAGTGTAGGCCGGATTGGTATCCGCGAAGGCGAAACGCTGGCCGCTGCGCAGCGCCACGGTGTCGATGCCATCGCCGTTCCAGTCTCCGGAGAAGACCTCGTACTTGGGATCTCCCCATTCGAAGGCGATATTGGCATCACCGGTCCATTCGTCGTTGAGGAAGAACTTGTGACTCTGAGCGGTGGAATAGGTCTGTGCCTGGGGCTTGAGCCCCTCCTCGGTCTGAAGCTCCGGGTCGATCCCGAGCTCGTTGCCGAAAACGGCGTAGGAATTGTCTTCGAAGGTCTCGATCTCCTCGACCGGTTCCTGGTCGACGTCGTCGTCCACCTCGGGGGAATCGGTTTGCGTACCTTCGGGGGTTGGAGTCTGCGCTGCGGGCGCCGGCTCTGTGGAAATTGGGTCGGGAGTGGCCGTCTGGTCCGCTTCGACCGTCGGGCTCGGATCGGATGTCGGGTTCTCGTCCGCCACCGCTGGCAGAGCCAGCCCGAGAGGAAGAGACAGGACCGCTACGCTTGCGGCAACCCGTAACGAGCGCTTGTTGCGAAAGTGGGGCATGGGTCTTTCTTTCAGAGACTTACATGGGCCAGCACCGCCGATCACGCGTGAGTGACTCGGCAAGCCTGCCGTTACGCTACATCGAAATATTACATTTTGGCTACAAAATGTGGCATTTTCTCTGGACGTCATAATGGAAAAAGCTGGTAATAAGTGCATGCCGCACGATTAAACGGCGAATTACCAACACCCCACGCCGGTAATGTGAGCCGTACCGCATAACGATTCTGTAACGCCATTGCGGTGCCGCCGGTGTGAATCTCACCTCAGCGGGCAGTGGTTGAAAGCCGATATTCGCCTCGCATGCCGCCCCGGGTTCCCCAGCCTCGGCCTTCTCGAGAGCGCCGCCCGCACGCGAGTGCTCGCGTGCGGATTCCCGCTCGCCGCCGGCTCGATTCGACGGGAGCCTCGAACCGGCACTTCCTGGACATCCGGAGGGCCATCGCCAGGGCCTCCATAGTGGCGTGAAAAACATCGGCGCGGCAACGATGTAACCCGTGGCAAAGGCTTTTACCCTTAAATTCATGAACGAGGTCAAGGATCACACCCTCGCCGGGGACCGCATGCACCCCCAGCCACGCCGGATTCATGGACTGGACGGGCTGCGAGCCCTGGCTGTGCTCGCCGTACTCGTCTTTCATTTGCGGGCGGCCTCGCTGCCCGGCGGATTCATCGGGGTCGACATCTTCTTCGTCGTCTCCGGATTCCTCATCACCACGTTGCTTGTTCGCGAGTTGATCAAGACGCGAGGGCTCAACCTCCCACGATTCTGGCTGCGAAGAGCGCGGCGGCTGCTCCCGGCCCTTCTTCTCGTCGTCGTGACGTCGATTACCTTCGGCCTGATCCTGGGCAACGACCTTCTCGTTGGCATCGTCCGTCAGACCATCGGCGCACTGACCTTCTCCACGAACTGGGTGGAGATATTCGCCGGGTCCTCCTATTTCGCCGCCACATCCCCACAGCTTTTCGCGCACTTCTGGTCACTGGCGGTCGAAGAGCAGTTCTACCTGTTCTGGCCCTTGCTTCTCCTGGCGCTCATGTTCGCGGTCCGTTCCTGGAAGGGGCGGATAGGCATCGCGGCTGGCGGAGCCGTTCTCTCCGCCATCGTCATGGCTGTGCTCTATACCCCGGGCGAAGAGGTGACCAGGGTCTACTACGGTACGGACACCCACTCCTTCGGCCTCCTTCTCGGAGTCGCACTCGCATTCATCTGGGCGGGAACCACCTGGCTGAGCACTCCCCTTTTCGTCAGGCTCAGCCCCTACCTGGCCCCGGCGGCACTGCTCGGCATCGTCGCTCTCATGCGGACCCTGGACGAGAATTCATCCTTCACCTTCCGCGGAGGCCTGTTTCTAGCAAGTCTGCTGACCGCGCTTCTGATCGCCACCCTCCTTCCGGGCAATCGCTTTGTTCTCATGGTCGCGCAGTGGCGTCCTCTCGTGTGGATCGGAGAACGTTCCTACGGCATCTACCTGTGGCATTGGCCGGTCTTCCTTCTTCTCACCGCACTGGCTCCGGCCGCCGCTCTGGACTCCGTGACGAACTGGGTGGTGCGGGTCCTGGCGTTGGCCGCCACCCTCGCGATCTCCGGGTGGTCGTACAGATTCCTGGAGATGCCGGTGCGCACACGAGGTTTTCGCGCGTGCGTCATGGGCGCCGTGCAGGCCGTGCGCGGTCCGGGACGGGTACCCAAGATCGCACTGGCAGCCTCGTTCCTCCTGGTGCTGGGCACAACGGTCGGTCTCGCCACCGCTCCCCCGCAATCGGCCGTTCAGTCCGCCCTCGAGGAGGGGCAGCGCCATATCGACGATAAGACGGACGATGACAGCCCGACGAACCCCGCTCCTCCCACAGCCAACGATTTCACCGTCCCGGCAGGAGAGGAGATCACCGCTTTCGGGGACTCGCTACTGGTGACGAGCGCGGGCGGACTGAATTCGGTCTTTCCCGGCATTCAGCTCGACGCCGTCTCCAATCGTCAGTGGCAGCACGCCGAGGGAATCGTCGGCTCCGCTCTGGAGGCCGGCACCGTCAGGCGTGCGGTCATCATCGATTTCGGCACCAACGCGGGAGTGCCGGATGAGACCGTCGTACGTCGCGTCCTCGACATGCTCGGCCCCGACCGCATGATCGTCGTCGTCAATCTCTACGGCACGTCCACCTTCATCAAACCCGCCAACGAGGCACTCGCCCGGATTGTCGAGGACTATCCGAACGCCATCATCGCGGACTGGTACTCGGCGGTGAGCGCTCAACCCGACATGCTGCAACCCGACCAGACACACCCGAATATCCCGGGTTCGCAGCTCTTCGCGGAAACCGTCCAAGGTGCTTTCCAGCAGCTCTCCGACCGCTTGAGCACCGGGAAGGGATAGCGCGTCAGGCATACGGTAACGCCGGGGGATCCTTGGGCCCAGGGAGTCTAACGGCCGCGACACCGGCTGTGGCCATGAGCCATGAGCCACAGCACACGCCCACCCGCGACCTCACCTATCGGCCAAACCGCTCTCGTAGGCGAGGATGACGAGCTGCGCCCTGTCGCGGGCCTGCATTTTTGCCAGGAGATTGCCGATGTGGGTCTTGACGGTGGCCATGGAGATGAAGAGGTCGCCGGCGATCTCACTGTTGGAGCGCCCGCGCGCGATGAGCGTGAGGACCTCGATCTCTCGTTTCGTCAGGCCCGCGACGGCGCGGGGGTTCTCGCGCGCTCTCGTGGAGCGATCCAGGAAACTGGCGACCATTTTCTCGAGAACGGCCGGAGCATAGATCCTCTCCTCACGGCATACTCTTCTGATGCCGTCGAGCAGTACGTCGGGAGCCGCGTCCTTGAGGAGAAATCCTCGCGCTCCCGCTCGCAGCGCGGCTTCGATGTATTCGTCCAGCTCGAACATGGTCAGTATCAGCACGCGAGTACTCGCGAGCACGGGATCGGCGGTGATGGCGGCGGTCGCATCGATACCGTTGAGGCCGGGCATCCGAATATCCATCAGAATGACGTCAGGGCTAAGCTCGCGTGCCACGGAGATCGCTTCCTGGCCCGTCTCGGCCTCCCCTATCACCCGCAGATCCGGAGCCGAGTCGATGATGGTGGCAAGGCTCTTGCGCAGAAGCAGCTGATCCTCGGCGATGAGAACGGTGGTGACAGTGGCCTGCCCGTTCATCTGGCGTCCTCGCCGGGGATGGTGACCGCGAGGACGAAACCTCCATCGCGGCGGCCTGTTTCCACTTCGCCTCCCAGCACCGCGATTCTCTCCCGCAACCCGATCAGACCATACCCCGCGCCGCTTGCGCGGCTCCATCCTTCGCGGGGTCCGGAATCGGCGATCTCCACTCGGATCTGCCCGCCCAGGCGCGCGATGCCAACGTGGACGAGGGCATCTCCCGCATACCGGCTCGCGTTGACGAGGCCCTCTCGCACAACCGAGCAGATCGCCAACTGAGCGCCAGCCGATAGATTGCCCGTATCCTCGATCTCCGCGGTGACCCGCAATCTCCTGCCCTCGGCCGCGGAGATGATCTCCGGTAGGGAACTCAGATCTTCGACCGGATGGAATTCGACCGGAACACCTGCGGAGCCGCGCAGCAGACGCAGCATGCGGCGCAGTTCCAGGGTGGCCTGCCTGCTCGTCTCCTCGATGTCCACGAGAGCCTGGAGATATCCCGGCGCCTCGCCGCTCACACGCCCGGCGGCGGCACGAAGGGTGATTGTGCCGAGGCCGTGGGAAGCAAGATCGTGCAGCTCGCGAGCGATTCTCATCCGCTCGGCCTGCACTGCCTGGGCCGCGGTCCATTCCGTCAGCTCCCGGTGATAGACGCGCCGTTGCCGGCTGGTGCGCCAGTTCGCCCCGATGATGACGAGTAGCGCGGCGACACCGATGACGGTGACGGTAACCCGCGTCGATCCGCCGTCGTCATACCCCGTGGCCAGCAGGAACAGCATGAGAATGGCGAGCAGCCCGGATGCCTTCATCCAGGTTCGGGACTTCCATACGGGGCTCTCGGTACCCGTCGTGGCGGCTTCAGGGGTGCGTTCATGGCTCACCCCATGAGTCTAATGAGCGGTGGGAGCCGGGGTATCGGAGCAGGGTCTGAGTTCTCCGGGCTAATTCCCACCCCGGGTCGATCTGTTCCCGGTGGCTGGAGCGCACGATGTTTCCCATGATCACAATCGAGAATCTAACCAAGAAACATGGGGCGCGAACCGTGCTCAGCGAGATCAGTTTCCAGGCGCAGCCGGGCCGGGTCACGGCCTTCCTGGGTGCGAACGGCGCCGGGAAATCCTCCACGCTGCGAATCCTGCTCGGTATCGACCACGCCACCTCGGGTAGAGCCCTGATCGATGGAGCGCCCTACGCCACGTTGCGCTCTCCGTTGCGACGCGTGGGTTCCGTACTCGACGGTTCCGGTGCCCACCGCTCTCGTAGCGCCCGCAATCACCTGCACTGGGTTGCCAGCGCCAACGGAATACCCCGTTCCCGGGTGCCCGAGGTTCTCGAAGAGGTCGGTCTGGCCGATTCCGCGAAAATGAAGGTGGGCGACTACTCGCTTGGCATGGGCCAACGTCTGGGAATCGCCACGGCGCTACTGGGGCAACCGGATATTCTCGTGCTCGACGAACCCGTCAATGGGCTCGATCCGGAGGGCATCAGGTGGCTGCGCGGCTTGCTGCGCCGCCATGCCGAGGCGGGCGGGACCGTACTGCTCTCCAGCCATCTCATGTCCGAGGTGGCCGAGATAGCGGACGACGTCGTCGTCATCGCAACCGGACGCACCAGGGCGAGTGGGACCCTGGCGGAGGTGACGTCCGGATACAAGGACCTCGAGACGGCCTTCTTCCAGCTCGTCTCCGGTGAAGGAGACACACGATGACCCTGATGCACACCGTGGCCGGAGAATTCCGCAAAGCCCTCACGCTACCGGGGGTGTGGGCCGGTCTGGGAGTCGGGGTGTTCGCAAGCCTCGCGATCTGCGTGCTCAACGCCGTCACCGTACGATCGGCGGTGGGTTCGGGGGACGTCTCGCGCCTCGCCGACACCTCCACCTTCGAGACGGTCTTCGCCATCATGCCGCTGGGGACCGTTGGCGCGGTCATCATCGCCGTCATGATCATGGGCAGCGAGTACACGGCCGACAGCGCGGAATCCGGCGGTTCCAGGCAGATCCTCACCAGCCTTCGCGCTGTGCCGGGCCGCAGCACCCTGATGGTTGCGAAGTCGTTCGTCACCGTGGTTCTCGTGGTCCTCATGGCCGCCATCATGTTCCCCGTATGCGCCGCCGCGGCTCACCTGGTGATCGGCGGCGCCGGAACCGAAACGGTCACTGTTGCAGACGCGATCACTCGCGCGCTGCAGGGAAGCCTCTATTGGATTCTCATGGGTCTGATCGCCCTGGCGATAGCCGCGCTGACCCGCGGGGTCCTCATCCCCCTCGTCTTCCTGATCGTCAACAGCTCGCTCGTGTCCTTCTCCTTCCTGCTGACGAAAGTGACGTCGCTGGCCAACTGGCTCCCGGACATGGCGGGCCGGAATCTCTTCAGCGGTATCGGCTTGGGGCCGCAGGAGGGCCCGGATCCGCTACCGGGAGCAATCGTGATGGCCATATGGGCAATCGGGTTGCTCGCCGCCGCAACGATCGTATTCGTGAGGTCAGACGGGTGAGCGGGGCGATGGGATTGAAGAACGTCGTCTCGGCCGAAGCCGGTAAGCTCCGGACCCTACCGGCGGTGACCATGACGGCCATCGTCACCGTTACCGGCTCGATAGTCATCGCGGGGGCGCTGGCGAACTCGGCCTCCTCCTCCGCGCTTGAGACCGTCATCCAGATGGTTCCCTTCCTCCAGTTGGGGCCCATACTCCTCGGAATCCTCGCCTTCACGCAGGAGTACACCGGGTCGCAGATGTCGACCACCCTGCGGGCGACGCCGAACCGTGCTCGCCTCCTGGCCGGCAAGACCACCGCGCTCGCAGCGGCGCAGGTAGCGCTGGCGGTGCTCGTGATATTGACGGCGCGATGCACGGCGGGGATCTTCGGACAGGGCGAGAGCCTTCTTCCCCGGGTTTCGGAAGTGAAACCGTTGGCGGGGGTGGCGGCCTATCTCGTGTGCGCCGGAATGATCTCCTATGGAATCGCGCTACTCGCGCGCTCCCTGGCGGCCTCGCTCGTCGCGAGCCTGTCTCTCCTGCTTCTGCTTCCACCGTTGCTCGTCAGCGTGACGACATACGCGCACTGGCTGCCGAGTGAGGCGGGTAGGTCGCTCTATATCGCCGATTCCGCGAGTGCCGGACAGATGCTGACACCGTGGCAGGCGATAGCGGCCCTTGCGGTGTGGGTGGCACTGGCGCTCGCCGCCGGTTCAGGCACGCTCATCCGACGGGACGGATAGGCGGCCGTGTACCGAGGTCGATCAAGCACGCTCACTCCACGTATCGCTCTGCCCT
Organism: Actinomycetaceae bacterium L2_0104; assembly: GCA_047501485.1. GTDB lineage: Bacteria > Actinomycetota > Actinomycetes > Actinomycetales > Actinomycetaceae > Ancrocorticia. The sequence goes on along the minus strand of JAZDRN010000001.1, from coordinate 657,589 downwards.
GTCCGCCACCACGTTGACATAGCTGAGGGACTGGTTATAGGCGAGGACGGCGTCATTCCAGCCCTCGTCCGTCGTGAGATCGCCACCTCGCTGGCACAGCATCACGCCGGCGGTCAGGGCGGCGTCGTCGATCTGGTGCGGATCGGCGACGCCATCGCCGTTGCCGTCCTGCGCGTAATACTCCCAGGTCTCGGGGATGAACTGCATCGGGCCCACGGCGCGATCCCATTCGGTGTCGCCGTCGTACCTGCCGCCGTCGGTGTCTCGGACCTCCGCCACCGCCCCGCTTCCGTCCAATGCGACGCCGATGATGGGCGGCGAGACGACGCCGTCATCGTCGAGTTCAGAGTCTCCGTGGCTGCCGTGGCGCGATTCGGTGGCACCGATCCCCGCCAATGTGTTCCAGCCGATCCCGCACTCGGGCATGGTCTCGGAAAGCTCTGCGGAGGCCCTCGCATAGGCTTCCACCGCCCGCGCGGGGATGCGGGTGCGCTCGGCTGTCCGCCCGATCCAGTCCGGATCGCCCAGGTCCGGAACCTGCTGGGGCGGAGCCTCCGGGTAGGTGAGTTCGGTGCCTGACGTCGACATGTCGGGTGCACAGCCGGCCAGGAGCAATGCGGCGATTGACAGAGATGCGTGAAGTCGTTTCGTCACAGGGGCGATGATATCGTCCCAAGCCGGATACTTCCTGTTAGGGCCCGGCCGGATCGCCGCTTGCGGGGCCTCGCCCCTATTCCCACCCTCGACGACAGAGGCAGTTTCCTCGAGGGCGGGAACGGGAGCCGATAGCCGTCATTTGGCGGAATAACGGAGGAAGTCCTCGGCGAAACGATCGGTGCCGAGTCCGCCGCTCACAGCGCATTGGCGCGAGACCTCGCGCACGTATTGGACCGTCGCGTCCGTATCCTCGAACTGGCTCTCGTGGCGCGCCACCGCGCTCAACTTCTTCTCCATGTCCTGGGCGCTGAGCTCGAAGAAGTAGTTCGGCTGCTGGTGCCCCTGAAGCCAGATCTCCTCCACCGTCCACGGCTCCAGCCCCGCTCCCAGCAGCTCCCGGAAGGCGAAGGGATTGCGCGCGGCGGGATAGACGGCCTGGATAGTGGCCTCCCCCACGGCACGATGGTCGGGATGGCTCGCGGATACGCTGGTCCAGTTGTGCTCGGGAGACATGGTCACCACGAGAGTCGGACGATGGATCCGGATCTGGGCGACGATGTCACGCACCACATCAACGGTGGGCCTCAACTCGCCGTCGATGTATCCCAGGAAGTTGACGCTCTCGATGCCGAGGTCCGCGGCGGAATCGAGCTGCTCTTGCCTGCGCACGTCGGAGATCCTGTCCTGCCCCTCGGCGCAGAAGCCCCCGGCCCCACCCAATGTCGCAACGACGATGCTGACGGACGCGCCCTCAGCGGCCAGGTGCGCAAGGGTGCCCCCGGAACCCACGTCGGCGTCGTCCGGATGCGCGAAGACGCCGAGGACTCTTTCATGCTCCAACGGATTACTCCTTATTCTCGAAAACAGCGGCAACCTCGGGGATTGCGGCACAGTACTCGTCGAAGATCGCCTTGGCGACGTCGATGGAATCCACCAGCGGATGCGAGGCCAGCGCTCGCCATCCCTTGCCCGGATCCTTGGACCTCACCGCATCGATCACGTAGTTCTCGCACGCCTTGACCTGCATGATCAGGCCGAGTTCGGTCCCGCCGAGCGGGGCTATCGCAACCGGCACGGGTCCGTGTTCGTCTACACGGCAGGGGATCTCGATCACCGCATCGTCCGAGAGGGCGGGAATGGCTCGCGCGCCGCTCTCCGCATTCGCCACACCGAGGATCATCCGGGCGGGTCTGCTTCCAGATAGCGCACTCATCAGATCCAGGGCGACTTCCTGGTATCCGCCATCCAGATCGGCCTCATCGCGCGCGCCATCGCCGGCCACGTCGCGTGCCTCCGCCATGTAGGTCTCTTCTCGCTCACGGTGCGCTCCGTTCCAGAGTTCGCCCGCATGCGCCATCTCCTCGAGCGCGGCCCGGTAGAAGGCCCGCTGCTGGTCGCAGAGGAACTGACCGCGGGTCTTCTCCTCGCCAAGGATCTGTTCGATGGCCTCGCGATTGCGGTAGAAGTAGAAGAGGTATTCGTTGGGAATCATGCCCAGCTCTTGTACCCAGTCCAGGCCGATGAGCCGCGCCTCCTCCATCTGGCTGAGCAGCCGCGGGTTGGCGAGAAGACCCGGCAATAGATCCTCGCCATCCCGGACCACCGATCGCAGCCAGCCCAGATGGTTGAGCCCCACGTAGTCATAGTCCAGTCCGGCTTCCCGCTCGCCCAGTACTCGCGCCGCCCTGCGCACCAGGCCTATCGGGGTATCGCAGATGCCGATGACCCGGTTGCCGAGCACCTGTCTCATCGCCTGGGTGATGATCCCCGCCGGGTTGGTGAAGTTGATGACCCACGCGGAAGGCGCATTCTCCTTGATGGCCCTGGCCAGCTCGAGCGCGACCGGGATCGTTCTCATCGCGTACGCGTAGCCGCCGGGCCCGACGGTCTCCTGCCCCAGCACGCCGTGACGCAGGGGAATGAGTTCATCCATCACCCGTCCCTCGGTACCGGCCACGCGGATCGCGGAAAAGACGAAATCGGCGTCCCGAACGGCCCTGCCCATATCGCTCTCGGGGAGGATACGCGGCTTGCGGGCAACCGGAAGCTGTTCCAGTACCGACATCATCACGGCCAGGCGCTCGGCGGAGACGTCATAGAGGCAGATCTCGGTCACATCGATCTCTCCGGCGGGGCGCCGCCCGAGTGCTTCCACGATTTGTGGCACGCGAAAACCGCCGCCCCCGATGATCGTCAATTTCATGCCGTGAAGGCCTCCGTGCACGCGTGATGGAACAACTCTAAAATCTGATGGTCACGCTGGTGTTGAGCATGATCAGGACTAAAGTCTAGGACATAACCCAGCAGCAAGGAGCCAGCCATGCGGAGATTCTCCCAACGAGCCGGGACACCCACGGCGGTAGTCCTCGGTCCCCTGTTCCTCGACGTCGTCTTCGGTTCCCTCAAGGAGTTGCCCCAGCCCGGCCAGGAACTGTGGTGCGAGGATTGCGCCTTCGTGGCGGGCGGCGCCGCCAACCAGGCACGGGCCCTGCGCCGGATGGGTTTCGACGTCGGCCTGTGCTCCTTTCTGGGTGAGGACCTTCCGGGAGCCATGGTCACATCCCTTCTGGACGACGACGGCATTTCCACCGACCTCCTGCACCCCGTCCCACGGCAGGCGGTCACCGCGGCCATCAGTGTGGGAGGCGACCGCGCGATGGTGTCCAGTGGAACGAACGGGGCTCCCCCGCTGACCGGCGCCGCTCCAAGCCTCCTGATGAGCGATCTGCGCTCACTGGAGGCCAACCGGGAGACAGTCTCGCGCTGGCGCGATGAGGGAACCTACGTGATCGGGGACGTCGGGTGGGACGACAGCGGCCTCTGGGACTCGGGCGACCTCGCCCCGCTGGACCTCGTGGACATCTTCGTCCCCAACGAGGAGGAGGCCTGTAACTACACCCGCGCGGGTTCGGCGATTTCGGCTGCCGAGCAACTGGCCGAACTCGTGCCCACGGTGGTGGTGACGCGCGGGTCCAACGGCACCGTGGTCGCGGGAGACGACGGACATGGCGGGAACGGCGAGAACGGCAGCCTCGCGTTTCCCGCCTATCCCGCCCGGACCGTCGATCCAACCGGGGCGGGCGACGTATTCTCCGCGGTACTCGCCTGGGGCGTGGCGCAGGGAGTGGAGCTGAGACAGGCCATCAGCGCCGCCAGCCTCGCCGGCGCGCTGAGTACCGAACGCCTCGGAGGAGCAGGTGCGCCCACGCTCGGTGAGCTGCGCGAGAGGGCTTTCGAGGCGTCACGAGATCCGGAATGGCAGTACGCCGGTTTCGACCTATCTCTGCTTACCACCCCAGATGCGCGGTGACTTTCCTTGTAAGATCAAAGGGGAGGCACTCATGCGCAGAACAATGGACAACCTGAAAATGACAGCGGAGAACCTGAAGAGCGCCGCGTTCGCGCGCCGGGCTGTCAAGCTGCTGAACATAGCCATCGGATTCAGTCTCTTCGGGGTCGTCTACAATTTCTTCGGCGGCGCGAACAACTTCTATCTGGCGCTCAAAACCATCGAAACCGACGCCGCCGGGAGCCAGCATGCGAGCGTCTATCAGGACGTGAGCCGCGGTATGGAGTTTGCCACCGACGTCCTGATCTTCGCCGGTGTCGCGGCCGCGTTCGCACTGCTGAGATTGTTCTTTCAAAGAAGGGCGGCTGGTAAGCCCCCGAAGTCTCCCGCACGGCGCCCACTGCCCGATCTCTACCGGCAGTTCCCCGAGCTGCGGCCCTGATTCCTCACCACTGAGGCCACCCTCGATCAGGCGAGGCGTCTGATGGCCGTCACCAAGTCATCGACACGCTGCTCATCCCAGCTGACGCCCGGGTCCGGCTCGATGTAGCTGAGAACGGTTGAGGCGACCATGTAGACCCCGGGAGTCCAACGCGCCGCCGTCGACGCACCGAAGGCACGCATCTGCCGTGGCTCTTCGATAGCACGATCCCCCAGCGAATGCCGCGCGAGGACTCCCGTCATGCTCGCACCTGCAGCGCGGCTCATGAACTCGAAGCCATCCGGCCCGCTCAACGGCGAGGCGAGCCGGTAGCCGAGCAAAGCCGTGAACTGGGCATATATCCACGCTCGTGTGTTCAGCGCCCGTTGATCCGCCGCTGCGAGCGCCTCGGTGACGGATTCCCTGACGTCGTTATCGACGATCCCCTGGTAGCTTGCCAGGAGAATCCTGTAGGTGTGCCATTCGGGCGATGTGATGACGAGGTCGAAGTCCGCACCGATCGTCACGCGCAGAAGCTCCACCACCAGGTTGCGATGTTCTTGCTCTGAGCCGAGACGCCCGGCATGGTCCATAACGATATCCACCACCGGCTCTGCAATCGTCCCCTGGGGAGTAGGAAGCGAAGCACCTCTGGCCAGTTCGACGAGCACCTCGCCGTAGAAGCGCTCACGCTGCGGCCAGCGCCTGTAGGCGGAGGTACGCGAGACGCCTGCCTCGCGGATGACCTCATCGAATGCGATCGATTCCAGCCCCGTCGAGATTCCCCGCGCATTGACCAGCGCCATCGCGGTGTCCAGCATGCGCTGCTCGGTCTCCCGATCGTTCATCCGTGTTCTCGCCATACGAAGACTATACCGAAACGTACCTTATTTGGTACTGTTAGTACCAAATAAGGAATTATTAGACCCAAAAAGAGAGAAGGTCGATCATGAAAGCCATGGTCATCATCGAATCGTGGTTCGGAAACACGAAAGCCATCGCAGACGAGATAGCGCGAGTACTCAACGCGCGGGGCATGCAGCCCCAGGTCATAGACATTCAAGACGCCCCCTCGGCAGTTCCCACGGATGTGGGACTGCTGGTCATAGGAGCACCCACCCACAATCGCAGCCTTTCGACGGCCGCCACCAGAGAGAAGGCTGCCGCGGGGAAGGCAAGCGGAACAAGCTCAGCCGAGGAAGACCGCGCCGGCAAGGTGCGCCGAGGAGTCAGGGAGTGGCTCGGCGATACCGCAATCTCCGACGGTTTGAGAATTGCCGTCTTCGACACCGTGACCGGGAAGAACTGGCTGAGCGGTTCGGCAGCGAAAGCCGCGGCGAAGATGCTGCGAAGCCGCTTCCCCGAGGCCGCCGTGGACGTCAGGTCATTCGTCGTACGCGCAACGGCAGGCCCGCTAGCAGACGGGGAAATCGAAGCCGCTCACCAGTGGGGCGAGGAACTGGCACGCTGACAGGGGGCCACGCCCACCTACATTGCCGTAACGTTCCCGACCATCGCGGCGGCACCCATCGCGGCGGCACCCATCGCGGCGTCCCGCCCGTTGACGGTCGGTATCAGATGCAGCCGGGGTTCGGCACTCCCTTAGAAAACGAACATGGGTGTCAATAGAGTACTGTTTATGGTACTGCATTGACAGAGGAGTTGAGCATTGGGATATCGAGGTGACTTGTGGGAGCTCGCTGCATCCCGCAACAGCGTGGTGACCGTCGCCGAGGCAGAGGATGCGGGAGTGCCCGCCGTCGAGGTGCGCAAGCTCGCAGCCCGTGGCGCGCTACGCGGGTACGGGCAGGGTGTCTACACACACCGCGACGTGCCAATGTCCCCGTTCACAGAGCCGACGATCGCCGTGGCACTTGCCGGGGAAGGCGCGTTCCTGCACCGAGAATCTGTGCTTGATCTGCTGGGGCTCGGGCAGTTCAACCCGCCGAAGGTGCGCGTGGGGACGCGTCGCCGCGTGCGTCGCACACTGCCAGAGTGGATGGAGCTGGAGAACCGACCCGACGTACCAGATGAAGATCTCACTCGCTACGAGGGCATCCAGGCGACGACCGTCCGGCGGGCGCTGGAAGACATGCGGGATCGGATGCCGCCTGACCGATGGGAAGCCATGGTCAATGAGGCGCTCAGGCGAGACTTGATCGGCGAGCAGGACGCGGCTGCATGGAAGGCGATGTCAACGTGAGCGAAGTGACCCCGCCGCTGAACGTGACCCAGCTCAATGCCCGGCTCACGCAGGCCGCCGCCGAACTGGGTATCCCGGTCGCGCGTGCGCGGGTGATGCTCTGCACGCTGATCGTGTCACAGATGCTTCCCTATGCTGTCGCCATCAAGGGAGGCATGGGTGTGAAGCTGCGCTTCGGGGAGCGCGGCACGCGCGCCACCTCCGACCTCGATGTCTCCACCCGCGTCCGCGGTGAAGAATTCGAACAGGCGTTCCGCGCATGCCTGGCCGAGGGATGGGGAACAGTGCCGGCATCGAAAGGTGCGCAGCGTCGCAACCCGGATGCGCCCGAACGCGTCGCGTTCACCGCAACCGTCCGAGCGGTGAAGCTCCATGACCCAGGGCTCGCTCGACCGGAGTATGTGATGCACCCGTACCGCGTGTCGATCGCGTTCCTCAGCAACGCCTGGGTCGCGCTTGATGTCGAAGTCTCCGATCCCGAGATCGATCCTTATGCGCATACGCGAAGGGAGATCGACCGCGAGCTTGTGCAGTTCGGTGCCTACTTCGGCTTCGGGGATCTGCAGCCCGTCGAACTCGTCGATCTGGAGTACCAGATCACGCAGAAACTCCACGCTGTCACCGATCCCGCCTACGTGCGAGCACACGACCTGGTTGACCTGCAACTGCTTTGGAACGCCGACCCCGATCTGTTGATCTTGCAGGGGTTGTGCGAGCGGACGTTCGACTGGCGACGTCAGCAGCTCTGGCCGCCGCTCCCGTTGCGTCCGATGGATGGCTGGGCCCTCGCGTACGCCGATGCACGAGTGGAAACTGAGGCCGACGGCAGCACTACCGTGCTGCCGGACGTTGCGGCGGCGCGTCACTGGCTTGAACGGATCATCGGCCTGATCGCCTCGTCGCCTGCTCGCGATTGACGCCGGCTGGACGCAGGAGGTGAATCCAACCGCCGCGCCCATCGACGTTGCGTTACTGCCAGTTGTATCTGTTGGTTGTCGGTGTCCTGTCTAGAAGCGCTCTGGTCGCCAACCCGACAGATACTTGTCCGCGAGCTGAAGAGCTTCGTCATCTCCCAGTGCCCTGCGCACGCTACCTACGACCTCCTCTACTGCGGCTTCAGATCCGAACACCTGGACGAGAAGCTCCCAAGCGAGACGATCTTCAGATCTGACCTGTCGAGAGTCCATCGACTGCGATCGTGCAGTGGATCTGAGCGAGTGCAGCACCGCTCGTAGCAGAACGGGATCATCACTCGGCTTGAGCGGCACTTCGCCCGTCTCTGTCTGGACAGCGTCATAGATGCGCCAGGCGTCCCATTCCCGCGACGGCTCGGATGGTGGGGTTCCTCGGAGGCGTGCGACAAACTCCGCCTGGATCTGCGTTGCGAACGCTTCACTGACGAGTTTGAGTCCGGTACCTTCGCGGTAGCCCATGCTGTGGATGAAGTCGAGTTGAGACGAGTACGTCTCGATACCGTCCAAGGTCTGTGAGACCAGAGCTTCTCGCTCCGCCTCATCTTCCACACACCGTAGGAGTCGAAGGATGACGCGGCCAACGGTGATGTCGCGGCGTCCGCTGTCGAAGAAACCGCGCTGCTTCTTCTCAGGAATCGCGTCGATAAGGTTCAGCAGTGTGATTGATGCCGGAACGATCATGTCGGTCGTGAACTTTGCCTCATACGAGGTGAGGCCCTCGATGACGGCCTCGAGATCCTCAGGGTCCAAGCCGGTCAGATACTCCCTGAGCGCTGCTCCATCGCTCAGAAGCTCAAAGGCCTGCTCGGAGTTTCGGAATGCGACGAGTTCATCTGGCGCGACTCGATCGAAGTAGAGATTAAGAAAGTCAATGTGAGCCATCCGGTGTGCGGTTCGCCAGGTGCTGAGCCAGTCAGATCCATAGTGATTGTTCTCGATATACTGCAGCGCGACTGGGAACACGCGATTGAACAGCGCCCGAATCACTTCGTCGTCAGGGAACATCGCGAGCAATGCAGCAATGGTCTTCTGTGCCCGCTCGTCCTTGCGCCCCATGATGTCGCGTGTGCTGGTGAGCTCACTTCGAAGTTTCGATAGCCGCTGGATGAGTTCAGGGCGGAAGACGCGAAGTGCCTCCATTGCGAGAAGGTCGACAAGATCGACTTCACCACCCAGGCTTTTGATCGTTGATCTGGCGGAGATCGCGTAACGCGTGACGTCACGCATGTTGGAGAACAGCGGATCGATCACTTCCCAGTAGACGTCACTCCATCGGCTGTCATCGAGTGTGGCGTTCGTGACCGGGGCGAGGATGCGATTCAGTTCTTCGAAGACCTGAGAACGAAGAAGCTTCTCCGGTGCCTGTGGGACGTCGAAGCTCAGCTGGACGATCTTCTCGAGGTAGGCCCGCCCGGGGATGCCGTCTTCGGTGAGTGCTTGCTCCACGCGTTCTCTGTCAAAGGCCAACACGTAGATGATGTTCGGAAAGCTCGCCGTCAGACGGACGAGCTTGAATATCTCGCGGATCTCTAGGGTAGTGAGCCGGTCGATGTCGTCGATGACGACCACGATAGGTTGTGCGAGTGCAGTGAGCTCCTTGGTGATCTCTTCCCGCACCTTCTTCGCGCTGCGGTCCGCGTTCGTCGTGTCGGCCAGCCCGGTGAGTGCGGCTGCGGCTGCTTCTCCTGCGGCTGCGGCGCCCGGGACCGGAATGGACTGAGACACGGGCTTGAGGATGCCGGCGTACTGAGCGAGCCAGTCCGCGGCCTTGCCGAAACGACTCTTGTTGCGGACGTTGAGCTCCGCGCCGATCTCGGTGAAGAAGAAGCTGACGAGTTGATTCGAGCCGGAGAACATCCATGGGTTGAAGTCGACAACAGTAAGAACGGGCTCGGTCTCGAACTGCTCACGCATCAGGTTGATGAATGAACTCTTGCCATGCCCCCACGGTCCCAAGATTCCCACCACGAGTCCCTGGCTCGCGTCAAGTTCGCGGATCGACTCCGCGAAGTCATGCGCGACCGGTGCCCGTCCGAGATCGTCATCGACGGATGAGGTGATCGGTACGTCGATCGGCGGCTTCTCTCGAGGAGGCTCTGTATTGCTCATGTGTTCCTACCTATGCTTTTGTAACAAGTCTTGCAAGCTGATTCGGAATCATAGCAGTACCTCCAAGGCGTGGTGGATTGCCGGGCGCGCCTTCGGGAAGCACTCGGCCATCGTGAGCAGTGAACCGGGACTGTTACCTCGCCCACGCAACCACCGCTTGAGCGAGTCGAGGGCGAGATCACTGCCCCAAGCATGGCGTAGACGGAATAGGTCGATGAGGGTTCGCTCGGCGGCGTAGAGGCCGATGGACGATCCACCCGGCAGCCTGTGCTCGGCGCGGCCGATATCGAAGGTCTCGGTGTCGAAGCGGTGCCAGGCGATGGGTGCGTGATGAACTGTGACCGGTTGTGTGCCACGTGGGATGGCGATGTCGCTTCGGGCGGGAATCTCATCGGTCAGCTCGTGCAGTGACAGTGCTGTCAGTAGACACAGCGTGGCGTTGGGTCTCTTGGTGGCGATCGCGATCCACGCTGCCGTTGTGTCGTCTGTGAGCTCTGATCTGAGGAATAAGCCTGGGGCGATGCGCTCGAACTCGCCGGACTCGAGCAATCGGTTGAGGCCGTGCCGTGTGAGGCCCTGCGTGGCCAGATCGTCGTAGCTCAGCAGATCGGGCAGTGTTGCGGGGTCCATCATCACCTCCGAACCGGCAGAATCTGTTACAGGTAAAGCATATCTGTTATTGTTTCTGCCGAATAGCGTCGGTTCGGTCCACGTCGTGGTGACTGTTGCCGCTGGCGAAGATGACTGCCAGCCGGTTGGCTTTGGACAAAAATCGAGCAGGTTTGCATGGAGCAGCCCGGAGAGCCCGAGCCCCTCACATGTTTCTGGCTCTCGTGCTCAGCGAGGAGCAGGAGATCCAGGCCTCGCGTGGCCTCAGTATCGTCTTGGACACCGTAAGAGGAGCCGTCTGGAAACTGCACGAGGATCACCTCGCCTCGATCGTAGTCAACGCCGAACTACCGCGACCAGAGCGGATCGTATTCCGCGAGACAAGGGGCTACGAATGGAGCGAACCCGCCGGGCGAGAGCGGGTGATATCGTCTGCTACACCACAGACCTCGATGGGCACATCCTCGCATTCGCTCAGAAGGAGATGACATGAACGCATTCACATTGAACGAACTGCTAGAGCTCGAGCATGCCGGCTGGCGATCCCTCTGCGAATCGACGGGCGGCACGTTCTACGGGAGGCTGATGACTCCCGAGGCTCTCTTCGTCCTCGTCGACGGCTCGGTCATGAACCGCGAGGAGATCGCGAGCTCTTTGGACGGGGCACCGGCGTGGGAAAACTATGAGATCGCGGACGCGCGAATGGTGCCCATCGGATCGGATTCAGCCGCCCTGGTCTATCGAGCCACGTCATCGCGCTCCGATCTCGACGGACCTTTCATCGCCCTGATGAACACCGTCTACTGCCGGATCGAGGGCCATCCTCGGCTCGCCGTCTATCAACAGACGATGTCCCGCTGACGAAAACCGGCGAGACCCGCTCCCAGCAGAAGGGCAGCCACCGCGACCATGATCCCGAGCCCGGCGTCGACCAGCGATTCCTGTGGAATCTGGGGGACGTTCGAGAACGGCGACAGATCGATGAGCCAATCCGGCAAGCGCAGCATCACTCCGAAGACACCGGCCAGCACGGCATGTATAACGAGAAGCCAGGCCGCGGGCTGCCAACGGGGCAGCACCCCGAAGAGCATCGCGGCCAGGGAAGTCAGCAACCACGTGGCGGGTAGGTAGGAGACAGCCAGCCGCACCATATCCATCGGATTGCTGTCCACACCGGCGATAGCCGTGCCAACCATCAGTCCCGATCCGCCTAGCAGCAGGGCGAGGCTTGCCCCTCCCATCGCCCCGGCTATCTGGCAGCCCAGCCAGCGGATGCGTCCCAGCGAGGAGGCAAGAAGGGCATCGAGCCTCCCCGTCTGCTGTTCCACCACGGGAACGCGGAGCAAGCCGATCCCAGCGCTCGTGGCGAGAATGGCAAGGACCTTCGTTGCGAATGTGGTCAAAGCGAGGACAGGATCGAGTTCGCCGGGCGCAAACGCTTCCACATCGATCTGCCCTTCGGCTGCGGCAAACTCGGTGGTCACCAAACCGAAGACGATCCCGAGAAGGCCGATCGCCGTGCACCAACCAGCGATCGAGGCTCGCTGCTGGGACAGCACTATCCCAAGGGGCGATGCCAGATAGCGCGACGCCGTCGTCGATCCCGGGCGCGGGCGCCACCACCCGGCACCGATATCCCGGCGATTGTTGAGCAACATCGCAAAGCTGACGCATACCAGTACAAAGACACCGGCGACGACGAGAGGCCACCACCGCACCTGTCCGAAGGGGCGGGTCGCCTGCGCCCACGCAAGGGGCGACGCCCAGCGGATGGCGCTGTCGCGCATGTCGCCCCAGCCGCGAACCACGAAGGAGAACAAGAGGACGAGACTTGCGAGCAGCGCGGCGGTTCGCGGCTGCTCTGCCAACTGGCAGGTAACGGCCGTGAGGACCGCGAATATGGTTCCACTCAGCGCGAGAGACGAACCGTAGGCGACGGCCCCGGCCCATCCCGTCCCGGCCGTCCCCAGAGTCATGGCGGCGACCACCGCCCACCACAGCGCCGTTCCCATAGCCACCAGCAGTGCGGATGCGCCAAGCGCGTAGCGGCCGGTGCAGCCCGCTCCGATGAGCTCGGCCCCGCCGTTGGCCTCCTCGGCCCGCGAGTGGCGCACGACCGTCATAATCGATAGCACCGCCACAACTACCAATAGGTAGCCGCCGAACTCGAAGACGACGATCCCGCCGAGGGTCCCCAGAGCCTCTCCAGGGCCGTTGAAAAAGTGCTGCACGGGCGCATCCGACATGGACAGGGCATATCCCGCGCGTTGCGCGGCGCTCGGATAGGTGGCATCCATGGCGGATACCGTGCCCGTCAGGACCACCGCGATGAGCACGCTCCACGCCAACAGGGACACAAGGTCTCGGCGCACGGCCAGGCGTGCCAGCAGCAGCGTTCCAGTGAACGAGGTCATCGAGCCGCTCCCCCGTACTGTTCGAGGAAGATCTGTTCCAGGCTCGGAGGGCGGGCCGCAAGGTGGGTGACACCCGCCTCGAGAAGATGCGACAGGACCTCGTCAATGCGTTCTGGCTGAACGTCAATGGTCAAGCCGCAACCATCGTCAGCGAGCTGCGACTGGATGCCCCAGTGACGGGGCAGGCTGACCGGAGTGCGAGTGCGCGCCTCAATGGTGGTATGGGTAAGCAAGCGGAGCTCCTCCAAGGTACCGGTCAGAACCGTGCGCCCATCGCGGATGATCGTCACTCGATCGCAGAGCTTCTCCACTTCCGCCAGAATGTGACTGGAGAGCAACACGGAGGTTCCACGGCCTACCGCCTCGCTCACGCATTGGGTGAAGACCTCCTCCATGAGCGGGTCGAGCCCGGAAGTCGGCTCGTCCAAGAGCAGAAGCTCGACGTCGCTGGCCAACGCCGCGACAAGGGCGACCTTCTGTCGATTCCCTTTGGAGTAGGTATGCGCTTTGCGCGAGGGGTCCAGCGAGAAACGTTCGATGAGTTCGTCCCTACGTCGCGGATCGCCATGCCCTCGCAGTCGAGTGAGTACGTCGATAGCCTGCCCGCCGGTGAGGTTGGGCCATAGCGTGACGTCGCCGGGGACGTAGGCCAGTCGCGAATGCAGCCGAACCGCGTCATCCCACGGATCCGAACCGAAGAGTTCTACGGCTCCCGCGTCGTGCCGCAAGAGTCCCAGCAGGATACGAATCGTCGTCGACTTGCCCGCCCCGTTGGGCCCGCAGAACCCGTGCACTTCGCCGGGTTGCACCACAAGGTTGAATCCATCGAGAGCTCGGAACCGACCGTAATCCTTGACGACGTCGTGCGCGAACACTAGAGCTTCGGCTTCCATAGAATCCCCAACTTGATAGTAACTATCTAATTAACAGCCACTATCTCACAAGGAGCGAGTCCCTAACAACTGTTATTCTGTCTAGGCACCGGGGAAGGCAGCACGGGAGAGGCCGAATGAAGGACGCAAAACCAGAGCGCACGCCGGGCAGCGCAGCCCCTAACCTCGGCCTGCGCGCGAGAAACAAACAGCGCACCATGCGCGAGATCCAGAAGGCGGCGCTGGACCTATTCGATGAGCACGGTTTCACAGCCGTCACCGTCGAACAGGTCGCCACCGCCGCCGGGGTCTCTCCGGCAACGGTCTACCGTTACTTCGGGACCAAGGAACGTCTGATCCTCCACGACGAGGAGGACCGGATGATGACCGATCTCGTCATCTCGGCGATCGACGACGACGCCCCGCTTCTTTCAGTCGCGAAGGACATCCTCGAGGCGATGACGCCCGTTCTCAGAGAGAACGAGCCGGTGATGCGACGCAGGGCGCGCTACATGTATTCCGAACCGACAGTCTGGGCCGCAATGATGCTGGAGGCACGTGCCACGCTGAGCCACCTGGCCCTCGAGATCGCCCGCAAACGCGGCCAGGAACATCCCAGCCTGGATCTTCTCATGCCCATCTCCGCGATCGCGGCGGCGATCGTCGCGGCTATCGAAGCACAACGGTGGGACGAATCCCCCGAGCCAATCGATCAGACCGTGGCGCGCTGTTTCGAGATTCTTGAGAACGGCCTCGACGTCGCCGCAAACCAGGACACCGCCGGCGATCGCCCCAGTGGGTGACGCGCGCCCGATGGACGGATAGTACCCACGCTTTCCCGGTGGATCGAAGAGAATACCCGCCGATGGCACGCTGGACTGGCCCAGAAGGCACGTTGGACTGGCCCAGAAAGCGGGCAGGCTAGAGAGAATCTGACAAGCATGTGCGGTAACTCTCCCACCCAAATCTATACGTACGTTTGTACATAATGGTGTCGGCGGTTACGATCCTGTCTTGGCCGCCGGGCTTCGTCCGACTGGACAATATGCCGCATCGGCCATCGCCCACGTATCGACTAGCGAATCGAAAATAATGTATTCACTGCTGCTTGCGATCATCTACATCGCCTTCATCAGCCTCGGACTGCCCGATTCCCTCGTGGGCGCGGCTTGGCCCGTCATGCATACCGACCTGGACGTCCCGGTCTCCTACGCCGGAGTGGTGACCATGATCATCGCCATCGGCACGATCATATCCAGCCTGCAATCCGACCGCCTGACGAAGAAGTTCGGCCCCGGACTGGTCACGGCTGTCAGCGTAGGCATGACAGCGGCCGCGCTGATCGGGTTCTCCTTCTCAGGTTCGTTCCTCGTGCTGTGCCTGTGGGCCATCCCCTATGGGTTGGGCGCCGGCGCCGTCGACGCGGCCCTCAACAATTACGTGGCGCTGCACTACGAGTCGCGGCACATGAGCTGGCTCCACTGTTTCTGGGGCATCGGAGCGTCGATCAGTCCGTTCATCATGGGATACAGCCTGACGGCGGGGCACGGCTGGAGCAATGGCTACTGGATAGTGGGCATCATCCAGGTGGTGCTGACGGTCGCGCTTTTTGCGAGCCTACCCCTGTGGAAGAAGCAGAACGGTGCACATAGGGAAGGCGTTGCAGACGGAGAAACAGATGAGGCGCCTGCCGCCCCTCTTGCCCTATCCCGCGCAGTCAAGATTCCCGGCGTCCCACTCGTCATGGTCGCATTCATGTCCTATTGCGCCGTGGAGGCAACTACCATCCTGTGGGCATCGACCTATCTCGTGGACTCCCGCGGTGTCGACCCGGCCACTGCGGCAAGGTTCGCCTCGTTGTTCCTGCTGGGCATTACCCTGGGGCGGTTCCTGACGGGCTTCATCGCGGATGCCCTCGGCGACAGACAGATGATCCGCTATGGAAGCCTCATCGCTTTGGCGGGCATCGTGCTTATCGCCCTTCCACTGGAAACCGACATCCTCGCACTCGGCGGGCTGGTCATCGCCGGTTTCGGCTGCGCTCCCATCTACCCCGCGATCATCCATTCCACCCCGGCGAACTTCGGCCGGCAGAATTCCCAGGCGATCATCGGCATCCAGATGGCCAGCGCCTACATGGGGACAACCCTGATGCCGCCCCTCTTCGGTTTCTTAGCCGAAAGGACAGATATCGTCCTCTTCCCACTCTACGTCGGCATCTTCGCAGTGGCTTTGCTCGCGCTAACCGAGCTGCTGAACCGGAAGCTGAACATCGACGGCGGAGTGGGCGTCCGGGGTTAGGACCTGGGTAGGCAATGGCCCGGGAAGGCCTCGGACCTCGCCGCACCCGGTATTCGGGGTCCCGGGTACCGCAACGCTGCACGGCCTTGAAGGCCTCGGACCTCGCCGCACCGAGCGGCCTTGAAAGGCAACGAGTACGAGAGCGGGAACGCGGGAATAGATTCAGGCATGCCGCTGTTGTAATATGAGGAAGCTGGAATGAGACATCGCTTGCGAGTGTTTCCGAAGGCAATGACGTGTTACCGTAGCGGTGTAGCCGTGAGGTAGACGGCAGCGCTCCATGTGGGCACGCTCCGGTTCAGCCGGGTTAACAACTGAATAAGGGGATGATCGGTTTCGACGGCGATTGTTTGTCGAAGGGAAGCGGGTCGAGGATGCAGAGTCATCTCGTTAACGATTCTCTGTAAACCAATAGGTGCCAACTCTAAGCGCACCGATTTCGCCCTCGCCGCCTGAGCGAGCTCCGAAATCCGTCAGTCTGAGGTTGCTTTCTCCTCAGTCGCTGGCGTCGTTTTAGAAAGCCACTGCTGAGCAGGTTGGTCACGGGCCTGCTCGGAACACTTACGTGACTAGGTTCGTCAGCGACTTGTTCGTGAGAGCGCTGGAGCCGAAAACAACGTTTTAACGAACTGCACCCGGAGAATACTTGGGCATGCATCGTCGGACGCGAGTTCAATTCTCGCCATCTCCACTGCTAAGGGCCTCGGATCCATGTGGATCCGAGGCCCTTTGACGTCCTCAAAATCAAGCTACGGCATATGTTGGACGCCCGCCGGGAAACTCGGGGCCCCTCATTCGGACACGATGTCCATCACCTTCTGGTAGCCCACGGGAAGGTTGATCCCGGCCAGCGAGGAGGCCTCCGTCATCTCGATGACGTGGATGTTCTGATTGGCTATGGCTGGCACATCGGCCACTGCTGGACTGTTCAAGAGCTCTTGGAACGGGCCCTCGCCACCGCCCTGGAAGTCTTCCAGCAGAATGAGATCCGGATTCGCCCGTACGAGCAGTTCCCCGTCGATTGGCGCTGTGGAGGTTATACCCGCCTCCGTCGTTGCATCCGTGGCTCCCGCACGCAGTGCCAGACCCGGCAGCATGTTGTTGGACGCCATGGCCATGACCTTGCCCCCGCGGACCATCAGGACCAGGACTCGCGGCGATTTGTCCGACTTCTGCGCGTCGATCTCCTCGATCGAGGCGAGAAGCTCCGTCGCATACTGCTCGGCCTCTTCCGGGTAGCCCAGGACATCGCCCGTGGTCCGCAGCGCATCCGCGTAGGCCTCGGGGCTGTTGAAATCATCGGATTCGAACGTCACCATCTCCACGCCCGCGGAGGCGAGCTGTTCGTTGGTGCTCTTCTCTCCCCCGTGCCGGGAAGTCGTGAGAACGAGGTCCGGTTCATAGGCGAGGATCTGCTCCGCGTCGGGAGTAATGCCGGCGGGGAGCGTCTCGGCAACTTGGTTGGCAAGATCGGGGACCATTCCCATGCTTGGAGACTGCGAAGCGGCGGCGATAGCCACCATCGCCTCGGGACCGGCAAGCAGAAGAGCCATATCCGCCGTCTCGCTCGAGACTGCCACAATCCGGCTGGGGTGCTCGCCGCTTTCTGCGGCAGATGCCTCAGAGGACGCGGAAGGCGACGAGGAGGCGCCGTTGCCCGAGCCAGAGGTCGAAGACGAACAACCGGCGAGCAGCATGAGCCCGACCGTCGCTGATGCGACGGCCCGCGACAGGATTGACGATCGTTTCACATTCATGAAGGTCCTTTCAATTGAAGATCACAACGGGGTGACGGTGAGAGTGTTGGTGACCGGAGAGATTCTCACATCCACGTCCATGCCGTACGCCAGGCTCAGAAGCGAAGGGGTGAGAACCTCTTCCGGAGATCCCTGGGCAGCGACCACGGCCCCGGACGGGGACGGATTCAGGAGAACCAGTTCGTCGCAGAACCGCGCGGCTAGGGAAAGATCGTGAAGGACGACGACGACGAGCCGCTTGTCGCCCTGTTGGTCGACCCACGGATGCATGAGCCGCAGGACGGTCATCTCATGGGCCATATCGAGTGCCGAGACAGGCTCGTCGAGAATGAGTGTGGGCGCATCCTGGGCGAGTGCTCGAGCCAAGGATGTGAGCTGCTGTTCGCCTCCGCTTGTCTGCGCAACGGGACGCGAATCCCATCTGAAGGCACCGGTCAGCGCGAGGGCGGCGTCGACGGCGGCCTCATCATCCTCGGTTGGTGTGCCGAAGCGCGAGGAACGTGCATAGCGGCCCATTTCGACCAGCTGTCGCCCTGTGAGATCACTCGGCATCGAGGCATCCTGAGCGAGATAGGAGAGATGTCGGGCACGACGACGCGGATTCATCATCTTGGTGTCGTGACCGGAAACGGTCACGGTGCCCTCGTAGGGAACCAAACCGAGGACCGCCTTGGCAAGTGTGGACTTCCCAGCGCCGTTCGGTCCGATGAGGCCGTGCACCTTCCCGGCGCCCAGATTCAGCGTCAAGCCGTCGAGGATGGTTCGGGGGCCATAGCGTACCCGAACATCTGAAAGAGCCAAGCCGGAAGGCACCCCATACCGCGCTTCTGCCGCCACGTCATCAGCCGGAGAACTCACTGGGATCGCCTCCTGCGTAGGACAAGGACGAGCAGGAACGGCGCACCGATCAGCGCGGTGATCGTACCGGTCTGAAGAACGATCGGATTGAACAGCATCCGCGCCGCCGTGTCCGCAGCCATGAGGAAAAGCGCGCCGACCATGAATGACGCCGGCAACAGGAACCTGTGATTGACGCCGAAAACGAGCCGCACGAGGTGCGGAACAACGAGCCCTACGAAGGAGATGATTCCCGTTGCGGCCACGCCTGCAGCCGTTGCCAGAGCCGAGAACGCCAGCACGACGTTCGATACGAGGCGTACACTCACACCCGCGGATTGCGCGGTGGCCTCGCCCAGCAGGAGCATGTTCAACTCCCGCGCGAAGAAGAGCACCCCGGCCACGCCGATCAGTAAAGGGATGACGATCATGCTCACGTCTGCCAACGTTCTCCCGGTCAGATCGCCGTTCAGCCAGAACATGGCGGAACGGGCGTCCTCGGAATCCGGAGCGTTGGCGATGAGCGCTGATGTAATGGCGCCGAGGAACGAGTTCAACGCCATCCCCACGAGAAGCAGAGATGCGGTGGAGGTACCAGCCCGGCCGAATCCAACCGCTTGTACGACGGTCGTGGACAGAAGAGCTCCTACGAAAGCTCCAACGGGGAGTAGCCAAGACGTCGCGGACACCGCGCCTGTGACGATGAGCGCCACGGCGACGACCGCGGCGCCCGCAGAAACTCCCGTTATGCCCGGCTCGGCCAGGGGGTTGCGAAACACCGCCTGCATAGCGGCACCGGCAACGGCCAAAGAACCGCCCACTAGGATCGAGAGCAGGATCCTCGGCAGTCGAATATGGGTGATCAGCGCGTCCTGGCCGCTCGAGCTCCCCTCGGTTATACGACGGCCGACGGCACCCAGAGCCTCCCTGACGGGAACGCCGACGGGACCTATACAGAGCGCCGCGATAGCACCGATAACAACCGCCACCGCGAGGGCGATAAGCCATCCCAGCTGTCCGCGTGTCAACATCATGGTAAAGAAATCCTCAAAGTAATCAACCCAAGAAGGATAACGAGAATAATTCTCACTTACAACTTGGGCGATCAGTCAGTCTGTGGTGTCGGACGATTACTCCACCAGCATGCCTGTGAGGTCTGCGGCAGCCATCTCATCGGTGTAGGCGGCAAAATCCTCCTCCGATAGGGAGTTCACCTCCAGGAGGACCGCGCCATCGGCCGCGGAGTCCGCATAGAACGCTTGTACTTTACCTTGGGGGTTGCTCGGGATCCACGTACGCACGATCTGGACGCTCACGCCTCGCGAAGAGATATCGCTGGCGGTCACCTCGTTGCCGTAGCTCTTCGGGTCCGAGAAGTCGGCGGTGAGCTCGTCCAGGCGCTGCGAATCGGGTGCCTGGTATAGGCGCACCTCCCCCGCGTAACGATCTTTCTCCCAGAACGTGCAGAGGTAGAGGTAGGCATCTCTCGCGGTAACATCCGGTCCGAAGGAGCCCCACCCCGAATTCGTGGATTTCGGCTCAGCCCCGAGAGGCCTGGGGGCCTCGCCAAGCAGACAGCTCTCACGCGCCAGGAAAGGCATGCCCTTCCCATACCCTTCCGATTCCGGCCACCCCTCGGCCGTTTGCGTGAGCCAGGCCTCCGGAATCCCCGTAACACCCGCATCGGTGTCATCATCGCCGGAACATCCGGCAACGAAAAGGGATGCCGCAAGGGCGGCGGCCAAGGACGCGGCCTTGGCGTGCCCACTGACAGATGAAATGTTCACGATACCTCCCGGGGAACCCCTACGCCCTTACCAAGTTCCGCCACCGGAACCAAAGCTTCCTCCGCCCACCGAACCAGAACTTCCGGAACTCGAGCTGCTCACCGTATTCGCGGCATCCTTGTATGCCTGGCTGGCCCCCGCCATATGCGCGGCCGTTCCTGCCGCCTCGCTGAAGTCGTTCACCGAGCCGGAAACGGTACTGGGCGATCCATAGCCATGGATGGTCGAGAACCAGAACGGCGCCCAGACGATGCCCGGTTGAACCTGCAGTACCTCGTCGGCGATCTTGCCCCAGTGATCCACCACGCCCAGCGATATCGCCCACGGAAGGGTGTCCACGAACAACTGCGCACGTTCAGCCTCTCGCAACTGGCCGACCTCAGCCTTCTCCAGGTAGAGACGGTATCCAGCAGCCTGCTCGTGGGCTACCGAGCCATCGGCGCTGAAAGCGACGGTCTTGACGCAGCCGAGCCTGACGATCACACTCGCAATCGTCAGCGCTATACCGTATCCCACAATCGGGATGTCACCGAGGAACCCGGCGGCTATCATGAGCACTCCGATCACCCCGCCCGCCAGAGACACGTGGCGCATCCAGTTGGCCGTCTGGGAACGGCCGGCGGGCAACAGCCATCCTTCCGCCGCATCGGCAGTCGCATCGGCGATGGCCTTCTGCGCCACCGAGTCCCGCAACTGGCGCAGCCTCGTCCCTGGCCTTTCCGGTACGGCGAAGCCGGCTTCCTGAAGCGATGCCTGCCAGCTGGCCACATCGAGCGCTTCCTTCTTCTTCATCCCGGCATCCTCGCCGGTGGAAGGATCCGCCACGGCGGCGAGGAACTCGGCCTCCCACTCTGCCAGATTCCCATCGGGCTCGCGGATCACATACAGCATCCAATTGTTGGTGTTGGGCGCCCCCTGCTTCTTGCCCAGCGGATCGTCGTATTCCACGATCTGCAGGTATCCACGTTGAGCCAGTGAGACGATCACGGTCGCGAGGACGTCGCCGTCGTCGATCTTCTTCTTCAGTGCGACGCCTGCCTGGGCCGCCAGCATCTCGGGTCGCTCGAAACGAACCACCTTCGGATGTTTCGAGCTCAATCCGATGACCGCGTCCTGACGCCGATCGGGATAGACGCCCGGCGCCAACCCGACGTAACGTTCATCCTTGCGCGCCAATCCGAAAGCCGCGGCGATCGCGGCGCCGACCAGTACGACGCCGGCACCAAGCACCGCCCAGTTGAAACCATACTTCGCCGAAACCGGCTCCCGATATTCGATCGTCGGCTCGGGCGCCCGCACAGTACCGCCATCCCAGGTCAGCTTGGCCGTCACCCCTCCCTCACCAAGATGGGAGACAACAGCCGAGTACTCCCCGCCCAGCTGAGAGATGCCCGCGCAGGGCGCACTAGAACCCTCTTCGCCCGCGGTACAGGTGAAGCTCCCGCCATCGGGCGCCGTCAGATGCAGCGAGAAAGCGCCGATATCCCATCCCTCGTAGGCTCCCGCCGTGATGACATCCCACGGCAGAATATCCGTGCCACTGCCAGGATCGCCGGGGCGTACCAGGCCCTGCACGGTGAATTCCACCGAGTAGTCGTGCCTGCCGGAGACGTAGGTGTCCTCATCTCCGACCCGCAGGGTTGCGGTGTCATCCTCATCGAAACGGATCGCGGGCACCGGGTTGCCATCCATGCGAGCCTCCCCGAAATCCACGTCGAAGAGTTGATAGTCATGGCTATCATCCTCATAGCGCTGCGCGGTGGGGAGAACGAAAAACAGACCGTGGGCATCCTCGGAGAATTCCGCGGTGATATCGAAGCGTACCGAGAGCGTGCCGTCGTCGCCGAGATGTGCGGTGACATCGAACCTGGGGACGTAGGTTTCTACATCGTCGGCGCGAGCGGGAGAGGTGAGGAAGGCCGTGACGCAGACAAGGACCAGGGCGAAGAATGCCGCAGTCGGAACGCTCCACCGGCGCAGGGTCATCGTTCTCATACATAAGTCCTATCACGGACGTCCGACATGAGCGACGAGGCGAACGGGTAGTCGAGCCCTGTCAGCCGCGGGCACGGCGCCGCGCCGCCGCCATCGCGCGTTCCGCCTCACGATCGGCCTCGCGGCGGCGGAGGGTCTCACGCTTGTCCCATTCCTGCTTGCCCTGAGCCAGGGCGATCTCCACCTTGGCTCGCCCGCGCAGGAAGTAGAGTTCCAGGGGAACGATCGTGTGCCCTTTGGCTTGAGACTTGCCAGCCAGGCGCAGAATCTCATCGCGATGCAGCAGCAGCTTGCGCTTGCGCGTGGGGGCGTGATTGGTCCACGTGCCCATGGCGTAAACCGGGATGTTGACGCCGTGCAGCCACGCTTCGTTACTGCGGTCGATCTCCACCCAGCCGTCGATGAGCGAGGCACGGCCAAGGCGCAACGCCTTCACCTCGGTGCCTGACAGCGAGAGCCCGGCCTCGAAGGTCTCCAAGATGTTGTAATCGTGGCGTGCCTTCTTGTTGCGCGCGATGACCTGCTTGGCATCGGCGTCGGCCTTGGCCTTCTGGGCAGCGGAGAGCTTCCCCTGTTGTGCAGATTTCGCCATGAGGAACCTCCAGTACTCATCGGTCAGCCGGCCTTTCCGGCACACAGGTACTAGATCATACGCGTAGACGCGTCACTATCACCAGCCGCCGGAGCGCTGAGTGAAGGCAGCGAAGCCCATGGGGTCGACGACGGAGCCGTCCTTCCAGACCTCGAAATGCACGTGGCAGCCGGTCACATCGCCGGTTTGCCCGGTCCAGCCGATCACGTCGCCCTGGCTCACTGACTGCCCAGCCGTCACATTGAAACCGGACAGATGGTTGGTCACCGCCACCCAGGACGAGCCATCCACGACGCCCAGATTGATGAAGACCTGGTTGCCGTGCGTGGAGTTGCCCGGGGCGGGAACGGTTTTGGCGACGACGCCGTCGGCCGGAGCCACCTGCGCCTCGCCACAGGCAGAGCGCAGGTCGACGCCGTTGTGCATCCACCATCCGCCGAACGGGTACTCGCGCATACCGAAAGGCGAGGTCACGTAGACGGGGGCCGGAACTGGCGGAATCAGCCAAGCTCCGGTCGGATTGGAGAAGGCACTGGCGGCCGCCGATCCGGAATTGGATGTAGCGTTGTTCGATGCGGCGTTGGAAGATCCGGAGTTCGCCTGGCTCTGCGCCTGCGCCTGGGCTTGAGCTTGGGCGTCTGCCTCGGCCTGCGCCTTCGCAGCCTCTTCTTTCTTGCGGTTCTCCTCGTCGATCTTCGCGATCTCGGCGGCGGTCTCGTTTCGCTCCTGGTCGAGCGAGGCGAGGTTGGCCTGGAACGCGTCCTTCTGGCCTTCCAGATCCTTGGACTGCTTGTCATAGTCGGCTTGGAGCGCCGTCAAGCTGTCTCGCTTGTCCTTGGCCGTCTCCTGCTTGCTCGCCTTCTCGGCGACCAGCTCGTCGGCCTGCTTCTTGAGATCCGCGATCTGGCTCTCGACGTCGGTTTGCCGTGCCTCGCGGGTCTGGTTGCGGGCGGTCGCCACCTCGGCGTCGGTCAAAGTGCCGGACTGGGTACGCGAGAGGGCCTCCCACGTGGCGTAGGAGTTCAGAAAATCCTCAGAAGAACTGGAACCCACCAGTAGCTCCATGGTCGTGGGGACGGTATCCCCGCGGTACTGCGCGCGAGCGATCTCTCCCAGGTTGTTACGGGTCGATTCGATCTCGACCTCGCCCTCGGTGATCTCCTGCTGAATGCCGGCGAGCTCTCCCTGCGCGGCATCGAGCTGGCCGGCCACGATCTCCTGGTCGCGTTCCGCTGCGGCGAGCTCCTCCTCCGCGGCACTCAACTCCTGCTCGGCGATGGGGATCTGGGTCTCGGTCTGCTGCAGCTGAAGATAGACATCCTGCAGTTCGGTGTCCACGCCCTCCAAAGAGGATTGCACGGACTCGATCTGGCGCTCCTGCTCCGCCTGCTTGTCCACGAGGTCGTCGCGCGAATCCGCCTGGGCTCCAGTGGCCATGCCCATACCGGTGAAGGCCATGGCGAGGGCCAACAAGGCACCAGTCCAACGTTTCCGGCTCATAATGCTCTCTCCCTACGCCTTCGCATAACGCCGCAGTGTGACCCACGATGCGAATCCGGCGACCAGCACCGCGCCGCCCAGCAAGAAGGGCGCAAGCAGCCATACATCACCGGTGTTGACAATGTTCATCCATGGCATCGCGGCGCCGAACCAGTCGGTGACGAAGAACTTGACCGTCACCCACAGCCCTCCCACGGCCAGTATCGCCCCCATGAGAGCGGAAAGGATCCCCTCGAGGATGAAGGGAAGTTCGATGAAGAAGTTGGAGGCGCCGACGTAGCGCATGATCTCCGTTTCGTCCCGCCGTGACATCGCCGACAGGCGAATGGTGGTTGGCATGAGGAGAAGCGCCGTGACGATCATGACGCCGGCGAGAACCCCTGAGACGATGGTGAAGCGATTGAGGACCGCGAACAGGGGCTCGAGCTGCTGGCGTTGGTCCTTCGCCTCCAGGACGCCTGGGCGGCCATCCAGGGATTCGGCGACGATCTGGTACTGGGTGGGATCCTTGAGCTTGATGCGGAACGAGGATTCCATCTGGTCCTCGGTCAACGCCTCCACCCAAGCGGTCCCTTCCATCTGCTTCTGGAAGTTCTCGAGCGCCTCGGCCTTGGTCTCGAACTGCACAGACTCGATGTAGGTGGAGATCTCGTCTTCCTCCAGGAAGGCGGCGACGTCGTCGATCTGCTCCTGCGTCGCCTCGCCGGCGGCACACTGCGGCGCCATCGAACCGATGGGACACATGAAGACGGAGACTTCGACCTTGTCGTACCAGTCGTCCTTGAGATTGGAGATCTGGGTCTGAAGCAGGGCGGCTGCGCCGACGAAGAGGAGGGAGACGAATGTCACGAGCGCGACCGAGGCCGCCATCGCCTTGTTCGAGAAGAGCCCGCGGAAGGTCTGGGACAGGATGAACCGTAGTCGCATTAGTTCTGCCCACCTCCGTAGACGCCGCGCGCCTGGTCGCGTACCACGATGCCGTCCTTCAATTCGACGACACGCTTGCGCATCTGGTTCACGATCGATTCATCGTGGGACGCCATGACAACGGTGGTCTCCGTGCGGTTGATGCGATCCAGCAGCCGCATGATCGACAAGCCGGTTTCGGAATCCAAGTTTCCGGTGGGCTCGTCGGCCAGCAGGATCTGAGGGCGATTCACCATGGCGCGGGCGATGGCCACACGCTGGCGTTCTCCACCGGACAGCTCGGTCATCTGACGTTTTTCCTTGCCGTCCAGCCCCACCATCTTCAGCACATCGGGCACATCCGCCTTGATGCGGTGGCGCGGGGCGCCGATGACCTGCAGCGCGAGGGCCACATTGTCATAGACGTTCTTGTCCGACAGCAGGCGGAAATCCTGGAAGACCGTACCGATCTTGCGGCGCATCAGCGGAACTCGCCGCTGAGACACCGTGGCGAGGTCCTTGCCGAGAACCTGCACATGGCCGGATGTGGGCCGCTCCTGGGCCAGAATGAGCGCGAGCATCGTCGATTTTCCGGAACCCGAGGGGCCCACGAGAAAGACGAACTCCCCTCGTTCCACTTCAAGGCTGACCGAATCGAGGGCCGGTCGGGCCCCCTTCTGGTACAGCTTGGTCACGTTGTCGAATTTGATCATGTGTTATCGCCAAAAGTCTCGGGCAGGGTCGCATCGAGCATACGCGCCCGATCTTGCGAGGTCAGTGCGGCACGCCGTGACGAAAACGTTATATTGAAGCTTCTCAGCTATCGGCCTTGTCGGCCTTCTCACCGGTGGCGCGCCACCGAATCCCGGCATCGATGAGCCCGTCGATGTCGCCGTCGAAAACGGCGTCCGGGCTGCCAGCCTCGAAACCGGTCCGCAGGTCCTTGACCATCTGATACGGCTGCAGGACGTAGGAGCGCATCTGATCTCCCCAGGACGCTTTGACGTCTCCCGCCAGTTCCTTCTTCTCTTTGGCCTCTTCCTCCTGCTTCAGCAGCAGAAGTCGGGACTGCAACACGCGCATGGCCGCAGCGCGGTTCTGGATCTGCGACTTCTCATCCTGCATCGAGACGACGAGACCGGTGGGAAGGTGGGTGATGCGAACGGCTGAGTCCGTGGTGTTGACGGACTGACCGCCGGGACCCGAGGAGCGGAACACGTCGATACGGATGTCGGCATCGGGGACGTCGATATGGTCCGTCTGTTCGATGAGCGGAATCACCTCCACCGCCGCGAACGACGTCTGGCGGCGGCCCTGGTTGTCAAAGGGAGAGATGCGCACGAGCCGGTGCGTACCCGCCTCCACGGAGAGGGTCCCGTATGCGTAGGGCGCGTGCACCTCGAAGGTGGTGGATTTGATGCCCGCTTCCTCGGCATAGTGCGTGTCCAGCACTTTTGCCCCGTACCCGGAGCGCTCGGCCCAGCGCAGGTACATCCGCTGCAACATCTGGGCGAAGTCCGCCGCGTCGACGCCGCCTGCCCCGGAACGGATCGTGACGACGGCGTCGCGCTCGTCGTACTTGCCCGAGAGCAGAGTGCGGATCTGCAGTTCGGAAAGGTCGTTGCGGCAGGTCTCGAGCTCGGTATCGAGATCCGCGTATAGCTCCTTGGCCATCTCCGGATCGGATTCGGCTTCCTCGCCAGCCATCTCGAGGAGGGCGGACAGGTCGTCGATACGGTCCGACATCCTCGTCACCTTCTCCAACTCGGACTGAGCGTGTGAGAGTTTGGAGGTCACGGCCTGAGCCTGCTCGGGGTCATCCCACAGATCGGGAGCCGACGACTCTTCCGTGAGCCTGGCAATCGTCGCCTTGAGTTCCTCCGGATTCGTCACCGAGGAGATTTGTTGGAAGGTCTTGCGTAGAGCGTCAATCTCTGCTTGGTATTCAGTGGCCACGGGGTAAGGCTACCGTATCGGACGTTCGCGAAGCTGCGCCCTACTCGTCACCTCGAGAGTGATTGTGGAAAAGTTACTGCCGCTCGGTACAAATGCGAGGTCCGCTTCGCGCCGCAGCGTGACGACGACGGCGCCGCCTTCGACCCCGGTGGGCTCGATCAGGATCGCCGCGGCCGATCCGCCGTGCCCCGGCTCTCCCAGCAGCTGACGCGCCCGTTCCCGTACCTGTGCCGAGGTGGGCGCGAATTCGGATTCGCCGGCATAATACGAGGCCTCGTTAAGATCGTCGGCAATGGAGAGGGCAAGGGAGTCGGAACTGGCCAGGAGTTCTCGACGTTCCAATGCGAGGAGTGCGGCCGAGATCGTTCCGAACAGCAGGAGACAGGCCACGAGCCAGAGCACAAGACCGAGTATGAGGATATTGCCACGCTCCCCCTTCACTCCCGCTGCTCCCGCAACTCATCGACGGGCAACGTCACCGTTTCCCGCAGCGTGACCGACATCCCGAGGTAGGACAGCGGAACCTGGGCACGCACCGTCGTCGTTACATAGGCGCCGGGGACCAGGCAAGGAACTGCCGAACAACGAACGTCGAGGATGACGTCCGCGTCCACGCCGCGCTGAGCGAAGGATTCCACGGCTATCGCTTCCGCCCGGAGGCGGCCCTGCGATGTGTTTTCAGCCCGCACGAAAGCACGCCCGGCGTCGCGCGCGGCAGCCGTGGCTGCCGCCTGCCCCATAAGGAGGGAGGAGATCGCAAGCATGGCGAGCAATGCCGGCACCACGAGGATAATCAGCACTCCCACGAATTCGACGACGACGTTGCCCGACTCGCTACTCGATTGCCGCATGGGCACGCACCTCCATCGTGGCGGGACCGGACACGCCAAGGATGGGGACGGGACTGGTGACGACCACTTCCACGACGGCTACTCCCGCGACATTGCGATACCCCGCGCGGACATCCCGGCCGTATTCCTCCGGGAGCGAGGCGACGATCAGCTCTCGCGTACGGCTCTCAGCAGCCTCCAAACCGGAGTTCAGAGACGAGCCGGCGCGGGCGCCCTCGGCCGCGCTGTCCAGGATGATCACACGAGCGTGCAGCGCCATGGCCATACCGATCAATGCCAGCGCCACGATGAGCAACAAGGGCGCCACCAGTGCGAAACCGACGAGTGTCTGGCCACGCTCATCTGACACCGGCCTCGGACCGCGCTCGCGGGACCACCGGCGTATCCTGGCACGCGAAGACGGACTCATATGCTCGTGATACCGGTGATGGCCGTATTGAAGACGTTCACAAGCGCTGGCCCCGCCACCGCCCAAATCGCGATGACCAAGCCCGCCGTCATCAAAGTGACAAGAACCCAACCTGGAACATCACCACGTTCACTGCCCTGGCTCGCCTCTGTCTCCGCCACTGGCAGCCGAGTCCGCATCCGCCCGCTCCCCGGGAAGAGAGGACCGAAGAGACGCCGCGCCGACTCCCACCGGGCCGCGACTGTCCATCCGACGCCGAAGCGGTGGCCTCCCATCTCGAACAACACGGCAAACATCATGATTTTCAACGACCAGAGTCTGTGCTGGATCGAATTCCACATCTGCGGTTCCTTTCATCGTGGCGGTGTGGCGTGGTCACGGCAGCAGTGTGAGAGCGCGCAACCCCGGATAGAGAGTGAAGAGCACTGTGACGGGAAGGATGAGAAACACCACCGGCAGCATCATCGAGATCTCCTTGCGCCCGCCGCTTTCCATCAGTTGGCGTCGCGCCTGCTCGCGCGCATCCTGTGCTTGAGCTTGAAGAACATCCGAGAGCGCCGTTCCCCGTTCCATCGAGGAGACGAGCGCGTCACAGAATCTGGCGACCTCCGCACTGCCAGAACGTTCCGACATGGCAGAGAGAGCATCGACGAGAGAAGAACCGGCCCAGACGGAGGAGAGCATGCGTTCCATCTCGCGTACAAGAGCTCCCGTCCCCAGTTCGGCCACCCGTTCCAAAGCGCCCCGAATGGATTCCCCGGAGCTCACCGCGAGCGCGAGGAGTTCCGCGATGTCCGGCAGCTCCTGAGTCAAGCTCTCGCTGTGCCGGCGCACCTGGCGGGTCAGTAGAGAGTCTGCAGCCAGTGCCCCGCCACATGCTCCCGCGGCAACTATGAGAAGACAGACTGCCAGATTCGTTCCACGCACCGCCAGGCTGAATGCCACGACCAACCCGACGAGAAGCCCGAGACCAGCCCACTCCAGCTGCTGAAGGCGGAAGGAGCGGACACTGCGCTCTCCCAGCGTGTTGAGCCTGCGCCGCACCGAGGATGTCGAGGAACCAAGAGTCTCCATGAGGTCCATCGTCCAGGCGACGGCTTTGCCCAGCAGGGCCGGGCGCTCCGGGCTCCAACCGTGCTCGGTGTAGGGCAGCACGCGTTGGGCGAGCGTCGGGTGCGGTTTTCTCACGAGCGAATAGAGAAGGATGAGGCCACCCACGGCCAGTGCACCGATCGCAGCTCCCGCCGGGCTCATTGCGACGTCCCGATGAGTACGCGGGGTTCCTCGGGGAGCCGCCCCAGCCTTACCATCAGCGCATATGCGCACACCGTGGTGAAGAAGCCGCCGATGAGGATCATCGTGCCGCCCGCCGTGGCGAAGGCCTCGATCGTCCCGGGACGGGTGGCGAGTAGCGCCAATACGATCCACGGCGCTATGGCTGCCACCCGTGCACCATTCACAGACCAGGATTGGCGCGCCAGCAGTTCTCCACGAGCGCGGTTCTCCGCCCGCAAGCCGGTGGCGAGGGAACGTAGTATCGCTGCCAGATCGTGACCGCCGAGCCTGCTGGCCAACCGCATCGCCTCGAGGACGCGATCCGCGACCGGGTCGGCCAACTTGTCCTTCAAGTTGTCGAGAGCGGGATCGAGACGGCCGGTCGCCTGCAGCTGCGCCGCGAATTCGGCGAAGAAGGGACGCAGCGCTTCCGGCCCCCTCACCGCGAGCGAAGCCAGCGCCTCGCCGATCCCCAGGCCAGCGCGCAATGCAGAGACGATATCGTCCAGGACATCGGGCCACTCCTCGCGCGCTCGTGCCCGGCGTCGGCGGCGGCGCGCCCCGGCAAGCGAAGAGGGGCAGAACCCGGCGCCGACAGCAACACACAGGGCGAGAGCAACGTTGCGGCTGATGACATAGGCGGCAAGGCCGCCGAGCAACCCGCAAGCGACGATGGCCAGAAACTCGCGGCGGCGGCGCCACAAACGAGCAAGAAAAGACGGCGTATGCCAGGGCGCCGCAGCCCCGGAGAGCACCGTCCAGATGACGAGCAGGCCAAGCCCGCAACCCATTCCCACAATCACACCCATGGCCGTCGCTCTTTCATGTCCGTGCGCCAACGTTCAACAGGGCCCTCAGATCGATACCCGCGCGCGCGTACTTCTCGGGGCGCGGCATCTCTCCCCCGACTCGCGTCAGGCGGCCATCGCGCATCTCGAACAGGCCGGCGATCTCCACCCGGCTGCCTTCGACCCGGCCTGTCACCGCGACGATCTCGGTAACCCGACGTTCGCCCCCTGCCTCTCGTTCCACATGAACAACGAGGTCGATCGCGTTGGCCACGGTGGGGACGACGAACTGCGAGGTGACGTTCTCCCCCGCCAGTAGCGGAAGCGTGCAGAGTTTAAGAACCGCCTCACGCGCAGAGTTGGCGTGAATGGTGCATGCGCCCGGGATGCCGGAGTTCAGCGCGATGAGGAGATCGAAGGCTTCGGCCGCGCGCACCTCGCCGATGACGATCCGCTCCGGACGCATCCGCAGAGCTTCGCGCACCAGCCTGCGCAGCGTGACCTCACCTCGGCCCTCGATGGATGGAGGCCGAGTCTGCATGGCGACGACGTCGCGATGCTCGAGGTTCAACTCGAAGACTTCCTCGGCGCTGACAATCCGCTCGCTAGCCGGCACCGAACCGAGGAGCGCGCGCAACAGAGTGGTTTTGCCCGCCTGGGTGGCTCCGGATACGAGGATGTGGTGCCCCGCCTTGATGGAGGCATCGAGGAAGGCCGCCACTCCCGCGGGCAGGAGCTGAACCGAGACCAGCTCCTGGAGGGAACGGGCCCGCAGCACGTACTTGCGGATGTTGACCGCCCAGTGCCTTCTGGTGATATCCGGGATGACCACATGCAAGCGCTCCCCGCTCTCCAGCGCCGCATCCACGAAGGGCGAGGAGAGGTCGAGCCGCCTACCAGAGGCCCGCAGCATCCGTTCCACGACGTCGCGAACATCCGAGTCCTTGAGCACGATATTGGTCAGCTCGCTGCGCCCATCCTTGGAGATGAAGACCTTCCCCGGTTCATCGATCCAGATCTCCTCGATATGTTCGTCGTCCAGAAGCGGCTGGAGGGCACCGTAGCCTCCCACCACGTCGCGTAGCGCCTGGCGCAGGGGTTCGACGGCTTGAAGCGGCTCCGCTCTGCCCCTCACGGATCGCTCCTCGTATTCCGAGAGCGCCTCCCCGATGAGCCGGTCCAGGGCCGCAGGTTCGCGCTGCGGGTCAACGCCGCGTTGCCGCACGAGATTGCGCACCGCGCTTTCCAGGCCATCGCGAGCCTGCGAGTGTATGGACATGGTTCACACGGTAGGTTCTACGCGTTTTCGCCGTCGAAAATCCCCACAAGCTGTGGAAAACTCCAATAGGATCACAGAGGAAACGAGTGCCAACCCACTACCGAGGGAGTCTCCCGTGACCGCGTGCGTATTGGTCAGTCCAGTCGAGTCTTCAGCCAGCTTGTCCACATCCGAACGGCTTCACGTCGTCGACCACGACCAACCCCACATCTCCATCCTCGACCTCGGAGTCACCCGTGGTGACGGCATCTTCGAGGTGCTGGGAGTGATGGACGGCCGGCCGCAGGCCATTGAGGCCCACCAGCGGCGGCTAGCCAACTCTGCCGCCATGCTCGATCTGCCAGAGCTCGATCTCGATGCGATCGAGGCCGCGATACACAGGGTGATCGAGCTTAGCTCACCGGCTCCCGAGCGTCTCGTGAAAGTAGTCGTCACCCGCGGGATCGAGGGCGGCGATCAGGCCACCTGCTGGGTGGTTGCACTCGAGAGCAATGGTTTCGCGAGCGAGCGTACGGACGGAATCTCCGTCGCCGTATTGGACAGGGGCTATCCGCATGACATCGCCCTACGTGCACCGTGGCTTCTCGCCGGCGCGAAAACTCTTTCCTACGCTGTGAACAAGGCCGCGTTGCGGGAGGCCGAACGTCGCGGCGCCGACGACGTTCTTTTCGTCAGCTCTGACGGATACGTGTTGGAAGGTCCGACCTCCACGCTGATCGCCCGTTTCGGCAACCGTGTCTGGACGCCAGCAACCGCACTGGGATTACTGCCGGGCACCACCCAGGAAGCGATCTTCACCTACCTGGTGAGCCGGGGATACGCCACCGCGCAGGGTCTGTTCCGGATCGAGCAGCTGGTGAAAGCCGACGCCCTGTGGCTGACATCGTCAGTTCGGCTTCTCGCTCCGATCCGGCAGGTCGACGACGTCGTCGTCCCGGTGGACCACACATTCACCGACGAGATCAACGAGTATCTCAAGGCACGGACCAGCTAGGCGGATATCGCCTTTCCGAATGTGATTTGGAGTGTGGGGTCGCCTCCGGGCGCCGATCCGTCGTATGTTGAAACGGTGAAGATCTCGCCTCAGTACCTTGCAGCCCTCGCCGTATCTGCTATCGACGGCCTCGATGCTGTGGGCACGCGCCCGCCGTACATCGAAACGGATGACTTCGTCACCGGCTGCGTGCTCGATTCGCGTGGCAGGCGCTGGATCGTCAAATGCCCCAAGGATTCGACTGCGGCTACGGCGCTGGAGGCCGAGGCCGGGTTGGCTCCCCTGCTGTTGGACGAGCTGCGCGGAGGCGAGCTTCCCTTCGACATCATTCGCCCCGCTGGTTTCGCATCCGTGTCCGCCGGTGGACGGGCGATGGTGTATCCCGAGCCCTTTGGCGTGCCCAATGACTTCGCAGCCATGCACGAGGAAGAGGCCCGCGAACTGGGCCGGACGGTGGCCGCCATCCACATGCTTCCGCGTGAGATCATCGAGCACGCGGGGCTTCCTGTCTATAGCGCAGAAGAGTGCCGACTCCGCCAGTTAGCGGAGATCAACGATGCCGAGCAGGTCAGCCGCATACCCAGTGTCTTGCGTCGCCGTTGGAGCGAGGCCTTAGAGAACAAGGATCTGTGGACCTTCCAGCCCGTCGTGGTCCATGGCAACATCGATAGCGAGAACTTCCTTTGGTCTGAGTCCACGGTTTCATCGGTCCAGGGATTCGGCGAGGCTCATGTAGGCGATCCCGCCACAGACCTGGTCCATCTCCTCGATCTCGAACCTGAGATCCTGGATTGTTTCACGGAGTCCTACTACAACACCCGCGGTGAGCACCTGGACGAGCACTGCTTGACTCGCGCCTTCCTCCTCAATGAGTTGAACATCATGCGCTGGCTTCTGCATGGTATCCGGACGCAGAACGAGGCGGTCCAACGAGACGCCCAGACGATGCTCGTCGAGCTGGCCGAGGATGTCGAGGCGGATCCCGCATTGAACGCGGGACCGGCCTGGGACGTGGATCCGAGCAATTCGTGACTAGTCCATAAGCGACTCCGCGATCTTGCGGCTGATTTCCTCCTCCGAGAGGTTTCCCGCCTCCAACACCTGGCGGGACTCGGCTTCTCGCAGATATACGAAGCAGGCGCCGATATCCTCCAAGGGCACGCGGCGCGATCGCGACCACGCCAATCGGTAGAGAGCCAGCTGCAACTCCCGCGACTCCAACTGATGCGGCAGTGGGCGACGCCCGGATTTCCAGTCAACGATGGTCACCGGATGCATTCCCGGCACACGAGAGGTATCCAAGACCGCGTCGATCGTGCAACGCACGATTCTGCCTCCGACCACGATCTCCATCGACTGTTCAATGGCCAATGGCGGGTAATCCGCCCAACGAGAGGAAAGGAATGCTTCGAGCATCTCCTCTTCCGCCTCGATCCTGGCCTCCATATCGACATCCATTTCTGGAGCATCGAACAGCGAGTCTATATCGAGAGTGGATGGCTGGGAGAAATGATGGGCGATTCTCGCATGGACGGTAGTGCCCAGACGCGCGGCGCGCGAAGGCTTCTGGGGAACGGGACGACGCTGATTGAGGAGGAAAGCCTCGGCATCCTGAGACAGGTGCACTACATCCGTCGCGGTGAGGTAGGGCCGTTCCGCCTTGCGCATCTCCTCTTCCTTGCCCGACCGGCGTTCCGCCAGGAGGAGTTCGGCCTGCCATTCCCACTCCGCGGGATCGGTGTCACTGGCTACCGGGGTCAGGCGGCCAAGGGATCGCGGAACATCCTGCGGCCACCTGCGTAATTCGGACATGTCCGCGTAATGGGGAACATCGGACGGCCCTTCCTGCTGAACGGCTTCCTCACCCAACTGCGCCACGAGCGCGTCCCGTGCGATGGTATCCCCTACTTCCTCGATCAGCTCGCGTGGCCAGTTTTCGCCGGCTACATCAGCAACGGGAACGACCTTTGCATACTTGCGCATATCCGTCGCATATGTGGAGCGCGCGACCAGAGCCGCCTCGCTCCCGCCAGCTTCGGCAGATTTGAACTTGACGGCCTGTTCCTTGTCTCGCAGCCCATAGCCAGCGACGAGAAGCTCGGCGCGCGGACGAGTGAAAGCGACATAGGCGAGCCGCCGCGCCTCCTGACTCTCGTATTCCGGCAGCAACTCGGATTTGAAACGTAGATAGGAGATCCCGGCGTCGATGTTGTCCTCGCACTGGGAGATCTCGAACTGAGGCAGGTGCCGATTGTCCGCTCGCAGTGGGAATGGGAAGACCTCGTTGTTCTGCGGCCACGCCTTCACCCCCGCGACGACGTCGGAGAACTGGCCATCGACGACCTCTGGGACAACCACGAGGTCGCGCCATTCCAGTCCCTTGGCGGCGTGGACGGTCATGATCTGCACGATTCCGGGGCTGACCTCTATCGCCTCATCCACCCGCACGTCGTCGACGCCGGACTCTTCTTCACCACCGTGCTCACGAGCGTCCGAGGCATCCAGCCATTCGAGAAAATCCACGAGGGAGGCGCCGGGATGCTCCTTTTGATAGCTGTCTCCCAGTGCTACGAAGGAATCGAGCGAGGTGCGCACTCGCTGTGCACCTTCGGCCCGCGACGCCGCCGCCAGATCCAGCCCCAGTAGACGCGATGTCTGAGCGATCACGTCGGACAACGGGGCATGAACGGTCGAGCGCAGGCTTGTGAGAGCAGCGGTGAGGGTCCCGAGACGACGGCGCCCCTCGTGACTCAAAGCCGGTCCGTGTCTCGGCTTCCAATCGTCTTCGGGCAGGAAGGTCGCCGCTTCGACCAGGCTTTGTTCATCCCGTACGGAAAGAACAGGCGAACCGTCCCGCTCATGTGTTTGATCCCCTCCCCCGGTTTTCCCGATCTCTCTGGCCGCGATCTCGCCCGACCATGCACGCAGGGCGCGCAGATCGGAGCCTGAAACACCCACGAGTGTGAGCAGCCGCAACAGCTGGTCGTTGCGCCCGGGGGTCGCCAGCACCGCGAGTGCGGCGCGAATCGTCAGGATCTCGGGACGCCGGATCAGGCTCTCTCCGCCCACGAGCTCATACGGGATATCCAACTCGGACAATGCGGCCGTCACCAATTCGACGTAGCTGTGCTTGCGGCAGAGTACTGCGATCTCCGCTCCCCGCCCGCGCCGTTCGGGATCTACCGCGACCCGCTCCATGACATCCCTGATACGCCAGGCGATAGCCCGATAGGAATCCTCGCGAAGCAGCGGACGGACTTCAACGACACGACCTTGTCCGGACCCCGGCCGCGGATGCAGCGGCTTCACCGGCAAAGCCTCGGTCTGTATACCGGTCGCCACCGCATTCGCAGCGGCGAGAATGGCCTCATCGTTACGAAAAGACACGGTGAGCGAAAGTTTCTGGATCGTTCCGAGCCGACGTGCGAATTCACGCTCGAAGTCTGCGAGGGCGTTCGCGCTCGCCCCACGCCAACCGTAGATCGCCTGGTAGGGATCACCCACCGCACAGACCGAGCGGAAGACGGCGCGCCCATCCACCTCGGTACCTGTGCCTGCCGATGCGGAGGCTGGTGCCAACGCCTGGGCAAGGAAGTCTGCCTGATTCACAGAAGTGTCCTGGTATTCGTCCAGAAGCACGAGCCGATAGCGGTCCGAAAGCTCTCTTCCCAGTTCAGGGTGCTCCCGCAGCACCTGGGCGGCGATCGATACCTGATCGGCGAATTCTACCACGCCAAGCTCTCGCTTGCGGACGAGATAGGCGTCGACGATATCCAGGACACGCCGGCGTAGTCTGAGAGAGGTTCCCGCTTTCTTTTCCAGTTCGGACCACTGCTTGGATTCGGCGGGCATCTTGGAGAATCTCCTCTTCGAGGCGATCAAACCTTCGAGCGCCGTGCTCTCCTTGTCGAAGAATGCTCGGGCATCATCCGTCCCACGATGATTGTCGATGAGCGCTGCGGACATCATCAGAGCCGTATCGATGATCTTGGCCGGCGAGGCGAGATTGAGATCGTCCTGTTCTCCTTCATAGGGCCACGCGGAGACTATCTCACGCATGATCTGCCAACGTTCGGCATCGGTTATCAGACGCGCAGCCGGATCCGCGCCGATGAGCATGCCGTAACTGGCAGAGATCTCGGCAGCAAACGAGTTGTACGTCGAGATCGTCGGACGATCGAGCTCTTCCCTCAGGTCTCCGGCCTGATCGATACCGGCCCGGCGCAGTTTCGCCAGCGCGCGATCGACTCGTTCAGCCAGTTCGCCAGCGGCTTTCCGAGTGAAGGTCAAGCCGAGAACTTCGCTGGGAGCCACCGTTCCGATGGCGATCTGGTATGCGATCCTGTTGGCCATCGTGGCGGTCTTGCCCGAGCCCGCGCCGGCCACGACCAGAATGGCCGGAGAAGCGGATTCGATGACCTCTCGCTGCTCCTGCGTGGGGAGAAACTCTGGGTTGAGCAGCCGCATGACCTCTTCGTAGCCGGGTGTGCTCACGAGAACATCCTTCCCTCGGGCTTTGCCGGGCACACTGCCAGGAACTGGCAGTTGCGGCAGAGATTCTCGGCGGGGTTGGCCGCGAACGTATGGGCACCAAGAATGTCAGCTGCTTCTTGAATGCGCTGGCGCGCACGTTCCAGCCCCTCCTCATCCAGAGGAGGTTGCTGCTTGATCGCCGGCATGTCGGCCCGTTTCATGTATCTACTCAGATAGACCAGCTCCGCACCGGCCGATTTGCCGTACTCCGGGAGCTGGGTCACTGCCCACTGGTACAGCTGCATCTGCACGTGATCATCGATCTCGGAGCTCGACGGCA
Organism: Actinomycetaceae bacterium L2_0104; assembly: GCA_047501485.1. Taxonomy (GTDB): domain Bacteria; phylum Actinomycetota; class Actinomycetes; order Actinomycetales; family Actinomycetaceae; genus Ancrocorticia. Next base: position 620,001 of record JAZDRN010000001.1, on the reverse strand, counting down.
CATTCTTGCCCGTCTTGAAGTCCGCGATATGTACTCCTTGCTCCGTCTGGACCACGCGGTCCAGCGAGGCACTCAAGACGATGTTCCCCTCGAGATTCACTCGAATGCGCCGCTCGGAAGCCACCGGTTCCGGATGGGCAGCAAGGTAGAGAGCCAGATTGCGCACCATCTCCTGGGCGGCCATGTAGCCCCGGTATGCTGCGAAGCTATATTCGGGTTCCTCGAATTCCGCCCGCCATTTGCTATCGAACAGGGCGAGCAGCTCGCTCTGCGTGCCATGCGGCAGCGCTTCCGCGAGCGAATGAATGAGCGTTCCCACCCGAGCCGCCTCGCGGTTGTCGAAATCCTCCGCCCCTACACCCGAGAGGAAGCCTCGCAACGGGCATGCCAGCAGGTTCTCCACCCGAGAGGGAGAGACGAAGATCTGCTCCTCTCCCCCGAGGTCTTGATCGGGAGTCACCTCCAATTCGTCAAACCACATGCGGGGTTGAGCTTCGATAACCCCGTCATCGGCCAGCCGTTTCAGCATCGACTCGGCCATCGCCGCGGTCTCCTCGTTCGACCGCGCGCGACGTATCTGACCGACCAACCCGGCCATATCGAGTTCGGCGGGCTGCGGACGTGGCGCTCGCAGGATGGCGATGGGACGTCCTCTTCCTGCGGCGGCCTCCTCGTTGTGTCTCTCGGTTTCCCTATCCCTTCCCGAATCCTGCCCGACCAGTTCTTCCTCGTAGTGGAATCCCATCGCCTCGAAGAAGCGAGAGGGCTGAGCATCGTCACTGTCCACGCAGGTCAGGATCAGGCGCTGACGTGCCCGCCCGAGTGCATGGTTGAGCTGACGCAGTTCGTCGTCGAGGATATCCTGAAACGCCTCGTATCGCTGCTGCGCGGTGGATGCGCCGGGAGTCTCCCTACCCGTAGCGATCTGGGCAAGCCGAGAGGTATGCGTATAGGTGTCGCGTAGCCGTAGATTCGGCCACGCGCCATCCTGCAATCCCGCGATGACGACGACGTCCCACTCGCGCCCCTGCGATGCCGAGGGCGTGGTCAGCGTTACGGCATCGTTGACAGCGCCAGTGCGAGCGATGGAATCCTCGGGCAGATCCTGCAAAGACAATTCTTTGAGCAGCTGTTCTATGGTCGTCTCGGGATCGCGATCGGCCATACGCTGGGCAACCCTGAAGAGCTGAATGATGGCGTCGAGCGAGGCATCGGCGTGGTCTCCGGAAATCCCCCCTTCAAGAGCCTGGGCACGCCATATCTCCGCCCTGCCGCTCGCCTCCCATGCCGCCCAGAGCACCTCTTCGGCCTGCCTGGCTGAGGCGCTCGCCGTGCTGCGGACGCCAGCGAAAAGGCGTGCGGCTTCCACGAGCCCACCGACTCCGTGCGGCGCCAGATCTTGCACAGCCTGCGGCCCCTCCAGGACGAGCTCCAGGAGGCGCTCTTCGTTACGGTTCCCGCCGCTCGTCACTTCATAGCCACGCAGGGTCCGGCACATCCTGCGCAGATGCAGGGGATCGATGCCCACGATTGCGGAAATCAGCACCGCACGCAGTTCCGGTATCCCATCCTCCCCCGGGATCCGCAGAGCCAACCGGACGACATCGAGAAGCGAGGCCACGGCCGGTTGGAAACGCAGAGGCTGATCGGAACCGATCTGCTCCACGGGAACGCCACGCCTGATAAGCGAACCACGCAGTGCGGGATGGGATGCGCGCGAACGGGTGATGATCGCCATCCGGGTATATGGGACTGCCTCGCGGTGATGAATCATCCGCAGCATACGCGCGATGGCGGCAGTTTCCTCTTCGCCATGCACGAACCGCTGCCCGCTCACCTGATCTGCGACTATGTTGGCGGTTGGCCGCCGGTGGGTTACGAGAGCACCACCCACCCTGATCCGCTGTGTCAGGTTATCCGCGAGGTCGGCTACGTGCTCTCCCCCGCGATGCCTGCGCCCCAGGAAAACCGGGGTGCACCCGATGCCACGGGGTGAAGATTGCGTGACATCGCCGGGTAAAGATGCCACTCCGCCACGAAACCCCTGAACCGCGCTGTCAGGGTCGCCGGCCACAACCAAGGAGGCTCCATCGAGAGCGAGTTGGTTGAGCAGTGCCAGAGCCGAGCGCGGAGCATTCTGGATATCGTCCATCAGAATCCAGTCCCAGCGCGGCCGGGGAATGTTCTGCCCCTGCGCGGGGCTGGCCGCGACATTTTCCTCCCAGCGTGCCAGCAGCGAAGCCGCCGTTCCCACAAGCTGAGCATGATCAAGGCGATCGGGGGCGCTGGAGGTTCCAGCGAAAGCATCCTGCGCTTCGGTGAGCACCTCGTAGGCACGCATCACCTGGGCACCCGAGATCCACATCGGTTCGGATGCGGCCTTGCCCAATGCCTCCAGTTCGGCGGGACCGTATCCCAGTTCAGCGGCCCTGGTGATGAGATTCCGGATCTCGGCACGGAAGCCTGGAAGGGAACGGACATCCTCCGTGACGAACGGTGGAAACTCGATACCCGCCTCAGAATCGGTGAGAATCGCGGCCAGAAGCGCATCTTCATCCGGACCTGAGATGAGTTCGGGGTCTCTGCGCCCCACCGCCTGCGAGTAGGTTTGGACGATTGTGAAAGCGAATGCGGTGAGGGTCTGGACAGCAACCGAATCCGGCAGACCGCCCAGCGCCAGAGAGAGCCTGGTGCGCAGCTCGGCCGCGGCGCGGCGGTCCTGGGTGAGGATAGCGATCCGCGGCATGGGGCGCCGTGGACCGGAGCTCCCCTCCTGTGCCCGCATCACCTCGCGTTGGGCGACGGCACTGAGGACCGTCGTCTTTCCCGTTCCCGGAGCTCCGACCACGCTGATCCGGCACGCCGGAGCACAGGCATGCAACGCGGCTCGCTGGGTTTCATCCAGCTCGCTCACGCCGACGGAGGGCGGTGTGGAATCCATCGTGTGTTCCTCGCTTCTCACATGCTCCAACATGACTCTTTGACTCTACAGCCCACCTCCGACAGGTTTTCCTTCGGTTTCTCATTCGGCCAAGGATGAACAGGGCCTGCCATGAGTCATCGAAAGAACGCCGTGGCGTTAAACTGGCAGCAGTTAGCGGAGGGTTTTCCGCGCCTACACCAAGGAGAACTGTCATGGAAATCAATATCGGAGTTCGCAACGTCGCCCGCGAACTCAACCTCGAGATCGATATGAGCGCCGAGGATCTCGACGCCGCCGTCGCCGAAGCGCTCGAGGGCAAGACCCCCCTCAAGCTCTCCGATTCCTCAGGCCGTTCCGTCGTCATCCCCTCCGACGCCATCGGCTATGTCGAGGTCGCCTCGGTTCAGCCACGCCGCGTCGGTTTTGGACTTTTGAACTGATTTCACTGATCGCCGCGTGTGAAACTCAACGCCCCACGGAATCCCCGTGGGGCGTTTGCATTAGACTGGAACAGTTACTGGTTGACCGGTCGTCTCGTCCAACCCTGTCCTTTTGCGATCGGCTGCCGCCGCACGGCGCATTTTCTCTGGCGCGCCGAAACGAAAAGGAATATGGATTTGAGCACCAGCTCTGGAATTGTCGATTCATCGTCAGCAACCGTGCCCCAGGTCAATGAGGCCGAGGCAGATATCACGGGAAAGGGTGAGGATCTCGACCAGAAGTCATTCGTAGACTTCGGAGTCTCCGAACCCATAGCCAGCGCATTGGCCGAGAAGGGCATCCTCCACCCCTTCCCCATTCAGGCCCTGACCCTTCCCGTGGCGTTGCGCCGCCACGACATCATCGGTCAGGCGAAGACCGGAACCGGAAAGACGCTCGGCTTCGGCATCCCGATGCTCGAGAACACCATCGGTGTAGACGAGGCGGGATGGGATGCCATCCCCGAGGCATTGCAAGGGAAGCCGCAGGGCTTGGTGGTACTGCCCACCCGCGAGCTGGCCAAGCAGGTGGCCAACGAACTGACCGTTGCCGCGAAGAACCGCAACCTGCGCATCGTCGAGGTATACGGCGGACGGGCTTACGAGCCGCAGCAGGAGGCCCTGGCCCGTGGCGCCGAAATCGTCGTGGGAACCCCCGGTCGCCTCATCGACCTCATGCGCCATCGTTCCCTCGATCTATCGGCTGTTCGCACGGTCGTCCTCGACGAGGCCGATGAGATGCTCGATCTCGGCTTCCTGGAAGACGTGGAGACCATCCTCGCCTCCACCCCTCACAACCGCCATACCATGCTGTTCTCAGCGACCATGCCGGGCGCGGTCGTGGCCATGGCACGTCGCTACATGACCAAGCCCACTCACATCCGAGCCCAAGATCCCGAGGATCAGGGCGCCACGGTTCTGACGACTCGTCAAGTGGTCTACCGTTGCCACGCCCTCAACAAGGTGGAAGTCGTAGCTCGCGTGCTCCAGGCCGAGGGCCGCGGCCTCACTATCATCTTCACCCGCACCAAGCGCACGGCCGCCCGCCTCGCCGACGATCTCACCGAGCGCAGCTTCGCCGCCGGAGCGCTTCATGGCGATCTCGGACAGGGCGCGCGCGAGCAAGCCCTGCGCGCTTTCCGCAACGGCAAGGTAGACGTTCTGGTCGCCACCGATGTCGCCTCGCGCGGTATCGATGTCGACGACGTCACCCACGTCATCAACTACCAGTGCCCAGAGGATGAGAAGACCTACATCCACCGTATCGGGCGCACCGGCCGCGCGGGCCAGTCCGGCACTGCGGTCACCTTCGTGGACTGGGAGGACACTCCCCGCTGGGCTGTTATCAACAAGATCCTCAACCTCGGCTACCCCGAGCCCCTGGAGACGTACCACACCTCTGAACACCTCTACACCGATCTGAACATCCCCCGCGACGTCACGGGCAAGCTACCACTGGACCAGCGCCTGCGCGCCGGGCTCAACGCGGAGAAGATCGAGGACCTGGGAGAGACCGGTAAGTCGGCCGGCCGCGGCAGGCAGTCGGGGCACAGCTCCGGGCGCGGGCGCGGCGATAGTCGCGGCCGCGGTGGCCGTGGTGACAACGACCGTTCGCACGGCTCCGGCCCACGTGGCCGCTCGCGGGGCGGCAACCGGGGCGCTCGTTCCCAAGTGGATCGCGCAGAGCCCTCAGGGCGTTCCGAGCGCGCACCCCGCGTTGAAGCCGGCAAGTCCACCGACAACGAGACCAGCCAGGCAGCTCCGCGGCGCAACCGCCAGCGTCGCCGCGTGCGCCGCAACGAGGGCGGCGAAGGCTGAGCATCGCTGAGACTTCAGCTCCTGACCGGGAGTGGCGCGCAGTGACCGATCGCTGAGCGCGCGGCAATTCGTGGAGCCGGCTCACATTCGTGGGCCGGCTCCATCGCGAGCGCCCAAGAATCTTTCGCCACCCGCGCTCCCGCGCTCCCGCGCTCCCAAGGAGCGCCTTCTCACGCCCCCTCGATGATCGCAAGCACGGCGTTGATCATGAGCTGCGTCGCGATCGCGGCCAGGAGCATACCGGCGATCTTGGTGAGGAATATGGTTCCGCCTTCGCCCAGCAGCCGATGGATGGGATTCGCGAAACGCATCGTTATGAACTCGATTATGTGAACGAGCAGCACCGCCAGAACCACAGATGTGATGCCATGCGATCCGGAACGAACGGCATCCTGGGCGGCCAACATGACCGCGACGATCGAACCGGGACCGGCCAGCAGGGGCACCCCCAGGGGGACCAGAGCAACGTTCACCGATCCGGGCCCTCCCGGATCCTCCTCGTGCCCCGTCAGCAGCTGCAACGCCACAAGCAACAGGAGGAGACCACCGGAAAGCTGCATGGCCTCGACGGAGATATGCAGGAAACCCAGGATGTACTGCCCGAACAGACCGAAAATGGTGAGAACGGCCAGAGATGTGGCAGCTGCCTGCCAAGCTGCCGTGCGGCGCTCTCTCGGGGTCATCCGCGTGGTCAGCGCTAAGAAGACGGGAAGATTTCCGAACGGATCGGCGATCACGAACAACGTCATGAACGTTGAAACGAAAAGTGGAACTTCGAGACCGATCACGGATAGAGGACCTCCAGCTGGCAGCTCTGGATAAGAGCTTCGACGACCGTCGGCGAGGTGGTGTTCTCGCCGAGGCGGTTGGGTTTGCCCGATCCATGGTAGTCGCTCGCCCCGAAGGGTGCGAGATCGAGGCGTTGTGCCATGCCTTTCAGCTGGGGAATCGTTTCGGGAAGGTTGTCACGGTGGTCGATCTCAACACCGAAGAGCCCGGCCTCGGCGAATTCGTCGAATGCCTCCGCGGGCACGATCCGGCCACGCCGGGAAGCCATCGGATGGGCGAAGACAGCGCGGCCTCCGGCGGCGGTGATCCATTCGATCGCGTCCACTGCCTGCGGAGCGTAGTAGGGAACGTAGTAGGCGGACCGGGGGCTCAGATAGTGCTCGAAAGCCTCGCTCCTGCCCGCCACAGCACCTATGGCGACGAGGGCGTCGGCGATATGGGGCCGGCCGAGCGTGGCGCCGGGTGCCGCCTGAGATTCGACATGCTCCCATGTGAGCGGCAGGTCCTCCCCCAGCCGCCGCACGATCTCATGGGCGCGATCGACGCGCGAGTTGCGCACCATCACCATGTGGTCCACGAGCTGGGGATAGGCCGGATCGAACAGGTAAGCGAGGATGTGCACCGAGATTCCACGATATGCGGCCGAGACCTCCATCCCGCGCAGCAGAGCCACACCGGTGGCGCTCACCTGTGCGGAGGCAGCCTCCCAGCCGGCGACGGTGTCATGGTCCGTGAGACCCACCATCGCAAGCCCGGCTTGCGCCGCCTCCTCCATGAGCTGGGTGGGCGAGGAGGTTCCGTCCGAGGCCGTGGTGTGTGCGTGGGTGTCGATTCTCATGATCACCAGCGTAGCCGCAGCTACGCCGAGGCATCCGCGCCCCTGAATTCCGACGGAGCGGGCAGCCTCAGAAGTAGCAGGCCATCGGTCCGTTCGGCCCCTCGAGCACCGTCACCGGGGTGTCGAAGATCCGCGTCAGCGTCTCGTCGTTCATGATCTCGGAGGGCGGCCCGAACTCGGACACCACCCCATCCTTCATGGCACAGATGTAGTCCGAATACCGCGCGGCGAAGTTGATGTCGTGCAGTACCACGATGATGGTTCGCCCCATCTGGCGTGCGGCCTCGTGCAGGTGCTTCATCATCTCCACGGAGTGCTGCATATCCAGGTTGTTCAACGGCTCGTCCAGGAGCACGAACTCCGTATCCTGGCACAGCACCATGGCCACGTAGGCGCGCTGGCGCTGACCACCGGACAATTGGTCCAGGTAGCGGTTCTCCAGCTCGGTGAGGTCCAGGAAATCGATGGCCTCGCTGATCATCTCCTCATCTTCGACGTTCAGGCGCCCCTGAGAGTAGGGGAAGCGTCCGAAGCCGACGAGCTGACGTACGGTCAGGCGTGTGACGAAGTGGTTCTCCTGCCGCAATATGGAGACGATCTTGGCGAGATCCTTCGAGTTCGTGGAAGCGACGTCGTACCCCGCGATCTCGATGGCACCCGAATCCATGCCGAGCAGGCGGCCGATCATGGTCAGCAGCGTCGATTTGCCCGCACCGTTGGGGCCCACCAACGCGGTGATCCCTCCCGCCGGGATCTTCAGATCCACCGGACCGATCGTGACCTCGCGCGAATACACTTTGCTGACGTCGGTAATAGTAATCACTGCCGCCCCTTCCGAATCACAGTCGCCCCTTGCGGAGCAGAACAACCAGGAACACCGTGCCGCCCACGAGCTCGATGATGATCGAGACCATGCCCTGGGCGTAGAAGATGTTCTTCATGACGAAATAGGCCCCGGAGAGCACCACGAAACCGATGAGCACGGCAATGGGGAAAATCCGCCGGTGGTCATATGTCTCAGCGAATTGATAGGCCAGCGTGGCCACCAGGAATCCGAGGAATGTCAGCGGCCCTACCAACGCGGTGGATACGGCCATGAGCACGGATACGAGGAACAGCGTCCTGATCAGCTCGGCCTTGTAGTTCAAGCCCAGCCCGAGGGCGGAATCGCGGCCGAGGGCCATGACGTTCAAGCGGCGCGAGTTGAACCACAGCATTCCACCCGCGCCCAGAACCAGCGGGATCGCAATCGGGAGATACGAGGCGTCCGCGTTCGAGATGCTTCCGAACATCCGGGCGACGAGGATATCGAATTCGCTCGGGGTAAGCAGGCGCTGCATGAACGTGGAGACCGAACGCAGACCTCCACCGATGATGATGCCCACCAGCAGCATGATCTGAAGATTGCCGTACTTGCCGCTCAGCAGCCAGCCGTATAGCGCCAATGAGAGCCCCACCATCAGCACCAGTTGCAGTACGAACTGGAGTTGGCCCTGCAGCGCGACGATCCCCGCGGCCCCCATGAAGTATACCGAGGCGGTCTGCACACTCACGTACAGCGACTCGAAGCCCATGATCGACGGGGTGATGATGCGATTGTTCGTCACAGTCTGGAACGAGACGGTGGCCATGGCCTGGCAGAAGGCCACCACCAGCATCACCACGACGTTCGTGAGCCGCATCTCGGAGATCCGCCACCAGCCGGAACTGCCCAGCGGCATCGGGTTTCCCCAGGCCAGTAGCCCGAAGCCGAAGAAGACGGCAAGGATGATCAGCGAGGTCAGGACAATGCGATAGCGGCGCCGCAGCCGTTTCGTCGGCAAAGGCTTGGCGCTGCGCGGTTCGCCCGTCTTTGCGCCGTCGGCAGCACGATCGGCGGTCACTGGCGGGGTCACCCGCAGCTCTTTCGATAGCGTTCCGCTCACCTGTTCCTCCGTCGCCGTTCCGGCGTAGTTATCGTCTGCGCGTGTCCTAGCCATGGCGACGCTGCCTCAGCAGGAGAGTCACGAACACGATGGCACCCACCACCCCGAGGATCAAGGAAACGGGGACCTCGAACGGCATGATGATGGTGCGCCCGATGAGGTCGCAAACGGTTACCAGTGCGATGCCCAGCAGGCACACCCACGGCAGGTTGGAACGCAGATCGTCGCCGCGGATGAGGGAGACGACGTTCGGAACGATCAGTCCCAGAAAGGGAAGATTTCCGACGACGACGGTCACCACTCCCGTGGCGATCGCGATGAGGGTCGTGCCCAGCAGGATGACTCTGTCGTAGTTCAACCCCACATTTGTGGCGACCTCTTTGCCCAGTCCGGCCACCGTGAATCGGTCCGCGACGATGAAGACCGCGACCACAACCAACGCAACGATCCACAGCAGCTCATAGTTGCCGCGAAGCACGGATGTGAACGAGCCGGCGAACCAGATGCCGATGCTCTGCAGCATGTCCGTTTGCAGCGCCAGGAAGGTGGAAACCGAGCCGACCACGGCTCCGAGCATGATCCCCACGATGGGAACGATAAGCGAGGCACGCAGAGAAACCCGACGCAGGAACAGGAAGAACACCATCGTTCCGACGAAGGCGAAGATGACCGCGCCGAGCATACGCGAGAGGATGCTCGCGCCCGGGAAGAGCACCATGACCGTCAGGAGCCCGAGCCCCGCCCACTCGGTGGTCCCGGTCGTGGTCGGTTCCACGAAGCGGTTCTGGGTGAGCAGCTGCATGACGAGCCCGCACATGGCCATCGCCGCACCCGACAGCACCAGGGCCACCGTGCGGGGAATCCGGGTGACGGAGAACATCGTCGATCCGTCCTGCCCGCCGACGACGTCGTAAACCCCCGTGAACAGCGAAACGACCAGAAGCGCTCCGACGGCCAAGACGCCGATAAGAAGCTTCCAGTCGAATAGTTTTCCGGTATGTCGTTTCTCTGGTGGAACTGCCGTCTTTTCCCGAGATATCACGGCTGCCATACATGTGCTCCGAATCAGCGAATGGGGATACCGGCGGCGGATCGGAGGGGGTGATCCGCCGCCGGTAAGTCGTGGGACCTGTTACTTCGCTGCCTCCAGGGCATCGGCGAAGTCATTCAGGAACTCGGTGTAGGTCTGGATACCCTCGTTGAGGTAGGTATCCGCAGGCATGTAGATGATGTTGCCTTCCTGCACCGCGGTCACGTTGGCCAAAGCCTCGGAGTTCTCGAGAATCTCGTTGCTCGGCTGGTACTCCGGATCATCGGAATTGATGGCACCATCGCGGTCCATGACGAGGATCCAATCGGGGTTGGAATCGGCAATCGCCTCGACGGAGATATCGTCGCCCTGATGATCGTCCGATCCCTCGACCTCGAGAGCCGGTGTCAACTCAGCGAAGTCGAAGACCGGGCCCAGCGTACGGCCGGTTCCCGGAACCACGTAACCGATCTCGCCGCCGGAGGTGATGACGGCCATGACCGTATCCTCTGGATCGTAGGCTTCCTTCACACGGGCGATCGCCGCATCGAAGTCTTCGCTGAGCTTCGTGGCCTCATCCTGCTTGCCGAAGATCTCGCCGAGGACGGTCACCTGGCGCTTGAGTTCGGAATCGAAGGGCTCACCCTCGCGGGGGTCCAGGTCGAGGATCGTGGCCTCGGGAGCCAGACTGGCAAAGTCCTCGGAGAACTGCGTGAAGCGCTGGCCGACGATGATGAGATCCGGCTCGACGGCGACGACGGCCTCGAGATCGGGCTCGCTGTGGTTGCCGAGGTCCACGATGCTGTCATCGTTGACATAATCGACGGTGTCGGGCATCAACGCGACCGAACCGGCGGACAGTTCGACGCCCCAATCGGAGAGGGTCTCGAAGGTGCGGTTATCGGTCGCAACGACCGATGCCGGCGGGACGTCGATTGTCTGGGTTCCGTTGTTGTCCTCGACCTCAACCGAAGTTGCGGCGGCACTTCCCGACGCCGATGCGCCTGGGGAATTCGAGGACTCGGAATCGGAATCGTCATTGCCTCCACAGGCAGACAGAGCGAGAGCTCCGGCTGCGAGCACGGCGATGAAAGAACGGCGCATTGGCTTCTCCTATGTAGGGAAAGTCAGTCTGGTCGTGTAGTTAGGACTGCCTTACTTCTTAATTTACGTAAGGCCCACCTTACTTAAAATTTTTCAAATTTCGCAACGTGAAAATGCGTTTATTTGACTCGATCAAGATCAGGTTAGCCTTACCTGCCATGAGATTCTGGGAGATCTCTAGGTTTCTGGTCCTAGAACTGTGGATGAGAAGCCTCCCAGATCGTGAGATAAGCCACGTGACCGGCGCCCGTTTCGCTCAACATGTGGACGCCCGCCTGTAACACACCTGCCGACTTGGTGGGACAATGGACGCATGACACAGGAAGAACTGAAGAATCGTGGAAACAACCGGTCTCAGCAGCCACAAGGTGCACAGTTCCGGGAATTCATCGGATCGAACTGGGGTCCGCGCCCTGAAGCGCCAGGCCGCGCGGCGGTCGCCGACTTCATTTCCGCACGGCACAAAAAGATCTCTGACCTCTTCCCCGATGACCGCCTGGTCATCCCGGCCGGCGGATACAAGGTGCGCAACAACGACTGCGACTACCGCTTCCGTGCTCACTCGGCTTTCGCACACATGACGGGACTGGGCGGCGAACTCGAGCCGGATGCCGTGCTGGTGCTCAACCCAACCGAAAGCGGCCACGAGGCGACCCTCTACTTCCACCCCCGAGCACCTCGCTCCTCCGAGGAGTTCTACGCGGATTCACGTTACGGGGAGTTCTGGGTGGGAGCACGCCCCTCGCTGTCCGAGATGTCCGCGCTCACGGGGCTGGCCTGCGACTCCATCGACAACCTGGGAGATGTCCTGGCCAAGGATCTAGGCCCGGGCCAGGTGAGCCTTCGCGTGGTGCCCCAGTCCGACGCCACGGTCGAGGCCCAGGTCAACGAACTGCGCGAACGCGCAGGCCTGGCAGAGAACCAATCCTCCCTGGACGAAGGGCTCGCGGAAGCACTCTCCGAGATCCGCCTCTCCAAGGACTCGTGGGAGATCGACGAGATGCGGAAGGCTGTCCGGGCCACCCGCGAAGGTTTCGACGACATCATCGCCTCCTTCCCCCGCGCCATCGCCCATCGTCGCGGCGAGCGAGTGGTGGAGGGCGCCTTTGGCGCAAAGGCCCGCGAAGAAGGAAACGGCTTGGGCTACGACACCATCGCCGCCGCGGGCAATCACGCCAACACGCTGCATTTCATCGATAATGACGGTCCCGTGCGACCCGGACAGCTGATATTGGTCGACGCCGGCGTCGAGGTCGATTCCCTCTACACCGCGGACATCACCCGTACCCTTCCCATCTCCGGCACCTTCACGGAAGACCAGGCCGAGGTCTACCAGGCCGTGCTGGATGCATGCGAGCGCGCCCTCGAGGAGGCCAGTAAACAGGGATGCAGGTTCCGCGACGTGCATGCCGCGGCCATGGAGGTCATCGCCGAGCGGCTCGAAGGCTGGGGCATGCTTCCCGGGACCGCCCGGGAATCCCTGGACCCGGAGAATATGTGGCACCGGCGCTGGATGCCCCACGGCACCTCGCACCACCTGGGCATCGACGTTCACGACTGTGCGCAGGCCCGCCGGGAGATGTATCTCGACGCGCAGCTGCAGCCCGGCATGTGCTTCACCATCGAACCCGGCCTGTACTTCCGCGAGGACGACCTGCTCGTTCCCGAGCGCTTCCGCGGAATCGGCGTGCGCATCGAGGATGACATTCTTGTAACGGATAAGGGAGTCGAACGGCTCTCGGAGTCCGTCCCCCGTACCATTGCCGATGTGGAGGCCTGGATCGCCAGCATCCTGAAGGGCTGATCCCTCTCTACCACGGGATGTCCGGGAGCCGATCCGTGTTCCCGAACGCCCCGCTCCTCCCGCCGAACGATAGGTCTCGTTATGCCGCGCACAACCCCTACCAGTCGCGTCTACGCCGCACGCCTCGTCGGAACTCCGGTTTTCGACCCCATCGGAGACCGGGTCGGGATCGTGTACGACGTCGTCGTCCTCTTTCGATTCAAAGGAGACCCCCTTGCCGTCGGACTCGTGGTCGAGGTGGCGGGCAGGCGTCGCGTCTTCCTTCCCCTGACGCGGGTCACATCCATCGACAACGGCCAGGTGATCACCACCGGCCTGGTGAACATCCGCCGCTTCTCGCAGCGCCCCGCCGAGACCCTGGTACTCGCGGAGCTCGTCGAACGCAAGGTGACATTGCGCGAATCCGGGGAATCCGCCGTCGTCGTCGACGCCGCGATCGAGAAGGTGCGCGGACGGGAGTGGCGCCTGACCACTCTGTACGTGCGCACGGACCGCGCGGCGAAGAACGGGCAGCGTTCGCTGACGGTGCCCGTATCCCAGGTCTCCGGACTCATGATCACGGCCGCCAGTCAGGGTGCCACGGCGATTCTGACCCAGATCGGTTCGCTCAAGCCCGCAGACGTCGCCGACGTGCTGCGAGACCTTCCCCCCGATCGCATGCAGGCCGTGGCGAACGAGCTGACGGACGAACGCCTCGCCGACGTCCTGGAAGAGATGGGAAACGACGATCGCGTCAACATCCTCTCCGGTCTGGACATGGATCGTGCCGCGGACGTCCTGGACGTCATGCAGCCCGACGACGCCGCCGACCTCGTGGCCGAGCTTCCTACCGAACAGGCCGCCCTGCTGCTGGAGCGCATGGAACCTGACGAGGCCGAGGACGTGCGCCGTCTGCTCACCTACGACGAACGCGCCGCCGGCGGACTCATGACCACCGATCCCATCATCCTTCCTCCCGAGGCCACGATCGCTCAGGCGCTGGCCTCGGCACGCCGTGCGGACATCCCGCCGGCACTGGCCGCGATCATGTTCGTATGCCGGCCCCCGCTGGAGACCCCGTCCGGACGCTTCCTGGGCGTGGTTCATATCCAGCGCGCCCTGCGCGAGCCCCCGTCCATGCTGATCGGCAACATCATCGACACCGATGTGGAGGGCGTGGGTCCCGCCGACGGCATCGGCACCGTGACGAGGCTGTTGGCCACCTATAATCTGACGGCGATTCCGGTGGTGGATGAAGGTCTGCTGCTGGGCGCCGTCTCCGTGGACGATGTCCTCGACCACCTGCTGCCCGAGGACTGGCGCGACGCGGACGAGACCGAGACCGACGAGGCACTGGAGGCGCAGCATGGCTGATTTCGACAAGCCGCTCGACACCACGAGCCGTCGCCGGCGCCGGCGCAAATCCGATCCCGATGCCTTCGGCCGATTCGCCGAATCGACCGCTCGTTTCATGGGAAGCCCGCGCTTCATCCTGTATATGACGGTTTTCGTGGTGGTGTGGATCACCGCCAACGTGATTCTGCTGCAGTTCGCGCAGAAGTACGCCTGGGATCCCTATCCCTTCATACTGCTCAATCTGGCATTCTCCACTCAGGCCTCCTATTCGGCCCCGCTGATCCTGCTGGCGCAGAACCGGCAGGACGATCGCGACCGCGTCATCGCCGAACAGGACCGGCAACGCGCGGAACGCAACCTCGCCGACACCGAGTATCTGACGCGCGAGATAGCGGGGCTGCGGATGTCGCTGGGAGAGGTCGCCACCCGAGACTTCGTTCGCTCGGAGTTGCGCGATGTCCTCTCGGAACTCGAACGCGACCGGGAGACCCGCCTCGCCGAACGCGACCAGCGCATCGCGGAGCTGCAGGCCGAACTCGACCTCGTCCGAAGCCAGCGCGAGGCCACGGACCAGCTCGAGGAGGCTGGAGCTCAGCAAGTCGATCCGCCCAAGGAGAGCTAGCTGAGCTCGTCCGAAGGCTCCTCCCCCCAGACGATTACGAGGGTCGGTCCGCAGTCGCGGGAGCCGCGGCGGCGGGGGCGTCCGCATTCGCCGGACGGGGCTCGCCATCCTCGAAGGAAGCCAGAGCCCGGCTGATCTCCTGCGCGTAAAGCCTTCCGCCCTCACCATCGGGATGAATCCGATCCCCCGCAAGCACGTCTGGACTCGCGGAGGCGATCGCCGCCCAATCCGCCACCCGAATCTGCTCCGGATGTGCCGCGGCTGCCGCCGCCACCTGGGCGTTGGCCTCACCGATCCAGTGGCTCTGCTCGGGGCCGAAGGCGGTGACCAAGACTATCTTGCGATCAGGGCCCAACGCGGTGAGCAGGTTCTCCACATCCACGTCCCGGATGGACCCGTTCGTGGCCAGAGCGACGACGACGTACTCGCGCAGCAGGCCCTGCGAGTCGAGTTGCCCGGCGATCGAGGGCAGAACACGAATGGAACGCGAGACCTCGGCGTCGACCACGCTGCCGGGAAGCTGCTCCTGGAGGGCGGATGCAGAGGCCAGGGTCACGGAATCCCCGATGATCGTCACCCGGTCTCCCGGGGGCGGCAGCGGATCGGGCTCGCCCGAAGGCTCCTGGGAGGGGCCGGGCTCAGCGTCTGGGGATGGGGCCGTGGGAGCCTGCGGGTCGCCGGACGGCTCACTCTGCTCCTTGCCGTTCTCCAGCGCCTGCTGGCCCTGGGCCACGTACTGTTGCGCGGTGCTCAGCGCCGGTGAGGACGCCACGCCCCATGCGAAGAGGGCGATGGCCAGAACGCCGACGCCGGCCAGCGGAAGGTTGCGCAACAGACGGCGCGATTCCATGCCTCGCCGCATCCACGCGAGGAATCCGAGCTGGCGGATAGGCGTTTCGATGTAGGTGTAGGACAGGTGTGCCAGGACGATGGACAGTGCCGTGACCGCGAAAGCGGTCGGGAGCACGCCCCAATCGAAGGCGAAGAAGGCCACCACCCACAGCGGCCAGTGCCACAGGTAGATGCCATAGCTGCGCTCCCCGATCCACACCATCGGGCGGAGGTTCAGCCACCCGGCCAACCGATCGGATGAAGCGGAGGAAACATCGGGCAGCAGGCCACGGATGGTGAGGCCGGTGAAAACGGAGACGCCGAGCATTCCCCACGGGTACATCCACGGACCATCGGGAACGAACATGCCGATGGAGAGCGCCCCGATGAGGCCGACCCACACCAGAACACCCCAGATCCGCTTGGCGGTTTCAGAGGCGGGCTTCATGTCTCCCGTCATCGCGCGCGGCACCCACAGCGCGATGGCCGCGCCGATCATCAGACCGAACAGGTGGGAGTCGGTCCCGACGTAGGCACGGGTGACGTCGTCGGCCATCCCCACGTAGAGCACATGCAATCCGACCGAGAGGGCACCGATGGCCAGGGCGCAATACGGACGGAGCCTACGCGGAAGGAAACGGACGATGACCAGCAGGAGCAGCGGCCACACCAGATAGAATTGCTGCTCCACCGCCAACGACCACATATTCGTCAACAGCAGCGGCGACTGCTGCTCGAAGTACGAGGACCCGTTCACGATCTCCAGCCAGTTGTAGGTACCGGTGAGAGAGCCGACGGCCTGCCACGGCAGCTGGACGATCGCGTCTCCACCGACGCAGCGCGCTATCGCGATTCCTCCCACTGTGGCCACCACCACGGCCGGAACCAGGCGGCGCACACGGCGTAGCCAGAAGGCTCGGATGTCAATGCGCCCGCGGATCCGACGTTCCCTTATAAGCAGGGAGGTCACGAGGAAGCCGGATAGTACGAAGAAGATGTCGACGCCCACGAAGCCCGAACCGAGCCAGTTGGGAAGCAGATGGAACACAAGAACCAGAAGTGCGGCTAGGGCGCGCAGACCGTCGAGCCCGATGATCCGTGTCCGCGCCGGGTGTGGTGAAGTAGTCGCCTGAGTCATATCGCCCTGGATTGTCGTGAGGGATGAGGGGAAGCATCAACGTGTGCAACGAGCCAGCATACTCGTCCGCGCTCTAGCGTAGGGCCGGTTCGGCAGCTGTGAGGTAGCTCCGGGTGTTCGCGAGTCCCAAGTCACGGCGAGTACCATGGAGAACATGATTACCCCCGATGAGATTCGCAAAAGTCTCGAGAGCGTTATCGACCCGGAGATCCGCCGTCCTATCACCGAACTAGACATGGTCGATGATGTCCAAGTCAGCGACGCCGGCGTCGTTTCAGTTCACATTCTGCTCACCACCGCGGGATGTCCATTACGCGAGACCATCCAGTCCGATGTTCAGAAGACAGTCGGTGCGCTCGAAGGTGTCACCGCCGTCAACATCACCATGGGTGCCATGAACAAGGAGCAGCGCTCCGCACTGCAGTCCAAGCTGCGCGGAGGCGCCCCCGAACGCAAGAACCCGTTCGCCAACTCGGGTTCGTTGACCCGCGTCTACGCCATTGCCTCGGGTAAGGGCGGCGTGGGCAAATCCTCGGTCTCCGCCAACCTCGCCGCCTCGCTGGCGGCCGAGGGGCTCAAGGTGGGCCTCGTCGACGCCGATATCTACGGTTTCTCCATCCCCCGCATGCTCGGGGTCGATACTCCTGTCCAGGGCATCGACGACATGATCATCCCGCCGGTCGCCCACGGGGTGAAGGTCATCTCGATCGGCATGTTCATCCCGGACAACTCGCCCGTCATCTGGCGTGGCCCGATGCTTCACCGCGCCCTCGAACAGTTCTTCTCCGACGTGTTCTGGGGAGATCTCGACGTGCTGCTGCTGGACCTGCCCCCGGGCACGGGAGACATCGCGCTCTCGGTGGCCCAGCTCATCCCGAACTCGGAGGTGCTTGTGGTCACCACCCCGCAGGCCGCCGCCGCAGAGGTTGCGGAGCGCGCGGGCCAGATCGCCAAGCAGACGGGCCAGCGGGTCACCGGCGTCATCGAGAACATGTCCTACATGACGATGCCCGACGGCTCCAAGAACACCATCTTCGGCAGTGGCGGCGGCCAGACGGTGGCCGCTCAGCTGTCCAGCCTCCTGGGATACGAGGTTCCGGTTCTAGGCGAGATTCCGCTGGAAACCGAGATCCGCGAGGGTGGGGACACCGGCGCACCGTGGGCCATCCAGGAGGGCGATTCGCCCGCGCAGGCCGAACTGCGCAAGGTGGCCTCGGGCCTGGCACGCCGCTCGCGCAATCTGTCGGGACGCGGCCTGAGCGTTACCCCGGTCTAGGGGCCGCGCTCGACACGTGCCGATAGGTTCGGGCTGGGCGAAGAGCCCGCCGCCTGTGCTTGAGGGCTGATGGTTCGTTTCGGCGAATCACCAGCCCTCTCGTAACGTAACATAGGCCTGTAGCCACAGAGAGGAGCCTCATGCCTGCCGACCAGACCCAATCGTGGGCCTACACCGAGGACGTGTGCACGGAGGATGCCATCACGATCCAGGCACGGCAGCAGTCGCGCGAATACGACATCCCGGCCCTCTCACCGGCCACCGGCGCGTTCCTGGGAGTCGTGGCGGCGACCTCGCGCGTCCGCTCGGCCGTCGAGGTGGGAACGGGCACCGGAGTCTCGGGGCTCCATCTGCTGCGGGCGACGTCGGACATCATGCTGACGACGATCGATGTGGAGTCCGAGGCTCAGCACAGCGCGCGGGCCAGCTTCGCCCGCGCGGGCATTCGGGCAGGCCGCGCTCGCATCATCAATGGCCGCAGTGCCGATATCTTGCCCCGCCTGGCGGACCGTTCCTACGATCTCGTTCTCGTGGACGGCGA
This sequence comes from Actinomycetaceae bacterium L2_0104, assembly GCA_047501485.1. Lineage (GTDB taxonomy): Bacteria > Actinomycetota > Actinomycetes > Actinomycetales > Actinomycetaceae > Ancrocorticia. Next base: position 601,548 of record JAZDRN010000001.1, on the reverse strand, counting down.
CCCACTGGAGGCGCCCGGGGATGTCCAGGAGGCATTGCGCATGCTACGTCCCGGAGGGCTCCTGGTATTGGCTCACGCTCTCATGAACGGCAGGGTCGCCGATCCTGCCCGCCGGGAAGTCGACGTTGTCACCATCCGCAATCTCGGCAAGGATCTCCTGGAATCGAGCGACCTGCGCACAGCGCTGGTGCCGGTGGGAGATGGTCTTCTGCTGGCCACGCTCCGGTAGAGGCCTGCTGCGGCGCCAGAAGGGCGCCAGGAACCACCGCAAGCAATTGAGGGAGCACCCATCGGGTACTCCCTCCACGTCAGAAGTTCACACTACCTTTCGATCTGTGCGAGCGCTTCCTTAAGACCGGTTGCCTCTTCGTCATTCAACTCGAGGACGAGCCTGCCGCCGCCGTCAACGGGGATTCGGACGACGATTCCTCGCCCTTCACGCTCTACTTCAAGGGGGCCATCCCCAGTGCGAGGCTTCATGGCTGCCATGGTGCATTCCTTCCCGTCGGCGGAGTGATACCGACAACAGCTCCATTGTACCGGGGGCGCGCCCCAGTTGTCCCAGTAGTTCGATGTCGCGTGCCCCTGAAAGCCTTGCGACCGCCCGGAAACAGCAGTCCTGCCGGGGTGATCGGCGCCCGGTCCTACGGTTCGGAGGGGTTGTCTGCCACCGGTTCCCACTCGACGCCGTCGCCGCCGCTCACGTCGTCGGCCGGAGGGGCGAGCGCTTCGCCGTCGTCGGTCACTCGCTCGACGGCCTCGGGCCGTTTGCCGTTGGCGCGAACGATTTTCCCACGGATCCGCGCCGCGCCGTTGACCGATCCGGCATTGGCGGATGCCTCGGGTTTCGGAGCCCTCGCCGACTCTGCCCGGCGAGCATTGGCGAGGTTGTGAATCCCCTGCCGCACCGCCTCAACGGCTTCTTCGGCTGTGTCCACCACCGAGAACAGGTGTATGTCCGCCTCGCCCGCCATGCCGTTGGCAACCAGGGAGCCGCGGATCCAATCCACGAGGCCCGACCAGTACTCGCGCCCGACGAGGACGATGGGGAACGAGGAGACCTTGCGGGTCTGCACCAGGGTGATGGCCTCGAACAGTTCGTCCAGGGTGCCGAAACCGCCGGGCATCACGACGAAGCCCAGCGAATACTTCACGAACATCGTCTTGCGAACGAAGAAGTAACGGAAGTTGATCCCGAGATTGACCTGATCGTTTATCCCCTGCTCGAAGGGAAGCTCGATTCCCAGTCCGACCGAGGTTCCACCCGCCTCCGAGGCGCCCTTGTTGGCCGCCTCCATGGCACCGGGACCGCCACCGGTGATGACGCCCAGCCCGGCTTGGGCCAGCAGGCGGCCGACCTCCTCCGTCATACGATATATGGGATCCTCGGGAGCGATCCGCGCTGACCCGAAGACCGACACGGCGGGGCCCAGATCAGCCAACGTTCCGAAACCCTCGACGAACTCCGCCTGGATGCGCATGACTCGCCATGGGTCCTGCCGTGCCCACTCCGAGCCCTGTTCCGGTGCCAACAGGGAGGCGTCCGCGGTGAGAGCGGGAATCTGCTCTCCCCGCAGTAGCGCCGGACCGCGCTGATGAGATCGTGAATGAAGAGTCATAGGACCTAGTGTGGCATGTACGAGGCCCACCTCACAGCAACCAGGCGGTGAACGTTTCGTGCAACTGCCTGATCTGAGAGATCGGGCAGGCCTCATCCACCCGATGGGCCAGGGTCGGATCACCCGGTCCGCAGTTGATCGCGGGTATCGCGAGCCCGGCGAATCTCGCGACGTCCGTCCACCCGAGTTTGGCCGTCGGTTCTCCCACACCGCGCCGGCTCAGTTCCCCAGCGAGGAGGGCGAAATCCGGATGATCCATACCCGGTGCGGCTCCGGGAGCACTGTCGGTCACCTCGATGTCCAGGTCCTCACCGGCGAAGAGCGAACGCACGTACGCTTCCGCCTGGGCGGGGCTGCGGTCCGGCGCGAAACGGAAGTTGACGATCGCCGTCGCCGAATCGGGCACCGAGTTCCGGGCTCCCCCGCCCTCGACGCCGACTGCCAACAGCGACTCGCGATACTCCAGCCCTCCCACGCGATGGACCTGCGGTTCCCATCGTGCCAGACGCAGCAACACCTCGCCGATACGGTGCACGGCGTTCACTCCCATCCACGGGCGCGCCGAGTGCGCGGCGACACCGTGGGCTGTGATGTGGAGGCGCATCGTACCGTTGCAGCCTCCCTCGATGGCACCGCTGGTCGGCTCGCCGAGTACCGCCATATCCGCCCGGAGCCAATCGGGGTGGTTGCGCTGGACGCGTCCCAGCCCGTTGAGGCTCGCCTCCACTTCCTCATGGTCGTAGAAAACCCATGTCACATCGAGCCGGGGGCTCGTCAGCTCGCGCGCCAACGCGAGGAAGATCGCTGCCCCGGCTTTCATATCCACCGAGCCTCTGCCCCACAACGTCGTAGCCTCTTCGACCCGACATGGTGCCGGCGGGGCGCCGTCCGCCGCGATGGACTCCCTGGTGAAGACACCCGGCACGTTCCGGGCCGTCGGGACCGTATCGAGATGGCCCGCGAGAATCACCCGGGAGGCTCGGCCGAGGTTCGTACGTGCCATGACGGTGTCGCCGTCGCGCAGCACCTCCAGATGGCTGCAAGCGCGCAACGCGTCTTCGACGACGTCGGCGATCTCCTTTTCGTTTCCTGAAACCGAGGGGATATCAACGAGCACTGCGGCAAGGTCGACTACATCCGTGGGCAAGTCCATGGGTCAAGACTAGCGAAAGCAGCGTGATTGTCCCATGAAAAGCCGATCTCATGACGGAAAACACGCCAATACGCCCGGGCTACGATAACAGGGCAAGGATGCTGAAATCTGTGGGATGCGTGGGCGGGCGAAGGGCTGTAACTTTGTGTTATGGAGAAAACGACATCATCACCGGCAGACCTCGCCGCCGAGGCCGCCGCAGTCATCGCGGAACGCACCGGAGTAGCACAACACGATATCGCCCTGACCCTGGGCTCAGGATGGGGCGGAGCCGCCGAGCTCATCGGCGAACCGGTGGCACAGATACCCGCCGCGGAAGTTCCAGGCTTCTCAGTCTCGGGCGTCCAGGGGCATTCCGGCGTGCTGACGTCGTTGCGGTTGCAGTCGGGACACCACGCCCTGGTGCTCGGCGCCCGTACCCATTTCTACGAGGGCAAGGGCGTACGCGCCGTGTCCCACGGAGTGCGCACGGCCGCCGCGGCGGGTGCGAAGATCGCCGTGCTGACGAACGGATGCGGCTCCACAGTGGCCGAATGGGGGCCGGGCACCGCCGTCCTCATCCGCGACCACATCAACCTGACGGCCAGCTCTCCCATCGAGGGAGCCAACTTCGTCGACCTGTCCGACGCTTACGCCCAGCGCCTGCGCGATATCGCGCACGAGGTCGACCCCTCCCTACCCGAAGGTGTGTACGCCCAGTTCACGGGCCCACACTACGAGACCCCGGCCGAGGTGAAGATGGCCCGCCTGCTCGGAGCGGATCTGGTAGGCATGTCCACCGCCCTCGAGACGATCGCCGCACGCGAGGCCGGCGTGGAGGTTCTCGGAATCTCGCTGGTCACCAACCACGCCGCGGGCTTCGCACCCGGTCAGCAGTTGAACCACGCCGAAGTGCTGGAGGCGGGCCGCGAGGCAGGCCCGCGCATCTCCAAGCTTCTGGCCGCGATCATCACCCGCATCGACGAGGAGAAGTAATGAGCTACAACGTATCCCAGGTCCGCAACTGGATCGCCCACGATCCCTCCGAGGACGACCGCAGGGAGCTCGGCGCGCTGCTGGATCGCGCCGAAGGTGGGGACGCCGCGGCGATCGCGGAGCTGGACGACCGTTTCTCCGGCCCGTTGCAGTTCGGCACCGCCGGCCTGCGCGGCGCTATGGCACCCGGCCCCTTCCGCATGAACCGGGCAGTGGTGCGCCGCGCCGCTGCCGGATTGGTCGCCTACCTCAAGGAGAAGGTCGGCGACGACGCCCTCCTTGTGATCGGCAACGACGCCCGCTACCACTCGCGCGAGTTCGCTGAGGACACCGCCGCCATCGCCACGGCCGCCGGTATCCGGGCGCTTATCATGCCGCGCGAACTTCCCACCCCGCTCTTGGCATTCGCCGTGCGACACCTCAACGCCGATGCCGGCGTCATGGTGACCGCCTCGCACAATCCCGCTCAGGACAACGGCTACAAGGTCTATCTGGGTGGGCGCTGCGCCGACGAGGACGGCAAGGGCGTGCAGCTCGTTCCCCCGGCGGATGCGGAGATCGCCGCCCTGATTGCCCAGGCTCCCCCGGCGGACGAGATTCCCCTGGCGGATGGCTATGAGACGATCAACGAGTCGGTGATCGAGGACTACATCAACCAGACGGTCGAACTCATCCCCGCCGCCTATTCGCGCGACATCAAGATCGTCTACACGGCCATGCACGGGGTGGGAACCCCTATCATGCGCCGCATCCTGGACGGGGCGGGTTTCACGAACATCGTCGAGGTTCCCGAGCAGTGCACACCGGACCCGGATTTCCCCACCGTTCCCTTCCCCAACCCGGAAGAACTTGGAGCCCTCGACCTGGCCAAGGAACTCGCGGCCAAGGTCAACGCGGACATCGTCATCGCCTCCGACCCGGACGCGGATCGCTGTTCGGCGGCCGTGCCCGACGGCGACACCTGGCGTCAGCTCTCCGGCGATGAGATCGGCTCGCTTCTGGGTGAGTACGTGGCCGAAGGCGCCGCCCTGCTGGGAAGCTCGGCGACTCTCGCCTCCTCGATCGTGTCCTCCCGCCTGCTGGAGCAGATCGCCTCGGCGCACGGCGTGAACTACGAGGCGACGCTCACCGGATTCAAGTGGATCGCTCGCGCCAGCAACCTGGTGTTCGGGTACGAGGAAGCCATCGGTTTCTGCGTCAACCCTCAGGCGGTACGCGATAAGGATGGCCTCTCGGCTGGTCTCATGCTGGCGTTCTTGACGGCGAGGCTCCGCGATTCCGGTTCTGATCTATTGGGGGAGCTGGACCGCCTCTATGTTCGCCACGGCGTCTATCTCTCCGGTCCGGTCACGGTCCGTGTCGATGACCTCTCCGTCATCCCCGCCACCATGGCGAAAGTACGGCAGGCTCCACCGGCGGAGCTCGCAGGAGCCAAGGTCTCGCGCGTCTGGGACTTGAGCGAGGGCTCCGAGGAGTTGCCCGCCACGGACGGCATCGCGTGGTTCACCGAGCAGGACGATCGGGTGATCATCCGCCCCTCGGGAACCGAACCCAAGGTCAAGTGTTACCTGGAGGTCTATTCGCCGGTGGTCGCCCCCGACGCCCTCGAGGGAGCCAAGGAGATCGCCCACAATCGGCTGGAGCGCTTCAAGGCCGACGTCGCCGCCGCGCTGCGGCTGAGCTGAGCGATCAGCCAACCCTCTCGGTATCGCGCGGGGCACTGAACGTCCCCTTCTCGCGCCGTGTGCCGGCCGAGCCCGCCCGGTACACCATCGACCACCATCGCAACACCACCGGGTGGGGGCCTGATATCTAGTCAGGCCCCCACCTTCTCTCAGGAGCGGCCAGGGTCCGCTCCGCCTGGCAGGCATCGTGCCTCCCCCCAGCACCACCCATGCCTCGCCCCAACGCGCTCGCAACAGGCCCTAGGAGAAAAATGACCGCCCGCCCCATGATCGATCTGCATCGCCACCTGGAGGGGACCCTGCGACCCAGTCAGCTCGTGGAAGCCGCTCGCCGTTCCGGACTGCCCACACCCACCCCACGCCAGATCAGGGAACGGGTGGTCGCACCCGAGACCGTGGACAGCCTGCGCAGCTATCTCACCTATATCGACAACGCGGCCGCCTACCTGCGCAGCCTGGAGGACTGGCGCGTCGCCGGCGACAACGCGGTACAGGATGCCTTCGACGGCGGCCTCGATTACGTGGAGCTGCGCTTCAGCCCCTGGTTCATCAGTTCTCAAACGGGACTGGACCCCAATGCCGTCGTCGAGGCCATCGACGACGGCATCATCGCGGGCTCACTGCGCACCGGTCTGCCCGTGGGCAAGATCGCCATCGTGGTCAGGGACCTGGGCGCGGATTCCGCTCACAAGCAGATGGACACCATCCTCGCCTCTCCCGACGTGTGGTGCGCGGTGGATATGGCGGGCAACGAGCAGGGATTCGCCTTGGAGGATTTCGCTCCCGCTTTCGCGCGTGCGCGCGATGCCGGGATGCACGTCACCATCCATGCTGGGGAAGCGGGAGGCCCGGAGAATGTGAGGGTCGCCGTCACCGAACTGGGAGCCGAGAGGATCGGGCACGGGGTCCGCTCGGCCGAGGACCCGGAGCTCATGGAGCTGCTCGCCGAACGCGGCGTGACCCTGGAGACCGCTCTGACGAGCAATGTCCAGACGGCGGCCTCCCCCAGCCTCGCGGAACATCAGGTGCACGCCCTGCTCTCGGCGGGCGTTCCCGTCACGCTCAACACGGACAACCCGACCACCAGCGCAACCGATCTACGCTACGAATACCGCCGCGGAGCCGTCGAGGCGGGGCTATCTCCGGAGCTCCTCGATCTGGTGGCGCGCAACGCCGCCCAGGCGGCCTTCACCGAGGCGGGTCGCGGCCTCGCCGACTTCTAGGGAGATTCCTTCCGGCGAACAGTCTCCTTCCGGTGAAAAGCCTGCCGGCGAAAATTGCTGCCGGCGAGGAGGCTGCAGGTCGGCTAACAGTTTCTTGCCGGCGAGGCCCACGAGAATGGAGAAGGCCTTCTCGGGTAGCCGGGGAGGTCCCCGGCGGCTTAACAAAAGAAGTAGGGGCACCACCGCATAGGTGTTACCGCGGGCGGGACGGTCCTTCATCCCCGCCGGTCCCCGTGAACGAGTGACGCCGGTGGCGATATGTGACGCTCTCGCCACTGCCCGGGCCGTCACGGATCGCGCGGGCCGTCACGGATCGAGCAAGGTGTCACTGATCACGCAAGGTGCCACCCCAACCGCGGGCGGGACTCCCTCGGGCGGCGAACGAAAAGGGCGGCACCCAACCTGGGCACCACCCTTTTCCGCGCTCAGGCGCCGAGGCGCCGTTTATCAGAGCGTATCCAGGACCGATTGGGTCGAGGACAGGCCGAGGCGGGTCGCACCGGCCGCAAGCAGCTCGGAGGCGAACGCACCATCGCGGATACCGCCGGACGCCTTGACCTCGAGGTCATCACCAACGGTTTTCTTCATCAGCTCGACGGCATGCACCGACGCGCCGCCGGCCGGGTGGAAACCCGTGGACGTCTTGACGAAATCGGCATCGGCGGCCTTGGCCGCCTTGCACACGCCCACGATCTGATCGTCCGTCAAAGCGGCCGACTCGATGATGACCTTCAGGACCCCGTAGGGCATCGCGTCGCGCACGGCCCGGATGTCGGCCTCGACAGCGTCGAAGTTGTTCTGGACGGCGTCGGCCACGTTGATCACCATGTCCACCTCGTCGGCCCCTTGGGCCACCGCACGCGAGGCCTCGGCCGCCTTGATCTCGCTCTGGTGCGCACCCGAGGGGAAACCCGCGACAACCGCGAGCTTGACCTCGCCAAGATCGATATCGGCGGGCAGCGGCAACTTATTGGGCGAGATACAGATGGAATAGGTTCCGATCCGCTTGGCGTCCTCGATAAGAGCGCGCAGATCCGCGTCCGTGGCCTCGGGCTTGAGCAGTGTGTGATCAACCAGGCGAGCAACCTGATCGCTTGTGTATGCCATGGAGATTCCTTCTCTCGTTCACGTAGACAACTGAAATTTTAGTGGTTGAAACAGTGCCGTGGCACGCTCGCCTCCCAATCCGCGCAGATGGTGCAGCTTTCTCGGGAAATACTCGGTTCTTCCCGAGATAGCGGCCTGCATCTAGCGCGCGATGCGCTCCAGAATCACCGAGCCGGCGAGGGTGGGAGCCTCCTGCGCGACGGTCACGGTCCCCTCGAGTGATTCGAGAGCGCGCGGGAAGCGCTCTGGCGTGTCCGTGTGCAGGGTCAGAAGCTTCTGGCCCTTCCTGACGCGATCGCCGGGGCGCGCGAATATCTCGATGCCGGCGCCCGCCTGCACGGGATCCTCCTTGCGTGCACGGCCCGCACCGAGGCGCCATGAGGCCACCCCGACTTTGAGGGCGTCCAACTCGGAGAGTATGCCATCGCTTTCGGCGACGACGTCGTGCTGATGCGCTGCGACGGGAAGGGGTGCGTCCGGATCTCCGCCCTGCTCACCGATCATCTCGCGCCACTTGTCCATGGCACGCCCATCCTTCAACGCGGCTTCCACATCCGCATCGGGCTGCCCGGCGGCCTCCAGCATCTCACGCGCCAGCGCGATCGTCAGCTCGACGACGTCGGAGGGCCCGCCACCGGCCAGGACCTCAACGGACTCGCGCACCTCCAGGGCGTTTCCAACGGTCAAACCGAGCGGCACGGACATGTCCGTCAACAGCGCGACCGTGTTGACGCCGGCGTCGTGCCCCAGGTCCACCATGGTGTTGGCGAGTACGCGGGCGTCGTCGATATTCTTCATGAAGGCGCCGGAACCGACCTTGACGTCGAGGACGAGGGCGTCCGTCCCCTCCGCGATCTTCTTCGACATGATCGAGGTGGCGATCAACGGAATGCAGTCCACGGTGGCGGTGATGTCGCGCAGGGCGTAGAGCTTCTTGTCCGCCGGAGCGAGCCCCGCACCGGCGGCGCAGATGATGGCTCCCGATCCCGTGCCGAGCTGACGATAGATCTGCTCGTTCGAGATGTTGGCCTGCCATCCTTCGATGGATTCGAGTTTATCGAGCGTACCACCCGTGTGGCCCAGCCCACGGCCGGAGAGCTGCGGAACGGCAACGTCGAAGACCGCCACAAGAGGCGCCAGCGGGAGGGTTATCTTGTCCCCCACGCCGCCCGTCGAATGCTTGTCCGCGGTGGGACGCGGCAGCGACTGGAAGTCCATGCGCTCACCCGAGTCGATCATCGCCTGGGCCCAGCGCGAGATCTCGTGGCGGTTCATCCCATTGAGGAAGATCGCCATGGCCAGAGCGGACATCTGCTCGTCCGCCACAACGCCACGTGTATAGGCGTCGATCACCCAGTCGATCTGCGCGTCGCTGAGAACCTGCCTGTCTCGCTTGGTACGGATGACATCCACTGCATCGAACGGCTCAGTCACGGGGCATCTCCTTGTAGGTTGCGGTTGGCACAGCTTTCAGATCGTCGGGACCGAAGCCGTAAGGTAAGACGTCGGTCATCGGCATGATGCCGGCGGGCATGGCCACCAGGGCCCGGCCGCCTCCATGCTCGAAGATCAACTGGCGGCAACGGCCACACGGAACCACGGGATCGCCGTTTCCGTTGACCGCAGCTACGGCGACGAGCTGTTTGCCGCCGCTCTTTATGAACTCGCTGATCATGCCGCATTCGGCGCACAGCCCGATCCCATAACTGGAATTCTCGACGTTGCAACCCGAATAGATGGTGCCGTCCTCGCCCAGTCCGGCCGCGCCCACCGGGTAGCCGGAATACGGTACATATGCGTGGCGCATCGCCTCGACTGCGCGTTCGTGCAGCTGAGCCCAAATCTGGGATGTTATCTCCATTGATCCCCCTGTGTGGTGTTGGAAATGGCGGGCCAACCCGGGTGAGGTTGGCCCGCCAATGAGTGGCTTCCGGCTCTCGCCGCGATTCCTAGGCCTTGACGTACGGCTTGTTCTCCGCTGCCGGCGGCCGCGAACGGCCGACGAAGCCTGCGACGGCGAGGATCGTGACGAGGTAGGGAATCATGTTGATGAGGTTAGAGGGCGCATTGAGGTTCAAGCTCGGCATCAGGATGGCCACAGCCTTGGCGAAACCGAACATGACCGCGGCTCCCAGGGCTCCGAGCGGATGCCACTTGCCCAGGATCATGGCGGCAAGGGCGATGAAGCCGTTGCCGGCGGACATGTTGTTGTTGAAGCTGTGACCGATCGAAGCACCGATCGTGAAATAGGCGCCTCCCATACCCGCGAGCGCTCCGGAGAGCAGGGTGCTCGAGAAACGAACACGGCGTACGTTGATGCCCACGGTGTCCGCCGCGTGCGGATGCTCGCCACAGGCGCGCAGGCGCAGGCCCCAGCGGGATCGGAACAGGTAGATCGTCAAGACGATGATGACGACGTACATGAAGTACGTCAGGACCGTCTGATTGAAGAGCACCGGACCGAGGATCGGGATGTCCCCGAGAAGTGGGATCTTGATCGTCGTCAGGTGGATGCTCGACGAGTTCAACTCCGGCCTCTCGGAGAGGATCGTCGAGAAGAAGAACGTCGTCAATCCGAGTGCGAAGGTGTTGAGAACGACGCCCACGATGATGTGGTCCACGTTGTATCGCACCGCGAACAGGGCCAGCAGTGCTCCCATGAGGGCCCCGGCTATCGGAGCGGCCACCAGGCCGAACCACACCGAACCCGACGCCGAGGCCACCACGACCCCCGCAAACGCTCCGGTGAGCAGCTGACCCTCGATGGCGATGTTGACGACTCCCGAACGCTCCGCGACCACGCCCGAGAGCGAGCCGAAGATCAGCGGGGTGGACAGCGCCAACGCCGCAGCCAGCGTGGCGGTCAGGGTGATGCTGCCGGCGGACCCGCCTCCCTGCCATGTGAGCAGGGCGAACACCACGCTGACCGCGGCGATCACGGCCACGACCACTCCCGCGGGTTTGCGGGCGATGGCACGATAGATCGAGTAGATGGAGATGACCGCCATGACGGCGGTGAGGATCCAACACAGCATCGGCGCGTTGACGGACCAATCCGGGATCTGGAAGCGATCGTTGCGGCTCAGGTTGAATCTGTAGACCGCGACGTCCTCCGCCTTCAGAGCGGTGAAGAGGGTGATCAATGTGCCGATGACGTAGGAGATCGGCATCTTCCAACTGATCTTGGCAACGATATCACCGTGATTGACGGGGGCAACCTCAGTTGCTACCGGGACGCTCATGCCGCCACCTCCTTGTTGGACTGAAGGGTGATGTACTCACGGATCGTCATATCCGTGTACTTGGGCAAACGGAAGATCCACCGCACGAAAGGAGGCGCGGCGATGAGCAGGACGATAACGGACTGCAAGACGAGCACCATGTCGATCGGCACATCGGCCTGAGCCTGCATGATGCGCCCACCGGCCTTGAACCCGCCGAAGAGCAGACCGGCGAAGAATGTGCCCATCGGACGGTTGCGGCCCAGCAGGGCCACCGTGATGGCGTCGAAGCCGATGGATCCCGCCACGTCCCCCGTCAGATACTTCATGGTGCTGGTGATCTGCACACCGCCGGCAAGGCCCATGAGCCCGCCGGACAGCGCCATGGTCATCGCAGTGACGAAGGCGATCGACATTCCCGCGGTCCGTGCAGCATTCGGATTGGCGCCCACCGCTCGGAGCTCGTAGCCCCACGTCGAGCGCTCGAGGAACCACCACACGAAGAACGCCACCAGAATGGCGACGACGAATCCCAGGTCCAGCTGGAAGGGGGCTGGCAGAAGCGCGGGCATCTGGGCGCCCTTGGCGATGATCTCGGACTGGGGGTTGGAGGAACCCGGGCGCTGGAACGCCGATTGGGTCAACAGGTAGTTGAGGCCCAGCAGCGCCACAGAGTTGAGCATGATGGTCAGGATGACCTCGTTCGCCCCGGTCTTCGCTTTGAGGAAGCCGACGATCCAACCGTAGATGCCGCCCGCGATCACTGCTCCCACAAGGCAGGCGACCAGGTGCAGCCCGACGGGCAGATCGAAGGCGAAGCCGATGTAGGCCGCAACGATGGCGCCGCAGATCAGCTGGCCTTGCCCACCGATGTTGAACAGTCCGGCCCTGAAGCCGAGCGCCAGACCGAGCCCGCCGATGATCAGCGGAACGCCGGCGTAGATGCTGGTGGTCAGCGGCTTGAGCATTCCGGCGAGGTCATTGGCGTTGTAGTTGAAGATGGCCCCGCGGAACATCGCGAGATAGGCCTCGGTGATGCTGGCACCGGAGATCGCGATGAGGATCGCGCCTACCAGCAGGGAGATGATGAAAGCAAGAACGTAGACAAGCCAGGTTGACCGCAGGCCTACGAAGACGGCGGCCTTCACCCACTGCCCGACGCTTGCCTTGGACGCAGCTGCCTCTTTATCTGTTTTCTCTTTGCTCACTGGGCCACCTCCTCTGATTCGTTCTCAATTGCTTCCTCGTAGGGAACCCCGGCCATCATGAGGCCGAGAACCGCTCGGGAGGTATCGGAAGGTACCACGCCGACGATGCCGCCGCGGTACATGACAGCGATGCGATCGGCCAGACCCACCACCTCGTCCAGCTCCGAGGAAACGACCAGCACGGGCACTCCCGCGTCGCGGGTCTCCACGATGCGCTGGTGAATGAACTCGATCGAGCCCACGTCCACACCGCGCGTGGGTTGATTCGCCATGAACAGACTCAGCTTTCGGGAGAGCTCGCGAGCCACGACGACCTTCTGCTGGTTTCCTCCGGAGAGTGTGGAGATCGGGTCAGTCACGCGGGTGAGGCGGATGTCGAACTCCTCGGTACGCTCCTCGGCGTTCTTCAGCACCACGCGGGGCTTCATCACCGGGCCCTTCGCGAAAGGCTCGTCTCGATACTGGTCCATCACCAGGTTCTCGGCCACGGAGAAGCTCGCGATCATGCCATCTGTGGAGCGGTCCTCGGGTACGAAACCGATCCCGGCTTCAAGATGCTGGCGGACATTGAGCTTGTTGAGCTCCTTGCCTTCGAGCCGCACGGAGCCTTCGTTCGGCGTCTCCAGGCCGAGGATGACGTCAGCAAGCTCGGACTGGCCATTGCCCTGAACACCGGCAATGGCCACGATCTCGCCCTTGCGGACGTCGAGGTCGACGTGATCGAGTACGACGTTCCCGGAGCCATCGAGCATCGAGACGCCTTTCAGCGAAAGACTCACGTCCCCCGGATCGAACGAGTCCTTCTTGACCCTCAGGAGGACCGGCCTGCCCACCATCATCGTGGCCAGCTCCGCCTCGGTGGAGGTCGGCTCGGCCTCTCCGACGACCTTGCCGCGACGGATCACCGTGATCTTGTCCGCGACCGCGCGTACCTCGCGCAGCTTGTGCGTGATGAAGATGATCGAGGTGCCACCCGCGGCCAGCTGCCTCATGATGGTCATGAGCTCATCTGTCTCCTGCGGCGTGAGCACCGCCGTCGGCTCATCGAGGACCAGGACGGAGGCGTCGCGCGACAACGCCTTCACGATCTCGACACGCTGCTGGACTCCCACGGGGAGATCCTCGATGTAAGCATCCGGATCGATATCGAAGCCGAATCGGCCGGATACCTCTTTGACCAATTCCCGGGCTTTCTTGATGTCGATGATTCCGGCGGGATTGGTCGGCTCATAGCCTAGGGCGACCGACTCAGCCACCGTGAACACAGGCACAAGCATGAAGTGCTGGTGGACCATGCCGATGCCAGCGGCAACGGCATCTCCTGCCGTCGCGAAGGTCACCGGCTTGCCATCGAGCAGGATTTCCCCCTCATCGGCGTCGTAGATGCCGTAGAGGACATTCATAAGTGTTGATTTGCCAGCGCCATTCTCACCGAGCAGGGCATGGATCTCTCCAGGCTCGACGACAAGGTCGATGTGGTCGTTGGCAACAAGGGGGCCAAATCTTTTTGTGATCCCCCGGAGCTCCAGTTGCACTGTAGCCTGCCTTTCGTTATCCGCCGATGAGCGGATAGAAATCGTCCTGAAGCACGAATCGCCACAGATCCTGAGCTTCAGTCGTTTCTGAATCTCCACCATTTGGTGGTAGGTGAGACATCTTATCAAACAAGTATTGAGCTGCACAGCCGTCGCAAGCCGCTTTTTCACGGCTGCAGACGAGCAGCAGAAGGGCCCGTCCCGCTCGCCGGGAGCGAGTGGCCGGGCCCCTCCGTTTAGTTGGTCAGAATTCGCAACTCTTAGTTAGAGCTCTCGGATTCCACCGTGATCGTGCCATCGATGATGTCCTGCTTGAGCTGATCGAGATCGTCGGTCAGACCCTCGGGGAGCTGATCCTCGAAGTCATGGAAGGGAGCGATGTCTACGCCACCGTTCTCCAGCGTTCCAATGTAAGGATCGGAGGACCAGCTGTCCTCGGAGCCGACCTTGATGGTGTCGAACACCGAAGCGCCGATCTCCTTCATGACCGAGGTCAGGACGATCGAACCGTATTCCGTGGACTCATACCAGTCCGAGTCGACACCGATGATGTAGGTGTCGCCTGCAGACTGAGCCGCAGCCGCTGCGCCGAGTCCGACCGGGCCGGCGACGGGCATGATGATGTCCGCACCCTGCTGGATGAACTGCTGGGCGACCTGGGTACCGAGAGCCTGATCGTCGAAGCTGTTGGTGAACTGGCCGGTCTGATTCTCCTTGTCCCAACCGAGAACCTTGACGTCGGCGTCATTGTCCTCGTTGTACTTGGCGACGCCGTCGACGAAGCCGTCCATGAAGATGGTGACGGAAGGAATCTGGATACCACCGAAGGTGGCAACGGTTCCCGTCTTGGTGTAAGCGGCCGCAGCGTACCCGGCGAGGTAGGCGGCTTCCTGGGTGTTGAAGACGAGGGCGCGGGTGTTATCGCCGGCGTATTCTTCCGCGAAGGTCGAATCCACGAGGGCGAAGTTGACATCCGTGTTGGCCACGGCAGAAGCGCCGATGGCATCGGCGAGGTTGAACCCGACACCGATTACGACATTGCAACCGGAATCGACCATCGACTGGACGTTGGGCTCGAAGTCGGTGGAATCCTTGGACTCGGCGTCGTTCTCCTGGACACCAAGCTCCGTGACGGCCTGCTGAAGGCCGTTCATTGCGGATTCGTTGAAGGACTTATCGTCCCAACCACCCGCATCGGACACCAGACAGGCGGTGTAATCAATCTTCTCGGCGGTTTCCCCGCCGTCGCTATCGCCGCCATTGCCTCCGCCGCAAGCGCCGAGTGCCAGCGCCGCTACGCCGAGGATCGCGGCAAACTTGGTGTTTTTCACGCGTATCTCCTGAGTGTTTGTGTCTGCAGACGTCGGTTGTTCGACGTCGGACACAACACAGTCTACGTGCCCGAGGCAACATTTTTAAGCCAAAAGCTAATCTTCAATGCAAGCAAAAATGCGGTCCACCATATCCACGGCTGAAACGGGGTTCTTCCCGCATGTCGGGACCGCTATCGTAGCCCGTCGAGATCGTTGTCTTTCAGCGCATCAATAGCCTCTTTCACCTGCTGAGATGCGTCGGCCTGCGTCACCAAAATGACATCGTCCATCTCCACCACGACGGCCTGCGGAACGCCTATCACTACAACAGGCTTTGAATGGGTGTAAACCAGGCTTCCCGGGGCGTCGACGGTCAGGGCCCGTTGGGCCTGCCCTCCGGGGGATATCTGGCGTGAAAGTTGAGGTTCATCGATGACCTCTGCGAGAGATGCGTAGTCGCCCACATCCGACCATCCCATTTCCACGGGGACCACACTCACCCCGCGCTCGGCGGCCAGAGGTTCGGCGACAGCCCGGTCGATCACGGCGTTGGGAAGCGGGTCCCACAGCTCACCGACGGCGGCCTCCTGGCCCGGTCCTCCCCAACGAGCGGCGAGTTCGAGCAGCGGAGCTGCGATCTCTGGATGGAAGCGCTCCAGCGCGGCCAGCAGCACGGATGTCTTGGCAACGAACATGCCCGCATTCCAGAAATACTCGCCGGTGGCGAGGTAAGCGGCCGCTGTGTCCGCATCCGGCTTCTCCACGAATTCCTCGACGGGTAGCGCCGCACTCCCGTCGGCCTCGAGCTTATCCGCGCCCGGGCCCTCCTCCTGCCGTGAAACGGCGTGAATATAGCCGTAAGCGGTCGAGGGACGTTCGGGGGCGATGCCGATCGTGGCCACATACCCGTCCTCGGCGCTGCGTATCGCCGTTCGCACCGCCGCGAGGAACGCTTCCTCATCCTGAATCACGTGGTCGGCCGCAAAGGATCCGACGACGACGTCGCCGTGCTCGCGTTGGATGATCGCAGCGGCGAGTCCGATGGCTCCCGTCGTTCCCCGCATCGACGGTTCGACGACGACGTCGGCATCCGGGACTTGCTCACGAACCGACGCCTCGTGCGCGCTGCCGGTGACGATGAGGGTCTGCTCTGCGAGCGGAGCGAGACGGTCCACGGTGGCCTGTAGCAGACTCCGGCCGGAACCCGTGAGATCTATGAGGAACTTCGGAGCTGCCTGCCGCGACAGCGGCCACAGCCGGGAACCGGCTCCACCCGCCGGAATGATTGCATGAAGGTTCATTGTTCTCCCATCTCACGCGCGCTGTACTAGTGCGAACCCTTCCGGTTCTTCGCCTCAATGACCACCTTCCGGCGCGCGCCGTCCTTGTACTTCGCGCGCGCCTTCGCCGCCTTGCGGTTCGCCTTCGCCGCTCTCTTCTCCAGGCGCCGCGCCTTCCAGTGGGAGACGTTGCCCATCAAGCCTCCCCACTCCGGGAGCTTCTCCTCGGGTTGGTCGGACTCGATCTCTTCTTCGGGCTCCGGGGTCACGGATCCCGTGATCGGGTTGTGGGACCACCGCAGGGTCTGCGGGACGGTCTGCGTGATGTAGTTGGGGGTCTCCGTGAAGTGAACTTCCTCGGGAGTCTCTATCTTGTAGGGACGCGGCGGGTTTGCCATGAAGGAGGAGGCCATGAGCAGGATACGCGCGCCTAGGTTCAGCCACAGCAACAGGGTGGCCACTGCGGCGACAGATGCGAGCAGGGCGTTGTCGCTCACCGAGCCCACCGCGGAGGTACCGAGCACCCGGATGGCAGTGGTTCCGATTCCGGCTATCAGGCAGCCGGTCCAGAGGTCCTTCCGCACTACCCGCACACCGGCCATCACCCGTACCAGGAAGGCTATGACCAGCATGTCCACGCCCAGCGATATGAGGAAGGTCAAGGCGCGCAGCAGATAGCCGCCCACGGTGCCCTCGATATTTATCGCGTCGAGGATCTGGCTGCCCATGACGCTTGCGGCTGCCCCCAGAACCGAGGAGGCGACCACTCCGATCGCCAGCACCACGAATCCGCCGAAGTTGCGGATGTAGATGAGAACCGGATTCTCCTTGACGGCGGAGATACCGAACATCGATCGGATCGCGGTTGCGATTGCCCCCATCGTGGAGATCGACGTCCACAGCAAGACGAAGAAAGCGATGATGGAGGTGAGGTTGATGGCGGAGTCGAGGACCAGCGAGTCAGGGTTGATGATCCCGCTGCCGTTGCCCGTATCGATGATTCCGGGAAGGGCCGAATCGATGCCTTCCAGCACATTTTGGCGCAGGGACTCGTTGGAACCGAGGACGGCCATGAAAACCGTCCACGCGATCGTCAATGCGGCCGCAACGGAGAAGAGCCCCGAGTATGCGATCCCTCCAGCGAGCAGGCCTCCACGGGCGGAGCCGTATCTGGTGAGAGCTCGGGCGACCCGAAGATCCTGGGCCCTTTCGGCCAGGCTCTTCACGTTCTCCACGGCAGGTTTGACCTTTTCCTGCACGGACGGGCTGTCGGAACTCTCTTCGGCATGCGCGGTATGCGCATCCTCATGTGAGGACATCTGGTCGGCCTTCTCCTCGTTGGGCATACAAAAAGCTCCTTCGCACCGGACTGACGGTGTGACGCATCACTCAATTATGAGCAGATTCTGCCATATCCACCGACGTCACACTAATGCACAGGGTAGCGGAGGAGCCACCCACGCCGGTGTCTATGGCTTGAAATGACGCCGCCCAAAGCACGAGAGAAGGATCTAGCCGAGGTTGTAGCTCACCGTCAACGGGGCGTGATCCGACCAGCGCGTGTCATAGGTGGCCGCACGATCGATCAGGAAGTCTTCGGCGAGCTCCGCCAGCTCCGGATTGACCATGTGGTAGTCAATACGCCAGCCCACATTGTTCTCGAAAGCCCGGCCGCGTTGCGACCACCAGGTATAGGGGCCCTGTTCCTCGCCCGTCAGGCTGCGCTGGACATCGATGTAGCCGAGCTCCCCGAACCAGCGGTCGAGATACGCGATCTCGGGATCGAGGACCCCGGAGGTCTTGTTGTGATTGGGTTTCCAGTTCTTGATGTCCAGGGCGGTATGGACGATGTTGAAGTCCCCGGCCACCAGCACATGACCGGAGGCCTTCAGCTCCAGGAGACGGCGTGTCACCAACTCGAGATGGGCGTACTTGGCTGCCATCTTCTCCTCGCTCTTGGCATCGCCCGAATGCAGGTAGGCGGATACCACGGTGAGGTCGTGAGCGGGCAGGTCGACTTCGAGCCAGCGGCCGGTGTCCACGGGAATCTGTTCGCATGGGGCGCCGTCGTCGGCGATACCCGCGACGCCGTCGCGCACCTCGCCGACTTCGATCCCGTCACGCACCGCAATCGCCACACCGGCCCGCCCCTTGATGTCGCAGGCGCGCGCGAACACCTGGTAGCCGGGGCCGATGAGTTCAGGGACGAGTTCCTCGGGAGCTCGCACCTCCTGGAGCAGCAGGACGTCGGGTTGGCTGGCGGCGAGCCAGTCCTGCATGCCCTTGCGGACGGCGGCTCGGATGCCATTGACGTTGCAGGTTGTGATTCTCATGGAGAGTCCTTCCTTCGATAATGGATGGTGGATGGGTGAAAGCGCGGCAGGCCGGGGCGAACTCGACTGCGGCTGCCACATGGCGGTTGGAACTCTGCCGCCCGATTGGGACTCTGCCGCCCGAACGGCAGCCGTCGGCCATGGTCGGCGGCGAGACGCGGCCCGCATCGCTGCAAAGGGCGATGCGGGCCGGATACCGTGCCACGGCCTGTCCGGCCTTCGGATCACGCCGAGGCCGCGCCACCCGCCTCCATTACAGGTTAGCTTGCCGGCGAGCCGTCGCCACCACATTGGCCAGGAGCATGGCGCGCGTCATCGGCCCCACTCCCCCCGGGTTCGGGGAAACCCAATCGGCGACCTCCGCGACCTCGGGATCGACGTCGCCCGCGACGCGGTAGCGGTTCGCCGCCTCATCCCAGACGCGCGAGACGCCCACGTCCAAAACCACGGCCCCGGGCTTGATCCACTCGGGCTTGACCATGTGGGTCTGGCCGGTGGCCGCGACGACGACGTCGGCCTGACGCACCTTCTCCGCGACGTCGCGCGTGCCGGTGTGGCACAGGGTGACCGTGGCGTTGATGGCGCGGCGCGTCAACAGCAAACCGATGGAGCGGCCGACCGTGACGCCACGGCCCAACACACAGATGTCCTTGCCCGCGAGGTCGATACCATGACGCTCGACCAACTCGACGATGCCGGCGGGTGTGCAGGGCAACGGGGAGGTGACCTCCTCGTTGACCCGTAGCACGAGGCGCCCGAGATTCATCGGGTGCAACCCGTCCGCGTCCTTCTCCGGGTCGACGAGCTCCAGCAAATCGTTGACGGGCATGCCCTTGGGCAACGGAAGCTGCACGATGTATCCCGTGCAGGCGGGATCGGCGTTGAGCCGCTCGATGGCGGCGCGCACATCGGCCTCGCTCGCCTCAGCGGGAAGATCCTCGCGAATGGAGGCTATCCCGACCTCCGCGCAGTCCCGATGCTTTCCCGCCACATAGGAGACCGAACCGGGGTCCTGGCCCACGAGCAAGGTCCCCAAACCGGGGACGATGCCGTGTTCGCGCAGTTCCGCAACCTGTTCCGCCAGCTCCGCCTTGATGACCGCGGCGGTGGCCTTGCCGTCGAGGATCTGGGCAACCATCAGGCAGCACCCGTCTGGTTGAGACCCTCGTACATCGGGAAGCCGTCCGTGAGCTTCTTGACGCGAGCGCGTAAGGAGTCGACGTCGGCGGCGGGGCCGGCAGCCAGCGCGGTGGCGATGATCTCGGCCACCTCGGCGAACTCGGCCGCTCCGAAACCACGGGTGGCGAGCGCTGGAGTCCCGATGCGCAGGCCGGAGGTGACACGGGCCGGACGCGGATCCCACGGAACGGCGTTGCGGTTCACGGTGATGCCGACGCTGTGCAACAGGTCCTCGGCCTCCTGGCCATCCATCGGAGAATTGCGCAGGTCGACGAGCACCAGGTGCACATCGGTACCGCCGGTGACGAGGGAGATGCCCGCCTCCTTGACGTCCTGGGCGGAGAGGCGCTCGGCAAGGATCTGGGCGCCCTCGACGGTGCGGCGCTGGCGGTCCTTGAAATCCTCGCCCGCAGCGATCTTGAGGGCCACGGCCTTACCCGCGATGACATGCATCAGAGGGCCGCCCTGCTGGCCTGGGAACACGGCCGAGTTCAGCTTGCGACCGAACGCCTCCGCGTTGTTGGACAGGAGCAGGCCGGAACGCGGGCCGCCCAGCGTCTTGTGAATGGTGGTCGAGGTGACATCCGAATGAGGGACCGGATTCGGATGCAGACCCGCCGCGACAAGGCCGGCGAAGTGCGCCATGTCTGTCCAGAGGTATGCGCCGATCTCGTCCGCGATTTCGCGGAAGGCCGCGAAATCGAGATGGCGCGGGTACGCGGACCAGCCGGCGATGATCATCTTCGGGCGGGTCTCCAGGGCCTTCTCCCGGACGATGTCCATGTTGATACGGAAGTTCTCCGGATCAAGGCCGTAGGCCACCATGTTGTAGTTCTTGCCGGAGAAGTTGATCTTCATTCCGTGCGTGAGGTGGCCGCCATGAGCCAGCTCGAGACCCATGACTGTGTCGCCGGGCTGAACGAGCGCGTGGTAGACAGCTGCATTGGCCTGGGCGCCAGAGTGAGGCTGGACGTTGGCATAGTCGGCGTCGAAGAGGGACTTGGCACGCTCGATCGCCAGAGTCTCGACCTTGTCCACCTCTTCGCAACCGCCGTAATAGCGGCGGCCGGGATAACCCTCGGCGTATTTGTTGGTCAGTACCGAGCCCTGGGCCTCCAGGACAGCGCGCGGCACGAAGTTCTCCGAGGCAATCATCTCGAGGTATTCGCGCTGGCGAACCAGCTCTGAATCGAGTACCGCCGCTACCTCTGGATCGAGTTCGGCGATGTGCTGGTTGAGTTCCGACATGTATCCTCCTGCGAATGGCGAATACCGGCCCAGGCGAGCGACCGGCTGTCGCTGAACATTGCGCCGCTTCCCGGTGGTGGACCACCTCAGGCGCCAGTTGCGGCTGTTACAGGCTATCGCAGTGCCCACATACTGGCACAGAATGATCCGAGTGGCGGACCTGTGACTTACGTCCGGGTTATCGCCTTGGGTCTTATCGCCGTGGGGAGTGCTCTACCTGTGGCTGGTCACTACCGGACGCTCTATCCGTGGTCGGCTCGGCTTGAGGCAAGCTGTTGGCGAGTCCATCCGAGCACGCCGGTAAAGAGCTGCACTTCCTGAGCCGACAGGCCGGTTCAGGAACTCGCGAACGACGCGCTATGGCGACCGAGCAATTCGTGGAAGTCGTAGGCCAATGCCCGTTCTCCGACCACCCTTTCCCGTGCGCTGCCATCCTCAGCCGCCAACCTTGCGAAGACGATCTGCCAACCTGCAGCGTTGGGGGCCGCCCCACCAGCGTCGCTGAGAACCTGGCGCAGTTCGAGAACGGATCCCTCGGGAGCGGGATCTTCTGGAGCAGGTGTTGGAGTTTGAGAGGGTGTCGGAGTTTGAGCAGCCAAGGGCTTTTCGAGGATCGGAGCAGCCGCGGAAGCCGAGCGTATGGTCCATACCAGCAGTTCCGGTCCCCAACGATGCACCAATTTGTGAGGCTCCTCGGCAACGAGTACCTCCGCATCCACTGCCTGGGCGCCGGGGTTCTCGCTACAGGTTGCCGGCCCAACACGAGTGAGAGGACGGCTGGGGACAATGGGAGACCAGCAAGCCAGCAATTCCGGCTCTGAGATCAATTTCCATAGCAGCCGCGGATCGTGCACCAAGCGTCTGCGCATGATCAGCACCGACTCGTCGCCATCCCTCTCCAGCGTAACCTCGATGGGAGCGTGGATCTGGGCGACAATGGCTTCATCTCGCGCCGCTGAATCCGCGTCTGGCTGTGCTGCGTTCATTTCTGTTCCTTACTGCCGGGTCCTGTCGAGATCGCCGGGTCCTGTCGGGAACCCTTATCAGGGTCTAGCGGGTATGGCCGAGCTGTAAGGCTGAGAAGGCATCCCCTGGCCGGTGCGACAGCTCGTGGCCGTTTCGACAGCTTGCCGTGAACGGTACCGCTACGGCGAGCCAACGTCTAACCGCGCCAACCGGGCGGTTTCGTATATCGTGCCCATCACGCGGTTCCGAACATGACACGGCGCCCATCCGGATCGGTGACGGTGACGACGACGTCGTCGATCGTAACGGGATCGATTCCCAACTCTCCCAACCGTTCGACGAACGCCGCCTGGTTCTCAATCTGGAAATAGAGGTGGGTGAGGTTGGACTCTTGCACCGGTGGATAGGCGTATTCGGCGAAGGCAGCAGCGTCGTGGATTGCCACCTGGATGCCCCCGTGGTCCAAGCGCCAGTATGAGTAGCCATCCACGTCCACCTCTTCGAGGGGGAACTCCGCGACTTCGCGATAGAAATGCGCCGTCGTGGCCGGATTCTTGCTCGTGAGGAAGATTCCGCGCAGTGCAGCCATGTTATCCACCAATCTCGCGTCGCAGCAGGGTGTCGCTGCTTTGAGATCAGCATGTCAGGTCCGGGGAGTATTGGCTAGAAGATGATCGTCGAGCCGCCACCTATGTTTGAGGCGCCACCGGCATGTGCCGGGGCACATATTGAATAGCCCAGACGCGGGCCCTATGTTCCGGGACTGCTTGTGCGGTCCGGCCTACGGAGCGTCCACCGGAGGGACAACCAACCCATGCGGGATCCGAGAGCAGGCCCTGCAGGTCGTTGACCAGACGAGAGACGTGAAAGCCATCGATAACGGCATGGTGCACCTGGATCGCCAGGGGCACCATGTTGCGCTCTTCTCTTTGAAATAACGGCCGATGGCGAAAAACGGTGCGAGACGGTCCCAGCCTTCATGCGGATTGAGATTGAACCCGGTGAAGGAGGCCCACGCCAGACTCGACGCGTCGAAGCAGTTCTCCGGCTGAGCTCCCTGCGAAAAGAAATCCGTGGCTCGGGAATGCTCGGTCACAAGCGGAATCGCGTTGTCATGGAAGGAGCCGGAGTCGGCGATATAGAGGACCCAGATGCTGGAGAACATCTCGCGTTGCGCTTTGAGCGCCGTGAACGAGGGATTCACCGCCTCCCACACGGCGGCAGCCCGGGCTCGTTGAGACGCCTCCCGAATTCATCGCGCCTATTGACAATAGTCGCGAGCACCCATATCTGCACGATGTAGGTCTTGCGGGAAAAGGCCCGCAGCGTCGCGACGAACGCGGTCGCATCAAGTTCCACCGCCATCGAGTAGGCGCAGCGGCACGGTATTTCAGTAGTGCTCGAAATGCTGACGGCGCGGCCAGGATCCGACGTCGATAGGGGTGGCTTCTGGCACGCTGCTCATCGCACCAGCCTAATGCCAGCGCGCACGGACCGGCTACGAATATTCTGCGGGCACCCAACGTTCGGCACTGCCGTTATTGGCAGTGCCGAACGCCTGGTACCCACCACGGAAGTGAAAGACCGCTATGTGACCGATTCTAGGACCACGATGGCGCTGGCCACCGGGCCGTCGTTCTTTCGTAAAAAGGCGTGGAAATGTTAATATATCTCGCCATCAAAGTACTCTTTTGCATCAACACAGACGGGGCCATCATACACGTGGCAAATTGTGTCAAGTGCAATTCGTGCGCTATCTTCCGTCACAAAAGTCAAGCCCATCGCTGACGGATTTTCAATTACTCCAGCTAGCCACTCATCATAGCTATCACATTCGCTCACCGTCGAAGCCATTGCGCTCTCTTCGGCACCTCCTGCCTTTCCTTCAAGCTCTGAAGCGTTAAGAGCACCACGACAATCATCGGAAATGGCTACTGCACCGGGCACTGTAAGTTGCGAGCCGTGCGTTGCTCGCACATCAGGAAGCTCGGTACTGCTGTCTCTATCAGCGTCACTGCAAGCACTCATTGATGCTGCAAAACATAAAACGAGTACACCGCAAGCGATTTTAGTTTGCATTGGTTCTCTCCCCTAGATATGGTCTCGACGCTGCATTGTCTAATTCTAAGTCGCCAAAAACCTTTAAAGCGCGGACAAAAGCCTGCTTATAAATGAAAACGCTATTCTTAATCGATATCTTAGGGTCTTTGACTTCTATGTCCATTGAGAAGGGGAGTCCAACAGTTCTGCACCTAGTTCGTTCCAGATGGATCACGCCGATGCCAGCCCTTAAGGAGCATGAGATCACCAACGTTACCGAAGGGCAGCCAGACGACTATGCGACCGACTCGAGGACAATGATGGCGCTGGCCACCGGGCCGTCGTGGGTCAAGGACACGTGGCAGCGCACAGGCCCCACCGATTCTTCTACGGCTCTGGCCATCTCACCATGGAGCGAGAGCGAAGGCCTCCCCCACCTGTCCTGGGATACCTCGATGTCCGCCCAGGTCATGTCGGTCTCCGAGATCACCGGGGGCCTGCCGTAGAGGGCGGCGCTCCAGGCTTTGATGAAGGATTCCTTGGCGGCCCAGCGGGCCGCCAAGTGCGCGGCGACCTCCGGCTGCCCGCCAGGTTGGGCATGTTCAGCCGCACGGGCCTGAGCTGTCCGTCGCTCACGTCCGGTGAAGACACGCGAGAAACGCGAGCCCGGCTCGTCGAGCTGATGCGCAAAAGCATCCACGTCAACGACGTCCGTGCCAACACCCAGAATCATGGCCTCTCCTCCTCACCGAACGTCACCAGCCTATATGTACCTGCCCAGATGGTCAGTTCTCTCATGGAACACGCCGCGGCACGGCAGTCGCCACGTCGAGATTGAGCTTTAGCAGGCGAAGTTGAGGGTTAGAACCTCAACTTCGCCTGCTAACTGTACTTCCCCGTGACGTTGTGTACGCGTTGTGAGGGGGTTTGGCCGTCGATGCCGGTGTGGGGTCGGTGGTGATTATAGTGGTGCAGCCAGGCCGTGTAGGCGGTTTCGCGTTCACTCTCGCTGGCGTAGGGCTTCGCGTAGGCCCATTCTGCCGCGAGGGTGCGGTTGAAGCGTTCGACCTTCCCGTTGGTCTGCGGCCGGTAGGGCTTGGTCCGTTTATGCTTCACGTCCTGCCCGAGGGCGGTGGTGAAAGCGTGGGAGCGGTAGCAGGCACCGTTATCCGTCATCACCGCAGTCACCGTGACACCGAGGTTCTGGAAGAACGCGTTCGCGCGGGCCCAAAAACCCGCCGCGGTCTGGCTGCGTTCATCATCAAGGATTTCGGAGTAGGCGACCCTGGAGTGATCGTCCACGGCGTGATGCAGGTACCGGTAGCCACGCGACCCCGCCGCCCCGGCGCGTGTGGCTCGTCCTCGCGCGACCCCGGCCGCGCGGTCTTGAGCGGACCCTTTCCCATAGGCCCGCCAACCGCCACCGTCAGGGATACGGCCTTGTTTCTTGATGTCCACGTGCACCAACCGGCCCGGTGCGGCGGCCTCGTAGCGTTTCGGGGCAGGCTTGCGGACCGGGAGTCCGGTGGCCTGGTCAAGGTTCACCAGGCGCGGCATCCCATACCGGGCCAACACCCGGCCCACCGTGGAGCGGGCAAGGTGCAGGTGGTAGGCGATCCGGTGTGGCCCCCACCGGCGGGTGTGTCGCAGCGCGATGATCCGGTGCTCCGCCCTGCGTGACAGCCGGTTCGGCGACGAGACCGGCCTCGAGCTGCGGTCAGTGAGCGGCTGGGCGACCCGGTACCGGTCCGCCCAGCGTTTCGCTGTCGCTGGTGAGCACTGGAACCGTTCCGCAGCCCGGCGTAGCGACCACCCCTCCTCGACGATCAGGACAGCAAGACGACGACGCCCTTCCGGTGTCAAAGGTGCGTTAGCGTGGGACACGAAGACCTCCGTGGTGAAGATGTTGAGTCTGGTAACCCACATCCTGCCCGGAGGTCTTCACCTACCCCAACCGTTCACAACCTCCCAAGGAAGTACAGCTAACCCTCAAGTTCGGGAGAATCTGGGGATGGCTCAGCGTCGCGTCGCAACGCCCAACCGATCGCACCCGGGCCGGAAGCCGCGATGAGGCTTCCGGCCCGAGGCCGATCAGAAGTTGCCGTCGGCTCCCAGGCGTGCCTCGGGATCGAGCAGCATCGCCGCTTCCTCCTCGTGCGCGTCGCCGGAGAAGCGGCGTCCGTCGATTTCCTCGAACAGCGGCGCGTGGCCGATCATGCCCGCGGACAGCTGACGATTACCAGCACCCAGTCGCGAGGTTGCCTGCTCGCGCCATGCCCGAGCGGCCTCCTCGCCCTGCGCGTTGGCGATGGCCTGCTCGAAGGCGCCCGGATGGACCAGCGCCACCAGCGCGGCAACGTGTCCGAACCCCAGAGAGGTCAGGACGGCAGCCTTGACGGTGCCAACCTTCAGCGGCTGTCGCGGCCATACCAGGAAGGTGTCCTCCTCGAAGGCCGGATCCAGGCAGTCGAGCGACTTGTTGCCCGGTACCACCCCGCTGGAGAACAGCTGGGTCAGCCCCGCCATCTGGAAGAGCGCCGCTCCACCCTTGGCGTGGCCGGTCAGCGTCTTCTGCGAGATGACGTACAGCGGGTTGCCCGGCGTGCGCCCCAGCGCATTGGCCAGCCGCATGTGCAGCTCCGCCTCATTCGGATCATTCGCATTCGTGGAGGTGTCGTGCTTGGACACGACCTTGATGTCGTCAGCTTCAACGCCCAGAGCAGCGAGTCCGCGAGCCAGCCGCGAGTTCTTGCCACCGCGGCCGGCAGCCAACGCACCCATGCCCGGAGCCGGGATGGAGGTGTGGATGCCATCCGCGAAGGACTGCACGAACCCGACGACACCGAGAACGGGAAGTCCCATCTCCGCGGCGAGGTCACCCCGGGCGAGCAGTACGGTACCGCCGCCCTGGCTCTCCACGAAGCCGCCGCGACGAAGATCGCCGGCCCTCGAGAAGAAGCGATCGTTGATGCCCTTGTCGCGCATAGTCTGCGAATTGGCGGTGGCGTTCATATCGCCGAAGCCGATCAGCGATTCGACCTGAACGTCATCGATGGCGCCTGCAACCACGAAGGTCGCCTTGCCAGCGGTGATCTTGTCCACGCCTTCCTCGACCGAAACCGCGGCGGTCGCACAGGCGCCGACCGGGTGAATCATGGAACCGTAACCGCCCACGTAACTCTGCATCGTGTGCGCGGCGACGACGTTCGGCAGGGTCTCCTGCAGGATGTCCTGCGGATAGTCCTTGCCGACGAAGCGGTCCACGTAGAGCCTATGCATCGAGGTCATGCCTCCGAAACCGGTGCCCTGGGTTGAGGCAACCTCAGCCGGATGGAGATTGGCCAGCAGTTCGCCCGGTGTGAAGCCCGAGCTGATGAAGGCGTCCACCGTGGTCAGCAGGTTCCAGATGGCCATACGGTCCATCGATTCGGTCATCGCGGCCGGGAAGCCCCAATGAGCCGGATCGAAATCGGTCGGGAACTGTCCACCGACGGTGCGCGAGAGCGTCGTGCGGCGCGGCACGTAGGTCAGCGCACCGGCACGGCGCGTGACCTGCCACTCGTCATCCACGAACGCGGCGCTCGTGTTGGCGGGATCCGCCTCGACGTGGGCCTTCGCCGCGGCCTCATCCGAGACGGAGAAGGTCACATCGGATTCGAGGCGGACCGGGGCAACGTCCACCGTACCGAGGTCGGCCAGAACGCCGTCGTCGACGAAGGTACGAACTCCGGAACGTCCCACGACCTCGTCGCGGAAGCGCTCCCAGATGTCGGCCTCCTCGACAAGCGTCTCGTTGGCGTCATACCAACCCGGCTGCGGGGTCTCGTGCCAGGTGAGCAAGCCCATCATCCAGGCCAGCTCCAACACCCCGGCGGCGGTCAGATCGAAGTCGCCGTCGTCGGTCACGCCCAGCTCCGCCTGCAAGCGGGTACGAGAGGACCCCCACGGTCCGACCTCTCCAACGCCCACGATGACCACCAGATCCTCGGGCTTGGCGCTCACACCGCTCCAGTCGGCGGAGTCAGCACCGGGCTGAACCGGGGACTCGGGAGTAGGCAGTGCCTTGATGGTCGCCGTGGTCACGGACGCGTCGGCCTCCGGCTCGGGAAGCGAAGCCTGCAGCTCGCGCAGGTTGATCTTCGTCAGGCCACCGGTCAGGTCGGCCTCAACCGGCTCGGCGGCGGCAGCGGCGCGGGTCTCTGCCGAACAGAGAGCAACGAGCTGCTCCCCCATCTCGGCGGTGGACCAGGTCCGTACACCCTCGGCCTCAACGGCGGCGACCAGCGGGTCATTGCGGCCCATGAGGCCGGTACCGCGGACCCAACCGATCTTGGCCTGGACCAGCGAGGTGCGCACACCCCACGGCTCAACACGCCACTTGTTGCAGATCGCGTCGAAAGCGGCCTTGACCTCGCCATAGGCACCGTCCCCACCGAAGGTTCCGCGGTTGGGCGAACCCGGAAGGATGGTGTGCAGGCGATGGGCCACATCGGTCTCCGCGCCGATCTGTGCCAGCGAACCGAGCAGACGCTCCACGCTCCACAGCAGCAGGCGGGCCTGATTCTCGGTCTCCGGGCCCGCATCCGCGAGCGTGCCGCGAACCGGCGGGGCCGCGAACGGCAGCAGCAGGTCCGGGACGAGCGCCGGCTTGATCAGCGTGGAGGTCGCGCCAACGGTTTCGCGCTGCTCGGAGCCGATCCACTCGACGAATGCGTCGACATCGCGGAAGCTCGCGAGGTTGGCCGGGACCATCCACAGTTCGGAGGAGGAGCGAGCGTGCTGACGGTAGAGCTCCTTGGCGAAGCTCAGACGCGCGGTGTCGATGCGCGAGGCCGTGATGATCACGGTTGCGCCACCGGCCAGCAGGCGGCCCGCGGCCGCTCCGGCGATCGAGTTCGGGGTGACTCCGGTGATGACGGCGACCTGGCCGTCGAATTCGCCCGGGGTGTTGTCACGAGCATCGGCGGCGATTGCCGCGAAACGCTCGGCCAACTCGGGCTGACGGGCGGCCTGCCATTCGGCCTGCCGTGCCACTTCCTCGCCGACGCCGTGGAAGTCGCCTGTCACCTCGTAGCCGTGGGCGATCCGTGCGACATCCTCGCGGGCGGTTGCCCAGCGATCGCACAGGCGGACCGCGCGGTTCTGATCGAAGCTCGGGCTCACGAAGCTCTCCCAGCCGGAGCCGAGTTCGGCGTTCATGGCCTCGCGCAGCGCGAGATCCTCACCCTGCGCGGCTTCGGCGACCGGCAGCGGCTGACCGAGGCGGACCAGCAGGTCGCGCGCGGTGTCAGCCAGAGCCGCCGTCATCTTCTCGGAGAAGGCATCGAGGGCAGCCGAATCCACCACGCCGCCGCCGGCACCGCCACCCGCGGACGGGATCGAGACCGAGATACCGGCCTCGGCCGCCACCTGGGCGACAGCCGCATCGATAAGGGCATCGAGCTCGGAGGCGTTGGACGGGTTCGGGTTCGCCAGCGTTGCCAGTTCGCCACCGCGGGTGGACTTGCCATCGCGGGTATCTAGCACCAGCGATGCACGCACATGGGCGACCCAGCCCTCGCCAAGCTGCCACACGCCGATCACACGATCGTTGATGCGGGCCGGCTTCGAAGCTGCCGCACCCGTCAGCGAACGCAGACGCTCGTTGACGACCTCGGACAGGATCGGTCCGAAGGCGCGGTAGCCGTGCGCCTGCGAGTTGATGGTGCTGACCAAGGTGGACAGCGAGGCCTCGGCGGCACCGTCAAGGGAGCTCAGCTCGAACTCGGCGGTCATGTCCATGAGGATCTGGTTGCGCTTGGAGGAGACTCCGTTGGTCAGCGTCTCAACCGTGTCCACGTCCACGATCTGGTCGAGGCGCACCTTGGTCTGCTGAGCCAACAGCACCTTGAGAGCGTCACCGGCCTTGAAGGGAAGATCCGCGACGGGGCCCGACGACGGCGCCACGACGGGAGCGGCCGGAGCGGCAGCGGGGGTCGGCGCCACCGGTGCCGCCTCGGCCTGGGAGGCGTCGGCGGGAGCAGCGGTCTCGACGACCTCCTCCACGACGGGAGCGGAGTTCACATCCTCGTGCAGCACACGCTTGGCATCGCGCTGCACGTTGAAAACGGTGATGTCTTCGCCGTCGTGCTCCGGCAGCGCCAGTGTGCGCGCGGCCATGTTCGCGAGGGTCGGCGAGGCGGCGAGGCCGACCTCGATGATCTCCTCGATGCCCAT
The DNA here is from genome assembly GCA_047501485.1 of Actinomycetaceae bacterium L2_0104. Lineage (GTDB taxonomy): Bacteria > Actinomycetota > Actinomycetes > Actinomycetales > Actinomycetaceae > Ancrocorticia. The sequence goes on along the minus strand of JAZDRN010000001.1, from coordinate 571,247 downwards.
GGCGATGATCTGGTTCTGGGTCTCGATCCAGCGCACCGGTGAGGCGAACTGCCAGGCGAGCAGCTCCACAAGCAGCTCGCGGGCCACGTCGTTCGGGTTTTCCATCACCTTGTCGTAGTTCTCACGCAGATCCTTGACGGACTCCGACGGAACCACCTCGAGGATGGAATCCATGAACTCGACGGTCAGCTCGAACGGACGAGCGACCAGGTTCGGGATGTAGTGGCCTTCGAGCACCTCGAGGCGCACGTCCTCGGGCAGCAGGTTCTGCAGCAGGTTCCGGAAGTCCGGGACGCCGTCGCGCAACACCGAGGAGTGGAAGGGAACGTCGATGCCCGGGATGAGCATGAACGGACGCTTGCCACCGAATGCCTTGGCGCGCTTGGCGGCATCGGCTCCAAGGGCCTTGAGGCCCGCGACAGTTCCGGCGACGGCGTACTGCTGGCCGGCGAGGTTGAGGTTCACGACTTCCAGGAACTCACCCGAAGCCTTGCTCACCTGCGCGATGTAATCGATCACGCCGGCGTCGTCCACGCCGAACTGGTTGGGACGGAGAGCTCCCAGCTGGTAGTTCGAGCGACCCTCTTCGTCGCGCGGAACCAGATGGTGCATGGTCGAGCCACGCTGGAACACGATTTCCAGCACGTTCTCCAGCGTGAAGATCTGGCCGTATGCGGACAGCGCGGTGTATTCGCCGAGCGAGTGACCGGCGAAGGCGGCACCATCGACGAGTGCGCCGAGCTCGCGCAGACGCTCGGTCTGGGCGATAGCCACGGTGGCGAGGGCCACCTGGGTGAACTGCGTCAGGTTGAGGACGCCCTCCGGATGCTGGTAGGTCACGCCCTTGGCGGTCAGGGTCTTCGGGTTGTCGCGCACCACGGCGAGTATCGAGAAGCCCAGGGACTTGCGGGTGTGGGCGTCAGCACGCTCCCAGACCCCGCGTGCCGCCGGGGAGGAGGCGCGCTCGTCGAGAGCCATTCCGGCGGCTTGGATGCCCTGACCCGGGTAGACGTAGGCGGTGGACGGGGCGTCCACGGCCACGCTCGCCTGGGAGACCATCTCGCCGTTGATGCGGCAGGTCACCTCAAGGGCCAGCCCGCCGCCGCGGATACGGCCGACGCGCTCGACGCTGATCTCGACCTCGTCGTTCAGCGCGACCATGCCGAACATACGGTAGGTCCAGCCGGCGATCTCGAGGCCCGCGGTGTCGAGAGTGTCCGCCACCGTGTGCTGGGCGGCTGCGCACAGCCACATGCCGTGCACGAGTGGGGCATCCATCTCGGCCACGTTGGCGGCGCGGGTGGAGGCATGGATCGGGTTGAAGTCGCCCGAGACGATCGCGAACGCGGTCATGTCGGAGGGCGCCGTCACCGTGGTGCGGCGCAGCAGCGAGCGCGGGGTGTCGATGACCTCGCGCTCCTCGCCGCCGCGCGGAGCAGGGTCCACCGGCGGGTTGGTTCCGGCAGCTCGGCCACGCACCGCGAAGCGCTCGACGAATTCGATGACGAGTTCGCCGTCGTTGCCGGCGCCGCGGGTCACGCGGGTGGCGATGGTGACGATACGGCCGGAGGAGGACTCCGCGACCTCGGCGCAACGCGAATGCGCTGTCAGCTCGCCCTCGAGGAACGTCTCCAGCGGGGCGTGCAGGCGCTCGGAGTGATCGAGATGCACCGCGTTGAGCAGGCCCTCGATCACCGGATAGCCGTTGACACGGCCAGCACCGAGTGCGGCGTAGATGGTCGGCCAGCACGAGCCGAGCAGCGCTGAAGGCACCGCCGTGGCCGTGTAGTCCGACGGCGAGGTCACGCCGGCGTGCAGAGCGGCAACGGCCGGGGTGACCGAGAAGGTGAAGTGAGCTTCGTCGTCGCCCTCGGCGAAGGTGGGCAGGCTCTCGATCGGGGTGCCGCCGATGGTGGGCGCACCCACACCTGCCATGGCCGAGAGCAGCGCGTTCATCGCGTCGGGAAGGCGCGAATCGTCCACGATCGGCAGGCCGCCGTTGGCGACGGACTCGGGAAGGATGAGCGGAACACGGAGCTCTGTGACGGCGTAGGGGTTCGCGGCGCCCACGGTGTCCAGCGGCACGATGAGGTCGAGGCCCTCCTCGGACTCATGGATCTCGCACTCGGCCACGAGGGCAGCCGGATTCGCGGCGAGGTTCCCATGCCACATGACGTAGGGAACGGTCCGCAGGTAGGTATCGCGATCAGCGGCGAGGCGGGAGAAGATCTCCGGTGCATCGCCCTGGACGCGGGCCACGGTCGCTTCCTCGTAGCGGGCGAGGATCTTCGCGATCGGCTCGTCCACGGCGGTGATCCCGGCGACGGAGGTCGGGCCGGGGATAACACGGACCTCGTCGGCCTTGTAACGCGGGTCGTGGGACTGCCACAGCGAGTCGCCGCCCCACCGCTGCAGGATATCGGTCCCGATGTGGGAGACGAAGGGAACCGGCTTGGGGTACTTCAAGCACAAAGCCAGGAACCAAGCGGCATCCGACGAGGTCAGGTACGTGGTCTCCGCGCTCGGGTAGGCGGCCACGAGGGCATCGATCGCGCCGTAGGGTTCGACGACGGCGTCCTCGGTGGCGAAGATCGTCTCCACCTCACCGTGATCGGCTGGGCACAGACGCGCCTCGAAGCGATGCAGCATCTCGAAGAAACGAGTGATGAGGCCGCCATCGGTCCAGGGATGGGACAGCTCGGTGAAGCGGCGTGCGACCTCGGCGTAGCTCATGGCCTCAAGATCGCCGAAGTAAGGCTTCGCGGTCTTGTTGATGGCCTCGATGATCTCGTCGCGGCGAGCGTCGATCGCCTCGGCGTCGCCGTCGACCTCGACGAGAAGACGGCCGGCTGCCGAGGCGGAGTTCTCCACCTGGTAGATATCGGCACGCAGCTGCGACAGGCCGGAGGTGATGCCACCGCGCACGGCGCCGGAGGCGATCCAGCCGCCACGATCATCTGCGGCGACGCCGGGGGTAGCCACCAGCATCTCCTTGACGTCGCGGTTGGTCTTGGCCTCAAGCGCGGTCATGCCGGCGGTGCCGATGAAGACGGCGTCCACGGGCATGTTGGGGCGGCCCCATTCCTTGGCCCACTCGCCGGTGAGGAACGCGGCGGCGCGCTCGGGAACGCCCATTCCGCCGCCGACGGTCAGGATGACACCCGCCTGGCGGATCTCACGGTAGGTGGCGAGCAGGAGCTCGTTGAGGTCGACCCAGGAGTGATGGCCGCCGGCATGGCCGTCCTCCACCTGGATGATGAGGGGCATTCCCTCGGTGGCGCGGGCGATGGCGAGGACCTGACGGATCTGGTCCACGGTGCCCGGCTTGAAGGCGATGTAGGCGAAGCCTTCGCCACGGAGACGATCGATGAGCTCCACGGCCTCCTCGAGATCCGGAATTCCGGCCGAGATGGTGACGCCGTCGAGCGGGGCACCCGAGGCGCGCTCGCGCGAGACGAGGCGGCGGGCACCGAACTGCAGGTCCCACAGGTACCGATCGAGGAACATGGCATTGAACTGGGCGGTACGGCCCGGCTCCAGCTGCTCCTTGAGATCCTTGAGGTGGGTGGCCAGAACCTCTTCGGTCACCTGACCGCCACCGGCAAGCTCCACCCAGTGACCGGCGTTGGCCGCGGCGGCCACGATCTCCGGATCCACGGTGGTGGGGGTCATGCCGCCCAGAATGATGGGCGAACGGCCCGTCAGGCGGCTGAAGGCTGTATCGAGGACGCGATGTCCACGCACAGTCGCCAGCTTGGGAGCGTGGACGGACCAGTCCTCGGAGGTCACGACTCGCGCCTGTCCGGAGACGAGCTCGTCGCGAGCGGGAGCGGTGCCGGCGTCGACGTACGTGATGCCGGTTCCCGCGAGATTCTCAGTGGTCAGGCGCTGCAGGTTGCCGGGACCGAGATCGACGACGTAACCCTGCGGGGACCCGAGGCTGGCGACGGCGTCGGCAACCTCTGCGTTCCACTCCAGGTGGTCGGTCAGCACGGCGCGGGCGAGCACATCGGCATTCTCCACGTGCAGATCGCAACGGGCCGCCCACTCCTCCACCAGCACGACGGCGGGAGCGAGGATGTGCGAATGGAACGGGGCGTCGACATTGAGGAACTCGGTGACGGGGCTCAGCGGCGCACCACCCGTCTTCTTGGCGGCGCGCTCGGCGACGGACGCCTGCGCGATGCGCCCAAGCTCGTCGACGAGAAGCAGCAGGTCGGCCGGACGGCCGGAAACGACAAGCGCACTGTGCGAATTCACGATGGCGATGTCCACATTGAAGGTCTCGGCCAACTCGGTGAGAAGGGCGCGCGGCACTCCACTCACGGAGAGCATCGAGGTGGCCTCACCCAGACGCTCGGCATCGGCCTCGCGCGTCACCTTGGTGGCGGCGGCGCCGATGAGGCGGGCGAGGGCGACGACCTCGGCCGGATGATCGGAAGCGAGCATCGCCGCTGCCAGAACACCCTGCGAGTGTCCGATGACTCGGGTCGGTTCTGTGGGCAGCGCGTCGGCGATATCGAGCGATGCGCCGTACTGGGCCAGCAGAATACCGGGAACCGAGGCGAAGGTGTCGCCCGCACTCGTTGCGGCGCCGTGGCGGCCCAACAGGTCGAGACGGCCCGCACCGATGACGGTCAGCTCGGGCAGCACGGCGGAGAGCTGCGCCTCGGCCTTCGCATCGATCTGGGCGAGGGTCTCGGAAATCTGGGAATCGCGGGTGAGCTCGTCCAGCTCACGGCGCCACGGAGAGGACTGGCCAGCAAATTGCAGGATCCAGGGCGTCCCAGAACTGATTGCTTGGGTTACGGAAGTCATTCTTAGTCTTTCCTCAGGTTACGAAAAAGGGAGCGGTCAATCAGTTCACGGTCACATCGGCATGTTGCCGTGGCGACGCGTTCCTGGATGGGTGCGGTCTTTGGTGCGCAGGATGCGCAGGGCGGAGACGATCGTGGAGCGAGTGTCCTCCGGAGTGATGATGGCGTCCAACTCACCGCGCGCGACCGAGAGGTAGGGGTTGACGTTCTCACGCGTGTAGGTGTCGGCCAGCTGCTTGTGTACCTTGGCGACGTCGCGGCCATCGGCCTTGGCTGCCGCGAGTTCGCGGCGGCCGGTGATGGCCACGGCGCCGTCGGCGCCCAGCACCGCGATCTCGGCGCCTGGCCATGCGAAGTTCATGTCACCGCCCAGAGCCTTGGAGCCCATGACGATGTAGGCGCCGCCGTAGGCCTTGCGCAGCACGACGGTGACGAGTGGCACGGTGGCGTTCGCATAGGACCAGATGAGCTTGGCACCGCGGCGAATGATGCCCGCCTGCTCCTGCTCCGTTCCCGGGCGGTAGCCGGGTACGTCCACCAACGTCACCACGGGTACGTTGAAGGCGTCGCAGAACTGGACGAAGCGTCCCGACTTCTCCGAGGCGTCCACGTCGAGTGTTCCCGCCTCGTGTAGAGGCTGGTTGGCCACGATACCCACGGACTCGCCGTTGAAGCAGGCGAAGCCCACCACGATCGATGGCGCGAAGAGCTCCTGCACCTGCACGAACTCGCCGTAGTCGACGAGGTGGCGGATGACCTCCACCATGTCGTAGGGCTGCTTCGAGGATTCGGGAACCAAGGCGGCGATGCTCTGGGCGTTGAGGAGATCCTCGGGGCCTTCCTCGTAGTCCCAGCGCCGCGCCGGGGCATCGCAGTTGGAGGGGAGGTAGGTGAGCAGTGCGCGGGTGTAGTCGATGGCGTCGTCCTCATCCTCGGCCTGGTAGTGGGCCACACCGGACTGGAAGTTGTGCACCGCCGCGCCACCCAGATCGGCGAAGGAGACGTCCTCGCCGGTGGTGGCACGAACCACGTCGGGGCCGGTCACGAACATGTGCGCGTGCTCACGAGTCATGACGATGAAATCGGTCAGGGCGGGGCAGTACACGGCGCCACCGGCGCAGGGACCGAGGATCACCGAGATCTGCGGGATGACGCCGGAGGCCTCAACCGTCTTGCGGAAGATGCGCCCGTACTGGCTGAGCGCCACCACGCCCTCCTGGATTCGAGCGCCGCCCGAATCCAGCATCGCCACGATCGGGATGCGCAGCTCCAGAGCTTTGTCCATGAGGGAGATGATCTTGTCTCCCTCCGCCTCACCGAGCGTTCCGCCGGCGATAGAGAAATCCTGCGCGTAGACGGCCACCGGGCGGCCGTCCACCTCACCGATCCCGGTGACGACGGCGGCGCCGAGGAACCCGGCCGCCATGTTGCCGCCCACGAACTGGCCGATCTCGGTGAAGGTGCCCTCGTCGACGAACATGGCGATGCGTTCGCGCGCGGTGTTCTTCTCCTTGGCGTGCTGGCGCAGCTTGGCCTTTTCCTCGGCCTTATCCGACAGTGACTCCTGGTAGGCGGCGAAGTCCTCGCGGTTGACGACGCGGGACGTGTTGTCGATGGTCTGCGACTCGTCCGGGAGACCGCGCACACCACGCTTGCTGGTCGGTATGGACATCAGTTTTCCTCCTTGGCGCGCGTCACGCGGACGAGCGGCTGGTAGGCGGCTACATTTTGGCCGTTGGAGGCCACGATCTCGGTGACGGTGCCGTCATAGGGAGCATGAACGTAGCTCTCCATCTTCATGGACTCGAGGATCACCAGCAGGTCGCCTTCCTTGACGACGGTGCCTTCCTCGACGCATACACGCACCACGATGGCCTGGATCTGCGAGTTGATCATCCCGTTCGCGTCCACCAGATCTCCGGCGGCCGCCTCGGCGCGGGCGCGGGCGGCACCACGCAGCGGCTGCTGGCCACGCGGGCGGGCAGCAGCCGTGTTGCCGGCTCCAAGCATCGCGCGCGGCACGGTGAGTTCCATCCGCTTGCCATCGAGTTCGACGACGAACGTGGCTCGTTCCTCGGCAGTTGCTTGCGGCGCCGCGCCATTCCCGTTGCCATTCGCTCCCTCGGTGACTTTCTCGGGGAGCACCGAGTCCTCGAACCAACGAGTGGAGATGGGGTGGCCCGCGAACTCCGGCATCGATATCACCTCGGAGTACAGCTGGGACGGGGTGGCCACGCCCTCGATCTGCATCTCCGCCAGCGCGCGGCGCGAGCGGGCGATGGCCTGCTCGCGGTCGGGGGCGGTGACGATGAGCTTCGCAAGCATTGGATCGAATCCTGCCGTGACGACGTCGCCCTCGACGATCCCGGATTCCACGCGCACGCCGTGGCCCAGAGGCCAACGCAACCGGTTGATAGCACCGGTGGAGGGGATCATACCGTTGGCGGGATCCTCGCAGGTGATGCGGAACTCGAATGAGTGGGCACGTACTGCGGGGAACTCGGAGAGCTTCTCCCCCGCCGCGATGAAGATCTGCTCACGCACTAGGTCGAGGCCGGTGACCTCCTCGGACACCGTATGCTCGACCTGCAGACGGGGATTCACCTCGAGGAAGTTGACACGACCGTCCGGCTCAACGAGGAATTCGCAGGTGCCCAGGCCCACATAGCCAACCGCGTCGAAGAGGCGCTTGGACCACTCGGACAGAGTAGCGAGCGAGTCGCCTGGCAGCTCGGGAGCCGGTGCTTCCTCGATGAGCTTCTGGTTGCGGCGCTGCACAGAGCAGTCGCGGGTGGAGACGATGGCGAAGTTTCCGTGTGAATCGCGGGCACTCTGCGTCTCCACGTGACGCGCCGACTGTATGAAACGCTCCACGAAGAACTGATTGGAATCCGCGCCGTGGGCCGCAAAGAAGTGGTCCAGGTCGGCGTCGGAGAAGATTGCGGTGATGCCACGGCCACCGCCGCCGTCGGCCTTCTTGGTGACGATCGGGTAGCCGAACTTCGCCACGAACTCCTCGATGGCCTCGCGTCCGGAAACCGGATCGGAGATGCCGGGAACGGGCTGGACGTCTACCGACTCTGCGAGACGACGCGCCTGAATCTTATCCCCCAGCCGGGTGAGCACCTCAGGGTCGGGACCGATCCATGTGATACCCGCGCCCTTGACGGCCGCGGCGAACTCCGGGATCTCCGAAAGGAAGCCGTATCCGGGGTGCACGGCATCGGCACCCGAGCGGACTGCCACATCCAGCAGCTTCTCGATGTTCATGTACGTCTCGGCGTACGATTCACCGCCCAAGGCGTATGCCTCATCGGCTTGAGCCACGAACTGGGCGTCGCGATCCGAGTCCGAATACACTGCCACCGATTCAATGCCCATATCGCGCGCCGTCCGAATGACGCGTAGCGCGATTTCAGCACGGTTGGCCACGAGGATTCGAGAGATCATGGTGCCTTCCTTATGAGAGAGGGGCCGTATCCAACAGGGAGACCTCGCCCGCGCTCACTACCACGGTGCCCGAATCTGTGAGCATCTGGAGTGAGCCGTCGGCAAGGATCGCCTGTCCGGTCCCATGGATGGGGGTATTGCGAGGACGGCCGACGGTGACGCCGGGCCGCAGCGTCTCGCAATGAGAGTTGATTTCTTCGAGCAGACCGCTGGCGGCGGGGTCGCCGTCGGCCGCCACGAATGCCTCGATCCGGGTACGAAGCCCGGAAATCCACGCCGCAATGACTTCGTCACGGCCCGGGACCGGAAGGCCCGCGGTCAGGAGCGAAGCAGAGGTTGGTGTGGGAAGTTCTTCCGCGGCCAGTGAGAGATTGAGTCCCATTCCGAGCACGGCGAACACCTGACCGTCGCGTTCGCCGACGAACTCACCAATGATTCCGGCGATCTTGCGAGGCTCGGGAGTGAGAGCGACGAGATCATTGGGCCAGGAGATCATGACCTCATCACGGTCGGTCGTCGAGGAGACTGCTGCGCGAGCCGCGGCTCCCCCGATGAGGGTGAGAAGGCTGATCTGCTCACGAAGTTCGGACGGCAGGGCGAGAAGCACACTGACGAGGACGGAGCGGCCGGTGGCCGAGTACCATGGGCGTCCCACGCGGCCACGGCCATTCGTCTGATCGTCCGCGATGAGTACCGTATACGGCGCGGGAGCGGAAGCAACGGCGCCATTGCCGCGCCACAGATTGGCGAGATCGTCCTGCGTAGAGGAGGTGAGTTCGGTATGGAGGAGAAGGCTTGCCTGGCGTCCCGCCAGCGGGAAGCCCGCAGGTTCACGAGGATCCGCGCCTTCGGCGGCTACTTCTCCAGCATGTTCCGGATACTCTGCCACTCACTCCCCCATTGCTCAAACAGAACCTTACGCTTCAGTAGGTTACCGTACGGTAGCTTAAGTTTCATGAGGTGTGTTGCGTGTCATCGACACCAGTCCGTTTAGTCTTCCAGCAGCTCCAGTCGAGTTCACGGACGTGAGACGCATCCAAGAACGTCCTGTTCGCAGGCCTTTAGGCGGCATCCCCCGGGCTTGAAGCGACGCCGGTTCTTTCACGGGAGTATCGCGTTGGACGCTGCCTTTATTGGCGGAGCCCAACGATCTACGCCCACAAAAACAAACCGCTGGACCTGTCTAGCGAGATTCGCGAGAACATGCTTTTCACCCAACGAAAAGTGGCATCGCGCTCAGGAGAGCCTGCGCCTGAGTTCCTCAAGCTCCTTCTCGTACTGAGCGATCGACCAAGCCACCTCGTCGAGGAAATCGTCTACCTGTACTGCAAGGTAACTCTCACCGCGCCGTCCTGAAGCCTCGAACCTTGCCGAGATCACATCCTGTGCGGTTAACCGCTTCCTCGTGCTCTGGGCTCCCCACACCCCGAAGGAAGGCAGTTCAGCACCCATTTCTGCCGCAGGCGTCTCGGCCTTCGCATTCGGTGGGCCGGAGGAGTCATGGGCTGGGAACATATCAGGTTCCAGGCGCCGCCATTTGATCATAGATTTCTTCTTCCGCGTTGAGAGCCGGGCAGCTTCGAAAAAGCGGGCACCGGCCTTTCGTATCGGCATCAACCTATAGCGCTGCTTTTCCCTCTGCAAGAGCCGAGGCCCTGGTTATGTCCAGGCGAACTGGGAATTCACGAAGGCATCTCTGGCAGCCGAGCAGACTACCCCGGGATGGCCATGGCCCTCCAGGCGTCACCACTGCTCCACCGGAGTCAGCAGCATATTCCTCAACCACGTTTACGATGCGCTCGCTTTGGCTGAGGGGGCTCGTCGAGCCTGGTTTCATCATCGTTGTGTCGAGTTGTGCGCTCGTCCAGCTCATCGAGAAGATCACGCCGAGTTTGAGGTGCAGGATTCCGGATTGCGCTCGCCCAGGAGAGGAACCGTTCGCGAATCTGTAGCAGATCGCTACTCGCTATGCCATATGGTTCGACATCTCGCTGAGATATTCGGACGACAGTTTCAAGCCGCGCAGCGAACATACTACGGTCGAAACCAAGATCTGCTTGAGCGGCAGCTGCTTCCAGATCGCCTACTGAAGCTTTCCCAGACTGACGTATCGAATCGACGTCAAGGAAATCTCGTGGTTCTCCCCGAGAATACAGGGCGGCAACCTTGTTTCCGATGGAATCCGGTAGCGAAAGGACGGGGCCGATATCCAGGCTCACGGGAGGATCCGCACGCCAGTCAACACCTAAATCGACGGAGATTTCCCTCTGATCCGGCAATGTCACGTTTAACCGTGCATATTCGCTGACGACACGTTGAGCCTCGACAATCATGTCATGACTCTCAAACGCTGTTGTCACCGCAGCAACTGCTTGAGTGAAGTTTGCGGCGTACTCCCGCGAAGTGAACAGGTCAATGTTTTCCGTCGGACGGTTGATAATCCCGTGCTCGCGGATAGCACCAGAACCAGCCAACGCAAAGCCATCAGCCGCGAGAACTTCCAGCGCGATTCTCGCGACATCGCGCTATGCGTCGACTTCACTCATGCTAGTTTGCCCCCTAGATTTCCTTGGCTGGAAGCTCAGGAAACCTGTCCTGCCACAACTGCATGACGCGAAAAGGCAGCATTAGATCGGGCCATACCTCAATGAGAAGATCGGCATTGAGGAGCTGGCGCTGCTGCTCGACGGTGCCCTCACTCAAGATTGCACGATAGGCAAACCTGACATCATCAAGGGAGGTGAGGTGAACGACCGAGCTTCCAGGCGCCCACGAGATCGTATGATCAAGAAGCAACGTTCCCCCCATACTCGGGCCAGACAGCTCCCCGAGCCCTTCCGGCGCAGCGTACGGCTTGATATCACCGAAACGTGCTGTACTCATCATTACACCTCCCCACGAGTTCTAATAGTTCTAATAGTTCTAATAGTTCTAATAGTTCTAATAGTTCTATTCTAACGATGCGCCAAGGGTTCACCAGTGGCCCGCTGGGGCGGTCTGCGGGTTCTGCCAGTCACGAAAGACTATGTGCTTGTACCACTACTGCTTCTACTGAGCTGCGGGCGACACATTAAAGTAGAATCCACCGGGTGGCACCCAAACGCTGACTTACTCCAGCGTTGACTGAGGAACCAACCGGGTGACCTTTCCCAGTCATGTGAGCCTCTGCCTTGGCCACAAGCTCGCGGAACCACTTGATCATTTGATGTCTTGGGGTGCGGGGGCAGCGCATTGAACTGCCCCCGGGGGAGTTGGACACACGCCACCCCCACGGGCGGCCCGGATGGGCCACGATATTACGCCGCGCGTCCCTCAAAAAAACTCTCCAGGGCGTCACGGATAACTTGCGAGGCGGTTTGACCGGTCTCGGCCGCGTAGGTGTCGAGCTGGCTATTGAGGGCCTCGGGTAGGCGCACCTGCCTGCGCGGTGAGCTGCCCTTTCCCTGGGCGTGGGTGTGGCCCACGTTGGGGCGACCAGCGAAGCGTTCGAGGACCTCGCGTCCTGCGGCCCGTGCCTCGTCCCCGGTGAGTGTGCGACCTGCGGGCGGCTCGTCAAAGAATTCGTCCGATTCCACATAGGCAGACATGGCCTCACTATCGATTGTGCTCATTGCGCGCTCCTTAACCGTTGTGTTGTTTTTTGCGTGCTTCCATGCATGGAAGCACGCAAGCCCATCGGGTGGCACCAAGAATGCGAAAACTTCAAGGACCGGTCCACCGGTCACAGGTCCTACCCAAGCCCACGTATCCCAGTCGGCGCGTGAGCCGCGCCGATCGAAGTCTTGGCTGACATATGTCGCGTTTTCAATCGCTGGCAATGCCTCTGCCTGTCCGAATCCGCGTCTGCTGGTGCTCTTGATGAATTCAACAACTAAACCATATTGTAATACAATACAATTTGGTTATCACCTAATTACGGGTCCGTATCGCAGGTGGGGGCCACCGTCGAGGTGGCCTTCCGGGATTGCTTCAGAGCGTCAACCGCTCGGGCATGGTTGTTGCGTCGATGGTCCACGGTCCTTCCTCGTAGCCCGGCAGAGCAGTGATGCACAGCCTGCGAAGCTGGTCGGAGAACTCCCGGCCAAGTGACGTGTTCCAGTTCGGTGCCTCGCATGCCTGGTATTCGTGGCCATCGATGGCTTTCAGCAGCTCGACTGGCTCCCACCGATTACCCGGGCGAACAAGAGATGCAGGAATGGGCGCCGTCGTCGCACCAACGCCTAGCCAAAGATCTCACGGCAACACACCAAACGAGCATCGGCACCCACACATATCGAGGACCACGCAACCACACTGAATAGGTCCGCTAAGTCGGGCGCACTCCGTCGTCTCCCGATACGGAAAGTGGGCCCGTCAAAAGACCGGCCCACTTCCGCAGTGCAAAGATTGAGTTCTCACATCCGGACGATTACCTCGCGGCGATCGCCATACTCACGCAATTGGTCACTTGATGAGGCCGAGCGCGCGAACGGCGTCGAGCTCTTCCTGAGCGGCCTTGATGTTGTGATCGATTCCTGCACGAGTACGGTCGGAGATTTCCAGTCCGTCGACGACCTTCCACTCACCGTTCTCCGCAACGGCGGGAACACCGAAGATGAGGCCCTCGGGAATGCCGTAGTGCGAGCCGTCCTGGTAGAGACCCGGGGTCACCCAGTCGCCCTCGGCAACGCCATTGACCCAGTTGTACACGTGGTCGATAGCAGCCGAAGCGGCAGAAGCGGCAGAGGAAGCGCCGCGCGCCTCAATGATGGCTGCGCCGCGCTTGGCAACGGTCGGAACGAAGTAGCTGTCCAGCCACTCGGCGTCGACCAGCTCGGAAGCGGGCTTGCCGCCAACGGTTGCATAGGAGACGTCGGGGTACTGATCTGCCGAATGGTTGCCCCACACGACCATCTTCTTGATATCCGAGACGGCGGCACCCGTCTTTGCGGCCAGCTGCGAGATGGCGCGGTTGTGGTCCAGACGCATCATAGCGGTGAAACGCGAGTTTGGTACATCGGGCGCGGACTGCATCGCAATCACGGCATTGGTGTTGGCGGGGTTGCCCACAACCAGAACCCTGACGTCGTCGGCTGCATTATCGTTGATGGCCTTGCCCTGCGGACCGAAGATACCGCCGTTGGCCTCCAGCAGATCGGCACGCTCCATGCCCTTGGTACGCGGACGAGCACCGACGAGCAGCGCAACGGAGGTACCGGCGAACGCCTTATCCAGATCGTCATAGACGTTGACGGAGTCGAGCAGCGGGAACGCGGAATCGTTCAGCTCCATTGCGGTGCCCTCCGCTGCCTTGACGGCCTGCGGGATCTCCAGCAGGTTGAGGCGTACGGGGACGTCTGGACCCAGCAGGGCACCCGAGGCGATGCGGAAGAGGAGCGCGTAGCCGATATTGCCAGCGGCTCCAGTGACAGTGACGGTAACAGGCGTACGAGCCATGCGTTGAACTCCTTCGAGTTGTTCTATTGGGCTGCTTCGCCCACGCCCTCCAGCCTAGCGTTATCTGCTCTTGCAGGAAGGGTCCCTAGGGCCCAATCTGATGTTCATTTGTCCGAACAGCTTCTGAACGGTTTCTCGAATCAACGCCGGCAGTCCCATTCCCTGCAGTCTCTTTGGCTCGGGGCAGCTCCCTGACTCCCCGTTCAACGAACTTAAGGATTCGCGCACGAAGTCGTGGATACAAGGCTTAACGTCGGAAGATAGAGCTTAGGTTCGAGAAACACACCAGGAAGCCCGCAGCTCACCTATCTGAAACGACCCTGCTTCCGGTTGGCTCGGCAGTAGGCAATGAGACCCTTGGTGGAGGAATCCTGTGCTGCAAGCCCATCCTCGTCACCGGCGTCTGCTTGACCGAGGCCATTGGCTATCCGCTTGCCTAGCTCAACCCCATTGAGCATGGAGGGCAATCCCCCTTAAGCAACCAACCACGAGAAGTAAGTCATTAGCTACAGATCTCATACAGAGCCTTCTCCGACTCTTCACTGGCTGTCACCGCCGTCTGAAGCTCATCCATGACATTCAGATCTTCGTCAACACGGAATTTCTGCATTAACTCGACCCACGCTGTCATGTTCTCATGATGAGCCGCTACAGCAGCGCTGACTTCGGGATTCGAGATCGTCTTTTCCAAGGACCCATAAGCATCGACTACCCTCCTCCAGGCATCGACCTCTGCCTGCGGATCTTCCCAATCGATATCAAAGGAATCCTCAGTTGCTTCCGAAAGGCGTACCGACATGATCGCGCAGGCTTCCTGGACTGACTGGTCGAAGAGATTATTCCCATTGGCACTCTCGTCTGCAGAGCCCTTTGCATCAGCCACATTTGTGGACCCCATAGAGATGTTGGGAGCGCTAGCACCCACTGAACAGGCCGACAAAACGATAGCTATTAAGGCAAGCGCGAGCCAAGCCTCCACACGACGGTACATAAGGTTTCCTCTCTCGGTCGCTCCACATTGAGCGAAAGACAATGCTGCAAGTCTAGCAAAAAATCCCGGTATATATGGTCGCTTATTCAAGGGCGTTTGTTAACGATTGATGGGTGCAATGGGATGCGGGAACAGCTCGAGAGTTTGGCGATAACATTCGCACTCTTCGACGCGCCGCCAACCTCTCTCAGGAAGCATTGGCACATCTGGCTGGAATTACGAAGAATCAAGTACAGCTCATCGAAGCAGGCCGCGGCACAGGCCGAGAGAACGGCCCAATTTCAAACCCCCGTATGAAGACCCTTTTCGGTCTTGCATCTGCGCTTGAGACGTCACCCGCAGCACTCCTCGCCCGTCTGAACAACTGATATCAAACGCGCGACTCGGAAAGATATTGGAGCAATACACCTCATGCACCGAACCCCCGGATTAGCGCGAAGCTGCGGTTAGATGCCTCATATCGGGAACTAAGATCGGAGTTCGAGCGATGGCCATAAGAGGGAGAAAACCTTCGCAAGCGCGACGAGAACGTCATGAGCAAGACTACGTCACTTACACAGATCGCCATCCACGTGCCAGCGGTGCTACCCAATCTCGACAACGTTAACCCTCACAAAGCCGAGCCTTCATCAGCCAAGCGTCATAACTTACTGAGATATCAGACGCTCGCGAACCATTACACCGTCACCCAGGCACACAAAGGCGGGCTGGTCAATGTGACCAGCCCGCCTGACTTACACCACGTCGAAGCCCGAAGCTCTCCTATTTCGACGTTTCCCTACCTGACTTTCTCCTACTTGCGGTTCGCCCGGTAGTAGGCGATGAGCCCCTTGGTGGAGGGATCCTGCGCCGCAAGCGCCTCCTCATCACCGGCGATTGCCGGGCCGAGACCGTTCGCCATCTGCTTGCCCAACTCGACACCCCACTGATCGAAGGAATCGATCCCCCACACGATGCCCTGAACGAAGGTGATGTGCTCGTATAGCGCAATGAGCTGACCGAGGACAGAGGGCGTCAGTGCCGGAGCCATGATGGAAGTGGTCGGCTTGTTGCCGGGGAACACCCGGGCAGAGACGATCGCCTCAGCCGTTCCTTCCGCACGAACCTCTCCGGCCGTCTTGCCAAGCGCAAGCGCCTTCGTCTGGGCGAAGAAGTTACCCAGGAAGAGCTCGTGCTGATCGGTGTCCCCATCTTTGAGAGCGAACTGCGGGTTGGCGAAGGCGATGAAGTCTGCCGGAATCAACTGCGTCCCCTGATGGATGAGCTGATAGAACGCGTGCTGACCGTTCGTTCCCGGCTCACCCCAGAAGACCTCGCCGGTATCCGTGGTGACGTCGCTGCCGTCCCAACGTACCCGCTTGCCGTTGGATTCCATCGTCAACTGCTGCAGATAGGCGGGGAAACGGTGCAGGTACTGCGAGTAGGGCAGAACCGCATGTGTCTTGGCATCGAAGAAGTTCACGTACAGAACGTTCAGCAACCCCATGAGCAGCGGTACGTTCTTCTCAGCCGGGGCCTCGGCGAAGTGCTTGTCCATCGTGTGGAAGCCAGCCAGGAACTCCTTGAAATTCTCCGGCCCGAGGGCCAGTACGAGCGAGGTTCCCACCGCCGAATCGACGGAGTAGCGTCCGCCCACCCAATTCCAGAATCCGAAGGCGTTGGCCGGATCGATGCCGAATTCGGCGACCTTCTCCAGGTTCGTCGATACCGCAATGAAATGCTTGGCAACGGCACCCTCGGCGTCGATGCCGCGCTCCGTGAGCGAATCGAGCAGCCACGTGCGGCACATCTTGGCGTTCGTGATCGTTTCCAGCGTGGTGAACGTCTTCGAGGCCACGATGAAGAGGACGGTCTCGGGATCGACTCCCTTGAGGGTCTCCCCCACATCCGTGGGATCGATGTTGGAGATGAACCGACACTCGATTCCCTCCTTGACGTAAGGCTTCAACGCCTCGTACGCCATCACCGGGCCTAGATCGGAGCCGCCGATTCCCACGTTGACGATCGTGGTCAACGGCTTACCCGTGATGCCACTCCAGCGTCCCGAATAGACTTTGTCGGCAAAGGCATAGATGCGATCGAGTACGTCATGAACATCGGCGATCACGTCCTGACCATCCACTACGAGTTCGTCAGTGGATGGACGGCGCAGCGCCGTGTGCAGCACGGCGCGATCCTCGGTCACGTTGATGTGCTCACCCGAATACATGGCGTCGCGACGCTCCGGAAGATTGACCTCATCGGCCAGCTTCACGAGGGCGGCAAGAATGTCGTCATCAATGAAATTCTTCGACAGATCGACGAACAAATCGCCGGCCGTCATCGAGAAACGCTCGGCGCGCTGGGGATCGGCTTCGAATCGGGCGCGGAAATCCGGCTGGAACGCAGAGGTAAGGCCCTCAAGTTCCTTCCATGCGCTCGTTGCTGTGGGATCGACGGGGGCAGTCATACTCAGTCCTTAGGGGTGTGGGTTGCGGACTCGCTTCCGCGCGAGCCGACATGCTTGCCATTGCCCTGCGCGTCTCCGATCTCGCGCTTCACAGTGCTCCTTCGTACGCGCAGGCTGTCCCCCACAGATTACAGCGCAAGCACAGCGCAGTGCGACCCAGTTCACTCTTACGGACACACCATCCATCAAACGAGCGACTGGAAACCGCACCCGAACCATGATCCAAAGCCGAAAGAGTGTGAGTGCGCAATTTATGTTCCGTATATGGCCGGGCGTGTACGAAACGGGCCGCTTTTGTTCGATTTTGGGAACATTATTCGTCACAGCCACCGGCCAACAGCCGCACGCCACCGACTATCACCCGTTCAGACGTTCAAAAACGGCGACGGTCCGCCCGGGCACGCTCACGGTCCCCTCATCTCGATCCCACGTTGCCTTCTTGACGATGTCGTCCTGCCCTGCCTGCTGAACCGGGGAGAGCCGCAGCTCAGCGCCCTTCAGGGCATCGACGCGCTGACTGATCCAGCCGGGCGACGCGTTGAAGACGACAAGGATCCCGGCCAGTTCGGTATCGTGATCGTCTCCAACGGTGTCGTCAATATGCATGACGAGCAGCCCTGGAGGAGCTTCGGGGCCGGCGCACGGAAAGCTCACTTTCTCCCTGATGAGCTTTCCAGACCCCAACGTGAAAAGCGGGGACGAGCCTCGCATTCGCAGCAGATCGCGAGCCTGTTCGCGAGCGGCCAGGATCGCGTCCGGCCCAGGCCGATATCGCGGGTCGGCAAGCAATGGCCGCATGTCGTCCCACGCTGCGGCGTTATCGGGCTCCGCAGGCAACCCCACCCCGAAACGGTTGCGCCGCCCAGCCCAGTCCACCGCATTGAACCAGTCCCCGGAATTGAAGGAGTTTCCATCCAGGGATTTGGAGCGCAGCAGGTCCGTACCCGCATGCCAGAAGACGGGCGACTGCCCCAGCGTCGCGGCGGCGAGCGACAGGGTGTTCATCCGGACTCGTTCCGCCATGGGGGTATCGGGCGGCAGCCTCCACACGTTGCGGTCGTACAGGGTCTCGTTGTCGTGAGCATCCACGTAGTTGACCGATTCGTGTGGCTCTTCGGCGTAGCCCACGACCTGGCCGTTGAAGTGAATCTGACGTCCCTGCTTCAGCGTGCCATCGGACGCGTGGATGGTGATATCGCGCAGGTTCCCGGCCAATCCGATCCGAATGACGTCGGTGTAGTGGCGCAGCAGCCCCACATCCGCTTCGGCGAGGCCATTGGGATCGGTGTGCAGCCCATTGCCGAATCCCTGCGTATTGTTCTTCCGTTCGGATTGCGATCCATGCACGGCATCGCGCAGGCGGTCGTTGAACGTTCCGATTCCGGAGCCGGCCAGCGATTCCTGAACGGCGGGCACGAACCGCGAGCCGTCGGCGACGCTTCCGAACCTCCACCCCTCGCCGTAGAGGTACAAGGATTTTCCATCGATTCCGTCGCGCTCGAGGTCAAGATCGTCGAGCATCGCCCGGATTCGTCTCATCTGGTCGACCGAGTGGAATTCCATGAGGTCGAAGCGGAATCCGTCCACCCTGTAGGCCTTCACCCAGGTGAGAAGGGAATCCAGGATCAGATGCTCGGCCATCGCGTGCTCTGTCGCCAGTTCCGCGCTGCACGGCGTCTCCAGCGTGCGTCCCTCATAGTCGAGGCGGTGGTAGTAGCCCGGCACGATCTTCTCGAATATCGACTTCTCGTGCAGTCCTCCCACGAAGGTGTGGTTGAAGACCTGATCCAGGATCACCTGGTATCCCGCCGCGTGCAGGTGCCCCACCATGGCCCGAAATTCTTCGGTGCGCGCGATGCCGTCCTGGGCTCCCTCGCAGGCGTACGAACCTTCCGGGGTGGAGTAGTGGACCGGATCGTACCCCCAGTTGAAGGCGTCCTCATCGGCCACCTCCATGATGGCCTCCTGGTGCAGGTGCGAAGCCGGGGCTGCCTCCGCGGGGACGTCTGGGGTTCTCTGGTCGGCGCGGTTCTCGGGTATCGAGCCGAAGTCGTATGTGGGCAGTAAATGGATGGTGTTCATACCGGCCCGCGCCAGCTCCTGCAGATAGCGCGCCCCATGGGATCCCTCCTCGCCGAAGGCCGCGTAGGTCCCACGTTTCGCTTCGGGTACGAGCTCGTCGCCGCTCGAGTAGTCCCGCACATGCATTTCCAGGATGGCCCGCGAGGCTGGTTTCGCGATCGGCGGGGGCGGGGTCTCGCGCCATATTCGTGGCATGTGCGCAGGGTCTTCGAGGTCGACGACGACGCTGTGCCTTCCGTCCGTTGTCAGGCCCTTCGAGTAGGGGTCGGTGGCCCGTAAACGTTGTACGGCTCCTGCCGCGGCGGCCTGTTCCGGCTCTCCCGGAGCCGGAACAGTATGGGGAATATAGACCTCGATCTCGTACTGGTATCCACGGTCGATCCAGTCGCGGCCACCCTCGATGGTCCACGCTCCATCGTCATGGCGCTCCATGGGATGGTGCTCGACGCAGGCGTCGAATTCCCCGGAGCCAGGGGGAAATTCGCCTCCGTCCACGCCAGGGAAAAGACGTAGCGACACCGATCTGGCAGTGGGCGCCCACAGGGCCACGTGGACGGCATTCCCGGACACGACGGCACCATATGAACGTTTCCTGGCCGCCTCCGCGTAGAGATGGTCCAGGATGCGCGCGGTCTGCAGGGAGCTGCAACCCACCACCTCACCACCGGCTAGGTGGAGGACCATCAGCTCGCCCATCAACAGCTTGGCTGGGTCCTCGAGTGCAACGGCGGGTGTCAGAGCCAGAAAGTCTTTGTTGTTCGCAGTGAAGCGCGAGGTCAGATAGGGGTCGAGTTCCTTCTGGGCTGTGGTGAGGCCGGAGGGCTTGAGGAGCAACGGAACCGATCCGTCAGCGCCAAGTACATCGGAGCCATGCCGCACCATGCCCCCAGCGGCAGCATAGTAGAGGTGCCACGAATGCCCGGCGATGACGCCATCGTTGGGCCACGCGATCGTGTCTTCGTCGAGCCAAAAACCGATGGCCTGGTACTCGCCTCTGACGGGCGCCTGAGCACCGGGATCCGTTGTATGCGGTGAGTCGGCGCCGACGTGGGCAGTCGGGAGCCGGGAGAAATCGCCTTGCAGCACTGGGGTCCGCCTTCCTGGGCGCGAGGGCACCGAATGTGCGAGGGTGGGCACACGGTGTCCAGGGGTGGGGCACTCTTCTCACTTTAAACGCAGTCTTCCGTCCATGGCGAAGCTTTCGCATCGGAAGCTCCGCTCACCCAAGCAAACGGGGTTCGCCTCCCCTGCCTGAGAGGCGAACCAGCGAACGTGGAGACCGGGCCCGCTGAGTCGCGGAAGCTGAAAGAGGCCTATTCACCTGCGAAATCGGGCAACGCACATGAAAGTACATGGCTGATAGGGTGGATCGGATTCTTTAGGGAGGAGACCGAGTGATCACCGACCATCTTTTCCGGTTTCGGCGCGGGCGCTCCATTGTCTTGGCAGCGTGCCTGGCGCTCAGCATCGCAGTAGCGGGATGCGCGAATGAGGACCAACGAGAGGGAGGATCGCAAACCACGGCACCGTCCATTGCTCCCTCCGAGACTACGGACACCACCACCGTGATAGCACCCCACCCCGCGTTGCCCGATGGCGCAGAGGAGATCGACGTCGCCGTCGGCGAATACGAACTACCGGGCAAGCTGACGATGCCCGGAGCCGATGCTGAGGGCCCCAACGTGGTTGTCCTCTTCGTCGCCGGCAGCGGCCCTTCGGACATGGACGAAACCATTGGCGCCGCTGGAAACGCGCCCCTGCGAGATCTCGCCTACCAGCTCGCCGATGAGGGAGTCCCCTCGCTTCGTTACGACAAGCGATATCACGCGGCACCGGAATCGTATTCGGATTCCGACACCATAGACGACGAGGTCCTCGACGACGTCTCCGCCGCCCTCCAGATGCTGGAGACCCATCCGGATACCGCAGGACGCCAGATCATCGTGGTGGGGCACTCCCTCGGCGGCATGCTGATTCCCGCGATCGCCGCCCAGCACCCGGAGGTCGCGGGCGCCGCCATCCTCGCGGGAACCCCGCGCACCCTCTGGGAGGTCATCCGCGATCAGAACCAAGCACAGGTCGACGCGATGGACATTGACCCGGAGCAGGCCGAACAGATGATGGCCCAGGTCAACGAGGAGGTGGACCGTGCCAACGAGCTGAGCGATCCGGAAGCCGAACCCGTGCTGGGCTCCCTTCCCGCGCCCTATGTGGTCAGCCTCAACGAACTCGACCTGGCCGAGACCGCACGCACATTGGATATCCCGCTCCTGGTGATGCAGGGAGAGGCGGACATTCAAACCAGCGCCACCGTTGACTTCGAGGCCTGGCAGGATGTCCTGGCCGATGTGCCGGACGTGACCTACCAGCTGTTCCCCGATCTCAACCATCTGTTCATGAAGACCGCCGGGGTGGAGGGCATCGCGGACTACGACCCGGAGAACGCCGTCGACCCGGAGGTTTCCAAGACGATCGACTCCTGGCTGAACGAGCGGTGGTAGGCAGGCGCCGCAGTTCTCCCGGTAGGCACATGCCTCGGTGAACACCTCGCATCGGAGTCTCGAACATTGAGAGCGCACGCCGCGTTCACTGCCCTTTGCTCCCCGAAGACGGCACAATAGGAGTGGTCGAAGTCTTCGAATGGAGGATGTCATGGAAACCGAGCCCAGGAAGATCGCCATCCTGACCTCTGGCGGCGACGCGCAGGGCATGAACGCCGTCGTCCGCGCGGTGGTCCGCACCACGATCCACGAGGGCGGTGTTCCCTATGCGGTTCGGGAGGGCTGGCGCGGCGCCGTCGAAGGCGGCGATCTGATCTCCGAGATGGGCTGGTCGGACGTCTCCAACATCCTCAACCAGGGCGGGACGACGATAGGCACGGCCCGTTGCGCCGAATTCCGCGAGCGCTCGGGCCAGCGGGCCGCGGTCAAGAACTTCGTCAGTCTCGGCATCGATCGCATCGTGGCCATCGGCGGCGACGGTACCCTGACGGGAGCGGACGTGCTGCGCGAACAGTGGCCCAGTCTCCTGGAGGAACTCGTTGCGAGCGGTGAGATCGAGCCTGCCGTGGCCGAGCGGCACAAGAAGGTGCACATCGCGGGCGTGGTCGGCTCCATCGACAATGACCTGGTGGGCTCCGACATGACGGTCGGGGCGAACACGGCATTGCACCGCATCGTCGAGGCCGTCGACGCCCTGTCGTCGACGGCGGCCGCGCACCAACGGACGTTCATCATCGAGGTGATGGGGCGGCGCTGCGGCTATCTGGCCCTCATGAGCGCCATCGCCGGCGGCTGCGATTACGTCTTCATCCCCGAGATGCCTCCGGCAGAAGGCTGGCAGGAGGAGCTGTGCGACAAGCTGCGCACCGGGCGCGCGGCGGGGCGGCGGGATTCGATCATCGTCGTCGCCGAGGGCGCGCAGGACAGGGCCGGCAACCCGATTTCCGCCACCGGGGTACGCGATCTGCTCTCGGATCGGCTGGGTGAGGATGTGCGTGTGACGTCGCTCGGTCACGTGCAGCGCGGCGGTACGCCATCCGCCTACGATCGCTGGATGCCCACCCTGCTGGGCTACTCCGCGGCGCTCGAGCTTCTTCGCGCATCCGAGGATAAGGAACCCTCGATCATCGCCACGAGGCACAATCGCATCACCTCCGTCCCGTTGATGGAGGCCGTGAGCAACACGCGCGCCGTCAAGGACTATCTGGAGAACGGCGAATACGACAAGGCTGTCGGCTCGCGCGGGTCCACCTATCGTTCGATGATCGCCATTTTCGACAAGCTCTCCTCCCCCACCCATCCCGTGCGCCAGATCGATTCCGATCGCGGCCGTGCTCCCCGCGTCGCCGTCATGCACGCGGGCGGGCTGGCACCGGGGATGAATGCTGCGGCGCGCGCGGCCGTACGCCTCGGTGTCGATCGCGGGTTCACCATGCTGGGAGTCGACGGCGGCTTCCCCGGCCTGCTGGATGGGAACATCCGTGAGCTGACCTGGGGCGACGTCGACCACTGGTCCGGTATCGGGGGAGCCATCCTGGGGACCCGGCGCACGATCCCGACCGTGGATCAGTACTATGCTCTGGGGCGAGTCCTCGAGCTCAACGAGATCGATGCCATCATCATGATCGGCGGATTCTCGGGCTATCAGGCGGCCTGGGAGATGCTGCACGAGCAGAACCGCTACCCCGCCTTCAAGATTCCGATCATCTGCGTGCCCGCTTCTATCGACAACAACCTGCCGGGATCCGAGCTATCCATCGGGGCGGATACAGCGCTCAACAGCGATACGGAGGTCCTCGACCGGATCAAGCAGTCGGCATCGGCGTCACGCCGCTGCTTCGTCGCGGAGACGATGGGGCGCCGCTGTGGATATCTAGCTCTCATGAGCGGAATCGCCACCGGCGCCGAGCAGGTCTACCTCAGCGAGACGGGCGTGACCCTCGCCCAGCTCTCCGAGGAGACCCAGCGCATGATCGAGAATTTCAAGCGCGGGCGCAACCTCTACCTGGTGGTGCGAAACGAGGACGCTTCCCAGTACTACACCGCGGATATGATGACGGAGATCTTCCAGGCGGAAGGTCACGGCCTCTTCGATGTCCGCACGGCGATACTCGGTCACATGCAGCAGGGCGGAAACCCCTCGCCCTTCGACCGCACACTGGCCGCGCAGCTCTCCTCATACGCGATCGACGAACTCTCCAAGCAGTTCGCGACCGGCAAGGTCCGCGGTTCCTACATCGGGCTGGTCAAGGGAAATATCCAGATCAATGCGATCAGCCGCATGGACGAACAGATCGATATGACCACCCGCCTGCCATACGATCCCTGGTGGCTGAACCTGCGCGATGTCCTCTATACCGTGGCGGACCGTTCCTTCGCCAAGAAGCTGGACGAGCTCACGATAAGGTACTAGGCCAGGCCGCGGCCGCCGCTCTAATCCTGGACTTCCTTCAGGTAGACCTCTCCATCGAAGGCCGCGCGCTCGGCGAAGCCCTTGTGGCTTTCGGTCTTTGCCGCCTCGTCGATCCGCGAGCCGGCGATCTTGTCCATCGCGATGGCGATGGCGCCGTCGCCGGTCACGTTGGTGGCGGTTCCGAAGGAATCGAGTGCGATGTAGGTGGCGATCATGAGGGCGACGTCGGCGTCGCCGAAGCCCAGCATGGTGGTCAGGATGCCGGTGGCCGCCATGATGGCTCCGCCGGGGACACCGGGCGCCGCAACCATCACGATTCCGAGCATGAAGAGGAATCCGATGAGCTGGCCCGTGCTGACCGGCAGGCCGTTGACCATGATGATCGCCATCGCGAATGCGGTGATCTTCGAAGCGGATCCAGCCAGGTGGATCGTGGCGCACAGCGGGATCACGAAGCTGGCCACGGGATGGCGTACGCCGTTCTTCAGAGTCTGGCGGAGACTGACCGGAATCGTCGCGGCAGACGACGAGGTGCCGAGGGCCGTGAAGTAGGCGGGAAGCATGGTCACGAGCGCCTTCAGCGGATTACGGCGGGCGATGGCTCCAGCGATCCCATATTGGGTCAGCAGGATGACGACTTCGAGGGCGATGACGATGACCACCACCTTGAGCAGCACTCCGATGACCGAGGCGACTTCGCCCGTCATGGTGAGGTTCAAGAAGATACCGAAGATGTGCAAGGGCAGCAACGGGATGATGATCTTGGAGATGAGCGCGGTAATGATCTCACGGAACTCGATGAATCCCTTGCGCATGACGCCACGGGGAACCAGGGAGAGGCCGATGCCGATGACGAACGAGAGCAAGAGTGCCGTCATGACATCGAAGACGGCCGGCATCTCGATGGAGAAATAGCCCGTCAAACCTTCGCTCGCAGACTCCTCGACGTCGTCGAAAGCCCCTGCTGACAGGACCTTGGGGAAGAGCCAATTGCACACGAAGAATGTTAGGAAAGCCGCGAAAAGCGTTGAACCATAGGCGATCGCCGTGGTGATTCCGAGCCATTTGCCCGCGCCTCGCCCCAGATCCGCGATGGCCGGGACAACCAGGCCGACGATGATCAACGGGATGGAGAAATTCAAGAACTGCGAGAACAATTCGTTGAACGTCACGAAAATCCTGGCAACCGGGTCGTTCAAGAACTGGCCGAAGGCCACTCCCAGAATGATCGCCAGAAGAACCCAGGGCAGAATTCCAGCCTTCTTAAGAGCCGACACTTCAAACCTCACAATCTAACTTGGGCGAGCCGTCAGAGTTCATGAAACTGCGCAACGCCACATGTACCTCTCCATTCAAACAAATGACCATCATCTGAGAAGAAAAAGATCATTGAATGGACATCCAGTGGGAGCCCGCTCGTCGTGCCTTGCCTATGTCACCACGGATCACAACGGCCCTACGGCCCACAAAGAGGTCACACATCACGCGAGAGGCCACACCTGGGACACCGTCATTCGTGTGGCCTCTCGCCCGGGCCGTGACCTCTCCATCTGCTCCGGCCCGACGCACCTGGTGCCCCGATCCGACGCACTCGGATATGTCCCCGTTGTCCCGACACGGACCCGACACGAAGCTGGGGCCGGCGACCCACAACGAGTCACCAGCCCCAGGGCCGAATCGCGAACCGCGCAACCCTCTTAGCTCAGGCGCGCCTTCAGATTCTCATCCAGCGCGTTCATGAATGCCTCGGTGGTGAGCCACTCCTGATCGCCGCCGACCAGCAGCGCCAGATCCTTGGTCATCTTGCCGGATTCCACCGTCTTGATGATGACATCCTCGAGTGTCTCGGCGAAGCCGATGACCTCGGGCGTGCTATCCAGCTTGCCGCGATGCTTCAGTCCCCCGGTCCAGGCGAAGATCGAGGCGATCGGGTTCGTCGAGGTCGGCTGGCCGGCCTGATGCTGGCGGTAATGACGCGTCACGGTGCCATGCGCCGCTTCGGCCTCGACCGTCTGGCCGTCGGGCGTCATGAGGACGGATGTCATGAGCCCCAGCGAGCCGAAGCCCTGGGCCACCGTATCGGACTGCACGTCGCCGTCGTAATTCTTGCAGGCCCAGACGTAGCCGCCCTCCCACTTCAGCGCCGAGGCCACCATGTCATCGATCAAACGATGCTCATAGGTCAGCCCGGCAGCCTCGAAACGGTCCTTGTACTCGGCATCGAATACCTCCTGGAACAAATCCTTGAAAGCTCCGTCATAGGACTTCAGGATCGTGTTCTTCGTGGAGAGATACACCGGGTAGTTGCGCAGCAGGCCATAGTTGAAGGACGCGCGTGCGAAATCGCGGATCGAATCGTTGAAGTTGTACATCCCCATGGTGATGCCGCCACCCTCGGGCATGCGGCAGATCTCCATTTCGATGGGCTCGGAGCCGTCGTCGGGAGTGTAGCTGATGGTCACGGTTCCAGCGCCGGGCACCTTGAAATCGGTGGCCTTGTACTGGTCGCCATGGGCATGACGGCCGATGACGATCGGCTTGGTCCAGCCTGGAACCAGGCGCGGCACGTTGGAGATGATGATCGGCTCGCGGAAAACGACGCCTCCGAGTATGTTTCGGATGGTGCCGTTGGGGCTGCGCCACATCTTCTTGAGCCCGAATTCCTCTACGCGTGCCTCATCCGGTGTGATCGTTGCGCACTT
Organism: Actinomycetaceae bacterium L2_0104; assembly: GCA_047501485.1. Classification (GTDB taxonomy): domain Bacteria; phylum Actinomycetota; class Actinomycetes; order Actinomycetales; family Actinomycetaceae; genus Ancrocorticia. The sequence continues at coordinate 544,406 of JAZDRN010000001.1, read as the reverse complement.
GATGCCGACATGGTGCTCGTTGATGGCGTTGGCTGCATCGATGGTCACCTGATCGTCGGTCGCGTCCCGGTTCTGAACGGACAGGTCGTAGTACCGCAGATCGACGTCGAGATAGGGATGGATGAGCCTGTCTCGAATATCCTGCCAAATGATGCGCGTCATCTCATCGCCGTCGAGCTCCACAACTGGGCCGGCAACTTTGATCTTTGCCATGCGCACTCCTTCCACATCGGTTGGTTTCTCTCTGAAGATTACTCGACATCAAGATATTTTGCGCGCAGTACCGCGCCTTGTACCCGTGACTCCTCGCAAAATCGCCTATTCCTGCTCCTCGACCATCTGGTCGAGAGTGTCTTGCGGGACCTGGGAGACCGTCAGCCATTCGATACGGCGGCCGTCCATCGCGGCCACCTTGAGCACGAAGTCGTCCCATCTGACCTCGTCGCCGATCTCCGGCATGTGACCGAGTTCGTCGACGACGAATCCTGCGATCGTGTCGAAAGGCCCGTCCGGAAGTCCCTCGCCGAGTACCTTTTCCACCTCGGCGCGATTGGCGAGTCCGCTGATCTCGCGCTTGTCCCCCTTGCTGACGACCTTCGGAGTCTCGCGGTCGTACTCGTCGCGGATCTCCCCCACGAACTCTTCCAGAACGTCCTCGAGGGTCACGATTCCGTCCACGCCACCGTATTCATCGATGATCAGAGCCAGATGTTCATGGGCGCCTCGCATCTCCGTCAGCGCCTCCAACACCAGCTTGCCCGTCGGGAAGGACATGATCGGCCGCACTAGGTCGCCAATCGTGGACACAGAGGCCGGAGGGGCGATCAAGTCACGGATATGGATGAAGCCGACGACGTCGTCGTCGGACATTCCGCCACGGACCGGGTAACGCGAGTGCTCCAGCTTGGAGACCTCGCGTCGCACCTGGGAAACGGGGGTGTCCGCGGCGAAGAACTCCACCTCGGTACGCGGCGTCATGACCTCCTGAACCTGACGATCGCCCACGGAGAGCATGTCCACAACCATGTTCCGCTCGGCCGGTGTGATCATGTCCTGCGCGGACATGAACGCACGCAACTCGGCCGTGCTCATGGCCTCGCGCTGCTCCTTGGGATCTCGTCCTAGCAGACGGAGGACGAGATCGGTGGAGACGCCGAGGAACCAGATGACAGGGCGCAGAAGCCAGGTGATGGCGGACAGTGGCCGTACCACGAGCAAAGCGATGGCCTCCGCGGACTGCATCGCAATGCGCTTGGGAACCAGCTCGCCGAAGATGATCGAGAGGTAGGCGATGATGATCGTCACACCCACGAAGGCCACCGTGGACGCGGCGCTCGCTCCGAGGCCGAGATCCTGCAGCAACGGGGAGACGGCCGGGGCGATCTGCGCCGCACCGAAGGAGGCCGAGAAGAAGCCCGCCACGGTCACGCCGATCTGAACGGCCGAAAGGAATCGATTGGAGTTTTCAGTGAGCCGCTTGACCGCGGCTCCGCCCTTGCTTTTCCGCGCCATCTCGTCGATTTGCGAGGAACGCAGTGAAACCAGGGCCATCTCGGAGGCAGAGAATACGCCGCCGATCAGAATGAAGAGGAGAACAAAGAACAGATTAAGTGGGTCCACGCTCGTTTTCTTGTTAGAGGGAAGGTGATCGCGCGCTGCCGTTCGAGTGCGCTCACGGGCTGTTCCCGAGAGGCCGCGTCCGGCGGGGAGCGTCATCCGGCTGAGAGAGCCGCGCTCCGGGGAATGCCGCTACATCACCGCGGGGATGTCCGCCCATGTTGACAGATAGGCGAGCACACCGGCCAAGAGAAAATAAACCGTCACGTCGAAAACTCGACCGCGCACGGTGGGGATGACACCTGCCGGCGAGAATGCTCGCAACAGGCCCAGGATGACAAAGCTTCCGGCGAACACCCGTACGGCGATTGCCGCTGTGGATAGGAATGCCAACGCGCTGACGGCGATCAGCCACAGCGCGACGCCAACATATATTCCATTGCTCGGTACCCGTTCATTGGCCACGCCTCACTTTATCAAGCCTGCGAGGAACGGAGAAGATACTGAGCAGTGGCCTTGGTCGGGTGCGTCACGTGAGCTGTGGGCAAGGCGGCGGCCGCCATTGCCGAGATCGGACCGTCTGCCCTCTCACCATCCCTGCCCGGTAGCCGGGGCTTGCCCTCGCATGGCGTGGGACACATAGAAAATCACATCACGGAGCGTGGCTGCGGCCTAGGAACTATGAGCATCCAGCGTTTAGCATTGTGGGATGCAGAGCATCGGAATCATTGGGACCGGGCTGGCCGGATTGCGTTGCGCGGCCGAGCTCCGGGCGGCTGGCTTTACCGGAACCATCTACGCCTGGGACGCCGAAGGCCGGGAGCCCTATGATCGTCCGCCGCTGTCCAAAGAGCTCTTTGGCGATTACGAGCACCCTTTGGCCGACGACGGCCTCGGTGACCTCGACGAACTCGCAGTCACCGTTATCCCCCGTGCAGCATCGACCATCGGCATGGACACCACCTGGCGAGTGGACTCCATATGCGTCGATGCCCTCGTGATCGCGACGGGAGCTTCCCCGCATTCCAACATCGCCGGGGCACAGGTGCTCTACACCGTTGAGGACGCACGAGCGATCTCCGCGGCCATCACGCCGGGCAGCAGTGTCCACATCGTCGGCGCCGGCTGGATCGGGACCGAGATCGCCTCAGCCGCATCCGAGCGCGGGGCACGAGTGCGGGTCTGGGAGGCCTCGGAGCATTTCCTCAACCGAACCTTTCACGGCACGGTCGATTCTGTATGGGGGCAGTGGTTCGACGACGCCGGCGTCGAGGTCACCTTCGACACCGCCTACCCCGGTGGCGAATGCGACATCCTCATTCAGGCCACGGGAGCCCGGCCGAACGTCGATTTCCTCCCCTTCGGCTTGCGCTCGCCACGCGGCGCTATCGTGACGAACATCGACGGTCAAGTATGCAGCGACAACGGGCCTATCGCCGGCCTGTACGCGGTCGGTGACTGCGCCGATGTGGTGCGCGAGAAGGACGGGTGGCGCTTCGGAGGGCATTGGACACAGGCACTCTCGGATGCTGCACGCGCGGCCGCCCACCTGACCGGGCAGCCTCGGCCCACCACCCTTGACGCCCCCGAGGTGTTCTCCACCCAGTTCGGTCACGAGATCACGCTGGTGGGAGACATACCCGCCGGAGGCGAGCCGGAACACGAGGAGACCCGACGCGGTTGGGTCATGCGCTGGAACAAGATCGATGAGGCGGGAGAACCTGAACTCGCCGCCCTGCTGGCTGTCGACTCCCCGCGCGAGATCTCCAAGGCGCGTAAGGCTTTGAGAGAGCCCCTGCGGGGATAAGGACGCGGTGGTGGGAATCCTCGCCGAACGTCGGTGAAAACGCTGCTCGTCCAGTAACCTGGCGTTGTGAATCGATCCCCCTGGAAACCGCCACGCGTCGGCGTCGCAAAGAGCCTCTTCCTCGCCGTGATAGGTGCCGCGCTCACGCTCACCGCATGCTCCCCCGCTCCTATCGACACCGACGACTCAGGCAGCATCGCCCTCGTCGAGGAATTCTTCGCACATCTCGAGGCGGGTGAAGCGAGCGAAGCCGCTGCCTTGACCGACATGGATTTTGCCGACGAATTCATCGACGACGATTTCTACCGCGCCTCCGTGGCGCTCCCTTCGAACGCGCGTATCGTCGCCACGTCCGGCGACGACTCCATCGGACTGACCGCCACCGTCGAGTACATCCTCGACGATCCCGGCGATCCTATCGATCTCGACATCCGTGTCTCACCCCGCGATGGTGAGCTCAAGATCAGCGGCTGGAAGAGCGACGGACTCATCACGATCGGGCCCGTCAACGCGCCCGGCACCGTCACGGTCAACGGACAGCTCGAGTACGAGGTGGCCGAGGAAGGCAACACCCTCGCCCTGCTCCCCGCCGCATACGCAGGCGAATACCACGACCCTACGGGGCTGACGCACCTGATCGGCCAGGACTCCACCTTCACGGCGAGCATCCCCCGCCCGCTCAACGACGACGGAAGCAGGGGCCCACGGCTCAACGCCTCCCCGACTCTGCTACCCGATGTCGAACCCGGACTCCTCGCCGCGATCGAGGACCTGCAAGCGGCATGCGCAGAGGAGCACTTCGCGGGCCCCTCATGCCCGGAAGAACTCACCGCCGCCCTGAGCGAGCCGCTTGATTCCTCCGTGACGGCGGAGTGGTTCCGCGAACCCGGCCCGGAGATCTACTTCACCGACGACGGCTACCGGGCCACATCGACCTACCAGGTCGTCTTCTCCGATGACGCGGCAACCACGATGACCGTCTCCTACACGGGAATCGTCTCCCGCGACCCGGCGGGCACCATCATCTTCACGCCCTGAGCCGCCGCCGTATATCCATATGCCAGGACGCTCAGGGCACGCTGATACCCTGTCACTATGAACGCTATCGTGACCGGACCTGATGGACTCGCCCGCTGCGCGTGGGTCGGTGACGATCTGGAGTACCGCCGCTATCACGATGAGGAATGGGGAGTTCCGCTGCACGGTGATCGCGCACTGTTCGAGAAAATGTCGTTGGAAGGCTTCCAGGCCGGCCTGTCATGGATCACAATTCTGCGTAAACGCCCGCGCTTCCGCGAGGCGTTCGCATCCTTCGATCCCGCGGCGGTCGCGGAATTCGGATCGGAGGATATCGAGCGACTGATGGCGGACGCCGGCATCGTCCGCAATCGCGCCAAAATCGAAGCCACCATCTCCAACGCGGCGCTGGTTCGGGACATGGCCGAGGGCGAGTTCGACGAGTTGATGTGGTCGTTCGCACCGTCCAGACCCGCATCGGAGTACGTGCGCGCCGCCGCGATGGCTGAGATACCCGCCGTAACACCGGAGTCGACGGCATTGAGCAAGGCACTGCGCAAACGCGGCTTCCGCTTCGTCGGCCCAACCACGATGTATGCGCTGATGCAGTCGGCGGGAATGGTGGACGATCACCTGGCCGGTTGCTGGAGGATAGCCGAGCACGATCGATGAGTAGGCCGCCCCATGCGCTGATCCACGCCATTCGAGATGCGATTACCGCAGCGCAACCGTTCCTCCGGCGATCGTCACCGATATATGGCTTGTATAGCTCTCGCTCAGAGGCTCTGTCATCAGATCGTTTGTGAAGTCTCCGCGCCGGTTATCGACCGCTACCTCGTACGGCTGCTCTCCATTCGGTAACGTCAGGTCCACCGTTCCACTGATCTCGATCAGCTCGACCATCGTGGGCTGGCGGTCCGTGAAGTTTCCAATGACTTCTCCTTCGCCGAGCGCTTCGATCACGATCTGATCCACGTCGGACAGGTCCAGGTTCATGGTTCCCCCGCTCACACGGGCCCTCAGGGCCTGCGCTGCCCCAGAGACGTCGGCCTCGCCCTTCGTCATCATCAGGTTGAGGTCCGCGAACTGGCCGTGCGCCGTGAACGTTCCGCCGTAGACCTCGACACTTCCTACGAGATAGCTGTCACGAAGCCACATCGGCAGGGTGAGGGTCACCGCGGCGTCTTCACTTTCCGAGGCGTCTTCGCCTTCCGCGGTCCCCTCCGCGCCAGACGTCTCACTCGTAACATCGCCGGCATCGCGCGTCTCACTCGCTGAATCCGCGGCGCTCGGTGTCTCGTTCTCCCCCGCGGGGCACTCGCTCGCGGCTGCCTCACGCCCTTCTTCCGCCACCTGCTCCGAGCCGTCCGTTGCAGGGCCATCTGTTGCCGAGCCGTCTGTTGCAGGGCCGTCTGAATCGTTGGAGGAAAGGGGCGCCGTGACACTGATGGTGTCCCCACTGCGTTCGAGCGTCCACGGATCGGCGGCGCCGTCGACGTTGAGAACAGCCTGTTCCACGCTGTCGAATCTCACATCGAAGTCCGCCCCCTCCGTGACCACGGAGAGGAACGACACCCCGGAGGCTTCCACCGCAAGCTCTCCACTCGAGGCTTGACCCACGAAGTCGTGTTGATAGGACTGGCCTTCCCACTCCTCGTCGCTCAGGTAGGTGTCGCTGGCGGAACTCAGATACCCCAGCCCCCGCGACATGCCACTCAGTCCCACAACTAGCAGAACCACTGCCCCCACGATACCGATACCGATACCGAGCTCGCGGCCCCTCATCCCTGATCCGTTTCCCATGGCGTACTCTCCTACTCCGCATTCTCGATGTGGGCGAGGGCGGCGAGCACCCGCCGATTTCCGGAATCATCGGGTTCCAGCCCAAGCTTCTGGAAGATCGATGTGATGTATTTTTCGACCGAGGCATTGGACACGTACAGCAGCTGCGCGATCGCATTGTTGGACCTGCCTTCGGCAATCAGCGCTAGAACCGAGCGTTCGCGCTCGGTCAAACCCCGGATTCTGTTGCTGCGCCGTTGGCGGGAGATGAGCTGGGCGACCACCTCCGGATCGAAGACCGTGGAACCCCCGCCGATCAGCTCGATCGATTCAAGGAAATCCGACACATCCGCCACGCGGTCCTTGAGCAGGTAGCCCAGTGCTCCACCATTGGCCGCGATGAGGTCCGAGGCATAGCGTTCCTCGACATACTGCGACAGCACGAGTATCGGCAGATCGGGCCTGGCCTCGCGTAACATCAAGGCCGCCCTGATTCCCTCATCCTTGAATGTGGGCGGGAGGCGGACATCGAGAATGCACAGATCCGGATCCCGCAGGGATACATGGTCGGCCAGTTCGGACGCCTCGGGTAACGCGGCGACGACGTCGTGTCCAGCATCTTCCAAGAGACGTACGATTCCCTCGCGCAACAGGACCGAATCCTCACAGATCAGAATGCGCACGGCACGCTCACCTCCAGGGCCGTCGGGCCGCCCGCCGGGCTCACGAACGTACTGGTGCCACCCGCCGCGAGTATCCGACTGCGGATGCCATCGAGCCCGCCTCCGGGAACGATCTCGCCGCCGCCGATCCCATTGTCCTCCACCCGCGCCCACAGCACCGGTTCGGTCGATTCGACATCGCGCAGCCGCACCACGACGCGGCACTCGCTGGCACGCGAATGCTTCGCCGCGTTCGTCAACGATTCGGCGATGGCGAAGTAGGCCGCCGCCTCGGCATCCCGAAAACTGGAGGCCATGTCGCGATTCTCGATGAGCTGTTCTCGCTCATCCATCCGCACATCCATGGACACCGGAATATGGGATCGCCCCGCCAGCGCGGAGAGTGCGGCGTCTAGTCCCCGGTCGTCGAGAACCGAGGGATGGATTCCGCGCGCCAGCTGCCGCAATTCCGTGATCGCGGCTTTGACGGAGACATGCGCCTCGCGAACCAGATCTTTCGCCGCACCCGGGTCCGACTCGATCTTCCCCTGTGCCATCCCCAGGCTTATCGCCACCGAAACCAGGCGCGGCTGCACGCCGTCGTGCAAATCCCTTTCGATGCGAGTTCGTTCCAGGTCCGCGGCACGGACGGCGCCTTCGCGCTGAACCGTCTTCTGCTGCACCTCGCGATTGAGGGATTCCCTGCTGGGAAGGACAGCCAGGTTGCGGACGACGACGCCCTGCAACAACCCCAGTCCCGCAATTGCGGGCATAGCGAGTATCAGGGTGAGGAATCCGAGGATCGATGCTTGCAGGGCGGGAACCTGGCCGAAAAGCGAGGTCATGACCATCCGGCCATCCATGAACGCAAAGGTGAGAAAGACGGATTCCGTGGCAACCCAGAAGATCAACAGCAGCCCGACGCCCAAGAGCGCCGAAACAGCCATGCTCAAGAACGAGCGCCACATCCGGAGATCCTGGACCTGCGACCACGCCATTGCCAGGAAAGGCCCGAGCCCCTCGCCCTCTCCCCGTACGCGCGTCAGCTCCGGCACGTCGATGCCGTAGAGAGCATGAGCTCGTTCGATCTCGAACGACGCCGCCCCATAGACGATGTACAGGGCGCCGACAAGTATGACTATTCCCAGCCCGAAAAGGGGAATAGTGACGATCCCCAGCGCGGTGAGGGCCCCGACCGCCAGCACCACGAGTGTGCCGACCACGCCCAACGCGGCAAGATGCGCGATGGAGCGAACGAGTAGGCGCCAGTCGATCACCTCCTGCTGCAACATCACCCGCCCGATTCGTGCCAGGCGAGAGGTCGACGGCGGTTTCGAGCTGGCGGAGCCTGGATCCACCGGTGGAAAAGACGAGCGCATCTGCCCGACTACCTCTTCTCCGACCGGGACCCCGAAGCCGGTGGACGAACCGTACCGATCGAGGTCTGAATCGGCGACAGCTGACGCCTCTAGCGCGCCAGACGCTTCATCTCCCATCCGGTTTCCGGGATACTCCTGGGTGGAGGATGCCGCCGGGGACCGGGTTAACCCGCCGTTTTCCGACTCGGTATCGTTCGACATGCCTCAACGTTAGGCGGAGGTTGATGTATTCGGCACTGAGCCACCCGGAAAGATCCATTCGGGTTTTCCCGAATGAGTCGCGAACGCCGGCCAGCCGCCGCCGAACTTGCCACGAGGAACCCCCAACTCTCAGGGACTCCTCTCTCAGGGTCTCCTCGTAGCACCTCTCTGAACAAGACGGACTGCTATGGCGAGGAGGGGCGGCTCGGGCCAGCACCTCAATGGGATCAACCTGGTTCCCGCGAGCAGCAGAACGCTCACGGGAACCAGGCCAGCTCAGTGTGCCGCGATCAGAGGATGCCCTCCAGGAGCCGCGTCGGATTGCCGAAACGATGGTTGGTGGCCGAAACCGCCTGCTCCAGCACGAAAGGCAATACCTCGATACGACCGCAGGCCGTCACCGGCTCATCGAAGATCGCCACGTCGACACTGCCCCTGACCGCCTTGGCCAGCGCGAGGCTGTCCCCGCCGATCATGCGAACGCGCACCCCGTCCTGATTCGAGGAATGCGACGCCATATAGCTCGCGAACTCCGCATCGCTCTCTCGCACGACCTTGAGATCGTACTCCCCGAAGAACTCGGCCATCTGCTTCGAGACGGGAAGCGCGGTCGAGACAACCGGTTTGGTGCCCACGGCGACAGCCGCCGCAACCACCGCCAGCAGGTCGCCCACCGACTGGTCCGAAGCCAAACGCACGACCGAGTTCGGGAACGGCCGATACCGGAAGACGTTCTTCTCCACGTGCAGGTCGGTCGGGTCATGGTTGACGAGGAACTCCTTGGAAAGAGCGGCATCCATTCCCCTGATGATCCGCAGGAAGCGAGACTGATCGATCACGGACATGGTGCCCGCAATCGCGCGCGCCCGGCGCAATGGCTCACTAGCGATGTGAACCTGCCGCGGGAGCCGGACGGTGAAGTCAGGTTCCACATGGCCCAAGGCGTAGAGGTAGTTGGGGCCGCCCGCCTTCGTGCCGGCGCCGACCGAGGAGCGCTTCCATCCACCGAAAGGCTGGCGGCGCACGATTGCGCCCGTGATCCCGCGGTTGAGATACACGTTTCCGGCTTGCACATGGTCGAGCCAGTATTCGATCTCCTTCGGGTCGAGCGAGTGCAGGCCCGCCGTCAAACCGAACTCCACGGCATTCTGCAGCGCGACGGCCTCCTCGAGGTCCTTGGCACGCATCACGCCCAGAATCGGGCCGAAATACTCTGTCAGGTGATACTCGCTACCGGGGCGCACACCGGCGCGAATACCCGGACTCCACAGATTTCCACTGATCTGGCGGGGCTTGAGCACCCAGTGCTGTCCCGGATCGAGCTCCGTCAATCCCCGCAGCAGCTTACCGCTCGGCTCCTCCACGCACGGCCCCATCTGAGCCGAGAGATCCTGCGGGAACCCCAGGCGCAACGACTTCACCGAGTCAACCAACTGACGCTGGAACCGCTTCGAGTAGCCCGCCGAACCCACGAGGATCACGAGCGAGGCGGCAGAGCATTTCTGACCGGCGTGGCCGAAGGCGGAATAGACCACATCGCGCACGGCCAGATCGATATCGGCCTGCGGGGTGACGATAATGGCGTTCTTCCCGGAAGTCTCCGCAAAGAGACGCAGATCCGGGCGCCAGTCCTTGAAGCGCTGGGCGGTCTCGATGCCACCGGTCAAGATGACCTGGTCTGCCTCGCGAACAAGCTTCTCCCCCAGCTCGCGGGAAACAGATCGATCCAGGTCGATGAGGACCAAAAGGTCGCGTGGAACTCCGGCTTCCCACATGATCTCGGCGAGCACGGCACCGGTCCGGCGGGTCAGGAATGCGGGCTTGAACAGCACGCCGGATCCCGCAGCCAACGCCGCGAGCGCCCCACCGGCGGGAATAGCCATCGGGAAGTTCCACGGCGGGGTGATCAGCGTGGTGGAGACCGGCTTGAACGTAGCTCCTTCCATCCGATCCAGTTCCTCGGCCAGACTGGCGTAGTACAGAGCGAAGTCCGTCGCTTCGGATACCTCGACATCTCCTTGATCGACGAGCTTGCCGGCCTCGGAGCCGGCCACCTCGATCAAGTCCGCACGTCGGTTCTCGAAGCCCTGCCCCACGGCGCGTAGCACGGCAGCGCGCTCCGCCCCCGACTTGGAGGCCCATTCCAGCTGAGCCTTCTTCACCCGCGCGATAGCCTCGTCGATCTGCTCGGCGGTGCGCAGCGTGTGGCTATCCGCGGTCTCGATCCCCAGGCGGCTGCCGACCATGCGGGAGGCGATCTCCTCCGCCCAGTGCACGTTCGCCATGAGGGACGGATCCGTATCGGGCGCGTTCTCGAAGCCATCGGCGATTGTGGCGGCGACGTGACGGTCCTGACGGCGATTGGGCGTGAAGCTCAGCGCATCGGACGCACCGAGCCGCGCGGCCTCCCGGAATCTCTCCGCCTCGAGCTCGAAGACGGGGCTCTCATCCAGTTCGAAGACATTCGACATGAAGTTCTCGGAAGCGGCGTTCTCCTCAAGCCTGCGTACGAGGTAGGCGACGGCGACGTCGTATTCCTCCGGGCGCACCACGGGCACGTAGTAGAGCAGTGGCCCGATAGTGTCGCGGACGGCCTGCGACTGCGGGGTCGCCATGCCGGCCAGCATCTCCACGTCAACACGCTCGTCAAGCGGTATGCCTCGCTGCTTCAAGAGATTCAGGGAGTAGGCCAACGAGAAGAGATTCATTCCCGCCACTCCGATGTTGACGGCGTCCAGGTTCTCGGAGGTGAGTGCTTCGGAGAGCACCGCCATGTAGTTGGCGTCCGTCATGGCCTTGGTGGGTTCGACCGTCAGCGGCCAACCGTGCATGAGGGCATCGACGCGCTCCATCGAGAGATTCGCTCCCTTGACGAGGCGCACCTTGATCGGCGCACCTCCCCTGGCTCTGCGCTGTCGCGACCATTGCGTGAGATCCGCCAGGCAGTCTTTCGCATCGGGCAGGTAGGCCTGCAAGACGATGCCTGCACGGTAGTGAAGGAGGTCGTCTCGATCCAGGAGATGTTTGAACACCTCGATGGTCAGATCGAGATCCTTGTACTCCTCCATGTCGAGGTTGATGAAGGTTCCCGTGGCTGCCGCCAGCTGGAACAGGGGAAGTAACTTGTTGACCGCATTGTCCACCGCGGCCCGATGTCCGAAGGGGGCATGTGGGCCGATCACCGAGGAAACCTTCAGGGAAACGTAATCCACATCGGCACGTTCCACGAGCTCTCTCGTGGCGGCAAGGCGGCGGCTGGCCTCTTCATCGCCCAGCACGGCCTCGCCGAGCAGGTTGATGTTGAGGCGGGAACCGTCCTCCCGCAGCTTTTCAATGGCGGGGCCGAGTTTGTCCGCCGTTACATCGAGCACGAGATCACCCACCAGTGCGGCGAAGACTTTCAGCGCGGCATTGGCCGCTATCTTCGGAGCCGTGGGAGCGAGAGATCCTCCAAGCTTCGCGGGCGCTGCCAGCCACGCGGGAAGGAAGGAGGTATCTCTCTTGGCGAGCCTCTTCAGGTTATCCGAGGCCACCTTCGGATCCTCGGGACGAATCACGCTGTCCACGAAGGAAACGGTGTAATCCAAACCGTCTTCGTGGCGTAGTGCTTCCGCCAGCAAGGTTGCCGACCGGGGCGCCGGGTAAGCGCGAGCGGCTTCAATCCATTTCTTGGCCTGATCGATGGACTGTTCGATCAAGCTGGGATCAAATGACATGGTGAGTCCTTTCTCTGTCCTAGTCCTTAGACTATCGGTGGTACCCGACACATTCGACCTCTTTGGGCTCTTGACCCCCGCCTTTTCCCGCCCTCTCGCGAAAAAGCGGCCGCCCCGATCGGAGCGGCCGCCTCTGCGCGGTCACATGGCTCGAAACGTCAGTGGAAGAAGTGCCTGCATCCCGTCAGATAGAGCGTCACCCCGGCCTTCTCGGCCGCGGCGATGACCTCCTCGTCGCGGATCGAGCCCCCCGGTTGCACGACCGCGCGGACGCCGGCATCGGCCAACACCTCGAATCCGTCGGCAAAGGGGAAGAAGGCATCGGAGGCTGCCACGGCACCGGTTGCGCGTTCGCCGTCGCCGAGAGTGTTCGCCCGTTCCACGGCCAGACGGCAGGAGTCCACCCGGTTGACCTGTCCCATTCCCACGCCGACAGTGGCACCGTTGCGAGCCAGCAGAATCGCGTTGGACTTGACGGCTCGCACAGTGCGCCAGGCGAAATCGAGCTCGCGCAGAGTCTGCGCATCCGCGGCGGGGCCCGCCACCAGCTGCCAGTCAGCCGGATCGTCGCCCTCGGCGTCCAGGGCATCGCGCTCCTGGACGAGTACGCCGCCGGTGATCGGCTTGATGTCGTACGCCGCTGGGGAATTCTCGACCTCGAGGATACGCAGGTTCTTCTTCGTCCGCAGGATCTCCAGCGCTTCGGGAGCGTACTCCGGCGCTGCGATGACCTCGGTGAAGATCGGCTTGATCTGCTGCGCCAGCTGTACGGTCACGGTGCGGTTCACGGCGATGACGCCACCGTACGCGGAAACCGGGTCACAGGCGTGAGCGTTCCGGTGAGCCTCGGCGATATCGCCCGCGATGGCCACACCACAGGGATTGGCGTGCTTGATGATCGCCGCGCATGGCTCGCTGTGGTCCCACGCCGCACGGATAGCCGCGTCCGTGTCCTGATAATTGTTGAAGCTCATGGCCTTACCGCCGAGCTGCTCAGCGTTGGCCAACCCTCCGCTCGCGTGCCCGTCAACGTACAAGCCCGCGGCCTGGTGGGGGTTCTCTCCGTAACGCAGCGATTCGCGTAGCGTCCAGGCCCCACCCACGAAATCGGAACTCAGCCACGAGGCCACGGCCACGTCGTACGCGGCGGTGTGCGCAAAGGCCTTGGCAGCCAGGGCGCGGCGGGCTTCGCTCTCGAACCCGCCATTCCGGGCCGCTTCGACCGTCTCCCCGTACAGGGCGGGGTCCACGACGATGGCTGCACTCGCGTGGTTCTTCGCCGCGGCCCGGACCATCGTGGGGCCGCCGATATCGATCTGTTCGATGCACTCGTCGAAGCCTGCGCCCGACGCTACGGTCTCCTGGAAAGGATAGAGGTTCACGACCACCAGGTCGATCGGTGCGATGTCCAGCTCGGCGAGCTGTTCGCGGTGGGATTCCAAGCGCCGGTCGGCGAGAATCCCGCCGTGGACCTTGGGATGCAGCGTCTTGACGCGGCCATCGAAACATTCCGGGAATCCGGTGATCTGGTCGACCGGTGTGACGGGCACGCCCGCGGCCTCGATGACGGCGGCGGTGGACCCGGTGGAGACGATCTCGCATCCGGCGCTATGCAGCCCCGCGGCCAGCTCGGCGACCCCGGTCTTGTCATAGACGGAAATGATGGCTCGGCGCAGCGGAATTCGCATGTCAACCTCTCTATTCGGCGGTAGCTTCGACTACTTCACTGCCGAATGCCCAGGCGCGCGACGTCCGGTGAGGTTGCTGGTCACTCCCCGATGGTGACCCATCTCTGCCAAGACGATGCTCGGCAACGCCAGTCGTGACCGACTCCAGGATAACCCGGACGATCGAGGCGGCACCGCCGTCGTTCAATGGATGGAAACGGAAGGTTCGGTTAGCCGCCCAGACCGGCTTGGCGGCCTCGCACCCACCAACCCTCGCGCCCCATGCGTCCGACCACGGCAACCAGCTGATCACGCTCCACGGCCTTGATGCGCTCCAGCAGTGCGGCCTCGTCGTCGCCGTCGAGAACTGGGCAGGTGACCTGGGAAAGGATCGCTCCCGTGTCCATTCCGGGATCGACGACGAAGAGGGTGGCCCCGGTGATCTTGACGCCATAGGCAAGCGCGTCCGCCGGACCGTGCACGCCGGGAAAGGAGGGCAGTAGCGCATTATGAGTGTTGATCACCCGCTGCGGGAATGCCGCGAGAAAATCCGGACCCAGCAACTTGAGGAAGCCGGCCAACACCACGATATCCGGCTCATAGTGGGCGACCCGCTCCCGTAGTGCAATGTTCCACGAGTCCCGGTCGGGGTGATCTCCTAGCTTTTCGACAAAAGTGGGCAGGCCGGCATCCTGGGCGATCTCCAGCCCGCGCGTCCCGTCGCGGTCGGCTCCGACGGCGACGACGACGGCGCCATACGCCTCGTCTCGAGAAGCTCTCAGGATGGCCTCGAAGTTGCTGCCCGTTCCTGAGACGAGGACCACGAGGCGTGCAGGGCGGGCTTTCGGGACGATGAGCTGGCGTTCTTGGATATTCACGGATGGAACCTATCTGTTGGGATCGATTGGGTGCCCGCCGTCTCCGCTTCCTCAGCGGCGTTCGGATCGTCCGGGGATTTCAGGCCGACGGCGGAACCGGACTCGCCGGCATCCTCCGGGGTACCCGAACTGGCCGCGGAAGCATCTGGTCCAGCTGCGGCAGCGTCCGGGCTGGCCGCGGATGTCTCGGAGCCAGGCTCTCGCTCCAGATCGGTGTTGCCGCCTTCTTGCTCATTCTCGGAATCCTCCCGCTTTCTCGCGGCTTTTCTGCTGGCGCGCCGCCCGTCACGAGCATCGTGCAGGATGGTCCTAAGGTGTGGATTGCGAAGCAACAAGCCGAGCAGCAGACCGCCGCAGGTCTGCAGCGTCAAGATAGCGGCGAACAGCGGCGGCTGCACGCCCACGCTCTCCATTCGTCCCGGCCCGATGCCGCCGCTGGACAGAGCGCCGGCCAGAGCAACGATCACGAGGAAGGCGGCGCTCACGGACGCTCCGTATCCCGCGAGTTGGCCGAGGGTGTCGAGGCGCTTGGCACGCCAGATCCCCACGGACAGTCCGATGACGATCGGCACAGCGATCAGCCACGGCAGGTAGGTTCCCGGCTCCGGCAGTCCTCCCAGGACAGGGATAGCCGGCAAGGGCGCGCTTGCCACGCCCAAACTGGAGAACTCCGTTCCGCTACCGACAGCGAAGCCGGTGCCGGAGACGAAGGCCAACGCCCAGATCAGAAGATTGGGCAGGAACAGTAGCTGGATAAGTGCGAAAGAGATCGTCCCGGCGGTGCCCAGGACGTAGTACCCGTTGATCTCCGAAACGTTCGACCATCCGGTAGCCAACGCCACGACGACACAGACAGATGCGACGACGGCGAGCCCCGCCAAGAGAGGCCACAGCAACCGCCAACCCGTTTGCACGTGATGCCACCAGGACGCCTCCGGAGGCTCGCGACGCCACCAGGCCAGAAGCGAACCCACTGCGACCACGACGCCCCCGCCGAGTATCGCCATGAGCCGGAAGGTACCCGGCAGTGAGACGAGGCTGAGTATCCCCGATACGAGAGCACCCGCCAGAGCCGCCGCGCCCACGTCCACCCAGTCGAAGACCGGCACTCTGCGGAGGAAGCGATAGCACAGCCCCACGATGCAGGCCGTGAGCACCAGTGGCATGAGACCGATAGTCGCCTGCCCGACCACCAACGGCGCCCCTAGCGCCAGCAGCCATAGGGAGGTGCCGAGCTGCGCGGCGTCCTGCCACTGCACCCCCTCCATCATCGGCGAGGAAGCCGAGAGAACGTAGCCGAACACAGAGAGGATCACCACCGTGACCCAGCTCAGAGCCAAAGGCTGCACTACTGCCAGCACCGTCGAAATCAGGTGGCGTCGATACTCGTTACTCATCGATTCCCATCGTTCCCTGCGTCGTCGGACGGAGGCACCAGATCGGTCCGGCGTGTCGCTCACTGGCCCTCCACCTCTCCTATCATTCCCTATATCGAGACGGCCGGCGGCGCCGCGGCAGCCCTCGGACACCGTGGTGGCCGCAAAGACTCGCCTCCGATCCGCCGCAACCTCGCAGACTGCGGCTTGGAGGGCCGAAAACGCCTCGCCAAGCCCGCCGCATCCCTATAATTGACGAATCCGCATCGGCGGCATCATCTCTCGGTGCGGACTTCGCCAGCACATGCGCCCATAGCGGCCTCGCCATCCAGCGTCACCGAGGAAGACAATGCACCTAGGAATTTTCGACACTCCAGAACTCGCCTCGCAGGCTGCGGCACAGATCGTCCTGTCCGTCTTCGAGAGAAAACCCAATGCAACGATCGGGGTCGCCACCGGTTCCTCTCCCGAGGGCCTGTACGCCCAGCTGCGAGCCGCGCACGCCGAGGGGGACTTCACATTGGAGAACTCCAAGGCTTTCGCTCTCGACGAGTACGTCGGCCTACCCGAGGATCACTACGAGCGCTACCGCAATGTGCTGCGCCGGGAGCTCGTGGGAGCGGATAAAACGGGGCTGCTCGACGAGAACCTGAACACCCCCAACGGTCTGATATCCGATTCACACGCGGCCGCTGCCTCCTACGACGCGGCAATCCAAGATTCTGGAGGGGTCGACATCCAGATTCTGGGCATCGGCTCCGATGGACACATCGGTTTCAACGAGCCCAGCGGCTCCCTCGTCTCTCGCACCCACGTTGAGGCGCTGGCGAAACAGACGGTGAAGGACAACGCCCGCTTCTTCGACGACGACCCGTCGAAGGTCCCTGCCACCTGCATCACCCAGGGGCTGGGGACGATCATGGAGGCGAGCATCCTTCTGCTCGTCGCCTTCGGTGAGAACAAGGCCGAGGCCATCGCCCAGCTTGCGGAAGGGCCCATCAGCGCCAAATGGCCCGCCACCATCATGCAGATGCATCCGGAGGTCTATATCCTCACCGATGCCCCCGCTGCCTCCAGACTCGAGTTCGTCGAGTTGTACAAGGAGCGCTGGCAGCTGAGATTCGGCGGCTAGGAGCCTCATGAGTCTCTTCAGCGGCGAGGTACGCGACGGGTTTGGCGCCGTCGTCGGAGCCGGCTTGGTTCTTGACGACGACGGCGTCCTGACGCGAGTTCTCGATACAGCAGCCAACCCACAGCAAGGCGAGCATACGGAGGAAACCCACGGGGCGTACATCATTCCCGGTCTCGTCGACGTTCACTGTCACGGCGGAGGCGGAGCGTCGTTTCCTGACGATATCGACGCGGAGTCCATCGCCAAGGCCATCGCCGCGCATCGGAGCGGAGGCACCACGGCCCTGCTGGCCTCGTTGGTCTCCATGGTCGATCCCTTACCCGCCATAGCTGCCCTGCTCCCCTTCTGCCGATCGGGCGAACTAGCGGGAATACACATGGAAGGACCCTTCGTCTCTCCCCATAAGGCGGGGGCGCAGAACCCCGCTGCCATCCGCGGCGGCGATCTGAACGAACTTGAGTCCTGGCTGACGGCCGGTGACGGTTGGATCCGCACGATGACGGTCGCCCCGGAGACGGAGAACGCCGCCGAGGTCGCCCACACGCTGCTGAGCTACGGAGCCAAGCCCTCGTGGGGGCACACCGCGACAGACGGGGCGACGGCGGCCGAACTGCTGCGATCCACGGTGGCCTACGCGCAGGAGATCGACTTCTTCGGCGTGCCCCAGACGGCCACGCACCTGTTCAATGCCATGCCCGCCATCGACCATCGCGAGCCCGGTCCCGTCCGTGAGTTCATCCAGGCAGCGCGGCGCGGCGAGATCGCCGTCGAACTCATCGGTGACGGCGTCCACCTGGCGTCGATCCTCGTGGAGGACGTCATGGCATACATCGATGAGGCCGATGCACACTTCCCGGAGGAGACGCGAGGCCCGGAGCGGACCCTGCTATCCCCCGCTCTGGCGGCGATCCTGGTGACCGACGCGATGTCGGCGGCGGGCATGCCCGAGGGCGCCTATCAACTCGGAGGCCTCGAGGTCGAGGTGAAGGACGGCGCCGCCCGCCTAGCGGGAAGGCAAACCATCGCCGGCGGATGCACTCGTCTCGCCGAACAGGTAGCCCTACTGGCGAACCGAGGCGTGCTCGATCTCGGACAGCTGGTGCGGGCGACCGTTGCCGGGCCGGCATACGCGACGTCGTTGCTGCGGCCTGACAGGCGGGCCGCAGGCGTCACATTGACGTTCGAGCCGGGCTTCAAGCCCAGCTTCATCGTGCTTGATGCGAACTATCGCGTCATCGAGGTGGTGCGCGAGGGCACCGTCGTCGAACGGTGAATATTGTTGCCCCGCGTGAACAGTAAGAAACGAGGGGTAAAAACTTAGGGGTGGCGACGAGCCTTTTCGTTCGTCGCCACCCCTTAGTCGAGTTCTCTTGACTTTTCGCTGTCCGGCACTATCTCTTCACGGGGCTACTTGCGGCATCGTCCCGGAACCGACGCACGGACAGTGAACCGAGGGCCACTAAGCAGGTCACGTGCACGGCGGAATTCGAGCCGGCCAATTCGAGCCAGCCT
Organism: Actinomycetaceae bacterium L2_0104; assembly: GCA_047501485.1. GTDB lineage: Bacteria > Actinomycetota > Actinomycetes > Actinomycetales > Actinomycetaceae > Ancrocorticia. The sequence goes on along the minus strand of JAZDRN010000001.1, from coordinate 525,720 downwards.
TTCCATCCGTGAGTCAATCCTTCTACCAAATTGTCGACGCCATTGCCTGCAGGCGTCAACACAAATGAAAGGCCGATAAGCGCAAGGATTGTGCCACCAACACTACAAGCCAATATATTGCTGCGTGTATTCTGCTCGCTCCACGATCCCGTGGTCACGAACCAGAGCACTAAGCCACTTGCGGCTACGATTCCCAGCATTGGAAACACTGGAACCTTCGGATTGGTTAGTTCCACAATCACATTGTTGAGGTCCATCCTGGCGCCCGCCTTCTGCCCGATCAATTGGGCATTAAGCAGGCCCACCAGGAGGACATAGACGACTCCCACTAACAAGCCTGCAACAACCAAGAAGACAAACCTCATGAGACCGTTGTTCGTTTTTGGCATCGCTCTCACCCGAAGTATGCGCACGTTAGTTTGAGAGTGCCCCCGAGGCCATGGGCCCTCCAGTAGCACTTGCTATTTGCATTGTTGTAGGCGGCATGGTGCATGATAGCTTCGTTGCCTGCCGCCGCTGCGGTGAAGCCAACCTCGCGATAACCAGGATGATCGTAATAGGTGACGATATAGTGCGTTCCGACACCTATCGGTAGGTGCGCGCTACCTCCGTTGATACTATGGCGTACACCCGACCTCCGTTCGACTCCCTCATCCGTTAGGACCGCGTTGACGTAAGTATAGGTGGCCGCTTGGGCAACCGGTGTAACTGCTATGAGCAGTGCCGCGGAAACTCCGGTGAAGAGCGCGAGAATTTTCCTGCGTCTCTCTTTTGTCGATGAATTCCTCACAAGTTTCACCGTCCTTTAAGGACGAGCGGGTCAAAACTAAAATCAGGACCATTCTCTCGCTCAATCACAGTCGGAGTTAGCCCAGACTGACCCGGAACAACCGACAAGAGACTGATTTCGAGAGCCGCCTCGTTCCGCTGGAGATCAGATTGAGTGCCACTGATGTCAAGATCTTCTTGCTGTATATCAGCCGGCAACAGGTAGGCTTCGACTGCAGTCGATGGATCATCGACACTCGCTCCAGCACTGAGCGACAACCCGCGCTCATAGAAGCTTGTGAGGGGCGTGCACGTCGATGCTGACATTGCATCTTCTCCAGGGATACTAAGTATCAGGCACACCTCTGAAGTCCCTGCTCTCGCCACCCAATAGTCTGCGATTCCATCACTACCGAGTGATCGGAGAGAAGACCTTTGGAGATCTGCAATGGAATCAAGAGGAAGGTTTTCCGGCGGGAGGTCTTGGGCGCTTTGAGTCCGTATAAGAACGGGGATCATCTCGTCAATACTCGTTGCACCCTCATTACCCGTTGCGGACGTCATCGTTGATAAGCCCACAATGGCAGCGACTCCGATCACGCCTACGGTAGTTCCGATCTTCATCTTGCGCTCCTTTCGCGCTTCTCGCGTACTACTTCCATGGTTTTCTTGCGAGGCGATGCCTCCTTACTTCGTCCGACAGTAGAGATCCATCGATCCAATGCTTCCGGGAGCCCAGGGCCAGTTCCAGTAACATTGCTGTTTTGCGTTCGAAGATGCAACGTGATTCATGTCAACACGATCATTCCCTGAAGCGAACATAACTGTCCTGTATCCGGGATAATCGTAGTAAGTCTCGATGTACACTCGACCGTTGGCACCATCGGCGCTGAACAGCTCTGTCTCCCCATACCCTCCACTAATAGACGATACGGTTCCGGAATATCTGATCTGACTCTCCGCGGTCAACACCCAATTCGCATAGGTGTAGCTGACCGCTTGGGCAACTGGTGTCGCTATAATGGAAAAGATTCCGAGAGAGAGCACGATGGAAAACAGTGCCCCGATTCGAATTTTCTTCGTTCCCACGTTCATCTTCTTCGCGGAAAACTCAACTCCTGTGTGGCCTTCGGTACTCGGCTTCATTTTCTGCTCCGTCTGTTGGCTACGTGCCTTCAAGGCTATATGACGCAAGACACATATTCAACGGTTTACGTCCCAGCATGCATCGTATTGCCTGGTCAGAACACAAAAATTAGAAATTTGATACTATAGATTCTGTTCGTTTCCTACACACCATGTATGTGTTTGATTTTTTCTACAACAGCTCACACAAGCGACAAAAATTCGAACACATAATGCATGCCACCCAAGTGACAAGGGACAGCAGGCGGGAATCATAGTTACATTGCAGGCCGCGCAACTATAGGAGCGACGCATTATTTTGGGCCTATTTAATCGATCATCTAAAGCATTTGACTGCCCCACAACACGCATTCAACGGATATTCGATATATGAAACACCATGGGCATGTACTTTCACCCACCCCAACGAATGTCCGACACGAAAGGCACGTGCACCAGCCAAATACAGTTGACAAAGATAGGTCTCCAGCGCTTCTACACAAAACTGAATTCATCTATTGAGCGCGCCGTGGGACATATGTCTTCAAAATAACGACGCGAATAAACGCTGACCCGTGCACCAAACCGCATGAAGGTAATTGCGAGGTCATGACCCCGCCTATAAGGTGGCAGCCAAAGCCATATTGCCGCAAACAATGTCTAGAACGTACGAACCTTGTTCATAGATTTAGCCTTTAGTGTGTTTATAACAAGTAATAACAAATAGTATGGCTCTCCACCAACAGCAGGCATCCTCTCTGGACGAGTAACAATTTTAAGATATTGCCCTTTTTGACCACGAAGCACAAGCCAACACCTTTTTAGGCAGTTCCCACCAACTGGACCGAGAATCCTATTTCGCATCGTCAACCTGAAAATGACACTCAGCGCCCCAAAGATAGAGAGAACTATCGGAGATCATCTACCCGATATGTCACGCTTCAATCAGAGACAATCACTCGAGTGACCTGACTAGGAAGCGTTGGTTGCCCTGCTAGCACCGACCTACTCCCGGTTTCAAGCTTCTCTCCATTTCTACAATCACATTGTTGAGGTCCATCCTGGCGCCCGCCTTCTGCCCGATCAATTGGGCATTAAGCAGGCCCACCAGGACGACATAGACGACTCCCAGCGCAACGCCTCCGATCCCCCAGAAAGCTGCTTTCAAAGGACTGCTACGCATCTTCTCCACCTTCCTCCCCACCTGACGAGAATGTCGCGTCACGGTCCGGTGGTCGAACAACCGGCATCACACAGGTGGGAAACACGACGGGCAACAACGCCGGCCACAATAGCGACCCAATGCGAGGGCCACGCGGTATCGAGGCAATACGACAGCTCCGCGGTCTGGACCGCCGTCGCGCCCGACGCTGCCTTCACCTTCCGCAGGAACGCCACCCACTCAGTGTGTCACCCCGCAACCCCACACGCTCGTCACCAGCACCAACAAACACCGAACCACCAAATCACGCCAAACCTGTGCAACCCAGGTCGTCATGCCCACTTGCAGGACACGCGAGGGCCGGTCGTGAGCTGTCACGACCGGACCTCGCTCCAGACTTTTCAAGTTTTCAAATCCCCTACGCCGGGCTGTGAGCGCCGCCGGAGCGGTTCCGTCACAAGCATCCGGAGCAATCGGCGAGACCTCCCGCTATCAGGCCAGAAGTTCCTGAGCGATCTTGGCAGTCTGGCTCGGGGTGCGGCCCACTCGAACACCGACGGCCTCGAGGGCCTTCTGCTTGGCAGCGGCTGTGCCGGAGGAACCGGAGACGATGGCACCCGCGTGCCCCATCGTCTTACCCTCAGGAGCCGTGAATCCGGCGACGTAGGCAACCACCGGCTTCGTGACATGCTGGGAGATATAGGCGGCCGCGCGTTCCTCGGCATCGCCGCCGATCTCGCCGATCATCACGATGAGCTCGGTCTGCGGATCGGCTTCGAACGCCTCGAGCGCATCGATATGCGTGGTCCCGATGACCGGGTCGCCGCCGATGCCGATACAGGTTGTGAAACCGATATCCGAGAGCTCATACATCATCTGATAGGTAAGGGTGCCGGACTTGGAAACCAGGCCGATACGGCCGGGTCCCGTGATATCCGCCGGGGTGATGCCCACATTGGACTCGCCGGGGGTGATGATGCCGGGGCAGTTCGGGCCCACAAGGCGCACGCCCCTGGCGGCGGCGTAGGTGTAGAACTCGGAGGAGTCCGCCACCGGGATGCCCTCGGTGATGATCACCACGAGGTCCATCGCCGCGTCCACGGCTTCGATGACCGCACCCTTGGCGAAGGCCGGGGGGACGAAGACGACGGAGACATTCGCGCCGGTGGCTTCCTTGGCCTCGCCAACGCTCCCGTATACGGGGACGGACACGATGCCCGCCTCTCGTTCGTCAGCTCCCGGCCCAACGGGGATCACATCGAATTCAACCGAGGTCCCGGCCTTGCGAGGGTTGACGCCGCCAACGATATTGGTCCCGGAACCCAGCATCCGCCGGGTGTGCTTCTGACCTTCAGAACCCGTCATCCCCTGGACGATGACTTTCGAGTCCGCATTGAGGAAAATCGACATCCTCAGATTCCTTCCTCTGCAAGCTGCGTGTCAGTCGAGGCTCCGGCGGCGAGCTTGGCCGCCGTCGCGGCAGCCGCGTCCATGGTGTCGCCGGTGATGACGAGAGGATGATTCGCCGCGGCAAGGATACGGCGACCTTCATCGACGGCGTTGCCGTCCAGCCGCACGACGATCGGCTTCGTCGCCTTGTCTCCCAGTAGTTCGAGCGCCCCGACGATACCCCGCGCCACCTCGTCACAGGCGGTGATGCCGCCGAAGACGTTGACGAAAACCGAACGGACCTCCGAGTCTCCGAGGATAACTCCAAGTCCGTTGGACATGACCTCCGCGGAGGCGCCTCCTCCGATATCGAGGAAGTTAGCGGGGCCAACCCCGTACTCCTCGCCCGCATAGGCGACGACATCCAGCGTGGACATCACCAGGCCCGCGCCGTTGCCGATCACTCCGACCTGCCCGCGCAGCTTGACGTAATTGAGGCCCAGTTCGTTCGCGCGAGCCTCTAATGGATCCTCGGAGGCCTTATCCACGAGTGCCTCATGCTCCGGCTGCCGGAATGCGGCATTGGAGTCCAATGTGACCTTGCCATCCAGGGCGATGATCTCTCCTTCACCGCTCAGGACCAACGGATTGACCTCGACAAGAGTGGCGTCCTCACGGTGGTAGACGTCCCACAGCCTCTCCAGGACCGGAGCGACCTTGGCACCGATCTCCGGCTCGAAGCCGGCCGCCGCAACGATCTCCTCCGCCTTGGCACGATCGATGCCCGTCAGCGGATCCACCGCGACTCGGGCAAGAGCCTCGGGGCGCTCGGCCGCCAGTTGCTCGATCTCCATGCCGCCCTCCACCGAGCACATCGCCAGATAGCGGCGCTCGGAGCGGTCCAGCAGAAGCGAGAAATAGAATTCCCGCGCGATATCCGCGCCGGCGGCGACGAGCACCCGGTGGACAGTGTGACCCTTGATGTCCATGCCGAGGATCGCCTCAGCCGCCTCGCGAGCTTCCTGCGGATTACGGGCCAGCTTCACGCCGCCCGCCTTTCCGCGTCCTCCGGTTTTCACCTGTGCCTTGATGACCACGAGGCGTCCGCCGAGCTCCTGTGCCGCTCGCTCCGCCTCCTCTGGCGTGGTTGCGACGATTCCGGGAAGAACGGGTACTTCGTGCTTCTCGAAAAGGTCACGAGCCTGATATTCGTAAAGATCCACTCGTGCGGTCCTTTCTTCTGCCGAAAATCTCGACGTCAAGATAGTTCGAGTCTACCCAAGTTCACACTCGAAATGCGCCTGATTCTCGGGGCCTTTCGGCGGCCATTCCCTGTTACCGCAATCTTGGGACGCCATTCACTGCGAGGAAACCTTCTCCAAGGGGGCGAAGCGCAACATAAGTCTCTTCGTCGCCCCGGAGCGGAATCGCACCTTGGCGACGGTCGATTTCCCGGAGCCTTCGAACGCGAGGACCTTGCCGGTGCCAAAGCTCTTGTGCCGTACGGTGTCTCCGATGGCGAGCCCCTGGGTCTGGGCGTCGTTCGCCGACGCCGCTCCGATCCGCTCACTGGAGACAGTTTCCTCGGAATCCACGGCGGCATCCTGCGAGGGACGGTCCCTGTCCCCCTGCTCAGCCGCTCCCAGCTTGCCGGGTACGAAGCCGCGCCCCGAACCGAGCACCGGACCGTCGGTGTCGTCGAACGATTCCCACTCCCGGCCTTTCCGCCCACCACGGTACGAACCTGAACTCCCCCCACCGTATGCGGAGAACCCGCGGGAGGAATAGCTTGAGGCATCCCTGTTCCACGAGCTTCGCAGCAGATCATGGCTCGATGCCTCGCGCCGCCAATCGACGAGCTCACCCGGGATCTCCTCGAGGAACCGGGAAGCGGGAAACTCCTGCGGGGCGCCCCAAGCCGATCGGGTGGCCGCGCGCGTGAGGTAGAGGCGCTGACGCGCACGGGTGAGCGCCACGTATGCCAGCCGGCGCTCTTCAGCGAGTTCCTTGGGATCAGCCAACGACCTCATATGCGGGAACGTACCGTCTTCCAGCCCGGTGACGAACACGACCGGGAACTCCAATCCCTTCGCCGTGTGGATGGTCATGAGAGTGACGTCCCCTTCCCCGGCGCCGTCGTCGGCCAACTGGTCCGAATCCGAGACGAGGGAGACCTGATCGAGCCATTCCTCCAGTGTCCCGTCCGGGTTGACCACCCTGAACTCGGAGGCGACCGAGTGCAGCTCAGCGAGATTCTCCAGGCGAGACTCATCCTGAGGGTCCTTGGATGCGCGCAACATCTCCAGATAGCCCGCCCCATCCAAGAGCTCGTCGAGCACGTCTGCCGGCCCGGCTCCGGTAGCAGCAAGCGCCCGGGCATTGTCCAGCATCTCGACGAATCCCGTCATGGACGCGCGCGCCCGGGGGGTCAGTCCCAGTACCTCGCCGCGCCCTGCAGCGGCCGCCTCGACCGGACGAGCCACGTCTGCGAGTGCCGCGCCGAAGGAGACTCCGTAGCGAGCGGCGTGCATGGCGACGGCCTCTTCCGCCTTGTTACCCAGCCCGCGTTTGGGCATGTTGAGCACGCGGCGAATAGAGACAGTGTCGTCCGGATTGACCACCGCGTGCAAGTAGGCCATGGCATCCTTGATCTCGCGCCGTTCGTAGAATCGCGTTCCGCCGATGACCCGATAGGGAATGCCGGAGCGGACGAACATGTCCTCCACCGCACGTGACTGGGCGTTGGTGCGATAGAAGACGGCGAAGTCTCCGTAGGTGTAGCCAGCGGTATCGCGCAGTCTGTCGATCTCCTCCACCACGAAGCTCGATTCGTCCGCTTCGGAATCCGCCACGTAACCGACGAGCTTCTCTCCCTGGCCCTGATCCGTCCACAGATTCTTGGCCCGGCGCTGCTTGTTGTTGGCGATGACGGCGTTCGCCGCGGAGAGGATCGACTGTGTGGAGCGGTAGTTCTGCTCCAGCAGGATGGAGGTGGCGTTGGGGAAATCCTCCTCGAAGTCTTCGATGTTGCGGATGGTGGCGCCACGGAAAGCGTAGATGGACTGGTCGGCATCGCCCACCACGGTCAGCTCGCCGTGGATGGCATCCTCCTGCGATCCGGTCAGAATCTTGATGAGCCTGTACTGCGCGGTGTTGGTGTCCTGATACTCGTCCACCAGGATGTGACGGAAGCGCCGCCGGTAATGTTCTGCTACGTCGGGATTCTGCGAGAGCAGCTGAACCGTGGACATGATGAGGTCGTCGAAATCCATGGCGTTGGCCTCACGCAATCGCCTCTGATAGGCGGCATAGGCCTCCGCGAGCACAGTGGACGCCTGATCCGACGCCCGATCGGCGGCCTGCTGCGGGGAAACCAGATCGTTCTTCAGATCGGAGACCTGCCGTGAAAGAGTCTTGGGCGGGTAGGCCCTGATATCGATGTTGGTCTCACGGCACACCATATTCATAAGCCGCTGAGCATCCGTCTGATCGTAGATCGTGAACGACGAGCGCATGCCGAGGGTCTTGTGCTCGGCGCGCAGCAGCCGCACACAGGCCGAGTGGAACGTGGAGATCCACATGGAGCGAGAGATGCCGCCCAGAGTCTGCTCCAAGCGCTCGCGCATTTCCTTGGCGGCTTTGTTGGTGAAGGTGATCGCGAGGATCTCCCCCGGGCGTGCCCTTCCAGAGGCAATGAGGTAGGCGATCCTCGTTGTGAGAACGCGCGTCTTGCCCGACCCCGCTCCGGCCACCACGAGTAGAGGGCCACCGGAATGGGCGACGGCGGCACGTTGTTGCGGATTCAATCCGTCCAGCAGGCGAGCCGCACGTTCCGTATCGGCGCCACCGGCTCCCGCCGCGCGATGCTCCCCCTCCTTCTCGGTTCCGAACCGCGCCGGCCGGTCACCAGAGGAGGCCGCGTTTCGCCCGGCGGATGGGGCTTCATCGCCTTCGGTGCTGGCTCGGGCTATCCGGGCGCGCAGACGTTCCATCGAGGCGAGGTAGGCGTCACGAGATGCAGGATTCTGTGTGGTCATAGCGTCTCCTAGCCTACGCCACGCCTCCGTCACATTCCGTTACCTATTGGCCTGTGCGCGCCCGCGGACGTGAGGCGGTGGGGCATCCACCGGAGAGTACCGTCACCCCCACAACGAGAGTCGGCGCACAAGCCCAGCCGCTTTCGAAGGCTTCGCGGCTCGACAGCCCGAAAACCCCGCGGCTCGACAGCCGCCTCATCGCAGCAGTGCGGCAACGTGCTCCTCCATCGCCTCCGGCGTCACGATACCCACCTCGATGGCCGAGAGGGCCCCTTCGGAGTCGATGAAGTAGTGCGAGGGCACGCCCATCACCCTGTACAGCTTTCCGATATCGCTATTGGTATCCGCGATCTGTGCGAAGGACAGCTTGAGGGTATTGCTGTACTGCGCCACCGCACTGGGCGAATCGTTGATGAAGACGGAGACGATATCGATCTCATCGCCGAATTCCTCATGCGCTTCCTGCACGTCCGGCATCTCCGCGCGACAGTTGGAACACCATGTCGCATTGAAGATCACCCATGTTGGCTTCCCGGACTCCCCGAGGGAGAAATCCTCGCCCTCGAGCGTGCGTCCAGTGAAGACGGGCGCAGCCTGCCCGATCTCCGGGGCCGGGGCATCGCTCTGCGGTACATCCACCGCCGAGACCTGCCCCGCCGTGACCTCCTCCTGCGCGGCGGCTTCCTGTCCCCTTCCGTCGTCACGCCACAGCCCGACAAGCCAGAGTCCCGCCAGAACGCAGGCCGTGACGACGGCCAGGACCAGAAGATTGCCCCAGGTGGAATCGTGGATCCTCTGCCACACCCCCACAGGTGTGTTCTCGCTGGCCTCTGCCTCACGCATACGAATGCAGACCTCCGAAGAAATGGTTTCCGAAATAGGCGAACAGCACCGCAGCGAAGCCCAACAACAACAGCCAGGCACTGCGTTTGCCCTGCCAACCTCTGGTGACGCGGGCATGGAGGTATGCGCCGTAGATGAGCCACGTGACAAGCGCCGCGGTCTCCTTGGGATCCCATCCCCAGTACCGCCCCCAGGCCGTGTTCGCCCATACCGAGCCCAGGATGATCATCAGGGTGAGCAGGGGGAAGGTGACGGTAGCGGCCTTGTAGCCGATATCGTCGAACACCTCGCGCGCGGGCAACCTCTTGAACTTCAGATTCGGATAGGCCAGATAGATGATGGCTGCGCCGCAGGAGACGCAGGCGGCACCGTAGGCGACGATCGCGAAGCCGACGTGCAGCGTCAGCAGCAGGTTGTTCTGCAGCGCGGGGATGAGCGGGCGCACGGCGGTATCCTGCGCCATCGCGTACAGGGTGAGCGCCGCGGCAATCGGTAGCACCACCAACGAGAGCGCTCTGATCTGATAGAGGTATTCGACGATGACGTAGGCGCCCATGATGCCAAGGACGAAGGAGACCGCGAATTCGTGCTGATTGGCGAAGGGACCGTACCCGGTCAGCGCCATCCTGATTCCCAGATAGATAAGGAAGAGTACGAAAGATATGACGGTGAAGCCCGTGGCGTAGAGGGCGAGCCCCCGGGGCTTCTCGCGAAGCGGACGCCTAGCGCTTCGACGCGGCGGTGACTTGCGTTCGGAGGTACCCGATTCCGAGCCCGCGATGTTCGCCCCCGACTGCCTGCCACTGGCCGCCGCATCCGATCCAGAGTCCGAGATGAGGGCTCCCGATATGCTGACCTTCTCCCGCACGCGCACCGGATGCCGAGTTCTCGAGTTGCGTCCGGTTATCACCACCAGGTTGCAGACCAGTGCCAGGACGACAAAGGCCAATGCCGCGGCCAGAATGAATTCGTTGAGTTCAAGTGCCTTATCCACGGTCTTCCTCCTCTTTCCGGGTCGCGGCCTCGTAGAGTTCGTCATCGACCTCGGCCACTATGTTCTCGAATAGGCGTTGATAGGACGTGTCCAAGCGGGAGACGGCGCCGAACCGGACCCGCCCGCTCGTGTCGCCGTCGACGACGTCGTCGAAACGGATCCACATCCTGCGGTACTGGAACATGAACGTGATGCACATACCCACCACGAGCAGTGTCGAGCCCACCCACATCCATGGGGTCCCCGGATCCTGGCGAATGCGGATGCCGGTGTACTGGCGCTCCCGTTCGAAGGTGAAGCTGTACTCGGCGAGCTCGAGTGGCTGGCCCTGGCTCGCCAGCCGCACCTCCAGCGGTTCCCCGGTCTGAGTCCCCCGCGGATACAGCTCGAGGAGGGCAGCACCGGCGGGTACGGTCGAATCCGTGCGTCCCGAAGCCGCGGTGACGACCACCACCTCGTAATCCGAGCCGGGAAGCTCGAAGAGCCCCACGGAGTTGGCTCCTTCCTGCGACTTCCATTTCATCGGGACCGACTCGTCGAAGACCACCTGGCCGGCGGCATCGCGCACCGTGATGTCCGCGGCGATGCCGAAGGAGGACTGGTGATAGCGGAAGTCGCCGTATTCGAGCGGACTGTTCACGCGCACCTGCTGCTCAGCCACCACCTCCCCTTCGCGGCGGATCTCCAGTTCGGAGACATAGTCCGATGGCTGGCCCTCCTCCGTATAGGAGTCCTTGAAAGACTTGGCGAAGACAGTCAGGCCGGTGTCATGGCCCACCTCGACCTCACGCCCGACGGGAACGGCCAGATCCTCCTCGATTCCCCACGTCGAAGTGATGACGAAGGCGAGCAGGATGATGATGAAGCTCAGGTGGGCGATCACCGTTCCCACTCCGCTCCACGAGTTGCGGTCCGCGTAGAGAGCGTTGGCGGGGTCCTTGTCGTCCACCAGCACGCGGAACCGATGGCGCTTGAGAACGTTCCGCGTGATGTCCAGCGATTCCTCGCGCCCGAGATCCGAGCCCGCGCTGCCCCGATAGCGTGCCTTGTCATGGAATCTGGGAGCCACGTGCACCCGCGGGTGGCGCACCCGCTGCCACAACTCCGGGATGCGGTGGGTTGTGCAGGCGACGATGCTGAGGGCCAGCATCGCCACCACGACGTAGAAGCCGACGGAGGTGAAGACGTGGAAAAGCCCGAGTGCATCCAGGATCGGAGCCCAGCCGCCGTAGGTCTCTCTGGCCGCCGCGAGGAAGCTCTCCTTCTGGACCGGGTCGTCATAGACCCCTGGGCCGGCCTGCATGATGACCGAGCCGATGACGGCGAAGATTGCCATGAGCAGCAGGAGGATCAGCCCAACCGTCTTCGAATAGAAGAAGCGGTAGATCCAGTGGAAGAGTTCGACGACGGCAACATCGTTCTCGCTTCCACCACGAGCGGCCGTGCCGCTCTCGGTTTCCACGACGACGCGCGGCCCGCTGTCCTCAAGCGTTGAATTGCGTCCGGACACGCTTCCTCCTCATCAGATCTTCACCCAGCTGATGCCACTGAGCGGTGCGAGCAAATCGGCGATCATGAGGAATCCCATGGCGATCATGAGGATTCCACTCACCACCTGGAAGGTCTTGAAATGGCGGCTCAACACGCTCAGATGCCTCTTGAGGCCGGAGGCTCCAAGCGCGATGAGCACGAACGGCAGGCCCAGGCCGAGGCAGAAGACCAGCAGCAGTCCGAGGCCTGAGAGCGCGGTGCCGCTGGTGAGAGCCATGCCCAGGATCATTCCCAGGACCGGCCCTATGCAGGGCGACCATCCGGCGCCGAAAGCAAAACCGAGAAGCACCGAACGGCTAACGGTGGGTTCCCCGCTCGCCGGCAGCGCACCGCCCAGCCGCCGCGTGCGTTCGAGGGAGGGGATGCGCAGCAATCCCAGCGCGAACAGGCCCAGCACAATGAGCACCACGCCACCGGCAACGCGCAACGCCTCTCGCAGATCCCCCACCACCCAGCCGATCGAAGCTATGGCCGCCCACAGGGACACGAAGATCACCGTGAAGGCAGCGACGAAGGCGAGAGCATTGACAAGAGCCCGGCCGCGGGAGGATCGAGCGGTGGCACGCTCCGAGGACTCGGAAATCGCCGCACCCGCGCTTCTCGGGGCTCCGCCGACGCGAACCGGACGCCACTGCTCCGGTGGGGCGACCCCCACTGAGCCTCGTTCCACGACGAGGAGATCGGGGATGGCGGGTACGGCGGCGATGGTTGGCTTGGCGATAGCCGTGGTTGCGGCTTCGGGATCCCGCTGCCCCCGTGCTCCGCTCCGCGCCACCCCTTCTTCGGCGTTCGCGTGCGCCGGTTCCCCTCGATCCAGGGAGGCCGGAGTGCTTCCGGCGAGATAGGCGATGAACACCGGAACGATGGGGAGGAAACAGGGAGAGGCAAAAGTGACCACTCCTGCTGCGAAGGCCAGGGGAAGAGTTACCGAATCCACCGCGATCTATCCCGTCGGCTCGTCTGACGACGCAGGCATCTCCAGCCCCTGCATGTGCATGGAGACCGTGCGGGCCATCTCTGACTGGGGATCGAGTTCGACAACGCGCTGCCAGGCGTCGCGCGCCAGCTCCATTTCGGCTGGCTGCATGGACAGATAGCTGAAGCCCAGGTTGTACCAGGCCGTGACATCCTCGGGAGACAACTCCGTCACCTCCAGCCACTGCTCCTGTGCCTGCTCGATCTGCCGGTCATTGAAGTAGAGGACCCCGAGCTCCAGGCGCGCCTCTATCTCCTGTGGATCCTGCTCGATGACGGAGGTGAGCTCTGCAATCCGCGCCGCGGAGTCCACATCGCCCGAGCCGGAACCCATGGCTGTAGCCGAACCCATGCTCGGTGTGACCGTGGCGGTGTCATCTCCTCCCGTCTGCCCAGCGAGCTTGACACCCCCGGCAATCCCCGCGATGAGCAGCAACACGAGCGCCATCCGGCTCCCGGTGGAAAGGCCACTCCACCCCTTGCGCTGCGCGGTCCGGGCCCCCTTGCGTGAGGCATCGGCCGCAGCGCCAGGCTTTGCGGCGGCAGTTTTCTTCACGGCTGGTGCGGCCCCGGCGCTCGCGTTCTTCTTGGTCGAGGTCCGCGCCTTCTTGGAGCCGGGCGTACGCCGGAGTTGGAGGATGTCGTCCTCCCCCTCCATATCGTTGTAGAAGTCCTCCGATTCGTCCTCCTCGGCATCGCTTCCGTCCGCCTGCGGCTCAGGCGTTGGGACCGATGGAGCTTCTTGGATATCCACAGTGTCCAGACCCAGCTGCTTCTTCTGCTCCTGAGCCCACTCCGCCAGCTCCTCGGGGGCCAGATCGAGGTAGTCCCGGAGAATCTCGAGGTTCTCGGCGGGCAGCGGCTTCGCGCCGCCCGCCTGCGGATCATTCGTCACTGTCGCCTCGATCTGCTCTCAGGGACTCGCTGAGGTTCGTCGTCGTAATATCGGAGGCCTCAAGTTCTTCGGCCGTGGAGCCCTTGAGCGCCAACTGTCCCTTGCGAGCCGCATCCGTCGCCTGGTTGAGGATTCGCTGCGTGTAGTCGGGGGCATGGAAGCCGTATGAGTTCTCCGAGTACACGTAGTCGATGTAGAAGCTCGCCTTGTTCTGGAACTCACGGGCGAGTTCCACCTGCTCCGTTGGCGTCCCGTCCGTCTGGGCCTTCTCGAGGTCGTCGATCAAGGCCACAAGTGCATCCATCGCAATGTCCCGCGATTCGATGAAACGGTCCTGGATCGTGGTGACCCGCTCCTCCAACGTCCCGTCGCCGGTGTTGTTGTGGCAGGTGCCGCATGAAGCGTTGACATCGGCCATCGGCGTGGTGATGTGATGGTTGGTCACCTTCATCGCACCTTCACGCTCGTAATTCATGTGGCAGTCGGCGCAGCCGACGCCGTTCTCCGCATGAACCCCCTGCGCCCAGATATCGAACTCTGGGTGCTGCGCCTTGAGGATGTCACCGCCCGTGCGAACATGTGTCCAATCCACATGACCGTCTTCCTGGTAGTACTCCCAGATATCGTCGATATCCAGGCCCTTGGCCCAGGGGAAGGTCAGAACCTTGTCCTCACCGTCGAAGTAGTACTCGACGTGGCACTGCGCGCACACGTAGCTACGCATCTCCTGATGCGTCGCGTCGCGGTTGACGTCGTAGTCCTCGACGCCTTCGGAGGCCTTGAGCGCGGTCATGCCCCGCTCGAATGCCGGCCGGGTAATCCGCAGTTCCATCGTCTCGGGATCATGGCAGTCGATACACGAAACCGGGTGCTCCGCCATCTCCAGAGCGTCAGGCAGAGACATGGTCCCGAGCGTCTCGAAACCGGCATCCTTGTCACCGTCGCCCAACTCGTCGTAGATCGTGGGCATGGAGGCGTGACAGTTCAGGCAGGTTCCCGGCTGGTCGAACTCCACATTTCGCAGCGTGTACTCCTGGTCGATCGTCATGTACTCATGCCCACGCGCATGCCGGTAGTCGACGGCGAACGCGTAGCCGTCCCACATCGTTACCAGCCGCGGGTCCTCCTCGATCTTCGAGGAGGCGACTTCCGTGCGCGGGTCTCCCTCGACGTCGTGCGGAACGAGGTCACCGCCGTGTTCGGACGGGGTGAACTCGGCCGTCTGCTTATAAGCCTCGTATTGGACGGGAAAGTTCCGTCCCCAGATAGCGGGATCGACGGTGGTCTCATCTTGATCGACAACCTGGGAGAACGTGTTGGAGCTCTCCTGTTGCTTACTGAAAACGTCAACCAGGACCATGGCGATCACAAAGGTGACGATGGCAGCCAAAAGCGCCACCAGCACCAAGATCACCGGGCGCTTGAAAAGTTTGGGCTTGGAAGACGGAGTTTCACTCATGGCCCTCTCCTACTCGTGTCCAATTCCTGCGTGGCAGCGCACGCAGTCGAAGACTTCTCCATCTTGGGCACTGCCCAGATGTCTAATGTCCTCGGTTACATCCGCGTGGCAATACAGGCATGCCTCGTTCGTAACCGCGAGGCTGACTTCACGCGCCTCGATGTTTTCCGGATGCCACCCGGTGGTGAACTTCAAACCGTGCATAAAGCCGTTTTCGGCCTTGACGAAGTATTTGTGGAAGATGTTGTCGTGGGGTAGATGGCAGTCAGCGCAGGTGGCCACATCCGAGTGAGCGCCCGCGAGCCAACCGTCATACTGTTCCTCCATGATGTGGCAGTTGATACATGCCTCGGGGTCAGAGGAGAGATAGGAGAATCCCTTTGCGTATACAAAGGTGTAGAGGGCGAGCCCCAACATCGCTCCCAAGGCGAATACCGCCACCAAAGCGAGTATGAATCGGGGTGACCAAGAGCGCCGCTCCTTTTGCCCAGACATGGTGCCGATCCTCTCTGATCCGACATCTGACTAACCCGGATATCCCGAGCGAACGGGAGATCGAGATACCTCGAGCCTATGAGAAGGGTGGCCTATCTTCTAGTTATTTGGACTGTATTTACACCAAAAACTCAGGAATAAATGCATGCTGATTTTTCACGGGGACCTATGTCCCAAGTTCCGATACAGTGTCGCTAAGTCGCCTCCAGAACCACTCCATTGTGGGCGAAGGACAATGTACAGACAGCGGTAATTTGTATGGAATCATTCCACACACTAAGGCGGGTGGGAGGGCGAGACAGCCGAACCAACCGGCGTTCCTAAATCGGGTCACCTGATCCCTGCATGGTCACAGTCTGTTCATCCTAAGCGCGCGCGTGAGCGTTCTGTCTGCCGTATACGGCACACAGAACGCTCACGCTCCCACGAAGGGAAGGTCCCATTTTCAGCAAGAGGCCACACTTTCGGCGAGAGGCCACACTTTCGGCGAGAGGCCACACATCTGACACTGTCAGATGTGTGGCCTCTCGCCCGGACCGTGACCTCTCTAAATGAAAGCCGACCTCACCCCGCAGGTCAGTCCTCAATGCCCACCATAACGTTCGAGGCCTTGATGACCGCGTAGGCGGTGCCACCGACGGCCAAGCCCAGTTCCTCAATGGAGGAGTTGGTGATGCTGGAACTAACCACGACACCGGGTGCGACCTCGATCTTGACGATTCCGTTGACCGCACCCTCTTCGACGGCGACGATGGTGCCCTTGAGTTGGTTACGTGCACTGAGCTTCATGACTTCTCCCTCTACGATTGTCCGCGCCTGGGCCCGGCAGGGTTCGCCGAGTTGATCGGCGTTCCCACACCGGACCTGCCGATGCCCAGCGTATAGCTCGGCACGTACATTTCCCACCCGCGCATTTCCCCGGCAGGGCGGGGAAAGATCGCCGTAACTCGCGAGGCCGCGAACTTCGCCGCGGTTGCGGTCCCTCCACGAACCTTTTGCAGAATAAACAGTTTTTCAAGAGTTAGAGTGAGATAGGTCTCGTTATGGGACGGCCCATCTCGCCAGGGCGCCCCGCAACTAGAGAGCGGATTCGTGAATGCGGAATGCGTGCTCGTTCGTGAAGAGCTTCAGACCCCACTCGCTCTCCTCCCTGCCGTAACCGGAACGATTGATGCCGCCGAACGGCCACTCCGGGCTGGACTCGCGGTGAGCGTTGACCAGCGTCATGCCCGTTTGCACCTGGCGGGCCAGCCGCTCGGCCCTCTCGATGTCCTGGCTCCACACCGAGGATTGCAGACCCTGCTCGGAGGAGTTGGCGATGCGCAGGGCGTCGTCGTCGGACTCTGCGCGATAGACAACGACGACGGGGCCGAAGAGCTCCGAACAGGAGATATCCTGATCCAAGCCGACATCTGTCAACAGAGCCGGGGTCATATACGCGCCCGGGCGGTCGATCTTTCCCCCACCGAAATGCAAGGTGGCGCCGTCGTCGACCGCGCGCGCAACTCGCTCGACGACTTCATCGCGTGCTGAGATCGAGGAAAGCGGTCCCATGTCCACGCCATCCTCGTCATAGGGTCCGACCTTGACCCTCGAGATGGCGTCCTTGGCTGCCGCCACGAACTCCTCGTAGATGTCGGAATGGACGATGATGCGCTTGGGTGAGGTGCAGACCTGTCCAGAATTGAAGAGCCGCAGTTCGACGGCCTTCTCCGCCATGGCCACGACATCGGCAGCATCGAGGACGATCATAGGATCATTGCCGCCGAGTTCGAGTACGGAACGTTTCATGTATTTACCCGCGATCGCCGCGGCGGAGGCCCCTGACTTCTCCGAACCGGTAAGGGAGAAACCTTTCACGCGGAAGTCGGAGAGCACCTCCTCGACATCTTCGGTGTCGAGATAGATGTTGGTGTAGGCGCCGGAGGGAAGGCCGGCACGCTCCAGCAGGCTCTGGAACTCGGCCGAGGAGACGGGGCAGATCGAGGCCTGCTTCATCAGGATGGCGTTGCCGACCATCAGCTGGGGTAGCGCGAAACGCGCGATCTGATTGAAGGGGAAATTCCACGGCATGATGCCCAGAAGCACACCGAGCGGATCATGGGTGACGTAGGTCTTCACATCGTCGGAGGTGTCGATCCGCGTGGGCTCCAAGAAGGCGGCGGAATGATCCGCGAACCAACGCGCATGCTTGACGAGCGAGGAGATCTCGCTGCGCCCATCCTTGAGCGGCTTACCCATCTCTCGCCCGACGATGCCGGCCAGCCGATCTGCTTCAGACTCGGCGATGTCGGCGAAATTGCGTAGAACCTCGCCCCGCCGTTCCATCGGCGTCCCACTCCACTCACGGAATCCCTCATGGGCCTGAGAGATCACCCCGGGAATCTGATCCTTGGTCAAGGTCTCGAATTGCTCTTGGACTTCTCCGGTATTGGGGTTGTGAACCGCGTAGGTAGTCATACCTCCATCTAACGGGAATGCAACCGTTGTGGATAGACCCTTTGGCGAGGTGCGAACAGCCCTTGATCGAGGTGGTGCGGCATGGGAGATCACATCGTCGGGCGAGGCACCGCCCAGAGAACTCAAGAGAGGGCTCAGAAGACGGTGAGCCCGGCGTCCCGGAAGATCTCACGCGCTGCCTCTACCTGCTCCATCGACGGCGGCTTCGTACCCTCCAGTTTGTACTTCATGCCGAGGCTGGCCCATTTGTCGCGGCCCATCTGGTGGAAGGGCAGGACCTCGACGCGGCTCACGCTGCCCCAGCGGGCTGCGATCGCGGCGGCGGCCCGGATGTTCTCGGGATCGTCGGTCAGTCCGGGGACCAGGACGAAACGGACCCAGATCTCGATACCGCGGGCAGCCAGCCGATCGCCGAAATCGATGGTGGGCTGCAACTCGCGGCCGGTGACGGTCTTATAAGTCTCGGGGTCGCCTGATTTGACGTCGAGCAGCACCAGGTCGATGTTATCCAGCATCTCGTCATTGGCGTGCCTGCCGAAGAAGCCGGAGGTGTCGATCGCCGTATGGACCCCCATCAGCTTCGCCCCGCGTAGAATCTTGAGGGCGAATGCGGGCTGCATGAGCACCTCTCCGCCACTGAGGGTGATGCCTCCCCCGGTGAGGCGGAAGATCTTGCGGTAGCGACCGATGCGCCGGAGAAGTTCGACAGCCTCGACGGGTTCACCGTTGCGCATCGCCATCGTATCCGGGTTGTGGCAGTACTGGCACTGCAACGGGCACCCGGAGAGGAACGTGGTCATCCGCGTTCCGGGCCCGTCAACGGCGGTGACGAGCTCCCATGAATGCACGGATCCGAGGTCTCCCTCGCGCATACGGCGCAGCCGATCCGAGTGCTCCAATTCGGTCAGTTCGATCAAACCGGCCGTACCCGCGCCGTGCGGTCGAGCCGCCGGAGACAGGAAATCCTGATCGCCGGCGGCTCCCAAAGCCTGAGTCTGACTCGAAGCTTCATCGACCATAGATGTCACGCGTTCTGATGGAACGTGCGCGAGAGGACGTCGAGCTGCTGCTCCTTGGTGAGCTTGACGAAGTTCACGGCGTAGCCGGAGACGCGCACGGTCAGGTTCGGGTACTTCTCGGGATGATCGATGGCATCCTCCAAGGTGGCGCGATCGAGAACGTTGATGTTGGCGTGGTACAGGCCCTGCACACCGCCGTGCTCTTTGCGCGAGGCCTTCATCGAGGCCAGACGCTCTTCATAGGACTTTGCTGCCATGATTGGCTCCTTCTCTTGTGCGATGGTTGCTTGTCGTCGTGCGGGTACCGGCGGAAATACCTATCGGGCTGCGATCCCGGCCGGCATCTTTCAGTTCTGCGGTTCGAAGATGCTCTCATCCTCGGGGACGAAACCGGCGTCGAGGATTCCGACCAGATTGGATACCTGCTCATCCTTGGTACGGCCCAGCCCCGACGGGGTGATGGTGTTCGTCAGCGAGATGCCGTCGAGCGCGTCCTGGTAGTCCAACTTGCCCACCGAGAGCATGGAGGCGACCATGCCGTGGCTGTCCGATCCGTTCTCGGGATTGGCGCCGGGGGCGAATGGCGTTCCGGCGCGGTGCCCGGAGGGGAAGTTGCCGGTGGCCTTGCCGTACACCACGTTCGAGGTGATCGTCAGGACGGACTGGGTCGGGATGGCATCCCGGTACATCGGGATCTCCTTGATCTTGGACATCACGGTGTGCACGACGGTGGCGGCGATGTCGTCGGCGCGGTCGTCGTCGTTCCCGTAGGTCGGGAACTCGCCCTCGGTAACGTAATCGACGATCAGACCGGTCTCATCGCGCACGGGCGTCACCTTGGCGTACTTAATGGCGGCAAGGGAATCAGCCACGATGGACAGACCGGCGATACCGCACCCCATGGTGCGAATGATGTCCGAATCGTGCAAAGCCATCTCGATCGATTCATAGGCGTAACGATCGTGGCAGTAGTGAATGATGTTGAGCGCCTCGACGTAGGTGCCCACCACCCAGTCGAGCATGTCCTCGTACTTCTCCCACACCTCGTCGAAGTTGAGCGGGCCATCACCCTGCACGGGTTCATAGCCGGACACGACCTGCTTGCCGGAAACCTCGTCGCGGCCGCCATTGATAGCGTACAGCAGCGACTTCGCGGCGTTGACACGCGCGCCGAAGAACTGCATCTGCTTGCCGACCTTCATCGGCGAGACGCAGCAGGCGATAGCGGCATCGTCGCCCCAATGCTCGCGAATCTGAGGATCGGACTCGTACTGAATGGACGATGTCTCGATCGAGATGGCGGCGCAGAACTCCTTGTAGCCCTCGGGCAGGTTCTCGTCCCAGAAGATCGTGATGTTCGGCTCAGGCGCGGGGCCGAGGTTCCTCAACGTCTGCAGCAGACGGAAGGAGGTCTTGGTGACAAGGGTGCGCCCATCCTCGCTGAAGCCCGCATCGGACCAGGTGGCCCAGTAGGGGTCGCCCGAGAAGATCTGGTCGTAATCGATGGTGCGCAGGAAACGGACGATGCGCAGCTTGATGACGAGGGCATCGATCATCTCCTGGGCGTCCGTCTCGGTGATGACGCCTGCGGCCAGGTCTCGCTCGAAGTAGACGTCCAGGAAAGCCGAGAGACGCCCGAAGGACATGGCGGCGCCGTCCTGCGACTTCACGGAGCCGAGGTAGGCGAAGTAGGTCCACTGGACCGCTTCGTGGGCGTTCGTGGCAGCACCGGAGATGTCGAAGCCGTAGGAGGCAGCCATGTTCTTGAGCTTCTTCAGGGCCTTGATCTGCTCCGAATGCTCCTCGCGGTAGCGGGCCCAGTGCTCGGAGAAAGGCTGGCCGGCGACGGCGTCCTTTGCCTGCGTCTTCTCCTCGATGAGCCGATCCACGCCGTAGAGCGCGACGCGGCGGTAGTCGCCGATGATGCGGCCGCGGCCGTAGGCGTCCGGCAGCCCCGTCACGATATGCGAGGAACGGGCAGCGCGAATGCGCGGGGTGTAGATATCGAAGACAGCGTCGTTGTGGGTCTTGCGGTACTTCGTGAAGATGTCCTTGACGGACTGTTCCGGCTCCTTGCCCGCCTCGCGAATGGCGGTTTCGACCATGCGCCATCCACCGTTGGGCATCATCGCCCTCTTGAGCGGCACATCCGTCTGCAAGCCGACGACGACGTCGTCGTCCTCACTGATGTAACCGGCCGCGAAAGCATCCACGTCGGCGGGGGTGTGGGTGTCGATGTCATACACACGGCGAGCGCGTTCTTCGGAGAGGTACTTCTTTTCCAAGGTGTCCCACACGCGGAGCGTCTTCTCCGTCGGTCCCGCGAGGAACGAAGCATCGCCAAGGTAGGGAGTGTAGTTCTTCTGGATGAAATCTCGGACGTCGATGGTCTCGGTCCAATTTCCGGGGGTAAAGTCCGCCCATGCCTTGTCAGCGACGGTCTCGACGCCAGCGTCGGTGCGCTCCATTGTCTGCCTCTCCTGAAGGGGTCGTCGTTTAATGGAATTAACTCCATCTTCCCCGCTTTCCAGACTTTTGTCTGTAACTTTCGGGCCCGCAGGGGCGTTATTCACCCCACATTCCTTGGAATTTCGCTGATTAAGTGGAGGAACCGACGATGTGATTCTTCGAGCATCTCCATTGGGACCATCGTCCTCTTTTCTCATGTTTCACGGGTTTTTCACGGAAACATGCGCCCAAGCCCCGTAGAGGGATCCGGGAGGCCAGTCGTGAGCAGACAGTAAAATCGAATTGCTACAATATCGAGACCTCGGTCCGTGTTAAATCGTGACACAAAGCCAGGAACAGCTTTAACGAGCCGCAAATGCAAACCCGCACCGGGCGGTTTGGCCGTATTAAAAGCAGGCAAGTACCAGAGAGCGCGGCGGGCGCCGATTAGACCTTACATTCCGAAAATCTCTTTTGACATGGCCGGGTTCTCGCACCGCCGTGCTCCACATGGCGTGGGAAACGTGGTGGAGTCACTCCTCCCCAATTCCTGCGGAGAAATATGCTGCGAGAACAGCTCCGCACGCTCGGATCAGAATGCCGTGAACTCCTCGCTGGTGATCAAGGCTCCATGGCCGGTACGCGCGTTCCAGCACGTCAAATTTCCAGAATGGCTGGCGCAGACGAAGTCCCCGTAATGGACGACTCCCCCTTCGCCCACCGTCTGCGGCGTGTAGCTTCCATCCAGGTCCGGGAATGACTCGATGGTGGCCATGCCCTCCTCATCGAAGTGCACAACGGCATTCGCGAACTGGCCCGTCTCGTCATAGCCATAGGGCGCATTCTCCACGTAGGACTGGAGGAGACAGCTGGCGACGCCCGTCTCGGCGATCACGCAGGTCCCGTTGTCCCCCGGTATGTACAGCGCCGCGGTCGCGGTCTCAGGAGAGCCCTCGAGCGGGACGGAGGAGTTGGGTATCGGGCCTCCGGCTCCCGGATAGGCCCCGGGCACCGGAACCTCGGGATCGGTGGGCGGTGCGGAACTCGGAGTAGGTTCGCTCGGCGAGGTCGGCTCTTCCACGGAGGTGGATGGGTCCACGGGCTCCGGGGTGGTCGGGGTCGGCGATTCCGAGGCGGTGGAGGCCGACGACGTCGTCGGACTCTCCTGCGGCTCCTCACCACCGCAGGCTCCCAGCAATAGGGCTCCCACCATCAACACGGCCATCGGAACGATTCGTTTGCGGGTATGTACGATCACTTTCGGTCCTCCATCCACGCTACGTGATTCACTTCACAACGTCTCTCCACTGTATCGGAGACGAGCCGTATATGAATACCGTGGCGGGCAAGGTGCCCGCCACGGTGAGGTGGCGCTTCAAGCTCGAGGAGCCCTGA
The DNA here is from genome assembly GCA_047501485.1 of Actinomycetaceae bacterium L2_0104. GTDB lineage: Bacteria > Actinomycetota > Actinomycetes > Actinomycetales > Actinomycetaceae > Ancrocorticia. The sequence continues at coordinate 502,705 of JAZDRN010000001.1, read as the reverse complement.
TCCGGAAGCGACGCGGCCTCATTCCCACTCGATGGTTGCCGGCGGCTTGCTCGTCACGTCCAGGACAACGCGATTGACCTCGGGAACCGTATTGGTGATTCGGTTGGAGATACGGGCCAGGACATCGTAGGGAAGGCGAGTCCAGTCGGCCGTCATGGCATCCTCGGACGAGACCGGGCGCAACACGATGGGATGGCCGTAGGTGCGGACATCGCCCTGCACGCCCACTGACCGCACGTCGGCCAGGAGCACAACCGGGCACTGCCAGATCTCCTCGTCCAGGCCCGCCGCCGTCAGTTCTTCTCGAACGATGAGGTCGGCGGCGCGCAGCACCTCGAGGCGCTCACGCGTCACCTCGCCGATGATGCGAATTCCCAGGCCCGGCCCGGGGAAGGGCTGGCGCGCCACGATCTTCTCCGGAACGCCCAGCTCGCGGCCGATCGCGCGGACCTCATCCTTGAACAGAGCGCGCAACGGCTCCACCAATTCGAACTCCAGGTCCTCGGGAAGCCCGCCCACATTGTGATGGCTCTTGATGTTGGCCGCGCCCTCGCCGCCGCCGGATTCCACGACGTCCGGGTAGAGCGTCCCCTGGACGAGGAACTTGACGTCCCCGCCTTCGGAACCGAGCTTCTCGATGAGCTTCTTCTGGGCGTCCTCGAATGAGCGGATGAACTCGCGACCGATGATCTTCCGCTTGGTTTCCGGCTCGCTCACGCCGGCGAGGGCATCGAGGAAGCGATCCGATTCGTCGACGGTGAACATGCGAATGCCCATGCCCGCGGCATAATCCTGCTCCACCTGCTCGCGCTCGCCCGCACGCAGCAGGCCGTGGTCGATGAAGAAACAGGTGAGCTGATCGCCCACGGCCCGGTGCACGAGCGCCGCCGCCACCGAGGAGTCCACTCCCCCCGACAGGGCACAGATGACCTGCGCGTCCCCAACCTGCTCCCGGATTTTGGCGACCTCGTCGTCGATGATCGAATCAGCGGTCCACACCGGCTCCAGTCCGGCACCCTCGTAGAGGAAGTTCTCCAGCGCCTCCTGCCCGAAGGCGGAATGCTTGACCTCGGGGTGCCACTGCAACCCGAAGAGCTTGCGCTCGCGGTCCTCGAAGGCCGCTACCGGGGTCTCGCTCGTGGTGGCGGTGACGGTGAAGCCCTCGGGGGCGGCCTGCACCGCATCGCCGTGGCTCATCCACACCACCTGTTCGGCGGGAACGCCGGAGAAGAGGCAGGAGTCGGAAGTGACGGTGGCCTCGGTGTGGCCATACTCGCGGGTGCCGGTGTGCCCGACGGTACCGCCGAGCGCCCGTGCCATGGCCTGGAAGCCGTAGCAGATACCCAGAACGGGGACCCCGGCCTCGAAGATCGCCGGATCGACACCCGGTGCGCCGTCGGCGTACACGGAGGATGGGCCGCCGGAAAGGATGATGGCGGCAGGATTCTTCGCCAGGATCTGCTCCGCGTTCAGGGTGTGAGGAACGATCTCGGAATACACCCGAGCCTCACGTACCCGGCGGGCAATCAGCTGCGCGTACTGCGCGCCATAGTCGACAACGAGGACAGGACCAGTATTCTCAGTGCTCACCCCTCGAGGATAGCCGCGAAGGCAACCCGGATGCAGCGCGGATCATGCATGATTTGGCCACATTTTCGCCCCGGTGCCACAACCCGTGCGGGCCGATCATCTAGGATCGTTTGCATGGCACGCCCTGTTCGTCTCGGTATCGGGGCCCGGCAATTACGAGTCACTCTGAGCGGTGAGGCTTTTCCGGCCGTCGGGCAGCTGCTCCCCCATCGCATATCCGACCTCGAAGAGGCCTTCGGCCGAGGGGACATCCTCGACGATGTCGGTGGCGTGCTATCCCCCACGTCTCCTCTACGAGCAGGCCAGAAGATCTGGGCATTCGACACCGTACCGGACGAGCCGGATGCCCCAATCGTCCTGGATATCGTGGCACAGACGGACCGCTGGATCATCGTGGACAAACCGCATGGCCTGGCCACCATGCCCCGCGGCAGCCACGTGGCGCGGACCGCCACCGTTGCAGCGCGGCGTCAGTTCGTCAACGACGACGTCGTCGCCGCCCACCGCCTCGACGCGCTCACGGCGGGCCTGCTCCTGCTCACCACGGAGCCCCGGTGGCGTGGCGTCTACCAGCAGCTGTTCGAGCAGAGAAAAGTGAGAAAGGAGTATCGCGCCGTCGTCGACACAAGCGGGACGCATTGGCACGAGCGTTTGACCGCGTACGCAGACCCCGGCAACCGCGCAGAGACCGGCGCGCTGACCTTTCCTCGCGAATACCGCGTGGAGCTCCACCTGGATAAACCGCGCGGGAGTCTGCAAACGCTGGTGCGCCCAGGCGAGACCCACAGGCCGAACTCGGTGACCGATATCGAGATCCTGGGCGCGGACGCCCACCGTGGATACCTGCTACTGCGCCCGTATACCGGGAAAACGCATCAGCTTCGCGTCACCTGCGCGCATCTCGGGATGCCTATCCTCGGTGATCCGCTCTACCCGCAGGTCGCAGATCACACGGATCTCTCACTCGAGGATCCGCGACGCGGGGGCATTCCATTGCAACTCCTGGCGGAGTCACTCGACTTCGTCGATCCGATCGACGGGCAGCACGTCAGCGTTCACAGCAGGCAGGCCCTTGATCTATGGGATCGCGACTACTGAGATGCATTGTGATGGGCGGGTCTCAGCGAGGTCTCAAAGATCGGCCAGCCTCGTGGGCACTGTTCTCCCCTTGTGAGAACCCCTCACCCAATGCTCTTCACACAGCCGAAACACCCCTCTTGCCCGGCGGAAATACTCGATTCCTAGGCTGGAAAGCGGAAACATTCCAGCACCAGAGGAGTCATCATGGCACGCACATTCGGACAGGACGCCGCGCAAACGGTGGCACGGGGCATCAGCAGGCGCGATCTCATGCGCGTGGCTCTCGCATTCGGAGCCACGGGTGCCGCCGCTGCAGCCACCGCGGGGTGTAGTCCACAGGGCCGGTCGGGGGCGGCTGCTACCACAACCGCGTTCGGCGCGACTCCGGACATCCTGCAGCCGGGAAAAGGCACGATCTCGGGCGACCACTACCTCGAATCCAATCTCGACACCGTGTTGTGGGGCTACGTGCCAACGGTCCACGCCGCCGCGGCCCTCACCATGAAATCCGGGGAGACGGTCACGATCGACGCCCTCTCCCATGAGGGGATTCTCGAAGATCAAGGGCGCGATCCTCGGGCATACTTCGCTGCTCAGGGTGTGGCCGAGTCAGACATCCTGCAAGACGCCATCGACATCGCGGCCGGCTACGATCGGACGACCCGCGATTTCGCCAAAGACGGGCCTCACGTGGTCACCGGACCGGTCTTCGTCGAAAGCGCCAGGGTCGGCGACGTTCTCAAGATCGAGACCCTGGAGGCGACACCTCGCGTCCCATACGGCGTGGTCTCCAGCCGTCACGGCAAGGGCTCGTTGGCGGTCACCGCCGATGGCGAGGCGCCCGCCGGCATCTCACTCGCCGAGGTCATGCCCCCGCGCGAAACCGACGGACGCGATTCAGCAGACCCCACCACGTGGGGCAACGTCTCTGTATTCACTCCTATCGAGGACGGCAAGGGGACAATGGCCGACGGGAAGGTCAAGTTCCCTCTCAAACCGTTCATGGGGATGATGGGCGTGGCCTTCTCGCAGGATGACGGGCTGACGGACGACAGCGCGAACTCGATTCCGCCCACCCTGGGCGGCGGCAACATCGATATCAATCACCTGGGAGTGGGCTCCACCTTCTACCTGCCGGTTCACGCCGACGGCGCCCTGTTCTACGTCGGCGATCCGCACCATGCCATGGGTCATGGCGAGGTCGCCCTGACAGCCATGGAGGGGTCCTTGCGGGGCACCTTCCGGTTGACGGTATGCAAGCCGGGATCCGGCGACGCGCCTTCCGTTGCCTACCACTATCCCTTCGCGGAGACGGAGGAGTCATGGATTCCGATCGGCCTGTCCGATCCGGACGGCTCCATCGAGGGCCAGGGCAGCGATCTCAATGTGGCCATGAGACGGGCGGTGATCAACGCCCTCGATTTCCTGCAAGAAGACCAGGGAATGGATCGTGCCACGGCCTACGCGTATCTCTCGGCCGCCGCGGATTTCATCGTCTCTCAGGTGGTGGATCGGACCGTGGGGGTGCACGCCCTGATCGCGAAGGCCCACTTCAGATAGCGGGTGCGGAGCATCAGGCCGCGCCGGCAGACCCTCGTCGTGGTGGAACCTGCGCATTCCCGGCGTTCGCTGCCCGAGGCCGCCGCGGGTGGAGCTCCGGAGGGACTCGGCGGGCTCCACCCGTGGCATGCGCACGGCCTAAAGGCCCATTTCGATACTGTTCGCACATATGTCAGTACCAATTCCTGTGGTTTGACCCTCTCGGGAACCGTGCCACAGGTAACCTGGAGATGTAAACGCGTGCGTTTTCTCACGAGGACTGAGACATCGCCAAATCTATGGACTTTGGCCCTATAGATTATGAGAACATCGTCTGAGCGAGAAATACCCGCTAGCTGACAGGTCCAGGGTTCCTGAACCGAAAGGATTGCATCGTGGCATACAGCGTCTACTTCACTGCAGCTCAAGCGAACTGTGGCACCCAAGCAGTTGCGAAGGCTTACCTCGAATTCCTGAAAACGCAGTACAACAAGGTGGGCGTCTTTAGAGGGTGGGCCAATGGGCCGATCGAACAGGACGACAAATTCCTGGAGCTTCTCGATGTCGTGGGCCGGCGCGACGAGGCCGATCTGGCCTGGGGAACCACACGCGAAGCCTACGTGAAGAACGAAGACGCCGCGATGACCGAGCTCGTCAAGCGCTACACCGACTACGCCGACGATTTCGACGCGATCCTCATCCTGGGGGTCATGGACGGCGACCCCATCAACCCCGGCCAGGTGGCACGCAACGGCCGCGCCATCGCCAACCTCAAGACCTCGGTCATCCTCGTCGTACCCGGAGCAGAACGCACCGCCGCCCAGGTCATCACCGTAGGCTCCCTCTCAGCCGATGTCATCACCTCCGAGCACGCTCCCCTGTCCGCGATCATCATCGGAGAGGCCGAGGAAGGCGCCCAAACCGCGGCCACCGCCCTGGAGGCCCATGCCCCGGTCCTGGTCCACTACGCGAACACCGAACCCACTATCCGCGACCGCGACGCCGAGGTCCTGCGGGCGGCCATGGAACACGGTTCCGACGTCATCACCCCGCTGAACTTCCAGGCCTCCCTGGTCTCGCGAGCGCGTTCCAACCCCCAGCGCATCGTGCTACCCGAATCCGAGGATCCGCGCATCCTCAAGGCCACCGATGAGCTCCTCGCTCGCGGGGTCGCCAACATCATCCTGCTGGGCGAGGAGGACAAAGTCCGCGCCGACGCCGCCGAGCTCGGTCTGGATATCTCAGCCGCCCAGATCGTGTCCCTCAATGACGAAGCGCGTGTGGACAAGTACGCGACCGAGTTCGCGCGCCTGCGCGCCAAGAAGGGCGTGACTTACGAACAGGCCCGCGAGACCATCAAGGACGTGTCCTACTTCGGGACCATGATGGTGCACATGGGAGACGCCGATGGCATGGTCTCCGGAGCCACCCACACCACCGCCCACACCATCGTCCCCTCCTTCCAGATCATCAAGACCAAGCCGGGCGCCACCCTGGTCTCCTCCTGCTTCCTCATGCTGATGGAAGACCGCGTCTACGTCTACGGCGACTGCGCCGTCACCACTAACCCGACCCCCGAACAGCTGGCCGGTATCGCCCTGTCCTCCGCGGAGACCGCCATCCAGTTCGGCGTCGAGCCCCGCGTGGCCATGCTCTCCTACTCCACCGGTACCTCCGGCAAGGGAGCCGACGTCGACGCCGTCCTCGAAGCAACCGAACTCGCCCACACCGCCCAGCCCGATCTGCTGATCGAGGGACCCATCCAGTACGACGCCGCCGTCGACCCCGACGTCGCCAAGGTGAAGCTCCCCGAATCACCGGTGGCGGGCAAGGCCACCGTCTTCGTCTTCCCCAACCTCAACGCCGGCAACATCGGATACAAAGCCGTCCAGCGTTCCTCCGGCGCCGTCGCCGTCGGCCCGGTGCTGCAAGGCCTGAACAAGCCCGTCAACGATCTCTCCCGCGGCGCCCTCGTCCAGGACATCGTCAACACCGTCGCCATCACCGCCATCCAGGCGCAGGCCCAGGTCTGAGCTGCCAGGACCGCTCCCGGTCCATCGAGCCTTCAAACAATCGACACAAACAAGAGAGAAGAAGTCTTGTCAGTACTTGTCATCAACTCTGGTTCCTCGTCCATCAAGTATCAGTTGGTCAATCCTGAGACGGGCGAGGCGCTCGCATCGGGTCTCGTCGAGCGCATCGGGGAAGACGCCGGCCACATCGAGCATTCCTACGACGGCACGAAGACGGAGCTCAACGATCCCGTCCCCGACCATGGCGCCGGGCTGGCCACCGTGCTCGATCTGTTCGAGCAGGTCGGCCCGTCCCTGACCGATGGCTCCATCTCCGCCGTAGGTCACCGCATCGTCCAGGGCGGCAAGTACTTCGACGGCCCCGTTCTGATCGACGACGACGTGCAAGCCCGTATCGAGCAGCTCTGCCCGCTCGCCCCGCTGCACAACCCGGCCAACCTCTCCGGGATCGTCGTGGCGCGGCGCCTGTTGCCGCAGGTTCCGCACGTGGCGGTGTTCGACACCGCCTTCTTCCAGTCGCTTCCCGCGGAGGCCGCGACCTACGCGCTCGACCGCGCGGTCGCCGAGAAGTACGAGATCCGCCGTTACGGCGCTCACGGGACCTCCCACCAGTATGTCTCCGGCAAGGTGAGCCAGATGCTGGGCAACGGTCTCAAGCAGGTCGTGTTGCACCTCGGCAACGGCGCCTCCGCTTCCGCTGTCGTGGATGGCAAGGCTGTGGAGACCACCATGGGGCTGACACCGTTGGAGGGCCTCGTCATGGGCGGACGCACCGGTGATATCGATCCCGCGGTCGTCTTCCATCTCTCGCGCGTCGCCGGGATGAGCATCGACGAAATCGACAATCTCTTCAACCGGCAGTCGGGCATGAAGGGCCTGACCGGCGAGAACGACATGCGCCAGGTGTGGAAGCTCGCCGACGAAGGCGATGTGAACGCGAAGGAGGCGCTGGAGGTCTACGTCCATCGCCTTCTCAAGTACATCGGTGCCTACGCCGCGATCATGGGCGGCCTCGACGCGATCACCTTCACCGCGGGTGCGGGCGAGAACGACGCCCCGCTGCGTGCCGCGGTTGCGGACCGCCTGGCGAACTTCGGCGTTAAGCTGGACGAGGAGAAGAACTCCGTTCGCTCCAAGGAGCCGCGGGTCATCTCCACCGAGGATTCCTCCGTCAAGGTCCTCGTCGTTCCCACCAATGAGGAGCTCGCCATCGCCCAGCAGGCGATGACCTTGGTGTGATGGTCCTGCCGGGATCTGGATTGGGCTGAGATACCGGGCGCCTGCAGGGCGCCGGGATCCTCGGTCAGTCGAGAGGGCCGGGCCGGTTCGCAAAGGCGAGCTGGCCCGGCCCTCTCATTGCCTCGGTGGCGCAACCGCGATGGGTGGATCGAGGCACAGAAAAGCCCTGCTCAGCGCCACGTCACTCGTAGTACCTCTGACATGAGACGGAGAAACGGCCATTCCTCATCGTAACCCCGCCCTCGGGCATGGCAACGACGAGTTCACGCTCTTTGCCTGCCACCGGTTGCGGCCGCAACCGCAGGTACTGTTTGCCCACTTCCACCAGCTCGTCGAGAGTCTCACGAATCTCGCGTTCACTGCACTCCTCGTCAACCACCCGAAAGTACACGAAGTCACCGGGCAGGCAGACGCTCGCCGCAATGCCCCCGTCCCACGAAACGCTCACGGACGCGTCGGGACTCCCCGAGGCCGATATTCGCACCAAAGCCTTGCTCTCCCCCGTGCTGACCTCATAGAGGAACTCGGTGTCACCCATCGCGCAGGTCCTCAGGTACGCAGAGGCATCCTCGACGCTCCAGATGACAGACGGGGCATCCCTGAGCCGTGCCCTTGCCCTCCTTCCACCCATACCGGTGCGCCCTGCACCGTGGAGCACTCCGATGGCGAAGAGGGCCGCGCTACGGGCAGAGCGTCCAAGCAGGTGGAAATCCTTGCCACCCACCCGGATGAGCACGCCGTCTTCCGCGAACAGGCATCGTGCCTGCACTGCGCACCAGCGGCTCCGCGTGGAGCGCAGCACCAGTGTGTCCTGCTCTGCGCCGCGGCGCACCTCCAGCATCGGAACGGCCGCCTCCTCCATCTCTCGCAGGAACGAAACGACCAGACAGTCCGCTTCGCCGTCGTCGCCGAAAACGACCGACCGGGACGTGCCCGCGGCCGCGGAATCGAGCGGTGCGTGACGCGCCTGGCTCAGAGCACCGAGAATCAGGTGATGAATGTCCTCGGCAGGTAGATCGGGAATCGCCATTGCGCCGGATCTGAATGACACGAGGATCTCATCCGAGTAGTCGAACCAGATGCTGACCGGGGCGAACCCCGATCTGATATCGCTCCTCCAACGAATGTCGAGGGATTGGTAACTGGGAAGATCACCGGAGCATCTGTGCGTGACGATCTCGGGGTCGGCGTCGAGCAACTGGCGTACGCGGCAGATGTAGGCGTGGGCCTCCGCCACATCGTAGGTGCGCGAGTCGAACCATCCCATGGCCACCACTCCCCTTCGCTCTCGTCCTCACGATTCCGGGAGTTCACTCACGGTCGGGCGGACGCCACGGAGTTCCCTTGCAGCCGCCGAGAGTCATTGTACTTCCTCGCCGAGGCGCGGCCATGGGATCAACGGGCGTCGAGCGTCGAGGGGACACCCCGCCCGATCATCTAGGCTGGAACCATGACACCAAGAGAAGACCCCTACTTCGACTCGCGCGGCAACCGCGATGGCTCCAATCGCGGCGCACGCGGACGCGACGATCACGGTGGCCGCGGCCACGGTCGTGACAAAGCCTATGCGAATCAGCCGCCTCGGCGCCGCGAGGGAATCGACGACGAACTGATCGAGTCTCTCCATCGCCTCGACGGCCGGAACTACGGTTCCTACAAGTCCCTGATCGGCGACTGGAATTTCGGAGCTTTCGAGCTTGCCATCGACCGCATCCAGGCCGACCCGTACGCTCCGCCGTCGTCACTACGTGTCTCCGCCAAACCCGAGGCCGTCGGTCTGCCCACCGAACTCATCGAAACTACCGATCAGCGGATTGCCGTTGCCGATTTCCTCACCCGCGCCTTCGACCGCAACATTCCTCGCTTTGCCCGCCCCTCCACCATCCAGATCAACCGGCCCGGTCAGGAGATCCTTCGCCGTTCGGCCTGCACCGTGACTGCCGATCGCATAGAGATCCGTTTCCAGGTCCAGATGCCCGCGCGCGGGCGAACCATCATGGGACACACCGCGGCAGAGATATTCGACCGGGATCTCCCGGACATCGTCATGGAGACGTTGGATTTCGCCCACGAGGACGCGGCGGACTACCTGCGGGATCTGCGCACCCATGTGGCATCTTTCGAGGATTACCGCGCATTGCAGGGGATTATCGGCGAGCGCGGCTGGATCGCCTTCGTTGCCGACGGTTCCGTTCTGCCGCGACGTTCGGGCATATCCCAACTACCGATGGATACCGCCATCGCCTTTGAGTCACCCGACTCGTTGCGCCAAACCATCGTTCTGCCGCACGCCGGCGAAATAACCGGTATGGCGATCGAACCGGGGATCACGGTGATCGTAGGCGGCGGCTACCACGGCAAGTCGACACTGCTGGGCGCGCTGCAGCGCGGGGTCTATGCCCATGTTCCAGGCGACGGCCGCGAACTCGTGGCCACGGTCCCCTCCGCGGTGAAGATCAGGGCGGCCGATGGCCGTGCCGTCACCGGCGTGGACGTCTCCCCCTTCATCAATCACCTGCCCGGCGGTGCGGACACCACGAATTTCAGCACGGAGAACGCCTCCGGTTCCACCTCGCAGGCAGCCGCAATCGTGGAGGCCGCCGAGCTCGGTTCCGAGCTCCTGCTCATTGATGAGGACACCTCGGCAACCAATCTGCTCATCCGGGATTCCCGCATGCGAGAGCTCGTTCACGCTGACAAGGAGCCGATCACTCCCCTGGTGGATAGCATCGGAGCTCTCTCCCGTGAACGCGGGGTCTCCACGATCATCGTCATGGGTGGCTCCGGGGATTACCTCGATGTTGCCGATCGCGTCCTCATGCTCGACACCTACCGGTGCCTCGATGTCACGGAGGCGGCGCGTGGAGTCGTGGCCGGCAGCCCCCGCGAACGGTCGGACGTCGCGCATTTTCCTGTCGCCGCACCGCGCCTCCCGCTTCGCTCCAATCGCCGCTCCGACCGGCCCAAGACGAAGGCGATGGGACTGGATCGGATCCAGTTGGACAAGCAACAGATCGACATCGCCGACGTGGAGCAGATCGTCGAGACCGGGCAGACCGAGGCTATCGCCTGGGCCGTGCGCGGAGTGCTGGAGAAGCTCGCGGACGGTGCGGGCTCTCTGGAGGAGCTGACCGCACGCATTCGCGAGATGGTGGACACCGAAGGTCTCGACTCCCTCGTCCGTTTCGGTGCCCGCGAATGGCCCGCACATCTGGCCGAGCCGCGTGCGATCGATATCGGCGCCGCACTCAACCGCTACCGCGGGCTCCGCGTCGCCGAAGATGTAGCACCGGTTAATGAGGATGACGCTACGGTTAACGAAGGTGCCGCGGTGGTGAATGAGGACGCCTCGGTGGTTGACAAGGATGCCAAGCCTGCGCGTGAAGAAAAGGCGCCGGGCACCGAGGACCTCGCCGCACCAACCACGGCCCCGGACTTCCAAGAGGCCGCCGAGTAATCGACCGGAGACTCGCCGGGATGAAACAGCAGGGTTCGGGATAGGCGCCCATCCCGAACCCTGCTGTACGTATGCGTGCGGCCCTCACCCCACACCGGAGGGCCGCATACCTCGGCTCGAGGTCAAGCCGGTTTCTTTGTAAATTGTCTCCGGTTGATCGGTTCCGCACCGGCGCGGGCCACGGCGGCGAGGGGACATAACTTTCCCTATTCGGCACGAGGGACCCCTAAACCGGGCATTTCGACCAATTTCCGGAACTTTATGCACAATGCGCCGCCGACCGGCCACGCCTTCGCCGACTCTCGGTCAACTGGCTCTCGGTCAACTGGCTCTCAGCCGGTCACACCGACGACCTCATTCATCTCTACGCCGACCTCGACCGACTTCCAGACCTCTCCCCCGTTGTAGTCAACGGCGTGGATGGTCTTGTTGGCGGGATCGGTCACGTAGGCCATACCCGCGAGCTCGATCAGGGCTGGATGGGCGGTCTGCCATTCCTCGGGAACCTCCCACTCGTCGATTACCTTGATAGAACGCTGTTCCTCACCGGTGGCCGGGTCCAGGACTCGCAGTGAGCCATCGGTCCCAAGGACGAGGATCTCTCCCTCGCCTCCGCGGCCGAGCCCGCGCCACGTGTACACGGCATCGGAGTCCGCAAAGGGATCGACGGGAGTGATGGTGTCCGCAGCCGTGTCGATGAGGGCAATCTGTTCGAGGCCCAGCCCCGCATCGGGATCGGTCTTGTAATCGCCGAGCACCACATCGCTGCCATCGGATGAGAACGCATTGCCGATACGCCCGAACTCATCCGGAGCCGCGAGCTTGTGCGCATGGTCCCCGTGGAACACGAGGGCGCCATCCTCGCATCCGAGCACGATGCTGGCTTCATCGCTGGAGTTCTCGAAGGCGGTCTCTCCATGTACGCCCGGGCACTCGTCATTTGCGACGATCTCGTTATCGTCCTTGTCCAGAATCATGGCACCGGTGCGTTCCTCATCATTACCACGGGTAACGAGAAGCTCATCCTCGGAGTTCGCGACCGCGACACCGTGATGGGGCTCAGCCGCCGTGTATTCGCGCACCGGATGCACATGCCCGTGTTCGGCCGCCTCCTCCCAGCCACTGGCCTCCACGACGGTAGTCTTTCCGGATCCGTCATCGAACAGGGCGACCAATCCGTCGTGAACCACGACGTGTCCTGGTTCTTCGGCTTCGACGATCACATCGGAAAGGCTTGGATCCGCCGTGTAGTAATGCGAATGATCGCCATGAGCCTGGCTCCAGGTTCCCGCATCCAGGAGCGCCCACCCACCTGTCGTGGAGACCGCTACATGGCGCCCGTCGCCCGCATCGGACAGGCGGTTGAAACCGGCGAGCTCAAGCTCGCCCTCGGTTTCCAGCGAGTGCGCATCCAGCACGGCCACTCCGCCGTCATAGGTGATGGCGATACGAGGAGTCTGCGCGGCCGCCTCCGTCCCCGTGTTCCCTCCCTCGGAATCGTGGTCATGGTCGTGATCGTGGTCCGTGACGCTCGCCGATGCGTCGGCCGACGAGTTGTCGGCTTGGTTGCCACATGCGCTAAGTGTCAGCAGGGCGGCTGTACCTAGCGCCGCGAAACACCTAATGGGGCGGATACTCCGGTTCATAAGAAGCCTGGGGCCTTTCTATTTCCTGTTCGGGGATCGTTCGAGGCCACGTTGGATCGGGTGGCCCGACAACCGAACAGTCAGATTCGTACAGACACAGACTAACGTTTAGTGATAACGATTATCAAACTAAATAAGCGTCTTGTCCAAGATTCGACACGGAGCAGCCCGCGGGCCATCACCAACACAGTCACCTATCCGCACCTATTAGCCAGCCCGCACACCTTCGCCAGTGCCGCACATGTGACTTTCACCCAACCGTTTGACCCCGTCGCCACATTCCTGTACAAATGTACAAGTAATATTTGTTGTACATTCGTACAGGAGCTGACCGGTGGCCGCTTCATCCGCTCACACCACCCCCGCGAAAGGGCGCCGCGACCCCGAGGCTCGCAAAAGTGCCATCATCTGGGCTGCTAGCGAGATCATCGTGGAAAACGGACCCGCGGGTCTGACCCATCGCTCCGTCGCCAAACGCGCCGGAGTCTCACTCGGTTCGACCACGCAGTACTTCTCGTCGCTCGACGAGCTGCGCGAGCTGGCACTCAATCACATCGCCGCGGAGATCGACGACGAGCTCAGCACCCTGGTCGCTCTCTTTGAGAACCTCGACGAGGCACCGGAGCAATCGGCTGCGAACATGGCCGAGTTTCTCAACGATCCCCGGCAGGTCAAAGCGGAGATCGCCCTGCTGAATGCGGGGACGATCTACCCCGACCTGAGGGAGGTGGCCCGGCATTGGTTCGACAGGCTGGTGGAGCTCCTGTCCGTCCACATCGGGGAAGAGCGAGCCACCGCGATCGCCATCTATCTCGATGGCCTCACCATTCACGCCGGATTGCACCGCAATCCAATCAACGAGCAAGAAGTAGCGAACACAATTCGCGTTCTGGCCACAATGCCATGTGTTGGAGGATCCAAGTGAGCATGCAGACAACGAATCGTCCTACGGTGACGTCGTCGCAGCAGTTGAGCCCGCGCCGTCGTTGGGCAAGCCTGGCCGTCCTGACGGCGAGCCTACTGGTCATCACGATGGACATGACTATCCTGAACATCGCCATTCCCGAGATGTCCGCTTCGCTGCGGCCCTCCTCGGACCAACTGCTGTGGATCGTGGACATCTACTCGTTGGTGTTGGCGGGCCTTCTGGTTCCCTTCGCCGCTATCGCCGACCGCTGGGGCCGTAAGCGAATGCTCCTGCTCGGATACACCATATTCGGGGGCGCATCGCTCCTCGTGTTCTTCGCCGAGTCCGCCGCCGCTGTCATCGGACTGCGCGCCCTCCTGGGCATTGGCGGAGCCATGATCATGCCCACGACGCTCTCCCTCATTCGCGTCATCTTCACCGATGTTCGCGAGCGCGCCACCGCGCTGGCCATCTGGGCGGCGGTCTCGGGCCTCGGCGCGGCAGTTGGCCCACTCGTGGGAGGCTTCCTCCTGGAGCACTTCTCCTGGCACTCAGCTTTCCTCGTCAATGTCCCGCTCATGGTACTGGCTCTCGTCGGTGGCAGCTTCCTGCTCCCGGAGTCCCGGGTGGCCACGACAGCACGCCTCGATCTCTTCGCCGCCCTACTGTCCTTGGCGGGCATGACCGCGTTCGTCTGGTCGATCAAACAGTTCGGCAAGGAGTCAAGTTTCCTTGTCCCTCAGGCGCTGGTCGTCTTCGCAGTCGCTCTGGTGCTATTGACTTGGTTCGTACTCTGGTCACTGCGCAGTGACGAGCCGTTGCTCGACCTGACGCTTTTCCGTTCGCGGCCCTTCACCGCGGGGATCCTCGCCGCCATGGGGACGACGTTCGCAATGGGCGCAGGGATGTTGCTGCTCGGGCAATGGCTCCAGCTCGTCAACAACAACTCGCCTATCGAGGCCGGAATCAAGATGCTGCCGGTGGCGCTGGCAGGGGCCATCGCCTCCCTGTGCGCTCCCCCGCTGGCACGACGCATCTCCTCGCGCGCCGTCCTGGCCGGTGGCGTCGGCATCGCCGGAATCGGTCTCATCATCATTGGTCTTCAGCCCGGGACCCTGAGTGTACCGGTCGTGCTCGCCGCGCTGACCCTCGTGGGGTTCGGTACCGGATCGCTCGCTCTGGGTTCGGCCATGATCATGTTCGGCACCCCCGAGTCCAAGGCTGGAAATGCCGCCGCCTTGGAGGAATCCGCCTATGAGATCGGTTCCGTACTGGGCATCGCGATTCTCGGTTCAGTGGCGGCCCTGCTGTTCCGTGCCGAATTCGAGGCGGGGCATCTCCTCACCCAGCTCGACACGTCCACGGCAGCGGCTGCCGAGGAGTCCATCGGATCGGCCATCGCCATCGCGAACGAGTTGGGGATGCCCGCATTGGCCCAGGAGGCCAGCGTGTCATTCACCCACTCTCTGCAGACGACGGGATTGATCGGAGGGGTCATCATGCTCGCAGTGTCGGCCATCGTGTTCTTCGTGACCCCCAAGGGCACCGATGTCTCGGGGTCCCAGCACTGACGAACAGGGCCGGACGCTCGCGGTTGCGTAGCGAGCATTCGGCCCTGGGGAGCCAAACCCCTAGATCTCGCGGTTGGATGCCTCGACGATCTGCCTTCCCAAGTCCGCGTACTGTTCGCCGGTGAACCCAGGCCACCCGTGCACCTTCTCCTTCCATGCGTGAGGAACGGCTTCCGCGCCGTAAGCGGCGCCCAACAGCCCTCCCGCGATGGCGGCGATGGTATCGGTGTCAGCGCCGAGGCGAACTGCATTCTTGATGCCCCGCGCCACGGCCTCCTCGCCGGCGAGGTGCCGCACCGAGTACACCGCGTTCCATGAACACTGGAGGGCACCCACGGTGAAGCCATTCTGATGCGGATTGATATCGCCGGCCTCGGCGGCGTCGATCACCCTCACCCAATAGTCACGCGATTCCGATCGCAGCAGATCCAGACCGGGGCGGATCGCTGTCTCTCCGATCAACACGGCGTTCCGGATCGCCTCCGACCACAGGATGACCGACTCGTCGACGAGGGGATCGTAGTGGGTCAGCTGAGCAATGGAGACTGCCGCCTGGGCTGTCGCCGTCTGCGAATCGAGGAAAGTGAGACCCACCGGGGCCGTGCGCATGAGCGCGCCGTTTCCGGCTGCTCGATCCGTCCCCTCTGAGAAGGTACGTGCGGCGTCCTTGAGACGGCGCCCCGGGCCTCCCTGCCCGGCTTCCTCTCCCATATTGAGCACCCACCGCGTCTGGGTGCCGACATCGGAGGCTCCTTCGCGCAGCCAGCGCAGGAAGTTCTCGGCGATGGCGTCGATCGTACTCTCCTTCAGTGGCGAGGCTCCCGCGGCCACTGCCTGGGCGATGCAGGCGGCCATCTGGGTGTCGTCGGACCACTCCCCCGGCTCGTATGGTCCCAGGCCGCCACCGATCATCTCCGGGTTCTGCGGCGGCTTCGCGAATTCGTAGGGAACGCCGAGGGCGTCGCCGCACGCCGAGGCCAACAGAGTGCCGCGAGCGCGATCGATGATTTCAGGAGTCAGCGGAACGGGCTGGCGTACCCCGAATCCCGCCGCTGGTTGTGCTGCCATGAGAAACTCCTCCCGCTTGGTGCGGCCCGCCTATGGAGCCCGCTGAACAGTCGTTGGGAGAAGTCTACCGTGAGCGCCCTCACAGAAAAGGGGAACGACGGCGTCGAGCACGGGCAAGACCTATCCCTCGCGGAACATCACGCCCATCGATCCCTCCGGATAGTGCCACGTCAGAGCACCCGGTGCAGCTACAGCCAGGCAGGTGCCGCACTCCAGGCACGCCGCATACTCAACGGAGATCGAGCCGTCCGCTTCCTCCGTATACACATGCGCCGGGCACACCCTCACCAAGAGTTTGCCGGTGCCGGTGGCTTTCGCGATGGCCTGATTCACCTCGATATGGGGTTTGCCCTCGTCCGTCTCGAACAGGTCTTTGGCGAGCCGTTCCGGCACGCTCCCGAATGCGAAATCATTCATGCTACATCGACCTCACTGCTTGAATACCGAGGGAGGCGAGCCTGCGGAGCTTGAGTCCCGAAACCTTGAACGCTCCCCACGCCGTCTTCACCAGAGATTTGCGCGGCGTCAGATCCAGGTTGTAGACGCCGTAGAGGACATCGGCTGCCAACTCGCCGATGGCCCCATACATCTCCTCGTTCGCTAGGAAGTCGGGAGCCTTGGCATAGGTGTCCATGTCCTGGCCCACGAAGGACGTCTCGTACTCGGTCACGTATCGCTGGAGGGATTCCTGTGACAGATCCCCGGCCTCGATCGCCGCGTCCGCCGCGGTGGCGGCGGCGCGCGCGGAGCCGGCGGCAAGATCCATGCCTCGAAGGGTGAATCCCGAATTGAGGGTGAAGCCTGCGGCATCGCCGATCACAAGCAACCCTGGGCGCACCAGATCGTGCTGCATCTTCTTCCCGCCCTCGGCAACCATGTGACAGCCGTACTCAAGAAGCTCCCCGCCTTCGATGAATGGGGCGATAGCCGGGTGGGAGAGGAAATGGTCGTGCAGTTCGGAGGAGGATTTGCCCTTTGCGGCGAGGTCATCCAGACCCACCACGATCCCGATGGAGACGGAGTCCCTATTCGAGTACATGAATCCGCCACCTGCCACGCCCTGGGTGCAGTCGCCGACGACGGCATAGGCCGCGCCCTCGTCCCCCACCAGGCGGAACCTGTCTCGGATCTTCTCCTCGGAGAGTTTGATAACCGATTTCACGCCCACCGCGAGGTTGTGCATCGGCTCTTTCGGGCGCACGCCGGCGTACTGCGAGATGAAGGAGTTGACACCATCGGCGGCGACGACGACCTTCGCCGTCAGCTCGTCCTCACCCGCACGGATGCCGACGAACTGCTCGCCGTCGCGCACGAGCCCGTCGACTTTGACGCCGGGCATGACAGTGACGCCGGCCTCCTCGCACTGCTCGGCCAACCAGAGGTCGAGCTTGGCACGCAGGACGGTCACGGCGTTGACGGGATCCGCAAGGCGGCCGTCCCAGTAGTCGACGTTCACGAAGGAGGTGGGGTTCAGGAAGCTCAGGCAGTTGCGGGTGACGCGCCTCTCGATGGGTGCTTCCTCCAGGAAGTTCGGAAAGATCTCCTCCATGATGCGGCAGTAGAACACGCCGCCGGAGAGGTTCTTCGATCCAGGTTCGGCGCCGCGTTCGACGAGCAGTACCTCGCGGCCCTGCTGGGCCAGGAGATAGGCGCACACTGCCCCGGCCACCCCGCCGCCGATGACGATGGCGTCGAAGTCGTACTCCGTTCTCGATGGTTCAGACATGCGCGCTACTTCAGGTTCTCCGTCAGCTCCGGCAACACGGTGTAGAGATCGCCCACGATGCCGTAATCCGCGTGCTCGAAGATGGTCGCGTCCTCGTCCTCGTTGATGGCCACGATCGCCCCGGAGCGGTTCACGCCGGCGGTGTGGTGGATCTGTCCGGAAATACCCACGGCCACATAGAGCTCGGGAGCCACGACCTTGCCCGAGACTCCGAGATAGCGGTCGCGGGGCATCCAGCCGGTGCCCTCGGAAAGGGGACGGGAGCAGGCCACCTCAGCACCGAGAGCGGTGGCGAGATCGCTGGCGAGCGCGAGATCCTCGATGGTCTTGAAACCGCGTCCCGCCGCGACGATGCGCTTGGCTGCGGCGAGGTCGACCGACACGATGTCCTGTGCGTTCACCTCGGTCACCTCGGCCGCGTGGGCGCCGCCGACCAGGGACTCGGCTGTCACGTGATCGCCGGAAGCTGTGCCGCCGCCGTCGGCGATCACGACGACGGGAGAGTCGAAGGTGACGGTCTCCAGCGAGAGTCCGCCAAAACGCGAGACCTCCGCACGGCCGTCGGAAATGCTCGTGACGTCGGTGAGCACGGGGATGAGCAGCTTGGCGGCCACCGCTCCGGCGAGCGAACGTCCGGTCGCCGTGTCCGGAGCGAAGATGACGTCCCCGTCCTGCGCGTCGACGGCTTCGGCCACCGCGGGCGCCAACGCCTCATCCGGGACGCCTTCCGCCTGAGCCACCTGAATCACACGATCGACTCCGCCGACGGCCACATCCGCGAGCGCGACGGCGGTAACCGTTCCACCGAGTTCGCGAGCGCTTTCCACGAGAGAGGCAACCTGATCGTCGGCTGCGATAATCCACGAGTTTGCCATTTGTTCTTCCCTCTTCCTCAGTACTCAGAGCACACCGTCGGCGCGCAGCGCCGCCACCAGCTGTCCGACCGCATCGGGTCCGGTGAAGACCTGTTTCTTGCGCACGGTCGTCTCGGGCTTGGCCTGCCCGGCCACGGACACGGAGACGTTCACGGGATCGAGTTCATCCATGGTCAGGGTCTCGACCGGCTTCTTGCCCGCGGCGAGGATGTCCTTCATGGAGGGGGACTTGGGGACGACGGCGTCGGGGGCGGTGGCGACCACCACGGGCCCGGAAACCTCGATCTTACGGGTTCCGCCGTCGATCATCTGGGTGATGGCGTAGCCCTCATCGGTCTTCTCCACGTCCATGACCTCTTGGAAGCAGGGCCAGCCGAGGAATCCCGCGATCAGCGCGGAGGTCATGCGGGAGCCGTCGTCGATCGAGGCGTCTCCCGTGATCAGCAGGTCCGCGTCCTCGACTCGTTCCACGAGCGCGGCGAGCGCGGAGGCCGCCTTGGTGGTGTTCCAGTCGGCGACGGCGTCGTCGGCCACCACGATCCCCCGGTCCAGCCCCTTGGCCATGGCGCTCTTCTTCGCCATCGAGGAGGCGACTGAGGAGCCGCCGATGCTGATTCCGACCACTTCGACCCCGGCGGCGTCTGCCACGTTGCGACCGACCTGAATAGCGACAGGATCGTACTCGCTCACGGTTGCCTTCGTGCGGGACCAGTCCACGACGCCATCTGCGCCGACGGTGGCGTCCTGGGGGTTTGCCGCGTACTTGTACGCAACGACTACGGCCATTGGAGATTCACCCTTTCATCATGGTGCGCGAAAATGTGACCCAGTAGGGCCCGCCCGGGCGTGAGCGTCCGAGCATGTTCCGCACTCACATGTTCCACGTTCTACCGGAACGATCCTATCTGTTTCCGCACCCCGCTTGCGTGGAGGTCGCCAACAGCACGTTCGCCCGTGGCATCATCGAACGGCTCGTCGCACCGGCGGAGTGGGGTCGGGGAGAAACGAGTGAAGGGAGGGCGAACGGCTCCGGGCTACGCGCCGTCGTCGAACGGGCCCACATTCTCCTCCACCGCGGTCGGGCGTATGAGCAACCATGCCGCGAACAGAGCGGCGACGACGATCAATCCCACACCGGTCCACAGATTGAGGTTGATTCCCGCCCCCTTGGCGATATCCTCGGGCGTCGCGAAGAAAGCGCCGTACACGGCGAGCATCGTACCGAAAGTCGCGAACATCGCGGCGATCCAGGTGCGTAGGTCGAGCACCAGCTCAGTGGATGTCGGCCTGCGGCTTCTGCGACGCGGGCGGGACGTCGTCTCGGGATTCTTCACCATTGTCGGCTCCGTTTCAGCGGGTACGGACTCGTTGTTCTTCTGAGGCGCCTCGGTGTTCTTCCAAGGTTCGTCCGGCTTATCGATCATCTCATCCCACCACGATATTGAGGATGACCATGACCGTCAGCACCGCGATGCCCAGGGGCCACGGGTTGTCCCACCACTTGAGGGGTTCACCCGCGGCGACGCGCTCACGCTCGGCCTTGACGGCGACCCCGTGAAGGTCCGGTGCTGGTTGTGCGCCCTTGATGGGCATTTTGGTGCGTCCCCATACGAGCCCGTCCAGTTCCTCGACCGGTCGGGGCGGTGTGCGCATGGTGACCAGCACGGAGACGACGATATCGAAGATAAAGGCCATTCCGGACCCCGTGAAGGAGGCGGCCTGCTGCGAGTTGAACTCGAAGATCCCCGCCATGTATCCGACTTGGACACCCGCCGCGCCTATAGCACCGGCCACCAGTCCCCAGAGCCCCGCCCACGGGCTCATGCGCTTCCAGAACATGCCGAGGATGAAAGTGGCGAAGAGCGGCGCGCTGAAGATGGACTGCAGCAGCTGCAGATAGTCCTGGATGTTGTTGAACGTCGCCGCGATGAATGCCGCGCCGATCGCGATCAGCACGCCCGCGATGGTCAGCTTGCGACCGACCCGCAGGTAGTAGGTGTCCTTCTCGTTCGGTTTGACGTAGGTCTGCCACAGATCGTAGGTGACCACCGTGTTGAAGGCAGAGACATTGGCGGCCATCCCCGCCATGAAGGCGGCGATGAGCGCGGCCAGCGCCAGACCCACCAGTCCGGTGGGGAGGACCGCGCCGATGAGTGCCGGCAATGCCTCATTGTGCGAGAGCTGGCCCGTGGCGAGCTCCGGTACGAGCACCGCTGCGAGCAGGCCCGGCGTGATGATGATCAGGGGAAGGAACATCTTCGGAATGGCCGCGATGATCGGCGTGCGGCGTGCGGCGGACATGTCCTTGGCAGACAGCGCGCGCTGCACCTCCGTGAAATTGGTAGTCCAGTAGCCGAATGAGTTCACGAAGCCCATGCCCAGCAGGAGCGCGATCCAGTTGCCGTAGGGATTGGTGGTCTCGCCGAGCCCGGTCCCTCCCCACACGGAGAGCCCATTCTCCCCCAGCACCTGGCTCTCCCGCAGCGACTCCAGAAGCCCATCGACGCCGCCCACGCGAGCGAGCCCGCCGACGGTCAACGGGACCAGGAACGCGACGATGATGAAGAACTGCAGCACCTCGTTGTACATGGTCGCCGTCAGCCCGCCCATGGTGGTGTACAGCAGCACCACTCCGGCCGAGACGACAATGGATGCCCACAGCGGCAACCCGATGAGCACGTTGATGAGCAGCGCCAGCGCGAAGAGGTTGACCCCCGCGATCAGGATGGTGGCCACCGAGAAGATGATGGACTGATACAGGTGCGTTGCCCTGTTGAAGCGCAGGCGCAGGTATTCGGGAACCGAACGCACCTTGGAGCCGTAATAGAAGGGCATCATGATCAGGCCGAGGAACACCATGGCCGGCACGGCGCCGATCCAGTAGTAGTGCACCGTCGCCAGCCCGTACTGGGAGCCGTTGGCTGCCATGCCCAGCAGTTCGGTCGCTCCGATGTTCGCGGAGAGGAAGGCCAGCGCACAGATCCACGCGGGCAGGGAGCGCCCGGAGAGGAAGTAATCCTCCGAGGTGAGGACCTTACGCTTGGTGACAACGCCGATGGCGATGACAAAGAAGAGGTATACCGCGACGAAGGAGTAATCGAAGAGCGTCGCGTCGAGCCGCAGATCCATCAGGCCTCGTTCCCATCCGACGATCCGTCCGCGTCGACGGCGGACGCCGCCACCACGATCTCCGATAGCCGCACCGGGCGATGCTCTCGCCGCGAGAGGGCGCAGGCCTGGGCGATGCGCAAGGAGGCGACGGCGTCGTCGATGGTGGCGGGCACTTCCCCGCTCCCGTCCACAACCCGCAGGAAAGCCTCCAACTCGCGGGTGTAGGAGTCCTGGAATCGCAGGATGAAATCCTCCCACGGCTCGCCCTGCGGGTATGCCGCGCCAGGTTCCACGGAACGCACCGGCAGTCTGTCGTCGAGGCCGACGACGTCGGTCCCGCGGGTTCCGTGCAATTCCATGCGCACGTCGTATCCGGCCCCGTTGAAGCGCGAGGAGTGCGCTGTCACCAGCACGCCGTCGTCCATGGTGAGCAGCAGGACGGTTTCGGCGACGTCGTCGAAATCCGCGAAGTCCGCAAGCCCCAGATCGGTGCCCACCGCGTAGACCTCGGCGACCTCGCGGCCGGTCACCCATCGCAATGCGTCAAAATCGTGAATGAGGCAGTCGACGTAGATTCCTCCCGAGGCAGCCAGGAACTCGCGGGCCGCCGGGGCCTGATCGAGCGTGCCCATGTGCACACGACGCAACTCGCCGATCTCCCCGTCCGCCAGACGGGCCCGGGCCCGCGAGTAGCCGGCATCGAAGTGCCGCTGGAACCCGATGTGGACGGGAACGCCGGCATCCTTGGCAACCGCGTTCGCACGCAACGTGCTCTGAAGATCCAGGGCGACCGGCTTCTCGCAGAAGATGGGGACGCCCAGCGAGCTCGCGCGGCAGATGAGTTCCGCGTGGGTATCGGTGGGAGTGGCGATGACCAGGCCATCGAGGTCCGATGAGGCGAGGAGTTCCTCCACGCTCCTCACCTCGACGTCGAGAGCCTCGCTCGCACGCGCCACGCATTCGGGCCGCGGGTCGGCGACCACCAGGTTCCTCGTCAGGTCGCAGAGGATCCGGGCGTGCATTAGTCCAATGCGTCCGAGCCCCAACAGGCCGATGCGTGGCGACCTCATAAATACTCCTTTGTCATGGTCGATGTCCTTGCTGACAATTCGACGCCCCAACCTTTTCCACCGCACTCGTACGTGCATTCACGTGCGATATCACGGCGGCGCCAGGCAATCACCTCGCAAGAATACTCGACCAACGATATATCGGCGCGATATGACACTCTCACGAGACGCGCCACCATGGGCTCCCTCACACAAGTCGCACGTGACCACACCCGCCATCCACGCCGGGACGCGTGCTGACGAACATCAGAGATCTCAATCCATGGTTGACAGACCTCCGGTTACATGGTTAATTAGTACAGTAACTAACCAAGCAACTTCGGGGGTGGCTTAACAATGGATTTCACGGACGACCGCCCGATCTACCAGCAGATAGCGGAGGAGATTCGTATGCGGATCCTCACGGGCGATCTACAGCCGGGCGAGAAGCTCATGTCCACCACGCAGTACGCCACCACCTATCGCATCAATCCCGCAACGGCCAACAAGGCATTCGCACAGCTGGTCGAGGAGAACATCGTGGAGAAGCGCCGCGGTATCGGGATGTTCGTGACGGAGCAGGCACCCGGCCTGCTGAGACAGGCAGGACGTGCCAACTACGCCTCCAAGGTCCTGATCCCCGCACTGAACGAGGGATTGGCCCTGGGCCTTTCATCCGATTCGATCATCGATGCCGCCCGCGAACACTTCGCCTCCACCACTCCTCCAGCAGTGAACGATCCCACGGCATCCGCACAAGACGGGAAGGAACTCCCATGACAGCTCCCCTGTCCATAGAACTCCACGGCGTGGATTTCCATTATGATCTCCATCACCAAAACGCCATCGGCGACGTCAGCCTTTCGGTCGCCGCAGGCTCTCTCACCGGACTTCTGGGCCGCAACGGTTCTGGAAAGTCGACCCTCTCGCTGCTGATCGGCGGGCTCCTGCGAGCCCAGCAGGGGCGAGTCCTCGTTGGAGGGGTCCCCGTGTTCGAGAACCGCGACGCGATGGCCTCCGTGTGCGTCGCCTGCGACTCCATGGCCATCTTCGGCGACGAGAAGATGAAGAAGACCCTGGATCTCTGGCGCGATGCCCGGCCCAGCTGGGACGAACAATTCGCCCTGCGCTTGCTCGACCTGTTCAAACTGAATCCTCGCAAGAAGCCGGACAAGCTCTCGCGCGGGCAACGGTCGGCCTTCTACGCCACCCTCGGGCTCGCCTCGCGTTGCCCCGTGACGATCTTCGACGAGGTTCACCTGGGAATGGACGCCGTGGCACGCGAGCTTTTCTATCGCACTCTGCTGGCGGACTACGCCGAGAATCCGCGCACGATCATCATGTCGTCCCACCTCATCGAGGAGGTCGAGGATCTACTCGACCACGTCATCTTCGTGGATGGCGGGCGAATCGTCGAGCACGGAGAGATAGACGATGTCCGCGAGCGCCACCGCCAAGCCAACCGGCTTCCGAGCTTGACCGAGGTCCTCATGGACCTGACCCTGACCTCCGCCCAGCGGGATCATTTCTTGAAGGGAGACTCGCTATGATCGCCACCACTCACCGCGCCGTGACCAGACGGGCTATCAAGGAGCAGCTTCTCAATAATCTCTGGACGATCGTGGGCGTGGCTCTCGTCATCCCCCTCACCATTGCCCTTCGCTGGATCACCAAGGGATGGGTCAGATTCGAGATCAACGGATTCGAGGTTTTCCCCAAGGTTTTCGTTGAGAACCTGCCCTGGATCCCGACGGGAACCGTGGTCGTCGGCACGGTCGTCGCTTTCGCGGCCGGAATAGTCTCCATCGTCAACGCCGCCACGGCACGAGCCTACCTGGGAGCAGGCATGAGCCGCGGTTCGATATTCCGCGTCAACCTATGGACCTGGCTGGCCAGCGCGCTCTCCATGGCTCTACTCGTGGCATTGGCGATGGTCGTCCATTCCATCGCCACGGGAGACTTCTCCGGCAACCTTGCGGGGGACCTCGCGCAGCGGATGGGACTGGACGTGGCCTTCGAGCCGATGGACGGTATCCTCTGGTTCGCACCGCTCCTCATGTTCCTGGTCATGGTCTATGCCCACGCCGCCGGTTACTTCGTCTCGATGCTCTTCGTCCGGCTGCCGTGGTGGATCCCGGTCGGCCTGGCGGCCATCGCCCTGGTGGTCCTGCCCCTACTGACGGGTTTCGACGGGCGTCTCGGTCACTTCCTGACGCTCTCCGATCCCATCCTGTCCTTCGCCATCCAATGTCTGTTCGACACGGCGGTATTCGTCGGTATCAGCTGGCTATTACTGCGCAGGCTGCCGATCCGGCGCTGACCGCCCGGCTTGGGCCGGAGGGGCGTGCGGCGCGGTCAGATTCTGACGAATTCGCAGATGACGACGACGTCGCCGCCGTCGGTCCAGTCCTCGGTCCGGTTCAGCCGGAATCCTGTCGGCTCGATGGCGGCTTTCAGCTTCTCCAACGTGTCGAAGCGCGAATGGCGATCGGCGGGCAGCCCCTTCTGACACTCGGCAGCCGCCTCTTGGTCAGAGCCGTAGTGGTTCTCGCCGTCGAAATAGGTGTAGGTGGCGGTGACGGCCCTGCCTCCCGGACGCAGGGCACGCGCCCATTCGGAGACGGTAGCCGTGACATCGGAAATCAGGTGGAGACCACATACGCACGTCACCAGGTCGAAGGAGCGATCCGCCAGGGGCAGCGAAGCGGCGTCCGCCTCGATGAGCGTGGCCTCGGGCAGGTACCCGCGCGCCACATCGAGCATCCGGAGCGTCAGATCGACGCCCGTCATCGAGAACGCGGCATCGGGATTCTGATCCCGCAGAGCCCGCAGTACCAAACCGGTCCCCGTGGCGATGTCGAGCACGTCCTCCTCGCCCGGATCGCCGATGAACGAGGCCACCGCCCGTGAGAGCTGCACGTGCATGATGGCGTCGTCGTAGGTATCCGCGCGTTGAGTGAAGCGGTCGCGAATCGCCGCATTGACATCGTCCATGCATCGATTCTAGGGACGGGTTCTTCCCGCCATACGCAATTCGAATGCATTTCCTGTCGGATCGCTCTGGCAGACTATGACCCATGGAAAGCTTCTACTCCATCTACGCCCAAGGGCTCGCGCGCATCGCCGCCTGCACATTGCCCGTACATCCGGCCGAACCTCTTGCCAATGCCGCGGCTATAGTCGATGTCGCGCGCAGATGCGCGGAGGATGGAGTAGCCCTCGCGGCTTTCCCGGAGCTTTCGCTCACCGGTTACAACATCGACGATCTCTTCCTTCAGGATGTGCTGCTCTCTCAGACCCTCGAGGCATTGGAGGACGTACGAGCGGCCTCCGCCGATCTCCTGCCCGTCATCGTCGTCGGCGCACCACTGCTCAAAGGAAACAGGCTCTTCAACTGTGCCGTCGTGGTGCATCGCGGGCGGGTTCTGGGTGTTGTCCCCAAGTCCTATATCCCCAACTACCGCGAGTTCTACGAGAAGCGGCATTTCGCGGCGGGAGATGATCAACTCGGCGAGAGCATCGAACTTCCCGGTGTTCGCTCCGCCAGCCAGCTTCTGGGCGAGACCGGCCAGGATTCGCCCTTCCTCCACGGGGTTCCCGCTGAATCCAGCGAATACCTCGAGCTCGAGAACTTCCTGGACTACGACACCTCCCCAGAATCCGTCCCCTTCGGCCCCGATCTCCTCTTTCGTGCGAAGGACGTCCCCGGCTTCACCTTCCACGTGGAGGTGTGCGAGGACATGTGGGTTCCCATTCCCCCGTCCTCGCGCGCAGCGCTGGCGGGCGCCTCCGTCCTCGTCAACATCTCCGGTTCCCCGATCACCGTCGGACGAGCTGCGGACCGCACCGCCCTGGTGCGGGCGGCGTCCATGCGCTGTGACGCCGCCTATGTCTACACAGCTGCGGGCCAGGGGGAATCCTCCACGGATCTATCGTGGGATGGCCAAGCGATGATCTTCGAAATGGGCAATGAGCTGGCCACCTCCACACGGTTCTCCCTCGAATCCGAGATCGTCACGGCGGATGTCGATCTGGACATCCTGCGCCAGGAACGGTTGCGGCAGGGGACGTTCGATGACAACCGCCGCAGTCTCGCCGTGCACGCCGCGGCCGATTCCTTCGGAGAGAATAACGGCGAATTCCGGACGATCGTCTACACGCTCCACCCGCCGCGCACAGATATCGGACTGCGCCGCTCAATCGATCGATTCCCCTTCGTGCCCAATGATCAGGCCAAGCTCAACCAGGACTGTTACGAGGCCTACAACATTCAGGTGTACGGCATCAGCCAACGGTTGCGGGCAATCGGGAATCCCAAGTTGGTCATCGGCGTCTCAGGCGGTTTGGACTCGACCCACGCACTCATCGTCGCCGCGCGCGCCATGGATCTGCTGGGCCGTCCCCGCACCGATATCCTCGCCTACACCCTGCCAGGATTCGCCACCTCAGATCACACCAAGAACAACGCCTACCGGCTCGCCGAGAGCCTAGGTGTCTCGTTCGAGGAGATCGACATCAGGCCCGCCGCCGCCCAGATGCTCTCCGATATGGGCCATCCCTACGCTTCCGGCGAGGAGGTCTACGATGTGACGTTCGAGAACGTCCAGGCCGGGCTGCGTACGGACTTCCTCTTCCGCCTCGCGAACGAGAAAGGCGGAATAGTGCTGGGCACCGGCGACCTCTCGGAGCTTGCACTGGGATGGTGTACCTTCGGGGTCGGCGATCACATGAGCCACTACAACGTGAACCCCGGCGTGCCCAAGACCCTCATGCAGCACCTCATCCGCTGGGTCATAGCCTCGGGTCAGTTCTCAGAGGCCGTTGGGCAGACCCTGCAATCGATCCTGGACACCGAGATCTCCCCTGAACTGGTGCCCGCCCGCGACGGCGAGACGATCCAGTCCACGCAACAGAAGATCGGCCCCTACGAGCTTCAGGACTTCACTCTCTACTATCTGCTCCGTTTCGGGCTTCGTCCCTCGAAGATAGCTTTCTACCAGTGGCATTCCTGGCGCAATGCGGAGAGCGGGAACTGGCCCGCGGGCTTCCCGGCCGCAGAGCGGCACCAGTATGGGCTGGAACGGATAACCCATTGGATGGATTTGTTCCTGCGGCGCTTTTTCGCCAACCAGTTCAAGCGATCCACGCTACCCAACGGTCCCAAGGTGCTGGCGGGGGGAACCCTTTCGCCACGCGGGGATTGGCGCATGCCCTCCGATGTCTCCTCGGCAGCCTGGCTGGCGGATCTTCAGCGCGTGCCCACGCAATAGCGGGCTCTGCCCTCCATATACTGGGCACTGCCCAACCGTCAACGCATACACGAAAGGCCGCTTATGAGCGTAGAGATTGTTGACACCACCAGCCCGGAACTCGTTTCGGCGATGAATGACCTCATCCCCCAGCTTTCCAGCTCAACCCCTCCACTCTCCCCCGAGCAGATCGAATCGTTCGTGGCCCAGGACTACGTCTATCTTTTCGTCTACCGCCCTGACACCGAGGATGAGTCGGGAGACCGCCCCATTCTCGGAATGCTGAGCCTGGCGACGTTCGATATCCCCACCGGACGGCGGGCATGGATCGAGGACGTCGTCGTCGATAACGCGGCACGCGGTCAGGGTGCCGGCCAGAAGCTGGTCGAAGCGGCCGTACGGCACGCGCAGGCCATCGGGGCCAAGAGCGTGGACCTGACCTCTCGTCCTTCGCGCGAGGCCGCCAACCGCCTGTACCGGCGCGCCGGATTCGTCTTGCGCGAAACGAACGTCTATCGCTTCGAGGGCTAGTCTCTGCTGCCTTTACAGCCCGGTTTCCCCTGAAACATAGCGGTGTCCCGCCTTCCCGGGGAGCCTGCATAGGCTATTCGCCCTCGTTGAGGGTCGCTTGCAGGCTTCCCCCGGGGGTTCCTCGCGCCGCGCTCATTGCCTAGCATGGGCGTAAGCGAAACGAGGGAGACTATTGAGGAATCGTCTTACAGGAGCTCTCTTCCTGGCCGGCTCACTGATGCTCGCAGGATGCACGTCATCCAGCGGGACCAATCCCTCCGAGTCCGCCACGCCCACCTGGGGCACGTCGTCCACGGCGAGCTCTTCGTCTCTTCACGTTGAGACGCTGGACACCCCGGGAACCACAGCGCTCGAGAACTCGCCCGGCTTCATCGACCTCCCTCGTCAGACCGACGCCTTCGGTGCGCCGGTGACATTGACGGGGGTGCGAGCTCCGGAAGCTCTCCACGCCCCGGTGCAGGAATGGACGGACGCTCAGGCCGAATTGTTCACGGCCGAGATCGGCCAGCTGCCCACCCCGTCAGATGCATCCCTCGAGATGACGCCGTCGCGCTGTGGCGCCGCGGGCTCCATCCTGTGCTACGTCATCTACTCTCAGACGAAGGTTCCCCATCCGGCCGCCTCACCCGAGCCCGCGGCGCCGACGATCAGCACCTCGCCCAGCGCTCCCTCCCATCCGACGGAGACAGCCACACCCGCCGATGCAGCGCACCCCGATGCCTCACCGTCCCCCAGCCAGACTCCGACTTCCCAGGTGAGTCTCGAGACCCGAGAAGAGGCCAAGGCGTGGATCACCGATTTTGAGAAGGGCACCGTCGTCGATAGCCTGACGCTGCTCTCGGACGAGGGACGCGACGCACTGAGCGCGCTCATCACCGAGCACTTGGTTTCCGAGGGGAAGATCGACTCACACGACGGAGCCGCAGCGGAGTCTGCCGACTCCTCGGCGTCACCCGCGGATCCCACGGCCTCGGAAGAACATGACCCGGCACAGGACAATGGCTCCGAGATCTTCGACGCCGTCTTCTTGGACGAGGATGGGGCACTCACCGTACTCGTCTCCCAGGGCACGCTGCTCCCGGAGGGCGAGGGCATCACGAGCTATCGGATCAGCGAGGAGCGGGAAGGCGGGATCGCCGAGCTCCTCACCCCCGATGGGGCTACCCTGCGCGATGCCCTGACCTCGGGTGCCGAACTCGCCTCGATCCCGGAAACTCCCGTGGACTGCTCTGTCTTCTCCTGCGTCGCCCTCACCTTCGACGACGGCCCCGGGCCCTATACGGCCGAACTGCTCGACACCCTGAAGGAAAAAGACGTCAAAGCGACGTTCTTCCTGGTGGGACGTTCAGCGGCCAGCGACCCCGCCATGGTCTCCCGCGAGGCACAGGAGGGCCACGTGGTCGCCAATCATTCCTGGTCGCATCCCTCGCTTCCCACCCTGAGTTCCGGCACGATGGCGGCCGAAATAGAACAGACCGATCAGGCGATTGAGGATGCGGGCGCTCCTCGGCCGCTGCTGGTGCGCCCGCCGTACGGCGACAAGAACGCCACGCTGCTCTCCCTGCTGGGCCAACGGGGCCAGGCGGCAGTGCTGTGGGACGTGGACACCATGGACTGGAAGAACCGCAACGTCTCCAAGAACATCGAGACCGCCGTTGAGAAGGCGCATCCCGGCGCCATCATCCTGATGCACGACATCCACCCGGAGAGCGTCGAGGCGGTTCCAGAGATTATCGACCGGCTCGAGTCGCAGGGATACATTTTCGTGACGGTTCCCGAACTCGTGGGTGGGGACGTCTCCCAGTACGCGGGAATGTCCATCTACAGCCAGCACAACATCCGCTGACGATTCCGGCGGTGGCCGGGGCTTGCGGCATCGGATTGCCGATACGAGGCCCTGGCTCTCCGGGCGATAAACGCGCACGTTTCCTCATGTAATTCAGCCCCACAAACTGGCCCAAAGGCCTGAATTGACGCCGAAAGGTCCCCGTAGACTCTCAGCATTCGATTCGACCGCAGGAGGCACAGTTGCCTGAATTCATGTACAAGGACATGCTCCCCACCGAGGGGGATCCAACCGATTATCGGTTGCTCTCCAGTGAGGGGGTCGAGGTGGTCACTGGGCCTGACGGAACGGAATTCCTCAAGGTCGCACCCGTTGCACTGGAGTTGCTATCCAGGACGGCGTTCCACGATATCTCTCACTACCTTCGCACCTCGCATCTGGAGCAGGTCGCCAAGATCATCGAAGATCCGGAGGCCTCGCCCAACGATCGCTTCGTGGCCAAGACGTTGTTGCGCAACGCCTACATCTCCGCAGAAGGCGTTCTCCCGATGTGCCAGGACACGGGAACGGCCATCATCTCGGGAAAGCGCGGACAGCACGTGCTCACCGAGGGCACGGACGAGAGGCCGCTGGCCAAAGGGGTCTTCGATGCCTACACCGGCCTGAATCTGCGCTACTCGCAGAATGCCCCGCTCTCCATGTTCGAGGAGATCAACACCGGATCAAACCTGCCTGCCCAGATCGAGCTCTATGCGGATACAGCTCCCGGTCACGAGATGGCCTACAAGTTCCTCTTCATGGCCAAGGGCGGGGGTTCCGCCAACAAGTCCTACCTGTACCAGGAGACCAAGGCCATTCTGAACGAGAACGCCCTCATGCCGTTCATCGAGGCGAAGATCCGCTCACTCGGCACGGCCGCCTGCCCGCCCTATCATCTCGCGTTGGTGGTGGGCGGCACCTCCGCCGAGTTCGCGCTGCGCACGGCGAAGTACGCCTCGGCCCACTATCTCGACGAACTGCCCGATCATGGCGGCCCCGAAGGCCACGGATTCCGGGACAGGCAGATCGAGGAACAGGTTCTCGATCTGACCCGCAAGATCGGCATCGGAGCCCAGTTCGGCGGCAAGTACTTCTGCCATGACGTGCGCGTCATCCGTCTCCCTCGGCACGGGGCCTCCCTACCGGTGGCACTCGCCGTCTCCTGTTCTGCGGATCGCCAAGCACGTGCCAAGATCACTCCGGAGGGGATCTTCCTCGAGAGGCTCGACACCGACCCCGGCCGTTTCTATCCCGCCCAGACCGAGACCGAACTGGGGTCGAGCGCCGACGACGCCGTCAGCATCGACCTCAATCAGCCGATGGACGAGATCCGGGCACAGCTCTCTCAGCTACCGGTCAAGTCCCGCGTCAGCCTCTCGGGGCCGATCATCGTTGCCCGGGACATCGCCCACGCCAAGCTGCGCGAGCGGCTTGAACGCGGAGAAGGACTCCCCCAGTACTTCAAGGACCACCCGGTCTACTATGCTGGCCCGGCAAAGAC
This sequence comes from Actinomycetaceae bacterium L2_0104, assembly GCA_047501485.1. Classification (GTDB taxonomy): domain Bacteria; phylum Actinomycetota; class Actinomycetes; order Actinomycetales; family Actinomycetaceae; genus Ancrocorticia. The sequence continues at coordinate 470,708 of JAZDRN010000001.1, read as the reverse complement.
CCCGGAGGGCAAGCCCTCCGGCTCCTTCGGTCCTACCACCGCCGGGCGCATGGACTCCTACGTCGATCTCTTCCAGTCCGAGGGCGGCTCGATGGTGATGCTTGCCAAAGGCAACCGCTCCCAGCAGGTGACCGACGCCTGCCAGAGGTGGGGAGGGTTCTACCTCGGCTCGATTGGAGGTCCTGCCGCACAGCTGGCAGAGGACTGCATCAAGAAGGTCGAACTCATCGAGTATCCAGAACTTGGCATGGAGGCCATCTACCGCATCGAGGTCGAGGATTTCCCGGCCTTCATCATCGTGGACAACAAAGGCAATGACTTCTTCGCCCATTCCCAGGAGGTCTCCGTGACCATCGGGAAGTGCTCTGGGGCGTGAGCGCGGCGGCGGGGAGCCCTCTGCAGGGTCGGCACAGCTAGATCGGATCGACTCCCACGCGGGGCAGCGGCGTGACCCCCATCGTCTTGATGGTCGCGTACGCCAACGCCTTGAGGGAGGAGACCTCTCGCTCGCCGGGCAGCCCGGAGGCTTCGTGCGCGAGAGGAAGCTCTGTGCACGCCGTCAGGACCGGCACATCGCGCTCACCGGTGAGGTCGGCAAACACCCGCCACCACCTCGCCCCGGCCTCCGCCATGCCTCCGGATTTCACCAAGGCGATGATCGCTGAGAACTCCTCGAAATACTCCTGGGACGGCACCAAGAGGTGCAAGCCGCGTGCCGCGGCGGCCTTCTGATAGAGCCCCGACTGCACGGTACCCTGGGTACAGGTCAGCCACGCTGTCGGGGGCCCATCCGTGCACCAGGCCCGGGCTCGGTGCACAGCCTGATCGGCGGTCGCCTCGACGATATCGATGAAAGGAACCAGCAGCTCGGGCGTGAACGTACGCAGAAAATAGTGGGCTGTGTTGCACGGACATGCGAGGGCCTGGGCACCCCAGGAGATCAACTTCTCGCAGTCCTCTCGCAGGCGGGAGGTGACGTCGTCGACCCCTCCCAGGATCGCCGTCGTCCTATCGGGCACGGTCACGTCCGATAGCGCCACGGAGGGGAAATGATCCTGGTCCCGTTGGGCCGGAGTCTGAAGCGTCACTTCCTTCAAGAACTCCGCCGTCGCGGCCGGTCCCATCCCTCCCAGGATGCCGAGAGTCGGTAACATCTGAACCTCACTTTCTTTCCCTCATCTTCGCCGAAGAGGAGACATCGTCGCCACCGCGGTAAAGGGGTTCGGGGCGGTAAAAGGGTTCGGGGAAGTTCCATGCTCATCGCGTGAGAAACTTCCCCGAACTCCCCGAGCTGGACTCTCGCTATCAGGTACCCCTCGTCACAGGAGTCGTCACAGGAGTATCGGCGCGATGAGGAATCCCAGTCCTACGGCCACGATCACGGTGACGAGGCCCGGTAGGAGGAAGGGATGGTTGAACACATACTTGCCGATACGCGTCGAACCCGTATCGTCCATCTCGATCGCCGCAACGGTGGTCGGGTAGGTGGGCAGGAGGTACAGGCCGGTGACGGCGGGGAACGAAGCGACCATGACGGCTCCCGAGACACCCATGGCCTGGGCGACGGGCATCAACGTCGCCGTCGTCGCACCCTGCGAATAGAGCAGCGCCGAGGCGAAGAACAGGACGACGGCCAGCAACCAGGGAGAGGTTCCCAGGACGGACTCTCCCACGCTCTTGATCTCATCGATATGCCCATTGACGAACGTGTTGCCCAACCAGGCCACGCCGAGGATGCAGGTGGCCGCGGACATGCCGCCCTTGAAGGTGCTCATCGAGGAGATCGAGGGGACCTCCGGCTTGCAGACGATAACCATCACCAGCGCGGCGGCCAGCATGAAGATCATGATGGCGGCATTGCGCGGGAACGGGGGCTCGTTCATGATCGGGATCATGTCCGAGGACAGCGTCGCGTAGACCATGACGATGAGGACCGAGGCGAGGAAGATCCACACCGAGGTCTTGGCGCCCTTGCGAATCTCGACATGTTCGATATCGCGCTTCTCGATCAAACCGAGACGCTTGCGCTCCAGGTAGACCGGGTCCTTCTCAAGCTCGACCCCCATGCGGGAGGCCACCAGGGCGCCGACCATGCATCCGATGAAGGTGGTGGGAATGGCCACCATGAGAACCTGGATGTAATCCACACCAGCGGGCTCCACGGCGGTCGTCATGGCGATCATGGCGGCGGAGATCGGAGAGGCCGCGATAGCGACCTGGGAAGCCACCACGGAAATCGTGAGCGGACGCGACGGGCGGATACCCTGCTCCTTGGCCACCTCGGTGATGACCGGCAGCGACGAGAAGGCCACGTGGCCGGTGCCGCACAGCAGCGTCATCATGTAGGTCACGATCGGGGCGTAGAAGGTGATCCGCTTCGGATTGCGGCGCAACACGCGTTCGGTCACCTGGACGAGGTAGTCCAGGCCTCCACATGCCTGCATTGTCGCGACACAGGCGATGACCGCCATGATGATGCCGAGGACGTCCCACGGGATTCCACCGACGGGATCGACCTCGAGACCGAGCAGTCCAAGGATGATGACTCCGGCACCACCGGCGAATCCGATTCCAATGGAACCTATGCGCGCACCGATGAAGATGAAGAGTAGAACAACGGCAAACTGTATCCAGATCACTGACGTCACTCGCTTTCGGGAAGGTCTGCGTAGATCTTCCCCATGTACTTGGGGTGGAGAAGATTCTGTGCAGAGAAGGCTTTGTCGAGTTGTTCCTCGGTCACGAGGCCGAGTTCCAGCACGACCTCACGGACCGACTTGCCTGTCGCGGCGCATTCTTTGCCCACGAGGTCACCGTTGTGGTGACCGATGATGTCATTGAGGTACGTGATGATTCCAATGGAGTTCATGACGTACTCGTGGCAACGTTCCTCGTTGACGGTTATCCCTTCCACGCAACGCTCGCGCAGGGTACGGCAGGCGTTCTCCAGCAGCTTCGGGGATTCGAACAGGCATTGGGCCGTCACCGGCTCCATGACATTGAGCTGAAGCTGGCCCGCCTCGGCGGCGAAGGAAACGGCCGTGTCATTGCCGATGACCTTGAAGCAGACCTGGTTGACCACTTCGGGGATGACCGGATTGACCTTTGCCGGCATGATCGAGGATCCCGCCTGCATCTCCGGGAGGTTGATCTCTTTGAGCCCCGCCCGAGGTCCGGAGGAGAGAAGCCTCAGATCGTTGCAGATCTTCGACAGGTTGACGGCCAGCCGTTTGATGGAGCTGTGCACCGAGACGAACACGCCGTTGTCATAGGTGCCCTGCAGCAGATCCTCGTCCCCGCAGATCGGAAGGCCGGTCACCTCCGCCAGACGGTTGACGACGAGGTCGGGGAAGCCGTCCGGGGTGTTGAGACCCGTCCCGATGGCGGTCGCTCCCAGGTTGACGTCCAGGAGTTCCTGGGCGACCCGGCGCATATCCGCGACCTCGTACTCGATGACCGTGGCGAAAGCATTGAACTCCTGGCCGACGGACATCGGGACGGCATCCTGCAGCTGGGTCCGCCCCATCTTGAGCGTCTCGGTGTGATCGGCCGCCAGCGTACGGAAGGACGCGGCGAGGTTCTCGGCCTCCACCGCGAGCTGTTCCACCACGTCGTAGACGGCCAGGTGGAGCCCTGTGGGATAGGCATCGTTGGTGGACTGGGACTTGTTGACGTCGTCGTTGGGATTGACGACGGCGTAGTCGCCTTTCTCCCGGCCCAGAACCTCCAGAGCGAGGTTGGCGATGACCTCGTTGGTGTTCATGTTGACAGAGGTTCCCGCTCCTCCCTGAAACAGGTCCACCGGCCACTGATCCATGCAGCGTCCCTTGACGAGAACCTCGTCGCAGGCCTTGACGATCGCGTCGGCCACGACGGGATCGAGAACGTGCGCGTCATTGTTGGCGAGCGCTTCCGCCTTCTTGACGAGCACCATTCCGCGGACGAACTCGGGGACATCGCTGACGACCTTCCCAGAGATCGGGAAGTTCTCGACAGCGCGCAAGGTGTGAATGCCGTAGTAGGCATCTGCTGGGACTTCACGGTTGCCCAGCAGATCTGTTTCGATTCGTACTGTGGTCATGGTATCGACACTTTCCTCATCATTGATCGCATCTCCAGAGGACAGCCAAATAGAGCGCTTTGGTCTGACCGCTCCATCCAGCGTAATCGCCACCGCCAGCGATTCCGAGGTTCTCGCGCAACGAATCCTCGCCGGAATGGTGACAAACGGTAACAAGGAGCCTCCGCGAAGGCCCTAGGTCCTCGCGACGCACAACAAACCGCAGACATAAGTCCTAATATAGAGAAACACCTTGTATTTACTGGAATTTTCCCAAAGAGAGCGGATCGAGGATCAGCCGAACGGTATATAACATCTCCGGTCCAAGCTTCGCACCCATGCCATGCCGAAGCTTACATAGGTTCGCCCGGCGCTCCATACGGAGACAGCGGGCCCCTAAGGCTTCACCGACTCTCTACAGGAAGGGGATTGGTCCGGCCAAGTGGACGACCGTAAGATCACGAAGACAGAGTGAGCCCCTCACACGATGCCCCCGCGATCCAGCCAATCACCGCCGCGCCTTACTCATCTATGGGATCGAGTGGATACAGTATCCATCAATGACTGTCTCAGTACGTACACGCCGGACCAGCGGATTCGCCCTCTTTTCACAAGCGGGCCGCTACAACCGCTTTCTCCGGCGAATGTTGGCTATCACCGCGGGCCCGGGGTTGGCATGCATGGGTCTGCTCGTCTGGGACGCCGTCTCACTGCGCGTTTCGCGTACCACCCCGGTGCTCGGCATGCTCTTCGCTCTCACCATCGCCCTAGCGCTCGCCTCCAGTCTGCTGGCGCTGCTTGCCCACTGTCACGACCGTCGTTCTGTCGGGAGGGAAGAGCCCATCCGTGCAAAGCGAATCCTCGATTCCCTATGGCATACGGCGGCGGTGGGCACCCTGGTCTCGTTCATCGGCTTACAGGTGACGAGCATCGCCTTCGCGGAGCCGATGGACTTTCACGTTCAGTATTTCTCCAGTCAGAATCCGTTGCAGTTCCTCTCGATCGCCGTCTTGGTGCTTTCGGGAGCAGTCCTCTCCGTCAAAGCATGCCTTGCTTTTCTGGCGGCTTTCAGCGCACTCCTTGCCATCCTGGCCGTTTCCGAGGCAGGCACGTTGACGCTCGCGAGCATCGGCGGTTCGGCGTACTTCCTGTGTTTCAATGCGGCCCACTTCCTTGCCATCGTCTGGCTCCTAGCACGAGCGGACGAGTTGGACGCCACCCGAGATGCGCTCGCTTCTGAGACCCTTGCGGTCCACAGTACCCACGCGGCCAACGAAGCCCAGCGCCAGGTCAACAGCTTCATCCACGATCACATCCTTTCCGCACTCATTCCCGTCGCATCGGGCGTTTACGACCGCGCACTGTTGCGGGCCACAGCGCAGCAAGCTTTGGACTCGCTCAACGGGCGCACGGCCGACGACCGATGGGAGCATGCCGCAGACGAACCCGCAACACACACGGACACCGGCGCAGCGGCCCGGGCCGATCTTCCAGCTCCCCTTTCCTCCGGTCAGGCGCTGGAGTCCACTCCCGCCCGCGTCCTCGGCCTCCTCACGACCTTGACTCTCGCCCTTCTGCTCGCCACCCACTGGCACCACTACTCGAACCCAGCGATCCCAACCGCGGGTCTGCTCGTGGGTGCAGGCTGCGGCTATCTGCTCTTACGCACATGGCCCGGTGCCAGGCTCCCGTTCTGGGTCGCGACGCTCGTCCCACTGGCGACCGGCGTGGTGAATCTCGCCGTCCTTTTCACCATCCCAGCCCATAGCTGGCCCGAAAACGAGGCCTGGTCGCTGGGGATGGGCACGATGTTGTCCTGGGCTTTGGCGATGCGAGCGCAATTGGTGGCAGCATGGCTCTCCATGGCGTTGACCACGCTCTGCATCGCCATATGGGTACAGGCAGCCGGCCTTCCCTCGCTGCTGATTCTCACGATCGCCTTCAGTTATGTCTTGAGTCTGGTTGCGTGGAGCCTGCTTCTTGTGGCCGCACGCTGGGCGCTGGTCACTATCCACCGCGATGAGCAGCGCATCACCGATCTCGAATTTCAGCGCGTAGACGATCGGCTCGCCGCCGAGGTCATCGAACTGACGCTGGACCGGGTGGACCAGGGAGTTCGTCCCCTCCTCGAGCTCATAGCCTCATCGGCTCCACTCGACGCCGGGACACAGCGGCAGGCCGCCCTCGCCGAGGCCGAGTTGCGCGACGAGATCAGGGGCGGACAGTACTTCGCGGCCATCCGCCCGGAGGTGCGCGACGCTCGCGAGCGCGGCGTCACCGTCATGTTGATGGACGATAGCCGCGCACGGCAGCTGACTCCCGAGCTCCTGCGGGTGGTCCATCACCACGCGCGTGAGGTGCTGCGCGGCACCCGCGACGGACGGGTCGTGATCCGGCTTGTGCCTCCTCGCCCGCATCAGGAGATCGCGGCGACCATCAGCGCACCCGGCACTTCACTCGACATCAACCTCGATGGAACGGTTCTTGATATGACTATTGGCACGGGTCAATACGAACAATAGATGAAAGCATGCCTCTGGCGAAGCAATTGATGGATACAGTGTTTCGTGATGCATCTACTTCGATCCCCTCAGTCGACTCGCGGGCACGGTTCGTTTTCCCAGTCAGGGCCGTACAACCGCTTTCTCCGTCGACTCCTCGTGGCTGCCGCCAGCATCGGGATCATGGTGCTCGTCCCTCAAAGTTGGGAATCCGTCTTCTTCCGGGTCCCCTATACCTTCGACACGTTCGCGATCTGCTATCTCGCGATCACGGCCATGGTGGTGTCAGCAGGTGCGCTAGCAGTAAGCGCCTATGTCCGGGAACGCTTCTTCGAGGTCGGGACCGATGACGGCGGCACCCGCGCCCTCGACACGGGGTGGCAGGCATTGACCTGCGTCGTCCTGATCTCCTACGTCCTGCTACTCATCGCCTGCGCGGCGACCACGAGGCCCTTCGGCTCGGTCAGGCTGGATTACGTCTCGAACCAGCATCCATTGCAGTATCTTTCGATGCTCTGCATGGTCATATCCATGACGGTGCTTTCGGAGCGAATGCGAGTCGCGTTCCTCCTCGCGATCACGGCGCTGATGTCAATTCTTCCCGTGCTGGAATCGGGCACCGCTCCCACGCTCTCGGACTTCGATGGCCCGGTGCTCATTCTGTGCTTCAATCTCGCGTTCCTCGCGGGGGGCTCATGGCTGTTGCGTCAGAGCATCACCCTGGATGCGGCTCAGCACGCCTTGGCCGCAGAAGAGATCGTCACCCGCAGGCAGCGGGCGGCGAGCGACGCTCAGCGCAGGATGAACAACTTCATTCACGATCACATCCTCTCCGCGCTCATCCCCCTGGCCGCAGGCATGGACGATCGCAAGGCGCTGCGAGTCACTGCTCGTCAGGCGCTCGATGTCCTGGACAGAAGGGCGGCAACCCACGAGATCCCGACGACGACGCACCTGTTCAACCAGCTTGAGCAACTTGCCGTCGAGATCGATCCGAAGATCTCCTTCCGGCGTAAGGAATCGTTGACGATATCCCTGCCACCCAACGTGGGACAGGCCCTACTCGATGCCACTCACGAGGCCCTCAACAACTCGCTTCGTCACGCACCGAGCCCCAAGACACCCCAGCCCAGGCGGGTCCTCTCAATGGGCAGCTCGGCCAGGCTGGGAGTCCGCATTTCCGTCTCGGACAACGGGCGGGGTTTCGATCTGACAAAGGCCGACCAGAGCCGTCTGGGGATTCGCCGGTCCATCCTGCAACGAATGGACAATATCGGCGGTCACGTCATCTTCGATTCCATGCCCGGCTACGGAACACGCGTTCTCCTGTCCTATTCTCCCGGGACCAGTCAGCTCAATCAGAGGGAGTCCGCGGCACAGGCCCGGCGCCCGGTCGCGGTCGGACAGTCCATGGAAAGGCTTCCCACCCGCCTCGTTGCTGCCTATGCGGTCCTGGCCCATATCTATCAGCTCATCTGCCACTGGAGTATCTATACCAATCCATGGGTACCTGCGGCGGCACTGGCACTGGAGACGGCCATGGTAGTTCTGCTGTTGGTTCGCTGGCCAGAGAGCAAGCTTCCGCATTGGGTCACGTTCCTTGTCCCGTTGGCCGGTGGGGTAGCGAACGTCTGCGTGCTTCTTGCCATCCCGGCGACCGGCTGGCCGGAGAACGAAGCCTGGAGTCTGGGCCTGACCGGCATGCTCTGCTGGGGGCTGGTGGTCCGGGAGAGAATCCTGGCCGCCTGGGTGGGCGTCGCCTTGCTCACGGGTGGTGCGGCGTTGTGGGTCATCGTGAACGGATTGCCTCCTGCCCTGATCCTCACGATGTCGCTCGGGCACATCCTCAGCCTGACGGTATGGACCCTCATCACCACCCTCGCCCGTTGGGCCTCCGTCTCCATCTTCCGCGATCAAGAGCGCCAGATGGAGCTCGAGGCCAAGCGCATCGAGGACCTGCAGACCAACCAGGTCATCGAATCCACCCTCAGCCGGGTGGAGAAGAAGGTTCGCCCCCTTCTGGAAACCATCGCCTCCGATGCTCCCCTGACGAATAGGGAGCGCAGCCAGGCCGCGCTCATCGAGGCCGAACTACGAGACGAGATACGGGGAGGCAACCACCTCGTCGAGTTGTTGGCCGAGGAGGTCAAACGGGCGCGCGAGCGCGGCGTCGTCCTTCTCATGAACGACCGCGGGGAATCCGCTCCCCCGCCGGAACTCCTCACCGCGCTCCGGGTCCACATGACGCAAGCACTGGGAGAGGTCGACGAAGGGCAAGTCGTGATCAGGCTGGTGCCGGCCCGCACGGACCACCGCGTGTTCGCCACCTACAGTTCGCCGGGCCGCTCCTTCAACATCTACGAGGACGGATCCGTCGTCGAACTCTAGAACGGGTCCGCCTCGGTGGGAGTTCGCGCCACCGCACGCACCCGGCCGCAGGCTCAACAACCTACCTGGACATCACACCTAGACCTCGTCCATCTCCCCGAGCGTCGGGTAGTCCACGTAGTGGATCTCCACCGCCCGCACAACCCGGGCAATATCCTTGGCCGCTATGGCATCCACGATCTCTCGGTGGATCTGAATCGAACGCTCGGCGACATCGCTGTTGTAGCTCTCAGCCAGAAGCCATTCGTCATCGCGCACCTGTTCGGTAAGCGCGTCGTGGACCTTGCGCAGCTCCTTGGAGTGCGAGGCCTGACCGATGGCCAGGTGCAGATCCATCGAGGCGTCCAGGTAGGCCTCGTAATCCTCCTCTGCCACGAACTCCGACATCGCCTCCATGACGGCCTGCATCCGCATGACGTCGGAGCGCCGGGCACGGCGGCAGGCCATGATGGATGCGGAGATCTCGATGGCCATGCGGTACTCGAGGGCTTCCGTGATGTCGACGCCGGCACGCAGTTTCGTATCGTCGTCTCCCAGCCCCACCGGACGGTCCAGGATGTATGTTCCATCGCCCGAACGCGACTCGACGCGCCCCGCTATCTGGAGCGCCATGATGGCCTCGCGCACCGTCGCCCGAGACACTTTCATCTCGGCGGCCAGAGCGCGCTCAGACGGCAGCCTGTCTCCCTCCTTGAGGGCGCTTCCCTCGATCATTCCCAGAATTCGATCGATGGCGACGGAGGTCTTCGACTTGCCGTTGGACGTGTTGTCACTCATGTCCGGCTCCCTCACTTACCCAGAACGACCAGTTCGGCACGCTGGAATTCCTTGACGTCCGAATATCCGTTGGCCGCCATGGCGTGCCGGAGCGCGCCCATCAGGTTGGTGAGGCCTCTGGCGCTGCGGGAGGGGCCGAAGAGGATCTCTTCCAGCGTTCCCTCCTGGCCCACGCGAACCCGCTCGCCGCGCGGTAGCCGGTTGTGCCGTGCCTCTGCACCCCAGTGCCAGCCCCTGCCGGGAGCCTCCGTGGCTCGCGCCAGGGCGGTGCCGAGCATCACGCCATCCGCACCGCAGGCGATGGCCTTGACGAGGTCCCCGGCCGAGCTGATGGAACCGTCGGCGATCACATGCACGTACCGCCCTCCGGATTCGTCGAGATAGTCGCGCCGGGCGGCGGCGACATCCGCAATGGTGGTGGCCATGGGCGAGGCGATGCCGACCGTGCGGCGGTTGGCCGATGCCGCGCCTCCGCCGTAGCCGGCGAGGACTCCCGCGGCACCGGTACGCATGAGGTGCAGCGCGCCGGTGTACGTCACGGACCCTCCCACGATGACGGGAACGTCCAGCTCGTAGATGAAGCGCTTGAGGTTCAGGGGTTCGCGCGACGTCGAGACGTGCTCGGCCGAAACAGTGGTGCCGCGAATGACGAAGACGTCCACGCCGGCGTCGACGACGGTGCGCCACAACTGCTGCGTGCGCCCCGGCGACAGTGCTCCAGCCACCGTCACGCCGGACTCCCGTATCTCCCGGATTCTCTCACGCAGCAGATCCTCGTCGATCGGCGCGGCGTAGAGCTGCTGCAGACGCGGGGTGGCATCTTTCGCGTCCAGGTGCGCGATCTCCTCGAGGAGAGGCTCGGGATCCTCGTAGCGGGTCCACAACCCCTCCAGATCGAGCACACCCAGGCCACCCATCTTGCCCATGGCGATGGCGGTGGCCGGAGAGGTGACCGAGTCCATGGGTGCGGCGAGTATGGGGATGTCGAGGTGATAGGCATCCAGTTGCCAGGTGGTCAAGACCTCCTGGACGTCACGTGTGCGCCGCGACGCGACGACGGCGACGTCGTCCAAGGTATATGCTCTGCGGGCTCGCTTACCCCGACCGATCTCTACTTCGCTCACGGTCACCAGCTTACTTTGCCTCGCATCGGTTATGGGCCACGGTGGAGAACGCAGGGCCGAACCTGTGGGTGGCACCGGATAGGCTGGTGGCATACCTTGAAAGGATCATCATGTGGACCTCACTGCCCATCATCGGATTCGACACCGAAACCACCGGGGTGCGCCCCCTCGAGGACCGGCTGGTCACGTGCTCCATCATCCGCGCCACCGAAGACGGCATCGAAAGGCGCTACTGGCTGGCGGACCCCGGAGTCGAGATTCCCGCGCAGGCGGCGAGCGTCCATGGCATCTCAACGGAGAAGGCTCACGAGGAGGGCCGTCCCGTCGTCGAGGTGCTGGAGGAAATCGCCTCGGTTCTGGCCGAACATATGGGCCGGGGCAACCCGGTTGTGGCCTTCAACGCGTCCTACGATCTCACTCTTCTCGAGAGCGAGCTGGCGCGCCACAGCCTTCCCACTCTTGAGAACCGGCTCGGAGGCAGGCTCGCGCCAGTCGTCGATCCCTACCTACTGGACAAATCCGTGGATCGCTACCGCAAGGGCAAGCGTCGGCTGGAGGATCTGTGCCGTCACTACGGCGTGTCGGACGAGGACAACTTCCACAATGCCGAGGCAGACGTTATCGCCACGCTGCGCCTGCTGGGCGCGCTGGTGCGCAAATATCCCGAACTGGCAGGCAAATCGCTGGAGGAGATCCAGGCGATGGAGGCCGCCTCGCACGCGGACTTCATCTCCTATCTGAACCGGCGTGCAGCCGAAGACGGCCGCCGGCCCGCGGGCGATCCCAACGCCTGGCCACTCGCTTCACGCAACGGGTGAGGCGCCCGGGATCGGATGCGAGCGAGCTGTTCGACCTCGCGCTCGCATCCGATCCCGTTCAGGCTTCCGTCAGATTCAAGCTTCCGTCAGATTCAAGCTTCCGTCAGACGCGTCCTGAGTAGTTCGGGGCCTCTACGGTCATCTGCACGTCGTGCGGATGCGATTCGCGCAGACCCGCCGATGTCATCCGAACGAAACGGCCACGCTCCTTGAGTTCACTCACGGTGCGGGCACCCGAGTAGAACATCGTCTGATGCAGGCCGCCGATCAGTTCGTAGAGTACGGATCCCAGCGTTCCCCTGAACGGCACCTGGCCCTCGATACCCTCCGGAATGATCTTGTCATCGGAGGAGACGTCACTCTGGAAGTAGCGATCCTTCGAATAGGAACGTTTGCCGCGCGAAGACATCGCGCCCAGCGAGCCCATGCCCCGATAGTGCTTGTACTGCTTGCCGTTGACGAATACGAGATCGCCCGGCGTCTCCTCGCAGCCCGCCAGAAGCGAACCGAGCATCACCGAGTCCGCGCCCGCGACCAGCGCTTTGCCGATGTCGCCGGAGTATTGCAGGCCGCCGTCGGCGATGAGGGGAACCCCCGCCGGACCGCATGCCTTCGCACTTTCGGAGATCGCCGTGATCTGGGGGACGCCCACGCCCGCAACCACCCGGGTGGTGCAGATCGAGCCCGGGCCGACACCCACCTTGACGGCGTCCACTCCGGCGTCGATGAGCGCCTGAGCACCGGACTGGGTGGCGACATTCCCCCCGATGATCTGTACGTCATCGAAGGTGGAATCTGTGCGCAGACGGCGGATCATATCGAGAGCCAGTCTGGCTTCGCCGTTCGCGGAGTCGATGACGAGGACATCGACTCCGGCCTCTGCCAGGAGCAGCGCGCGCTCCCACGAATCGGAGAGGTAGCCGACTCCGGCTCCGACGATGAGCCTGCCCCTGGAATCCTTCGATGCCTTCGGGTACTGCTGCGTCTTGACGAAGTCTTTGACGGTGATGAGCCCGCTGAGGCGCCCCTCCTCGTCGATGAGCGGAAGCTTCTCCACCTTGTGCTTCGCCAGAAGCTGGGCGGCCTCTTCCCGGCTCACCCCTCGCGGGGCTGTGATCAGCGGCATGGGGGTCATGGTCTCGCGGACCGTGCGGTAGGCGAACTCGTCCTCCGGAATAAAGCGCAGGTCGCGATTCGTGATTATTCCGACGAGCTTTCCGTCCTCATCCACCACGGGCAGGCCCGAGACGCGGTACTTGCCGCATAGTTCGTCCAGCTGGGAGATAGTGGCATCCGGGCCCACGGTCACCGGATCCTGCACCATGCCGGATTCGGAGCGTTTGACGACCCGTACCTGCTGGGCCTGGTCCTCGGCCGAAAGATTGCGGTGGATGATTCCGATTCCGCCCTGGCGGGCCATGGCGATCGCCATCCGGGACTCGGTCACTGTGTCCATCGCGGCGGAGATGAGAGGAGTTTTCAGGCTGATCTTTCGAGTCAGCCTGCTTGTGGTATCGACTTCGGAGGGAATGACATCGGTGGGTTGCGGCAGCAGCAGCACATCATCATAGGTCAATCCGAGCATTGCAAAGGGATCATTATGCGGTGTCGTCACCCTCCCATGGTAACCGCGCCGATCATCGTGGCGCACTGTGCACCATATGACAGAGCTCGCACAGTGAACGGGGCCCCACGCGAACGCGTTGCGAGGTTGCTGCGGGCGCTGGCGCGATACGCGGACCCGCGATGCGTCGCCGAGATTGACCCTTCGGAGGCGAGATTGACGTTCTAAGGGTCAAGTTCGGGGTCCAAGGGTCAAGTTCGCGAAACGTGATGGCCGATGCCTTCCCGTGAGCGCGAAAAAGCGGGCACCCACCGATAGTGGTGGGTGCCCGCTCAGATCTCAACCCTTGGGCGAGACCTACTTCTCGACGACGGCGAGAACGTCACGCGAGGACAGGATGATGTACTCATCCGCACCATACTTGATTTCGGTGCCACCGTACTTGGAGTAGATGACAACGTCATCGACGGCGACGTCAACCGGCACGCGGTTGCCCTTGTCGTCGATGCGGCCCGGGCCGACTGCCAGAACCTTGCCCTCTTGCGGCTTCTCCTTGGCGGTGTCCGGAAGGACAAGGCCAGATGCCGTCGTGGTTTCTGCTTCCAGCTGCTGGATCACGATGCGATCCTCAAGCGGCTTGATGGAGACCGACACTGCGGATCCCCCTTCTTCTTGAACTCGTGCTTTGGTTAGCTTTGGTTGGTAGTACCTGGCCGCGGGACCCGCCGTCGCGGGGGCCGGGCCCGAACCGGGCACAAGCCGTAGTCGAAACTACGTCCTCTAGAAGGATATGTCGCTCTTAGCACTCGGTCAAGGTGAGTGCCAGTGTTTTCGATGGATGGGCCGCGCAGTCAGCAGGGCGACGCCCCTTTCTCGCAGCCGCCCGCGAGCTCTCACCAGTCTCCCTCCCAGGTATTCCCGGCTTCGCTCCAGCACTTCAGGCGCATCGGAGGAAAGCTCGCGCGGCAGGCTGGCGAGCCCTCGGGCAGCCAGCAGATACTCCACGGCCTCAGATTTCGCGTCCTGAGAACGCGCTCGGGCGATGAACTCTCCGTACAGTTCGTCGTCGACCAAGAAGTCGTATTCAGCGGCGGTGATCCCTCCGGGAACGACGAAGCGCTCCAACTCGGCCATCTCGATCGGAAAGAGCTCGTCCCTTCCTCGCGCGAATACGATGTAGAGCACGAGGGCGATGGGCCCGAGGACCATCCAGAGCCCGTAGGGACCTTGGGCCATGCCTCCGGCGGAGAAGATGGCCGTCCACGTCAGCGTCGCCAGCACTAGACCGGCGAACGATCGGCCGATCGACGGCGGTGCCATCCCGGGACGAGCCAGCGTCAGACCCAGCAGCGTGGGGAAGAGCAGAACTCCGCCGATCATGAAGAGCCAGAAGGGAGCGAGCCAGAAGACCTCCTCGATGGACGAACCGAGAAGCACCGTCTCGAATGGGAAAAAGATGCCGATGCTCAGCATGGTGGCTGCGAAACGGACCATAGAGGACTTGTGGACGTATGCCGGCAGCAAACGCGGGAGAATCACGACCGGAAGCACGAGGACCAAGGTGAAGAACAGTGGGAAGACGGCGAGCCCCAACCACTTCCCGCTCTGCCAGATCGATGCGGCGAGTTGGTTCGGGAGTATCCATTGAAAGAAGCGCAGGCCGCCCAGCAGCGCACTGCCGCCCCAGCAAAGAGCGGTGGCACCTACCACGACGTGCAGCCGCGTCCATATCCGGGGTCTCTTCAGGATGAGGAAAGCGAAGACCGTCAAGAGAACCGTCATCCCCACGGCGCCCGATATGCCACGGATCAGCGACGGGCTTGCGTCCTCGTATGCGAGGAGGTTCGTCACCGAGAGCACATCGCCGTAGGTGAACCCAACGCTGATGAGACTCGCCAGCAGCGCGATCCACCAGAGGACGGGGACGTATCCACGATCCATCGAGCGAGTCCGCGCCAGCGAGAGGCCTGAGGGTTCATGGATGACGCCAGAAGGCGCCCCTGACGTGTCCACCGAGTTCTCGAGGGGATTCGATCGCCCGAGGTTGTAGCCATTGTGCGAACCGAAATCTGCCATGCGGAACCTCCCAATGGATCCTATTCTGGCAGTAGACGGCGACTTCGTGCCAAGATTGAGCGGTGGTACCCAGCATTACCCCGCTATTGCGTCCCGAGGGTCGCGCCCTCCTGGACTCGTTGCCCACTTACGACTCCGAGCGGGTTCTCTCCCTGACGAATCGGCTGCGCGCGGAGGGATACTCACCAGAGCTCGTCTCGCTGGCCCTCACGCAGTCACGGCTGCGGATGAAGGCCGCCGGCAAATTCGGCATCTTCGCCCAGTCCATGTTCTTCACACCCGCGGGATTGGAACAATCCACACGCCTCGATGTCGGGGCGCATCATGCCGCCCGGCTGCGCCGGGCGGGGGCCACCCACGTGGTGGACCTGGGATGCGGGATCGGCGCCGATTCTCTCGCGATGGCCGGCCTGGGGCTGCGAGTGACGGCCATAGAGGAGGATGCCGAGACCGCTGCGGCCGCGCAGGCGAACCTCACGGCGTTTCCGGAGGCGCAGGTCATCACCGGCGACGGGCTCGACATCGAGCTCGAGAGGCTCGGCGCGGATGCCCTCTGGCTGGATCCGGCCCGTCGCGACGCAACGGGCCGGCGCCTCAAGGATCCCGAGCAGTGGTCTCCCAGACTCTCCACCGCCTACGAGATCGCTGCCGCTTTCCCAGCGGCGGGGATCAAGGTGGCGCCCGGCATCTCTCACGGCCTGTGCCCATCCGCTTCCCACGTGCAGTGGATCAGCCAGGGCTCCGATCTCCTGGAGGCCGTCATCTGGATGGGCGAAGCCGCCTTCGCACCGGGCCGGAGCGCCCTCATATTGCGCGACGGCCGCGCCTACGATTTCGATTCGGGAGCCGCCACAGCTGACGCTCCTGTGGAGCCACTACCTGCGGCCGAACTGGCGGAGTTCCTGTACGAACCCGATCCGGCGATCATCCGCAGCGGGGCGATCGCGCGCCTGTGCACAGAGTATGGGCTGGCACCCGTCTCCCACAACATCGCCTACCTGACCAATGCGCAGTCCTCGCAGGCGCCCGCACCGTCGCCGCCGGATCCTCAGATCCTCGGCTCACAGGCCGAAAAGGCCGCCACACCCGAGCCTCCACCGGCACCCTATGCCGCTCGTTTCCGAGTCCTGGAGGTATTGCCCCTGGAGGTCAAAGCCATCAGGAAAGCGCTATCACGAAAGGGAATCTCGCGTCTGGAGATCAAGAAGCGAGGCACGGACGTCGACCCCGAACAGCTACGCCGCAAGCTGGGACTGCGCAAAGCTGCGGAGGGCGGGGACGCGGTTCTCATCCTCACGCCGCTCATGGGGCGGCATAGAGCGGTTGTGGCCGAGCGAGCCTGAGCTCACATGACGATCTTGCCGAGATCCATTCCCGTGTCCACGGTGATATCGAGACCGGACGGCCTCACCCCGTTGCGAACCAATTCCCACCCGAGCGATGCGACCATGGCGCCATTATCGGTGCAGTAGCGTATCGGCGGGATACGCACGGTGATGCCGCGCTCGGCAGCGCGCTCGGCGACCAGCTCGCGCAACCGCGAATTCGCGGAGAAACCGCCGCCGATCACCAGGGTGTCGTACCCGAACGTCTCACAGGCGGCCAGAGCCTTGGCTGTGAGCACGTCGTTGATTGCCTCAGAGAAACCCGCGGCCACATCGGCGGTGGGAACCTCCTCGCCACGCGATTCCAGCCCCTCGACGTAGCGTGCCACGGCGGTCTTCAGTCCGGAGAACGAGAAATCGTACTGGTGACGAACCTTGTCCTTGCCTGCGGTGAGACCGCGCGGGAAACGAATGGCCTCCCGGTCGCCTTCCTTGGCCAGACGGTCGATGTGCGGGCCGCCGGGATATGGCAAACCGAGGAGTCGACCGACCTTGTCGAAGGCCTCTCCCGCTGCGTCGTCGAGGGTGCCTCCCAGCTCCTCCACGTCGGTGGCGATGTTGCCGACCCGTAGGATCGACGAATGACCACCGGAGACGACCAGACCGATGAAACGCTTCGGGAAGGGACCGTCCACCAACTCGTCCACGCACAGATGGCCGATGATGTGATTGACGCCGTAGAGCGGCTTGCCCGTCGCGAGCGCCAGTGCCTTGGCGGCGGAGACGCCCACGGTGAGGGACCCGATCAGGCCCGGGCCCGCGGTGACCGCGATGGCATCGACGTCGGCGAGCGCCACGCCTGCCTTGTCCAGGGCGGCATCAAGCGTGGGAACCATGGTCTGCAGGTGGGCACGCGAAGCGATCTCTGGGATGATGCCACCGTAGCGGGCGTATTCGTCCATCGACGTTGCCGTCACATCGGCGAGCAGCTCGCCATCGCGCACCACCGCGATACCTGTCTCATCGCAGGAGGTCTCAATACCAAGGATCGTAATACTCACGAAGGACAAGTCTAGTACCAGCGGCGCCCCCGCCATATATGCAAAAGGCAACGCTCGTCACGGCGCTGCCCGACCAGATCGACGGTCAGGCCGGTCGCGGCGCATGACGACGGCGTCGTCGTCGTGATAATAGTTCTTCCGCCCACCGACGATCTCGAAACCCCGGCCCAGATACAGAGCCTGGGCCACTTCGTCGCGCGAACGAACCTCGAGGAACACCGATTCCGAGCCCTGCCGGTCGGCTATCGCAAGAAGCTCGTCCAGCAACCAGCCGCCGAGGCCCTGCCCGCGGCGATTCGGGGCGACGGCGATGGTGAGGATCTCCGCCTCGATTCCCTCGGACACTCCCCCGATGGCGATCACGTCCGGTATGGCGGCCAGGCTCGGCTCAGATGGCACCAGTGCACGGTAATGCGCGATCCCGCTGCGCAACTCCTGCCTCCACACCGCCAGCGGCCAGGCGTCCGCGCCGAAGGCGAGGCGGTCGAAGTCGGCCACTTTCCCCGCCCATCCGGGACGCGGAACGCACAACTCTAGGCCGGCAGGCGTCTTGCGGTCATCCACGTCGTCAACCGATCAGACGTTCGGCTGCGCCCCGCTGCCGTGGATATCGGGGCGGCGCAGATATTGCGGCTCCGTGCCGAGATCGATGGTCTCCCCCGCTTCTCGCCGGGTCAGGTGAGAAAGAGCCAGGGATGTCATAAGAGCCGGCGCGCACTGCACCAGTTCCGCCTGGGCCAACTCCGGGTACAGCCCCGGGTTGGAGGTAACCAAACCGGCCTCTGCGCGTTCGAGAAGTCCGGGCAGGTCCGCCGGGGAGACGATCTCCGGGCCGGAGATGACGGCGACGTCGTCGCCTGCCATAGGACGCGCCCGCAGCACGAACAATTCCTTGCGTCGTGCATCGATGACGGAGAGCACCTCGTTGAACCCCAAGCGAGCGCCGCCCAAAGCCAGCACCTCCAGGGACGAGACCCCGTACAGCGGCACATCCCAGCCCCGCGCCAGGGCGCGGGCAGTCATCAGCCCCGCACGAAGACCGGTGAAGGCGGCCGGACCGGTTCCCGCTATGACGGCATCGGGCTTCTCGATCCCCGCGGCGGAAAGGGCCGTGGCGGCCATTGGTGCCAGGGTTTCCGCGTGGTGGCGCGAGTCCTCGGAGACCTCGCGAGACAGCTCGGTCACCGTGCCGAGTTCCTCGCTGGCCACCCCCACAACGGAACGGTCGGAGGTGTCAATTGTCAGGAAATACATCGTGCTTCTCTTCTTGTCTCGTTCGAGGTGTTGGGTGAATCGTATGAAATATGTCCCGGATGCTCCGCATACTGCCCGGCGTGGCTCGCCTCGCGTGGCTTGCCCGACGTGGCTCCGGGCTACCCGATCATTCGCGAGCCTCTTCGTGCCGCGAACGCGGGCGCTCGAGGATCTTGACATCGTCAGGGATGGGTCGTGAGCGAGGGGTACTCTTTCGCTCGTCCTCTTCCGGAGGCTCGGAGTGGTCGTGCCGCAGCCACACGAGCAAGCCCACCGCGACGAACAGGACGATCAGCACGATGGCCACGATACGGATGATCCCTCCGGTTGCGGATCCATCGGTCTGCGTGGGGTCCGCAGTGGTGGCCGAATCCCCGTCGGAGCGCAGCAGGTCGGCTCTGATCTCCTGGAAGGAGTTCATGGTGACCTCCCCGGCAAGCACGGAACGAGCCACCGGGTCGAGCGGGGTGACCGTTCCGTCCTCGTTGACCTGGAACCAGCCTCCCAACGAGTCCTTTCCACCGAAATCGGGTTCCACGGCAATGACTGAATCGGGCTCGAGCTCGGTGAGCGCGGTGGCGAAGCGGGACTCCGCCGTGACCTTCTCCCGTTGCGACTGGCCGCTCTCGAGCTCCGCAGCGACAGTGGCCACAGGCTCGTCCTCCAGGAGAACCGGCGCCACCCACAGGTTCGACGGTTCGAGCTCCCCCGCCTCGCCGTCGAACGTATACGCCCGCACGGGGGTTCCCACCTGCAGTTCATCCAGCTGGGCGGCGGTCAGATGGGAGAGATCCTCTCCCGCATGAGAGCGCACCACGCTCAGGCCCGATGCCTGGAACCACTCGCTCGAGTCCTCTCCCCCCGACGGTTCTGCCGCTTCGGTCGCCGGAGCCAGCCCGACGGCGAGCAACAAGGCAAGAAAGAGGGTGCCCAGCACCCGGCGCGCGAGCTTCACAGCAACTCCTGCAACCTCTCGACGATCTCCTGAGCACGCGGACCCGACGCCTCGACGTGCAGGGTCCGAGGCGCATCCACAGACAGATCGTCCACCTGTTCGCCGGCGTCGGAGCCTTCGGGCCGGACGATACGGATGGTGAGACGGTCCGGGGTCAGGACCTCGACCTTGCCTTCGCCCCACTCGACGACGGTGGCCGATTCCTCCAGCGAGGCGTCCAAATCCAGAGCATCGAGCTCGTCCAGCGAACCGAGGCGGTAGGCGTCCACGTGCACGAGTTCCGGCCCTTCAGCGGCCGACTTGTGCACCTGGGCGATCACGAACGTCGGGGAGGCGACCCGTCCCGTCACGTTCATTCCCGCCGCGATGCCCTGGGTGAGAGTGGTCTTTCCCGCTCCCAAGGGACCGTCCAACATGACCAGGTCGCCGCCGCGCAGCAGAGTGCCGAGCACTTCGCCAACGTGACGCATGTCGTCCGCTTCGGGAATTGTCAGCTCCATAGATTCCTCCTTTTAGGCGAGACCCGGGCTGTGACGCGCCCGATTCCCCGCGCCGGTGCCATGATAGCGGCGCGGAACCCGCACCCCAAGACGGGTCACGACCTCGTAGCCGATGGTGCCCAGAGCCTCAGCCCAGTCATCGGCCGTGGGGAGGCCGTTTTCCGCGTCTCCGAAGAGCCATGCCCGGTCCCCCGCCTTGGCGTCACGCGGCAATTCTGTGACGAATTGATCCATGCACACCCGCCCGAACACACGGGTGCGATGGCCGTTGACGACGAGCGGCGCGGCATTGGATGCCTTGCGATCGATCCCGTCCGCGTAGCCCAGCGGAACCACCCCGAGGTGTGCGGGGCGCTCCGTTCGCGCGGTATGCCCGTAGGAGACGCCGGTTCCGGCGGGGACCTGGCGGTCCGCGATCAGCTCGGCGCTCAGCGTCATCGCAGCGCGCAGGCCGATATCCGAGGCGGTCAGGTGTGCGACGTTGGGTGAGAGCCCGTAGAGCACGATGCCCGGGCGCACCATGTCGTAGCGCGCTCCCGGATGCCACAGCGCCCCCGCCGATGCGGCCAGGTGATGGATCCGGATATCCAGTCCGGCCCGACCGACGATATGCCGAGCCTCCTCAAAGCGTTCGATCTGGATCTCGGTGAGCCCGCATTCGGGTTCGTCCGCGCGGGCCAGATGACTCCATAGACCGACGACGTCGAACAACCCCTCCGCCACGTATGCGCGCATGCGCTCTGCGGCCTCGGCGAGATTCCACAGATCGATGCCTCCGCGCGTCATCCCGGTGTCCACCTTCAGATGCACGCGTGCCGTGATCCCGGTGCTACGGGCCGCCGCAGCCAGCTCGTCGATCGCCCAGGGCGCTCCCACCGACAGCTCCAGATCGGCGCGCAGCGCGGCATCCAGCGGCGCACCGGGAGCGTATATCCAGGTGAGGATGCGCGCGGCCGGGCCGAGTTCCCGGCGCAGTTCCAGCGCCTCCGCCAGCTGAGCGACTCCCACGTAATCCGCGCCTGCCGCGATCATCGCCCGCGCGCACTCGGCTCGCCCATGCCCGTAGGCGTCGGCTTTGACCACGCCGAGTAACCCCGATCCCACCGCCGTATCGCGAACCAGGCGAAGGTTGTCGCCGATAGCATCGAGATCCACATCGGCGACGGCCGGGAAAGCCGTGGCCGCCGCCCGTTCGGTATCTTCCCCCAGGCTCCCCGTGCTTCCCGCTCCCCCCACGCTCATCGGGCCAGCGATTCCGCGATGGCCGCGGGGATCGCGGCAGAGATTTCGGTCGCCCGTATGGGACGCCCGGGCCTGGTCGCCTGGCCTCCCGGAGCAGGACTGGCACCGGAAGCGAGCGCGGCGGCCCTGCCATGCAGGTAGGAGGCACCGGCAGCCAGTCGCGCCGGAATACCGCGCCCCTTGCCCAGTTCCGCGAGTTCGTCGCCCCAGGCGGCAAGCATTGCACCGAGCAGGCCCGCCAGGACATCGCCGGCGCCCGCGGTCGCCCGCCAGGCCGGAGCCCCTCCCTGAGCATAGAGCGGATCGTCGGGAGCGCACGCCACATCGACCGAGCCCTTGAGGAGAACGGTGGCACCCGTCAGCGTCGCGGCCAATCGGGCGGCACGGGCGGGTGCGGCGCCGATTTCCTCGCGCGTCATGGCCTCCCCGCGTGCGGCCAGCAGCTGCGCCAGCTCGCCCGCGTGGGGCGTCAAGACCACCGTGGACGGCACGTCAAGATCGTTGACAAGGCTGATGGCCCCGGCATCCAACACCACGGGGATGCCCTGCGCAATGGATTCCTCCAGGCGGCGCGCCACCTCGGAGGCGGCCTCCGCATTGTCCATATCCACCCCGGAACCGAGCACCCAGGCTTGCACCCGGCCCATGTCTCCGAGCACCTCGGGATGGCGTGAGATCACCAGATCCGTAAGCGGGCGCGGGCCCGCGTAGCGCACCATGCCGCAACCGCCCGCGAGCGCCGCATCGCTCGTGAGAAGCGCCGCCCCGGAATAGCGCGGAGATCCCGTCATCAATCCGACGACGCCCCGCGTGTACTTGTGCGAATCCGGCCCGGGAAAATCCCACAGGTCCGCGATATCTGCGCCACCGAGCGAGAGCAGTGCGGGCTCGGCGGGCAGATGCGCCTCCAGCCCCAGTGGGACATCGACGATTTCCCCGGCATAGCGTCGCCCGGGGTCCAGTAGCAGGCCAGGTTTGATGGCGCCCATGGTCACCGTGACATCGGCGCGGAAGACCTCGCCCGACACCACGCCGTCGTCGACCCCGATTCCCGAGGGAACGTCAACCGCGATACTCAATGGCTCCGCCGCTGCGCGCCGACGGGTCTCGTTCAGCGCACGAACCACGCTGGCGTGCGGCTCCCGAAGCGGGCCACGCGCACCTATCCCGATCAGGCCATCGATCCACACGTGCGCGGCCTGGCCGAGGTTCGCCGCGAGCTCGGCCGCCTCGCGAGCGTCACTGGAAGCGGAGACGATCTCCACACCGGCCCTCTCGGCCGCGACGACCCCCGCGGCATGGGGCACGCCGCAGATCAACGCCCGCGCGGACATGCCGCGTTTGGCAAGGCGAGCCGCCGCGAAGAGGGCGTCTCCCCCGTTGTTGCCGGACCCCACCAGCGCAAGGACACGCGTGCCGGCCATGCCCGCACCCTGGCGCCTCCTCCTGCCGATAACCTCCTGGGCCAGGGCGTAGGCCGCTCGCTCCATGAGCGGGACGCCGGCCTCCAACAAGGGAGACTCGGCAGCTCGGACATCATCACTGCGATAGGCGCGCAACATGTTTCACCTCGTCATTCCAGGGCTACCGGGCTTATTCCACCGTCACCGACTTTGCCAGATTACGCGGCTTGTCCACGTCATAGCCTTTCACCCGGGCCAACTCTCCGGCGAAGATCTGCAGTGGCACCACGGTGACGAGCGGCATCATGAGCGTGGGGGTCGAACGCGGTACCCAGAAGACGATATCCGCGTACAGCGCCGCCTCGTCGTCGCCCTCCTCGGCGATCGCGATGGTGCGGGCACCGCGAGCCTTGACCTCCTGCAGGTTCGAGATCACCTTGGAGTGCAGCAGGGGGCGGCGCGGGGTGGGAACGATGACGAAGACGGGAAGGTCCTCCTCGATCAGGGCGATCGGTCCGTGCTTGAGCTCGCCCGCGGCGAAGCCCTCGGCATGGATGTAAGCGAGCTCCTTGAGCTTGAGCGCTCCCTCCAAGGCCACTGGGAAGCCGACGTGGCGTCCCAGGAACAGCACGGATGTCACGTCCACCATCGAGCGGGCGAGATCACGCACCTCCTCCTCGTAGCCGAGAACCTCCTCGATTCGGGCCGGCATCCGTCCCAGTTCATCGAGGTAGGTGGCCACCTCATCCTGGTATTTGTTGCCGCGCAGCTCGGACAGGTAGAGGCCCAGCAGGTAGCAGGCGGTGATCTGGGCGATGAAGGCCTTGGTGGAAGCCACCGCGACCTCTGGACCGGCGTGGGTGTAGAGCACCGCGTCGGATTCGCGCGCGATCGTGGAGCCGTGCGTGTTGACGATGGCGAGCACCTTCGAGCCCTGCTCCCGGGCGTGGCGGATGGCCATCAGGGTGTCCATGGTCTCACCGGACTGGGAGATGGCGACGACGAGGGTCTTCTCATTGACGACCGGATCTCGATAGCGGAACTCATGGGCGAGCTCGACCTCCACCGGGATGCGGCACCAGTGTTCGATCGCGTACTTTGCCACGTGCCCCGCGTAGGCGGCGGTGCCGCAGGCCACCACGATGATCTTGTCCACGCGGCGCATGACCGATTCCGAAATGCGCATCTCGTCCAGTTGCAGGCGCCCGTCGGCGGTGGTGCGCCCGCGCAGGGTCTCGGCCACGGCCATGGGCTCCTCATGGATCTCCTTGTCCATGAACGTGTCATATCCGCCCTTGACGGCGGCGTTGACGTCCCAGTCCACCTCGAACACGCGCCCCTCCTGGGGGTTTCCATCGAAGTCGACGACCTGCACGTCATCTGCCCGCAGACGGACGATACGGTCCTGTCCCATCTCCATGGCGCGGCGTGTCTGACCGACGAAGGCGGCCACGTCCGAGCCGAGGAAGTTCTCCCCGTCCCCCAAGCCCACAACGAGGGGGGAGTTGCGGCGTGCCGCGACGATGGTGTGGGGATTCTCGGCGTCCACGGCTACCAGGGTGAACGAACCCTCCAGCCGGGAGGCGAGACGGCACATGGCGGCGAGCAGGTCTCCGTCCTCCTCCAGCTCAAGGGCCAGATGATGCGCGGCGATCTCCGTGTCCGTCTGCGAAACCGGGACGATGTCCCTGGCGGCGAGTTCGTCCGAGAGCTGCTGGTAGTTCTCGATGATGCCGTTGTGCACCACGGCCACGCGACGATCGAAACTGACGTGGGGATGGGCGTTTCCGTCGGTGGGGCCACCGTGCGTCGCCCAGCGGGTGTGGCCGATCGCGGCGATTCCGGGATCCAGAGGCTTCTTCTCGAGGGCCTCTCGGAGATTGTCCAGCCGTCCGGCCTTCTTGGCCACTTCCATCCCGGTGGGGCCGACGATTGCGACACCTGCCGAGTCATAGCCGCGGTACTCCAAGCGAGCGAGACCTTCCAGCACCACATCAAGCGGGCGATTCGAGGCCGCGTTTGATCCGACGTATCCTACGATTCCACACATGCAGCAATTCTAACCGCCACCGGGACCATCGCCCACACACGCGTAGCGATCGAAGGCCGTAAGATTTTGCACTATGGATCAGACAAGCGCACTCTCCCATGTCTTGACCTTCAGTCACGAGCAGTGGAGCGCTCTCGCCCAGACAACTCCGCTTCCGCTCACACACAACGACATTCGACGTCTGTCCTCGCTGGGCGACCCGATCGACCTGGAGGAAGCCGACGCCATCTACCGGCCGTTGTCCGCGCTCCTGCAGATGTACACGGCGGAACTGGGCCGGCTGCATTCGCGCACCTCGACCTTTCTGGGGCTTCAGGAAAAGCGCACGCCTTTCGTCATCGCGGTGGCCGGGTCGGTGGCGGTGGGAAAGTCGACGACGTCGCGCCTGATCCAGGAACTGCTGCGCCGCTGGCCCGCCACGCCGAAGGTGGACCTGGTGACGACCGACGGTTTCCTCCTGCCCAACAGGATCCTGGAGGAACGCGGGCTCATGGACCGCAAAGGGTTCCCGGAATCCTATGACAGGGGTGCTCTCCTGACATTCCTGAAGGAGGTCAAGGCAGGCAAGTCGCACGTGCAGGCACCGATCTACGACCACGTCACCTACGACATAGTTCCCGGCGCCTACCTGTCGGTCAATCATCCGGACATCCTTATCCTCGAGGGCCTCAATGTCCTGCAGCCACCCCGACTCACCTCCAGAGAACTGCTTGCCGTCTCCGACTTCTTCGATCTGTCCATCTACGTCGATGCGGCGGAGGAGGATCTGGAACGGTGGTACCTCGAGCGGATCTTCAAGCTGCGCGACCTCGCCTTCACGCAGCCGAACGCGTACTTCTATCAGTTCGCTTCCATGCCCGACGACGAACTGGAAGCCCGCGGCCGCGACATCTGGCGCAGCGTCAACCTGCCGAACCTCGTGGAGAACATCGAGCCCACGAGATCGCGCGCCGACATCATTCTGCGCAAAGGCCCCGACCACAGAATCGCCGAAGTGATGCTGCGCAAGCTATGATCTCAAGCCCGCCGGTTGAACGAGCGTGGTTGCGCCGCCGGTTGAGCCAACGTGGTTGCGCCGAACTTGAGGGTTAGCAGACGAAGTTGAGGGTTAGAACACCGACTTCGTCTGCTAACCCTCAAGTTCGATGGGGATGGACGTCCACAGACCTCAAAGTCTCTAGTCGCTCGTCGGTCACACGCCGGGGTTCCGGTCACTCGGCAGAGTTCCGGTCGCCGCCGGATAGGCGCCGGGACAGCACCCTGTCGATCACCGTACCGATGATCGACCCGCTGACGATCCCGACGATCATAGAGACGAAGGGCTTGCCCTCGAAGATATGGCCGGCTCCGACGCCAAGCCCGATCATGAAGGCCGTCCACAGTACGGATGTGATCGCGGCCAGTGTTACAAAACGGCGCCTCGGGTAACCGGCTGCGCCCACGCATACGTTGACGACCACCCGCACCCCAGGGATGAATCGCGCGGCGAGAATGTAGGCGGCTCCGCGCTGGCGCAGCCTTTCCTTCACCGCATCGACGCGCCTGCGGCCCTTGCCTCCGCGCAGAAAGCCCATCCGTTCGATGGGGATAAGCGCTCCCAGGGCATAGGCGAGATTCTCTCCCAGGAAAGCACCGAGGAAGGCCACCAGGAAGAGCACGACAACGTGCGGCCCCTGGCCGTGCATGGTCTGAGTCGCCATGGCGATCAGCAAAATCTCCGAGGGAACGATCGGGATGACGCCGTCGCCGATGACCAGCCCGAACAACAGGGTCAGCGCCCATGCCGACGTCGAAGCGGCGAGTACCCATTCTTCCATCGCGGTACCCCCTTCTACCCTGACTAGCTCGCCTGACTTTCCCGACGAGGGCCCGCCTCACCCGCCCGGACCCCGATTATTCCACGCTTCAGTGACCTGCTGGATAACGCCGAGACAGCAACGGGTAACACGCGAGGTGGGGCAGGCGCACACGGCGCCTGCCCCACCTCGGAGCGAATGCTGGAGCTACTTCTTGAACGGCAGCCTTTCCTTGACCACGACGGCCAGGGTCCGGGCGACGTCGTCGGCTTCCTCCTGCGTGGCGGCCTCCACCATGACACGCACAAGGGGCTCCGTACCGGAGGGACGCAGCAGAACGCGCCCAGTCTCTCCGAGTCGGATCTCCGCGCTCGCCACTGCGGCTGCCAGTTCCGTATCGCTGTCCGCCTTACGCTTGTCCACATTCGGCACATTGATGAGGGTCTGGGGCAGTCTGCGAACGAAGGAGACCAGATCGGCGAGTCGCTTGCCCGTCTTGGCCACCTCGGCGGCGATGAGGAGCGCGGTGAGGGTCCCGTCCCCTGTGGTCCCGTGCTCGAGGAAGATGACATGCCCGGACTGCTCGCCGCCCAGCACGTAGCCTCCTTCGCGCATAGCCTCCAGCACGTACCGATCGCCCACGGCTGTCTGGACGGTTTCGATTCCGGCATCGCGCATGGCAAGGATGAGGCCCAGGTTGGACATCACCGTGACAACCAGCGTGTTGTTCGCGAGCCGGCCCGACTCCTTCAAGGACACCGCCAGCAAACCCATGATCTGATCGCCATCGACCATGCGGCCTTCGTGATCTACCGCAAGGCAGCGGTCGGCGTCGCCGTCGAACGCAACTCCGAAATCGGCGCCCTCGGCGACCACGGCCGCCTGCAGAGCCTCCGGGTGGGTGGAGCCACAGCCGTCGTTGATGTTGTATCCGTCGGGCTCGGCACTGATGACGATGACTTCCGCACCGCAACGGCGCAGCGCCTCCGGAGCCACCGCTGAGGTCGCCCCGTTCGCGCAGTCGACAACGATCTTCAGACCCTCCAGAGAGATATCGATGGATGAGGTCAGGTGGTCGATGTATGCCTGATCTGCCTGCGCGGTGGCGGTGCTGATCTGCCCCACTCCGGCGCCTGTCGGCCGCGACCATGTGGCACCCAGCAGTGACTCGATCTCGTCCTCCAGGGCGTCTTCAAGTTTGAACCCTCCACGGGCGAAG
The DNA here is from genome assembly GCA_047501485.1 of Actinomycetaceae bacterium L2_0104. Taxonomy (GTDB): domain Bacteria; phylum Actinomycetota; class Actinomycetes; order Actinomycetales; family Actinomycetaceae; genus Ancrocorticia. The sequence continues at coordinate 442,595 of JAZDRN010000001.1, read as the reverse complement.
AACTTGATGCCGTTGTCCTGCATCGGGTTGTGGGAGGCCGAGATCACGACCCCGAGGTCCACGTCCTGGCTCGCGGTGAGGTAGGCCAGGCCAGGCGTCGGGAGCACATCCACGTGCTCCACGTCCACGCCGGCGCTGGCGAGTCCCGCGGCCATCGCCTGGGCGAGCATCGCACCGGAGACTCTCGAGTCACGTGCGATGACAGCGCGAGGCCTGCGGCCGTCAACTGCCTGTGTGAGAACCCTGGCTGCTGAATCGCCAAGAGAAAGGGCCAGATTCGCGGTGACTTCTCGGTTTGCCAGACCGCGTACACCATCGGTACCGAACAATCGGGGCATGTGTTCCTCCTCGGAAACGGTTACCTCCCGATTATGTCACCGGCGTCTGGGAATTCGCGCGTCTAGCCACTAACAAACAGCTCACATCCCGCAATTGCCCATTCGATGGGTGCCCATCACGCGCTCGACCGAGGGAAACGAGCACTGATCCGGGCATGCAATGAGGGGCCCTGCCATCGGCAGAGCCCCTCATCAAAGCTGAAGAATCAGCGCTTCGAGAACTGCGAAGCCTTGCGGGCCTTCTTGAGGCCAGCCTTCTTGCGCTCGACGGCGCGGGCGTCGCGGGTCAGGAAGCCAGCCTTCTTGAGGGTGGCGCGATTGTTCTCGCGGTCGATCTCGTTGAGGGCGCGGGCGATTCCCAGACGCAATGCACCGGCCTGGCCGGAAATGCCGCCGCCGTTGATGCGTGCAACAACGTCGAAGCGACCTTCAAGGTCAAGCAGGGTGAACGGCGAGCGAACCAGCTGCTGGTGCAGCTTGTTCGGGAAGTAATCGTCGAGCGCGCGCCCGTTGATCTTCCATTCGCCGGTTCCGGGAATCAATCGGACGCGGGCGACAGCCTCCTTGCGGCGGCCGAGCGCCTGGCCCGGGGCGGTCAGGGACGCGCCCTGGCCGGTACGGGGAGCTTCGCTCTCCGAGGTGTAGGAGTCGACGAATTCCTCGTCGATCTCGGTGTCAATCGTGGTCTCAGCCATTATTTAACGTCCTGTTCCGGGAAAGCTCACTGAGCGATCTTCTTGAGCGAGTACTGCTCAGGGTTCTGGGCCTTGTGCGGGTGTTCGCCACCGCGGTAGACCTTGAGTTTCCTGAGCTGTTGACGGCCAAGGGTGTTCTTCGGGAGCATCCCCGCAACTGCCTTCTCCACAGCCTTCTCAGGGTTGGAGGCGAGCAGCTCGGTGTAAGAGGTGGCCTTCAGACCGCCCGGGAAGCCAGAGTGACGGTAAGCGAACTTCTGCTCGCGCTTGCTTCCAGTCAACGCAACCTTGTCAGCGTTGACGACGATGACGTAATCGCCACCATCGGCGTTCGGTGCGAAGGAGGGCTTGTGCTTCCCACGGAGCAGGGTGGCAACCTGAGCTGCCAGTCGGCCAAGGACGACATCGGTGGCATCAATGACATACCACTTGGCATCGACGTCGCCAGGCTTCGGTGTATACGTGCGCACGGGCGTAGCCTTCGTTTCTCGTGATGGGGTACGCGGATATGAAGCGGTGCGTCCCCCAAGGATAAGGGTCAGATTGTTGTTCACGGCATCGGCGAGTGGGAAAAACACCGGACATGCAGTGTGCACAACAACTATCAAGGATAGTGGGCCGACTCTGACGGGTCAAAGGATCGCCGGATTTCTGTGGGATGGGATCGGACACACTGGCGGCGCAGGGGCACCGGCTCCGCGCGGGAACCAGCGGCTTAGCGGCCACCGGCATCTGGAAGTGCCAGTATCACGAGCAGAAGATCTCCTGCATCCCGCTCGAAGCCACGCGGCATCCCGGCGCGGTCCACCTCGGGACCCCGAATCACACCCCTTCGCACCCGCAGTCGCGCACGTTCCGCGTCAGTGCTGCCCGGGCAGCCAACTCGGAGTCGGCTGGGTATTCCACGTGTTGCAGTGTGAGTGGGTGGGGCGGGGCGACGACGACCTCTCCGTTACGTGTGCGTTCCGCCAGCCGGCGCGCGGGCCACCCCTCCTCCCTCTTGCCGTGCCCAACGCGCAGCAGCGCTCCCACGAGGGTGCGCACCATCGAGTGACAAAATGCGTCGGCGCGTGCGGTGATCTCGATGAGGCCGTCACTCCGCCGGGCATCCAAACGTTGCAGTTCGCGAATCGTCGTCGCCCCCTCGCGCGGCTTGCAGTAGGAGATGAAGTCGTGCTCCCCCAGCAGCCCGTGCGCGGCGCGGTTCATCGCCTCCACATCCACCGGCTCCGTCAGCCACAGCACGTCTCGCCTGCGCAGCGGGTCGAAGCTCTGCGGCACGTCGCACACGCGATAGGTGTAGGACCGCGAAACCGCCGAGAAGCGCGCGTCGAACCCGGCAGGAACGATACCGGCTCTATGGACGACGACGTCGCAGGAGCCCTTCGGCCCGTCCGCCTCCCGGGCCAACAGGGCATTCACCCGGCGCACCAGCGACTGCTCTGGCGTCAGGTTCGACCTGCCGGGAAGCGCCCGGTAGGTGGCATCGTCGATATCGAAGTGGACCACCTGGCCGCGTGCGTGCACGCCGGCATCGGTCCGGCCGGCCACCGTTAGGGTGACATCGGTCCGGAAGATCGTGGAGAGGGCCCGCGAGAGCACACCCTCCACTGTTCGCTGCCCTGGCTGAGCCGCCCAGCCGTGAAATCCAGTACCGTCATATGCCAAATCAAGCCGAATACGCAGCAGATGCGCTACCGTCGAATCCATGAACGAAGTGTCCCACACTGGACCGGAGCAGCCAAAGCCAGCGCTGCGAACGCTCGCGGTGGACTGCGGTGGCGGTGGAATCAAGACGAGCCTCCTCGACGAGGGCGGTTTTCAGATCGGGCAGCCGCAACGCACGGCACTGCGCTACCCGCTTCCTCCCGAGGATCTGCTCGGCATCGTTTCGAAGCACGCGGCGAACGTCGAGGGCTTCGAGCGGATCACCCTCGGATTGCCCGGGATGATCCGGCACGGTGTCGTCGTTTACACACCCCACTACATTCGCCGAGCCGGGCCGCACACGAAGATCCTTCCCGAGCTCGCGGAGGCCTGGGATCATCTCGACCTACAGCACGTACTGGAGAGGACCTTCGGGGTGCCGGCGCTGGTGCTCAACGATGCCGAGGTCGCCGCGGCAGGCGTCGTCTCGGGATCGGGGGTCGAGCTGGTCATCACGCTGGGTACCGGGCTGGGCAACGCGATCATCGACAACGGGCGCCTGGCTCCACACCTGGAGATCTCGCACGGCCCCATGCGTTGGGGATTGACGTACGACGACGTCATCGGGGAGGCCGAGCGCATCCGCCTCGGAGATACGGCGTGGTCACGCAGGGTACTCAAGGCAATCGAGTCCCTCGTCCCCGTCGTGCGCTGGGACCGCCTCTATCTGGGCGGCGGGAACTCATCCCGCATCGTCCCGTCCGTTCGCGCCAAGTTGGGCGACGACGTCATCTTCATCCCCAATGCGGCCGGAATGAACGGTGGAGTGCGAGCGTGGTCCATGGCCTCCCCGCAGGCGGCTCCTCCCTCCTCCACGAGTGACGGTGCCGTGCAGACGCCGGAAGCGTGGGATTTCCCAGACTGATCGGCGTTCGGAGAGTGTCCAGTTGATTTCTCTCGCTGGTTGAACACACGCCGCAAAGAAGGTTGGGGGGCGCCGTCCCGTCGGGTGGGCGGCGCCCCCCAGGGGGGGGCGGGGCGGCGCCAGCGTGGGCGCGCGCCGCG